>NZ_JBWKOM010000021.1:0-594 GCF_059416085.1 Pseudomonas sp. GW821-FHT09E12 | reverse complement strand
ACGACGCCAGCGCCGACGGTACGACCGCCTTCACGGATAGCGAAACGCAGACCATCTTCCATCGCGATGGTTTTGATCAGAGTGACAGTCATCTGGATGTTGTCACCCGGCATTACCATTTCAACGCCTTCTGGCAGCTCGCAGTTACCAGTCACGTCAGTAGTACGGAAGTAGAACTGTGGACGGTAGCCTTTGAAGAACGGAGTATGACGGCCGCCTTCTTCCTTGCTCAGAACGTACACTTCAGCAGTGAACTTGGTGTGCGGCTTAACGGTACCTGGCTTAACCAGAACCTGACCACGCTCAACGTCGTCACGCTTGGTGCCACGCAGCAGAACGCCGCAGTTCTCACCAGCACGACCTTCGTCCAGCAGCTTGCGGAACATCTCAACACCGGTGCAGGTGGTTTTTTGAGTGTCGCGCAGACCAACGATCTCAACTTCTTCCTGGATGCGAACGATACCACGCTCAACACGACCAGTTACCACGGTACCGCGGCCGGAGATCGAGAACACGTCTTCGATTGGCATCAGGAACGGCTTGTCGATAGCACGCTCTGGCTCTGGGATGTAGGTATCCAGAGTTTCTACCAGC
>NZ_JBWKOM010000020.1:0-1231 GCF_059416085.1 Pseudomonas sp. GW821-FHT09E12 | reverse complement strand
TGAATCGCCCCGGGTTTCGTAGACACCTCTTTGCCTTAAACTGAGGCCAATCAGGAGGTGCCATGAGCAACCCGCGTTACCCCGAAGAATTCAAAATCCAAGCGGTCAATCAAGTGACCGAAAAGAAGCTGCCTGTCGCTGATGTAGCGGCCCGTCTTGGCGTGTCGACGCATAGCTTATATGCCTGGATAAAGCGCTACAGCAAACCTCAAGAAGAACGACAGCAAGACGATGATCAGCACGCTGAACTGCGTCGTCTGCGAGCAGAACTCAAGCGCGTCACTGAAGAGCGAGACATCTTAAAAAAGGCCGCCGCGTACTTTGCCAAGGAGTGCGGCTGAAGTACGCCTTTATCAAGCAGCGCGCGGGCGACTATTCGATTCGGCGGCTTTGTCTGACGCTTAAAGTCCATCCCAGCGGTTATTACGCCTGGCTGTCCGAGCCGCAATCTGTACGCGCCAAAGACGACCAGCGACTGCTGCGTTTGATCAAGCATTCATGGCTGGAGAGTGGCGGCGTTTATGGCTATCGCAAAGTCCATGACGATCTGCGCGAGGTCGGTGAAGATTGTGGTCGCCATCGTGTAGCGAGGCTGATGCGTCTTGAAGGTCTGCGCTCCCAGACAGGGTATCGACGCCGCCCTGGAAAGTACGGCGGTAAGCCAGCGGTCGCCTCACCCAATTTGCTGAAGCGCCAGTTTGATGTCGTAGAACCCAACAAAGTTTGGGTCACCGACATCACCTACATTCGCACTTATGAAGGCTGGCTGTATTTGGCTGTGGTGTTGGATCTGTTTTCTCGCCAGGTCGTTGGCTGGTCAATGAAGTCGCAGATGACCAGTGATTTGGCTATTGACGCGTTGTTGATGGCGGTTTGGAGGCGTAAACCGAAGCAAGAAGTGATGGTTCATTCCGACCAAGGCAGCCAGTACAGCAGCTCCGATTGGCGCAGCTTTTTGAAGGCAAACAATTTGGTTGCCAGCATGAGTCGCCGAGGCAACTGTCATGACAACGCTGTGGCCGAGAGCTTTTTCCAGCTTCTGAAACGGGAACGGATCAAGCGAAAAATCTACACCTCGCGGCAAGATGCTCGTAGTGATGTGTTCGATTACATCGAGATGTTCTACAACGCAAAACGCCGTCATGGTTTCAACAATCAGCTGTCACCGGCAGAGTTTGAAAAGCGTTACGCAATGAGCTTGCAAGGTGTCTAGAGAATCCGGGGCGATTCA
>NZ_JBWKOM010000019.1:0-2186 GCF_059416085.1 Pseudomonas sp. GW821-FHT09E12 | reverse complement strand
GCCACTTCGGTGTAGCCGCGCAGCTGGCTCGGGCTGCCGCCGTTGACTTCGTTGAGGATGGTTTGCGCCGCGACGCCCTTGAGGTTCGGGTTGCCGACGATGATCCCGCCCAGTTGGGTGCTCTGCGTGCGGTCGGTGGCGTTGTTGAGGATCAGCCCCTGCTGGCCGACGTTGTAGTCGTGGAACTGGTTATGCGACAGGCCGCTGCCATTGGGCGTGGCGATATTGACGATGGGTACGCCGTTGCCCGCCTGGCCCAGGCTGGTGCCCGGCGCGCTGACCACGATGCCTTCCGCCTGGGCCCACAGCGGTTGCCAGAACATGGCGTTGGCCAGGATGAACGCCAGGCCGCGCTTGGGCAGGCCGCAGAAGTGCTCGCGGGTTTTCAGGGCAGCAGAAGGCTGGCGGGCCAGGAAAGCGAATTGGCGAACATCCATGTCGAAGGTCTCGGAAAAACGCGAATCAGAGGAAGAAATCCAGGCGGAAGTAGATCGGCGCTTCGCGCTCGCTCAGGACATCCGGGCGTTCAAGGGAATGGGCGAAGGTCACGCTGGTCGCCAGGTGCCGGCCGCGGGCGAACAGCTCCAGGGAGTTGCTCGACAGGCGCCCGTGCTGCTCACCGTTGTAGCGATCGCCACGGATGACGCCCTGGTCGTAGCCCAGGCTGCTGCCGTACTCAGTGAACAGTGGCTGTAGCCAGGCCCAGGTCACCGGACGGCTCCAGCGCAGGTCGTTGCGCCAGTACCCGCCGCTGTCGCCGGACAGCGACTGGTCCTTGTACCCGCGAATCGACGACTGCCCGCCCAGGCTGGTGCGCTGCGGGCTGAACAGCACGTCTTCGCTGCGCTGGCCGGTCATCAGGCTGCTGAAGCTGAACGACTCGCCCCACAGCTTGAACGGCTGCAGGTAACTGAGGGTGGCGGTGTATTTGCGGTAGCGCGCATTCGGCTCGCCGGGTCCCGGGTGGCCATTGCCCTGGGCGTCGAAAGCGCCAATGCCGTGCTGCATGCCCAGGTCGAGGTTGACGAAGGCACCGCCGATACGCCGGCCGTGGTTGATGCCGAACTGGGCTTCGCTGAGGCGATTGCTGCTCAAGGCCAGCTTGCTGTCTTCGATGAAGTTGTTGGTGCGCAGGTAGGCCAGGCCGGCATTCAGCGAAGTCTTGCTCACCGCATCACGCAGGATCACCCGCTCGGCGCGCAGCTGGTGGTTCTGGCTGTCGCCGGTCTGCTTGAAGCTGAAACCATTGGCCTGGGCCTGGGAGCGGTACTCGCTCTGGCTGTAGGTGTAACTGAAGTTCCACCAGCCCCAGGGCAGGTTGTAATAGAGCATGGCGTTGTTGGAGCTGTGCTGGTGATCGCTCATGGCATCGTGGCCACCGCGCAACATCAGCTGGTCGGCCAGCCCCAGCGGGCTGTCCCAGTCGAAGGTGGTGCCCCACTGCTGCTCGCCGGTGCTGCGCTGGCCGTCGTTGCTGCGTGACAGCCCGGCTCGCCAGGGCTTTTGCGCAGTGTTCTTGACCAGCACTTCGCTGCCACCGACCTCCTTGCCGGGGGCCAGCTCCATTTGCGCCTGGTTCGACGGCAGGCGGTTGAGCTGGTCCACCAGTTGTTCGATTTCCCGCAGGTTGACCCGCTCGCCGACCTGGCCGGGAAAGGCCATGGCCAGCTCGCGCTCGGACAGCTGGCTGTCGGCCGCGCCCTTCAAGCCTTCGAGCCGGCCCTCGACCACCAGCACCTTCAAGTGGCCGCCGGACAGGTCCTGCTGCGGCAGGTAGGCACGGCTGGTCACCAGGCCCTTCTCGAGGTAGTGATCGGTGATGACCTTGAGCAACTCGTTGAGCTGGCTGACACCCAGGCACTGGCCGATATAAGGCTTGAGCAGGCGCGCCTGCTCGGCGGCGGACAGGCTGTCAGCGCCCTTGAGCTCGATGTCCTGGATCGGGAAACAGCGGGTGTCGGCAGGTGCGGTCGGCGCCGTGGGGGCGGCCTCTTTACCGGGCAGGTCCTTGAGTTCTTCCAGGCGCCGGCGCTGCTCTTCGAGCAGGCGATCCTGGCGTTCGCGGATCAGGTCGGTGTCACCGGGGGTGGGAGCGGCATGAACGAGGTGTAGCGGAGTCAGGCACAGCAAAGCCAGGCACAACCTCCCCGCGAGGGCGGGTGAGTACATGTTCGGTCCCTCGAGAC
>NZ_JBWKOM010000018.1:0-3116 GCF_059416085.1 Pseudomonas sp. GW821-FHT09E12 | reverse complement strand
TTGACGTAGTCGGCGTGACCTGGGCAGTCAACGTGCGCGTAGTGACGAATGTTCGAATCGTACTCTACGTGCGCAGTGTTGATGGTGATACCACGAGCCTTTTCTTCCGGGGCGCTGTCGATCTTGTCGAAGTCAACACGAGCCGAACCGAAAACCTCGGAGCAGACGCGAGTCAGAGCAGCAGTCAGAGTGGTTTTACCGTGGTCAACGTGACCAATGGTACCAACGTTGACGTGCGGCTTATTACGTTCGAACTTTTCCTTAGCCATCGAAATCACCCCTAGGAGAAGAATTGAGCAAGTCACACAAGCCATTAAAACAAAGGCAGATATTTTCATATCTGCCTTGTTATATGGAGCTCTTGAGCGGATTTGAACCGCTGACCTCACCCTTACCAAGGGTGTGCTCTACCAACTGAGCTACAAGAGCGAAACACTTTGCACAACCTGCAAACTTGGAGCGGGTAGCGGGAATCGAACCCGCATCATCAGCTTGGAAGGCTGAGGTTCTACCACTAAACTATACCCGCGGAGCCTGCAGCTCACGCTAAATCTGGTGGAGGGGGAAGGATTCGAACCTTCGAAGTCGTAGACGTCAGATTTACAGTCTGATCCCTTTGGCCGCTCGGGAACCCCTCCTAAGCGAGGCAGCATTCTACATCATGCCACCCTTCTGTCAAGCATTTTCTCATTAAAAACCTGAGGTTAGCTGCGTTGACCTCGCTTCGCTGCGTCTACCTCTAGAGGTCTTCACTGCGGAGCGGGCGCCATTCTATGCAAACTACTCGACAGTTGCAATGCCTTCGCATGACATTATTTTATGTTTTAACTCATTGAATTCTTTAGCAAGATTCTGCAGCAGCGAATCATCCAGCAAATGCTTGCTTTCAGGAGCCACCCGCAACCAGTAACCAGAAGCATCAGGCAACCCCAAGGACTTCAACCGGACCTCCACCCCCAATGCCGACAGACGCTGCTCGAGCATTTGAGCCTGATCACGACGAGCAAAACCACCTATATAGAGGCAATCGGCTTGAGCCCCACCCTTGTCACGCCTAGAGAGAGCGTCAGACGACTCACTCAACAAGCGGATATCCTGCTGGGACCCTTTATAAAGCGTCAGAGGTGTTACCTCCTTGGCACGTAAAGGCACTTCCTGCTGATGCCAGACGTAATAGAACACATTGAGAACCAGAAGCAGCAGGAACAACCAGCGCATAAAAACCTCAGGACAATGGGCATGCCATAGCCAATCCGACAAAAACCAGATCCGGAACCACTCGCCCTTGCGGGACAACCCCAGAAACCAGATCAGCATCACCACCAGTGAGAAATACTACGAAATCATCCCCCCAGTAACCACGCGCCAACTCCAAC
The DNA here is from genome assembly GCF_059416085.1 of Pseudomonas sp. GW821-FHT09E12. Lineage (NCBI taxonomy): Bacteria > Pseudomonadati > Pseudomonadota > Gammaproteobacteria > Pseudomonadales > Pseudomonadaceae > Pseudomonas > Pseudomonas sp. GW821-FHT09E12. The sequence goes on along the minus strand of NZ_JBWKOM010000018.1, from coordinate 1,740 downwards.
TGAGTTAGAACGAACCCCCTCAACATCAATGAGCAGCCACGCTCTACCGCCTCAACCGTCGTACGACCCGGCAACAGGCTCACCAGCGCACGTTCAGCAGACAAATCATCGTACCGAATTCGACGAGTGTGAGTTCTCAGCTGATTACGCATCAATGGCATCCCTGGGCAGATAAACCCCCCCAGGTGCTCGCCATCCGCAGCAATGAAATCCGCAGTAACCGCCGTCCCGAAATCGAGTACCAGGCAGGCACCAGCCGCAAGGCGAAAGCCTCCCAGCATGGCAAGCCAGCGATCCAGGCCAAGTCGCTCAAACTCCTCATAACCATTTCGTACGCCGGCCATTTCTTTCGCAGGCGCAGCACAGATCACCGCCACGCCAAAAGCCTGAACCAACATGGAAGTAAGCTTGCTCGTCTCCTCGGCCGTGCGCACGCTGACCAAGCGGCAGCGGGTCAAAACCAAGCCGTTTAGCGTACGCAGATGCCCGACCAAAGCATCATCGGAATCAACCACACCCTCAGCAAATACCCCAAGCGCAGCATTATCCAGAACGCGCCATTTAATGAAGCTGTTTCCGCAATCAAGCTCAAGAATCATTGCGTAACCTCAAGCTGAGCTCACCACCGCTGTAGACCTTCTCAACCCCATCCACCCTCAATCGCAATGCGCCCTGCTGATCGATGCCCATAACAACACCGTCTATTTTATTGATCCCAGCAATCAGAGACACCGCACTACCTTGCCACAAGTGATTCTGCTCCCATTCCTCTTGAATAGAGGAAAAGCCCTGGGTTTGGTGGCGCTCCAGGTAAGCTTTCAGCACCATGCTCAGCCGAGCAACCAACTGGTTACGATCAACCTGCTTGCCGGACTCAAGCCGTACAGACGTCCACTGCTGATCAATCTCGTCGGCTTTCTGCATGCTGACGTTGATACCTACACCCAGAACTACATGACAGACATCAGCAGGATCCCCAACCAGCTCCAACAGGATTCCGGCGATTTTTTTGCGCCCAACTAAAACATCGTTTGGCCACTTCAGGCCCGCACCAGCAATTCCAAACTCGCGCAAGGTTTGCATGACCGCCAGCCCGACTACCAAGCTGAGCCCTTCAAGCTGACGCATTCCACCATCGATACGCAGTACGAGGCTGTAATAAACATTTTCTGCAAAAGGGCTAGCCCATTTTCGCCCTCTCCGACCGCGCCCCGCCGTCTGACGCTCAGCAAGCACCAGGAACGGCGCAGGTACGCCACGCTCGACAGCCCTCAGAGCTTCGGCGTTTGTAGAGTCGATAGAATCGAAAACCAGCACAGCCCAAGGGCAATCCTTTGATTGCTCGTAAATATCAGCCGGACTCAGAAGCGTCAGCGGGGCCGCCAACTGATAGCCGCGGCCGCGAACTTTATGGATAGAGAGCCCCAGCTCAGCCTCCAACTGCTGCAACTGCTTCCACACGGCACTGCGACTAACGCCCAAGGCGGCACCAAGGGCCTGGCCCGAGTGAAACCGCCCATCCTTCAGAAGCTCCAACAATGTCAGCATGCAGATCTCGCCTCACAATGAGGCAGGCATGATAGCCATGCCTAGGGCTGTTGCATAGAAAGCGTGACCAGGCACAATCAAGCAGCTAGCAGCTGCAATTTGAAAGGCTTTTCCTCGCGCAAAAACAAAACCCCAATTGCTTTCGCAATTGGGGTTTCGGAATTTAATCTTGACGATGACCTACTCTCACAT
>NZ_JBWKOM010000017.1:0-5423 GCF_059416085.1 Pseudomonas sp. GW821-FHT09E12 | reverse complement strand
CGTCTTTCGACGCTTCAGCAAATTGGGTATGCGATAGTTTGTGTGTTTTCTCGAACTTTCGGTTCGTTTCGTCTTCACACACCGCAATCTGGCTGTTAAGCGCAAATTGCTTGGGTGTTATATGGTCAAGCCTCACGGGCAATTAGTATTGGTTAGCTCAACGCCTCACAGCGCTTACACACCCAACCTATCAACGTCGTAGTCTTCGACGGCCCTTCAGGGAACTCAAGGTTCCAGTGAGATCTCATCTTGAGGCAAGTTTCCCGCTTAGATGCTTTCAGCGGTTATCTTTTCCGAACATAGCTACCCGGCAATGCCACTGGCGTGACAACCGGAACACCAGAGGTTCGTCCACTCCGGTCCTCTCGTACTAGGAGCAGCCCCTCTCAAATCTCAAACGTCCACGGCAGATAGGGACCGAACTGTCTCACGACGTTCTAAACCCAGCTCGCGTACCACTTTAAATGGCGAACAGCCATACCCTTGGGACCGGCTTCAGCCCCAGGATGTGATGAGCCGACATCGAGGTGCCAAACACCGCCGTCGATATGAACTCTTGGGCGGTATCAGCCTGTTATCCCCGGAGTACCTTTTATCCGTTGAGCGATGGCCCTTCCATACAGAACCACCGGATCACTAAGACCTACTTTCGTACCTGCTCGACGTGTCTGTCTCGCAGTCAAGCGCGCTTTTGCCTTTATACTCTACGACCGATTTCCGACCGGTCTGAGCGCACCTTCGTACTCCTCCGTTACTCTTTAGGAGGAGACCGCCCCAGTCAAACTACCCACCATACACTGTCCTCGATCCGGATAACGGACCTGAGTTAGAACCTCAAAGTTGCCAGGGTGGTATTTCAAGGATGGCTCCACGCGAACTGGCGTCCACGCTTCAAAGCCTCCCACCTATCCTACACAAGCAAATTCAAAGTCCAGTGCAAAGCTATAGTAAAGGTTCACGGGGTCTTTCCGTCTAGCCGCGGATACACTGCATCTTCACAGCGATTTCAATTTCACTGAGTCTCGGGTGGAGACAGCGCCGCCATCGTTACGCCATTCGTGCAGGTCGGAACTTACCCGACAAGGAATTTCGCTACCTTAGGACCGTTATAGTTACGGCCGCCGTTTACCGGGGCTTCGATCAAGAGCTTCGCGTTAGCTAACCCCATCAATTAACCTTCCGGCACCGGGCAGGCGTCACACCCTATACGTCCACTTTCGTGTTTGCAGAGTGCTGTGTTTTTAATAAACAGTCGCAGCGGCCTGGTATCTTCGACCGGCATGGGCTTACGGAGCAAGTCCTTCACCCTCACCGGCGCACCTTCTCCCGAAGTTACGGTGCCATTTTGCCTAGTTCCTTCACCCGAGTTCTCTCAAGCGCCTTGGTATTCTCTACCCAACCACCTGTGTCGGTTTGGGGTACGGTTCCTAGTTATCTGAAGCTTAGAAGCTTTTCTTGGAAGCATGGCATCAACCACTTCGTCACCTAAAAGGTAACTCGTCATCAGCTCTCGGCCTTAGAACCCCGGATTTACCTAAGATTCCAGCCTACCACCTTAAACTTGGACAACCAACGCCAAGCTGGCCTAGCCTTCTCCGTCCCTCCATCGCAATAACTAGAAGTACAGGAATATTAACCTGTTTTCCATCGACTACGCTTTTCAGCCTCGCCTTAGGGACCGACTAACCCTGCGTCGATTAACGTTGCGCAGGAAACCTTGGTCTTTCGGCGTGGGTGTTTTTCACACCCATTGTCGTTACTCATGTCAGCATTCGCACTTCTGATACCTCCAGCAAGCTTCTCAACTCACCTTCACAGGCTTACAGAACGCTCCTCTACCGCATCACTTACGTGATACCCGTAGCTTCGGTGTATGGTTTGAGCCCCGTTACATCTTCCGCGCAGGCCGACTCGACTAGTGAGCTATTACGCTTTCTTTAAAGGGTGGCTGCTTCTAAGCCAACCTCCTAGCTGTCTAAGCCTTCCCACATCGTTTCCCACTTAACCATAACTTTGGGACCTTAGCTGACGGTCTGGGTTGTTTCCCTTTTCACGACGGACGTTAGCACCCGCCGTGTGTCTCCCATGCTCGGCACTTGTAGGTATTCGGAGTTTGCATCGGTTTGGTAAGTCGGGATGACCCCCTAGCCGAAACAGTGCTCTACCCCCTACAGTGATACATGAGGCGCTACCTAAATAGCTTTCGAGGAGAACCAGCTATCTCCGAGCTTGATTAGCCTTTCACTCCGATCCACAGGTCATCCGCTAACTTTTCAACGGTAGTCGGTTCGGTCCTCCAGTCAGTGTTACCTAACCTTCAACCTGCCCATGGATAGATCGCCCGGTTTCGGGTCTATACCCAGCGACTAAACGCCCTATTAAGACTCGCTTTCGCTACGCCTCCCCTATTCGGTTAAGCTCGCCACTGAATATAAGTCGCTGACCCATTATACAAAAGGTACGCAGTCACAGAACAAAGTCTGCTCCCACTGCTTGTACGCATACGGTTTCAGGATCTATTTCACTCCCCTCTCCGGGGTTCTTTTCGCCTTTCCCTCACGGTACTAGTTCACTATCGGTCAGTCAGTAGTATTTAGCCTTGGAGGATGGTCCCCCCATATTCAGACAAAGTTTCTCGTGCTCCGTCCTACTCGATTTCATGACTAAGAGATTTTCGCGTACAGGGCTATCACCCACTATGGCCGCACTTTCCAGAGCGTTCCGCTAATCTCAAAGCCACTTAAGGGCTAGTCCCCGTTCGCTCGCCACTACTAAGGGAATCTCGGTTGATTTCTTTTCCTCAGGGTACTTAGATGTTTCAGTTCCCCTGGTTCGCCTCTTGCACCTATGTATTCAGTACAAGATAACCATCTTATGATGGCTGGGTTCCCCCATTCAGACATCTCCGGATCAAAGTCTGTTTGCCGACTCCCCGAAGCTTTTCGCAGGCTACCACGTCTTTCATCGCCTCTGACTGCCAAGGCATCCACCGTATGCGCTTCTTCACTTGACCATATAACCCCAAGCAATCTGGTTATACTGTGAAGACGACATTCGCCGAAAATTCGCGATTAAACTCACAAATTTTACCTTAGCCTGAACAACACCAGTGAAAGTGCTATCCAGTCTATCTTTCTATCACATACCCAAATTTTTAAAGAACGATTCTGATAAAGATCAGAAATCAACATTCACCATCCACTTGATGGAATGCTCATTTCTAAGCTTTAAACGATGGACACCAATCTGTAATGGTGGAGCCAAGCGGGATCGAACCGCTGACCTCCTGCGTGCAAGGCAGGCGCTCTCCCAGCTGAGCTATGGCCCCGTATCGCTACAGGGTGCACCAGTAATTGGTGGGTCTGGGCAGATTCGAACTGCCGACCTCACCCTTATCAGGGGTGCGCTCTAACCAACTGAGCTACAGACCCAATCGTCTTCTTCAATGAATCAAGCAATTCGTGTGGGAGCTTATGAAGCAGCTGATGTCGTCGATTAAGGAGGTGATCCAGCCGCAGGTTCCCCTACGGCTACCTTGTTACGACTTCACCCCAGTCATGAATCACACCGTGGTAACCGTCCTCCCGAAGGTTAGACTAGCTACTTCTGGTGCAACCCACTCCCATGGTGTGACGGGCGGTGTGTACAAGGCCCGGGAACGTATTCACCGCGACATTCTGATTCGCGATTACTAGCGATTCCGACTTCACGCAGTCGAGTTGCAGACTGCGATCCGGACTACGATCGGTTTTGTGGGATTAGCTCCACCTCGCGGCTTGGCAACCCTCTGTACCGACCATTGTAGCACGTGTGTAGCCCAGGCCGTAAGGGCCATGATGACTTGACGTCATCCCCACCTTCCTCCGGTTTGTCACCGGCAGTCTCCTTAGAGTGCCCACCATGACGTGCTGGTAACTAAGGACAAGGGTTGCGCTCGTTACGGGACTTAACCCAACATCTCACGACACGAGCTGACGACAGCCATGCAGCACCTGTCTCAATGCTCCCGAAGGCACCAATCCATCTCTGGAAAGTTCATTGGATGTCAAGGCCTGGTAAGGTTCTTCGCGTTGCTTCGAATTAAACCACATGCTCCACCGCTTGTGCGGGCCCCCGTCAATTCATTTGAGTTTTAACCTTGCGGCCGTACTCCCCAGGCGGTCAACTTAATGCGTTAGCTGCGCCACTAAGAGCTCAAGGCTCCCAACGGCTAGTTGACATCGTTTACGGCGTGGACTACCAGGGTATCTAATCCTGTTTGCTCCCCACGCTTTCGCACCTCAGTGTCAGTATCAGTCCAGGTGGTCGCCTTCGCCACTGGTGTTCCTTCCTATATCTACGCATTTCACCGCTACACAGGAAATTCCACCACCCTCTACCATACTCTAGCTCGCCAGTTTTGGATGCAGTTCCCAGGTTGAGCCCGGGGATTTCACATCCAACTTAACGAACCACCTACGCGCGCTTTACGCCCAGTAATTCCGATTAACGCTTGCACCCTCTGTATTACCGCGGCTGCTGGCACAGAGTTAGCCGGTGCTTATTCTGTCGGTAACGTCAAAATACTCACGTATTAGGTAAGTACCCTTCCTCCCAACTTAAAGTGCTTTACAATCCGAAGACCTTCTTCACACACGCGGCATGGCTGGATCAGGCTTTCGCCCATTGTCCAATATTCCCCACTGCTGCCTCCCGTAGGAGTCTGGACCGTGTCTCAGTTCCAGTGTGACTGATCATCCTCTCAGACCAGTTACGGATCGTCGCCTTGGTGAGCCATTACCCCACCAACTAGCTAATCCGACCTAGGCTCATCTGATAGCGCAAGGCCCGAAGGTCCCCTGCTTTCTCCCGTAGGACGTATGCGGTATTAGCGTCCGTTTCCGGACGTTATCCCCCACTACCAGGCAGATTCCTAGGCATTACTCACCCGTCCGCCGCTCTCAAGAGGTGCAAGCACCTCTCTACCGCTCGACTTGCATGTGTTAGGCCTGCCGCCAGCGTTCAATCTGAGCCATGATCAAACTCTTCAGTTCAAACATCTTTGGGTTTTGAGAAAACCCTAAACTTGGCTCAGCAATCGTTGGTTACATCTTTGATTTCTCGCGGAGTAACTTGTGATGCTGATAATCTTTCTGACTATCAGTCTGACTCCACAAGCACCCACACGAATTGCTTGATTCAGTTGTTAAAGAGCGGTTGGTTAAGTCTTTCGTCTCAACCGAGGCGCGCATTCTACAGCAGCCTCTGTATCTGTCAAGCGGTTATTTTAAGAAGTTTTCAAAGTTTCCTTTGCAACTTCAACCACTTGCGCTTCCGATCTCTCGTCAGCGGGAGGCGAATTCTACAGCGTTACACGCTGCTGTCAACACCTCTTTTTCTCCGCTTTCGACCGAGAAGATCGAATCGTTAACTCGGCGAAAACT
>NZ_JBWKOM010000016.1:0-16130 GCF_059416085.1 Pseudomonas sp. GW821-FHT09E12 | reverse complement strand
CTTCGATTGGCATCAGGAACGGCTTGTCGATAGCACGCTCTGGCTCTGGGATGTAGGTATCCAGAGTTTCTACCAGCTTCTTAACAGCGGTAGTGCCCATTTCGTTGTCGTCTTGGCCGTTCAGAGCCATCAGAGCCGAACCGATGATGATTGGAGTGTCATCACCTGGGAAGTCGTAAGTGCTCAGCAGGTCGCGCACTTCCATCTCAACCAGTTCCAGCAGCTCAGCGTCGTCCACCATGTCAGCCTTGTTCAGGAAGACAACGATGTACGGAACACCTACCTGACGGGACAGCAGGATGTGCTCACGAGTTTGCGGCATCGGACCATCGGCAGCCGAGCAAACCAGGATCGCGCCGTCCATCTGGGCAGCACCAGTGATCATGTTTTTGACGTAGTCGGCGTGACCTGGGCAGTCAACGTGCGCGTAGTGACGAATGTTCGAATCGTACTCTACGTGCGCAGTATTGATGGTGATACCACGAGCCTTTTCTTCCGGAGCGCTGTCGATCTTATCGAAGTCAACGCGAGCCGAACCGAAAACCTCGGAGCAAACACGAGTCAGTGCAGCGGTCAGAGTGGTTTTACCGTGGTCAACGTGACCGATGGTGCCAACGTTGACGTGCGGTTTGTTACGTTCAAATTTTTCTTTAGCCACGACAGTGAACCTCTTGCCTAAAGGGCTGGATTAGCCTTGTTTTTTAACGAGTGCTTCGACGATATTCGACGGAGCTTCGGCGTACTTGGAGAACTCCATGGAGTAGCTCGCGCGACCCTGGGACATGGAACGAACGTCGGTCGCATAACCGAACATTTCACCCAGCGGCACTTCAGCACGGATAACCTTGCCAGAGACCGAGTCTTCCATACCCTGGATCAGACCACGACGACGGTTCAGGTCACCCATCACGTCACCCATGTAGTCCTCAGGGGTTACTACTTCAACCTTCATGATCGGCTCAAGAACTACGCCCTTGCCCTTCTCACGCAGCTGCTTGGTCGCCATGGAGGCCGCTACCTTAAACGCCATCTCGTTAGAGTCGACGTCGTGGTAAGAACCATCAAACACGGTAGCCTTCAGGCCGATCAGCGGATAGCCGGCGACAACGCCGTTCTTCATCTGCTCTTCGATACCCTTCTGGATTGCCGGGATGTATTCCTTCGGAACCACACCACCAACGACCTCGTTGGCAAACACCAGACCTTCAGTGATATTGCCTTTTTCGTCGACGTCTGCCGGAGCAAAACGGATCCAGCAATGACCGAACTGGCCACGACCGCCGGATTGACGAACGAACTTACCTTCAACTTCACAGCCGACGGTGATCTTCTCGCGGTAGGAAACCTGCGGCTTACCAATGTTGGCTTCGACGTTGAACTCGCGCTTCATGCGGTCAACGAGGATGTCCAGGTGAAGCTCACCCATACCCGAGATGATGGTCTGACCAGTTTCTTCGTCAGTCTTGACGCGGAACGACGGGTCTTCCTGAGCCAGCTTGCCCAGTGCAATACCCATCTTCTCCTGGTCTTGCTTGGTTTTCGGCTCAACAGCTACCGAAATCACCGGCTCAGGGAAGTCCATACGCTCGAGGATAACCGGGCTGGCAGCATCACACAGGGTGTCACCAGTGGTGACGTCCTTCATACCGATCAGCGCAGCGATGTCGCCCGCGAGCACTTCCTTGATTTCTTCACGCTGGTTGGCGTGCATCTGCACCATACGACCAACGCGCTCTTTCTTGCCCTTGACCGAGTTGATCACGGAGTCGCCAGACTGCAGCATGCCCGAGTAAACGCGCACGAAAGTCAGGGTACCCACGAACGGGTCAGTAGCAATCTTGAACGCCAGAGCCGAGAACGGTTCGCTGTCGTCGGCGTGGCGCTCGATTTTCGGAGCGTTTTCGTCGTCGATGTTGTCCGGATGGATACCCTGGATTGCAGGGATCTCGGTCGGAGCAGGCAGGTAGTCGATGACAGCATCGAGAACCAGCGGAACGCCCTTGTTCTTGAACGAGGAACCGCAGACAGCCGGAACGATCTCACTGGCCAGGGTGCGCGCGCGCAGGCCTGCCTTGATCTCTTCGACAGTCAACTCACCCTCTTCAAGGTACTTGTTCATCAGCTCTTCGTTGGCTTCGGCGGCAGCTTCAACCATGTTGGAGCGCCACTCGTTAGCCAGGTCCAGCATATCGGCAGGAATTTCTTCCTCGCGATAGGTAGTACCCTTGTCGTCGTCGTTCCAGTAGATAGCCTTCATCTTGATCAGATCGATCTGACCTTCGAAGTTATCTTCTGCACCGATAGCCAGCTGAACTGGAACCGGAGTGTGACCCAGACGGTTTTTGATCTGAGCAACAACGCGCAGGAAGTTGGCACCGGCACGGTCCATCTTGTTCACGTAAACAACACGTGGAACGCCGTATTTGTTGGCTTGACGCCATACGGTTTCGGACTGAGGCTCAACACCGGAAGTACCGCAGAACACAACGACCGCGCCGTCGAGTACGCGCAGCGAACGCTCTACTTCAATGGTGAAGTCTACGTGGCCCGGGGTATCGATAACGTTTACACGATAGTTATCGTATTGGCCGCGCGAACCTTTCCAGAAGGTAGTTACAGCAGCAGAGGTAATGGTGATACCACGCTCCTGCTCCTGCACCATCCAGTCGGTGGTAGCAGCGCCGTCATGCACCTCACCCATCTTGTGGCTGAGACCTGTGTAGAACAGGATCCGCTCGGTAGTGGTAGTCTTGCCCGCGTCAACGTGGGCACAGATACCGATGTTACGGTAGCGGTTGATTGCTGTAGTACGAGCCATAAAGCCCTCGCAAAATGAATGATGCCGATATTAGAAGCGGTAGTGCGAGAAAGCCTTGTTGGCTTCAGCCATACGGTGTACGTCTTCACGCTTCTTAACTGCAGCACCCTTGCCTTCGGCAGCATCCAGCAGTTCGCCAGCCAAGCGCAGAGCCATAGACTTCTCGCCGCGCTTACGGGCGAAGTCTACCAACCAGCGCATTGCCAGAGCGTTACGACGGGACGGACGAACTTCGACCGGAACCTGGTAAGTAGCACCGCCAACACGGCGCGACTTCACTTCGACCAGCGGAGCGATGGCGTCGAGAGCTTTCTCGAAGATTTCCAGGGGATCGCTGTTCTTGCGTTCTTTAACTTTTTCCAGCGCGCCATAAACGATACGCTCGGCAACGGCTTTCTTGCCGCTTTCCATTACGTGGTTCATGAACTTGGCGAGGATCTGGCTTCCGTATTTCGGATCGTCCAGAATCTCACGTTTGGCTGCTACGCGACGTCTTGGCATGATAAGCCCTCAAACGGTCTTCAGGTTAGCTCGGGACAGTTGATCCAAAGGACTCGTGCCCGACCTTACTCTTATCGACTCAATAAAATAATTAACTGCAAAACGGCCGATTACTTCGGACGCTTGGTACCGTACTTCGAACGACCTTGGTTACGACCTTTAACGCCGGAGGTATCCAGGGAGCCGCGAACGGTGTGGTAACGAACACCTGGCAAGTCTTTTACACGACCGCCGCGGATCAGTACCACGCTGTGCTCTTGCAGGTTGTGGCCTTCACCACCGATGTACGAGGAAACCTCGAAACCGTTGGTCAGACGCACACGGCATACTTTACGCAATGCCGAGTTAGGTTTTTTCGGCGTAGTGGTATACACGCGAGTGCACACGCCACGACGTTGCGGGCAGTTCTGCAGCGCAGGCACGTCGGATTTCTCGACGATACGCTTACGCGGCTGACGTACCAGCTGGTTGATAGTTGCCATCTACTAGCTCCACTGTTGTCTTTCGACATAAACAAAATGGCAGGGCGCAAGCCCCACCAAATTTAGGGGTACAAGAGTCTAAAGAGGATCTTGTCCCCAGTCAAGGCAAGGCCCCGGCCTCCCCTATCAGCGAACCCCGACAAAATCGTCTTGATTCGTGAGCGGAAAAGCCAGGGCCCTATCTCAATCTACTGCAGACCTCAGTTACCGCTGGAGTTCAGCGCTTCGGTCAGTGCAGCTTCAACTTCACTTGCGCTTACGCGCAGAGGCTTGTCTGCATCACGGCGACGCTTACGCTCACTGTGATAGGCCAGGCCAGTACCAGCCGGGATCAGGCGACCCACGACCACGTTTTCTTTCAGGCCGCGCAGGTAATCGCGCTTGCCGGTTACCGCCGCTTCGGTCAGTACGCGAGTGGTCTCTTGGAAAGAGGCCGCCGAGATGAACGATTCGGTCGACAGCGACGCCTTGGTGATACCCAGCAGAACGCGGGTGAACTTGGCGACAAACTTGTCTTCGGTGTTCAGACGCTCGTTCTCTACCAGTACGTGAGTCAGTTCCATCTGGTCACCCTTGATGAAGCTGGAATCGCCGGATTCAGCGATCTCAACCTTACGCAGCATCTGACGCAGAATGGTCTCGATGTGCTTGTCGTTGATCTTCACGCCCTGCAGGCGATAAACGTCCTGGATCTCGTTCACGATGTACTTGGCCAGCGCACTCACACCCAGCAGACGCAGGATGTCGTGTGGATCGCTTGGACCGTCGGAGATAACTTCGCCGCGGTTTACCTGTTCGCCTTCGAAGACGTTCAGGTGACGCCACTTCGGAATCAGTTCTTCGTACGGATCGCTACCGTCGTTCGGGGTAATGACCAGACGGCGCTTGCCCTTGGTCTCTTTACCGAACGCGATGGTGCCGCTGACTTCAGCCAGGATCGAGGCTTCTTTCGGACGACGAGCTTCGAACAGGTCGGCAACACGCGGCAGACCACCGGTGATGTCACGGGTCTTCGAAGTTTCTTGCGGGATACGAGCGATAACATCACCGATCGCGATCTTCGCGCCGTCCGCTACACCGACCAGGGCGTTGGCTGGCAGGAAGTACTGAGCAATTACGTCAGTGCCTGGCAGCAACAGATCCTTGCCGTTGTCGTCGACCATCTTCACGGCAGGACGAATGTCTTTACCGGCAGCTGGACGATCTTTCGCGTCAAGTACTTCAATGTTGGTCATACCGGTCAATTCGTCAGTCTGACGCTTGATCGTGATGCCTTCTTCCATGCCCACGTAGGTCACGGTACCTTTCATTTCGGTAACGATTGGGTGAGTGTGCGGATCCCACTTGGCCACGATAGAGCCAGCGTCGACCTTGTCACCTTCTTTAACCGAAATCACAGCACCGTACGGCAGCTTGTAACGCTCACGCTCACGACCGAAGTCGTCAGCGATCGCCAGCTCGCCGGAACGGGACACAGCAACCAGGTGACCATCCACTCGCTCAACGTGCTTCAGGTTATGCAGACGGACGGTACCACCGTTCTTCACCTGAACGCTGTCGGCCGCGGAGGTCCGGCTTGCCGCACCACCGATGTGGAACGTACGCATCGTCAGCTGGGTACCCGGCTCACCGATGGACTGAGCAGCGATAACGCCGACAGCTTCACCGATGTTCACCTGATGACCACGAGCCAAGTCGCGGCCGTAGCACTTGGCGCAAATGCCATAGCGGGTTTCGCAACTGATCGGCGAACGCACGATCACTTCGTCGATGCTGTTCAGCTCGATGAACTCGACCCACTTCTCGTCGACCAGAGTGCCGGCAGGAACGATGACGTCCTCGGTACCTGGCTTGAATACGTCACGGGCAATAACACGACCCAACACGCGCTCACCCAACGGCTCTACAACGTCGCCGCCTTCAATGTGCGGAGTCATTACCAGGCCATGTTCGGTGCCACAGTCGATCTCGGTTACAACCAGATCCTGCGCCACGTCCACCAGACGACGAGTCAGGTAACCGGAGTTCGCAGTTTTCAACGCGGTATCCGCCAGACCTTTACGAGCACCGTGAGTCGAGATGAAGTACTGGAGTACGCTCAGACCTTCACGGAAGTTCGCAGTAATCGGCGTTTCGATGATGGAACCGTCCGGCTTGGCCATCAGACCACGCATACCGGCCAGCTGACGAATCTGTGCTGCGGAACCCCGCGCACCCGAGTCGGCCATCATGTACATCGAGTTGAAGGATTCTTGCTCGACTTCGTCGCCGTGACGGTCGATGACCTTCTCTTTCGAGAGGTTGGCCATCATCGCCTTGGAGACTTCGTCGTTCGCTTTCGACCAAAGGTCGATCACTTTGTTGTACTTCTCGCCCTGGGTTACCAGGCCGGAGGCGTACTGGCTCTCGATCTCTTTCACTTCGTCGGTGGCAGCACCGATGATGCGGGCTTTTTCATCCGGGATAACGAAGTCGTTAACACCGATGGAAACGCCGGAAATGGTCGAGTAGGCGAAACCGGTGTACATCAACTGGTCAGCGAAGATCACAGTCTCTTTCAGACCAACCACGCGGTAGCACTGGTTGATCAGCTTGGAGATCGCCTTTTTCTTCATCGGCAGGTTGACGACGTCGTACGACAGCCCTTTTGGCACAACCTGGAACAACAGCGCACGGCCGACAGTGGTATCGACGATACGAGTGTTGGTCACGCTGCCGCCATCACGGTCATTGACGGTTTCGGTGATCCGCACCTTGACCTTGGCATGCAGTGCGGCTTCGCCGGCACGGAATACACGGTCAACTTCCTGCAGATCCGCGAACACACGACCTTCGCCCTTGGCGTTGATCGCTTCACGAGTCATGTAGTACAGACCCAATACAACGTCCTGCGACGGAACGATGATCGGCTCACCGTTGGCTGGTGACAGGATGTTGTTGGTCGACATCATCAACGCACGCGCTTCCAGCTGGGCTTCCAGTGTCAGCGGTACGTGCACGGCCATTTGGTCGCCGTCGAAGTCGGCGTTGTACGCAGCACAGACCAGAGGATGCAGCTGGATAGCCTTACCTTCGATCAGTACTGGCTCAAACGCCTGGATACCCAGACGGTGAAGGGTCGGTGCACGGTTGAGGAGCACTGGGTGTTCGCGAATCACTTCGGCGAGAACGTCCCAGACCTCTGGCAGCTCGCGCTCGACCATTTTCTTCGCGGCTTTGATGGTGGTGGCCAGGCCACGCATTTCCAACTTGCCGAAAATGAACGGTTTGAACAGCTCGAGAGCCATTTTCTTAGGCAGACCGCACTGGTGCAGACGCAGGGTCGGACCTACGGTAATTACCGAACGACCGGAGTAGTCAACACGCTTACCGAGCAAGTTCTGACGGAAACGACCTTGCTTACCCTTGATCATGTCGGCCAGGGATTTCAGAGGACGCTTGTTGGAACCGGTGATAGCGCGGCCACGACGACCGTTGTCGAGCAGTGCGTCGACGGCTTCCTGCAACATACGCTTTTCGTTGCGCACGATGATGTCCGGAGCGGACAGATCCAGCAGGCGCTTCAAACGGTTGTTACGGTTGATCACTCGACGATACAGATCGTTGAGGTCGGAAGTCGCGAAACGACCGCCATCCAGCGGGACCAGTGGACGCAGATCTGGCGGCAGAACCGGCAGAACGGTCAGCACCATCCACTCTGGCAGGTTGCCGGAACCCTGGAAGGCTTCCATCAACTTCAGACGCTTGGACAGCTTCTTGATCTTGGTTTCCGAGTTGGTTTGCGGAATCTCTTCGCGCAGACGGCCAATCTCGTGCTCCAGGTCGATAGCGTGCAGCAGCTCGCGGACAGCCTCGGCACCCATGCGGGCGTCGAAGTCGTCACCGAACTCTTCCAGCGCTTCGAAATACTGCTCGTCGTTCAGCAGCTGACCCTTTTCCAGAGTGGTCATGCCCGGGTCGATAACGACGTAGCTCTCGAAGTAGAGAACGCGCTCGATATCACGCAGGGTCATGTCCATCAGCAGGCCGATACGGGACGGCAGCGATTTCAGGAACCAGATGTGGGCAACCGGCGAAGCCAGTTCAATGTGCGCCATGCGCTCACGACGAACCTTGGCCAGTGCAACTTCAACGCCGCACTTCTCGCAGATCACGCCACGATGCTTCAAGCGCTTGTACTTACCGCACAGGCACTCGTAATCCTTTACCGGGCCAAAGATCTTGGCGCAGAACAGGCCGTCACGCTCAGGCTTGAACGTACGGTAGTTGATGGTTTCCGGCTTTTTAACTTCACCGAACGACCACGAACGGATCATCTCAGGCGAGGCCAATCCGATACGGATGGCGTCGAACTCTTCGACTTGACCCTGGTTTTTCAGCAAATTCAGTAGGTCTTTCAAGGCCTTTCCTCCTGGCGGAGCAGAGAGCGGGCAATCCTGCCCCGCTCTCGATTCGCGTCACGTGTTATTCGGTTTCCAGATCGATATCGATGCCGAGGGAACGAATTTCTTTGATCAACACGTTGAAGGACTCGGGCATGCCCGGCTCCATACGGTGATCGCCGTCCACGATGTTTTTGTACATCTTGGTCCGACCGTTCACATCGTCCGACTTCACTGTGAGCATTTCTTGCAGAGTGTATGCAGCACCGTATGCTTCCAGTGCCCAGACCTCCATCTCCCCGAAACGCTGACCACCGAACTGCGCCTTACCACCCAGCGGCTGCTGGGTAACCAGGCTGTACGAACCGGTAGAACGAGCGTGCATCTTGTCGTCTACCAAGTGGTTCAGCTTCAGCATGTACATGTAGCCAACAGTAACCGGGCGCTCGAACTTGTTGCCGGTACGGCCGTCGGTCAGCTGCATCTGGCCGCTTTCTGGCAGGTCCGCCAGTTTCAGCATGGCCTTGATTTCGCTTTCCTTGGCACCGTCGAACACCGGAGTGGCCATCGGCACGCCGCCGCGCAGGTTCTTCGCCAGATCCAGGATTTCCTGATCGGAGAAGCTATCCAGATCTTCGTTACGACCGCCGATCTGGTTGTAGATCTCGTCCAGGAACTTACGCAGTTCCGCGACCTTGCGCTGCTCTTCGACCATGCGGTTGATCTTCTCGCCCAGACCTTTGGCCGCGAGGCCCAGGTGGGTTTCGAGAATCTGACCAACGTTCATACGCGAAGGTACGCCCAACGGGTTGAGGACGACGTCGACCGGGGTGCCGTTGGCATCGTGCGGCATGTCTTCAACCGGCATGATCACGGAGACCACACCCTTGTTACCGTGACGACCGGCCATCTTGTCGCCCGGCTGGATGCGGCGGCGGATTGCCAGGTAAACCTTGACGATTTTCAGCACGCCTGGAGCCAGGTCATCGCCCTGCTGCAGTTTGCGCTTCTTGTCTTCGAACTTGTCGTCCAGCAGACGGCGGCGATCAACGATGTAGGCCTGGGCCTTCTCGAGCTGCTCGTTCAGAGCATCTTCAGCCATGCGCAGTTTGAACCACTGACCATGCTCAAGACCGTCGAGTACTTCGTCGGTGATTTCCTGACCTTTCTTCAGACCGGCGCCGCCTTCGGCTTTGTGGCCGACCAGAGCGGAACGCAGACGTTCGAAAGTGGCGCCTTCAACGATACGGAACTCTTCGTTCAGATCCTTACGGATCTCGTCGAGCTGGCTCTTCTCGATCGACAGGGCACGAGCGTCACGCTCCACGCCGTCGCGAGTGAAGACCTGTACGTCGATGACAGTACCCTTGGTACCGGTAGGCACACGCAGGGAAGTGTCTTTAACGTCGCTGGCTTTTTCACCGAAGATTGCACGCAGCAGTTTCTCTTCCGGAGTCAGCTGGGTCTCGCCTTTCGGAGTGACCTTACCGACCAGGATGTCGCCTGCGCCAACTTCAGCACCCACATAAACGATACCGGCTTCGTCCAGCTTGTTCAGTGCAGCCTCGCCCACGTTCGGGATGTCTGCAGTGATTTCCTCTGGGCCAAGCTTGGTGTCACGGGCCACACAGGTCAGTTCCTGGATGTGGATCGTGGTGAAGCGGTCTTCCTGAACCACGCGCTCGGACAGGCAGATGGAGTCTTCGAAGTTGAAGCCGTTCCATGCCATGAACGCGATGCGCATGTTCTGACCCAGAGCCAGCTCACCCATGTCGGTGGACGGACCGTCGGCCATGATGTCGCTACGCTGAACCCGATCGCCCTTGCTCACCAGCGGACGCTGGTTGATGCAGGTGTTCTGGTTGGAGCGGGTGTATTTGGTCAGGTTGTAGATGTCGACACCGGCTTCGCCTGGTTCAACTTCGTCATCTGCAACACGAACCACGATACGGCTGGCGTCAACCGAGTCGATCACGCCGCCACGACGAGCCACGACGCAAACGCCGGAGTCACGGGCAACGTTACGCTCCATGCCGGTACCTACCAGCGGCTTGTCGGCACGCAGGGTTGGTACAGCCTGACGCTGCATGTTCGAACCCATCAACGCACGGTTGGCGTCGTCGTGCTCGAGGAACGGAATCAGCGACGCCGCAACCGAAACTACCTGCTTCGGCGAAACGTCCATCAAGGTGACGTCTTCCGGCGCCTTGACGGTGAATTCGTTCAAGTGACGAACAGCTACCAGCTCATCGATCAGCTGACCTTTATCGTTCATGGTCGCCGAAGCCTGGGCGATCACGTGATCGGCCTCTTCGATAGCGGACAGGAACACGATCTCGTCGGTCACCAGACCTTCTTTCACCACACGGTACGGGCTCTCGAGGAAACCGTACTGGTTGGTGCGAGCATAGGCCGCCAAGGAGTTGATCAGACCGATGTTCGGCCCTTCCGGCGTTTCAATCGGACATACACGACCATAGTGAGTCGGGTGTACGTCACGAACTTCGAAGCCTGCGCGCTCACGGGTCAGACCGCCCGGGCCGAGTGCGGAGACACGACGCTTGTGGGTGATCTCGGACAGCGGGTTGTTCTGGTCCATGAACTGGGACAGCTGGCTGGAACCGAAGAACTCTTTCACCGCCGCAGCCACAGGCTTGGCATTGATCAGGTCTTGCGGCATCAGGCCTTCGCTTTCAGCCATCGACAGACGCTCTTTGACCGCACGCTCAACACGCACCAGGCCAACGCGGAACTGGTTCTCGGCCATTTCGCCTACGCAGCGAACACGACGGTTACCCAGGTGGTCGATGTCATCGACGATGCCTTTGCCGTTACGGATGTCGACCAGTGTCTTCAGAACAGCAACGATGTCTTCCTTGCACAACACGCCCGAACCTTCGATCTCGGTACGACCGATACGACGGTTGAACTTCATCCGGCCGACCGCAGACAGGTCATAGCGCTCAGGGCTGAAGAACAGGTTGTTGAACAGGGTCTCGGCCGCATCCTTGGTTGGAGGCTCGCCAGGACGCATCATGCGATAGATCTCGACCAACGCTTCCAGCTGGTTGGTGGTGGAGTCGATCTTCAGAGTGTCGGAAACAAACGGACCGCAATCGATATCGTTGGTGTACAGCGTTTCGATACGCACGACCTGAGCCTTGGCGATCTTCGCCAGGATCTCGGTGTTCAGCTCAGTGTTGCACTCTGCCAGGATTTCGCCGGTGGCCGGATGCACGATGACCTTGGCGGTAGTACGACCCAGGACGTAGTCCAGAGGCACTTCCAGCTCTTTGATCCCGGCTTTTTCCAGCTGGTTGATGTGACGAGCGGTAATACGACGACCCTGCTCGACAATAACCTTGCCTTTGTCATCCTGAATATCGAGGACTGCAATTTCACCGCGCAGGCGCTGAGGCACCAGCTCCAGGCTCAGGCTTTCGCCGCGCACATGGAATACGTTGGTGGTGTAGAAAGCATCCAGCACTTCTTCAGTGGTGTAGCCCAGCGCACGTAGCAGTACCGATGCAGGAAGCTTGCGACGACGGTCGATACGCACGAACACGCAGTCTTTCGGGTCGAACTCGAAGTCCAACCAGGAACCGCGGTAAGGAATGATACGTGCGGAGTACAGCAGCTTACCGGAGCTGTGCGTCTTGCCACGGTCGTGGTCGAAGAATACGCCAGGGGAACGGTGCAGCTGGGAAACGATTACACGCTCGGTACCGTTGATTACGAAGGTACCGTTCTCAGTCATCAGGGGGATTTCACCCATGTAGACTTCTTGCTCTTTGATGTCCTTGATCGCTTTGTTCGAC
This sequence comes from Pseudomonas sp. GW821-FHT09E12, assembly GCF_059416085.1. Lineage (NCBI taxonomy): Bacteria > Pseudomonadati > Pseudomonadota > Gammaproteobacteria > Pseudomonadales > Pseudomonadaceae > Pseudomonas > Pseudomonas sp. GW821-FHT09E12. The sequence goes on along the minus strand of NZ_JBWKOM010000016.1, from coordinate 4,129 downwards.
GATTCTTTGTCGAAAATGATCAGACGAACTTTTACCCGCAAAGGTACGGCGTAAGTTACACCGCGCAGCACGCATTCTTTGACATCAAATGCCGGTTCGCCCAAGCGATAACCGACATACTCCAACGCAGCATTGCCGGAGTAGCTGATGATCGGGAAAACGGATTTGAAGGCCGCATGCAGGCCCACGTCGCGGAACTGATCTTTAGTCGCTCCCGCTTGCAAGAATTCACGATACGAATCCAGCTGGATGGCCAGGAGGTACGGCACATCCATGACGTCCGGCAACTTGCTAAAGTCCTTGCGGATACGTTTTTTCTCAGTATATGAGTAAGCCATCAGCGTTCCCCAGCTTGGTCACCTGCTTATTTGGCCCCTCCCGACGGGAGCAGCCAGAAAATCGTGCAAACCCTTTGGTTTGCTCCACCGCACAGGGTGGTTACAGCACGTTAGAGACACCGACCCAGTCGGCTGCCAATAACGGAAAAAGGCCGGTGGCAAGAGCCACCAGCCATCAGCCTCAGCTTAACGCTTGGGCTGGAGACACAAAGTCGATGCTTACTTCAGCTCGACTTTAGCGCCTGCTTCTTCCAGAGCTGCTTTGGCTTTGTCAGCGGCTTCTTTAGCAACGCCTTCCAGAACCATGGCAGGAGCACCGTCAACTACAGCCTTGGCCTCTTTCAGGCCCAGACCGGTCAGTTCACGTACAGCCTTGATCACGTTAACTTTCTTCTCGCCAGCTTCGGTCAGCATGACGTTGAATTCAGTTTGCTCTTCAACAACAGCGGCAGCAGCAGCTGGACCAGCAGCGGCAACAGCAGCGGTAACGCCGAAGGTTTCTTCCATTGCTTTGATCAGCTCAACAACTTCCAGAACGGTTTTCTGGCCGATTGCTTCGATGATTTGCTCGTTAGTCAGAGACATGACTATAAATTCCTGTATTGGGGTGACAGCCTACGCAGCCATCAAATTAAACATATGATTTTGAAAGGGCTTGCAGTGCCTTAGGCAGCAGCAGCTTCTTTCTGGTCGCGAATGGCCGCCAGAGTACGAGCCAGCTTGCTGGTAGCGCCTTGGATCACGCTCATCAGCTTCGCAATAGCTTCGTCGCGAGTTGGCAGCGAAGCCAACACGTCGATCTCGTTTGCTGCGAGGTACTTGCCCTCGAACGCAGCTGCCTTGATCTCGAACTTTTCCTGACCCTTTGCGAACTCTTTGAAAATACGAGCAGCAGCGCCCGGATGTTCCTTGGAGAATGCAATCAGGGTAGGGCCGACGAACGCGTCGTTGAGCACGTCATATTGAGTGCCTTCAACAGCGCGCTTGAGCAGGGTGTTACGTACGACACGTACATACACGCCAGCTTCGCGGGCCTCTTTACGGAGTCCGGTCATAGCGCCTACTGTCACACCACGGGCATCAGCCACGACAGCGGACAGAGCGCCTTTGGCAGCCTCGTTGACTTCAGCGACGATGGCCTTCTTGTCTTCGAGTTTAATTGCCACGGGTTTAACTCCTGCTTGTTACCGTTTCATCCAACCGAGGTCGGATGTCGTTTTGGTGTCTGATTCGGTAAGGAACCGGGAGCACCATCTGCGTAGGCTTGTGGTTTAAGACTTGCGTCGCCTACGGTCTTGGATAGCCCCCGCCAGGCAGGGACCCCAATCTTTCAATTGGCGCAATCTCTTGCGCCAACCTGTGTCTTATACGTCCAGCGAGCCTTGGTCGATGACCAGACCTGGGCCCATGGTGGTGCTCAGGGTAACGCGCTTGACGTAGATACCTTTCGAGGAAGCTGGCTTGATACGCTTCAGGTCAGCGATCAGGGCTTCAACGTTTTCCTTCAGCTTGACGGCGTCGAAGCCGACCTTGCCAACGGAGGTATGGATAATGCCGTTTTTGTCGGTGCGATAACGAACCTGACCAGCCTTGGCGTTTTTAACAGCGCCAGCTACGTCTGGAGTTACGGTACCAACCTTGGGGTTAGGCATCAGACCACGTGGACCGAGGATCTGGCCCAGCTGACCTACAACGCGCATTGCATCCGGGGAAGCAATAACTACGTCATAGTTCAGGTCGCCGCCTTTCATTTCGGCAGCCAGGTCGTCCATGCCTACGCGATCAGCGCCGGCAGCCAGGGCAGCTTCAGCGGCTGGACCTTGGGTGAACACAGCTACACGTACAGTCTTGCCAGTGCCGTGAGGCAGCACGGTAGCGCTGCGAACAACCTGGTCGGACTTACGTGGGTCAACGCCCAAGTTTACAGCGACGTCAACAGACTCGCTGAACTTGACGGTCGACAGCTCGGTCAGGAGAGCAGCTGCGTCTACGAAGCTGTAGGCCTTGCCCGCTTCAATCTTGCCGGCGATAGCCTTTTGGCGCTTGGTCAGCTTAGCCATTACACACCCTCCACGTTAAGGCCCATGCTACGAGCAGAACCGGCGATAGTACGCACGGCTGCATCCATATCAGCTGCAGTCAGATCCGCGTTTTTGGTTTTCGCGATTTCTTCCAACTGAGCACGGGTAACAGTGCCAACCTTAACGGTGTTCGGACGAGCGGAACCGCTGGTCAGGCCAGCAGCTTTCTTCAGCAGAACCGAAGCAGGGGTGCTCTTAGTTTCGAAAGTGAAGCTGCGGTCACTGTAAACAGTGATGATCACAGGAGTCGGCAGACCTGGCTCAAGACCCTGGGTACGGGCGTTGAAGGCCTTGCAGAATTCCATGATGTTCACGCCGTGCTGACCCAGTGCTGGACCGACGGGTGGACTTGGGTTGGCCTGTGCGGCCTTCACTTGCAGCTTGATGTAAGCAGTAATCTTCTTAGCCATGAGGCACTCCAATTACGGGTTCAAACGCCTGGAAAGGCTCCCCGGTTACTTGCGCGTTTATCCCAGTGACGACAAAACCCCACAGCCTTGGGCTGCGGGGTATGGGATTCTCGTTCAGCTATGCCTTTTCGACCTGGCTGAACTCTAGCTCTACCGGAGTAGAGCGACCAAAAATGAGCACAGCCACTTGGATCCGGCTCTTTTCGTAGTTAACTTCTTCGACGGTGCCGTTAAAGTCAGCGAACGGACCATCGGTAACACGAACAACCTCACCCGGCTCGAACAGAGTCTTAGGCTTAGGCTTGTCACTACCATCAGCAACACGACGCAGAATGGCTTCTGCCTCTTTGTCCGTGATTGGCGCAGGTTTGTCGGCAGTACCACCGATAAAACCCATCACCCGAGGAGTATCCTTGACCAAGTGCCAAGTACCCTCATTCATATCCATCTGAACCAGCACATAACCAGGGAAGAACTTGCGCTCGCTTTTGCGTTTCTGGCCATTACGCATCTCAACCACTTCTTCAGTGGGAACCAGAATTTCACCAAAGCCATCTTCCATGCCAGCCAGCTTTACGCGCTCGATCAACGAACGCATTACATGCTTCTCGTAACCCGAGTAAGCATGCACAACGTACCAACGCTTAGCCACGGGACACCCTTAGCCAACAATCAAGGAAACGAGCCAGCCGAGCAGGGAATCAAGCCCCCACAACAGCAACGCCATAACCAGAACAACAGCCACTACGATCAACGTGGTCTGCGTGGTTTCTTGGCGAGTTGGCCATACGACTTTACGAATCTCGGTGCGAGCTTCCTTAACCAGTACAAAGAAAGACTTGCCCTTGGCAGTCTGCAGGCCTACAAAGGCAGCTACAGCAGCGATAGCAAGCAAAGCGAGTACGCGGTACAGGATCGGCGAAGCGGAGTAATACTGATTACCGACAACGCCAACGACCACCAAAGCAACTACTACAAGCCACTTGAGCAGATCGAAGCGAGAGCCTTGAGCTTCAGCTTTAGGAGTCATCTATGAAGATCCTGTGAAAAGAAAGCCAGACACACCGAGTGAATCTGGCAGGTCAGGAGGGAATCGAACCCCCAACCTACGGTTTTGGAGACCGTCGCTCTGCCAATTGAGCTACTGACCTAAAACAAAATCAGGCCGACCATTATGCCGGCCCGATGGAGATATATCAAGAACTTACTCGATGACTTTGGCCACGACGCCAGCGCCGACGGTACGACCGCCTTCACGGATAGCGAAACGCAGACCATCTTCCATCGCGATGGTTTTGAT
>NZ_JBWKOM010000015.1:0-57060 GCF_059416085.1 Pseudomonas sp. GW821-FHT09E12 | reverse complement strand
TTGAGCACCGCCAGGAAGGCCACCATGATTTCCGCGCAACGCGGCATGGCGATGGCCACCCGCACTTCCGGGCCGACGCCCAGCTCGATCAGCTTGTGCGCCAGCTGGTTGGCCTGAATGTCCAGCTCGCGATAGCTCAGGCGCTGTTCGGCGAACAACACCGCCGGCGCCTCCGGCGCCCTGGCCGCCTGGTCGGCGAACAGCTGGTGGACAAAACGCTGGGTGGGATAGACCACATCAGTGTGATCCCAGTCCTGGCGAATCCGCCCCTGCTCCTCCCGGCCCAGCATCGGCAACTCGCCAATCGCCTGTTGCGGTTCGAGCATGCCTTGCAGCAGGTTGCGCCAGTGATCGGCGAAACCCTCGATGGTCGACACCTCGAACAACTCAGCGGCATAGATGAACGACGCGTTGATTCCGGCGTCGGTTTCCAGGGTTTCCAGGGTCAGGTCGAATTGCGCGGTACCGCCCTGCAGGACCATTTCCTCGGCCTGCAGGCCCGGCAGGCTGGCGCCGTCGGCGCTTTCCCCGGCAATGCTCAGGTGGTTGTACATCACCTGGAACAGCGGGTTCTGGTCCAGTGCGCGCTGGGGCTTGAGCGCATCCACCAGGCGATCGAACGGCAGGTCCTGATGGGCCTGGGCAGCCAGGGCCGTGGCCTTGACCTGACGCAGCAACTGCCCCACCGCCAGGTTCGGCGCCAGGTCGACACGCATCACCAGGGTGTTGACGAAGAAGCCCATCACGCCTTCCATTTCCTGGTGCCGACGGTTACTGACCGGCACGCCGATACGGATATCGGGCTGATCGCAATAGCGGTGCAGCAACAGGGCGAACGAACCGAGGAACAGCTGGAACAGGGTCATGTCATGCTCGCGCGCCAGGCGCCGCAGGCCCTGTTCCAGGTCCAGCGGCAGGCGCAAACCCAGGCGCTCCTGGCGATGGCTCACCAGGGCCTGGCGCGGATGGTCCACCGGCAGTTCCAGCACCGGGTGCTCCAGCCCCAGCTGCTCGCGCCAGTAATCCAGTTGCCGCTGCTGCTCGCCCTGCTCGAGCCAGGCCCGGTGCCAGCTGGCGTAGTCGGCGTACTGCACGCTCAGCTCATCGAACCGCGGCGCCTGCCCCTGGATGAACCCCCGGTAGAGGGCGACGAATTCCCGGGCCAGCACACTCATGGAGGCGCCATCGGAAATGATGTGGTGCAGGGTCACCACCAGCAGGCAGTCCTGCTCGGCGATCTGCAGCACCCGGGCCCGGCACAGGGGGCCGTGCTCCAGGTCGAACAGCACCTGGGTTTCTTCCAGGGCCCTGGCCTCGACCGCCTCGCGGGACAGGTCCGGGGCCAGGCGCTCCCAGGCCAGGGTAATTTCACCCTGGGGGTGCACTACCTGGCACAGACTGTCCCGGTGCTGGGCAAAGGTGGTGCGGAAGGCTTCATGGCGTCGGGCCAGGGCGTCGAAGCTGTGCTGCAGCGCCTGCCGGTCCAGCGCCCCCTGGAGCCGGACCACGATCGGCGTGTGGTAGGCGGTGCTCTGGGGATGCATCTGCCAGAACAGCCACTGCCGCTGCTGGGCATGGGAAGCCGGCAATGGCTCGTCGCGCCCTAGCGCCTCGATCAGCGACAGCGAACCCGTGCCGGCGCAAGCCTGCACCTGCTCGACAAACTCATCCAGGCGCGCGGTCTCGAACAGCACCCGCAGCGGCACCTCCGCCGCCAGCAGCCGGCGGACCCGGGAAATGATCTGGGTGGCCAGCAACGAATGCCCGCCCAGGGCGAAGAAGTTGTCGCTCAGGCCCACCCGCTCGACCTTGAGCACGTCCTGCCAGATCGCCGCGATGCCCCGCTGCAGCTCGCTGACCGGCGCGACATACGCCGCCACCGGCGCCTGCTGCTGCAACGGAGGCAAGGCCCGCAGGTCGAGCTTGCCGTTGGCGGTCAACGGCATGCCTTCCAGGGCCACGAAATGCATCGGCAGCATGTAGTCGGGCAACGCCACCGCCAGCTGCCGGCGAATCTCCTGCCAGGCCGCTTCCGGCCCCTGGACACTGGCCTTGGCCAGCACCACATAAGCCGCCACTTGCGGCTCATCCGCCACGCTGACCACCTGGGCCACGGCATCCTCGACCTGCGGCAACTGCTTGAGCGCCGCGGTGATTTCCCCCAGTTCGATGCGGTAGCCGCGAATCTTCACCTGGTGATCGATGCGCCCCAGGTAATCGATGACCCCGCCATCGAGGTAGCGCGCCAGGTCACCGGTGCGGTACAGCCGCTGCCCGTCGGCGCTGAAGGGGTCGGGAACGAAACGCTCGGCGGTCAAGGCCGGCCGGCGGTGGTAGCCCCGCGCCAGGCCGGCGCCCCCCAGGTACAGCTCGGCCGGGGTGCCGGGCGCCACGGGCTGCAACGAGGCATCCAGCACCCGGGCGCGAACGTTGGCCAGCGGCTGGCCCAGGGGCACCACCGCCAGGGCCTGATCCACGGCGGCGGCGGCCAGGGTCAGGGCGCCGACCGTGGTTTCCGTCGGGCCGTAGTGGTTGAACACCGCGCACTGCGGCGCCAGCGCCGCGATCTTTCTGACCAGCGCCGCCGGGCAGGCTTCGCCACCCAGCACCAGGCACTGCCTTGGCAGGGAACGGGCCGGCTCCGCGCCGCTCATCAGCGCCTGCAAATGCGAAGGGACGATCTTCAGCACATCGATTTGCCGGGCGTCCAGGTAGGCCGAAAAGGCCTCGGCATCCAGGCCGGTATCCAGGTCGATCACATGCAGGCAACTGCCGGAGCACAGGGCGCCAAACAGCGTGGTATGCCCCAGGTCGGCGGCAATGGTGGAGACCACCGCCATGTTGCGCGCGCCCCCCAGCGGCAGGCGCGCCAGGATCGCCTGCACGTAGTTGGCCAGGGCTGCGTGGGTGATGGTGACGCCCTTGGCGGCCCCGGTGGAACCGGAGGTGTAGATCGAATAGGCCAGGTGCCCGGCCTCGACCCGCGGCAGTGGCGCCTGCGGGCCGGTGGCCGGCGCCCAGCTGTCCGGCTGGTCCAGCAACAGCACGCTGACCTGGGCCGCCAGCGGCAGCCGCGCCTGCACCGCGGTCTCGCTCAGCAGCAGGGTAACGCCGCTGTCTTGCAGCATGTAGCGCAAGCGTTGCTCGGGGTACTGGGCATCCAGCGGCACATAGGCACCGCCGGCCTTGAGCACCGCCAGCAAGCCCACCACCATCTCCAGGGAGCGCTCCACGGCGACCCCCACCAGCCCCTCGGGGCCCACGCCACGCAGTACCAGGGCCGCAGCCAGGCGCGCAGCGCGCTGATCCAGCTGGCGGTAACTCAGGCACTGCTCGCCGAACACCAGGGCCGGGGCCTCGGGCCGTACGCGCACCTGCTCGGCGAACAGCTCGAGCACCGAAACAGCGGCAAACGCCTCATGCGCACCGACGCCCTGGGCCAGGGTGGCCTGGCGTTGCTCGGGGCTGAGCAGCGGCAGCTCGGCGATCGCCGACCGCGGCTCACGCACCATCGCCCACAGCAGGTTCTGCCAGTGGCCGGCCATGCGCTCGACGGTCTGCTCCTCGAACAACTGGCAGTCGTAGGTGAAGGCGGCCTGCAGCCGGCCACCGCGCTCGAAGGTGTCCAGGGTCAGGTCGAACTGCACCGTGCGCTCGTTGCGCGCCAGGGCCTGCACCTCAAGACCGGAGCGGCTGCGCAGGGTGGTCAGCTCGGTGACCTGCGGCTGGTGGTTGTAGAGCACCTGGAACAGCGGGCTGTGGCTCAGGCTGCGCTCGAGTTGCAGGGCCTCCACCAGCCGCTCGAAAGGCAGCTCCTGATGGGCCTGCGCGCCCAGGGTGGTCTCGCGGATATCCGCCAGCAGTTGCTCCACCGTCAAGTGCGGGCTCAACTCGCTGCGCAGCACCTGGGTGTTGACGAAGAAGCCGATCAGCCCTTCGGCTTCCTGGCGCGTGCGGTTGGCGATAGGCACGCCCACGCGGATATCCTGCTGGCCGCTGTAGCGCGCCAGCAGCAGCTTGAAACCGGCCAGCAGCACAGCGAACAGGGTCACCCCCTGCTGTCGCGCCAGGGCACCCAGTTGCTGGGCCAGGTCCGGCGCCAGCTCGAAGTCCAGGCGCCGCCCCTGGCGGCTGGAATGGGCCTGGCGCGGATGATCGGTGGGCAACCTGAGCACCGGATGCTCGTCCCCGAGCTTGGCCCGCCAGTACGCCAGCTGCCGCTCCTGCTCCCCCGCCTCCAGCCAGCTGCGCTGCCACAGGGCGTAGTCGCGGTATTGGATCGGCAGGGCCGGCGCACTCGGCGCCGCGCCCTGGAGCAGCGCGTCGTAGGCTTGCAGGAACTCCTCGATCAGCACGCCCATGGACCAGCCGTCGGCGACGATATGGTGCAAGGTCAGCAGCATGACGTGCTCCTGCTCCCCCAATCCCAGCACACAGACCCGCAACAGCGGCCCCTGCTGCAGATCGAAGGGCCGGCGCGCCTCGGCGTCAGCCCGCTGCCGCACGCTGGCTTCGCGCAGCGCAGGGTCAAGGTCGCTCAGGTCCTGGTAATCGATGCTCACCTGGGTCGTCAGGATGACCTGCCGCGGCTCGTCCTGCTCCAGGCGGAACACCGTGCGCAGGCTTTCATGGCGCTCCAGCAGCCAGTCGAAGGCCCGGGCCAGCACCGCCCGATCCAGCGGCCCGCTCAGGCGTACCGCGTTGGGCAGGTTGTAGGCCGCGCTCTGCGGGTCCAGTTGCCAGAGAAACCACATGCGCTGCTGCGCGTAGGACAACGCCTGGCGGTCAGGCACTGCGACCCCCGCGGGAATAGGCAGCAGAGAGAAGTCGACGCCTTCCTTGTCCAGAGCCTTCAAGAACAGCCGGCGCTTTTCCAGCGGCAGTTCAATGAATCTACGGGCGAGCTTCAAGGAGTCTTCGGCATTCATCGGGGGTCATCCGTACTTGCGTGTGGGGTATCGAGCATTGGCTCGGTCATCCCTACGGAACGGATGAAGGCCCGGGAAAATTAACCCCGCGCGCCACGCCGGCCGCCAACCCCAGGGCCGCGCAGGACAGGCCGGCCAGCGGCCCCGACGGTAAATCGGACCCGCCCCCCTTCGTTCCTTGCTTATCCCCCCTTGCAACAGGTACCCGCCCATGTCCTCCGCTCAATCGCTGACCGACATCCTCACCCAAGGCTTGCGCAAACTGACGGGCATCGACCGGCCCAGACCCAAGGGCTACCGGGTGATCAACGTCGAGCTCAAGCGGCGCATCGTCCTCAGCCCGTCCCTGGTGCGCCTGGTGTTCGCCGGCGAGGACATCGCCCAGGCCCGCACCCTGGCCCCGGACCAGCGCATCAAGCTGCTGTTCCCCGGCGCCGACGGCAGCGTCCCGCAACTGCCGGTGGAAGGTGACTGGCACGCCGCCCGGCGCAAGCTGCCGGCCGAGCAGCAGCCGCCGATGCGCACCTACACCATCCGCGCCCTGCGCCTGCTGCCGGCGGAGCTGGATGTGGACTTCGTGCTGCACGGGGTCAACGGCCCCGCGTCCGGCTGGGCCACCCACGCCCGGCCCGGCGACCGCCTGCAGATGGTGGTACCGAACAAGGCCTACAGCGGCGATCCCGGCGGTTATGAATGGATGCCGCCGGCAGATATCCGCAAAGTGCTGCTGATGGGCGATGAAACCGCCCTGCCGGCCATTGCCGGGATTCTCGAGGAGCTGCAGGAGTATCCGGATTACCCGGATGTGCAGGCGTTTATCGAAGTGCCCCACGAAAGCGACTGCATCGACTTGCGCTGCAACCCCCAGACCCGGCTCAACTGGCTGCCGCGGGACCTGTTGGGCGCCCAGCACGGCGAAACCCTGATCCATGCCGCCCGGGAGCTGGCCGAGCTGCCGCCGCCCCACACCGCGCACCGGCCGGTCAAGGTCCGCGAGGGCGACGAGGAACAACGCCCCTGGGAAACCGCCACGCCGGCCGACAACAGCTTCTACGCCTGGGTGGCCGGCGAGTCCGCCACGGTGATGAGCATCCGCCGCCACCTGATCAACGAACGCGGCCAGGAACGCCGCAACCTGACCCTGATGGGCTACTGGCGCCTGGGCACGTCGTTGGGCTGATACATCTGCCTGGACCTTGAGAACGCCGCGGCAGCGGCTACACCCACTCCTGTAGCCGCTGCCGAGCCCGCGAGGCTGCGATAAGGCCCGCAGGGCCTTGCTTGACGATCTTGCGGATGGGGCCACCGAGAACGCCGCGGCCGTGCCGGCCGATCGCAGCCTGCGGCAGCGGCTACAGGGCCGCCGCGGTTTCCGGTTGCAGGTGACGCCGACGATGCACCTCAAGGTGGCCCTTGATCAGGCTCAGGACCCTGGCTTCGTGTTCGTGGATGAAGAAGTGCCCGCCCGCCAGCATGTCCACGGAGAAGCTGCCCTGGGTCTCCTTCCTCCAGCCAATCAACTGTTCGGTGGTGGCCCGGTCGGCCTTGCCTCCCAGGACATGCACCGGGCAGTTCAGCAACGGTCGCTGCAGCGGGCGAAAACGGCCACACAGGAGAAAGTCGGCGCGCAGGATCGGCAGGGTCAGGTTCATCAATTCCTGGTTGGCCAATACCTCTTCGCTGGTGCCATTGAGGGTGCGCAACTGTTCGATCAGTTGTTCGTCCGTCTTGGGGTCGGCAAAACCCCGGTCGTAGTCGGTGCGCAGGGTCGGCGCCGCGGTCCCCGAAGCGAACAGCGCCACCGGTTCCGGACAACCCAGGGCCCGCAGGGCGTGGGCCAGCTCGCAGGCCAGCAGCGCCCCCAGGCTATGGCCGAACAAGGCATAGGGCGCACGCAGGCCCGCGCGAACTTCCACCGCCAGTTGCCGCGCCAGCTCGCGCATGTCGGTGGCCAGCGGCTCGGCATAACGGGCGCCCCGCCCCGGCAGTTCCACCGGCTGCAATTTCAGCCATTCGGGCAGCTTGCGCCGCCAGCGGCTGTAGACCATGGCGCTGGCTCCGGAATACGGCAGGCACAGCAACGTCAGCTGGGTCACGGTGTTCCCCTTGAAAAAAATGATGGTAAAGACTGGACGTGCCACCTGGCCGGCAAATTAGTGCGGCAGCCGGCCTGACGCCCATCTGTAGGAGCAGCCGGTCGACACTCGATTGCTCGCGATGGTCGTTAACGATACCGCGTCTTGCATTGGGTAAACGCGGTGTTCTCAGGTTCATCGCGAGCAAGCTTCGCTCCTACATTAGATCTCCTTCGTTTGACCGGTCGTCATTGAGTCAGTCGTCCCCATAAATTTCCCGATACAGCCTTCGTTCCCTGCTGCAGATCAGACCAACCAACAAGAGAGATCGCCGTGGACTTGCAGCCCCTTCTGTCAAAGCTGTTCGCCAATGCCGGTGCCGTGGGAATCGAAGGCACCTGTCAGTTCGTGTTCGGTCCACAGCTGGCATTCTGATCACAGGTCCAGGCGCACAGCCGCACCGAAGCCGGCCGGCGCCCGACGTCACCATCGAGGTCGGCCAGGCCGACTTTCTCGGGATCATGGGCGGCAGCGCCAACGTCGAGGAACTGTCCGCCAGCGGCCGCCTGAAGATCGGCGGCAACATGGGCCTGGCCACGCTGCTGCCGCAGATCATCGACCATGCCCGGCATGGCGGTGGCGCGCTGGAAAAGAAAGTCGAGATGAACACCCGCTAACCTACCCCGCCGCGCTACAGCGAGACAGTCTCGGCCGGCCTGCCGACCCAGTGCACGGTGGAACGGCGTCCGCGCAGCGGGCTGTCGGTGGAGGAGTTCAGGACGCGTTACCTGCCCCAGGGCATTCCCGTGGTGATCAGCGATGCCCTGCAGGACTGGCCGCTGTTCCAGCTCAGCCGCGAAGAATCGCTGGTGCACTTCGCCGAACTGCAAGGCATCACCCGCCACGGCGACTACGTGAAAAAGACCTTTTCCACCGAGCGCGATTTCCGCTCCACCTCCATGGCCGAGTTCATCGCCTCGCTGGACAACCCGGCGCCGAAAAACGCCGACGGCGAACCGCCCGCCTACATGGGCAACAACATCCTGTCGGCGCAGTTGCTGGAGCAGATCCAGTACCCGCCCTATTTCGACCGCTCGCTGCTCATCCCGCCGCGGATCTGGATCGGCCCCAAGGGCACCCTGACCCCGCTGCACCGCGACGACACCGATAACCTGTTCGCCCAGGTCTGGGGCCAGAAATCCTTCATCCTCGCCGCGCCCCATCACCGTGAGGCGCTGGGCACCTGGTCGACCGCGCCCCAGGGCGGGCTCGACGGTTGCGAGGTCAACCCGGACGCACCGGACTACCAGCGTTTTCCGGCCTCGCGGGACGTGACCTTCCTGCGGATCATCCTGGAAGCCGGCGACCTGCTGTTGCTGCCCGAGGGCTGGTTCCATCAGGTGCAGTCGGTGTCCACCTCGCTCTCGGTGATTTCTGGGTCAACTCCGGGCGCGGCTGGTAAGGCTCAGGCGACCGCCGGCTGGCTGCGGGTCAGCCGGCGACAGCTCTGCACCGCCGCTCCCAGCACCACCACCCCCGCCGCCTGCGCCACCCAGAAGCCGCTGCGCGCGCCAAAGGCATCCACCAGCCAGCCGGAACTGGCGGCGCCGATGGCCACGCCGATGCTGACCCCGGTGACCAGCCAGGTCAGGCCTTCGGTGAGCTTGGCCGGCGGCACGATGTTTTCCACCAGGGCCATGGCGACGATCAGGGTCGGGGCGAAGAACAGGCCGGAGACAAACACCGCCAGGGACAGGCCGAAGATATTGCTCGCCAGCAGCAATGGCAGGGTGGTCACGGCGGTGGCGATACCGCCGTACATGAACAGCCGCGGCAGCGGGATATTCAGTTTCAGCGCGCCGAAGGCGATGCCCGCCAGGCAGGAACCGATGGCGTACACCGACAGCACGATGCTCGCCGCCGCGGGTTGCCCCTGCTGCTGGGCGAACGCCACGCTGACCACATCCACCACGCCGACGATCATGCCCATGGCGATCATCAGCAGCACCAGCAGCTGCAACTCCAGCGAGCGGATGATCGACACGTCGTGCCGGGCCTCATGGGGATGCACCGGCGGCTCGGTCGCCCGTTGCGCCACCAGCGCGGTGACGCCGATCGCCAGCATCAGCAGCGCCGCCAGCGGCCCGGCCTCGGGGAAGGCCGCCACGCACAGCCCCACCGACAACGGCGGGCCGACGATAAAGCACACCTCATCGAGCACCGACTCCAGGGCATAGGCGGTCTGCAACTGTGGCTGGCCGCGATACAGCTCGGTCCAGCGGGCGCGGACCATGGCCGGCATGCTCGGCATGCAGCCGGCCAGGGCGGCGAACAGGAACAGCGTCCAGTGTGGCGTCTGCAAGCGGGTGCACAACAGCAACGCCAGCAGTGCCCCGCCGCCCACACCGGCGGCGATCGGCAGCACCCGGCCCTGGCCGAAGCGGTCGACCAGGCGCGACACCTGGGGCGCGCAGAAGGCCGTGGCCAGGGCGAAGGTCGCCGCCACCGCACCGGCCAGCGCGTAGCCGCCCTTGAGCTGGGCCAACATGGTGATCAGGCCGATGCCGGTCATCGACATCGGCATCCGCGCAATCATCCCCGCCACCACGAAAGCGCGACTGCCGGGGGCCTTGAACAGTTCGCGGTAAGGGTTTGCCATCGTCATCACACCTTGTTTGAGGCTTGCCAGAAATGCACCGCAAGGCAAAAATACATACGGCGCGTATGTGAGAAAGCATGAGAACATACGCGCCGTATGTCAATCCACCTGTCAGTTGTGTGAGTGCCCGCCATGAGCCCGCGTCAACGCGTCGAGATGATCGAAGAAACCCGCAGCAAACTCATCGCCAGTGCCCGCCAGGCCTTTGGCAGCCTGGGTTATGCCAACACCTCGATGGACGAGCTGACGGCCGAGGCGGGCCTGACCCGGGGGGCCTTGTATCACCATTTCGGCGACAAGAAAGGCCTGCTGGCGGCGGTGGTGGAACAGCTCGACGCCGAGATGGACCAGCGCCTGGAGGCAATCTCGCGCGGCACCGACGATCTCTGGGCCGCCTTCGTCCAGCGCTGCCGCACTTACCTGGAAATGGCCCAGGAAGCGGAGATCCAGCGCATCGTCCTGCAGGATGCGCGCGCAGTACTCGGCGACCTGACCGAGGCCAGCGAGGAGCAGTGCGTGGCGTCCTTGAGCGCGCTGCTGGATGAGCTGATGCAGGCCGGCCTGGTGGTCAACGCCCCCAGCGAAGCCCTGGCGCGCCTGATCAACGGCAGCCTGCTCGACGCTTCGCTGTGGATCGCCCGGGATGAGCATCCGGGGCAACGATTGCAGCATGCACTGGCCGGGCTGGAGGCACTGCTGCAGGGCTTGCGGGTGCGCTGAGCCCCGGCGCCGGATGCTTGGCATCGGCCCCGCCCTCCTCCGGGATTTCGTAACCCCGGTGAACTCCTGCCCGCTCTTGCCAGTCAGCTGAACAGGCTCTCCGGTTAAGGTGCGTGCTCATGAACATCTCCCTGAACCAACAAGTCGCCCTGGTCACCGGCGCCAGTTCCGGCATCGGCGCCGCGGCGGCCACCGCCCTGGCCGCGGCCGGGGCCTCGGTGGTGCTCAATTACCATCGGCAGGCGGCGCCCGCGGAAAAGCTCGCCGCCGACATCAACGCCTGCGGCGGCCGGGCCATTGCCGTGGGCGCCGACATCTCCCAGGAAGACCAGGTCCAGCACCTGTTCGACAGGGCCCTGGAAGCCTTCGGTTTCCTCGACATCCTGGTGGCCAACTCGGGCCTGCAAAAAGACGCCGCCACGGTGGACATGACCCTGGAGGACTGGAACCAGGTGATCAGCGTCAACCTCACCGGCCAGTTCCTCTGCGCCCGCGCCGCCCTGCGCATTTTCAATCGCCAGGGCATCCGCACCGGTGTGTCGCGGGCCGCCGGCAAGATCATTCACATGAGCTCGGTGCATCAGCGGATTCCCTGGGCCGGGCACGTCAACTACGCGGCGTCCAAGGGCGGCGTGGACATGCTGATGCGCAGCCTGGCCCAGGAGGTCAGCCACCAGCGCATCCGCGTCAATGCCATTGCCCCGGGCGCGATCGCCACGCCGCTCAATCGCAAGGCCACCGAGGGCGCGGCCGAGCGCAAGCTGCTCGAGCTGATTCCCTACGGGCGCATCGGCGACGTCAAGGACGTGGCCAACGCCGTGGTCTGGCTGGCCAGCGATGCCTCCGACTACGTGCTCGGCAGCACCCTGGTGATCGATGGCGGCATGAGCCTGTACCCGGAGTTTCGCGACCATGGCTGACACTGAACGACAGGCGCCGATCGACGCCCACGGCATCATCGGCGACCTGCGCAGCGCCGCGCTGGTCAACGACAAGGGCAGCGTGGATTTTTTCTGCTGGCCGGAGTTCGACAGCCCGTCGATCTTCTGCTCGCTGCTCGACACCCCGGACGCCGGCATCTTCCAGCTGGCGCCGGACCTGCCCGACGCCCGCCGCGAACAGATCTACCTGCCGGACAGCAACGTGCTGCAGACCCGCTGGCTGAGCGAACGGGCCGTGGTCGAAGTCACCGATTTGCTGCCGATCGGCGACAGCGAGGATGACCTGCCACTGTTGATCCGCCGGGTGCGGGTGGTCAGCGGCCGCGCCACCCTGCGCCTGCGCTGCGCGGTGCGCCATGACTATGCCCGCGCCACCACCCGCGCGCGGCTGGACGGCGACGCCGTGTACTTCGAGGCCGAGCGGCAGCCGGGCCTGCGCCTAATCGCCAGCCAGCCCCTGCGCATCGACCGGCAGGCGGCGGTGGCCGAGTTCGAGCTGGAACAGGGGCAGAGCGCCGAATTCATGCTTGGCGGCATCGACGATCCGCGGCTGGCCACCGGTGGCAGCGGCCTGTGCCTGGAACGCACATTGAAGTTCTGGCGCGACTGGATCGGCCAGTCCAACTACCGCGGCCGCTGGCGCGAGATGGTCAACCGCTCGGCCCTGGCGCTGAAGCTGCTGACCTCGCGCAAGCACGGGGCGATCCTCGCCGCCGCCACCTTCGGCCTGCCGGAAACCCCGGGCGGCGAACGCAACTGGGATTACCGCTACACCTGGATCCGCGACGCGTCGTTCACCGTCTACGCCTTCATGCGCCTGGGCTTCGTCGCGGAGGCCAACGCCTATATGCGCTGGCTGCGCGGGCGGGTCAGCGACTGCCGCGGCCAGCCGGCCAAGCTGAATATCCTGTACGCCATCGACGGTCGCCAGCAGCTGCCGGAAACCCGGTTGCCGCACCTGTCCGGGCATGGCGGCGCGACGCCGGTGCGTATCGGCAACCAGGCCTATGAACAGGTCCAACTGGACATCTTCGGCGAGCTGCTGGACGCGGTGTACCTGGTCAACAAATACGGCGAGGCGATTTCCCACGAAGGCTGGAAACACGTGGTGGACGTGGTGGATCAGGTCTGCAGCAGCTGGGACGGCGAGGATGTGGGCATCTGGGAAATGCGCGGCGAGCAGCATCACTTCCTGCATTCGCGGCTGATGTGCTGGGTCGCCCTGGACCGGGCCATCCGCCTCGCCTCGAAGCGCTCGCTGCCGGCGCCGTTCGCCCGCTGGGACCAGACCCGCCAGGCAATCTACGACGATATCTGGAGCAACTTCTGGAACGCGGAACGCGGGCATTTCGTCCAGTACCGGGGCGGCACCGCCCTGGACGGCTCGATGCTGCTGATGCCGCTGGTGCGCTTCGTCGGCGCCCGCGACCCGCGCTGGCTGGCGACCCTGGAAGCCATCGAGAGGACCCTGGTGCGCGACGGCATGGTCTACCGCTACCGCAATGAAGACAGCCAGATCGACGGCCTGGCCGGCACCGAAGGCGCATTCGCCGCCTGCTCGTTCTGGTACGTCGAATGCCTGGCCCGCGCCGGCCGGCTGGAGCAGGCCCACCTGGAATTCGAGCAACTGTTGCGCTACGCCAACCCGCTGGGGCTGTACGCCGAAGAGTTCGACAGCCATGCCCGGCACCTGGGCAACACCCCCCAGGCACTGACCCACCTGGCCTTGATCAGCGCCGCGAGTTTTCTCGATCGCCGGCTCAGTGGCGAGAAGATCCTCTGGCAGCCTTAACCCGCAATACGCCCCATCGCCTCACGCCTACGGAAGACAAGCCGTTCGCGGCAACGGCGGTTTGCGGGCAGAATAGGCCGCCCAGTTCCCTCAAGGATTCCCATGCGCCAGGTGCTGCTGATCATCGACGTGCAACCCTCGTTCAACCCGCCGGACTGGCTGGTGAACGGCATCAACGCCCTGCTCGGCCAGTTGCCCTCGGTGGCCACCGTCGAGCGCCATGACGAAAGTCGCACGCCCTTCGTCCGCCAGCTCGGCTGGTGCCCCGCCGCCGATGACCACAGCCTGGTCGCCGCCGACCGCATCTTCATCAAGCACGGCTACGCCCCCACGCCGGACACCATTGCCTACCTGCGCAGCCTGGCCCCGGACCGCGTGCTGGTCTGCGGCATCCAGACCGACACCTGCGTGCTCGCCGCCGGCTTCGCCCTGTTCGACGCCGGCCTGCAACCGACGCTGATCACCGACCTGACCGTAGGCTCGTCACTGGACCGCAGCGGGCAGTTGGGCGTGCGGTTGTGGCAGCACCATTTCAAGCACCTCACGACCAGCGCCGAGCTCGCCTTCCTGTAGCCGCTGACTGATGTCTGAAGCATTCGTCAGCCAGGGCAAAGCCCACGGACGAGGTCCTGGCGCGACACTGGCCAGGCATGCAGTTTGAGCTAAGGTTGCTGTTTTCCCTGTCGCCGGATCCGTCATGAACAGCTCGCTCTCTGTCCAGTACATCCAGACCCCGTCCCTGCGCATCGCCTACGAACACCACGGCCCCGCCGACGGCGAGCCGGTGATTCTGTTGCATGGTTTTCCCTACGACCCGCGCAGCTACGACGAGATCGCCCCCGAGCTGGCGGTGCGCGGCTATCGGGTGATAGTGCCGTACCTGCGCGGCTACGGCCCGACCCGTTTCGCCGGCCCGGACATCCTGCGCTCCGGGCAACAGGCGGCGCTGGCCCAGGACCTGCTGGACCTGATGGACGCCCTGGAGATCCCCCGGGCCGCCCTCGCCGGTTTCGACTGGGGCGGTCGCGCCGCCTGCATCGTCGCGGCCCTGTGGCCGGAGCGGGTGCGCTGCCTGGTGAGCGCCGACGGCTACAACATCCAGGACATTGCCCGCTCGACCCAGCCGCGACCGCCCGAGACCGAGCACCGGCTCTGGTATCAGTATTATTTCCACACCCAACGCGGGGTCGACGGCCTGACCGCCAACCGTCGCGAACTGTGCGCACTGTTGTGGCGACTGTGGTCGCCGACCTGGGATCGCGGCCAGGAACTCTATGGCCGGAGCGCGCCGTCGTTCGACAACCCGGACTTCGTCGAGGTGGTAATCCACTCCTACCGGCATCGCTTCATGTATGCGCCGGGCGACCCGAGCCTGGAACACATCGAGCAGGCCCTGGCGCAGCAGCCGCCGATCCGCGTGCCGACCCTCTCGTTGTGCGGCGGCGATGACGGGGTCGGCCCGGCGAGCGAAGAGGACGAAGACATCGGCCTGTTCACCGGCCCTTACCAGCGCCGGGTCTTGCCCGGGGTCGGCCACAACGTGCCGCAGGAAGCGCCGCACGCCACCTTGCAGGCATTGCTGGAACTACTGGAAGCCTGACTCCCCCTCCAGCGAAAAGCGCTCCCGATAGGCCTGCGGCGTCACGCCGACGACCCGCAGGAAGCTGCGGCGCAGGGTTTCTTCGCTGCCGAAGCCACACTGCACGGCGATGCGCTTGATCGCCACGCCGCTGTCGCCGAGCAGGCGCCGGGCGCTTTCCACGCGGATCTGCTCGATGGCCCGGGCCGGGGTCTGGCCGGTGTCGGCGCGGTAGTGGCGGACAAAGCTGCGTTCGCTCATGCCGGCCCGCTCGGCCAGGGCCGGGATGTTCAGGTCGCGACCGAGGTTTTCGGCGATCCAGGCGTGCAGGTCGTCGAAGCGGCTGCCCTGTTTTTGCAGGGCCAGTGTCGCGCTGAACTGCGACTGGCCGCCCGGGCGCTTGAGGAACACCACCAGTTGCCGGGCCACGTCCAGCGCCATGGCATGCCCCAGGTCCGCCTCCACCAGCGCCAGGGCCAGGTCGATACCGGCGGTGACGCCGGCCGAGGTCCACACCGGCCCCTCGTTGATGAAGATCGGGTTGGCTTCCACCCGCAGTTGCGGATATTGCCGCGCCAGTTGCTCGCAGCGGGTCCAGTGGGTGACCACCCGGCGCCCGTCGAGCCAGCCGCTGGCGGCCAGCAGGAACGCCCCGGTGCACACCGACGCCACCCGCCGCGCCTGCGCCGCCTGCTGGCGGACCCAGGCCACCAGCGCCGGATCTTCCGCCGCGGCGTACACACCCCAGCCGCCGGCGATGACCAGGGTGTCGCAAGGCGTGCCCGGCGCCGGCAAGGGCTCGGCCAGCAGCGTCAGCCCGGCCGAAGTGGTCACCGGCCCGTCGCCCGCGGCGATCACATTCACCGCGTAGGGCAGCGGCAGGCCTTTGTGCCGCGCCAGGTCGTTGGCCGAAGCAAACACCTGCAGCGGGCCCGTGACGTCGAGTACCTGGGCGTTGGCGAAAGTCAGTACATGAACGGTTCTGGCGGTCTGGGACATGATTGGCGTAAATCGTGGGCAGGTTGGCGTATTCGCCAAAGCCTAGGGCGCTAGAGTCGAACCGTCCAGCCACATAAGAGCGGACACCTTCGAACTTCTCCAGGGAGATACCCCATGACGCTGCAGATCGGTTTCCTGTTGTTCCCCAACGTCCAGCAACTCGACCTGACCGGCCCCTACGATGTGCTCGCGTCGCTGCCGGACGTGCAGGTGCATCTGGTCTGGAAGGCGCGCGGGCCGGTCACCGCCAGCACCGGCCTGGTGCTGCAGGCGACCACCAGCTTCGCCGATTGCCCGCCGCTGGACGTGATCTGCATCCCCGGTGGCGCCGGTGTCGGGCCGTTGATGGAAGACCCGCAGACCCTCGACTTCATCCGCCAGCAGGCGGAGCAGGCGCGTTATGTCACCTCGGTCTGCACCGGCTCCCTGGTGCTTGGCGCCGCCGGGCTGCTGCGGGGCAGGCGCGCCACCACCCATTGGGCCTACCACCATTTGCTGGAGGCGCTGGGGGCGATCGCGGTACAGGAACGCGTGGTGCGCGATGGCAACCTGTTGAGCGGTGGCGGGATTACCGCCGGGATCGATTTCGCCCTGACCCTTGCCGGCGAACTGTTCGGCGATGCAACGGCGCAGCGGGTCCAGCTGCAACTGGAATACGCCCCGGCTCCGCCGTTCGCGGCCGGTAGCCCAGAGACAGCGCCCAAAGCGGTGGTGGAACAAGCCCAGCGGCTCGCGGCGAACTCCATCCAGCAGCGCGGCGAGATCGTCGACAGGGTCGTGGCGCAGTGGCAGCAGGCCTGAGACGGCGCTTACAGAAGCTGAAGAAAGATGCGGACCAGGGCAACCTTATCGGCCAGCTGAGCCCTGGCCGCATCTTCGACGAACCGGCGTCAGGCCGGGACTGCTTGCTCACTGGCCTGTCGGAGGTAGTCGATCGCCTGCTGCACGGTCTGCAGGCCATCGGCTGCGTCGTCCGGGATCGTGAGGTCGAACTCGGCCTCCAGGGCCGACACCAGTTCCACCCGGGCCAACGAGTCTGCTCCCAGGTTCTCGACGAACGAGTCCTGGTTGCCGATCTGCGCCAGGTCGACGGCCAGTTCGCTCGCCACCACTCTTTTCACGCGTTGTTCGAGGGTTTCCATATTCATTCCCTTGCAGTTGGATGCGTACCACGAAACAGTGGCCGACCCGCGCCGGCCACCGGGTTCTTGCGCCTTGGCGAGGCGCCTCAGACCACCGTCAGGTGCATGAAGCCGCCGGAGAAGCGCCCGCTTTCCGGGACGAAACACAGCACGCGCTGCCCCTTGTGCAGGCGTCCGGACTCCAGCAGCTCGTGGATCATGATGTAGATCGACGCCGAGCCGGTGTTGCCGCGCTCGGACAGGTTGGTGAACCAGCGCTCCTGGGGAATCGCCAGTTCGGTGTTTTCCAGGCACTCGGCAATCGGCTTGCGAAAGTATTCCGATGACATGTGCGGCAGGAACCAGTCGATGGCCTCGGGCGACAGGTTGCGCTTGATCATCACCTCCTTGAGCGGCTTGCCGAGGGTGTACTTCACCACGTTCTCGTTCAGCAGCCGCACGTCCTGCTTGATCGCGAAGATTGAGCGCGAGGCCCACTCCTCCGGGGTCAACAGCTTCCAGCCGATCAGGCTGTCGTCCTCGGCCTTTTCCGCGCCGGCGTACATGCAGGTCGGCAATTCGTTGGCGTAGGAAAAGATGTCGATCCAGTCGATGCGCAGCGACAGGCCGCCGGCCCGTGGCTGGTTCTCGAGCAGGAAGGCCCCGGCCCCGTCGGACAGCATCCAGCGCAGGAAATCCTTATCGAAGGCGATTTCCGGGCGGGCTACCATCTGCGCCACCAGCGCCTCGTTTTCCGCATCGAAATTGCGCGCATGCAGCACCGGCGAGGGCACCTCCGAGGCGGTGGCCACGGCATTGCGGCTGGCCCCCGCAAGCACCGACAGGTAGGCATATTTCAGCGCGGTGAGGCCCGCCAGGCAGATGCCGGCGGTGGACACCACCTCACAAGGCTTGTTGCCCAGTTCGCCATGCACCATCACGCCATGGTTGGGCATCAACTGGTCCGGCATGGTGGTGCCGGTGGACAGGCATTCCATGGCGTCCAGGGTAAAGCCGTCACCCACCAGGCCCTTGATCGCCTCGGCGGTTATTTGCGCGTTAGTGAAACGGGGAATACCGGTCTGCGGGTCCAGCACATAATAGCGCTGCTTGATTCCGTTATTACGCAGCACTACTTGCCGAGACCGTGAAGGTCGCCCGCCTACATACCCGAGAATGCTCTCCATCGTATCGTTATCCACTGCCTCTCCCGGCATATAAGTGGATGTTTTCGTGATATAGACAAACAATTCACTCATGATGATTTCACCCTTCGGATTCAAGATTTAGTTGCGAACCGGACGGCTGTTCGTAATAACGCTGTAACTGATCGAGCCGCGTCCGGATAAAGGGATGAAGCAAACGGCGTAACACCAGTGAAACAGGCAGGACAGTCAAGATGACCAACAATAGATAAACGATGAACAGGCACAGCAAGAGTCGCCGTAGCCATTGCCCATACTTGCCGAAACGGCAAATTATTCCCGACCAGAACTTGAAGCCTCTATAGGCCGCCCGCTCGCTGAGTATCAGCCCGGGGTTGACGGTCGCCGCCCCCAGCCCTGCCAGCATCGGCCCGTCGGCTTGCTCTTTATTGGCCTGCAGGGCGGCATTCAATGCCCGCCCGAAACGTGCGGCGCCCTGGATATCCTCGGCGCTGATCCCGGCCTTGGGCAGGCCGAGGAATGACTCGCGGCTGCCGGTGAACATCCAGCGCGGCGTGGTAATCAGGGTGGCGAAGGTGTTGGCCCGGTCGGTCAGCACCACGTTGTCGAGCAACCGCGCGCCGGCCTCGTGCAGCAGGCGCTTGACCGCCTCCTGGGCCATCAGCCACATGTTGCGGCAGGCGATCACCGTGACCACCGGGCGCCCGGCCAGCAGGCGCTTGCCTTGCGCGCTCTGGAGAAACGCGGTGATCAGCGGCGACGGCGACAGGTACCAGACCTGATACGCCAGGATCACCAGGTCGAAGGGCCCGGGATGATCGGTATGCAGCGGTTCGATGGCTGGCGGGCTGAGCTGTACGGTCTCGGGAAACACGTCGAAAAACCGGCCCACCGGCCAGGGAAACGGATAGGCGACCCGGGGCTTGAGCACCATCTCATGCACCTTGACCTCCCGCGTCGAACGCAGGGGCGAGATCAGGCTTTCGACTACGTCGTTCAACTGACCGCTTTGCGAATAACGAACCACAAGAACATGTTTCATAAGTGCGGGGACCTTTGGCTTTTCAACCACACAGACACGCCAGAGATTCACTTGAATGTGAACTTCAGCATAAAAGGCAGTTTTTATAAGTTGGGCACGACGAGAAAGACGCGCACTGTATTCGTGGCTGGTCGAACTTAAAAAACAAAACATGCTGCACGACAAAAACAGCAGCACCCGGAGCAGCGGCCTGGTGACGAACTGAACCCGGAAATCGCCCACCCCGCATGACAAATACTTTCTGCCTGTTTTTGACAGAAAGAACCTGTAGTGGGACAGAACCCGTCTTCTGGTTGAAACTCTATCTGCAATCGGACGCTTGTAAACCTACCAACTCTGGTAGGCCCTTCGCGCTACCCAACGGACGAACTTACATGCTCTTATCGGAACTTTTTTAATCTAAGCAGGGCACATTCAATACTGGCTACTGGCCTTAATCAAAAAGTTTTCCCGCTAATGTCCGGGCAGCTTCTACACTCTGGCCCAGCCTTCCCTCAGGAGCCTTGCCATGCACAAGACTTACACCGGCAGTTGTCATTGCGGTGCAGTGCGCTATGAAGCCGAGATCGACTTGAGCCAGGGCACCCACAAGTGCAATTGCTCGATCTGCAGCAAGACCCGCAACTGGAACGCGATCATCGCCCCCAAGGCCTTTCGCCTGCTCAGTGGCGAACAGGCGCTGAGCGACTATCGGTTCAACACCGGCAATACCCATCATCTGTTCTGCAAGCATTGCGGCGTACGCCCCTTCGGGCGCGGTCATGTGCAGGAGATCGGCGGCGACTATGTCGCGGTGCAAGTGATGACCCTGGATGACATCGACCTGCAGGAGCTGCTTGCGGCCCCGGTGCATTACGCCGATGGGCGCCATGACAACTGGGGCAACGTGCCGGAGGAAACCCGCCACCTCTAGCTTTTCCACAGGCGAAAAAAAACCCCGCCGAAGCGGGGTTTTTCAAGACCATTACGACATCCTGTCGCTGCATCCTTGCACATGGTCGGTCATCCATGACCCTGAGCGCGTCCTGCGCTGCAGTTGGTGGGTGAAGATTAAGCCTGTCGCCCAATCGGCAACAGGCGAGATAGCAGCCAGCGCATGTAAGCCTTTCGCCATAGATCGACCTGCCAAAACCCCTAGGCCGCGTCTTCCAGAGCATGGATGGCCAATTCCGCCACTTGCAGTTGGTGTTCCGCGCTGGGTATGTCGCCGTCCTCCAGGAACCAGGCGGCGGACAGCCCGGTATAGGCCAGCACCCATTGCCGCAGGCGCTTGCGCTCCAGCCCGGCGGCCTGGGCGATGACCTCGACCTGGCGGGTGAAGCGCCGCGGATCGCTGCTGGTCGCCAGGTCCGGGTTGCAGATCAGGTTGGCGAAATCAAAACCGCGCTCGCCCATGACCCGCTTGGGATCGATCACCAGCCAGCCGCGTTCCTCGAAGTCCAGCACATTGTCGTGATGGATATCGCCGTGCAGCACCACCTGTTCCCGAGGGGTAGCCAGCAGTTCATCGGCCGTGGCCAGGCAGCGCAGGAAAACCCCACCCTCGCGCCGGGCGGCCGGGCGCAGGGCCTTGAACCATTCCTGCAGGCTCAACAGCGGCGGCAAGGGCGTCGCGCGTGGCGCATGCAGGCGTGCCAGGTTGGCGCAGACGATCCGGCTGACCTCGTCGTCTTCGCCGGCCAGGGCCATCTGCATCAGCGAACGCCGGCCCATGGCCCGCTCCATCAACAAGCCATCGCCATGGTGCGCGTAGACCCGGGCGGCGCCCTCCCCGGCCCACCAGACCATCAGGCGGTTACCGTATTTTTCCTCGTCGTCGAGGGCGATCTTCAGCATCGCCGGCGCATCGTCCAGGCGCACCGGCAACACGTGGCTGCCAGGGGTGACGATGGGCGCGCCATCGACCTGCAGGTTCCAGCGTTTCAGGTAAAACTCGAACATCCGTGACTCTTTCCGTTATGACTCGACAAAGGCCTGCAATTGACCCAGGGCATGATCCCATTGCTGGCTGATCACCTCCAGCGAGCGCCGGGCCTCGGCCAGCCGGTCCGGTTCGAATGCCCACAGGCGCTCGCGCCCCAGCTTGGCGTCGCGCACCAGCCCGGCCTGCGCCAGCACCCGCAGATGCTTGGTCACCGCCTGGCGGCTGATGTCGGTGCCGAGGGTCAACTGGCTGATCGACAGGGCGCCGCCGCCACACAGAATGGCGACGAGCCGCAGGCGGGTCTCGTCGCCCAGTGCCGCGAAGATCATGGCCGAGCCGTCCAGCGATGCCGCCACTGGCAGCAGGGATGTGGAAGGGGTATCAGGGGCCAAGGTAGGTCTCGATATTGTTCATCTGCTCGTCCCAGCCGCGGCTGTTCATGCGAAACGCCTTGAGCCGCCGCTCGGGTGGAATGCCATCGAACCCCGACTCGACCACCCGCAGCAAGGTGCCGCCATCCAGGTCTTCGAGCTCGAATTGCACCAGGGTGCTGGGCTCGGCGCAATAGTCGACTCCAGGCTCCACCGCGTACGGGTGCCAGCTGAAGGCGAACAGGTGTTCGGGCTCCAACTGCTCCACCAGCACATCCCAGACCAGGTGTTCATACCCGGGATAGGTAATCTGCCCCCGGGTGCGTTGCCCGACGACAAAACGCTGGCCCGCGAGCGCCACGCCGAACCAGCTGCCGAACGCCTCGGCATCCGCCAGCGCGGCCCAGACACGAGAACGGGTTGCCTTGAGCAGGATCTTTCTTTCGATGCGATCTGATGAGTTCATGGGTCACCTCCAGTGATCACACCCTAGCTCGCCCTGGCAGAAGAGCAACCTTTAAGTTGCATTTTTTCGCAAAGACGGACACGCGGTCGTCGTCAGAGCTAGGATGCAGGCCAAAGAGCTGTCGCCAACCAGAACCGGGCGGCCCGCAAAACGTCCTTGATGCCCCCTTGATCGTCCATCGCGAGAATCAGCATGAACCCACGTATTTTCCTGGCCCTGGCGCCGCTGCTGCTGACCCCGCTGGCCCAGGCCGCCGACTGTGCCAATGCCAGCACCCAGACCGCCATGAACCAGTGCGCCGCCGAGCTGCACCAGGCGGCGGACAAGGAACTGAATACGCTCTACCAGCGCATCACCCAGCGCCTGAAGGACAACCCGGACGGCAAAAAGCTGCTGGTCGGCGCCCAGCGCGCCTGGGTGGCTTTTCGGGATGCGGAATGCGGGTTCGCCGCCTCCGGGGTGGCCGGTGGCAGCGTCTACCCGTTGATCTACAGCAACTGCACCACCGACCTGACCAAGGCCCGGGTCGAGGCGTTCAAGACCTACCTCAAGTGCCAGGAAGGCGACCTCGGCTGCCCGGTGCCGGGGAATTGAATCGGCGGCGATCTTTAGATTTTTCGCGAGCAAGCTCGCTCCTACAGGGCGTCGCCGTTCCTGTAGGAGCGAGCTTGCTCGCGATGGCTAGCGCTCGAACACCTGGGCCGTGGTGATCGCCATGTCCCCGCCCGGCAGCTTGATGCTGCCGATCTGCTTCAGGCTGTCGGCATCGAAGATCGCCACGTCGTTGAAGGTCCCGGCCAGGTAGATCTTGCTGCCCGCCTTGTTGAAGGAAATGCAGTAGTAGGAATGCTCCAGGGTGGCGGCCTGGAGCAGTTTTTTCTGCTTGATGTCGTACTTGGCCAGGCGGTTGAGCACGCCGAACATCAGGTTCGGGTCCTTCGGCGAGCGCATCCCACTGAAGTAGATTTCCGTCAGCGGGCCGAAGTCGGTGGTTTCGCTCTTGCCGGTTTTCAAGTCGATGCTGAACAGGCCGTACAGGTACTCGGCGCTGGCCGGGTCCTGTTGCTGGTCCTTGAACTTGGCGGCGGTGTAGAGCAGCGAGAAATCATGGCGCCAGGTCTGCTGGTTCCACACGTAGAGCACGTCCGGCGCGCTGTAGTTCGGGCGTTTCCAGTGGCGGCTGGGGATCAGTACATCGAACTTGCCGGTCTTGGCGTCGACCTTGTACACATCCGCCCCGGCCACATAGAGCGAGCCGTCGTCGCCGCTCTGCATGATGGTCAGCTGCCGTGGCGCCGGGAAGCTGCGCACCGGCTTGGCCTTGAGCCCGGCGTCGGTGGCGTAGACGTCCAGCCGCGGCTGCTTGACCTCATAGCGGTCGTTGAGCATCTGGGTCGGGTTGGCCACGGTGTACAGCTCCTTGCCATCGTGGCTGACGGTGAAGGCGAACATCGAGCGCGCCTTCTCCCCCGGCTGCTGGGTGATGCTGGCGTGGAACACCTGCTTGCAGCTGTCCAGCTCGACCCCGTAGACATCGGCGTAGTGGTTGTTCAGCACGTAGGCGACCTTGCGGTCCGGCGCCAGCTGCACGGTGCCGGGGCCGAAGGCGTCGGGCATCTTGCAGGTCTTGTACAGCGTGTCGCTGGCCAGGTCGATCACGTGCAGGTTATTCGGATAGTTGGTGGTGACCATGTATTCATGGCCGGCGTTGAGGGCCTTGTCACTGTTGTCATCGGCCAGGACGCTGAGGGAACAGGCCCCCAGGACGGCGGAAGCGGCCAGGCCGCAGGCATTGATCAAGCGCATGCTGGAATCCTTCTACTGACCGATTACTTGTCTTTAGGGAACACGGTGCCGAGGTTGCGCCAGTTCTCGTTGGAGGCCTGGGCGTCCTTGTTCCAGTCGGGGTAGGTGCTCATCATGTCCGGCACCTGGGCCGGCCACCAGCAAGGGTCGGAGCAACCGTAGAGGTCGGCCTCCATCGGCTGGCACAAGGACGACACGCCACCGAAGGCATCGATTTCCCAGCCCGGGTCGGTGGTCGAGGCACAACCGGCCACCGAACTCATGGCGACCACCTCTTCGATACGGTTCTCGTCGGCGGCCTGTTCCAGTTTCTGGGCTTTGTTATTGATCGGCTTGAGATGTTTCATGTCAGTGGGCCTTGCGCGGAGTGATGTAACTGCTGATGAACGCAGGGTTGCGGGCCATGATCCGGCTGTAGACCTCGATGCCGAAATCCACCCAGTCACGCATCAGTTCGCAATAGTGATAGGTCGGGTGCGCCGGGTCGCCGTAGCGGGCGTAGCTCTCGTGGTAGCAGCCGCCGGAGCACAGGTTGCGGATGCGACAGCTGTCGCAGCCGGTGTTGCTGCGGTCCAGGCGCTGGGACAGGAAGTCGTTGAGCTCCATCTGCTTCACCCCGCCCTCGCGCACGTTGCCGAAGGTTGGCAGCGATGAGCCGGTAAAGCGGTGGCACAGGTTCAGCTCGCCCTTGTGGTCCACCGCCAGCATCTTCAGGCCGGCGCCACAGGGCAGCGCCTTCTTGTGGCCTTCATGGATATCGGTGATCAGCTGGTGCAGGTTGGAGAAACCGATATTGCGATGCTCCAGGGCCGCCTCCAGGTAACGCCGGCCCAGGCGCTTCATGCTGGCGAAGACTTCGACCAGTTCCTCGCCTGTGAGGTTGAAGCTGCTGATATCGCCCGAGGTCACCGGGGCAAACCCGACTTCGGCGAAACCCAGTTCGTTGAACAGGTGATCCCAGATGGTTTCCACATCGGTGACCCCGGTGGTCAGGGTCACCCGCGCGCCGACCGGGCGGCTGTCGTAGCGCGCCAGCAGCATCTGCGCCTTGCGCCGCACCACGTCATAGGTGCCCTGCCCGCCCACGGTGATGCGGTTGCGGTCGTGCACGGTCTTCGGCCCGTCGATGCTCACCGACAAGCCAAAGCGGTGGGCATTCAGGTAGTCCACCGTTTCCTCGGTGAGCAGCGTGGCGTTGGTGGTCATGACGAACTCGACGAACTTGCCCGCCTCGCGAAAACGCTTCTCGCAGTAGTCGACCATATACTCGATCAGCTTGCGGTTGCTCAGCGGCTCGCCACCAAAAAACACCACGGTGAAACGCTCCTCGTCGGGGGATTCCCTGAGCAGCATTTCCACCGAGGCGATGGCCGTCTCGACGTCCATCTTCTTGCCCGCCGAGGGCTTGTCCAGGTCTTCCTTGTAGCAGTAGGTGCAACTCAGGTTGCAGCCGGTGTTGACGTTGAGCACCACGGTGTTGATCGCCGTGCGCTCGACCCGCTTGACGGTCCATTCCTCAGTCAGTGGCGAGCCGTCGCTGACCAGCTCCAGGGCGATCAGCTCGCGCAGGGTCTCGTTGATTTCCTCGCCGTCGTACTGGCTGGCCAGCCGCTGGATCAGCTCAGTGGAAGAGCAGCCCGGCCCGCGCAGGGCATCGATGATGCTGCCGGTCAAGGCATCGCTGGCGAACAGCGAACTGCTGGGGATATGGAACAGCATGCGGTCGGCATCGACCTGCACTTCGTGCAGGTTGCGTTCGACCAAATTCAAGATAGCGCCCATTGCAAACCTCCTGTGCCGGCCCCTTTTGGCGGGGGCCCGCGGTCATTCCGAAAGGGTGTCGTCAATCACGGACCGCGCCTTAGGGGATGGGTGGATTGTTCCAGCGTTGCACGGTGACGATCAGGTGGCCTGCGCCGGTCAGGGATTTCCCAGCGTCGTCGACGGCGGCGATCACCTTGAGGTTGCCGGCGTTGTTGGTGGACATCTTGCGCTGCGGGTTCGGCCCGGCATCGCCTGGAATGAACACGCCGCTGTCGGCCTGCATCTGGCCTGCGAACTTGACGTCCTCGTCTTCCCTGGCGCGCTCGTCGAAGGCCTCGACCTTCCACTGCGCCGGGAACACGCCGATGCGATACGGCTTGCCATCGGCGCCCTTGCCCCAGGCTTCGGCATCGAAACGGCCCTGGACTTTCGGCGTCGAACCGCCACCCTCGCCAATCCGCGCCACCGAGAACTCCGGCACCACCTTGACTTCAGAGATGCTGCTGTAGACCGACAGCGTCGGGCCTTTCAGCGTGCCGACGGTGACGTTGCGCAGGCCCGGTTGAGCATTGGCGGCCGCCTTGAGCCTGACCTTGATCCGCTCCGCGCTCTGCTCGATGACCTCGACCACTTCCACGCCTTTGCCAAAGCCCGGCTTGCCGGTGAGGCCGCTGCCGATCAGGGTGACTTCAGCTTCAGCACCGGCCTTCAGATAACCCGGCTGCACCGCCAGCAAACGGCTGCTGCCCTGTCTGGCAGCGACGAAGTCCAGGCCGCGCTCGTCGTGCTCGGCCTCGAACATCCGGCCCTGCAATGCATTGCCTTTGGCAGCGAACACCTGGCGCATGCTCACGCCGTCGATGCTGACATTGCCGCGCCATTCGTAGCCGCTGTAGAGGATCGCACTGCCCTCGCCGTTGAACGGGCTGCCGTCGGCGTACTGGCCCTTGATGCTGACCTTGAAGCTGTCGTTGCCATCGACAGCGACGCTCATCACCCCGGCCAGTTCGCCCTTGCCCGGCAGGTGACCGCTGAAGCTCCAGTCGCCCACCAGGGTCTCGGCCTTGGGCGCGCTAGCCAGCCATTGGGCCCAGGCCGGGTTGTCCAGCGGATAACGCTTGGCCAGCAGCGGCACCATCTCCTTGCGCGCCAGGTCGAACCAGTCGCGGTCGCGGGACAGTGCCTGGTATTCCAGGGACGGCCATTGGCCGAGGTGGAAGTTCACCAGGCGTTCCCACTCCTGGGCCGGACGCCGTTGCAGGGCGACCCGCGCGCCGGAGTGGCAGCGGCCGCACATCTGGCTGGTTGGTTCGTCGAACTTCTCCACCGTGTTCAGGCGCCGCTCCAGGGCGTAACGCACGCCGTCGGTTTCGCTCGGCGCCAGGCCCTGGGTGTCGGCCAGGTATTTGACCAGGGTGCGGCGATCGTCGTCGCTGATCTGCAGGCCATGCATGACCTGCATGCGGGCGATGCTCATCAACCAGCCTTCCGGGGTCTTGCGCTGGTGGCTGATGCGGCTCAGGCCGCCCGCCGTTTCCGGGGTATGGCAGCCCTGGCAGGTTTCTTTGAGGATGGCCTGGGCATCACGCGCCGCAAGGCTGGGAGGGGAGTGCAAGGCGGCGCAGACCGCCAGCGCCAGCAGGCCGCTGGACGTGCCTGCTCGGAGTGTTCTCTTGATCAAGGTCGGACCTCCACGGAGCTTTTTATTAGCGAGCTTTATTATTGTTGTGCGTCGTTTTTATGGTTTCTGCCATGCCCGGTGGCGCTGGGCACGGAGGCAAGAGAAACGGCTGGGTTGAGCAATACACGGAGCGTGCCAGCTTACAAATGATGTGTTTTATCAATGAGTTGCTGAAGTTCAAGGACACATCTCCCAGGCAACCGCCGGCCGACCGCGTTTAATTTCGCGACAACTGTTCCACTCTGAGACGAGACCCGCCTACACCCGCAAAAGCAGAGGAGTCTTGAGAGCTAAGCACAGGAAGGGAGAGATGGCTGGCGGCGGGACAGCATTCTGAATCACCCCGAGAAATGGCTGTGGCGCCCTCCTCGGCAGCTGCTACGATGCCTGGCTTAACCGCTTCAGCCCCCGGCCCTGACAGGAATCGCGCCATGCTCAATGCCCTGCTTTTCGATCTCGACGGCACCCTGACCGACACCGACCAATTGCACCTGCTGGCGTTGCAGCAGTTGTTGCTGGAGGAAGAGGGCCGGGTGTTCACCCATCAAGAGTTCGAGGCCCATGTCAGTGGCCAGGCCAACGCCAACATGTGCCGCTACCTGTTCCCGCAGCGCTCGGTGGCCGAGCACGAGGCTTTCGCCGACCGCAAGGAAGTGCGCTTTCGCCAGCTGTCGCCACGACTGACGCCGATGCCGGGCCTGCTGCGCCTGTTGGATTTCGCCCGGGAACGCGGCATCGGCGTCTGCGTGGTGACCAATGCGCCACGGGCCAATGCCGAGCACATGCTCGACGTGCTGGGGCTGGGCGATCGCTTCGACAGCGTGCTGGTGGCCGAGGAATTGCCGCGGGCCAAGCCCGACCCGCTGCCCTATCTCACCGGCCTGGAATGCCTGGGCGCCAGCGCCGAGGCCGGGATAGCCTTCGAGGACTCGATCCCCGGCCTGACCGCCGCGGTCGGGGCCGGGGTCTTCACCGTCGGCCTGGCCACCAGCCAGAGCCCCGAGGCGTTGCTGGCCGCTGGCGCGCATCTGGTGGTCGAGGATTTCAACGACCCGCGATTGTGGGCGGTGATCGAGCGGATGCTCGGCCCACGCTGAGACCGGGCACTGCCCGGTCCGATCGGCAAACCCAGAAATATCCCTAGGCTTTTTCAGTTGTGTCTGATGGTCCGGCGCGCGTTGGCTCTTGAAGATAGCGCCCCGCACGCCTGTCGTATCAAGGACCTTCATGAACGCCCTCACCTCCCTTTCCCTGCTGGCCCTGCTGGGCCTTGCAGCCAGCACGGGCCACGCCCAGGAAGACCTCGAACCGGCCCCGCCGGAAGCCACCAGCAGTTGCCTGACCCGGGGCGAAGCCATCAAGAGCAGCCTGGAAAAACTCCTGCCCGACCCTGAGCAGCGCCAACTGGCCGGCCTGCAACGGGCGCTGGAACCGCTCAGCGACTATTGCGACGGCCTGCACTTCGAGCACAACCCGCCCCTGCGCCAGGCCGAATACCAGGTGATATTGCGCCAGATGGAACTCGACGCCGCGCAGCGTTATGGCGACCCGCGCATCATCGACAAACGCAAGGCCCGGCTGACCCACGCCCTGCAAGTCCTGCAATACGCCCTTGGCGCCCACGGCAACTGAAGCGGTTTCTTGCCCGATAAGCTTCATCACCGGCTCGCTTCGGCGAGCCCGGGCCTCCTTCAGCGCCAGACTTTCCCAACAGATTCAACGACCTGCGAAATCCGTTCGGGAGTATTCAGAATTCCTCGTGAATGGGAATGCAACCAATTGTTATGCAAGGAATTTTCTAATATTTAGCTAAGATTGTTCTGACTCGTGCCGATGGATTTTGTAGGACACAGGGAGCAATCTGGAAATGAGAAACAATCAGCCCGTTACACAACGTGAAGTGGCTTTAGGGTCAAACCAGAAACTCATCTCCACCACCGATGCCCATGGCGTCATCAGCTACTGCAACGATGCCTTCGTCGACATCAGCGGTTTCGACCGCGACGACCTGATCGGCGCTCCACAGAACATTGTCCGTCACCCCGATGTCCCCCCCGCGGTATTTGCCCATATGTGGGCGGCGCTGAAACAGGGCCAGCCGTGGATGGGCATCGTCAAGAACCGCTCGAGAAATGGCGACCATTACTGGGTCAACGCCTACGTCACGCCGATTTTCGAGGGCAGCCGGATCGTCGGCTACGAATCGGTCCGGGTCAAACCCAGCACCGAACAGATCCGCCGCGCGCAAGGCCTCTACCAGCGTCTCAACCGCAAGCAGCCGGCCATCCCCCGTCGGCATCGCTGGCAACCGGCCCTGCTGGGCTGGACGCCGTTCCTGGCCACGGGCCTGGCCGGTGGCCTGAGCGGACTCTGGCTGGCGCCGCCTTTGGCGCTGGCGGTGGCCGCCGGGCTCTCCGTGCCCCTGGCGCTGCTGGCGATGCAGCGCCAGGGCAATGCCGCCCGGCGCCTGCTGCAACTGGCCGACTCGTCCACCTGCGACCCCTTGATCGCGCAGATGTACAGCGACGCCCACGGCCCCCAGGCATGCCTGGAAACCGCCTTCGTCAGCCAGGACGCGCGGCTGCAAACCTGCCTTACCCGCCTGCAGGACAGCGCCGAACAGCTCAATGCCCTGGCCAGCCGCTCCGATACCCTGGCCAGCGACAGCTCCCGTGGCCTGGACCGCCAGCGGGTGGAAACCGAGCAGGTGTCCGCCGCGGTCAACCAGATGGCCGCCACCACCCAGGAAGTGGCCAGCCATGTGCAGCGCACCGCCGACGCCACCCAGGAAGCCAACCAGTTGACCGGGCGTGGGCGCGAAGTGGCCCGCGATACCCGTGAAGCCATCGAACGCCTGTCGCAGGTGGTCGGCGAAACCGGGCAGAACGTGGCGCAACTGGCCAGGGACAGCGACGAGATCGGCACCGTGGTCGATGTGATCAAAAGCATCGCCGACCAGACCAACCTGCTGGCGCTCAACGCCGCCATCGAAGCAGCCCGCGCCGGTGACATGGGCCGCGGTTTCGCGGTGGTGGCCGACGAGGTGCGCCAGCTGGCCCAGCGCACCGCACAATCCACCCAGCAGATCCATGAACTGATCACCCAGTTGCAGAGTTCCTCGCAAAACGCCGTGCAGAGCATGGAAAGCGGCCAGCGCCAGGCCGAGGAAGGCGTGGCCCGGGTACTGGAGGCGGACCAGGCGCTGCTGGGCATCAGCGAGGCGGTGGCCAACATCACCGAGATGACCACCCAGATCGCCGCGGCCACCGAGGAGCAGAGCGCGGTCGCCGAGGAAATCAGCCGCAATATCAGCACCATCGCGCAACTGGCCGACCAGACCTCGGAGCAGGCCCATCACTCGGCCGAACTGAGCAAGGAACTGACCCGCACCGCCACCACCCAGTACTCGCTGGTGGAGCGTTTCAACCGCTAGGTTCGGGGTGTACGGGTTTATCGCGAGCAAGCTCGCTCCTACAAGTAATGCGCAAACCCTGTAGGAGCGAGCTTGCTCGCGAAAAACGTCAACGATAACGCGTATTGCCCGGTTTAACGCGGTGTGCTGGAGCTCTTCGTCGGAACGCCGCCCGGAGACAAGCTCGCGCTTACAAAAGGCCTTAACTGATCGGCATTACGCCAATGCGCGGGCTTTTTTATTCTTCGTGGGCCGTCTCAGTCGGCCGCCAACTGCTGCCGGTACTCCTTCACGTAACCGTTGGCCAACTGGTCCTTCTGTTTGTCGTCGAGGATCTTGCCGGCCATCTGGAAGAACTTCTGTTCTTCTTCCTCCAGGTGGTGATGCACGTTGTCCACCAGCCTCTTCGCCGTGGCCAGCCAGGCCGGGCTGGACATCTCGGTGTCGTCCAATGCCTCCATCAGCTCGTCCATCGCGTGGTGCTCGGCAATCGCGTGCCGGCTCAGGTCGACGCCGTTGTCGTGCTCCATCAACGGCAGGTAGAAGAAGCGTTCCTCCGCCGTCTCGTGGGCCTGTACTTCGGCCTTGAGCTGGGCGTAGGCCGCGCTGCGTTCGGGGCTGTCCCCCGAGGTGCGCATCAGTTCGGCAGCGTAGCCGCGCTGGCGTTCATGGCTCTCACGCAGGGCTTCGAATATGTTCACGGGCACATCTCCACGGCAGGCTTGTCTTGACTAGACACTGGCCGTTCGACGGCAGTTCAACCGCAGATAATGGCCGTCCCCCCTCTGTAGGAGCAGCCGGTCGACGCTCGATTGCTCGCGATGACGGACTGGCGTTCGACGCGAAAACCAGAGGGTCCGTGCCGACCTCTCGCCAGCAAGCTGGCTCCTACAGGCGGATGGGGGCCAGGCGTTACTGCTCCTCGGTCTTCTGCTCCTGGCAGTCCTTGAGCAGTTGCTGTTCCTTGGCGGTGTGGTCGGCTTCCAGGAAGCTCAACAGGCCGCTGTCGCCCTGGGTGTGCCAGCGGTAGCTGTTCTGCTCGTCGTCGGCGACATACAGCGCGCCGGAGGCTGCACGGGCGATATGCATCGGTATCAGCTGGCCCTTGTAATACAGGGTGGCGAACGAGGCGCCGTTATCGATGTTCAGGTACGCCGCCTGCACCTCTACCCCACCCTCGCAGCGGTAGCTGGCCAGGCTGCTCTGGTACGCCGGCAGTTCCGGCTCGGCCGGGGTCGTCGCGGCCTGGGCGAACAACGGCGCCAGCAGCAAGGTGGTTCCCAGAATCGTTGCAATCTTCAATGTACAGCTCCTTGTTCAGTGCACTTTCATGACAGGCCCCTTTACGACGAAGCAGGCCCCCATAAGTTCAGGCCGGGGTGTCTCAAGGCATTCGCAATTTGCGACAGCTTGTATCCGCAGCCCTTCCGTCACATCAAATAAACCCTATTAAAATCATATAGTTAATCGAAATTAAAAACTGGCACAGCGGTTGCGAAAGCCCTCGCCTCACGCATAACAAGAGGTTCTGTCATGGCTATTGCAACCCTGCTCCCCGCCACCACCGCCTTTATCCAGCGCGCCCCGCGCATGCTGATCGGCGCCGAATGGGTCGAGGCCGCCGACGGCCAGACCATGCCGCTGCACAACCCGGCCACCGGCGAGCAACTGTGCGTGGTGCCGCGGGCCACGGTGGACGATGTCGACCGCGCGGTGCTGGCTGCGCGCCAGGCCTTCGACGATTCGCCCTGGAGCCGCACCCGCCCGCGGGAACGGCAGAACCTGCTGTGGAAACTCGCCGACCTGATGCAGCGCGACGCCGAGCTGCTGGCGCAACTGGAGTGCCTGAACAACGGCAAGAGCGCCGCGGTGGCCCAGGTCATGGACGTGCAACTGGCCATCGATTTTTTGCGCTACATGGCCGGCTGGGCGACCAAGATCGAAGGCAGCAGCGTCGAGGTCTCCGTACCGCTGATGCCCGACCAGCAGTTCCACAGTTTCATCCGCCGCGAAGCGGTGGGCGTGGTCGGCGCCATCGTCGCCTGGAACTTCCCGCTGCTGCTGGCCTGCTGGAAGCTCGGCCCGGCCCTGGCCACCGGCTGCACCGTGGTGCTCAAGCCGGCCGACGAAACCCCGCTGACCGCGTTGAAACTCGCCGAGCTGGTGCAGGAAGCCGGCTACCCCGACGGCGTGTTCAACGTGGTCACCGGCACCGGCATCACCGCGGGCGCCGCCCTGACCCACAACCCACGGGTGGACAAGCTGACCTTCACCGGCTCCACCGCGGTGGGCAAGGAAATCGGCAAGATCGCCATGGATTCCATGACCCGGGTCACCCTGGAACTGGGCGGCAAGTCGCCGACCATTGTCATGGCCGATGCCGACCTGGGCAGCGCCGCGGCCGGCGCCGCCAGCGCGATCTTCTTCAACCAGGGCCAGGTCTGCTGCGCCGGCTCCAGGCTGTATGTGCAGCGCAAGCACTTCGACAATGTGGTGGCCGATATCGCCGGCATTGCCAACGCCATGAAACTCGGCAGCGGCCTGGACGCCAGCGTCGACATGGGCCCGCTGATCTCCGCCCGGCAGCAGGAGCGAGTCTGGCGCTATATCGAGATGGGCCGGGACAGCGGCGCCACTATCGCCTGCGGCGGCGAGCGGTTCGGCCCCGGCTATTTCGTCAAGCCGACGGTAATCGTCGACGTCGACCAGCAGCACTCGCTGGTGCAGGAAGAGATCTTCGGCCCGGTGCTGGTGGCCATTCCTTTCGACGACGAGGCCGATGCCCTGCGCATGGCCAACGACAGCCCCTACGGCCTGGGCGCGAGCATCTGGTCCAACGACCTGGCGGCGGTGCACCGGATGATCCCGCGGATCAAGTCCGGCTCGGTCTGGGTCAACTGCCACAGCGCCCTCGACCCGGCGCTGCCGTTCGGTGGCTACAAGATGTCCGGCGTGGGCCGGGAAATGGGTTACGCGGCGATCGAGCATTACACCGAGCTGAAATCGGTGCTGATCAAGCTCTGACGACCCGCGATAGCCCATAGCGCAAGCGCTCCTCAACGGCGGCGCCGGGGTCTGTCCGGCGTCTCCCGACGACTGGTTCAGGGTCGCCGACCCGCTGCCCAGCCTGCGCCCCGAACGGCTGCTACGCTCAGCCCGAGCCGGCTCGACAGTTGCCCTGCGAACCTGGCTCACCCACCTTCAACCCACACCTCATCACCACCGAAAACCCGAGGGAAGCATCATGGGATCAAATGGATATGATCACGACGGGGTCCAATGCGGATGCCACAACCCCATCTGGAACGCTCTGAAGGACACACTCGACCCGGCCAGCCATACCGCCAGCCAGCCACAGGACGCCAATGAGCTGGCCAAGGAACCGGCCGGCGAGTCCATCATCTTTACCAACGGCACCATCTACCCCTTGCGCGACGGCAACATGGACGAACGGGTCGAGGCCCTGGGCATCCACGCCGGCGACGTGGTCGCATCCGGCACCCTGGCCGCCGTCGAAGCCCGCATGAACACCCTGGGCATCACCTACAAAAAGCAGTCGTTGAACGGCAAGACCCTGTTGCCCGGCCTGATTGAACCCCACGCCCATATCGTGCAGAGCTGTGCCATGGAAGGCTGGCTGAACCTGGGGGCCATCGATACCGACAACCCCGATGAGCACAAGAACCAGCGGCTACGGCCCACCTATGACTGGCTCTGGTTGAAAAGCACCATCCAGGCCAACCTGCCCAAGGACAACTCGACCTGGATCCTCGGCCATCAGGTCGATCCGGCGCTGATGCCCTTCCAGGTCGTACCCCACGGCCTGAACAGACTCATCACCTTCCACTGCGGCCCCGGCGACGACATCGGCAACCTGGACACCATCGACAAGCAGCATCCGATGCTGCTGATCAGCGCGTCCATGCACACCGCCTACCTGAACACCGCGGCCAGCGATGCGGTGTTCAAGAAGACCGGCGTCAGGGCCGACAACGGTGTCCTGCAGGAAGCCCAGGTGCTGGCCGCCATCAAGAGCATTCCCCTCAGGCAGCAGCTGGAAATACTCAATATCTTCAAGCACCTCGAAGACTACTTCGACAAGGCGTCGCGCCGCGGGATCACCCTGCTCTACGACGCGATGATGGACCCCCAGTCGAAGCGGGTACTGGGCGCCTACTTCCTGACCCGCCCCAGGAAGCTGCGGATCGGTTATGCCGCCGCCTGCGATGGCACGCCCGAGGCCATCGGCAAGCTGCCGCGCTACCAGCCGGTCAGCCGGGAACAGGCCAAGCGCTTCTACCAGGGCTCGGTCAAGCTGGTGTCGGACGGTTCCAACCAGGGGCTGACGGGCTACCAGGCCACGCGCTACTGCTGCGAGGCGACGCGGCCGGTGGGCAACTTCAACTTCTGCGACCAGGACCACACCCCGGTGACCCCACCCGATGCCTACAAGACCGTGGTGCGCAATGCCGTCGAAACCGGCTGGCCGCTGATGATCCACGCCAACGGCGACCGGGCCATCGAGTTCACCCTGCAAGCCTACGAGGCGGCCTTGCAGGGCGGCAGCGCCCTGGAAAAACGCCACCGCATCGAGCACTGCTCGCTGCTGACCGCGGGCACCCTGCAGACCCTGCAGCGCCTGGGCCTGTCGCCAAGCTTCCTGATCGGTCATGTCGGCTACTGGGGCTACGCCTTCAAACAGGCGATCTTCGAAGGCAAGGCCGAACAGATGCTCGACCTGTGCCAGTCGGCCCTGGACCACAACCTGAGAATGACCCTGCACAGCGACTGTTCGGTAACGCCGTTGGGGCCACTGCGTTCCATGGAGCAGGCGGTGACCCGCAAGATGGAAGGCATTCGCGATGCCCAGGGGCGGTTCGTCCACGACCCAAGGCTGCAACCGATCCTCAATGAAGCCGAGTGCCTGACGCGCAAGCAGGCCTTGAAAGCCATCACCTATGACGCGGCCTGGCAGTGCCACGCCGAGGGCTGGACCGGGTCCCTGCAGGACGGTTATTTCGCGGACCTGGTGATTCTCGAGCAGGATCCCCTCGACGAGAAAGTGCCGGCCACCAGCATCAGGGACATCAAGGTCTGTGAAACCTGGAAAGGCGGCCACCGGGTGTACGTCAATCCCGATCGCTGATCGTCAGCTGTCGCAAGCCGGGCGGCGGGGTTTGGATGGCCGCTGCGCGGATCGCGAGCAAGCCTCGCTCCTACGGAAGATGAGAGCCCCTGTAGGAGCGAGGCTTGCCCGCGATCATTCGCCCAGGCGCCACACATCCGACGATCGATCGCGGGTGCCTTTGCGGCGGCTGCGCCGCCGATCGCAGCCTGCGGCAGCGGCTACAAAAGCCGCCACCGTCGCCTCAAGGCTGGTATCCCTGCCCCAGCAACCAGCCGCGCACGGCCTTGTCCTGCTCCGCGCTCAGACCCGCCAGCAGCTGTTGCGCCGGCTCGTTGGGCAAGCGGCGCAACAGCGGCGCCAGCTCCACCCCTTGCACATGCCAGATGCCCAGCGGCTGGTCCGGGGTGATCACCACCTCGGCTTCGTCCACCAGGCCGTCGCGCAATACCGGGGCGCGCTCGATGCGCAGGGCGGAAAAGTCCGCGACGCGATGCGCCGGCTCGCGGTCCGGCCATTGCCGGCGCACCTGCCAGAACGGCTGTTCGGCCCAGCGCTGCTCGTCGGCGTAGAAATCGCGGCCGATGCGGGCAAAACGCAGGAACAATTGCTCCACCCGCTGGGCATGGAAGCGCTGCGCCAGCGCCGCCCGTTCGGGCCGTTGCAGCAGCGTGTTGATCACCGCCGGCGCCTGCAACGCCGAGGACAGCGACTGGAAGATCCCGTTGCCCGACAGCGGGTCCACGGCCATGGCCGCATCGCCCACGCGAATCCAGTTGGCGCCACACACCTGCGGGCAGAGGATCGCCGTGCTACTGCGTGCGTGCAGCTGCACATCGTGCTGCGGCCCGTCAGCGAAAAACGCCCGCGCCAGGGCCGAAGCCTGGCGTCGCTGGCGGCAGTAATCCAGCAACTGCGCCTTGCCCGGCAGCGCGGCGCTGGCCACGTCCACCGTCAGTTGCCAGTAACACTGGCCGTCGGCCTGGCGCGCCATCCAGGCCCAGCCATCCTCCAGGCTGTGCACGGCGCTGGCGGTGCTGCCCGGCGCGCCCTGCCAGCGGTTGAGCAGGCTGAGCGTCTCCGGGCCCCGCAGGCCTTTGCCCAGTTCTTTACTCAATGCAGGCGCCTGGCGCCCGCGGGCCTCCACCAGAAAGTCCGCGAAACGCTCGGCCTGCCCCTCGATCCGCAGCCGATGCCCGCTCGCCGTCGACTGCACCTCCAGCACCCGGCCCTCGATCAGCTCGACCCCGGCCTCGCGCAAATCCTCACGCAGGCCGCGATCGAAACGCGGGCGATCCAGCAGGTATTCGACGTTCTGCCCATGGCTCTGGCCGTTCCACGCCACCTGACGCTGGGACGCCTGCAACGCCGCCTCCAGCCCACGCCCAAGGCCGGCGCCACGCAGGGCTTCGAGCACTCGCAGCGACACCCCTTCGAGCGCCGGGAAACGCCGCCACTCGCTGACCAGCGCCACCTCATAGCCCAGGCGGCGCAAGCCCAGGGCCACCGCAGCCCCCGCCGGGCCGGCGCCGAGCACCAGGATCGGCCTCATGTCCAGCCGCGCCGTTCGGGGCCGTGATAGCGGGCGTGGGTCCGCAGCCACTGGACCACCTGCAGGTTGTCGGCGTCGCGGTGTTCGCCGAGGTAGCGGGCGATATGCCCGCTCAATGCCGCGCAGCCCAGGCTGGCGCCGGACTGGCCGGGGTGGCTGCCCTGCACACAGGCGGCGAAGTCGGCCTGCTGGCTGTCGAGCCACGACCATTCGCCGGGGGTGCAACGGGCATCGCCGGTGACCCGCAGCACCCCCGGGTAACGGGCCGGGTACACCCCCTCGCCCTGGGCCGGCGTCGAGGCGCACAACAGCACGCCACGGGCCAGGGCGGCCGCGCAGGCTTCGCGCAACAGGCGGCGGTCCTGGCGCAGCCCCAGGCTGAGGTTGACCAGCCGCACCTGCTGGCTCACCAGCCAGTCCAGGGCGCTGGCGATCTGCAGCGCACTGGTCACCCCGCGCTGGTCGAACACCTGGGCCACACAGAAACGCGCCTGGGGCGCCCGCGCGCTGATCGCCTCGATGATCGCGCTGCCGTGGCCGAGGGGGTCTTCGCGCAAGTCGCCCTCACCGACCCCGTCTTCCACCAGGTAGAAGCGCCGCCCGGCCACCACCTGCGGGCGTTGCACGGCCGTATGCCCGCTGTCGACCACGCCGATCCGCAGCTCAGGCTTCATGGGGCACCTTCACGGAGTGCAACACGCCGTCCACCAGCTCGAAACGCAAGTCGGCGTCGGCCAGGGTCGACGGCCGATGGCTGATCAGGATCCGCGTGCGCCCGGCGAACAGCCGGTCGATGGCCTCGATCACTTCGCGCTCGGTGCTTTCGTCCACCGCCGAGGTGGCTTCGTCCAGCACCAGGATCAACGGGTCCTGGAGCAGCGCGCGGGCAATCGCGATCCGTTGTTTCTGCCCGCCGGACAGCTGCTGGCCGCGCTCGCCCAACGGGCTGTCCAGGCCCTCGGGCAGCGATTCGATCAGGCTGTCCAGTTGCGCCAGCCGCGCCACCTCGGCCACCGCCGCGCGCGGTGCGTCGGGCACGCTGTAGGCCAGGTTGTCGGCCAGGCTGCCGCGGAACAGCACGATGTCCTGGCTGACCACGGCGATGCGCCGGCGCAGCTCGAACAGGTCGAGCTGGCGCAGGTCGATACCGTCCAGCAGCACCTGCCCGGACTGCGGGTCGTGGTGGCGTTGCAGCAGGTCGATCAGGGTCGATTTGCCGACCCCGGAACCGCCACCCAGGGCCACCTTCAGGCCATAGGGAATGCGTGCCTCGATGCCGCGCAGGGTGCTCGGCCGCCCCGGGTGGCTGAAGTGCAGATCACGAAAA
Organism: Pseudomonas sp. GW821-FHT09E12; assembly: GCF_059416085.1. Classification (NCBI taxonomy): domain Bacteria; kingdom Pseudomonadati; phylum Pseudomonadota; class Gammaproteobacteria; order Pseudomonadales; family Pseudomonadaceae; genus Pseudomonas; species Pseudomonas sp. GW821-FHT09E12. Next base: position 18,610 of record NZ_JBWKOM010000015.1, on the reverse strand, counting down.
TACAGCTCGCCGCCGCTGGGCATCGGCAACGGTTGCGCCGGCGTGGTCACGCTCGGTTGCTCGCCGCGCAGCTCCATGACCCGGCCCAGGCTGACGCTCATGCGCTGGATCGCCACGTACAGCCCCAGCAGGCTCTGCACCGGCCCCACGGCCATGCCCAGGTAAGTGGAAAAGGCAATCAGCGCGCCCAGCTGCCAGGTGCCCTGCACCACCCAATAGCCGCCGATCAGGAACGCACAGGCCCGCGACAGCGAAGTCAGGGTGCCGGGCACCGCCTGGGTGAAGAACTCGCTGACCTGCAGGCGCAGCAACTGGCTCATGTAGCCCTGCCCCAACTGCTCCAGGCGCCGGGCTTCGCGCTGCTGCTGGCCGGCGCCCTGGATGAACTTCATCACCGGAAGGGTCTCGACCATGAACGACGACATGTCCGCCGAACGCTCGCGCAATTGCCGCACATCGCGCTCGACCTTGCGCCGCATCCAGCGCAGCCAGAGCACGTCCAGCGGAATCAGCAGCAGCGCCAGCAGCGACAGCTGCCAGGACAGGGTCACCAGCAGCGCCAGGGCCACCACCAGGCCGATCACGCTGGACACCGCGGAGAACAGCGAATCGACGGCAAAACGCTGGATCTCCGCGACGTCGCCATCGAGCCGCGACATCAGGTCGCCGATCCGCCGCTGGCCGTAGAAGCCCGGCGACAGGCGCTGCAAATGCCGGTACAGGTCGTCGCGCAGGGCGAACAGGATCCGCCCCGACAGGCGCGTGTGCAGGTAGCGGTTGATGCCCGACAGCGCGGTGCCCAGCAGCCCGGCGAGAATCATCAGCCCGGCGATCCACGCCAGCCTCGGGAAATTGCGCGCCAGCAGGCCATCGTCGATCAGCAGCTTGGTCAGCCACGGCTGCACCAGCACCAGCAACGAGGCGCAGACCGACAGCGCCAGCAACCCGGCGATGGCCAGGCGCTGCGGGCGGACAAACCCGTACAGCCAGCGCAAGGCGGCTTGCAGGGCCGCGGGGTCGGGGCTGTCCACCAGCCGGCTGAGCAGGCGCGCCATCAGCTGCGCAACTGCTTGAGCTTGCGGTACAGGGTCGCGCGACTGATGCCCAGGGCATCGGCGGCGGCGGAGACATTGCCCTGGTGGCTGTCCAGCGCCTGGCGGATCAGCTCCAGCTGGTTCTCGCGGATGCTGCCGCTGGCCGGGCGTTCGCTGGCGTTGAGATCGTCAAGCATGCTGTCGGGCAGGTGCTCCAGGCCCAGGACCACGTCGCCCGCCTCGCGCATGGCCAGGGCGGTGCGCAGGACCATCTCCAACTGGCGAATGTTGCCCGGCCAGTGATAGCCGGCCAGCAACTGGCGCAGGTCCTCGGCCAGGGCCGCGCCGGGGCTGCCGAGCTTGGCCAGCAGGACCTCCAGCAACGCGTCGAAGTCCTCGCGCTCGCGCAGCGCCGGGAGCATCACGCTGATGCCGTTGACCCGGTAGAACAGGTCCTCGCGAAACTGCTTGTCGGCCACCTGCTGCTTGAGGTCGCGGTGGGTGGCGCAGATCAGCGCCACATCGATGTCCTGTTCTTCGCCGGCGCCCAGCGGCGCTACCTTGCGGTCCTGCAGCACCCGCAACAGGCGCGCCTGCAAGGCCAGCGGCATATCGCCGATTTCATCGAGGAACAGCGTGCCGCCATGGGCCTGTTGCAGGCGGCCGATCATGCCGCCACGGCGCGAACCGGTGAAGGCGCCCTCGCGATAACCGAACAGCTCCGACTCGATCAGGCCCTCGGGGATCGCCGCGCAGTTCACCGCGATAAAGGGCTTGTCGGCGCGACTGCCCGCCATGTGCAGAGCGCGGGCGATGACCTCCTTGCCGGTGCCGGTTTCCCCCAGCAGCAACACCGGCAAGGCATTGGCCAGGCCCTGCCGGGCCATGCGCAAGGCCCGGGCATAACGGCTGTTGCTGCCGGCCAGGGTGTCGAGTTGCGGGTCGGGCTGCGCCTGGCTGGGGGCGCTTTTCGACGTGCCGCGCGGCACGCTGCTGACATTGATCGAGCGTTGCGGGGCGCGCAGGGTCTTGTAGAAAAATTCGCCCTTGGCGGTCTGCAGGCTGCCGATGCCGCCCTGTTGCAAACGGCCGAGCAGTTGCACGCCATCCACGCCGAGAAACTCTTCGCAACGTCGCCCCACCAGTGCCGAACGCTCGGCGCGCAACAACTGGCAGGCCTGGGCGCTGACCGCCAGGATCTGCCCGCCGAGACTGACCGCGAGCAAGCCTTGCCACGGCGATTCGAGATACTGCCGACGACTGTGGAACGCCAGGACAATCTGCTCGGGAAAGCTGTTGTTGAACACCCGGCTCTCGATCTGGCTGACCGCCATGCTCAGCAGCGCGGTGCTGTCGTGGATACGGCCCAGCGGGCCTTCGCGGGTCAGGTCGAGCACGCCGAGGATCTCGCCCTGGGGGCAGTGAATGGGCACCGAGGTGCAGGAAAAAGGGCTCAGGCGGTCCAGGTAATGTTCGCCGCAGTCGATCAGGGTGGTGCGCGCTTCCACCAGCGCCGTGCCCAGGGCATTGGTGCCACGGGTGGCTTCGCTCCAGCAGGCGCCGAGGGTGATGTCCTGCACGCCGCTGCCCTTGAGCCGGTCGGCCCGGCCTTCGACCGCAAGAATGGTGGCGTCGGCATTGGCCAGGATAATCAGGCCGTCCTTGCCCTGGCGCTCGGCCAGGTAGTCGATGGCGGGTATTGCCGCGTCGAGCAGCAGGCGATTGCTCGCCAGCAGCACCTCGAGGCTGGCGCCGGACTCCAGGGTCAGCTCCGGCTGGCCATTGAAGTGCACGCCATGGCTGAGGCTGCGCCGCCATGACGCATCGATTTCCGCACGCAATACGCCATCGGGGACTGCGCCTTCCAGATGGAGTTTTCTGCGGGCCAGCCCGGCTTGGTGCTGCAGCTCGCCGGTTGTTGTTTTTATAAGAGTCATCAAGCGCTCCGAATCGGTCCGCCCGGCACCTCCCCGGTCCATTCCCTTGGGTTGCGAGGGGCACGCAAGCCATGGGCAATGTCTACACCCGGTTCAGAAGGCAGTAAAGGGAAGTTTGGCCCGCGGCCAGCCCTGCCATTCACAGAAGCAAAACCTGCGCCACGGGAAAAACCGCGCCAGAGCATCTTGACGTTAACGTAAAGCGGATGGCAAGAGCCGCATGGCGCAAAGAAGACGCCCGCGTTATCGCCCATCGCGGGCCATCGAGCACCGCCCTGCCGCCCTACGGATGCTGCTGTTTCCGTAGGAGCGAGGCTTGCCCGCAAAGCGATCTCACAACCACAGCAATCAGCACTGCCAGGCCGAGGCTACAGATGCATTCGCCGAGACAGGCGCACTTGTACGGGCCACTGCCACTTTGTTTTGCAGGCAGGCAGGCAGGCCGAAATACACACGATTTATGGGTGCCAACCTACAACTTTGCCAATCACCCATAGGAGAGCAGCAAAGCCCAGAAGCCCGATAACGCTCCACTGCAACACGGCCAGCTTTCGTTTAAATGGCAGGGGAAAATTGTTCAAATCCTCGGCACTCAACTCCCCCCTTTTGAGATAAAAACCGGGAAACGTCACGATCCCGGAGATCCCCCCAATCAGCAACAGCTTCCCCCAGGGACCGCCGTGTTTTAACGGAGCGCGGGCCATGATGGCGGAACAGTTTTTCAGATGGTCCAAGAGCTCATCCATTTTCGTATAGGCCATGTGCAACGCGACACCAATCCAGACAAGTGTGCCGAGAATCACGACGCCACCCAGATACCCGAAAGCAATCTCAGGGGTACTCATTTGTGGCTCTCGTAAATAACCTCAAACAACACCCAGCTTGACCACCGCCGCAAGGCCCGTCATGACCACTATCAGCGCTAGCGCACTCCACTGCAGCACGACCAACTTGCGCTTAAGCGCCGCAGGAAAACCCAGCAAGTCCTCGGCACTGACCCAGCCACGCTTAAGGTAAAAATGGGGGAAGGTTACAAAACCGGAAATGCTCCCGACCAGAATCAGTTTCCCCCATGGGCCACCGTGCCTGAGCGTGGTCAGCGTGCTGAGCACAGCACTGTTTTTCAGATGATCCAACATCAAGTCCATCTTGGTGTAGGCCATGTGCAAGCAGATACCAAGCACAATAAATATCCCTGCAAAATCGACGAGTCCGACCACCAGAAATATTTTGTCTGCCGTATTCAGGCTCATTTGACCGCCTCATAAATTTTCTCGGCCATTGCTTCCCCGGCAGAGTTACCAACGACACCAGCCGTAAAAGAAGCACTTCCTACAACCACGACACCACAAGCCAACGAGGCTAAGCCAGCAGTTGGAACACCCAGTGCGACGCACAGTGTTCCGACAATAGGCGTCGTTAAAAAGGCTTCAAGGCGCAGCCACATACCCCCCTCCTCCCTGATAAACGACGCGTCCAAGCAAGCCGTTGAGCGTGTTGGCGCTATTGATAAGGCGGGGGGATGGTGCTGACCGTCATCTGTCGGCTCAAGCGGATAGAACACTTGAACAGGGTAAAAACGTGTATTTCAGGAGAGTCCTACAAGCGTGCCTGTACTTGTCTGACGCTGGAGCCGGATCAAGGTCTGAGATGGCGTATTGGTCGCCTACTCTGTTGTTACGTTCGGTCATTGAGTCGGGGCTTGCGCTCATGAAGGCGCGTCATTACTCTGCGCCGGTCGCTGCCAAATCAGCGACCGGGTGTAGGAGCCCGAGTATCACACCGTGCACGAGCGCCCAGCTTTTTCTGGGTGCTTTTTGCTGCCCTGTGTTTATGGCGGCTGTGCGCGGGCACGCTTCGGCGTGGCCGGGTCGTGTGACCGGTCTCCTACCCCGCGTACAGCTGCCACCCAGCTTGTAGGAGGGTTTGGTGGTGGCCCACCTAACACACGGAGCTACATCAATGAACGGATATATCCCGCTTCACAGCACTGCCACCGAGCATCCTGTCCTGCTGATCGATTCCAGCGCCTCGCTGGTGGACTTGCTGGCCTGCGCCGACCGGCGCGTTCGCGCCATTCACAAACTGATGAACAGCCTGTCTTGCATGACCGCGCGTACCGCGGATGAAAGTGATTTGTTCCAGATCGCCGATATCGCCTCGCTGCTGCTGAGCGATGGCGTGGCCTTGCTGGATGTGGCGCAGGGCAAGGCGATGCAAGGGCCGTCTCTAAGCGCTTGAGCCCCTTCCCGACGTCCTCTGCGACAGTCTGTTGCAGGCATTAAAAAGCCCCTGGATCTTTTGATTCAGGGGCTTTCGTATGAGGACACACAGAAGCAACGCGTTATCGTTGAGGTTTATCGAGGGCAAGCCTCGCTCCTGCAGAGCCATGGCCATCGCCGTCCTGTAGGAATGCGAAACGATCTGACAGCCACCGCGCTCAGAGCTTCCAGGCCCCTGCTTCGGCAAAAAACGCCCGTGCGTTGTCTTCCAGGCTTTCCAGGTGGTAGCCGCCTTCCTGCACGATCAGGCACGGCAGGCCGAGGCTGCGGATGCGTTCGCCGAGGCGGGCGAAACCTGCGCGGGTTACCGCCACTTTGCTTTGCGGGTCGAGCTCGTAGATGTCGAAACCCAGGGACAGCACCAGCACTTGCGCGTCGAAGCTTTTCACCGCCGCCAGGGCGGTTTCCAGTTGGGCGAGGAAATCGGCTTCGCTGGCGCCGTGGGCCATTGGCAGGTTGAGGTTGTAGCCCTGCCCCGCGCCGCTGCCGCGCTCGTCGGCGAAACCGGCGACGCCCGGGTAGAAGTTGGTCGGGTCGCCGTGCACCGAGACGTACAGCACGTCGTCGCGTTCGTAGAAGATTTCCTGGATGCCCTGGCCGTGGTGCATGTCGGAGTCCAGCACCGCGACCCGGGCGAATTTTTCGCGCAGTACCTGGGCGGCGATCGCCGCGTTGTTCAGGTAGCAGAAACCGCCGGCGGCTTCGGCCCGGGCGTGATGGCCCGGCGGGCGGCACAGGGCGTAGGCCGCCGGTTCGCCGTCGAGCAAGGCGCGGGCGCCGGCAATCGCGCTTTGCGCCGACCAGTAGGCCGAACGCCAGGTCAGTTCGCCCACCGGGCAGCTGCCATCGGCCAGGTAACGCGCGGCCTGGGCGAGGATGCCGCGCAGAGCGTTGGGCTCGCGGACGAAGATGTTCGACATCACCTCGTCGCCCCAGTCCTCGGGAATCTCCTTCCAGCGCTGGTGGGCTTCCTTGAGAAATTGCAGGTACGCCGCGCCATGCACCGCCAGCAGCGGTTGCAGGCCGGCATCCTCCGGTTGCAGCACCTCAAAGCCCAGGGAGTGCGCAGCCTGGACCAGGCGCTGGGCGCGCTCGGGCACTTCCTGCGGGGTGCGCATCTGGCCGCGGGAGTAATAGCTGCGCGGATGGTGCAGCAACTGTTCGGGGTGGAAAAAACTGCGCATGACCTTCTCCTTATTCGACCTGGCCGGCGCGGGCCAGCACGGCGTTGAGCAATACGTCGGTGCCCTGGCGCACGTCCTCGGGCAATACGTCTTCGGCTTCGTTGTGGCTCAGGCCGCCAACGCACGGGATGAAGACCATGGCCGTGGGGCAGAATCGCGCCAGGTGAATCGCGTCATGGCCAGCGCCACTGACGATCGATTGCTGAGCGTAGCCCAGGCCGTCCACCGCCTGTTGCACGGCCGCCACGCAGTCGGCATCGAAGGGCGTGGCCGGGCTGATCCAATGCGGGCTGATGGTCACCTTCAGCTGGCGTTGTCCGGCGATGGCGCCAAGCCGCGCGCGGACCTCCTGCTCCATCGCGGCGATGGCGCTGTCGCGGTGGTGCCGCAGATCGACGGTGAACTGCAACAGGCCGGGAATGGTGTTGCGCGAAGACTTGGCGATGCTCAGCTCACCGACGGTGGTCAGGCCCTCGGGGGCAAAGTCCGTGGCCAGGGTTTCGATCGCCAGGATCATCTGCGCGGCGCCGTAGAGCGCATCCTTGCGCAGCGGCATCGGCGTGGTGCCGGCGTGAGCCGCCATACCTTCGACCTGCACGTCGAGCCAGCGGATCGCCTGGCCGCCGCTGACCACGCCGATGCTCTTGGTGTTGTCTTCGAGGATCGGCCCCTGTTCGATATGCGCCTCGAAGTAGGCATCCACCGCCCCACCCAGGGGCCGCGTACCGGCGTAGCCGGTGGCGTGCAGGGCCTCGGCGACGCTGATGCCGTCGGCGTCGCGCACCGCCAGGGCGGTCTCCAGGTCCATGATCCCGGTGAACACCGCCGAGCCGAACATGGCCGGGGTAAAACGCGCGCCCTCCTCGTTGGTCCACACCGCCACCTCCAGCGGCTTGCGGGTCTGGATTTGCAGATCGTTGAGGCGGCGCACCACCTCCAGGCCGGCGAGCACGCCGTACACGCCATCGAAGCGCCCGCCTTCGGGCTGGGTGTCGAGGTGGCTGCCCATCATCACCGGGGCGGCGTCGGGGTCACTGCCCGGACGGCGGGCAAACAGGTTGCCGATGGGGTCGACGCTCAGGCTCATGCCGGCCTCGCGGCACCAGCTTGCAAACAGCTCGCGCCCGGCCTTGTCGTCCTCGCTCAGGGCCAGGCGGCAGCTGCCGCCACGGGCGGTCGCGCCGATTTCGGCCATGGCCATCAGGCTCGCCCACAGGCGTTCACCGTTGATCTTCAACATGCTTCGGTTCTCCGGATTCGATTAGGGTCTGTACGAAAAGTCGGCGAGCGAAGGTCAGGCAAGGCAAAAACAGGCGAGGAAGCGGAGTTTAGGGGCCTAAATGAGCATTCCGAGCCTGTTTTTAACGCAGCATGACCGAGCGCAGCCACTTTTCGTACAGAGCCGGGGCTCAAGCCATTTCCAGGCGGTGGACGGCTGCATGGCGACGGGCCAGGGCCAGCACGCAGAGCAGCGAAATGGTCGCGATCAGGCTGTAGAACAGCGCCATCGGCCACCACTGGCCGGCGAATTGATGGGCCAGCCAGGTGCCGATCAGCGGCGTCAGGCCACCGGCTACGGCGCCGCAGATCTGATAGGCCAGGGAGATCGCGGTGTAGCGCACGCGGGTCTCGAACATGCCGCTGACGTAGCCGGCGATCACCGCATAGAAAGACGCCATGCACACCACCGCCAGGGCGATGCCGAGGATGATCAGCGGCGCCTGGCCGCTGCTCACCAGCACGAACATCGGGTAGGGCGAGGCCATGGCCAGCAACGACACCAGGCACAGGAAGCGCGTGGCGCCGATCTTCTCGGCGGTCCAGGCCGCCAGGGGCTGGATGCAGAACTGGATGATCGCCACCACGAACAGGCATTCCAGGATCAGCGAGCGCGGCAAGCCCAGTTGCTGAGTGCTGTAGGCGATCATGAAGGTGTTGGTGAAATACACCCCGGCGATGCCTAAGGTGTTGGCGCCGATGCACAGCAGCAGCGGACGCCAGGCGCTGTGCAGCACTTCCATCACCGGCGCCTGTTCCTTGCGCAGATTCTTCTGCGCCTGCTCGCGGCTGGCGAGGAATTCCGGCGACTCATTGACCCCCAGGCGAATCGCCAGGCCCACCACCAGCAACAGCGCACTGGCGAGGAACGGCAGGCGCCAGCCCCAGTTCATCAGGTCTTCTTCGGGCAGGCGGGTGACCGCGCTGAAGGCCAGCAGCGACAGGATCAACCCCGCCGGGCTGCCCAACTGCGCAAAGGAAGCAAAGAAGTTGCGCCGGCCCTTGGGCGCATGCTCGCCAGCCATCAACACCGCCCCGCCCCACTCGCCACCGACGGCGATGCCCTGGACGATGCGCAGCAGGATCAGCAGCACCGGTGCCGCCGCGCCGATCTGTGCATAAGTCGGCAGCAGGCCGATGCACACCGTGACCACGCCCATCATCAGCAGGGTGATCACCAGGGATTTCTTGCGCCCGATACGGTCGCCGATATGGCCGAACACGATGCCGCCCAATGGTCGGGCGAAGAAGCCCACGGCGAAGGTGCCGAAGGCCGCCATGGTGCTGAACAGTTTGTCGTCGGAGGGGAAGAACAAGGCGCCGAACACCAGCGCCGCGGCGGTGGCGTAGATGTAGAAGTCGTACCACTCGATCATGGTGCCGATAAAGGCGGCGGCGGCCGCACGGCGCGGCTGGGGCGAAGCTGAAGGCTTCATGGATCGTGCTCCTTTGATTATTTTTCTGGCAGGAGAGAACGGGAACGCAGAGGCGCTCTGGCGGCGCCTGTCTGGGAGGGATTTATCGTCGCGGGCCTATAATTAGTCAATTTTCTATTTATTATGCTGATTATTACTTCTACTTATTATCAGCCCTGTCCTTCGACCCAGAGCCCCGCGCCATGTCCAACCGCCTGCCCGACCGCCTGCTCAACGACCGCCTGGACTGGAACCTGCTGCGCACCTTTCGGGTGATCGGCCAGGAGCTGAGCATCAGCCGCGCGGCCGCTCGCCTGCACCTGACCCAGCCGGCGGTGAGCCAGGCCCTCAAGCGCCTGGAGGAACAGTTGGGCCGCCAGTTGATCGCCCGGCGCGGGCCACGTTTTGCCCTGACCGAAGTCGGCGAGCAGATCTTCCACCTGGCCGGCGAAATCTACGGGCAGATGTCCCAGGTCAGCGGCGTGCTGGAGCAGCCGGCCGATGAGGTGATCGGCAAGGTGCGCCTACTGATGATCAGCCGGATCTTTTCCGCGCGTTTCGATGACTTCCTCGCCGACTTCCACCGCCAGCATCCGCGGGTCAACCTGGAGATCGAGGTGCTGCGCAGCTCGGACATCGTCAGCGCCCTGCAGGAAAAAACCGCGACCCTCGGCCTGAGCCTCAACCGCCGGCCCCAGCCGCGCCTGGAACAGCGGCTGTTCCTGCGCCAGCGCTATGCGTTTTTCTGTGGCAAGCACCATGGGCTGTTCGGTCAGCAGGACGTGTCCGAAGGCGACTTGCAGCGGGAGAATTTCGTCAGCTTCACCAGCGACCAGATCGGCGGCATGCTCTCGCCGCTGACCATCTTTCGCGACCAACAGGGTTTCAGCGGGCGCATCGTCGCCTCGTCGCCGAGCCTGGAAGAAGTGCGGCGCCTGGTGATCGCCGGCTACGGTATCGGCTGCCTGCCCGAGCATGTGGTGGCGGCCGATGTCGAAGCCGGGCTGCTGTGGCGCCTGCCTCCCGACGAAGGCATCGCCGACGTCGACATCCATCTGCTGTGGAACCGCGAACAGCGCATGAGCCGCGCCGAGACAGTCTTTATCGAGGCCTTGCAGGCCGGCCTGGGCGCTCAGTAACCCTGGGCCCTGTCCACCTCGTTCAACAGCGGCTCGCCGGCTTGCAGGCGCCGCAGGTTGTCCGCCACCTGCTCGGCGATGCAATCGTGGGAGGCCGCCGAGGCCATGTGCGGGGTGAGAGTGACCCCGGGGGTGCTCCACAACGGATGATCGGCCGGCAGCGGCTCCTGTTCGAACACATCGAGCAAAGCGCCACGCAGTTGGCCGCTGGCCAGGGCTTGGCGCAAGTTGTCGAGGTTGAGGTGGCCGCCGCGCCCGACATTGACCAGCGCCGCGCCATGGGCCAGCCGGGCAAAGCTGTCGCGCCCGAGAATGCCGCGGGTCTCGGCGGTCAGGGGCAGCAGGTTGATCAGCAGTTCCACTTGGTCGAGAAAGGGCTCCAGTTGCCCCGGCCCGACGAAGGTTTGTACCCCCGCCAGGCACTTGGCGCTGCGAGCCCAGCCGCGCACGTCGTAGCCGGCGGCGGCCAGGTCGAGGGCGATGGCGCTGCCCAGGGAACCCAGGCCCATGACCCCGACCTTGAACTGCCGCGCCGGCCGTTGCAGCGGCCGCTCCCAGTGCCGTTCGCGCTGCTGCTCCAGCACCCGGTCGAAGCCGCGGTGATAGTGGATCACCGCCCAGCGCAGGTACTCAGTCATGCCCTGGCGGTGGCCCGGGTCCACCACCCGGCACACCGGCAGGTCCGGGCACGAAGGGTCGTGTTCCAGGTGGTCGATGCCCGCCGCCACCGAATGAATCACTTGCAGGCTGGGCAAGCGCCCCAGGCTGCCGGCGGGTGGAAACCAGCAAGCGGCGACCTGCGCCTGGGCGGCACGCGGATCGTCGGCCAGCACCGCCTGCACCTGTGGCGCACAACGGGCGAAGGCAGCCTGCAATTGCTTGAGCAACAGGCGGTCACGGGACAGCAGCACCACGAGGCTCATGACAGATAGGACTCGCGCTGGGACTCGATCAAGGTCAGGGCGGCCTCCCAGGCCAGCTCGATGATGTGGTCGGCGTCGTCGCGTTCGAACTGTTCGGCGGTGTGGGCGCAGACCTGCGGCGACGGGTAGTTCAGCTCGCAACCGCCGGCCAGCGCCTGGACCTGGGCCTGGCAGGCACGCTCGAGAAAATGAATCTCCTGGAACGCATGGGCGACGCTGGCACCGCCCACCAGCAGGCCGTGGTTACGCAGGATCATCGCCTTGTGCGGGCCAAGGTCGGCGATCAGGCGCTCGCGCTCGTCCAGGGACAGGGCGATGCCTTCATAGGTGTGGTACGCCAGCTTGCCGTAGAACTTCAGCGCGTGCTGGCTGATGGGCAACAGCCCCTGTTTCTGCGCGGCCACTGCGATGCCGGCGGCGGTGTGGGTGTGGATCACGCAGTTGAGGTCCGGGCGCGCCATGTGGATCGCCGAGTGGATGACGAAGCCGGCGGCGTTGACCCGGTGCCCGGCGTAGTGCGGGTCGACGATGCGCCCCTCCTGGTCGATGCGCACCAGGTCGCTGGCACGCATGCGGTCGAAGATCACCCCGTAGCGGTTGATCAAAAAATGATGCTCGGGCCCTGGAATGCGCAGAGTGATGTGGGTGTCGATCAGGTCGGTCATGCGAAAGTGCGCGACCAGTCGATACAGGGCCGCCAGCTCGCAGCGGGCCTGCCATTCAATCGGGCTCATGTGTTCGGGTTTGCTCACGAATACACCTCTTTGGCAGCGTGGTGGACAGTCGGGTTGGCGCGCAGCCGGGCCAGGCCGCAGACGCCGATCAATGACAGGGCCGACAGCAGGCTGAAGAACATCGCCAGCGGCAGCCACTGTCCGGAAAACTGGCTGGCCAGCAGGGTGCCGATCAGCGGCGTGCTGCCACCGGCGACCGCGCAGGCCAGTTGGTAAGCGATGGAGATCCCCGAGTAGCGCAGGTGCACCGGGAAGGCCTGGGTCATGTAGCCGGCGATCACCGCGTACAGCGCCGAGAGAATCACCACCGCCAGGGCGATGCCAAGGGTCATCAGCACAATGTTCTGGGTGCCGACTAACAGGAACATCGGGTACGGCGTGGCCATGCACAGCAACGCCACCCACTTGAGGAAACGCCCTTCGCCGATACGCTCGGCCAGCAGCGCGGAGACCGGCTGGGACAGCAGCTGGATGATCGTCACCAGGAACAGGCAATCGAGAATGGTCGCCCGGGAAATGCCCTGGTACTGGGTGACGTAGGTGATCATGAAGGTGTTGGTGAAGAAGAAGCCGGCCGAACCGATGGTCACCGCGGCGGCGGCGAACAGGATCTGCTTCCAGCAGCTGCGCAGCACTTCCATCACCGGGTACTTGGCGGTTTCGTTGTTGTCCCGGGCCTTGGCGAACTCCGGCGACTCGTGCACGCCGGAGCGGATCATCAGGCCGAACATCATCAGCACGCCGCTGGCGAGAAACGGCAGGCGCCAGCCCCAGTCGAGGAAGTCCTGCTGGTCCAGCCCGGTCACCAGGCGGAAGGCGATCAACGCCAGCAGCAGGCCGGCCGGGCTGCCGAGCTGGGCGAAGGAGGCGTAGAAGGTCTTGCGTTTGGCCGGGGCATGTTCGCTGGCCATCAGCACCGCCCCGCCCCACTCGCCGCCCACGGAAATGCCCTGGATGATGCGCAGCACGATCAGGCTGATGGGCGCCCAGATGCCGACGCTGGCGTAGCTGGGCAGCAAGCCGATGCCGGTGGTGGCCAGGCCCATCAGCGCCATGGTCACCAGCAGCATTTTCTTGCGCCCGAGGCGATCGCCGAGGTGGCCGAACACCATGCCGGCCATGGGCCGGGCGATGAAGCCCACGGCGAAGCTGCCGAAGGCTGCCAGGGTGCTCATCACCGGGTCGCTGCTGGGAAAGAACACCTGGCCGAGGACCAGGGCCGCGGCCGTGGCGTAGATGTAGAAGTCGTAGAACTCGATGGTCGTGCCGATAAAGGCCGCCGCCGCGGCTCGGCGCGGCTGAGGAGTGCTGTGCATGCAAGGACCCTGTGTATTTGTAGTTTTGGGCAGGTGCGGAAGGCTGATCACGCGGCGCTCTCTGGCGCTTGTGGGCTTTATCGCCGTCATGCCAGGATTAGTCAATTTTCAAATCCTTATCTTTGCTATTAGCACCGCTACTACATGGAGCCGCCATGCCCGCACCGCTCTCCACCTCCAACCCCTGGGTCGGTCGGCGTTTCCTCAACGATCGCCTGGACTGGAACCTGCTGCGCACCTACCTGGTAATCGGCCAGGAAGGCAGCATGAGCCGGGCCGCCGCACGCCTGCACATCACCCAGTCGGCGGTCAGCCAGGCCCTCAAGCGCCTGGAGGAACAGCTCGATTGCGTGTTGATCGCGCGCAGCGGACGGCGCTTCGAGCTGACGGAAACCGGGGAGGAAGTGCTGCGTATCGCCACCGATATCTACGGCGATATCTCGCGCCTGGGCACGGTGCTGGAGAGCCGCAACGACGACGTGGTGGGCAAGATCCGCATCCTCACCGTCAGCGGTGTGCAGGCGCCGCATTACGACGAGTTCCTCGCCGATTTCCATGAGGCCCACCCGAAAATCGAGCTGGAAGTCGAGGTGATGGGCAGCTCGGACATCATCAGTTCGCTGCTGCAAAAGACCGCGACCCTGGGGGTCGGGCTGTGCCGCCTGCCACAACCCAGGCTGGAACAGCGGGTGTTGTTTCGCGAGCGGTATGCCTACTTCTGCGGCCAGCGCCACCGGCTGTTCGGCCAGCAGGACCTGAGCCTGCAACAGCTGGCCAACGAGAACTTCGTCAGCTTCACCAGCGACCAGTTGGGGGGCAACCTGTCACCGCTGACGCTGTTTCGCGACCAGCAGGGCTTTACCGGCAAGATCGTTGCCTCCTCCACCAGCTTTGAAGAGATCTATCGCCTGATCTGCGCAGGGTTCGGGATCGGCTGCCTGCCGATCCACCTGGTCAGGCGGGATGTCGAGCAAGGGCTGCTCTGGCGTTTGCCGCCGGACGAGGGCGTGGTGGATTTCGATATCCAGCTGCTGTGGCACCGGGAGCAGAAAATGAGCCAGGCCGAAACCCTGTTCCTGGACAGCATCCAGCACATGCTCAGTATTCGTGAGCAGGTGCCGGACAGCCTGATGTTCAAATGACTCAGGCGTGGGGAACGTCCGGCCCCTTGCCAGGGCTGGCGTACTGCGGCTTCAGGTGGCCTTGCTGATCGAGCAGCCAGGCATCCATGACCTGACGAACCACGGGGCCCGCGACCCGACCGCCGGCCTCGCCGTTCTCGATCATCACCGCTACCACGATCTGCGGGTGCTCGGCCGGCGCGAAGCCGACGAACAAGGCATTGTCACGATGGCGCTCGCGGGTCTTGAGACGGTCGTAACGCTCGCCCTGTTTGATCGCCACCACCTGCGCCGTACCGCTCTTACCGGCGATGCGGTATTGTGCGCCGGCCGCCGCGTCGCGCGCGGTGCCCCGGGGCGCGTGCATCACCATCTGCATGCCGTGGCTGACCAGGTCCCAGTCGACCGGGTCCTTGAGCCGGATGTTCGGCATCGGGTGTTCGTCCACCGGCGCCACGCCATCGACGGTCTTGGCCAGATGAGGGCGATTCCACACGCCCTTGTTGGCGATCAGCGCCGTCGCCTGGGCCAGCTGCAGCGGCGTGACCTGCATATACCCTTGGCCAATGCCGAGAATTACCGTCTCGCCAGGGAACCACGGCTGACGCCGGGTGGCGCGCTTCCAGGCCTGGGACGGCATCAGTCCCGACGCCTCCTCGAACATGTCCAGGGAGACTTTCTCGCCCAGGCCGAACATCGCCAGGTAATCGTGCAGGCGATCGATACCGAGCTTGTGCGCCAGGTCGTAGAAGTAGGTGTCGTTGGAACGCATGATCGCCGCGTCCAGGTCCACCCAGCCGTCGCCGCTGTGGTTCCAGTTCCGGTATTTGTGGTCGACGTCCGGCAGTTGGTAGTAACCCGGATCGAACACTCGGGTCGAGGCGTTGACCACCCCGGAGTCCAGCCCGGCGATCGCCACCTCCGGCTTGATGGTCGAACCCGGCGCATACAGGCCGCGCAGCACCCGGTTGAACAGCGGCCGGTCGATGGAGTCGCGTAACGCGCTGTACTCCTTGAAGCTGATGCCGGTGACGAACAGGTTAGGGTCGAAGCTCGGCTTGCTGACCATGGCCAGCACTTCGCCGGTCTGCGGATCGAGGGCCACCACCGATCCGCGACGGTCGCCCAGGGCCGCCTCGGCCGCCTCCTGCAACTTCACGTCGAGGCTGAGCACGATGTTTTTCCCAGGGATCGGATCGGTGTGCTTGAGCACCCGCATGACCCGGCCCTGGGCGTTGGTTTCCACCTCTTCATAGCCGACATGGCCATGCAGTTCGGACTCGTAGAAGCGCTCGATCCCGGTCTTGCCGATCGACTGGGTGCCGCGGTACTCCACCGAGTCCAGGACCTTGGCTTCCTTCTCGTTGATGCGCCCGACATAGCCGATGGAATGGGCGAAGTGCGCGCCCATCGGATAGTGCCGCACGAACTGGGCCTCGACCTCCAGCCCCGGCAAGCGGTACTCGTTGACCGCCAGCACGGCGATCTGCTCTTCGGTCAGCTCATAGAACAGGGTGACCGGCACGAACGGGTGGCGTGACTGCTTCAGCGCCTTGTCGAACAGCGCACGGTCTTCAGCGGGCAGGTGCAGCAGGCTGACCACCTGGTCCAGCTCGCCTTTCAGATCGGTGGTGCGCTCGCGGGTGATGGTCAGGTTGAAGCTGGGGCGGTTGTCGGCCAGCAGCACGCCGTTGCGGTCGTAGATCAGGCCGCGAGTCGGGGTGATGGGCAGCACGTGCACCCGATTGTTTTCGGAGATGGTCGAGTGATAGTCGAATTCGACCACCTGCAGGAAGTACAGGCGCCCGATCAGGGTGCAGGTGATGGCGACCACCAGGAGCGCGCAGGCCAACAGCCTTTTGTTGACCAGACGCGTCTCTTTTTCGTGGTCCTTGATCGGTATCGGTTCAGGCATTGCTACAGCTTCTCGTGGAATAGTGAACGCTGATCCGTGCGGGTGAATGTCGGTCCCTTGAAAAACGAGCTGCACCATACCAAAAACCGTCCCGGCGCTTTCATGAAGAATTCGGCCGATTCGTGATGCCCGCTCAAGATTGTTGTTCCGATTCATGCATTTTTCCGTGGGCCGGGCCTGGGGATACTGCTGCGCTGTGATCCCTATGACCGTCTTGCCACGGGCGAGACTCCGGAGCCCTTCATGCACCCTCGTTTTCAACGCCTGCTTGGCAGGAACAACTTTTCCGTCGGCCTGGAACTGCCGCTCGATAACGACTGGTCCAGCGATGGCCAACGCCTGCGCCAGATCGAAGGTCGCCCCTTCGGCATGCCGGACCTCAAGCAGCACGCAACCCTCGCCCGCCTGGCGGACCAGGCCGGCTTTCGCGCGCTATGGGTACGTGACGTACCAGTGTACGACCCGAATTTCGGCGATGCCGCTCAGGTCTTCGAAACCTTTTCCTACCTCGGCTATCTGGCCGGCATCACGCAGAACATCATGCTCGGAACCGCCGCGGTGGTCCTGCCGTTGCGTCAGCCGTGGCTGACCCTCAAGGCCGCCAACAGCATCGACGAGTTGAGCGATGGTCGCTTGCTGCTGGGGGTCGCCAGTGGTGACCGGCCGATGGAGTATCCGCTGTTCAGTGTCGATTACGCCCAGCGCGGAGAACTCTTTCGCGATGCTGTCGAGCTGTTGCACAGCCAGGGACAGGATCGCTTGCCCGAGGGCGCTCATCTGCTGCCACAGCGTCCTGAAGCCGCACCGCTGCTGGTGGCCGGGCTGGGCCAGCAATCGCCGGCCTGGATCGGTGAACACATGGACGGCTGGCTCGCCTACCCGGGCATCCCGGACGAACATCGCCGACGCGTCGCGCTCTGGCGTGAGGTCGGTGGCGACAAACCCTATATCAGCTTCGTCCACCTGGACCTTGCCGCTGACCCACATGCACCCATGCAGCGCCTGCGCTTTGGTGGCCGCTGTGGGCGCCAGGCACTGATTGAGGAACTGCAGGCCCTGCGAGAGGCAGGCGTGCAGCATGTCGGCCTGCATCTGCGCCGCAGTGAACGCCCGGTGGCCGAGGCCATCGAGGAAATTGCCGAATTCGTACTGCCGAGGTTTCACCATGCCAACTGAATACAACGCCTGGGGCTGGACCGCAGGAGCCGGCCTGGAAGGCCTTCAACTGATCCGCAAGACATTGCCACAACCGGGAGCGAATGAAGTGCTGATCGCCAATACCGCGATCGCTCTCAACCCGGTGGACTGGAAGATCATCGAGTGGGGACATGCCGATTGGCATACCGGCCGCGTGCCTGGTGTCGATGGCGTTGGTGTGGTGGTGGCCGCAGGTTCCGCGGTGACGCTGAAGATCGGTACGCGGGGGGCTTATCACCAGTCGCTGAGCCGTGATGGCAGCTTCGCCGAGTATTGCCTGCTCGATGCCGATGCGGCGCTGCCGGTTCCTGAGTCACTGGATGACGCAGTTGCCGCCAGCCTGCCCTGCCCCGGCCTGACCGCCTTGCAGGCGCTGGATAAAGTCCCCGTTGTAGGTGCACGTGATGTGCTGATCGTGGGAGCTGGCGGGGCAGTGGGTTCACTGCTGGTTCAGTTGGCGGCGCAACGTGGTTTGCGGGTGTGGGCGACGGCGTCTGCCCAGCACCATGCGCGGTTGCTGGCGCAAGGCGCGGTCGGGGTCTTCGACTATCGGGCAGGCACCTGGCAAACCGAGCTGCAATCGCGACTGGGCGAACGTTGCCTGCATGCGCTGTTCGATACCGTCAGCGGGGCTCAGGCGCGCAGGCTGGCAGCACTGCTGGGTTACAACGGGCACTTGGTGTGTATTCAGGATCGTCAGGAGGCAGCGCCATTGCCGGCGTTCAGCACCGCGATCTCACTCCACGAGGTGGCCCTCAACAGTATTCACGCTTACGGCAGCCGAGCCGACTGGCAACAGCTACGTCAGTACGCCGAGCAACTGATGAGCGGGACTGTATCGGGTCTGCTGCAACCTGCACCGCTGATTGAGTTCGACTTCAACCAACTGCCGGAGAAACTGCGGGCATTGAAGAATGGTGAGCAGCATGGCAAGTGGGTAGCCCGGCTGACCCACAACAGCCTGGGACGTTAACGCCCGCCAAGGGTGCCTTCGGCTTGAGGTAGTTCTTGAGTCGAAGCGCACTGCTCTCCGGTGACTGGAAAGGTTTTTCCGCGCGCAAAAACAAAACCCCAATTGCTTTCGCAATTGGGGTTTCGGAATTTAATCTTGACGATGACCTACTCTCACATGGGG
>NZ_JBWKOM010000014.1:24200-93109 GCF_059416085.1 Pseudomonas sp. GW821-FHT09E12 | reverse complement strand
TGCCATCGGCACTGCTCACCGCGAAGGTGTCGGTGTAGGTGGTACCTGCGGCGAACTCGTTGTGGGCGGAGTCGGCGATGTAGGTCCAGGCACCGCCGGTGCCGATGGAGAATTGGCCGTAGTTGCCGGCAGTGTCGATTTGCGCCTGGAAGCTTTCCGGGCTGTCGATATCGCTGACGGTCAGGCTGCCGCCGGTGGTCAGCGGAGCATTGGTTTCGCTCAGCGTGACGCTGGCCGAGGAAAGCACGGCAGCGTCATTGGTACCGGTGACAGTGACAGTCACCAGTTGGGTATCCACGCCGCCGAGGCCATCGCTGACCTGCACGCTGAACACTTCGTCATGACTTTCTCCGGCCTTCAGCGATTGCACGGCACTGGCAACACCATCACTACCGTTGGCCAAGGTGTAGATCCATTGGCCGCTGCTGTCCACGGCAATCGAGCCGTAGGATCCAGTTGGCGAGCCATTGATGCTCCAGGTGGCCGTGGCATCGTGGTCGATGTCGGTCGAGCTGAACTGACCGCTGACGCTGAGGGTGGTGTCTTCCTTCACGGTGCCGGCATCGTTGCCGCTGGCGAAATTGAGCGCCGGCGCGTCATTGCTGCCGGTGACGGTAACGGTCACCTGCTGGGTGTCGACGCCGCCCAGGCCATCACTGACTTGCACACTGAACACTTCGTCATGACTTTCGCCGGCCTTCAGAGACTGCACGGCACTGGCAACACCATCGGTGCCGTTGGCCAGGGTGTAGGTCCACTGGCCGGTGCTGTCCACGGCGATCGAACCGTAGGTGCCGGTGTTTGTTCCGACGATGCTCCAGGTGGCCGTAGCATCGTGGTCGATATCGGCCGAGCTGAACTGGCCGCTGACACTGAGGGTGGTGTCTTCCTGCACGGTGCCGGCATCATTGCCGCTGGCGAAGCTGAGTACCGGCGCGTCATTGCTACCGGTGACAGTAACGGTCACCACCTGAGTGTCGACGCCGCCGAGGCCATCACTGACTTGCACACTGAACACTTCGTCATGACTTTCGCCGGCCTTCAGCGACTGCACGGCACTGGCAACGCCATCGCTACCGTTGGCCAAGGTGTAGATCCATTGGCCGCTGCTGTCCACGGCAATCGAGCCGTAGGATCCAGTTGGCGAGCCATTGATGGTCCAGGTGGCGGTGGCATCGTGGTCGATGTCGGCCGAGCTGAACTGACCACTGACGCTGAGGGTGGTGTCTTCCTTCACGGCGCCGACATCGTTGCCGGTGGCGAAATTGAGCACCGGTGCGTCATTGCTGCCGGTAATGGTGATGCTGACCGTCTGCGTCGCCGAAGCCGCGTTAGCCGCGCCGCTGTTGTCGGTGGCGACCACCGTGTACGAGAAGGTGATGGTTTCACCGGCGCCGAGGAAATCGAGGTTCTGGCTGCTGCTGTAGTCCCAGCTGTTCTGATCGACCGAGAAGCCGGCCACCAGTGCCGAAGCCACGCCCGCATTGAGTGTGCCACCGCTCCAGGCGATGTCACCGTTGGCGGTGTGCGACACAGTCACCACGTCGATGTTGTCCAGGTCGGCAAAGCTCAGGGCGTCGCTGTCGCTCAGTGTGGCAGTGCCATCACCTTCATTCATCGCTCCGGTGGTGTCGGCAATCGTCAGGGTTGGTTGGTCGTTGGTACCGGTGAGGGTGATGGTCACGGTCTGTGTTGCCGATGCAGCGTTAGCCGTGCCGCTGTCATCGGTGGCAACCACCGTGTACGAGAAGGTGATGGTTTCACCGGCGCCGAGGAAGTCGAGGTTCTGGCTGCTGCTGTAGTCCCAACTGTTCTGATCGACCGAAAAACCGGCGACCAGTGCCGAAGCCACGCTCGCATTGAGTATGCCGCCACTCCAGGCGATGTCGCCGTTGGCAGTGTGCGACACCGTCACCGTGTCGGTATTGTCCACATCGGCAAAGTTCAGGGCGCCGCTGTCGCTCAGTGTGGCAGTGCCATCACCTTCGTTCATCGTTCCGGTGGTGTCGGCAATGGTCAGGGTTGGTTGGTCGTTGCTGCCGGTGACGGTAATGGTCACCTGCTGGGTATCCACGCCACCCAGGCCATCACTGACCTGTACGCTGAACACTTCGTCATGGCTCTCGCCCGCCTTCAGCGATTGCACCGCACTGGCAACACCATCGCTACCGTTGGCCAGGGTGTAGGTCCATTGGCCGGTACTGTCGACGGCGATCGAACCGAAGGCGCCGGTATTTGCTCCGACGATGCTCCAGGTGGCGGTGGCATTGTGGTCGATGTCGGTCGAGCTGAACTGACCGCTGACGCTGAGGGTGGTGTCCTCCTGCGCGGTGCCGACATCATTGCCTAGCGCGAAATTGAGCACCGGTGCGTCGTTGCTGCCAGTGACAGTGACAGTCACCAGTTGGGTATCCACACCGCCGAGGCCATCACTGACTTGCACACTGAACACTTCGTCGTGACTCTCGCCTGCCTTCAGCGATTGCACGGCACTGGCAACGCCATCGGTGCCGCTGGCCAGGGTGTAGGTCCACTGGCCGCTGCCGTCCACGGCGATTGAACCGTAGGTGCCAGTTGGCGAGCCATTGATGCTCCAGGTGGCCGCGGCATCGTGGTCAATGTCGGTCGAACTGAATTGGCCGCTGACGCTGAGGGTGGAGTCTTCCTGCACAGCACCGACATCATTACCTGGTGCAAAGCTGAGCACGGGTGCGTCGTTGCTGCCGGTGACAGTAACGGTCACCTGCTGGGTATCGACGCCACCTAGGCCATCGCTGACCTGCACGCTGAACACCTCATCATGACTTTCGCCCGCCTTCAGTGACTGTACCGCACTGGCAACGCCATCAGTGCCGTTGGCCAGGGTGTAAGTCCACTGGCCGCTGCCGTCCACGACGATTGAACCGTAGCTGCCGGTATTTGACCCGGCAATGCTCCAGGTGGCGGTGGCAGCGTGATCGATATCGGCCGAGCTGAACTGGCCGCTGACGCTGAGGGTGGAGTCTTCCTGCACAGCACCGACATCATTACCTGGTGCAAAGCTGAGTACCGGCGCGTCGTTGCTACCGGTGACAGTAATGGTCACGAGTTGGGTGTCGACGCCGCCCAGGCTATCGCTGACCTGCACGCTGAACACCTCGTTGTGACTTTCGCCCACCTTCAGCGACTGCGCTGCACTGGCAACGCCATCGGTGCCGTTGGCCAGGGTGTAAGTCCACTGGCCGGTGCCGTCCACGGTAATCGAGCCGTAGGTGCCGGTGTTTGACCCGGCAATGCTCCAGGTGGCCGTGGCTGCGTGGTCGATATCGGTCGAGCTGAACTGGCCGCTGACGCTAAGGGTGGTGTCTTCCTTCACTGTGCCGACATCGTTGCCAGTGGCGAAATTGAGTACCGGCGCGTCGTTGCTCCCGATGACGGTAATGGTTACCAGTTGGGTATCCACGCCGCCCAGGCCATCGCTGACCTGCACGCTGAACACCTCATCATGACTCTCGCCCGCCTTCAGCGACTGCACTGCACTGGCAACACCATCGGTGCCGTTGGCCAGGGTGTAGGTCCACTGGCCGGTGCTGTCCACGGCGATCGAACCGTAGGTGCCGGTGTTTGTTCCGACGATGCTCCAGGTGGCCGTAGCATCGTGGTCGATATCGGCCGAACTGAACTGGCCGCTGACGCTGAGGGCGGTGTCTTCCTGCACGGCGCCGAGATCATTGCCCGTTGCGAAATTGAGCACCGGGGCGTCGTTACTGCCGGTAATGGTGATGCTGACGGTCTGCGTCGCCGAGGTCGCGTTTGCCGCGCCGCTGTCATCGGTGGCGACCACCGTGTACGAGAAGGTGATGGTTTCACCCGCGCCGAGGAAGTCGAGGTTCTGGTTGCTGCTGTAGTCCCAGCTGTTCTGATCGACCGAGAAGCCGGCCACCAGCGCCGAAGCCACGCCCGCGTTGAGCGTGCCGCCACTCCAGGCGATGTTGCCGTTGGCGGTGTGCGACACCGTCACCGCGTCGATGTTGTCCAGGTCGGCAAAGCTCAGGGCGCCGCTGTCGCTCAGTGTGGCCGCAGCGTTGCCTTCGCTCATGGCGCCGGCAGTGTCGGCAATCGTCAGCGTCGGCCGGTCGTTGGTGCCGGTGATCGTAATGGTCACGGTTTGCACCGCGCCGTCGCCGATCGCCACGTTATAGGTCTGGGTGAGGGTCTGGCCTTCACCCAGGAACTGCAGGGCGGCGTTGTCTACCGCGAAGTGCCAGCCCAGCGAGCCGCTGCCCGTGCCGGTGCTGTCGTTCAGCGGGTCTGTAGTGAAGCTGCCCAGGTAGCCCGAAGCACCCGGCGTGACGGTAACGCTGTGGGTGTCGATCAGGTCGGCGTCGGTAAAGGTGATGTTGCCGCTGGCAGCGTAGTCGCCGCTGTCTTCCTTGGCATCTCCGACCTGCACGCCGCTGGTGATCTGCACCTGGTCGTTGGTGCCGGTGATGGTGATGATCACATTCTGCGTTGTCGACGAGCCATGCCCGTCACTGATGGTGACCACATAAGTTTCGCTGGCTGTCTGCCCCTGGGCCAAGGACTGGGCTGCCGCGTTATTCAAGGTATAAGTCCAGTTGACGGTGCCGTTGGCCGCATTGGCGGCTTCAGTCACCGAAGCGAGGACGAAGTTGCCCAGCGCTGTGGCATTGCCTGGCGCCGCCACGAAAGAGGCGGTATGCGTGTCGCTCAGATCGACATCGTTAAACGCAATCGTGCCCGTCGCGCCGTGCGAGTCGGTCGGGCTAGGTGTCGTGGCCGCATCTTCGGTTACGGTACCGGCCTGGGCGCCAAGGCTCATCGTTACGCTGTCATTCGCACCTGCAAACTGCACCTGCGCGGTGGCCCAGCTGAGCGTGCCATTGCCGAGACGAATCGCATACGTAAAGCTGTCTGTCAGGGATGCTCCGGCAGCAAGCGCCTGAAGTTGCGCCTTGAAAGCAGTCGATAAGGTCGCGGCGTCGTAGCCGACTTTTCCATCGGACGTAATCCAGATTTTTGCACCATTGAAGCTGGTGTCGGAACTCGTCGCCTCAACTCTGCTCGTGTCCTGGACCAGGAGATCGGCCGGAGCATAAACCTTGGTGGCAGTAGAAAGGCTGGTTGCGTTATCGAGTGACCAGAGTGTCTTTGCATTGCCGCCCAGGTCATTGGACATGATGTCCAGATACACGACTCCCAGCAGGTCTTCAGTGATGCTTGCGCTGCTCGTGCCAATGACGCCGGTAGTGAAAATGTCGTCCTGCGCCTGCGGTGTATTGGAAAACGAGGTTGTGGTGCCGCCGCTGGTCGTTGTGGTGGTAGCCATGTCTTTCTCCCGAAAATGCTTTTTTTAGAATTGCCAGGTCCTGTTGACAGGACGAAGTCCCGTGCTTGTACCGCTCAGGGTGTCAAGGAACGGTGCGAGCTGATCCCGGACATCGTCGGCCGCCTGGGCCTGCCGGAAGAGGGACGCAGATGGCGTGCTGGTGAAGAAGTTCGCCGTGCTTGAGAAGCGAATCGCAGGCGCGGTTGGGCGAACATGGGCCCAAGCCCGGGGCTGCGCTGCGCATGGTGCGCAATAGCCTGAGAGCACCCATATGAAAGGGACTCCTGAAGTAATGGCTGGATGAAGCCGTGTCTTGGGGTCGTTTTGATTCAGGGATACGGCCTTTCCTGATATCAGTTTGATAGTTGTTTAGTTGTGGGGTCAGGCCTTGTAAAGGTGTTAACCGGGAGTAACAGTACGAAGTGCCAATATTCCGACGGGCGGATGTTTTGGTGTCAATATTATGTCGATGTGTTTTTGGCGAAATGCTCGCAAGCACCCGGCACTGATGCGGCTCAATGAGCTGAAACCCTTATGTGGCAAGGGCTGGCTGCGTCTGCCAGTGCTGGGCAGCGGCAAACTGCAGTGTCAGTTATTAAAAAAACTCCAGAGCATTTTCCTGTCGGGATTTTTCAGGCTGTCCGGATTTCGATGCCTGGGGCGTGGCGCCCCTGAACAAAGTTGCCTGTCCCGCGCTTTGAGAAATGTCTGATATTCGCTTCAAGGAGTTTTGCCTAGCCTGACCCGTATTCGGTGAATGCACCGTGGCATATTCAGGTGAGGCAGGGAGGCGGATATGAATAGGCAGGATGTACAGGCCGGTGCAACGCCGGAGGCGGCAGGTTTCAACGCGGGCGTGAGCGCGGATGACGAGGTGCTTCAGGCTATCCGGGTCGGTTCCGCCGTGTCGTTGCTAGAGGTGCTTGGCAGGCTCATGGACCTTGCTGGCGACAATGAACAAATCGCACGACGGCTCATAGACGACGTAAGGACCTACCAGATCAAAGACCTCGAGTTGTTGCGGGCGTACTGCGCACAAAACGATCGGCAGGCCATTGCCAGGCTGTGCCACAAGATGGCGGGTGCAGCTTGTGTGTTGAAGTACCAGCCGCTGATTTCCAGCTGCCAGCAGTTGAGGGACGTCAGTCTCGCGGGGAGTTGGCCGGTGCTGTTGGAAAGGGTGCAGTTGGTCGAGCAGGCGTTGCTCAACCTCAAGGACATCTGTCTTGTAGCCATACAGGATGATGGGCCAATCAATCTGAGAGAACTGCCTCGTGAGCGCTGATTCCTCTGCTGCTCTAAGGGAGTAGTACTCGATGTCCCGTCGCAAAACCGATAAGACGCCGATTCTGAAACGGACAGATGTCCATGCGCTGCTGGGTTTCGCAAGAGGCCTATATGATTCCTTTCTGCCTGGCTATTTCAATCAGGGACAGAAGGTTGGTGGTGTTGAATTTCTTCAAGAGTCTTACTTTGTAAGTGCTGACTGTTTTATGACTGATAAGCAGAGTCGCTGCAATCTCCCTATTGTTAAGACCCTGTGCCAATAACCTTAATGTGGTGATTTCCCTGTTGGTCAGCTGGGAAGCGGCAATACTTTGCATCTGGTTGGTGTGAATGCTTTCCTGCAACAGGAGCAGAGAACTTTCAGGGAAATAGGTATGCCCCGATAACAGTGCCTTTACTGCATCTCCGACCTCATCCAGCGCTTCGTCCTTGCAAATGAAACCTGCTGCGCCTCCATGCAAGCAACGTACGGCAAAATTCTTTGAGTCACTGGAAGTCAATATCAGCGTTTTTACCAGGAAGTTATTTGCCTTGAAGTGAGTGAGTACCGATAACCCGTCCAGTTGCGGTAGATCGAGGTCAAGTATCACCAGGTCCGGTTTATGTATGCGAACGACTTGAATGGCATCGACGCCATTGTCTGCCTCGGCGGCGATATTGTGACCGTTACGCTCAAGAATGACTTTCAATGCGACTCTGACCAGGGGGTGGTCGTCGACTATTACTATGGATCCCATAGTGTGCTCTCTCTATATTGATTATGCGTGTAGGTTTTATATTTTTACTCTCTATATTCAATTCTTCTCATTGAGGTTGGGCCTTTTGTCGGCGCTCACTGCGCAGGCCGGCGGGGTAGACTCCTTTCATTTTTATTGATTAGTTAGTTAGCCTGACTCAGGCTACTGTGATGCGAGCACTTGGCAGAGTTCAGCTGAACGCAATGCGTTGAAGAAGTACACAGTCTTGCCTCATAAGTAAAGACGAAATCAATGGGCGGTTTATTAAGATATTTCTGATGGGTGCTTCGGCCGTCTCTCAATTCAAATTCGAAGGTTGATCGGTAAGCTACGGCTTCCTTTGGGTGTCCTTCATGGGCTGCCAAGGGGGCTTGCTATTGTTGTCGACCAATCGACTTAGACTTTGAATGAGAGAGGCTAGGGCTGCTATGGCTGGCGTGATTTGGTCATGGCTGAACCGGGAGGACGATCAAATAGATTGCACTTCTTTTGCCGATCAACGTGAACAAGGAAATCACATGAAACGAACATCTTTACTATCCCTGGCAACTTCCAGCTTGATGCTTGCCGCACTTGTTCCTTCGTTATCTCATGCCACTGATGGCGTGGTTAACTTCTCTGGCAGCATCACTGACGTGACTTGCAATATCAACGGCAAGGCCCCGGGTGAAGACAACGTCACCAACGTGGAACTGGGGCGCATCTCTCCTTCGATCTTCAAGGCCATTGGCGATGCTTCTCCGTTCAAGGGCTTCCAATTGGTGCTGTCCGGCGCGGATTGTTCCAATGGAACCAAGGTCGTCGTTGATTTTGACCAGGTGGGCAACGTCGACGCGGCGACCGGAAACCTCAAGCTGATCGGCGCCGCGCCTGCTACCGGCGTGCAGATTCAGGTGTACAACGACAATGTCGCTGCTGGCACGAAAGTCCCACTCGGTATGTCGGAGGCCACGCCACAGGTCGCCACCGTTGCAGGCAACACGGCAACCCTGAAGTTCAAGGCGAACTATGTCGCGACCGCTGCTAGCGTTGGCGCGGGTTCGGGTAACTCCTTCGTTCGATACACCCTGTCGTATAAGTAAAGGCCAGCGCCCGAGGAGTGGGTCATGACGCCGAAAGCGCGTATTTTTTCTTCTTTCGTTCTCGGCGTCATGTTCTTGGGCGTATGTTCTGGAATCGTGCAGGCGTCGGTAGTCATCCAGGGCACTCGGCTGGTTTATCCGTCGGATGCTCGTGAAGTTACTATAAAAATGAACAATACCGGTGCCTCTGCTGCATTGGCCCAAAGTTGGATTGATGATGGCGATTCAACTAAAGGCCCCGAGGAAATAAAGGTTCCATTTTTGCTGTCCCCTGCGGTGATCCGTCTGGATCCGGGTAGTTCGGCTTCACTGCGTGTTTCCTATACGGGTGAAAAACTTGCAGAAGATCGGGAGTCCTTGTTCTGGCTCAATGTGCTGGAAACGCCTCCGCGCAAGGAAGTCGATGAAAATGTCTTGCAATTTACGTTCAGAACTAGAATCAAAGTGTTCTTTAGACCCAAGAACTTGAAGTCGGATGTGGACTTGGTGGCGAACAAGCTTGATTGGCAATTCAAGCAAGCCAGTCCTTCGGATGGAAAAGGCAAAGTCGGGCATCGCCTGGGGATTCAGGTAAGCAATCCGACGGCGTATTACGTTTCTTTCGGCAAGGTCGAAGTTACTCTGGATGGGCGACGGATTGCAGTTAAAGATGAAATGATCGCGCCTTTCAGTAGTGGTTTTTTTTCATTGCCCGAACAGGCTCCTCAGGCTTATCGAAAAGCCTCTGTTCATTACGAGGTCATTAATGACTTCGGTGGGCGGCGCGTACTTGAAAAACCGTTGTCCCTGTAACTTTTCTCACCCTGCAGTTCTGTCATTTCTATGACCTGGCTGCATGCCGGTATCGAATATGTTGAACGTCCAGCGTAGTTATCTGGTTGTTTTTGCTTGTGCGTTAGTTTCGTACGGTTTGAGCTCAGGTCGGTTTTTTCTATGTCTTGTTTCTACGGCGGCTATTGTCATGACGACTGAAACATGGGCTGAAACTTCCACTGCCGAGTCCGCGGGGCAGGGCGTGGTATTCGATTCGCAGATGTTGTTTCAGACCGAAGGTGCCCCCATCGATACCAGCCGCTTTGAGCGCCAGGGCTTTCTCATTCCGGGCAATTACCGTATCGACCTGCTGGTAAATGGTCAGTGGCGTGCCACGCAGAACATCGAGTTTCGCGACACGCATGGGCCGCAAGGCGGCCAGCCTTGTTATGAGCGTTCGTTGCTGGTCCGCGCTGGTATCGATCTGGACAAGGCGGCTTCGGCGCAACCTTCCGCAGAAAGCATGCCGGAGGGCACCTATTGCGCCGACCTGGCTCGCTACATTCCGGGTCTCACCACAAAAATCGATCTCAAGGAGCTGACGATCGATCTTTCGGTCCCACAATATTTCCTGCAGAAGAACCTGTCGAAAACCTACGTCGATCCGGCCAATTGGGATCATGGCGTTTCCGCGGGGCTACTCAACTACAACACTAACCTGTTCAGCGTGCAAAACAGCGGCCGCACCATGACCAATGGTTATGCCGGGCTGAACATGGGGGTCAATGCCGGCTCGGTGCGCTTGCGGCATAACGGCACCCTGACCTGGTCGCCGCAAACGGGTGGCCATTATCAGCGCGGGCAAGTTTATGCCCAGACCGAGCTGCCAGGCTGGCGCTCGCAGCTGCTGGTGGGAGAGAGCGCCACCGATGCGGATCTGTTCGACTCGGTGTCGTTCCGTGGTGTGCAGTTGTCCAGTGACGATCGGATGCTTCCTGACACTGATCGTTATTACGCACCTGTGGTGCGCGGTACAGCCAGTTCGAACGCCAAGGTGTCGGTCTATCAGCGCGGTTATCTGATCTCCGAAACCTCGGTGGCGCCAGGGCCATTCGAGATCAGCGATCTGCAGGCCGCCAGCTTCGGTGGCGACCTGAGCGTCACCGTGACCGAGGCTAACGGGAAGAGCAGCAGCTTCATCGTGCCCTTTGCCACGACTGTTCAGTTACTGCGTCCTGGAAACTCCCGATATGGCTTCACCGCCGGCCAGATCATCGATCCTGGACTGCGTGGCAATAACCAGTATGTGCTGCAAGGGACAGCCCAGCACGGTCTGGATAACGACATTACCGGGTACATCGGCAGTGCTGTCACGGGCAGTTATATGTCGGTGCTGATGGGGAGTGCGCTCAATACCGATGTGGGGGGCTTTGCTTTCGATGTGACCCAGGCCAAAACCAACGTGCCCAGAAGGGGCCGTCTGAAGGGGACGAGCCTGCGTCTGTCCTATAGCAAGAACCTGCCCAATAGCGGTACCAACTTCTCGTTACTGGCTTATCGCTACTCGACCCGTGGTTATTTGGGACTGCATGACGCGGTCGCGTTGCAGGACTTCGTCGGGAGCGGCGAACGGGTGGAAGCCTTCTCCCGAATGCGTGACCGGCTGGATGTGAATATCAGTCAGCAGTTGAAGGCCACTGGCGGGCATTTCTATGCCAGTGGTTCGGCGCTCAATTATTGGAACAGACAAGGCAAGGCCCTGAGCTTTTCCACGGGTTACAGCAATCAGTGGCGGGGCAATAGCTATTCCTTCGCCGTACAGCGCACGCTGGGTCAGAACCGGTATTCAGGGCGTCGGGCAGTCAGTAGCAATACGACCTTGAGTTTGACCCTTACGATCCCGCTGGGCCGTGAGACCCGGGGCGCAACGGTGCTCAATAACTTCGTCAGTCACGACCAGAGCACGGGAACTCATCTGACCAGCGGCGTTTCCGGGACAGTGGACGACGCGGGCAAAGCATCCTATGCCGTGTCCGTTTCCCGTGATGACAAGCAACGGGAAACCAGCCACAACGCTAGTCTCAATTATTCCTTGCCCCAGGTGGCCTTAAGTTCCAGTTTTTCCCAGGGCAGCGATTACCGCCAGGGCTCCATCGGTGCGTCCGGCGGCATGATCCTGCACCCCGGCGGCCTGACGTTTGCCCAGACCCTGAGCGAGACCAGCGGCCTGGTCTACGCGCCTCATGCCAAGGGCGCAGGTGTCGGCTACAGCGGCGCGCGGGTGAATGGCAGCGGTTACGCGGTGGTGCCCAGCCTCACGCCTTTCCAGCTCAATACCGTGGATATCGACCCGCAAGGCATGCCCGACGACGTCGAGCTGCAGGTCAGTTCGCGCAACACCGCGCCGGTGGCGGGAGCCGTGGTGATGCTGTCTTACCCGACCCGCAAGGCGCGCTCTTTCCTGATCAACAGCCTGCAACCCAATGGCGCGCTCCTGCCGTTTGCCGCGAGCGCGACCGACGCCGAGAGCGGGGTGGAAATGGGCGCGGTCGGCCAGGGCAGTCGCCTGGTGCTGCGCAGCGAAAAGGACCAGGGCTCGATCCGCGTCGAATGGGGTGATCAGCCTGGGCAGCAATGCCTGATCGACTACCGCTTGTCCAAACGCGATGCAGCGTCTGCCAAGGCGGCTGAGGCGAAGGGCTATGAGGTGTTCGACCTGCCATGCCGACCGCTGCCTCCCGACACTGCCGGCGCGCCCGCTCAGGCGAGGAACGGCTGATGCGACAGGCAGGCGGCTGGTGCTGCCCCTCGGCCATGGCTCGGCGAATCTGTGAGGGCCTGATGGCGGCCTGGCTGCTGATGTCGCTTTGCGCCGACGTCCAGGCGGCGCTGGCCATTACCGGTACACGCTTCATTTACCCGGGCAATACCCCGGCGTTGACGGTCAGGGTCGGCAACACCGGCGATGCGCCGATCCTCCTGCAAGCCTGGCTGGACCGGGGGGATACGCGCGCCGACCCGAGTCGTTTGACGGTGCCGTTCGTACTGTCGCCGCCTATTTCACGGCTTGACCCGCAACAGCGTAGCGCCCTGGTGGTGCGTTACACCGGCGAACCCTTGCCCGGCGATCGCGAGTCGGTGTTCTGGATCAACTTCCTTGAAGTGCCACCGGTGACGACCAGCGACAGCAATGTGCTGCGCCTGGCCTATCGCATGCGCATGAAGCTGCTGTACCGCCCTTCGGGCCTTGCCGGCAAGGCGGACGAGGCAATCGGGCAAGTGGTCTGGAGCCTCGACAAGGCACCCGGAGCGGACGGGCAGATGGCGTTGCTGGCCACCAGCCGGGCGCCTTACTACGTGTCCATCCCGCAGTTGGAACTGGGCAGCGGGGCTCAATCGATCAGTTGGCAGGGGATCACGCTCGAGCCTTTCGGCACGACACGTATCGCCCTGCCCGCAACAAAAAAGGCAGCCGTCGCCAATGCGACGGTCGTTCGTTACCAGGTGGCGATAGACAGCGGGGAGACGCTGAGTGGAAGTGCGCGGTTACAACAGTAGTTTTGCGATGGACAGATTCGCGGCGAGTGCATCGTCATGCGGTTGCGGTCGAGCGCCCGAGGGTGCGCGACCGGTGGGCATGAGTCTGGGGCGGCGTGGGTCGTGTTTCGTGCTGGCGGCGCTGCTGCCCCTGGCGGTGCCCGATATCGCCTTGGCCTTGCAGGTACCTAACGCCGGTCAGGCGATGCGTGACATCGAGTCGGTCCAGCCGGTCCAGCCAGTCCCTTCGGAGCTGGAGTTGGATCTGCCCAAGGCCGAGACACCCACCGCGCCAACAGCCCCGGACACCTCTGGGATCCGGGTGCAGGTCCAGGCGTTTGCCATCGAGGGCAACCAGGTTTTCGCCACCGAGCGCCTGCAGCCGCTGCTGGCCGACCTGCAGGGCCAGGAGCTGGACCTGAACGGTTTGCGCGCAGCCGCGCAGTGTATTACCGACTACTACCAGAAGCGGGGTTATGTACTGGCCCGCGCTTTCCTGCCGCCCCAGGACATTGAAAACGGCCTGGTGCGGATCGCCGTGGTGGAGGGGCGTTACGGACGCATCGAAGTGCAGAACCGTTCGCGCGCCCTGGATCAGGTGGTGCATGCGCCGTTGTCGGCGCTGAACAGCGGCGAGGCGGTATACGACGCGGACCTGGAGCGCAGCCTCTTGCTGTTGAGCGACCTGCCCGGGGTCCAGGCCCGCGGCACCTTGCGTCCTGGCCAGGAGTACGGGACCACCGACCTGGTGATCGACGCCGAGCCCGGGCCGCTGCTGAACGGCACCCTGGAGGCGGACAACTTCGGTGGCTACTACACCGGCGAATACCGCCTGGGCGGCAGCCTCAACCTCAACAACCCCTTGCGCCTCGGCGACCAGCTCAGCCTGCGGGCGATGCGCAGCGACGAGTCGCAGCGTTATTACCGTGCGGCCTACCAGTTACCGGTCGGTCCCTGGTCGACCCGCGTCGGCGGTGCGTACTCGCAAATGAGCTACCACGTGGGCCGGGACTTCGAGGTCCTCGACTACCACGGTACCGCCAGCTTCCGCAGTCTCTTCGTCGCCCAGCCGCTGGTGCGCAGCCGCACCTTCGACCTCACTGCGCAACTGCAATACGAAGACAAACGACTGCGCGACGACATCGACCTCTACGAGGACAGCAACCGCAAACGGATCGGCCTGTGGACCCTGAGCCTCAATGGCAACGGCCACGATCGCGTTTTCGGGGGAGGCCAGAACTTCTTCGATCTGTCCTACGGCAGCGGACGCCTGCGTTTCGGCGACCGCGAGAAAGAGGTCGGGGACAGGCGTACCGCGGGTACTTCGGGCGGGTTCGCCAAGCTCAATCTCAATGCTGCGCGCCTGCAGCGCCTGAGCGACCGCTTCCAGCTCTATACCCGGCTGAGTGCGCAATGGACCAACAGCAACCTGGACAGCTCGGAAAAGCTCGGCCTTGGCGGTCCCTACGGTGTGCGTGGCTATCCATTGGGTGCCGGCAGCGGCGACCAGGGCTGGCAGGCCAGTACCGAACTGCGCTACGCCCTGGCCCCACGCTGGCAGCTCAGCGCTTTCGCCGACACGGGCACGGTCAAGGTCAACCGCCAACCCTGGACCTCCGAAAACAATACCCGCCGGATCACGGCGACTGGTATCGGTGCCAGCTGGGCGGGGCCTTCGCAGCAAGTCAACCTGACGCTCGCCTGGCCGCTGCATGACAACGGCAAGATCCGGGACAAGCCGGAGCGCCGCCCCCAGGTCTGGATGAACGCGACGCAATATTTCTAGTACCTGCTCGTAGCAGGAGTGGTGTCGTTCTGCAAATGGTTTGCAGAACGTTCTTTAGTGAAGAGGGCGTTACCGTGAACAAAATGTATGCACTGGTTTGGAACCAGGCCCTGGCATGCTGGAATGTGGCTCATGAAGGGGCACGTCGCCGGCGCAAGTCGGGTGCGCGCAAGGGGATGGTCGTGGCGGCTGTCAGCCTGCTGGGAGCGGGCGCCATGTCCTCGGCATTCGCCCTGCCGACGGGGGGAACCGTGGTGCACGGTACGGGCGATATTCTGGTCTTCGACAATAACAAGGAAATGTCGATCAACCAGCATACCGACAAGCTGATCACCAACTGGAACGACTTCAGCGTCGCAAAGGGCGAGAGGGTTACCTTCAACCAGCCCGGTAAAAGCTCGGTTGCGCTGAACCGCGTCATCGGAACCAATGCCAGTAACATCCAGGGCCGGATCAATGCCAATGGCCAGGTGTTTCTGGTCAACCCCAACGGCGTAGTGTTCGGCCAGGGCGCCCAGGTCAACGTGGGTGGTCTGGTGGCTTCGACCCGAAGCATCAGCGACGATGACTTCAAGGCCGGCAAATACAATTTCTCGGGCAACTCGTCGGCGGAGATCATCAACAACGGCGACATCATTGCCGACCAGGGCGGCAACGTGGCGCTGCTGGGGACCAACGTTCGCAACGATGGGGTGATCCAGGCGCAAATGGGGCGGGTGGTACTGGGGGCGGGGGACAAGTTCACCGTGAACTTCGACGGCAACAACCTGCTCAACCTGCAAGTCGATGGTGCCGCAGTGGATGCCCTGGTGAAAAACGGTGGCCTGCTCAAGGCTGACGGCGGCCAGGTGCTGATGACCGCCAAGAGTGCCGGCGACATGTTGCGGACTGTGGTCAACAACCAGGGCACCATCGAGGCCAATACCCTGCGTGGCACAGCCGGCAAGATCACCCTCGATGGCGGCGATATGGGCAAGGTGCTGGTAGGCGGGGCGATGACCGCCAGTGCCATCGGCGCCGTGGGTAACGGCGGTGTGATCGAGACCAAAGGCGCGAATACCGAGGTGCAACTGGCGACCCGGGTCAATACCCAGGCCAGCAACGGCCAGACCGGCAGTTGGAAGATCACCTCGCGCGAGGTCAAGGTCAATCCGACAGCGGCATCGGGCAGCGACACCGCCTACGCCGATACCTTGTCGAACAACCTGGCGACCACCAATATCGAACTGGCCAGCAGTGCCGGCGATGTGGTGGTGGGTGGTCCCGTCACCTGGAACAGTGGCAATCAGCTGAAGCTGTCTTCCAAGCGCGACATTGAGGTCAATGGCGGACTGGCCAGCACCGGTATCAAGGCCCGGGTCGAGATGAATGCTGATAAAGCCATCCGGCTCAACGGCAACGTGACCCTCAGTGGTGCCAATGCCAGCCTCGGGATGAACCATGGCAGCGGCTATGCCCTGGGGCAGGACGCGAAGGTCACTCTGTCCGGTACCGGGGCCTCGTTCGATTCGAACGGCGCGCTTTACGATGTCATTCAAAACACCGCCCAGTTGCAGGCGGTCAATAACAACCTCAATGGCTTGTATGTCCTGGGGACCGACATCAAGGGGTACGGCAACTTCAAGTCCATTGGTGGCAATGGCACCTTCTCTGGCGTCTTCGATGGCCTGGGCAATACCGTCAGCGGTTTCACGGTGACCAATACCGGGCCTATGGTTGGTCTGTTCGCCGGCAACTCGGGCAGTATCAGTAACCTGAAACTGGCCAACATGACCGTCAATGGCACTACCTCCGGAGTGGGCTTCAGCTATATCGGCGGCCTGGTGGGGGTGAACACCGGGACCCTGACCAACGTCAGCGCCACTGGCCTGCGCGTCAACGCCAACGCCTCGAACACCAACGTCGTGGGTGGTTTGGTCGGGCTCAATGCTGGCGGTGCGATCGATCGCGCATCGGTGGGGGGCAACTCCTACGTGAATGGCAACAGCTATACCACGTCGGTGGGTGGCCTGGTCGGTGAAAACGTTTCAGGGGGTGCGGGTTCCGCGAGTATTACCAACAGTTTGGCGAATGTCGCCATCGGCGGGTACCTGGCGCGCAACTTCGCTGGTGGTGCGGGCGGCCTGGTCGGTACCAACAGGGGCGGTTATATCGCCGACTCTTCCAGCAGCGGTTCAGTCGGTAACTACTCGTACAGTTATGTGGGTACGAATATAGGCGGGCTGATCGGTTACAACCAGGCAGGCACGGTCGAGCGGTCCAGCTCCTCGGCAACGGTGCAGGGTCACAGCGCCAGCAACATTGGCGGCCTGATCGGGTTCAACACCAACAGTGCGGTCAGAGAGTCCAGCTTCAGCGGTAAGGTCAACGGTTACGGCAGTGCCTCGGCAGGCGGGCTGATCGGTTACAACCAGAACAGCACGCTGAACGACGTCAAGACCAGCGGTACGGTCTACGACACTTCGGGCACTAATGTCGGTGGCCTGGTCGGCCAGAACTTCTACGGCAAAATAGACACCGCCGAGGTCTTGGCCAATGTCACCGCGGGCGCCAACAGCAATACCGGCGGGCTGATCGGCAGCAACTACGGCGGTACTGTCAGCCACGTCGTGGCCCGCGGCAAGGTCGTGGCAGGCAGCAACAGCAATGTCGGCGGGTTGATCGGCAACAACGACGGTGACCTGAGTTCGGTCGAAGCCAGTGGTGAAGTCCGGGCCGGGAGCAACAGCTTCGTGGGTGGCCTGGTGGGTACCAACGGTCGCACCCTGGGCTCGACTATCGAAACCGCTACGGCCAAGGGCACTGTCTACGGTGATCGGGACAGTAACATCGGTGGGTTGGTGGGGCAGAACCATGGCCAGATCTCCAACTCCCTGGCCCTGGGCTCGGTGAGCGGCGGTTACTACACAAGGCTCGGCGGCCTGGTGGGGCTGAACATGGGCAAAGTTCGTCAATCGGTGGCCAGTGGCAAGATCAACGCCAATTACCCGAGCTACCAGACTTACGGCGGCCTGGTCGGCGTCAACTATGGCGAGATGAAATACAACTCGGCACTGGGCGAGGCTGCCCAGGTACCGCTTTCCGGCATGAACCTGGGAATCATCCAGTAACCCTCGGCACCACCCGCTGATACCCAGGTATCGCGGGTTCCCGATACGTCATGCCGCGGCATGGCGTATCGGTTTTTCAGGATTCATCACCTCTTTCAGGATGACCCGCGATGCGGGTCTTCCATGAGCAACGAAACCCGGTCGGCCAACACGGCCGGGCTCAAGCAGAGCATGGAGAATGGCCCCATGACCCACCTATTGGCGTTGAGGCCCGCCGGCCACGTACGTCGGTTCTACCGCAGTGCCCAGGTACTGGCTTGTCTGCTCCCGGGCTTGATCGGCGCGACGGCCCAGGCCGCCTTGGTGGAAAGCCAGGCGATCGACTGCTCGTTCAGTAACGGCGCCGGCCGGCCCTGGGTGGAAGTGACGCCGTTGACCAGCACCACGCCGGTAGGCTCCGTCCTGTGGCAACGACCGGTGGCCCTGATCACCAACTACCGATATGGCGGGGCTACGGGGAACAAGGCCCATGAGCTGGTCTCTGCCGGATACTGGACCGCGGGTACACCGCTGCCCGACGCCATCGCCCCGACCAACATCGACGGCATCGGTTTCAAGATCGCGGTGAACTCCTCCGACGGCGTCCTCAGGAATATCACCCAGGTGTCCAAACCCGTAGCGCTGGAAAAGAACCAGGTTATCTATGACCCCAGCGCAGGCCAGAACCAGCGCTCGCTGATGGTGACCAACTATCTGCAATCGCTGATCCTCACGGTGCCCCCCAGCCAGTTGCCCAGCGGCGAGCTGGTGATCGACCGTGTCGCCGGCAGCTCGGGGCTGATGCTGTATGCGGTCGACCTGCTCAAGGGGGTGGCCAGCCTGGGAGGGGAGGTCACCATCCCGAGCGACAACATGCCCATCGGCATCTGCCGCAAGCCCTACTCGTTGATGGGCCCCGCCATCATCAATATGGGCGGGGGAGGCGGGATCACCGTTCCCAACACCTGCGTGGTGGAGTCGTACAGGACCATCCCGGTGAAGCTCGGGCGTTTCTCCCTGGCCAATTTTCCCAAGGTGGGTTCGACCTCGTCGCCGGTACCGTTTCGCATCGAGCTGAGCCAGTGCGCATTGAATGCCAGGCCGCAGATCACCTTCACCGACAAAGTTGCCGCTCACACCGACCCGTCGGTACTCAACCTTGCGGCTTCGCCCAACAGCGCCAAGGGCTTCGGCATCATCATGATCAACGACCTGAACGGGCAGCGGGTCAAATACGACGGCACCCGCTACGACATGCAACGGGTGGGCGACAGCGCGATCATCCCGCTGCGGGCCGGCTACATCCGCACCGGCAGCGATGCCGAGGTCAAGGTCGGCGACGCCGATGGCGCGGCGGAGTTCACCTTTACCTTCCCCTGAGTCATTCAGGGTTGA
Organism: Pseudomonas sp. GW821-FHT09E12; assembly: GCF_059416085.1. NCBI lineage: Bacteria > Pseudomonadati > Pseudomonadota > Gammaproteobacteria > Pseudomonadales > Pseudomonadaceae > Pseudomonas > Pseudomonas sp. GW821-FHT09E12. Next base: position 74,114 of record NZ_JBWKOM010000014.1, on the reverse strand, counting down.
ACCAAGCCCCTTCGATGGCGATAGACGCCGTTGCGGGGCCTTTCTACACTGGGCTCCGACCTGGGGATGGAGCACGCGGATGAATCGCAACGAACTGCGCAAGGCCGATATCAACCTGATGGTGGTGTTCGAAACCCTGATGCTCGAGCGCAATGTGACCCGGGCGGCGGAGAAGCTGTTTCTCGGCCAGCCGACCATCAGTTCGGCGCTCAATCGCTTGCGCGCGATCTTCAACGATCCGCTGTTCATTCGTGTGGGCCACAGGATGGAGCCGACCGCCCGCGCCGAGGAGCTGATCCAGCACCTGTCGCCGGCGCTGGATGCCTTGTCCTCGGCCTTGAGCCTGACCCACGATTTCGATCCCGCCAGCAGCACCATGACCTTTCGCATCGGCTTGTCCGACGACGTCGAGTTCGGCCTGTTGCCGCCGCTGCTGCGGACCTTGCGCCAGGAAGCGCCGAAGGTGGTGTTCGTGGTGCAGCACGCGGACTACTGGCGGATCCCGGACCTGCTGGCCGCCGGCGACATCACCGTGGGCATCAGCCAGACCCGCGGGCTGCCGGCCAATGCCAAGCGCAAGCTGCTGCGGCATATCCAGCCCAGCGTGCTGCGCGCCGATGCCAGCGACACGCCACTGACCCTCGACGAATACTGTTCCCGTCCGCATGTGCTGGTGTCGCACACGGCCAATGTCAGCGGCTTTGCCGATGAATGGCTGGCCGAGATCGGTCGACAGCGCCATGTGGTGTTGTCGGTGCCGCAGTACAGTTCGCTGCCGGCGTTGCTGGCGGGGACCGACATGATCGCCAGCCTGCCGGACTACACGGCGGCGGCCATGGCCGCGTCGGGGCAGTTGTTCCAGGAGCCGTTTCCGTTCAAGACCCCGACCCTGGACCTGTCCATGGTCTGGCTCAGCCATGTCGACACCGACCCGGCCGAACGCTGGCTGCGTTCGCGGCTGGAGGCGTTCATGAGCGACCGCGACCTGGCGCCGCTCAAGGCGCGTTGAATCTCTTATCCCTTTGTAGAGGACTCAGGCAGGCGGTCGCGAGGCGTGTAGTATGGAGCGCCTTTTCACCCCCACCTTTCAGGGAGATCCGCCATGCCTCATCTGCATATGGAATACACCGCCAACCTGCCGCAACTGGATGCCGACAAGGCCTTGCTGCGGTTCAACAACGCGTTGGTGGCGTCCGGGCAGTTCGCTGAATACGACATCAAGAGCCGCGCGCGCAAGGTCGAGACGTTTCGCGTCGGCACCGGCCTCGGCGAGCGGGCGTTCGTGCATGTGAAGCTGTCGTTGCTCAGCGGGCGTTCGCCAGAGATCAAGAAGCAGCTTTCGCAAAGCCTGCTGGCGGTGCTGCAGGAACTCTGTGAATGGCCGGCTGGCGTCGAGTTGCAACTGGCGGTGGAGATCCTGGATATCGACCGCGAGTCCTACGGCAAGCTCAGCATCGGCCACTGAGCCGGAATGCCACAGGGCCTGGCCCTACAATAGGCCCTGTTGCGCGCAGACCTTGACCACTTGCTCGCGGAACCAGGTGTTGGCGCTGTCCTGGTCGGTGTGCGCGCTCCATTGCATGTCCAGGGTAAAGCCCGGCAAGCCGTTGGGCGCTTCGCAATGGCTGAACACCGCGTCGTTGGTCAGCAGCGCCTGGATGCGCCGTGGCAGGGTCAGGATGAAGTCGGTGCCGGTGATCATTTTCAGCGCCGCGCTGTAGCTGTTGGAGCGCGCGACGATCTGCCGCCGGTGGGCCTGGCGGGCCAGCCAGCCATCGACCATGTTGGTGGTCGAGGTCCAGGGCGTGGGGTAGACGTGCCGGCGCTCGACGAACGACTGCAGGCTGAAGCGCGGCTCCAGCGGCGGCGTCGCGCGCTTGTCGAAGACACACACCAGGTCATCCTCGAGCAGCACCTGCGACTTGAGGTCGGGGTGGTTGTGGTGAAAGTTCGGACCGAAGCAGACCACCAGGTCCAGGCTGCCGTCGCGCAGTTCCTCGGCGGGGATATCGGTTTCCAGCTTGTGCACGTTGACCGTCACCGGCAGGTCGGCGAAGTCGAATCCCTTGAGCAGCCGCGGCAGGATCAGCAGTTCGAAATATTCCGGCGCGCAGACATTGAAGGTGACGGCCTGGCGGGTCGGGTCGAAAGCCTGGACCCCGGAATGGCACAGGTTGATGCTCTCGAGAATCTTCAGCACATGACTGTACATGGTGCTGGCTTTGTAGGTCGGACGCATGCCGGTGCGGGTATTGATGAACAGTTCGTCCTCGAAGCCGGTGCGCAGTTTTTTCAGGCAGTAGCTGACGGTCGACTGACTCACGCACAGGGTTTCCGAGACCCCGGTCACGCTGCTTTGCTCGTACACGGCGACGAACACCATCAGGTCCTGCATATCGAGCTTTCTAAGCAAGTTACTGTTCAGCATCAGTTCCGTCTCGTTGAGCACCTCGCGCGGTCGTGCGCAAACCTGCCTGATGCTAACGGAACGATCGTCCTAATTGAATCCTTGCCCCGGGGTTTCACGGATAGCGAAGGGACAATTAATTCCGAGAACACGACCTGTGCGGTATGGCGCGGCGCGTAGCGGCTTGTCCCTTGGTGTTGAGCCTTCAACCGGGCACCGGGACTGGCCGGCGGCTGCCGAGGATCAGGGCGAGCATGCCCAGGCCCACCAGCAGCGCGCCGAGCAGCTCGCCCGGCAAGGGAGGCCGGCCCAGCACGAACCAGTGGAAGAGGGTGATGAACAGGGTGCTCAGGTAGATGTAGGAAATGACCGTGGCCGGTGCGATCACCCCGATGGCCCGGTGCAGCAGCCAAAAAGTCGCCAGGGTGGCGAACAAGGCCAGGTACAGCAGCCACAGGCCGTCGTTGAGAGTGAGCAGGACGGCGCTGCGCCAACCACCGCCCGGCAGGCAGAAGGCGAACAGGAACAGCGCGCCGAACAACATGTTCCAGAAGGTCATGGCGGCCGGGCTGCGATCTTTCAGGCTGGTGGTTTTCAGCCGTTGGCTCAGCGGCGAATAACCGGCCATGGCCAGGCAACCGACCCCATACACGCCGACCGCGTAGAGCGACGGCATGCCCTCGGGGCCCGAGCCCCTGAAGGTCAGCAGCGTGGCCCCGGTGGCCGCCAGCAGCACCGGCAACAGGCGGTTTTTTGCTGGGTTGTCGCTCAGCAGGAGGCCCTCGAACAGCAGGGTCAGCAGCGGTACCAGGGCGAACAGGATGCCGGTATTGACCGCCGAGGTATGCCGCAGCGCCTCGAACAGCGAAGCGAAATAGATCGCCAGCAACAGGCCCAGCATCCCATGCGCCCGCAGCCCGGCGCGGTTGATCCGGAACGCGCCGTTGAGCCACAGCGCCGGCACGAACATCAAGGCCGACAGCAGCAGGCGCAGACCTGTCAGCAACAGCGGGTCGACGGCCTGGCTGACCCGGGCCGCGGCAAAAAACGAGGCGGCGATCAGCACCGCCCACAGCAGCATGCCGAGATGGGCGTTGAGCAAGCTGGCGGGTTTCATCGGAGCGTTTCCCGGGTCATTGGAAATGGCGAAGGTAGTGCCGCGGATCGAAGCGCAGGACCATCAGGATCATCAGCGCCATGACCGCGGTCAGCGACCACCAGGCCCACTCGAAACTGCCCAGGCGGTCGCGGATGATCCCGGCGAGCAGTGGCGACAGGCCGGCGATCAGGTAGCCGATGCCTTGCACGAAGGCCGTCAGGCCACCGGCACGCCGCGGATGGTCCAGATGGTCGAGGGACACGATCAGGCTCATGGGAAACAACCCGCCGATACCCAGGCCAAGCAGGCACGGCCAGAGCAGGCTCAGGTTCCGGGGGCTGAGGATCAGCCCGCAGAAGCCGGCGATGATCAGTACCAGCAAGGCCACCAGCACCTGGCGGCGGTCTTGGCTGCGGTTGGCGATGGCCGGTGTCACCAGGCCCGAGACCACTTCCATGGCGGTGAGAAATCCCAGCAGCAGGCCGGCGTCCTGTTCGCTCCAGCCCTGTTCCACGTAATAGGGGGCCAGCCACGCCAGGACGCAGGTGTAGGACGCCGTGCCCAGGCCGAAGAAGATCGCCAGCAGCCAGGCGCGACGGTTGCCGGCAAAAGATTTGTGGTGCGTCACGGCGCCTGGCAGTTTCGGCATGGCCGCCCGTTGCGCGTACCAGAACAGCAGCGCCAGGACCGCCAGCGCCGCCCAGATCGCCAGGCCCAGCCGCCAGCTGCCGGTGCGGCTCATCACCAGCGGGGCAAAGGACGCCGCGACCGCCGCGCCCCCCATGATCGAGGTGACGTACAGGCCCATGAACAGCGAGACATTGTCGGGAAAGCGCGACTTGATCAGTGCCGGCATCAGCGACTGGATCAGGGCGATGCCGAGGCCGGCGAGCACGGCGCTGAGGATCAGTTCGGCGGCCGAATCGAGGAACAGCCGCGACAGGGTGGCCAGGCCAATGACCAGCAGCGAAATCACCACACTACGGTGGTCGCCCAGGCGCTGGCCGATGCGCACGCCGAAGAACATCGCCAGGCCCATGGCCATGACCGGCAGCATGGTCAGCAGCGCGGCGCCGCTGAAACTCAGGGCGATATCGCCACGGATGCCGGACAGCAGGGGGCCGACGGCGGCCATCGACGGCCGCAGGTTCAAGGCCACCAGCGTCACGCTGAGCATCAGCCAGAAGACGGGGCGGGTTGTCGCGCGAACGTTTTCCATAACCAGACCTTGAACAATTCAGGCGCTGATTAGGCGGGGAGGGGCGTGGTCGGAGCAAATCAGAAAGTGTGCAGGACTATCTAGAAATCAAATAACACCTGTAGCCGCTGCCGCAGGCTGCGCTGGGCTGCGAAGCAGCCCCCAAACCTGCGCACGCGGTCTGCCGGAAGCACCACGTTGCCCGGGCCAGTCCTGCGGCCTGGATCGCAGCCTGCGGCAGCGGCTACAGGGGCCCGCGACGGTGCGCGGGCCTCGGGCGATCAGAACGGCTTGGTCGGCAGGTACTTGCCATCCAGGGTGATCACCGCGCGGGAACCGCCCTCCGGGTCTTCGACTTTCTTGATGTCGAGCTTGAAGTTGATGGCGCTGATGATGCCGTCGCCGAACTGCTCGTGGACCAGTGCCTTGAGGGTCGAACCGTAGACCTGGAGCATTTCATAGAAGCGGTACACGGTCGGGTCGGTGGGGATGCCGCCGGGGATGCTGCCGCGCGACGGAATGCTTTGCAGCAGGCGGCTGGCGTCCTGGTCCAGGTCGAGCTTGCTGCAGACCAGGTCGGCGGCCGCGGCCGGCAAGGCGTGCTGGCCGAGCAGGGCGGCGGTGACGAACGCCAGGCTCAGGCCGGTGCCGTCGGTGAGCTGTTGCCACGACAGGTTCTTGCGCGCCTTGGCGTCGATGATGGTGTCGGCCAGGGCCAGGCGTGGGGCTTGGGCGAATTGGGATTGCAGCATGTCGAGTTCCTCGTTGGGGATGGTGAAACGGTTGTTGAGCGAGCCGTTGAAAAAGGCTTGTGAAAAGAGAGCACTCACGCCGCGTGTCGCGGTTTGCCGGCCAAGGCGCAGGCGTCGGGGTGTTCGGCCAGGGACACGAAGCCCTGGCTTGGGCCATCCAGCGCGGCAATGGCGCCGCTGGCAATGTCATAGACCCAGCCATGCAGGTTCAGCCGGCCCTGCTCCAGGGCCAGGGCGACCGCGGGATGGGTCTTCAGGTTAGCCAACTGGGCGATCACGTTTTCCCGCACCAGGGCATCCAGGCGGGCTTCGTCCGAGGCATGGCTGCGGGCGGCATTGACCACCTTGGCCGACTCGGCATGGCGCAGCCAGTTGGCCACCGCCGGCAGATGGTCCAGGCATTTGCAGGTGGAGATGGCGGTCATGGCGCCGCAGTCCGAATGCCCGCAGATCACGATGTCGCTGACCCCGAGCACGGCCACCGCGTACTCCACCGTGGCCGACACACCGCCCGGTTCCGGCCCGTAGGAGGGCACGATATTGCCGGCGTTGCGGATCACGAACAAATCGCCTGGCTCCTGCTGGGTCAGCAGTTCCGGCACTACCCGGCTGTCGGAGCAGGTGACGAACAGGGTGCCGGGGTTCTGGGTGGTGGCCAGTTGCTTGAACAGCTCGCTGCGTTTCGGGAAGGCTTCGCGCTGGAACTTGAGGAAGCCGTCGATGATGTGCCGCATGGTGGTTCTCCTTGCATCGCTGATGGCGCAAGGATGGGAAATTTCAGCTATAGCGTCCAAGACTGGCTTGTTATGCTGGCCATAAGTACTGCCTATAGTTGGCGGTCCTGGCCTGGAGACACCATGCTGCTACGTCATATCCGTTACCTGCTGGCCGTCGCCGAGCACGGCAACTTCACCCGCGCCGCCGAAGCCTTGCACGTGTCCCAGCCGACGCTGTCGCAACAGATCAGGCAACTGGAGGACAGCCTCGGCGCGCCGCTGTTCGACCGCTCGGGGCGCACCGTGCGCCTGACCGACGCCGGCGAGGCCTATGTGCGTTATGCGCGGCTGGCCCTGCAGGACCTGGAGGCTGCCAGGCGCGCCATGCATGATGTGCAGGATCTGCGGCGCGGCTCGTTGCGCCTGGGCATGACCCCAACCTTCATCACTTACCTGGCGGGGCCGCTGTTGACCCGTTTCAACCAGCGGTATCCGGGGATCGCCCTGAGCCTCGAAGAGATGACCCAGGACCGACTGGAAGCGGCCCTGGCCGAAGACCGCCTGGACCTGGGCATTGCCTTTGCCGGACAGCACCTGCCGGATATCGACAGCCAGCTGTTGTTCGAGGAGAGCCTGAGCCTGATGGTCAGCCGCGAGCAGCAGCCCGAGCTACCGCGGGAACTGACGGCGGCCGAGCTGGAGCGGCAGCCGCTGGTGCTGCTCAGCGGCGATTTCGCCACCCGCCAGCATATCGACCGTTATTGCCGCGAGCAGGGCATGACGCCGCGCATCGCCATCGAAGCCAACTCCATCGGCGCCATTGTCGAAATCGTTCGCCGCGGACAACTGGCGACCATCCTGCCGCTGGCCATCACCCAGGAGCAGCCGGGCCTGAGGCCGGTGATCCTGCAACCGCCCCTGGCGCCCCGCAGCGTGGCGCTGCTGGGGCGCAAGGGCGCTTATCGCAGCGCCGCGTGCCAGGCTTTTCGCAAGCTGCTGACGACTGCTTTTCGCGAGCGGCTGACGGCTCAGGGCGTGGGCGCCGCCAGCCACTGATTGACCACGCCGCTGTAGAAACCGGTGGCCTTGCTCAGGTGCAGCCACTGGTCGACATAGCTTTTCCAGGCGACGTCGTCCCGTGGCAACAGGAAGGCTTTTTCACTGTATTGCAGGTACTGCTCGGGGTTCACCGCGCACAGCCCCGGCTTGAGTTTCTGCTGGAAGCGCGCTTCGGAAGCATCGGTGATCATCACGTCGGCCTTGTTCTCCAGCAGTTGCTCGAAAATGGTCACGTTGTCGGCGAACAGGGTCAGGCTGGCCTTGGGCAGGTGGGCCCGGGCGAAGATTTCGTTGGTGCCTCCCGGCGGTTCGATCAGGCGCACCGAAGGCAGGTTGATCTGCTCGACGGTCTGGTAGCGCTGCTTGTCGGCGCACCGCACCAGGGGGATTTTCCCGTCGACGCCCAGGGTGTCGCTGAAGAAGGCTTTCTTCTGTCGCTCCAGGGACACGGAAATACCGCCCACGGCGATGTCGCACTGATTCGCCAGGAAGTCCGGCATCAGGGTTTTCCAGGTGGTCTTCACCCACTTCACCTCGACCCCCAGGCTTTGCGCCAGGGACTGCGCCATCGAAATGTCGATGCCTTCGTAGGCACCGTCCGCGCGCAGGTAGGTGTAGGGCTTGTAGTCGCCGGTGGTGCAGACGTTCAGGTGTCCGCGTTCGATGACCTGATCCAGGTGCGAGGTGCTTGGCGCGGCAAAGGCCGGGGCGCTGAGGGTCAGCAGCGAGCAGAGCAGAAGGCGTGCTTTCATGCGGTCGATCCTTGATGACGAGGGAGTGGCCGAGGGCGGCTCATTATTTGCGCCAGGCTCGAACGGGGCAAGGCGCATCGCTCGCCAGGGCGTTGCGGATTGTTTTTGCCGAAAAAGTTTTGGCAAAGGGCTATGCCAACTATTTGTTGGCTTCTTTTTCACGAAACGTTGATGGTCGGCTACCTAAAGTTCGTGCTGTCGTGGGCCGTCATTGAATAACAGGCCTGACGCCGCACTTCTTTCAAGGAACAAGTCGATCGTCATGCTGAACATCAAGCCCCTGCGTCCCGAATGGGTGACGCTGATTGCCTGCGCCTTTTTATTGCTTGGCTGCAACTTTGTGCTCTGGCAGCACCTGTTTAGCATTACCGCCTCGGACACCCGCGGCATTGCCATGCGCGTGGCTTTCGGGGTGATGATCTTCTGTGCCTTCAACCTTATCCTGACCTGGCTGGCGTTTCGCCGGATATTTAAGCCGGTGCTGGTTTTATTGTTTATGGTCAGTGCCGGCGTGGCTTATTTCATGAGCCAGTACGGAGTGCTGATAGATGCCGGAATGTTTCGCAACTTCGCCGAAACCAATGCAACGGAAGTGCGTGACTTACTCTCCCTGAAGTTGCTTGTTTATATTCTGTTGCTGGGTGTATTGCCTTCCTGGTTACTGTGGAAAGCCCCGATCAATTATCGTCGCTGGCACCGCGAGTTATTGAGCAAGTTGCTGGTATCCGTTATGTGCGCGGCGGCCATTGGTGGGGTAGCCCTGGTCAACTATCAGGGGCTGGCCTCGCTGTTTCGCAATCACCATGAATTGCGCCTGATGATAGTGCCGAGCAACTACGTGGGCGCCTCCATCGGTTACCTGCGCGAGCAAGTGGTTTCGGCGCGCCAGCCCTTCGTCAAGATCGGGGAAGATGCCCAGCGCAATCCGACCTGGCAAAACCATGCGCGCAAGTCGCTGACGGTGCTGGTGGTTGGCGAAAGTGCCCGGGCCGAGAACTTCGGCGTGCTGGGCTACGAGCGCGACACCACGCCGAAACTCAGCCAGGAAAACGGCCTGATCGCCTTTACCGATGTGTCGTCCTGCGGCACCGAGACCGCGGTCTCGGTGCCCTGCATGTTCTCCAACATGGGGCGCAAGAACTACGACGCCAGCAAGGCGAAGAACGAGGAAGGGCTGCTGGACGTGCTCAAGCGCGCCGGGCTCGAGGTGATCTGGCGGGACAACCAGTCCGGCTGCAAGGGCACCTGCGACCGGGTGACCCTGGACGATGTCAGCAACCTCAAGGATCCGGCGCTCTGTGCCAACAGCGAATGCCGCGACGAGATCCTGCTCCAGGGCCTGCAGCACTTCATCGATACCCTGGACAAGGACACTGTGCTGGTCCTGCACCAGATGGGCAGCCACGGGCCGGAATACTTCAAGCGTTACCCCAAGCAATACGAGCGCTTCACCCCGGTGTGCCAGAGCAACGCCCTGAACAATTGCAGCCGCGAGAGCATCGTCAATGGCTACGACAATACGCTGCTGTACACCGACCACGTGCTGGCGACCCTGATCGACCTGTTGCGCAGCAACCAGGACAAGGTCGATACCGCCATGCTCTATCTGTCGGACCACGGCGAGTCCCTGGGCGAATACAACCTGTTCCTGCATGGCACGCCCTACATGCTCGCGCCGTCGCAGCAAAAACATGTGGCGATGCTGGCCTGGTTCTCGGACAGCTATCAGAAGGCCTTCTCGGTGGACACCCATTGCCTGCAACTGAGCCGGGAAAAACCGCTGAGCCAGGACAACCTGTTCCACTCGATGCTCGGTCTGCTGGAAGTCGACAGCCGGGTCTACCAGCCTGACCTGGACCTGTTCGCCGGCTGCCGGGGAAGCGTGGTCGACGGCGTGCTGGCGCGGCAATGAAGCCTTGATCGGCGTTCGACCTTTTTTTCACGATCGGGGCGGTAACCTGTTTTTCATCCAATACTTACAAGAGCCAGCAGATCCATGTCCGCGCACCCTCCATCCCCCCTCGAGCTCGAGTTCGCCAGGCGTTATGACCAGGCGCACGCGCGCGTCTGTGGCGACGAGCGCCCGCTCGGGCTGGGGCGGCGCCTGTCGTTGTGGCGCGACGAGTGGCTGGTTCGCCGCGCGTTGAAGGTGGCGGGCGAGCCGGGGCTGATTCTCGATCTTGCGTGCGGCGCGGGGCGTTTCTGGCCGGTGCTGGGCGAGCACAGTAATCGGGTGATCCTGGCGGCGGACCCGTCCCAGGACATGCTCAACCACGCCCAGACCCATCACCCGGCGAGCCTGCTCAGGCGGGTCAGGACTTTCCAGAGTTCGTCGTTCAGCATCGGCCTGTCGGCCAATGCGGTGGACTGCATCGTCTGCCTGCAACTGTTCCCCCATGTCGCCAGCAGCGAGGCGCGCCTGGCGTTGCTGGGCGAATTCCATCGGGTCAGTCGCGACTCGGTGATCCTCGCGGTGCGCATCGACAGTCGCTTGAAAGTCATGCGCGACCGGCTGGAGGGCAACGACACCCTGCAATTGCAGCGTGCTCCACGCATGGACGTCAGCCGGGCGCGGGTCGAGGCCGAGTTCAAGGGGGCGGGGTTCGAAGTGCTCAGCCACCAGGATTTCATTCCCGGCTGCGCCGCCTGGCGGGTTTACGTCCTGCGCAAACAGGGGTAGTCGACGGCGTTCGGACTATTCTTGTGGCCCGGGCGCCGATTTCGCGCAGGCTCTTGTCGAGTGAATGCTCAGAAATCGCCGAGGGCGATATATACTGCGCGCCATTCTTCAAGGGAGAGCCGTGTGGCCATCGATATTCACTGGATTCGCGACAACGATAGCCTCGGTCAATTCTGCACCGAGTGGCAGAAGCTGCCATTCGTCGCCCTCGACACCGAATTCATGCGGGTCGACACCTTCTATCCGATCGCCGGCCTGTTGCAGGTCGGCGATGGCCAGCGCGCTTACCTCATCGACCCCTTGACCATCGACGACTGGCAGCCGCTGGCGGCCTTGCTGGAGAACAGCGCGGTGGTCAAGGTGGTGCACGCCTGTAGCGAGGACCTCGAAGTCCTGCTGCGCCTGACCGGCAGCCTGCCGGCACCGTTGTTCGACACGCAACTGGCGGCCGCCTACCTGAACCTGGGTTTCTCCATGGGCTACTCGCGGTTGGTCCAGGAAGTGCTGGGCATCGAGTTACCCAAGGGCGAGACCCGCTCCGACTGGCTGCAACGCCCGCTGTCGGAAACCCAGGTCAGCTACGCCGCCGAAGACGCCGTGCACCTGGCGGAGGTCTTCACCCGGCTGCGGCCGAAACTGTCCGAGGACAAATACAACTGGGTGCTGGAAGACGGCGCCGAGCTGGTGGCCAACCTGCGCCGCGAAGTCGATCCCTATGAGGTCTACCGCGAGGCCAAGCTGGCCTGGAAACTGTCCCGCGCGCAACTGGCGGTGCTGCGTGAACTTTGCGCCTGGCGCGAGCGTGAGGCACGGGCACGGGACCTGCCGCGCAACCGGATCGTGCGCGAGCACTCGCTGTGGCCGTTGGCCAAGAGCCAGCCGGACAACCTCGGCGCCCTGGCGAAAATCGAAGACATGCACCCGCGCACCGTGCGTCAGGACGGCGAGTTCCTGCTGGGCCTGATCAAGCGTGCCGCCAGCGTCAGCCCCGACCAGTGGCCGCCGGCCGTCCCCGAGCCGTTGCCGATGGAAGCCTCGGCCCTGCTCAAGCGCCTACGCGCCGTGGGCCAGGCCGAAGCCGAGCGCCTGGGCATCGCCCCGGAACTGATGCTGCGCAAGAAAACCCTGGAAAGCCTGCTCAAGAGCGGCTTCCCCAACGGACCCTACCAATTGCCCGATTCGCTGCGTGGCTGGCGCCGCGAATTGATGGGCCAGGCGCTGCTCGACAGCCTGGCCACCGCCGGAGAACAGCCATGAAACGTATCTGCTCGATCTACAAAAGCCCGCGCAAGAACGAGATGTACCTCTATGTGCTCAAGAGCGATGCCCTGGAGCGCGTGCCGGAAAACCTGCTGGCGGCGTTCGGCAAGCCGCAGCACGCCTTCGACCTGGTGCTGAGCCCGGAGCGCAAGCTGTCGCGCGAGGACATCCACCAGGTGCTGGAGAACCTTGAGAAGCAGGGTTACCACCTGCAGATGCCACCGGCCGAGGACGAGTACATCGAGCACTTGCCCGAAGAGCTGCTGCGCCGTAATGATCCGGTCTGACGGACACCTGTAGATGCCCTGTCCGGGGCATCGTTGAAAATGGAACTGATTCTATCTGGCGGCTGCCGCGATCGATGGAGCGATACTCCGTCGGTGGCTGCCTGCACCGTTTTGTAAGGTTTGAACCATGCGCGTTCTGATTGCCGAACACGATCACGCTATTTATGCCCGTTTGTTGCGTCAGCTGGCACCTGACCTGGAAGTGCTCACCAGCGGCGATTCCGCCGAGCTGTCGAAGCTGGCCGCCGACTGCCCGGTCTGGCTCGGCCAGCCGGACCTGCTGGCCACCCTGTTGCGCCAGGGCCACCAGCCGCAGTGGCTGCAATCGACCTGGGCCGGCATCACGCCGCTGCTCGCCGACGGCCTGCCACGCCATTACCGGCTGACCCGCGCCGTGGGGATCTTCGGCCAGGTCATGGCCGAATACGTGCTCACCTACATGCTCGGTCACGAGCGCGAAGTCTTGGCGCGCCTGGTCAGCCAGGTCGAGCGCAAGTGGGATAACCGCACGGGCCAGAGCCTGGCCGGGCGCAAGGTGCTGATCGTCGGCGCGGGCGATATCGGCCAGAGCGTGGCGCAGTTTCTCTTGCCGTTCGGCGTCGAACTGTACGGCATCGCCAGTGAAGCCCGGGAGCAGGCGCCGTTTGTCGAAGTCGCGGCCTTGGCGGACCTGGGACGTTTGGTCGGTGAGGTGGATTATGTGGTCAACCTGCTGCCCAACACCCCGCACACCCATGACCTGTACGACGCGGCGCTGTTCAAGTGTTTCAAGCCGACCGGCCTGTTCATCAACGTCGGTCGCGGGGTCGCGGTGGTCGATGCGGATCTGGTGGAAGCCTTGAAGGAAGGGCATTTGGCGGGGGCGGTGATCGACGTCTGCCGCCAGGAACCGCTGCCGCAGCGCCATCCGTTCTGGACCGCCTGGGGCCTGTTGCTGACCGGTCACAGTTCGGCGCCGACCTCGCCGACCCTGATGGCGCAGCTGTTCATCGACAACCTGCGGGCCTATCAGGCCGACACGGCGTTGCGTGGCGAAGTGGATTTCACCCGCGGGTATTGAGGGGAATCACAGACTCTGTAGCCGCTGCCGAAGGCTGCGATAAGTCCGAAGGACTTCAGCGATCTCAAGATCCTGCGCCCACGTTGTGGGCGATCGCAGCCTGCGGCAGCGGCTACAGGTTGCTGGTTTACAGGCTGAAATCGCCTTCGGCCGCGGTTTCGCTCAGCGGGCGACGCGGGCTTGGCTCTTCGCGGGCCTGCAAGTATTCGGCGAGGCTCGCCTTGTCACCCAGCTTGCCGACGGCCACGGCGGCATGCAGGGCATAACCTTCTGGAATCTTCAGCTCCTTGCGGGTCAGCTCCTGGTCGAACCCGGCCATGCCGTGGGTGTGCCAGCCGCTGATGCTGGCTTGCAGCGCCAAGTGGCCCCAGGCCGAACCGGTGTCGAAGGTGTGCCACAGGGCCGGGGTTTCCTCGCTGGCGCCAGGCGCGGTGAAGGTGGTTTTCGAGATCACGATCACCAATGCCGAGGCGTGCTGCGCCCAGCCACGGTTGAACTCGTTGAGCAGGCCGAGGAAACGTTCCCAGTTCGGCGTGTCGCGGCGCGCATACAGGAAGCGCCACGGCTGCGAGTTGTAGGCCGACGGCGCCCAGCGCGCGGCTTCGAAGAAGCTCAGCAGGGTTTCCTCGGGAATGGCTTCGCCGGTGAAGGCGCGCGGCGACCAGCGCTCGGTGAACTGCGGGTGGATGGCGTACTCGGCAACGCGGGGATTGGCGCTCATGACAGGGATTCCTGGCTACGTTTGAGAATGAAAGGTGGATAAACCGGCAAGCGCAGTTGAACTGAGCAACGGGGTTTTTCCTGACCCTGGGCGATTCACCGGTGCGACGCGGTCGAGCGTTAATGGCACGCGGACATAGGGCTTTGCGACAGGCAAAGCTACTGCGCGGCATGCGGCCTGACAAGTAGTGCCTTACCGACAGTCGCCAGCGCTTGGCCCGCGGGGCCTTGGGCACTAGACTGGCGGCCTTTTCCCTGTCCGATACCGATTACCTGAGCCATGGCCGCCAAAGTTGAACCCTTCTGGATCCGCAAAACCCTTGAACAACTCGATCAGGAGGAGTGGGAGTCGTTGTGCGACGGTTGTGGCCTGTGCTGCCTGCAGAAGCTCGAGGATGAAGAAGACAACAGCGTCTACTACACCCGCATCGCCTGCAAACTGCTGGACCTGAAGACCTGTCAGTGCAGCGACTACGCCAACCGCCGGGCCTCGGTGCCGGATTGTATCCAGCTCACCCCGGGTAAGGCCGATGAGTTCAAATGGCTGCCGCCGACCTGCGGTTATCGCCTGGTCAGCGAGGGCAAGGACCTGCCGCTCTGGCACCATCTGGTGTGCGGTGACCGCGACGCGGTGCACCATGAGCGCATTTCCCAATCCGGACGGATGCTCGCCGAAGGCAGCGTGGCCGAGGAAGACTGGGAAGATCATCTGATTTTCCGCGCCGGCTGAGGGTACGCCGCGCTCGCGTTCAAGGTTGTTTCACGAAGGAGTGTGTATGGCTGTGGGGGCAAGGCTGGCGCTGGCCGGCTGGCTGCTGGTGCTCAGTGCGCCGGGGTGGGCGGCGAAAAAAGTCGATCTGGATTACCACGTGCGCCTGTTGCCGCAGAGCGATCAGGCCGAGGTGCGCCTGACCCTGGCGGACGGCGCGGCGGTGCGCAGCCTGGATTTCGACCTGGGCACGCATGGCGATTACAGCGACTTCAAGGCCGACGGCCAATGGCAGTCCGGCGCGGCCAAGCCTCCCGCGGTACAGCGCGGCGTATGGCGCCCGGCCGGCGGCAAGGCCAGCCTGAGCTACCGGGTGCGGATCAGCCACAGCCTGAAGAAGGACAGCTTCGACAGCCGCATGACCCCGCACTGGGCCTTGTTGCGTGGCGACACGCTGGTGCCGGCGGCGAAGCTCGACCAGCAGGACGGCATCGAGCTGGTGTCGCGCCTGGAGTTCGAGTTGCCCGCGGGCTGGAAAAGCGTGGAAACCGCCTGGCCGCGGATCGGCAAGAACCGTTTCCGTATCGATAATCCCGCGCGCCTGTTCGACCGGCCCACCGGCTGGGTGCTGGCCGGTGCCCTGGGCAGTCGTCGCACCCGGCTGGGGGAGACTGAAGTCACGGTGGCCTCGCCGCAAGGGCAGGGCATGCGGCGCATGGATGTGCTGACCCTGCTGACCTTCGTCTGGCCGCAGATCCAGGCAACCTTTCCCCGTCATCCAACCAAGTTGCTGATCGTCGGCGCGGCCGACCCGATGTGGCGCGGCAGCCTGGCCGGGCACGATTCGCTGTTCTTGCACAGCCGCCTGCCGCTGGTCAGCGAGAGCGGCACCAGCCCGCTGCTGCGCGAAGTGATCCAGGTCTTTGCCCGGATCAATGACAGCGAGCGCAGCGACTGGATCGGCGAGGGGCTGGCGGAGTACTACGCCATAGAGTTGATGCGCCGCGCCGGCGGCATGAGCGACGAGCGTTACCAGGCCCTGGAGACCCGGTTGGCCAAGAGCGGCCACGGCGTCAGCAGCCTGCGTGGCGAACAGGTGGACGCGCCGGTGGTGGCCAGGGCGGTGCTGCTGTTGCAGGAACTGGATCGGGAGATCCGCCTGAAGACCCGCAACAAGCGTTCGCTGGATGACGTGACCCGGGCGGTGATGCGTCTGGAGCGTGTCAGCACCAAAGAGTTCATCCAGCTCAGCGAGAGCGTGCTGGACGGCTCGTCGAAGGTGCTCGACAGCGATTTGTTGCGCTAGTGGGGTCGACCGCTTTGCGGTCATCGCGAGCGAGCTCGCTCCTACAGGTTTTGCGCAACCCCCTGTAGGCGCGAGCTTGCTCGCGATAGCGCCGGTTCATTCAACGCGGCGTTCGAGGCCGCCGATCAAACCCCGGCCTTGGGCGATTTCAACGAATCGTTGCCGGTTACGGTCGCGGTACGGGTGGCCGCCTCGGCATTGGCCTTGAGGGTTTTCAGCTCCGCGCCGGCACGCTCGATCTTCGCCCGCACGTTATTCATATCCTGGCGGCTCTTCTCCAGCAGGCTTTTCGCCGAGCTGTGGCCGGTGATGCCACGGGCCAGGGCGACCCCGCCGATGGCCACCTGGATCAGGCCGAACACACCGCCACGGCGCAGGCCCTTGCCGACCATCACCACGCCGCCGGCCAGCGAGCCGATGCGCTCCCAGCCTTGTACGTTCTGCTCCGCCGGGCTCTGGAAAGGGGTGGTTGCGATGGGTTCCAGTTGTTTGCTGTCGCTCATGATCTGTCTCCAGGGGGGATGGATATAAAGCTGACTGCGCTGGCGCGGCGCTTGTTCCATCGAATGTACGGCGAACTTGAAGCAGTGCTCAGAACTTGGGGCCGGAGCGGGTGTTGTTGCCCTTGGCCAGGCGGTCGTAGAGCACCACGTTGACGGTGGCGGCGAGGTTCATGCAGCCGGTGGTCGGGATATAGACCACGTCTTCGCACCAGTCGCGGATGTCCTTGTCCAGGGAGCCGTCTTCCGGGCCGAAGATGTACAGCGCGCGATCCGGGTGGGTGTACTCCGGCAGCGAGCGGGCGCCTTCCACCAGTTCCACCGCCACCGGCACGCAGCCCAGGGGCAGGATCTTCTTCAGGTCGTCGATGCCGATCAGCGGGATGTCCTGATGGACTTTCTTGGTGTCAGTGACGAAGTCGCGGGCCCGTTCATAGCGCTTGCCGGTGTAGAACACCGACGCGACGCCATAGCAACCGGCGGCGCGCATCACCGAACCGACGTTCTCCGGTGACTTGGGGTTATACAAACCAATGCAGCTGTACCTTTTGTTTGCCACGAGCGGGGTGCCTTCGAGAAAAATCGCGATTATACGGGGATTGGACGAGGGGCGTGAGGCTCGTGGATAGCAGCGTCCCGGCTGACGCCAGCGCAAGCAAGCTCGCTTCTACAGAGGTACGCAAGAGCTGTAGGAGCGAGCTTGCTCGCGAAAGAAAGGACCGGACAAAACAGCCGTGGGGACGTTATTCGTCGTCTTTCTTCATCAACCCCGCCAGCGCGGCGAAGGGGTTGTGGGTGGCCTTGGCGACTTTCGGCGTGCTCAGGGAGCCTTCGCCGAAGTACTGCTGGTCGGTGTAGCGCGAGTGTTCGTTGTCGTGGCAGTACAGGCACAGCAGTTCCCAGTTGGAACCGTCCTGCGGGTTGTTGTCGTGGTTGTGGTCGCGGTGGTGCACGGTCAGCTCGCTCAGGCGCTTGCCGGAGAACTCGCGGGCGCAGCGCCCACAGACGTGCGGGTACATCTTCAGGGCCTTGTCGCGGTAGCCCATCTCGCGGTCGCGCTGGGCGTCGGCGAGGATGCGGTCGAGCTTGGAGGTGTTGGTCGAACTCATGGGTTCACCTTTATGCAAAGACTAATGACGGTAATGAGCCCAGTTTAGCTCAGGCTTTGAGCTTCTCGGCAATCCAGATGGTGTGGCGGGTGCCCTTGTTGCCGTGGGCGAAGACCTGCACTTGCTCGGCCTTGAAGCCGGCCTTGCGCAGCTTGTCGGAGTATTGCTTGTCGGCACTGGCCGACCACACGGCCAGCACACCCTTGGGCCGCAGGGCCCTGGCGCAGGCCGCCAGCCCGGCGGCGGAGTACAGCCAGCTGTTGGCCTTCTGGGTCAGGCCTTCGGGGCCGTTGTCGACGTCGAGCATGATCGCGTCGAACCCCTGGGGTTCGGCCTGCAGCACCTTGGCCACATCTTCCAGGCGGATCACCGTGCGCGGGTCGAGCAGCGGCCGGCCGGATTTCTCCCCGAGCGGTCCGCGGTTCCATTCGACCACCCCCGGCACCAGCTCGGCGACCACCACTTCGGCGCCCTTGCCCAGGTGCTTGAGGGCCGAGGCGAGGGTGAAGCCCATGCCCAGGCCGCCGATCAGCACCCGCGAATTCGGCCGCCCGGCGACCTTGCGGCAGGGGATCTCCGCCAGGGCGTCTTCGGAGCCGTGCATGCGGGTGTTCATCAATTGCCCGCCGTCGCCGCCCTGGATCTTGATGACAAAATCCTCGCCGTATTCGAACAGGCACAAGGCACCGCCATTTTCGGGAATCGGGGTGGTGCCGAGCAGAACGAAACGTTTCATGAGGGTCTCAATGAGGAAGGCAAACCGCCCCGGTTGGGAGTAGCCTGAGGGCTGACAATAGCGATGGAGCCATTGATGAAGCGCACTATTCTAACGGTCATTGCCCGCGCAGCGCTCTTGCTAAGTGCGGCGCTCGCGATGAGCGCCGTGAACGCCGAGGAACTGCAGGCGGTGCCCGTGACTCCGGTCCCCGCCGCCGGCTCGCCCGGCACCGCGACCCCGACCCCTTATCCGCAAATCACGCCCCCCAGCACCCCCAAGGCCACGGCCCATGGCGGTGCGCCATTGCTGCCGCCGATCGACATGCCCAAGCCGCCGAAGGACCAGACCTTGCCAGGGTTGCAGCAGAACGAGACGAAAACCAGGACCCCGGGCAGCTAGACCTGTTGCGACAGCAACTGCCCGTCGGCCATGCGCAGGCGCCTGGACAGTGACACGGCGAGGGCGCGGATGATCTTGGCGGCGATCTTCGGCGCGTCGTTGAGCATTTTCTCCAGCGAGTCCTTGCCCAGGTTGAGCAGCCGGCAATCGCTGGCGGCCACGCAACTGGCCGAACGCCGTTCGCCATCGAGCACCGCCATCTCGCCAAAGGCCCGACCGCTGCGCAGGGTGGCGATGGTCACGCGCACGCCTTCGCTGTTGGTCTTCTGCACCGCCACCTGGCCGGAATGGATGATGCACATGAAGCTGCCGGCATCGCCTTCGCGGAAGATCTCCTGGCCCTGGGCGATGCTGCTGATGCTGAAGTAGCCAGCGGCGGCATTGAAGTCGGCCGGCAAGAGCTGATCGAACAATCCGCAGTCCATCAGCCAGTCGCGGATTTCATTGTTCAACAAGGTAGGTTCTGGCATGTCGTCACGGTCTTTTTCTTGTGTCTGTTGCGGTCCCGGGCAGGTGCGGTATGGCTCGGGGCCGGCGGTCCTGGGTTAAGACAGGAGCGCCGGCCGGAGTTCCTCAGGCAATGCCCAGAATCTTGAAAACAAATGCATATTCGAGCGCTACGTCACGCAATCCCTGGTAACGCCCGCTCATCCCGCCGTGGCCGGCGCCGAGCTCGGTCTTGAGCAGCAGCAGGTGGTCGTCGGTCTTGGTGGCGCGCAACCGGGCCACCCACTTGGCCGCCTCCCAGTACTGCACGCGGCTGTCGTTGTAGCCGGCGATCACCAGGGTCGCCGGATAGGCCTTGGCCTCGACATTTTCATAAGGCGCGTAGGCCTTGATCCGCGCGTAGACCTCGGGCTCCTCCGGGTTGCCCCATTCGTCGTACTCGGTGACGGTCAGCGGCAGCTCGGGATCGAGCATGGTGTTGAGCACATCGACGAACGGCACCTCGGCAATCGCCGCCTTGAACAGTTCCGGGCGCTGGTTGAGCACCGCGCCGATCAACAGTCCGCCGGCGCTGCCGCCGCTGATGGCCAGCTGCTCGGAAGTGGTCAGGCCCTGGGCGATCAGGTGTTCGGCGCAGGCGATGAAGTCGCTGAAGGTGTTCTGCTTGTGTTCCTGCTTGCCGGCGCGGTACCAGGCTTCGCCCAGCTCGCCGCCGCCACGCACGTGGGCAATGGCGAAGGCCACGCCGCGCTCCAGCAGGCTCAGGCGCGCATGGGAGAACCACGGGTCGAGGCTTTCGCCGTAGGCGCCGTAGCCGTAGAGGTACAGCGGTGCCGGCCGGCCCAGGGCTTCGCGTTTGATCACCAGGCTGATCGGCACCTGGGTGCCGTCGGCCGCGGTCGCCCACAGGCGCTGGCTGACATAGGCGTCCGGGTCGAACACGCCGAGCACCGGGGTTTCCTTGAGCACTTTCTGTGCGCCGCCGGCCAGATCCAGCTGGCGGATCTGCGCCGGACGGTTCAGCGCTTCGTAGCGCAGGCGGATGCGCTGGCTGACGAATTCCAGGCTGTTTTGCACATGCAGGCTGTAGGCCGCATCCGGCAGTTGCACGCGATAGGCCGGCAGGCCCTCGGGGTGCACCTCGATGATCGGCAGGCCGCCTTCGCGCAGGCTCAGGGTCATGGCCGAGCTGTTCAGGCTCAGGCCTTCGAGCATCACGCTATTGCTGTGGGGGATCAGGTTCTGCCAGTCGGCTTCACCCGGCACCGTGCCCTGGTCCGGCGCCTGGTAGAGGGCGAAGTTGATGCCGTCGCGGTTGCTGCGGATAAACCAGGTCCACTGGCCGTCGAGCAAACCGTGGTCGACGTCGTATTCATGGTGTTCGACCCGCGGCGCCAGGCAGGTAAAGGCCTGCTGCGGCTGCGCCGCGTCGAGTACCCAGACCTCGCTGGTGGTCTTGCTGCCCAGGGACAGCAGCAGCTGTTTCTCCGAGCTTGAGCGGTAGCAATGCAGGAAAAAGCGCCCGTCCGGCTCATGGAACACCTCTTCGGCGGTGGTGCCGTCCAGGCGATAACGGAACAGTTTGTGCGGGCGGTGGGTGTCGTCCAGCTCACCGAAGAACAGGGTCAGGCTGTCGTTGGCCCAGGTCATGCTGCCGTCGCAATCGGCGAACGCCAGTTCGCTGACCTTGCCGCTGGACAGCTCCTTGACGAACAGGGTGTAGACCTCTTCGCCGCTGGTATCGAGGCTGTAGGCCAGGCGCTGGTGGTCGGGGCTGATGCTGAAGGCGCCGAGGGAGAAGAAACCACCCTTGGCCAGCTCGTTGGGGTCCAGCAGCAGTTGTTCCTGGCTTTCGTCGACGCTCAGGCTGTCGTCGGCCGGGCGCGGGCAGCGGTAGTGCCGGGCGTATTCGTCGCCGGCGGTGGTGCGGGTGTAATACAGGTACGGGCCCCAGGGGGAGGGCAGGGACAGGTCGGTCTCGAGGATCCGGCCCTTGATTTCCTGGAACAGGGTTTCACGCAGCGCCGCCTGGTCGGCGAGGGCGGCTTCCTGGTAGCTGTTTTCGGCCTTCAGGTAATCGAGCACGGCATCGGTGTCGCGCTCCTGGAGCCAGGCGTACGGGTCCGGGCCTTCGGCCTTGCGGGCGATCGGGGCGCTGGTGACGTGGGCGGATACGGGCATGAAGGGCTCTCGGGGCGGTGACAATTAAGGGCGCGGCAGACGGCGGTGCAGCCTGGCATGCGAAAAGCCGTTATCATAAGCGCCTCTTTGCCTGCCTTGCCATGGACACCATGACCGAGAACGACTATCTGATCGCTTGGGGGCTCTACGCCTTCGCCGCCTTGGGCTGCCTGCTGGTATGGATGCGCCTGACCCGCTGGATGTGGCGCTGGCTGCGCGAGCCGCTGCGAGTGCTGGTGGCGGTGCTGCTGTTCAGCCCGACCGTGGTCGACCCGGCCAAGGAAATGTTCGCCCCGGCTGTGGCCATCACCGCCCTGGACATGCTGTTCAAGGTCGGCAACAACGCCTGGCGCGCGGTCTCCGACCTGTTCATGTATGGCGTGATCGCCTTCGGCATCTACCTGGTGTTCGTCCTGATCCGCTGGCCGATCGAGCGCGCCTCCAAGGCCCGCCAGGAACAGGCCGAAGCCGCCAAGGCCGCGGCCCGTGCCGAAGAGCCGGACGACCAGCCTTTCGGCGGTGCCGGCGACGATCGCTACGGCCGCCCGCCAGTGCCCAGCAACCCCCAGCGTTCGCGGATCGAGCCGCGTCTGTAACACGCATTGAAGCGAGAGTCCGAGCATGTGTGAGTTATTGGGCATGAGCGCCAATGTACCGACCGATATCGTGTTCAGCTTTACCGGGCTGATGCAGCGCGGCGGGCGCACCGGCCCGCATCGCGACGGCTGGGGCATCGCTTTCTACGAGGGCCGCGGCCTGCGCCTGTTCCAGGACCCGGCGGCGAGCAGCGAGTCGGAAGTGGCCAACCTGGTGCAGCGCTACCCGATCAAGAGCGAAGTGGTGATCGGCCACATTCGACAGGCCAACGTCGGCAAGGTCTGTCTGTCCAACACTCATCCGTTCGTGCGCGAGCTGTGGGGGCGCAACTGGTGTTTCGCCCACAACGGCCAGCTGGCGGACTTCCAGCCTCCCACCAGCTTCTATCGTCCGGTGGGCGATACCGACAGCGAAGCGGCTTTCTGCGACCTGCTCAACCGGGTGCGCGAAGCCTTTCCCGAGCCGGTGGAAGTCGAGGAACTGCTACCGTCGCTGGTGGCCGCCTGCGCCGAATATCGCGGCAAGGGCGTGTTCAACTGCCTGCTCAGTGACGGCGACTGGCTGTTCTGCTATTGCTCGACCAAGCTGGCGCAGATCACCCGCCGCGCGCCCTTTGGCCCGGCCCGCCTGAAGGACGTCGATGTGATCGTCGACTTCCAGGCGGAAACCACGCCCAACGACGTGGTGACGGTGATCGCCACCGAACCTTTGACCGAAAACGAAACCTGGACTCGCTACGAGCCGGGCCAATGGAGCCTGTGGCGGCGCGGTGAATGCGTCCTGCACGGCCAGACCGAATAAGGACATCCCTATGTTGCTCAGTTATCTGCGGCTGGTGTTGTTTGCGGCCGGCCTGTTGGTCGGCGTCCAGGTGCCGGGGTTCATCGGCGATTACGCCAAGCGTGTCGAGGCTCACCTGATCGAGGCCCAGGCCAGTCTTCAGGGGTTCCAGGGCACCGCCAACCAGTTCTTCAAGGGCGATCTGCAGGCGCTGGTCGCCCACTATCGGGCCAGCGACGATCCGGTGTTCCGCAGCGACGCCGACAGCCTGGGCAATCTGCTGGTTCGCCAGCGCGCCCTGGACAAGCAGTTCCAGGCCATGCAGGGCCCGTGGTACATCCGCCTGCTGCAAGTGGTGCTGGCCGCCGACCCGGATATCCGCCAGGAAACCTGGAATGGCTACAGCTACCAGATCCTGCTGACCCCGCAAGCGATGATCTGGGCCATGAGCGGCGCCTTGCTGCTGTCGTTCGGCCTGGAATGCCTGTATCGCCTGATTGACTGGGTGGTGCTCGGCGGCAAGCGCCTGCGCCAGAGCCGGCCGATCGAAGAGCGTGACTTGAAGGGCTTGTGATGTAGCCGCTGCCGCAGGCTGCGATCGGTTGCGCAGTAACCGCAAAGATGGCTGGCATCACAAATGCTCATCGAGCCGGTTCACGCAGGCTGCGCCCGCGATCGCAGCTGCGGCAGCGGCTACAAAAGCATTCGCGGCGGATCAGCCCGCCAGGACGATGTAGTTCTCGCCGACCTTTTGTGCATAACGCTCCAGCACTTGCTGGCACAGCACCACCACCTCTTCCACCAGTTCGACCCCCACCCGCCATGACACCACCACCTGCAGGTTCGGCGGGCGCTGGTCGATGGCCAGCAGGGTCAGTTCGCCGCGCGCCAGTTCCTCGCTGACCAGCACCGGCGGCAAGGCGCCGATGCCGAAACCGTCGCGCAGCAGGCGGGTAATGGCCGACACCGAGTTCACGCAGTTGAGCCGTGGCGCGGTCACCCCGTTGGCCTGCATCAGGCTCAGCACCTCCTGGTGCGGCAGGGAGTTCTTCGAGTAGGTGATGATGCGTTCCCGGGCCAGCTCGGCCAGGTTGGCGTACTCGCGGTTGTAGATCGAGTGGCTGGCGACTATCCAGCCCATCGGGTGGCTGGCCAGTTCCAGGCTGCGAATGGATTCCTGGCGCAGCAGGTCGGTTTGCAGCACCAGGTCGAGAAAGCCTTTCTGCAACTGATCGCAGAGGTTCAGCGAGGTGTCGGCCACCAGCTCGATTTCCACCTGGGGATAGCTGTCCATCATCCGCGCCACCAGGGGGCTGAGCCAGGTGTGGATCACTGTGTCCATGACACCGATGCGAATCCGCCCGACCTTGCTCGAACGGGTCTCGATCGACTGCTTGAGTGCCTGCATGGTGTCCATCATCTGCTCGGCATAGTCGAGTACCTTGAGGCCTTCCGGGGTCAGGGTCACGCCGCGCGAGTCGCGCAGGAACAGCTTGACCCCCAGTTCGCCCTCGAGCACGGCGATGCGGCTGGAGATCGATGCCTGGGTGGTGAAGAGTTTGTCGGCGGTCAGGCGAAAGCTTTTCAGGCGCGCCACCCAGACAAAGGTTTCAAGAAACTTGAGGTTCATGCGATCAACTTTTCTTATGTCTGGAGGCGGTTTTTATTAGTTGGACGGAGCAGGGCGCGGGCGCCAAAAATCGCTGCGTCTCACGATAAGCGTCGTCGGGACCCAGAACAATATTAATAAAGTGGAGATTTGCCATGAGTGCGCCCGACACGCTCGCCGCCAGCAAGGCCAAAGGCCGCGCCGGCCCCTTCGACTGGTACCGCGACATCAATCAGCAGGAGCGCCGCACGTTCTGGAGCTGCAAGGCCGGTTACGGCCTGGATGGCATGGACACCCAGATGCTCAGCTTCGTCATCCCGACCCTGATTGCGCTGTGGGGCATCAGCTCCGCCGAGGCCGGCCTGATCCACACCAGCACCTTGCTGGCTTCCGCCCTGGGTGGCTGGATCGCCGGCATCCTGTCCGATCGCATCGGCCGGGTGCGCACCCTGCAATTGACTGTGCTCTGGTTCGCCTTCTTCACCTTCCTGTGTGGCCTGGCGCAGAACTACGAGCAACTGCTGATCGCCCGGACCTTGATGGGTTTCGGCTTCGGCGGCGAGTGGACCGCCGGCGCGGTGCTGATCGGCGAAGTGATCCGCGCGGAAAACCGCGGCAAGGCGGTGGGCATGGTGCAGTCCGGCTGGGCCTTGGGCTGGGGCATCACGGCACTGCTCTATGCGCTGATGTATTCCCTGCTGCCGCCGGAAGACGCCTGGCGCGCCTTGTTCCTGCTGGGCATCCTGCCGGCGATCTTCGTGATTTTCGTCCGCCGCCTGGTCAAGGACCCGGAGATCTACCGGCAAACCCGCGCCCGGGAAGTGCCGGACAACCCCTCGCGCTTCTACGAGATTTTCGCTCCCGGCATTCTCAGCACCACCCTGCGCGCGTCGCTGCTCGCGGCCGGCGCCCAGGGCGGCTACTACGCCATTACGTTTTGGCTGCCGACCTTCCTCAAGACCGAGCGGGGCTTGAGCGTGCTGAGCACCGGCGGCTACCTGGCGATGGTGATCTTCGGCTCCTATGTGGGTTATGTGATCAGCGCCTATCTGACCGACATTCTCGGGCGCAAGAAGAACTTCGTCCTGTTCGCCGCCGGCTCGTTCACCATCGTCCTGCTGTACACGCAAATGCCGGTGAGCAACGCGGTGATGCTGTGGCTGGGCTTTCCCCTGGGCTTCTTCGCTTCGGGGATCTTCAGCGGCATGGGCGCCTTCCTGACGGAGCTGTTCCCCACGCGGATCCGCGGATCGGGCCAGGGCTTCTGCTACAACAGCGGCCGGGCGCTGGCGGCCCTGTTCCCGCTGCTGATCGGGCTGCTCAGCCAGCACATCCCGCTGGGCGCGGCCATCGGCACCTTCGCCGCTGTGTCCTACGGCATCGTGGTCCTGGCGGCCCTGAGCCTGCCGGAAACCCGTGGCAAACAACTCGAAGCGCGCTAACTGATAATCTGTGGGCATCCCGCGCGATTCCCGCAGCCAACATGACAAACGCTACAGGAGCACTGACCGTGAGCCGCCTGTTATTGAATTGCGACATCGGCGAAAGCTTTGGCAACTGGACCATGGGCCTGGATGCCGAGGTGATGCCGTTCATCGATTGCGCCAACATCGCCTGCGGTTTCCACGCCGGCGACCCGAGCATCATGCGCAAGACCGTCAGCCTGGCCCTGGCCAATGGCGTGCGCATCGGTGCGCACCCGGCGTACCAGGACCTGGCCGGTTTCGGCCGCCGTTCCATGGCCTACGGCGCCCAGGAACTGCAGGACCTGCTGCACTACCAGATCGGCGCCCTCGACGGCATCTGCCGGGCCCAGGGCACTCGGGTGAGCTACGTCAAACCCCATGGCGCCATGTACAACGACATGATGGCCAACCCGGCGCAGCTGCGCGCGGTGATCCAGGCGGTTGCCGCCTACGACAAGACACTGCCACTGATGTTGATGGCCACCCGTGACAACGGCGCGGCCCAGGCCCTGGGCGACGAGTTCGGCGTGACCCTGTGGTTCGAAGCCTTCGCCGACCGTGCCTACGACAACGCCGGCCATCTGGTGTCGCGGCAACTGCCGGGGGCGGTGCATCACGACCCGGAAAAGATCATCGCCCAGGCGCTGACCATCGCCCGCGGCGACGCGCTGCTGGCCAGCGACGGCAGCGCCTTGCACCTGCAGGCCAATACCCTGTGCGTGCACGGCGATAACGCCAGCTCGGTGGCCGCCGTGCAGCGTATCCGCGCGGCCCTTGCGCAGTTGCCAGCATGAAAATACGCCTTGAAGTGGTGGCCATCGACTGCCTGATGGTGCGCCTGTTCGATGCCATCGCCGAGGCCAACATGCCGTGGATGCTCGCTGCCAGCGAGCGCCTGCGGACGGCCTTCGGTGGGCAGTTGATCGATCTGGTGCCGTCCTATACCACGCTGATGGTGCACTACGACCTGCGGGCCCTGAGCCCGTCCCAGGCGCGGGAACTGATCGATCTGGCCCTGACCGACCTGACCCCCGATTCGCGCACCGGCGGCCAGCGCCATGTGCTGCCGGTCTGGTACGACCTCAGCGTCGGCCCGGAGCTGAGCCTGTTGTCGCGGCGCAGCGGCCTGTCGGTGAACGAGGTGATCCGTTGCCACAGCGAGCGTGAATACCAGGTGTTCGCCCTGGGTTTCGCCCCGGGTTTCACCTTTATGGGGCTGGTGGACGAAGTGCTGGCCGCGCCGCGCCTGGATACCCCGCGCAAGCGGGTGGCGGCGGGCAGCGTGGGCATTGCCGAACGGCAGACCGCGGCTTATCCGGTGGTGTCGCCGGGAGGCTGGAACCTGATCGGGCGCACACCGAGCCGCCTGTTCGATCGCGAGCGCGATGGCTACAGCCTGATGCAACCGGGCGACAGCGTGCGTTTCGCCGCGGTGGACCACGCCGAATTCATCCGCCTGGGCGGTGACGACACGCCACTTCCGGAGGCACTGGCATGAGCCGCCTGACGATCGAAGCCAGCACGCCCTTGTGCCTGTTGCAGGATGCCGGTCGCTTTGGCGTGCGGCACCTGGGCGTGACCCAGGGCGGCGCGCTGGACTGGGTGTCGATGTCCTGGGCCAACTGGTTGCTGGGCAACGCCCTGGATGCGCCGGTGATCGAGATCACCCTGGGCGGTTTCAGCGTGGTCGCCGAGGAGTTGTGCCTGCTGGCACTGGCGGGCGCCGACCTGGGGGCCTGTATCGACGAGCGTCCGCTCAGCCCGGGGCGCAGCTTTATCCTGCAAAAAGGCCAGCGGTTGCGTTTCACCCAGCCGTACCTGGGGGCGCGGGCCTATCTGGCGGCGCCCGGCGGTTTCAATGCGCCCAAGGTGCTGGGCAGTTGCGCCAGTGTGGTCCGCGAGGAACTGGGCGGGCTCGACGGCTTCGGCCGGCCACTGGCCGCGGGCGCGCGGCTGGAGTATTGCGGGGCAGGGGTGAACCTCAAGGTGCTGTCGGGCAAGCAACTGCCGGACCTGCAATCGAAGGCGCCGCTGGAGGTGATTCTCGGGGCGCAGATTGGGCAGTTCAGCGGGCAGAGCCTGTTCGATGCCTTCAACAGCGCCTGGGCCCTGGACAGTCGCGCCGACCGCATGGGCATGCGCCTGCTGGGGCCGTCACTGCGTTATCAGGGGGCGCCGATGATCTCCGAGGGCATTCCCCTGGGCGCGATCCAGGTGCCGCCGGACGGCCAGCCGATCGTGCTGCTCAACGACCGGCAGACCATTGGCGGGTATCCGCGGCTGGGAGCCTTGACGCCCCTGGCGCTGGCGCGGCTGGCGCAATGCCTGCCGGGCAGCGAGGTACGCCTGACGCCGGTGGTGCAGGAGACGGCGTATCAGCAGCAGATCGAGTTTCTGCGGCGCTTCGCCTGATCCCTGTAGCCGCTGCCGCAGGCTGCGGCTACAGGGATCGCGTTGGATGGGATCCTATTTGGAGAGAAACCGCATCCCTTCTTCCAGGCCGCGCAAGGTCAGCGGGTACATCTGGTCTTCGATCAGTTCGCGCACGATGTTGGTCGAGGCGGTGTAGCCCCAGGTGTCTTTCGGGTAGGGGTTGATCCAGATGAGCTTCTTGTACTTCTCCATGAAGCGCTGCATCCACACATAACCGGCTTCTTCGTTCCAGTGCTCGACGCTGCCGCCGGCCTGGGTGATTTCGTAGGGCGCCATGGCGGCGTCGCCGACGAAGATCACTTTGTAGTCGGCGCCGTACTTGTGCAGCACGTCCTGGGTCGAGGTGCGTTCCGAGCCGCGGCGCAGGTTGTTCTTCCACACCGATTCATAGATGAAGTTGTGGAAGTAGTAGTACTCCAGGTGCTTGAACTCGGTCTTGCAGGCCGAGAACAGCTCTTCGCAGATCTTCACGTGGGCATCCATGGAACCGCCGATATCGAACAGCAACAGCAGCTTGATGCTGTTGCGCCGTTCCGGGCGCATCTGGATGTTCAGCAAGCCGGCGTCGCGGGCGGTGTGATCGATGGTGCCGTCGATGTCCAGCTCGTCCGCCGCGCCCTGGCGGGCGAACTTGCGCAGGCGGCGCAGGGCCACCTTGATATTGCGCGTGCCCAGTTCCACCGAGTCGTCGAGATTCTTGTACTCGCGCTGGTCCCAGACCTTGACCGCCTTGCCCTGGCGCTTGCCGGCATCGCCGACGCGGATGCCTTCCGGGTTGAAACCGCCGGAGCCGAAGGGGCTGGTGCCGCCGGTGCCGATCCACTTGTTGCCGCCGGCATGGCGTTCCTTCTGTTCTTCCAGGCGCTTCTTGAACTCTTCGATCAGCTTGTCCAGGCCGCCGAGGGACTGGATCTGCGCCCGTTCCTCATCGCTCAGCGAGCGTTCGAACTCCTTGCGCAGCCAATCCTCGGGGATCAGCGCCTGCAGGTGGTCGTCGAGTTTTTCCAGGCCGTTGAAGTAGGCGCCGAACGCGCGGTCGAACTTGTCGAAGTGCCGTTCGTCCTTCACCAGGATCGCCCGGGACAGGTAATAGAACTCGTCCATGTCGGCGAAGGTCACGCGCTGCTTGAGCGCGTTGATCAGGTCGAGCAGCTCGCGCACCGACACCGGAACCTTGGCGGCGCGCATTTCATTGAACAGGTTGAGCAACATGGCATCAGCCTCTTAACGACTGCCGCGACGGCTCATGAATGCCAGGCGTTCGAGCAGCTGTACATCCTGCTCGTTCTTCACCAGGGCACCGGCCAGCGGCGGGATGGCCTTGGTCGGATCGCGTTCGCGCAGCACCGCTTCGCCGATGTTGTCGGCCATCAGCAGCTTGAGCCAGTCCACCAGCTCGGAGGTCGAAGGCTTCTTCTTCAGGCCCGGCACTTTGCGCACGTCGAAGAACACATCCAACGCTTCGCTGACCAGGTCCTTCTTGATGTCCGGGTAGTGCACGTCGACGATTTTCTGCAGGGTGGTGCGGTCGGGGAAGGCGATGTAGTGGAAGAAGCAGCGGCGCAGGAAAGCGTCCGGCAGCTCTTTCTCGTTGTTGGAGGTAATGATGATGATCGGGCGCTGTTTGGCCTTGATGGTCTCGTCGATTTCGTAGACGTAGAACTCCATCTTGTCGAGTTCCTGCAACAGGTCGTTGGGGAACTCGATGTCGGCCTTGTCGATCTCGTCGATCAGCAGGATCACCCGCTCCTCGGATTCGAAGGCCTCCCACAGCTTGCCCTTCTTCAGGTAGTTGCGGATGTCATGCACCTTGTCCACGCCCAGCTGCGAGTCTCGCAGGCGGCTCACCGCGTCGTATTCGTACAGGCCCTGGTGAGCCTTGGTGGTGGACTTGATGTGCCAGGTGATCAGCCTGGCACCGAAGGACTCGGCCAGTTGCTCGGCGAGCATGGTCTTGCCGGTGCCCGGTTCGCCCTTGACCAGCAGCGGCCGCTCCAGGGTGATGGCGGCATTGACTGCCAGCTTCAGGTCATCGGTGGCGACGTACGCGCTGGTGCCTTCGAACTTCATCTGCAATTCCTCGAACGGTAACGCCGACGTGCATCGAGCAGGTCGGAAGAATAAAACACGAATGGCCGACTATAGCGCGCCGCCCGGCCGACTGTGAACGCAGACGCCCCATTCAGTCTCTGAATGGGGCGTCACGTGGTGACTCAGTCAGTGGACGGCTTGGGACGCTCATACTGGGCATTGAAGGCTTCGATGAAACCATTGCGTAAAATCTGCAAAAAAGCATGGAATGCGCTGATATCACGCTGATGTACGTTGCCTTTGAGTTCGACCCGGGTGGCGAACTGGTTTTTCCCCTGGTTTTTCAGCACGGTTTCGCTGACCCCCACCAGGGCTTCCCAGATCGAACGGAATATCCCTTTGTCCTTGTTCTCGACATCCTGTTGCCAATTGAACACATCGACATCGCGCAGCAGCGGCTTGATATAGCCGGTGAGCTGGCCCTTGTTGGCTTCGGCTTCGATCACCAGGTCGCCGTGGCCGGCGTTGAAGTCGAATTTGCCATAGGCGGCGGCGAAGTCGTTCAAGCGCTTGAGTTCGATATCCCGCACGCGCAGGCGGAACTCGAAGTCCTGGAAGTCGCTCAGTGGGTCGAAGGTGGCGTTGGTTTCCAGCGGCGCATGCCCCAGCAGCAGGGCCTTGCCTTCGAGGCGGGCGTCGCGTTTGCCTTGGGTGTCGACCACGTTGGTCAGGTTGTAGGCGCTGGCGTTGACCTGGGTGGCGCTCATGTTCACCGGCGGTTTGGAGTTGAAGTTGCGGAAACTGATCTTGCCGTCGCTGACCTGTACTTCGTTGAGGGTGATGGGCAGCAGTTTGTTCAGCTGGGCCCGCCAGTCGGTGCCTTCACCGGTTTGCGAGTTCTTTTTGGTGGCACCGTCGACGAAGTTGACCTGCGGCCCGACGAATTGCACTTCGGCCACCACCGCATGGTCGTACCACAGGGAGCGCCAGCTCACTGACAGATCGACCAGCGGTGCATTGACGAACGGCACCGGCACCTTGCCGTCGACCTTGACGATTTTCAGGCCGTTGATCCGGTAGGCACCGCGCCACAGGGCCAGGTCGACATCGGCGATCTGGCCACGGTAGTCGCCCATGTTGGCGAGCCGGTCATTGAGGTAATCGCGCACCAGATAGGGCAGGGCGATGTGCAGGGCAACCAGCAGCACCAGCACCCCGGCGAGGGTCCACAGGGGCCAACTGTAGCGACGTTTCATGAGCTTGAGTCTCCAGCCATGTGCCTTATAGCGATTGACTCCCCGGCATCGCAGACGTTCGTCCCGACTGGACGCTCATGGGGGCTAGGCATACCCTTGAAGACTTCCTTTCACGCTGTACAAGGACCCAGCCATGAGCCGCATTTTCGTTGACAACGCCCATTCCATCGGCAATACGCCGCTGGTGCAGATCAACCGCATCGCGCCCCGCGGCGTCACCATCCTGGCCAAGATCGAAGGGCGCAACCCGGGTTATTCGGTGAAGTGCCGGATCGGCGCGAACATGATCTGGGACGCGGAAAGCAGCGGCAAACTCAAGCCGGGCATGACCATCATCGAGCCGACCTCGGGTAACACCGGCATCGGCCTGGCGTTCGTCGCCGCGGCCCGTGGCTATAAGCTGGTCCTGACCATGCCGGCGTCGATGAGCATCGAGCGACGCAAGGTGCTCAAGGCCCTGGGGGCCGAACTGGTGCTGACCGAGCCGGCCAAGGGCATGAAAGGGGCGATCGAGAAAGCCGCGCAAATCCTCGCCAGCGATCCTGACAAATACTTCATGCCGCAGCAGTTCGATAACCCGGCCAACCCGGCTATCCACGAGAAAACCACCGGTCCGGAAATCTGGAATGACACCGATGGCGCGGTGGACGTGCTGGTGGCGGGCGTCGGCACCGGCGGCACCATCACCGGGGTTTCCCGCTACATCAAGAAGACCCAGGGCAAACCTATCCTGTCGGTGGCGGTGGAGCCGAGCGTCTCGCCGGTGATCACCCAGAAGCTGGCCGGCGAAGAGATCAAGCCCAGCCCGCACAAGATCCAGGGTATCGGTGCCGGTTTTGTGCCGAGCAATCTCGACCTGTCGATGGTCGACCGGGTCGAGCTGGCGAGCGACGAGGAATCCAAGGCCATGGCCCTGCGCCTGATGCAGGAGGAGGGGATCCTCTGTGGCATCTCCTGCGGTGCGGCGATGGCGGTGGCGGTGCGCCTGGCGGAAACCCCCGAGATGCAAGGCAAGACCATAGTGGTGGTGCTGCCGGATTCGGGTGAACGTTATCTGTCGAGCATGCTGTTCAGCGACCTGTTCACCGAGCAGGAGAACCAGCAGTAAGGCAGTGGGAAGGTGATCGCCGGCAGGCTCCGCAGGAGCCCGCTTGCCGGCGATCGAAGGCGTTGCAGGGCATGTTGCATGGGTACTGACCTGCATCAGCTGGCGTTCAGCTGGCGTGTGTTAATCAGCATTTTATTGCATGACTGTTAACACTGATTGTCGGTTTGTGCGGGTTTTTCCAGGGGCCAGGAGTGTTTATCATGGCCGACTGCCATGCCGGATGAATGCTGCCCCGCCGGTAATTATTTCAAGGAGATATTGCATGAGCCTTTCGTTTGCCGCCAAGTCCGCGGTGTTGCTGCTATTCATCGGCAGCACTCTCTACGTGCATTTGCGCGGCAAGGCTCGACTGCCGGTGCTGCGTCAGTTCGTCAACCATTCGGCGCTGTTCGCTCCTTATAACGCCTTGATGTACCTGTTTTCCGGCGTGCCTTCCAAGCCCTATCTGGACCGCAGCAAGTTCCCCGAGCTGGATGTGCTCAAGGACAACTGGGAAGTGATCCGCGACGAAGCCATGCATTTGTTCGACGAGGGCTACATCCGCGCCGCCGAGAAGAACAACGACGCCGGTTTCGGTTCGTTCTTCAAGAAGGGCTGGAAGCGTTTCTACCTCAAGTGGTACGACAAACCGCTGCCGTCGGCCGAGTTGCTGTGCCCGAAGACCGTTGAACTGGTCAGCCGCATTCCCAACGTCAAGGGCGCGATGTTCGCCCTGCTGCCCGGTGGCAGCCATCTGAACCCGCACCGCGATCCGTTCGCCGGTTCCCTGCGCTATCACCTGGGCCTGTCCACGCCGAACACCGACGACTGCCGGATTTTCGTCGACGGCCAGGTCTACGCCTGGCGCGATGGCGAAGACGTGATGTTCGATGAAACCTATGTGCACTGGGTCAAAAACGAGACCGACAAGACCCGGGTCATTCTGTTCTGCGACATCGAGCGTCCGCTGAGCAACCCGCTGATGACCCGCATCAACCGCTGGATCAGCGCCTGGCTGGGGCGTGCCACCGCGCCGCAGAACCTCGACGACGAGCGCGTCGGCGGGATCAACCAGGCCTATGCCTGGAGCAAGCGCTTCAGCGATCGCATCAGTGGCGTGGTCAAGCAATGGAAACGCCGCAATCCGAAGCTCTACCGCGTCATGCGTCCGGTGCTGGCGGTGGTGGTCCTGACCGCCCTGGGTTACTGGTTGTTCGGATAAGGCGTTGCAATGAATATCGGGCGCTGGTTATAGTCGGCGCCCGGTGTATCAGAAGATTCACCTTCCACTTCAGAAAGATCAGCACATGCCTCATTCCCTCATCAACACGGTAGTCGATTCAGCGGTCAACGCTGGCGTCGTGCCGTGCGGGAACCCGCAGCCTGTGCAGATCAGTCATTACCCCCCACCTGTCAGTAGCACGCCGGTGTGCGCCGTCGTATCACCGCCGGGCGTCGTCGTACGGGGCTGATCAGCAACCTCTGCTGTTGCCCGCGCCCGCCAGAAAAAACTACTGAATTTCAGCCTCGGCTGAGTTGGCTATTTGCCTGATTACAGGTGGTATTCATGTTGTTCATATCGAAAAAGTCCGCGCTTGCGGCGGCTTCCACGAGCCTGTTCGTCCTGCTCTGGAGCAGTGGGGCGATCTTCTCCAAATGGGGGCTGGCCCATGCCTCGCCCTTTGCCTTCCTGTTGTTCCGTTTTGCCATCGCCCTGTGCGGGCTGGTGCTGTTGATTCCCCTGCTCAAGCTGCGTTTGCCCCGCGGACGCAAGCCGATGTTGTACGCGGTGGCCACCGGGCTGGTGTTGCTGGGGGCATACCAGATCTTCTACCTGCTGGCCCTGGACCTGAAGGTCACCCCCGGAGTGATGGCCACCATCATGGGAGTACAACCCATCCTCACCGTGGTGATCATGGAGCGTCAACGCTCCTGGAGCCGGATGTTCGGTCTGGCGCTGGGTTTGGCCGGGTTGATCATGGTGGTCTATCAGGGCATCGGCCTGGCCGGCATGTCGCTGGCCGGGATGCTCTTCGGCCTGCTGGCTCTGGTGAGCATGACCCTGGGCTCGATCATGCAGAAGCGCATCAGCGACAACCCGCTGGGCACCCTGCCGGTGCAGTACCTGGCCGGGCTGTTGCTGTGCGCGCTGTTCGTGCCGTTCCAGCCGTTTCACTTCGAGCACAGTGTCGGCTTTATCGTCCCGGCGCTGTGGATGGGGCTGGTGGTCTCGGTGCTGGCGACCTTGCTGCTGTACCGGCTGATCGCTCGCGGCAATCTGGTGAATGTCACCAGCCTGTTCTACCTGGTGCCGGCGGTGACGGCCGTGATGGACTACCTGTTCTTCGGTAATCGGCTGGCGCTGCTGAGCGTGCTCGGCATGCTGTTGATCATCATCGGGTTGGTGTTCGTGTTCCGCAAAAACGGCTGATTCATGAGGGCCGGGCGCAGCTTTCGACTTGAGCGAGGGCTGCGCCTTTTTTTGCCTGGGCGGACCCTTCAGATTGGCCAGGGCTGGCCGATAGCTATGATGGCTCATTGCCATTAATTTGTATTCGCTTTTACACTATTTATTGGTTATTTGGGAATAGGACAAACCTTAAAAATTAAAGATTTCTTCTACACTGACGACATACTCTTCAGGCCCAATGGAGAAAGTCAGAATGAGTACCAAGCTGGTTTTGGCAGGTGTCGGCATGTTTCTAGGCTTGAGTGGAATCTGTTCCGCAGCCCCTCAAAGCATCCAGGGAACGATTTATTTTCACGGCAGCATCGTCGAGGAGCCTTGCACGCCAAGCTCGACTGCCCAAGGCGGGGCTGCGTTGAGTCTTCGCCAGTGCCCGCAGTTTTCCCGCAGCAACGACATTCGTGTACACGGCGTCGGCCCATCGAGCTCGGTGACGGCCATCGGCAAATCGCCAGTCAACGTCAAGCTGGTCACGGACAGCGGCAAGGAAGGGCGCTACTACGATCAGCAATATGCGTTGGTCGATGAGGCGGGCAAACCGGTCAACTCGGGGATGTACCTGATTACCTTGACGTCGCCATAAGTCAGGTATAGGCCAATGCCCGGCGCTAGAGCGCCGGGTATTGAATGACCGTCACGGATGCCTCCGTTGTTGCTGGAGGCATGCCTTGACGAAAGGCAAAAAAAAGACCGGCAAGTGTACCTTGCCGGTCAATCCACAACACGCAGCGGCGGGGCCGCCGCTGCGTGATCAGGGCGGGGTTAGAAGCGGTAGCTGGCGTTCAGGCTCAGGCCATGTTCGCTGGCACCGCTGCCCAGTTGCCCGTTGTAGGCTGCGCCCAGGCTCAGCTCGGGAGTCACCCGGGTTTCCACTCCGGCTTCGACCACTGCACTATTACGCGAGTAGGCCGCACCTTCGATACGGAACGCATCGCTGCCGTCGAAACGGTAGGTGTTGGACGGTGTGATGCCGTTCAGGGCGTGTTTCCAGCCGGCGCTGCCGAACACGCTGAGCAACTTGCCGTTGTCCAGCTGCTTGTCGGCGCTGGCGCGCAGACCCAGGGTGGAGAAGGTCTGCTCGTCCGACGCGTGCTTGGCGCGCAGGGCCGCGGGGCCGCCACTTTCCTTGAAGCCTTCGCTCTTGACCTGCACATAGGCCAGGTTGGCGAAGGGTTCCAGCTGTACCGAAGGGCTGAGGTCGAAGCGCCGGCCCAGTTCGCCGAAGGCTTGCAGGGTGTTGGCGTCATGCTTGGACTTCAGGTGGTCGCTGTAGCCGGCGAAGTTCACCGAACGCTTGGCGTCGATCCGGCTCCAGGTGTACGCCATGCCGCCGCGCAGGTCGAAGCCGCTGACCTGTGTTCCGCCATAGACACCCAGGTGGATGTTGTCGTTGTCGCTCGAGGAGTCGCGTGACGAGCTCTTCAGTTCGGTGCGGCTGTAGCCGGTCAGCACGCCGACGTGGCCGCGGTCGCCGACCGCGGTATCGACCCCGGTGAGCAAGCCCTTGGTGTCGCTGCGCAGGTTGGCGGTATTGCTGTCGCCCTTGACTTCGCCCCAGTTGCCCAGCGTGGTGATCCACGGGGTCAGGCCGGAGTGAGTGTCGCTCGCGGTGTCATGGGCCTGGGCGGCGCTCGCCGAGCGCAGGCGGGTGTTCGCCGCGTCGCGAACCAGGCGGCTGTCCTGGACCAGCGCCGAACGGGTGGAGTTGTGGAACTCGCCGGACAGTTGATCGAAGGCATCGCGAGCCTGGTGGTCATCGGGCAGATAGGCGATGGCCTCGAACAGCTTGTTGTGCACCGGTGGCGTCAGCGCCGGCACGGCCGCGCCTTTCAGGCTTTGTGCCGCGGTGGCCGTGGCCCGTTGGTTGGGGGTGAAGGCGGCTTCCTGGAACAGGCGCGTCTGTTGCACATCCAGGTAGGCGTTGTGGCTGTCGTAGTTGTCCACCAGGTCATAGAAGGTCGAGACCCAGGTATCGCCCGTCAGCTTGTAGCGCCCGCTCAGGCCTTTCTCGGTCGCCAGCACCAGGTAGCGACGGTCCAGCTCGTAGCGTTTGCTGTCGAGTTTGTCCGCCTTGATGATGCTGCCGTCCTCGAGCCGCGCCGCGCCGTTCACCAGCAGCCGGTCGTTGGCCCCGGTACTCAGCAGTTCGGCATGGAAGGTCGAACCGCTGTGCTGGTCGAGGTCGCCGGCCAGGGTCAGGGTGCCGATGGAGTTGCCGGGGGCGATGGTCGCGCCTTTGTGCAGGGTGACGTTGCCGACCTGGCCGTTGCCGGCCAGGGTTGCGCCGTCATACACGTCGGTCGAGCCGCCGAGCTTGCCGTTGACGGCGAGGATGCCCGATTCGACGAGGCTGCGGCCGTGGAAGGCAGAACTGTCGCCGCTCAGCTCGGTGCGCCCGGCGCCGCGCTTATAGAGCGTACCAGTGCCGGAGAGGGCGCCGCCGAAGGTGTAGCCGTTGGCACGGTTGAACACCAGGCTGCCGGGCGCGTCGATCTGCACGTCGCCAAGAATCGAGCCGCTGTTGCCGCCGTTCGCGCCGGCACCCAGTTGCAGGGTGCCGTTGCTGATCAGCGTGCCGCCCTTGTAGGTGTTTTCGCCGGTGAGCACGGTGGTCCCCGTGCCGCGCTGCTCGACCGAGCCGCTGCCGTAGATGACGTGGTCGTACTGGTACTGGTTGTTGCGATCGAGCACCACCTGGCCATCGTTGCCGATATCGCTGAGCACTTCGCCTTGGCTGCCGTTGAAGGCACCGATGTGCAGGCTGGCGTTCTTGTCGACCTGTACTTGCCCGGCCATGACGTTGTTCAGCAGCAGTTCGCCGCCTTTGACATTCAACTGGCCGGTGAAGCGGCTGGAGTCACCGTTGAACACGGTCTGCCCGGCGATGTGATTGATGCGGCCCTGACCTTCGAATCCGGCATCGAATTGGTAGTCACGGTCGTTGTGGTTGAACTGGACCAGGCCCTGGCCCTGGCCGAAGACCACGCGTTTGGCTTCCAGCTTGCCCGCGCCCTTGGCGTCGGCGGCTTTGTCGCTGGTCGCTCCCACATAAAGAGCGGCATTGGAGGTGCTGTCGGCGGCGATCCGTAGGGTGCCGCTACCGACTTTGGCCACGCCCTGGTTGGCGAGCACCAGGCTGGCGTTACCGCCCTGGCCCACGGTCAGGTCGCCGAGGGTTTCCCAGAGGCTGCCCGCGCCGTCGATGCTGGCGCTGCCATTGGCGCCCTGGTTGGCACCGATGATGCCGTCCTGGCTGTTTACCTGACCGCCATTCTTGATCTCCAGGGTGCCGTTGCCGGCGCTGCCGACGATCAGTGTCTTGTCGGTGGACAGCGTGCCGTTGTCGACGCTGAGCGTACCGCTTGAGCCTTTGTGTGCGCCGAGGACGGTGTTGCCACCGTTCTGCACCTTGGCCCCGTTGGTGAGCGACAGCGAGCCGTTGCCGGACTGGCCGACGATCATGTCGCCGAGGGTCTTCCACAGGCTGTCGGCGCCATCGAGGCTGGCGCTGCCATTGGAGCCCAGGTCGGCGGCGATGATGCTGTCCTGGCTGGTGACCTGGCCGCCGTTCTTGATTTGCAGGGTGCCGTTGCCGGCGCCGCCGACGATCAGGGTCTTGTCGGTGGACAGCGTGCCGTTGTCGACGCTGACCGTACCGCTGCCGCCCCGGAGTGCGCCGAGGACGGTGTTGCCACCGTTCTGCACCTTGGCCCCGTTGGTGAGCGACAGCGAGCCGTTGCCGGACTGGCCGACGATCATGTCGCCGAGGGTCTTCCACAGGCTGTCGGCGCCATCGAGGCTGGCGCTGCCATTGGAGCCCAGGTCGGCGGCGATGATGCTGTCCTGGCTGGTGACCTGGCCGCCGTTCTTGATTTGCAGGGTGCCGTTGCCGGCACCGCCGACTACCAGCCGCTTGTCGCTGGTCAGCGTCGAGCCGCTGTCGACGATAAAGGTGCCGGAGGCACCGCGGTCTGCGCCAATCAGGGTATCGCCCTGGGAGCGGGCCTTGGAGCCGTCTTTGAGGGTCAGGTCGGCCGATCCGCCTTTGCCGACGATCAGGTCGCCGCCGGTGTTCACTGTCGCGCCGTTGTTGAAGGTGGCCTTGCCCGTGGCGCCTTGGACGGTGCCCAGGGTGAAGCTGTCACCGATGTTCAGCTTGCCGTTGGCGCCGACATTCAACTGGCCCAGGCCATTGTTGGCGGTGCCGACGTTCAGGCTGCCGACCGTTCGTGCACTGTCCAGTTGCGCGACCTGGTTGTTGCGCCCGGCGAGCGGCCGGTCGATGTTGACCGCCTCATCGCTGGCAGGAGCGCCGTTGCTCCAGTTGCCACTGTTTTCCCAGGCGTTGCTGTCGTCGACGCGATAGGGGTTGCCGTCCTGGTCATAGGCAATGTGATGGGCGTCTCCGGTCCAGTTCGTCGTAGCGAGTACGGCCGGGGCGAAGGAGCTCAACGCCAGGGCGACGGCGAGCGCGGTGCTGGAGGGTCTGAAGCTGTGGGGTGTCATGGTTTTCTTTTCCAAGGCGGTGCCTGTGTGGTCGGAGGGGTGGAGATGGCGTTGAGTGCGCTATGGATCAGCGGCGCGCGCCGGGGGTTGAAAGCGTTCGATGGCCGCACGGAAGCGCGAAGCGCCTTTTGGCCGGGAGAGGAGTTTTCTGGCTATGAAGTGCAGTAGGGCCGGTGCTGTAACAGTGCGGCCTGAGTGATCTGTTCATAAGCGTTGAATAACTGATCAAGTTGTCCGGGGAAGTTGTGAGCGGGCCGGTAACTTAATAAAGAAGAAGGCGGGAATATACGTGGGGAGAGAGGTTTGGAACTTTTTTGAAGCTTTTCAGAAATATCTTTATGGTGATCGAGAATAATCTTTGTTGGTTATGGTTAGTTCGTTGTTGTTATCAGTGGAACTGTCTGGCGCGGGCTTCTTTTGCGAATTGTGTTCAAGTTTTATGGGGTTTTGACGAGGGGGTGAAAGAAGGGGGGCAAAAAATAAAGACGGCGGGCTAATGATTTTTTTCTTGAGGGGATGTTTTTGTTGAGAGAGCAGTATTTGTTTTTAGAAGGAGATGATTTTTATTGTTTTAAGTTCTTTTGCCGAAGGGCGGAAGTTACGGTGTCCGATAGGCAGTTCGATTCCGCTCAAGCCTGATCGAGACTGTCATGCAAGTGGCGAGCGCGCCCATGTTTCAGGACCGCTCGCAATGCCGGGGAATCGACGCGATCAGCGATCCGCCAGTTCCCGGGGCGAGGCGACCCGGGCCCCTGGCTTGAGGACCAGCCACAAGGCCGCGGCGATCAGCACGCCGCCATACAGGTGAGCCATGGACAGCGGCTCGTCCAGCAGCAACGCGCCCCACAGCACCCCGAACGGCGGGATCATGAAGGTCACGGTCATGGACTTGACCGGGCCGATCGAGCTCAGCAGGCGGAAATACAGGATGTAGGCGAAGGCGGTGCAGGCCAGGCCCAGGCCCAGCAACGACAGCCAGACGTTCCAGCCGCCCCAGCTGGCGGGCGGCTGGCTGATGGCGCTGTAGGCGAAGACCGGCAGCAGGAACAGGCTGGCACCGAGCATGCTGCCCAGGGCCGAGAGGCGACTGTCGAGGCCGCCGGCCTGGTCCAGCCAGCGTCGCGCGAGGAAGCCGGCGAAGCCGTAGCAGGTGGTGGCGAGCAGGCAGGCCAGCGCGCCCAGCAGCAGTTCCAGGTCGAATGCCATGGGGCCGGCGCGGGTCAGGATACCCACGCCGAACAGGCCCAGGCTGACCCCGGCGATTTTTGGCGGGGTCAGTTTTTCATGGAAGAACAGCCCGCCGATCAGTACGCCCATCAACGGCGTGGTGGCATTGAAGATCGCCGAATAACCGGCCGGCAGCACCAGGGCCGCCACCGAATACATAGTGGCGGGGATGCCGGAGTTGATTACCCCGAGCAGCAGCACGGTCTTGAACTTGCCCTGGAAGTCCCAGCTGATGCGCATCAGCGCGAGGATCACCAGCAGGCCGGTGGCGGCGATGGAGACACGAAAGAAGGCCGTGGGAATGCTGCCGATCACAGGAGCGATGATGCGCATGAACAGAAAACTCGCGCCCCAGATCGCGGCCAGGGACAACAAACGCAGGGTATCGACAAGTCTCACGGCGCAACTCCTTTAATAGGCCGTTCAACGGCCCTTTTTTCAGCAGGGCGAGAGTGTTGCCGAGAGACGGGGCGCGGGCAATCGCTATCTTGCGGTTGAATTGGCGGCCGCCTTCGCTATCTGTGGAAAATTGCACTTCTCCTGCACCCGGTTCACTGGCTAAGCTCAGGCCTTTCCGAATTCCCGCAGAGGTCTCACCATGCCGCAGAAATGGCCCGCCGCCGATATCGCTCGAACGATCCTCGATGGCTTCGACGATTACCGCGAGCACTTTCGCCAGATCACCGACGGTGCCCGGGCGCGCTTCGAGCAGGCGCAGTGGCAGGAGGCGCAGACCGCCTCGGCGGCACGGATCAACCTGTACGAGGAAAAGGTCAGCGAGACCGTGCAGCGGCTGCGTACGACCTTCGACCTGGAGACCCTGCTCGACGTCAATCAGTGGCCGCTGGTGAAAAGCGCCTATATCAGCCTGATCGACCTGCGCTTCGACGATGAGCTGTCCGAGACCTGGTACAACTCGGCCTTCTGCGGCCTGTTCAGCCATGACCTGATCAGCGACGGCTGCATGTTCATCCACACCACGCGGCCGAGCCTGCGCCGCGCCCGGGCCGCGCAGACCCGCACCTACCGGCCGCAAGGTCATCTGTCGACGATGCTCGAACAGATCTTCGTCGACTACAGCTTCAGCGAGGCCTATGCCGATCTGCCTGGCGACCTGCGGCGCCTGGAGTCGCAGCTGCGGGAGAACCTGCCGGACTGGGTGTGCAAGGACCCGGAGCTGGCGGTGGAGTTGTTTTCCTCGGTGTTGTACCGCAACAAGGGCGCCTACCTGGTGGGCCGCATCTACACCCACGACGAGCAGTGGCCGCTGGTGATTCCGCTGCTGCACCGCGAAGGGCGGGGCATCCAGATCGACGCGCTGATCACCGACGAAGCCGATGTGTCGATCATCTTTTCCTTCACCCGCTCCTATTTCATGGTCGACGTGCCGGTGCCGGCGGAGTTCATCGGTTTCCTCAAGCGCATCCTGCCGGGCAAGCACATCGCCGAGCTGTACACCTCCATCGGTTTCTACAAGCACGGCAAGTCCGAGTTCTACCGGGCGCTGATCAACCACCTGGCCAACACCGACGATCAGTTCATCATGGCCCCGGGCGTGCGCGGCATGGTCATGAGCGTGTTCACCCTGCCGGGTTTCAACACCGTGTTCAAGATCATCAAGGACCGCTTCTCGCCGTCGAAAAACGTCGACCGCGCCACGGTGATCGAGAAGTACCGCCTGGTGAAAAGCGTCGACCGGGTCGGGCGCATGGCCGATACCCAGGAGTTCGCCGATTTCCGCTTTCCCCTGGGCAAGTTCGACCCCGCGTGCCTGGAGGAACTGTTGGAAGTCGCGCCGTCCACGGTGTCGGTGGAAGGCGATACGGTGCTGATCCGCCACTGCTGGACGGAGCGGCGCATGACCCCGCTCAACCTTTACCTGGACCACGCCAACCCGGCCCAGGTGCGCGAGGCGCTGGAGGACTACGGCCT
Source organism: Pseudomonas sp. GW821-FHT09E12 (assembly GCF_059416085.1). NCBI lineage: Bacteria > Pseudomonadati > Pseudomonadota > Gammaproteobacteria > Pseudomonadales > Pseudomonadaceae > Pseudomonas > Pseudomonas sp. GW821-FHT09E12. The sequence continues at coordinate 31,364 of NZ_JBWKOM010000014.1, read as the reverse complement.
GGCGATCAAGCAACTGGCCGCGGCCAACATCTTTCCCGGCGACATGCTGCTGAAGAACTTCGGCGTCACCCGCCATGGCCGGGTGGTGTTCTACGACTACGACGAGATCTGCTTCCTCACCGAAGCCAACTTCCGCCACATCCCGGCGCCGCGAACCCCGGAGGACGAGATGGCCTCCGAGCCCTGGTATTCCATCGGCCCGCTGGACGTGTTCCCCGAGGAGTTCCCACCGTTCCTGTTCGCCGACGCCGGGCAGCGCAAGCTGTTCGACCAGTTGCACGGCGAGTTGTACAACGCCGATTACTGGAAAGGCCTGCAGGACGCCATTCGCGCCGGCAAGGTGATCGATGTGTTCCCGTACCGGCGCAAGGACCGGGACAACGAATAAGCCTGCACCGCGCGCCTCTGTAGCCGCTGGCGAAGCCTGCGTCCGAGGACGAAGTCCTCGCAAAACCGCTGCTCGCGGTACATCAGCAATACTCGGGAAGCAGGTTTTACGACTGCTTCGCAGCCGAACGCAGGCTACGCCAGCGGCTACAAGGATCTCGTTCGCTCGTTAAATCTGCGACAATCCGCCCCCTGCATAAATTAAGACGACCCTTGCGTACCCGATGACTTCCGAATCGCCTGCAATCGACCAACTGCTGAAAAACCTCGACCACGCCATGCTTGCCGACCGCCACCGGTTGCGTCGGCAGCTGCTTGAGCTGCGCAAGAAGCCCGACGAGGCCAAGCTTGTGCAGTGGGTCGAGCGCATGCAGGCGTCCTGCGCCCAGGTGCTGACGCGGCGCGCCAGCGTGCCGTCGATTCGCTACGACGACAGCCTGCCGATCGCCGCCAAGCGCGACGAGATCAAGGCGGCGCTGCAAAAGCACCAGGTGCTGATCATCGCTGGCGAAACCGGCTCGGGCAAAACCACCCAGTTGCCGAAGATCTGCCTGGAAATCGGTCGCGGCCAGCACGGCCTGATCGGTCACACCCAGCCCCGGCGGATCGCCGCGCGCAGCGTGGCCAGCCGGGTCGCCGAAGAGCTGGCGACGCCGCTGGGTGCCCTGGTGGGGTATCAGGTGCGCTTCGAAGATCAGAGCGATTCCAACACCCTGATCAAGCTGATGACCGACGGCATCCTGCTGGCGGAAACCCAGAACGACCGCTACCTGGAACGCTACGACACGATCATCGTCGACGAAGCCCACGAGCGCAGCCTGAACATCGACTTCCTGTTGGGCTACCTGAAGACCCTGCTGCCGCGGCGTCCGGACCTCAAGGTCATCATCACTTCGGCGACCATCGACCTGGAGCGCTTCTCCAAGCACTTCGACGACGCGCCGATCGTCGAGGTCTCCGGCCGTACCTTCCCGGTGGAAACCTGGTATCGCCCGCTGACCCTGGAGCAGGACGAAGAGGGCAACCGGGTCGAGGACGACCTGACGGTGGACCAGGCGATCCTCGCCACCCTCGATGAAATCGCCGCCCATGAGCGCAGCGAGCGCCGCAGCCCGGGTGACGTGCTGGTGTTCCTGCCGGGCGAGCGGGAGATTCGCGACGCCGCCGAAATGCTGCGCAAGGCCCAGCTCAAGCACACCGAGATCCTGCCGCTGTACGCGCGCCTGTCGCCGGCCGAGCAGCAGCGGATTTTCCAGTCGCATCCGGGCCGCAGGGTAGTGCTGGCGACCAACGTCGCCGAGACCTCGCTGACCGTGCCGGGCATCCGCTACGTGATCGACAGCGGCACCGCGCGCATCAGCCGCTACAGCTACCGGGCCAAGGTCCAGCGCCTGCCCATCGAGGCGATTTCCCAGGCCAGCGCCAACCAGCGCAAAGGCCGCTGCGGCCGGGTCGAGCCGGGCATCTGCGTGCGCCTGTACAGCGAAGAGGATTTCAACGGCCGTCCGGAATTCACCGACCCGGAAATCCTGCGCACCAACCTGGCGGCGGTGATTCTGCAGATGCTCCATCTGCGTCTCGGTGAAATCACCGCGTTCCCCTTTATCGAACCGCCGGATGGCAAGGCCATCAGCGACGGTTTCAACCTGTTGCAAGAACTCTCGGCGGTGGACCGCAACAGCCAACTGACGCCGCTGGGCCGCCAGTTGGCACGGCTGCCGGTGGACCCGCGCATGGGCCGCATGCTGCTGGAAGCGGCAAAGCTGGGCAGCCTGCAGGAAGTGCTGATCGTCGCCAGCGCCATGTCGATCCAGGACCCGCGCGAGCGGCCGCCGGAGCGCCAGCAGGCGGCCGACCAGGCCCACGCGCAATGGAAAGACGCCGACTCGGATTTCGCCGGGCTGGTCAATCTGTGGCGCGGCTTCGAAGAGCAGCGCCAGGCGCTGACCGCCAGCCCGTTGCGTAACTGGTGCCGCAAGAATTTCCTCAACTACTTGCGCCTGCGCGAGTGGCGCGACTCCCATCGCCAACTGAGCCTGATCTGCCGAGATCTGCAGCTGAGCCTGAACAAGGAGCCGGCCGATTACCCGAAGCTGCACAAGGCAGTGCTGGTCGGCCTGTTGAGCCAGATCGGCCAGAAGACCGAGGAAGGCGATTACCTCGGCGCCCGCCAGCGGCGCTTCTGGATTCACCCGTCGTCGGGGATCGGCAAGAAGCGCCCGCAATGGCTGATGACCGCCGAACTGGTGGAAACCACCAAGCTCTACGCGCGCATGGTGGCGAAGATCGACGCCGACTGGATCGAGCCGCTAGCCGGGCACCTGATCAAGAAAAATCACTTCGAACCCCATTGGGAGAAGAAGCGCGGGCAGGTGGTGGCCTACGAGCAGATCACCCTGTTCGGCCTGATCGTGGTCGGTCGTCGCCCGGTGCATTACGGCCCGGTGGACCCGCTGGTGTCGCGCGAGCTGTTTATCCGCGAGGGCCTGGTGCGTGGCGAAATCCAGTCGAAAGCCAAGTGCCTGAGCGCTAATACGCGGCTGCTGGAGCAGCTCGACGAACTGGAAGCCAAGGCCCGGCGCCGCGACATCCTCGCCGACGAGGAAACCCTGTTCGCCTTCTACGACGCGCGCCTGCTGGCGGAGATCCACCAGACCGCGACCTTCGACAGCTGGTACCGGGTGCATAGCCAGAAAGACCCGCAGTTGCTGATCATGCGCGAGGAAGACGTGCTGGCCCGCGAGGCCAGCGAAGTCACCGCCATGCAGTACCCGGACACCTTGCAGATCGGCGATCTGGAACTGGCCCTGAGTTACCACTTCGAGCCCAACCATCCACGGGACGGCGTGACCCTGCGGGTGCCGGCGCCGCTGCTGCCGGCCTTGCCTGCCGAGCGCCTGGAATGGCTGGTGCCGGGGCTGGTGGAGGCCAAGTGCATCGCCCTGGTGCGCAACCTGCCCAAGGCGCTGCGCAAGAACTTCGTACCGGTGCCGGACTTCGTCAAGGCGGCCCTGGCACGTATCGATTTCGCCCAGGGCTCGCTGCCCCAGGCCCTGGGCCGCGAACTGCTGCGCATGACCGGGGCGCGGGTCAGCGACGAGGCCTGGGCCGAGTCGGCGCAACAGGTGGAAGGCCACCTGCGGATGAACCTGGAAATCGTCGATGCCCAGGGCAAGTTTCTCGGCGAAGGCCGCGACCTGGCCGAGCTGACCGCGCGTTTCGCCGAGGCCAGCCAGGCCGCCCTGGCCGTGCCGCAAACCGCGAAAAGCCAGCAGCCGGTGGAAGCCAAGGTGTTCGCCGCGGTGGCGGAGAAAACCCAGCAGAAGATCGCCGGGCTGTCGATGACGGTGTATCCGGCGCTGGTGGAAGAGGGTGGCACGGTTAAGGAGGGGCGTTTCTCGACCCCGGCCGAAGCCGAATTCCAGCATCGCCGCGCCTTGCAGCGCCTGTTGCTGCAACAGCTGGCCGAGCCGGCCAAGTTCCTGCGCAACAAGTTGCCGGGGCTGACCGAGCTGGGCCTGCTGTATCGCGAACTGGGGCGCGTCGATGCCCTGGTAGAAGACATCCTGCTGGCCAGCCTCGACAGCTGCGTGCTGGAAGGCGAGGACAGCCTGCCGCGCGATGGCGCCGGCCTGGCCTCGCTGGCCGAGCGCAAGCGCGGCAGCTGGACCGAGCACGCCGAGCGCCTGGCGCGCCTGACCCTGGAGATCCTCAAGCTCTGGCATGGCCTGCAAAAGCGCTTCAAGGGCAAGATCGACCTGGCCCAGGCGGTGGCGCTGAACGACATCAAGTCGCAGCTCGGCCATCTGGTGTACCCGGGGTTTGTCCGCGAGACCCCGGCGCAGTGGCTCAAGGAACTGCCGCGTTACCTCAAGGCCGTGGAGCTGCGCTTTGAGAAGCTCGGCAGCCAGGTGCAGAAGGACCGGGTCTGGAGCACCGAACTGGCCGGCCTGTGGAACCAGTACCAGGCGCGGGCGAGCAAACATGCCCAGGAAGGCAAGCGCGACCCGCAGCTGGAGCTGTACCGCTGGTGGCTGGAGGAGTATCGGGTGTCGCTGTTCGCCCAGCAATTGGGCACCAAGGCGCCGATTTCCGACAAGCGCCTGAACAAGCAGTGGAGCCAGGTGGAAGCCTGACGCGATCTATAGCCGCTGCCGCCGACTGCGATAAGGTCCGCAGGACCTTCCCGCGATCTCAAGGGCACACCCTCTTCGAGGTCGATCGCAGCCTGCGGCAGCGGCTACAGCGATCTGTGATGGGGGCGATTACGCTTGCCGATGGGGCTAAACGCCGGCGTTTATGGCAAACTTCGCCGTTATAAATGCCGGCCCCGCGGTTTTGAGCGTTCGCCGCCCGGGCAAAGCGGAATAAAGCGATGTCAGGTCCTATTCCGCCAGTCGGGATAGACCATTTACGGTTTGGTACGACGGTGCCAATACCTTCTGCCTGAACAGAATAGAGGAACGACCGTGCATAACGTCGTCATCAGCGGCACTGGCCTGTACACCCCGGCCAACAGCATCTCCAACGAAGAGCTGGTGGAGTCTTTCAACACCTACGTGCATCAGTTCAACGCCGACAACGCGCAAGCGATCGAGCGCGGCGACGTTCAGGCCCTGACCGAATCCAGCGCGGCCTTCATCGAGAAGGCCTCCGGCATCAAAAGCCGCTTTGTCATGGACAAGGACGGCATCCTCGATCCGCAGCGCATGGCCCCGCGCCTGCCCGAGCGTTCCAACGACGAATGGTCGGTGCTCTGCCAGATGGCCATCGGCGCCGCCGAGCAGGCCCTGCAACGCGCCGGCAAGACCGCCGCGGACATCGACGGGGTGATCGTCGCCTGCTCCAACCTGCAACGCGCCTACCCGGCCATCGCCATCGAAGTCCAGGAAGCCCTGGGCATCGAAGGTTTCGGTTTCGACATGAACGTGGCCTGCTCCTCGGCCACCTTCGGCATCCAGGCGGCCTGCAACAGCGTGCAACTGGGCCAGGCCCGGGCGATCCTGATGGTCAACCCGGAAGTCTGCACCGGCCACCTGAACTTCCGTGACCGCGACAGCCACTTCATCTTCGGCGACGCGGCCACCGCGGTGATCATCGAACGGGCTGACCTGGCCACCTCGCCGTACCAGTTCGACATCATCAGCACCAAGCTGCTGACCAAGTTCTCCAACAACATCCGCAACAACTTCGGCTTCCTCAACCGCGCCGCGGAAGAGGGTATCGGCGCGCCGGACAAACTCTTCGTGCAGGAAGGCCGCAAGGTGTTCCGCGACGTCTGCCCGATGGTGGCGGAACTGATTGCCGAGCACCTGCAGGAAAACCAGCTGAACGTCAGCGACGTGAAGCGTTTCTGGCTGCACCAGGCCAACCTCAGCATGAACCACCTGATCGTCAAGAAGCTGCTGGGCCGCGAGGCCACCGAAGAAGAAGCACCGGTGATTCTCGACACCTATGCCAACACCAGTTCGGCCGGTTCGGTGATCGCGTTCCACAAGAATCAGGACGACCTGAGCAGCGGCTCGCTGGCGGTGCTCAGCTCGTTCGGCGCCGGTTATTCGATTGGCAGTGTGCTTCTGCGCAAGCGTTGACAGTCTTATGGATCGCAGCCGCTGCTTCAGCGGTTGCGATCCTGGATTCCGATTACGAGGCATGAATGTCCGCAGCTGACGACACGCAACTGCTTGAACGCCTGTTGGCCGGTGAGCAAAAGGCCTACAAGGAACTGGTCGGCACCTACCAGAGCGCCATGCGCGCCGTGGCCTACGCCATTGTCGGCCAGCGCCACGCCGACGAAGTGGTGCAGGATGCCTGGCTGTCGGTGGTGCGCAACCTGGCCGGTTTCCAGGGGCGCTCCAGCCTCAAGACCTGGCTGCTGACCATCACCGCCAACTCGGCGAAAAGCCGCTACAAACAGAATCGTCGGGAAGTCCTGCTGGATGACTTGCCGGCACCCCACGGCACCATCGGCGACGAGCGTTTTTCTTCCTCTGACGGGCACTGGCTGGTGGCGCCGTTCGCCTGGCACGCCGACACCCCGGAAGCCCTGCTTACCGAGGCCGAACTGCGCGAATGCCTGGAGCACACTTTGCTGAGCCTGTCGGAACTGCAAGGCAGCGTGTTGACCCTGCGCGAGCGCCAGGGCCTGGAGCTGGAGGAGATCTGTAATCTTCTGGACATTTCCCTCTCCAATGTCCGGGTGCTGCTGCACCGGGCGCGGCTGAAGATTTTTGCCACGGTGGAGCACTTCGAGGAGACCGGCCAATGCTGACCTGCAAGGAACAAGTGGCACGTTCCAGCGACTATCTTGATGGTCAGCTGAGCTTTCGCCAGCGCCTGATCCAGCGCCATCACCTGTTGTTCTGCCCCAATTGCCGGCGTTTCCTGCGGCAGATGCGCCTGATGCAGGCCACCTTGCGCAAGATGCCGCAAGCGCCCATCGCCGATATCGATGCGCTGGCCGAACGCCTGGCCGCCGAGCGCAAGCGCAACGCCTGATTTCACCCGACAATCCTCCCGTAGTCGCTGAAGCCTCAAGGTCCTCAAGAGCGCGACCGCTTCGCGCTCGATCGCAGGCTTCGCCAGCGGCTACACCAACGCCTGCAAGGTGTACGAGTTCCTGTAGCCGCTGCCGCAGGCTGCGATAAGGCCGAAGGCCTTCAGCAATCTTGAAGTCACTGCGGCCGTTCGGCCGATCGCGGGCTTCGCCAGCGGCTACACCAACGCCTGCAAGGTGTACGAGTTCCTGTAGCCGCTGCCGCAGGCTGCGATAAGGCC
>NZ_JBWKOM010000014.1:0-24102 GCF_059416085.1 Pseudomonas sp. GW821-FHT09E12 | reverse complement strand
ACGAAGGCCTTCAGCGATCTTGAAGTCGCTGCGGCCGTTCGGTCGATCGCAGGCTTCGCTAGCGGCTACAGGGTTTCGTTTTCCCCCAAATACCCCGCCGACCGCTCTAGTACAGGCTTTTTGCCTTATTTCGTTTGGAAGTAAAAAAGTTCCGCTGTCATCAAATCTTTATCTATCGGCAACTCCCCTGAAATACCCCGCCGCCAAGATTCCCACCCAACACAAGCGGGCCTGACTCGCGTGTTTTTTCCAGCGCTACAGACCACCAATTAGGGGAAATCTTCGATGATCCGTAAGCACTTCGCCGGTTTTGCCGCCAGCGCCCTGGCCCTGGCAGTTACCGCCCAGGCTTTCGCTGGCACCGTCACCACCGATGGCGCCGATATCGTAGTCAAGACCAAGGGCGGCCTTGAGGTCGCCACCACGGACAAAGAGTTCAGCTTCAAGCTCGGTGGCCGCCTGCAAGCCGACTACAGCCGCTTCGACGGTGTCTACACCAAGAACGGCGACAGCGCCGACGCCGCTTACTTCCGTCGCGCCTTCCTCGAACTGTCCGGCGTGCTGTACACCGACTGGGCCTACACCATCAACTACGACTTCTCCCACAACACCGGCGACTCCGATAACGGCTACTTCGACGAAGCCTCGCTGGCTTACAACGGCTTCAAGCCGGTGTCGATCAAGGTCGGTCGCTTCGACCCGGACTTCGGTCTGGAAAAAGCCACCAGCTCCAAGTGGGTCACCGCGCCGGAACGTAACATCGCCTACGACATGATCGACTGGGCCAACACCCACCAGAACGGTATGGGCCTGCAGGCTTCCAGCACCTTCGCCGATTCCTTCTATGCCTCGGCTGGCGTGTTCAGCAAGGACACCGACGACACCGACGGCGACAGCGTCAAGCAGGTCAACGGTCGCTTCGTCTTCGCCCCGATGCACGATGCCGGCAACGTCCTGCACTTCGGTGTGAACGTGGCTTCGCGTGATGTCTCCGACACCGCGTTCGACTCCCGTTATCGCACCCGCATGGGCATGCGTGGCGTCGAGACCCTGGGCGGCAACGATGCCGGCACCAACGGCAACCGTCCGGTGCTGGGCGGCAGCTCCACTTCGCCGGCCGGCTCCTACGACCGTGACACCGCTTTTGGCCTGGAAGCCGCGTTCGCCATGGGCCCGGCCTCGATCCAGGGTGAATACATCACCCGCAAGACCAAGGCTGATTCCAACGCCTACGAAGACATCAAGGGCCACGGCTTCTACGTGCAGGGCGCTTACACCCTGACCGGCGAATCCCGCGGCTACAAGGTGGGCAAGTTCGACGCCATCAAGCCGGCCAACAAGGCCTTCGGCGCCTGGGAACTGTTCTATCGCTACGACAGCATGACCGTCGAAGACGACAACATCACCACCGCCAGCCTGACCCGCGACGTCGGCGATGCCGAAGTCAAGGTGCACAACCTGGGTGTGAACTGGTACGCCAACGAAGCGGTGAAAATCTCCGCCACCTACGTCAAGGCCAAGACCGACAAGGTCACCAACGCCACGGCCGCCAGCGGTGGTACTCCAGCCGCGCGTACCGGCGACGACGACGGCGACGGTTTCATCGTTCGCGCGCAGTACGTGTTCTGATGTCGATGCACTCGCGGTAAAGAGCTCTTTCTCATCCGTTAAAGCTCCTTTCGTTTCAGCCCCGCTTCGGCGGGGCTTTTTTTTGCCTGTCTCCCGACTAACGCCAGACCGGCAGCAGGTCGAAGCTGAACAGCAGGTGGGCCAGGGCATTGGCCAGGCCGAACAGCAGCACCAGGACGATCATTGGCGTGCCGCCCCAGACCCGGTACAGCGGGCTGGCGAAGCGTTTACGCGAGGCGTGGGCGAGCAGGGCCGGGGTGATCACCGCCCAGACGGTCGCCGCCAGGCCGGCAAAACCGATGGCAAGGATGAAGCCTTCCGGCCAGATCAGCGCGCAACCGATCGGCGGGGCGAAGGTGGCCAGCGCGCTTTTCAGGCGGCCTTGGGGGCTGTCGTCGAAGCCCAGGGAGTCGGCGATGTAGTCGAACAACCCCAGGGTGACGCCGAGGAACGAACAGGCCACGGCAAAGTTGGAGAACAGGGTCAGCAGCAGGTCGACCCGGGCGCTGTCGAGCATGCTGCCCAGGGCGCTGATCAGCACATCGATGGTGCCGCCCTGGCGGGCGATGTCCTTGAACTGCTCGCGGGGCAGGGTGCCCATGGTGCAGAGCATCCACACCGTGTACAGCACCAGGGCGATCAGGGTGCCGATCAGCAGGCAGTTGCGGATGCGCTGCGGGTCCTTGCCGTAATGCTTCATCAGGCTCGGCACGTTGCCGTGAAAGCCGAAGGAGGTCAGGCAGAACGGCAGGGTCATGAACAGATAGGGCAGGTAGTCCGGTTGCGGGTTGCCGCGATCGAGCAAAACCTGTGGCTGCACATGGCCGAGCAGGCCGCCGAAGGTCAGGAAGAAGGCGAGGATCTTGGCACCGAACACCAGGGTGGTGATGCGGCTGACCGCCGCAGTGCTGAGCCAGACCACCAGGGCCACCGCCAGGGCGAACAGCAGACCGCCGTTGCGCGAGGAAATCTCCAGGCCCAGGGTGTGGGCGGTGTGGCGGATTACCGAGCCGCTGGCCGAGATGTAGGCATAGGTCAGGATGTACAGGACGAACACCAGGGTGGCGCCGTTGAACAGGCTCCAGCGCCGGCCGATCAGGTCGCGGGTGATGGTCGAGAAACTCGCCCCCGGCCGGTAGTTGAGGTTGGCTTCGAGGATCATCAGCCCCGAGTGCAGGGTGCAGAACCACGACAGCGCCAGCACCGCGAGGGAACCTTGGAACCACAGGCCCGACATCATCACCGGCAGCGAGAACATGCCCGCTCCGACAATGGTGCCGCCGATGATCATGGCGCCGCCGATGACCGAGGGCCGGCGTTCGGCGACCGTGCAGTGGGAGGTTGAAGGGGATGAAGCGATGGACGTACCGCGCATGGCAAGGCCTGCAATGAAATTGTTATTGGAGGTAGCGAGGGGGCGCCTCGGGTGTGCGGAAACCGGCAGGCCGGCTCCCGCGCACCCGGGCGACGATTCAGCGCAGAGCCAGCAGGCGGCTCAGTTGCTGCGCCATCTGTAGCAACTGGTGGTCCTGCCCGGGCAAGGCATCGAACGACAGCCCGACCGGCAGGCTGTCCGGCTCGGCCACCGGCACGCTGACACTCGGCGCTGCCAGGTTGCTGGCCGGGTCGGTGTTGCGCACGAAACGCTCGAAATGCTTCTGGGCGCCGCTGTCGCTCAGCAGCGGCGCGGTGCAGCTGACGGTCGGGTAGGCGATCAGGTCCAGCCGGTGCTGCTGGAACAGCCCGGCGTATTCCCGATCCAGGCGGATCTTGCTCATCAAGGCCTGCACGTAGTCCTCGTAGGAAATGGCCGGGCTCTCCAACTGCGCCATCAGGGTCTTCTTGATCTGCGGGTCGCGGATCTGCGCCAGGATCTCGAGGAACCGCTCGCCACAGCCGGCCTTCAGCAGGAAGCGCGGGAAGTCGATGAAGAACTCGAAGATCGGCAGCGGGAACTGGATGCTTTCGTTGATCTCGCCGATCAGGCGGTCGTCCACCGGCACCATTTCCACGCCCTGATCGGCCAGGCTATCGATCGCCGCGTGGCAATCGCTGTGCACCTTGGTCTCCAGCTCGGACCAGAAGAACCGCTGGGGAATGCCGATGCGCAGGCGCTTGGGCTCGGTCGGCGCAGTGAAGGAAGTGCCGGTCAGATGCCGATGGACGAACAGCGCGTCTTCCAGGCTGCGGGTCAGCAGGCCCGGTGAGTCCTTGGTCTGGGACACCGGGACGATGCCGTCGCCAGGGTAGGCCCCGGTGCTTGGCCGGAAGCCCACCACGCCGCAGAAGGCCGCGGGAATCCGCACCGAGCCGCCGGTGTCGGTGCCCACCGCGCACGGCACCAGGCCGGCGGCCACGGCCGCGGCACAGCCGCCGCTGCTGCCGCCGGCGCTGTGTTGCAGGTGGCGCGGATTGACCACCGCGCCGTAGCTCAGGTTGGCCGAGGTCACGCCGAACGACAGCTCGTGCATGTTGTTCTTGCCGGCGACCCGCGCGCCCAGCGCCTTGAAGCGCTGGACGATGCCGGCGTCCGCGGCCGGCTGGTAGTCGGCAAGGCCAGGGGTGCCGGCGGTGGTCGCCAGGCCACTGACATTGATGTTGTCCTTGAACGAAACCGGGATGCCGTAGAGCGGCGCCTGGCGCTGCTCTGGCGTGCCGGTGTCGCCGCTGAACGCCTGCGCGGCGAAGCTGATGAAGCTGTTCAGGTGCCCGGCGTCGGCGTATTGCTCGAGCAGCGCGCGGTGCCAGGAATCCAGGCAGAGGCTGCCCTGGCGAAACCCGTCAACGAGCGCTTCGATCGAAAGCTGGCTGTACATGAAAAAGTCTCAACGAAAGTCGGTAGGGGCCTGGGCTCAGCAATAGCAGAAGTGCGATTGCAGATCGAACAGCGGGTTGCCTTCGAGCAGTTCGCCGCCGAGGCTGGCGATCACCGCGCAGGCACCGTTCAGGGCGGTCTGTACCGCGCCTTCGGCCCAGCCGCCGGTAAACGAGCTGCCGCAGCCGGCCAGGTACAGGCCGGTGTCCTGCTGCGGATCGAGGGCGGTCTTGAACTGATAGAACAGGCGCTGGGAGTACAGGTCGTCGCCGGGGAAGTTCAGCTTGAAGGCGCCCAGGGCCTGCTTGTCGGTGAGCCAGTCGTATTCCAGTACGTAACGCTGGTAGTCGCCGTCCAGCGGCACCAGGTGGCTAGCGAACTGCGGCGAGCTCATCGCCAGTTCGTCCACCAGGCGCTTGCAGCGCTGGACCTTGTCGGTCATCGAAACCATTTTGTGCGAGTCGTCTTCCCAGGTGTAACTGATCAGTACCACGCCCCAGGAGTCCGGGTCCTGCGGGGCGTAGTCCAGGCAGTAGACGCCCTTGACCAGGGTGTCGGTCTGGATGTTCTGCGCCAGGCCATGTTTGAGCCAGAACTTGTCGCGGGTCAGGATGAACAGCTTGGACGAGCCGACCATGTGGGTTTCGTTGATCGCCCGGGCCACGTCGCGATTGACGAACTGCTCGGCCTGGGTGAGGCGCATGTTCACTTGCAGGGCGCGGGTGGTGGCGGTGGTGATCACCCGGTCGCAGCCATAGGTTTCACCGTTGCAGCCTTGCAGCAGGATCTGCCCGTCGGCGCCCTTGCTGATGGATTCGATGCGCGTGCGGCAGATCCGGTCGCGCAGGGCGATGCCGTGGAATTCCTCGTCGGCGATTCGCTCCCAGAGGGTGGAAATGCCGTTGGGCACCAGCCGCTGGTTGACTTCGAAGGCGTTGATCACCAGCCGCAGGATCTCGGTGAACGAGGCCCGGTACACCGACTGGAACCCACCCGAGCCGATGCCCAGGGAACCGAACAGGTGGAAGTCTTCCGGCTTGCGCCAGCGCTTGCCGCCCGGCGGGTTGTTCGAGGTGAAGATCTGCACCATGGCCGAGTAGAAAGAGTGGTCGCCAAAGCAGTCCAGGTAGCGTTGCCACTCCGGCTGCACCTCGGCGTACTGCTGCTTTTCCAGAAGATCGGTGAGCAGCAGCGGCGGCGCCAGGAAGGTGCCGTCGTCCAGGCGCACGCCTTCTTTGAGGAAGGCGTTCCAACCCTGGTGCACGGTGTTGAAGATCGGCGGTGGATTTTCCCCGGCCGGCCAGTGGTGGGTTTCGCCACGGTAGTGGATTTCGGTGTCGACCACCCCAGGGTCGGGAAAGGCCTCGGTGGTGCCGATGCCGAAACGGTCCAGGTAATGGAACAGGCCGACTTCGCTCGGCGGGAAACGCATGGCGCCCATCTCGGCGATGAACTGCGGTTGTGTTTCGTCGAAGCACTGGGTCAGGAAACGCCCGCCAAGGTGGTCTTTCGAGGCTTCGAACAGGGTGATGCGGGTGGCGCCGGCGCGCAACAGTTCATAGGCCGCGATCAGGCCGCTGAGGCCGGCGCCGACGATACCGACGTGCTTGTCGGCAATCGCCGGCGGCAGGTGACCGATGGCCTGGGTGGCACGGCGCAGGAATTGCCCATAGTCGTACAACAGGTCGATGTTGGGGAACGAGCGGGTGCCTTGGGTTTCTTCGAAACCGGAGTGGGAGGAGTTCACAGGTAAGGGTCTCGGAAATCAGATGATGAGCTGCAGGCTTTCAAACGCGCGGGAAGGGTTGAGCAGGAGGACTTTCTTGCGCTGGATCTTCCACTGGCCGGCGAGGCACAGCAGTTGGTGTTCCACGGTCACCGGGTAATGCCATTCGCTGTCGCCCCGGGCTTCGCAATACAGCATCGGGGTCCGGCAATGGGCACTCAGGCCATCCGCATCGAGGCTGATCGTTGGCCTTTGGGCAATGTGCAGGCCGCGGCTCTTGGGCTGCTGCGAGAAGTTGCGGGCGCTGGCCAGGCGGTTGATGCGCAGGGTGGTGAGGAAGCGGTCCTCATACAGCAGCGAGGATTCGCGCAACGGGCAGGGTTGGTCGTGGCGCAGGGGAATCCAGTAGTGGAAGTCGTCGCACAGCAGTTGTTGCCAGGCGTCGAAATCCTGTTGGTCGAGAAGCGCGATCTCTTGGTAGATCAGCTGTTCGAGGGGCGAGTTATCCATGGGCGGTCGATCCGTCTGGGGCCTGCATCAGTTGCTGCCAGGTGTTGTAGAAGTTGCGCATGGCCCGTTCGCTGGTGCCGGACACCACCTGGGTCTGTTCAAAGGCTTCGCCCGGTTCGAACAGGCGGGCGACATTCACCCAGTCGTTGGCCTGGCTGCGCAGTCCGTCCATGGCCCGCTCGTACATCTCCACGTCGTCGTGGGCGACCATCGAGCATGGCGAGTTGATCAGGTTGTTGTACTGCACGGTTCTTTCCAGCAGTTGCACCGGCGCGCCTACCAGTTCGAAGATCCACGACTCGACCACGGTTTCGCTGGCCGAGATCGGGCGGATCACCCGCAGGGTCTGGATCGGTCCCTTGACCATCAGGTTGGGGAAATACACGGTGTTGTGCCGGGTGTCGTCGAGGATCGCCGCGGCCTGGGTTTCGCCGTAGCTCTCGACCATCAGCTCCCAGTAGCCGGGAATGCTCGAATAGGCCTTGTGGATCGAGTTGCTGACGCCGGTGTGGCCATGGCCGTTGGGCCAGGTGCGGATGCCCATGGCGCTGAAGAACTCGTAGGACGCCATGAACGGCGAGAACAGCTCGACAGCCATCGGCGGCTGGCCGTCGTGCCCGGTTTCCTTCCACAGGCGAATGGCTTCGCCGGCCGAGGATTCGTGGGCGACCATCGGGTGGCAGGTGTCGGTCTGGTTGTCGACCACCATCTTCCAGTTGCAGCGATGGCGGTGCAGCAGGGGCTGGCCGATGGCGCGCAACTGTCCCTGGGGCGAGCGCATGACCATGTTGTCCAGGGTCGACAGCGAGTCGCCGAAGAACTCGCTGAAGCCGACGCCTTGCTCCTTGAGGCGCACGAACACGAAGCCCCGGTAGTTCTCCACCGCGGCCACCGGCTGCATGCCCTTGTGGGCGGCGCAGCTGCTGAGGTCGCAGTCGTCGTATTCTTTTTTCACCGGGATGCTCAGCAACTGGCCGTCGGTCTTGAAGGTCCAGGCGTGGTACGGGCAGCGGATGAACCGGCCGACATTGCCTTGCGGCTCGGCCAGCACTTTCACGCCCTTGTGCGGGCAGCGGTTGTGCAGCACGACGATCTCGCCGTTTTTCTGCCGGACCATGGCCAGCGGTTGTCCGGCGATGTCACCGGTGAAGAAGTCGCCGGTTTCCGGGACCAGGCTTTCATGGCCCAGGTAGCACCAGCTGGCGGCGAATACCTGTTGTTGTTCTCGCTCGAAGAGCGACGGATCAAGGAACAGCGTGCGATGCACTTCCTTGCCGTTGAAGTAGTTGTCCAACGAGGTTCTCTCTTTAGATGACCAGTTTCAGGCTTGGGCTTTTGGCCCGGGATACGCAGGGGTAGATCTTGTTGCTGCAGGCGGCCTGCTGCGGACTCATGATGAAATCGCGGTGATCGACTTCACCTTCCAGCACGTCCAGCTCGCACACCCCGCATTCACCACGACGGCAGTCGTAGAGCGGCTCCAGGCCGGCCTCTTCGAGGGCGTCGAGCAGGGACTGGCCGGGCTGCACCCGCAGGTCGACGCCGGAGTCCGCGGCGTGCACGGCGAAGCCGGGATCATCCTCGGCCAGGCAGGTGTTGAAGACTTCGAAGTGGATGCGCTCGCGGGGAAAGCCCAGGCTCTGGGCATGGCTGAACACGTCGTTGAGCATGGCTTGCGGGCCACAGACGTACAGGCGGTCCCGGGGTTGCAACTGGCCTAGCACCGCGGCCACCGACGGGCGCCCTTCGGCCGAGTCGGAGCAGTGCAGGCTCAGGCTGTCCTGCAGCAGCTCGCGCATCTGCGCGGCATAGGCGGCGTCGCCCGCGCTCTTGGCGAAATAGTGCAGCCGCGCCGGGCGCTGCCGGGCTCGCAGATGGCTGAGGATGCCGGTCAACGGGGTGATGCCGATGCCGCCGGCGAGGGCGATGTCGGCGCCGTCGCTGTCGTCCAGCTGGTAGTCGAAGGCATTGAACGGGCCGTCGAGCCGTACCTGATCGCCAACGCTCAGTTGGCGGATATAAGCGCTGCTGGGCGAGTCGGGGTTCAGGCGGATGGCGAACACCAGGCTGCCCGGGGGCAGCTCATGTTCGGCCAGTTCGACCCGGGAGTAGTGACGCCATTGCTCGAGCGTGGGAATCCACCATTTGAAGTGGGCCCCGGCGGTTGTCTCGCAGGGGGCCGGCACAAGAGGCGCCAGAGTGATTTCCTTGATGCTTGGCGAGAGCATCAGGCACTGGGTGATCTGGTAATTCATGGGGTGACTCGCTGTCAGCTTAACGGTGTTTCATGCAGGTACAGCCACTGGGCCGAGTGCTCATGGATGCGGATCACCACCACCGAGAGGCGCGAGGTTTCCTTCTGGTCCAGGCGATGGGTTTCCTTGTAGCGGATCGCCGCGCTGTGGCCTTCGTGCCACACGGTGTGCAGGTCGCTGACAAGGATTTCCAGGCCGGGGCGGGCACCGACGGCGCCGCGGAACATCTGTTCGACCTGCTCGCGGCTGACGATGGCGCCCGCGGTGGTAACCATGCTGAAGTGCTCGGCGAAGGCCGGCAGCAGGCGGTCGATGGCGGCGGCGCCGTTGCCGTCCTGGTCGGTGAAGACCGCGTGGATCAGGTCGTGGACCGCATGGATGCTGTGTTTGGCCTGTTCAACGATTGTGTTGTGCATGACATTCCTTTTGCGTGGTCAGGTTGCTCATCTGCAACAGGGGTAACAGACCCATCACCGCCGCGATGACGAAGGTCAGGTGATAGGCCGGGGTAGACGCCAGGCGGGCGAGCAGCAGGTTGTAGATCATCAGGAACAGCGCGGCGCCGATGCTGAAGGACATCTGCCGGTTGATGTTCCAGATCACGCTGCCCTTGTGGGTATCGGCACCTTCGAAATCCATCAGCGAAGTGGTTTGCGCGGTATTGGCGCCGATGCCGCCGCCGATGCCCATCAGGCAGTAGGCGATGACGATGATCGGCAGGTCGGCGGCGCTGTCGACCAGGTACAGGGTGGCGATGCCGGCGCTGTGCAGGAGCATGCCGAGGGTGAACAGGCGCCGGGCGCCGAAGCGGTTGTAGACCCGGCCGCAGACCAGCATGGCGATGAAGGCGCCGCTGGCGTAGAGGATCATGAACATGCCGGTCAGCTGGGCGCTGAAGTGCAGGCTGTTCTGCAGGAAGAAGATGCTCAGCAGGTTGACCCCGGTGAACACTCCGGGAATCGCGTAATAGATGAAGATCGAGGTACTGAGCTTCTTGCTCTTGAGCAGGCTCAACTCGACGATGGCGTTGTCGCAGCGGCGGTAGTGCAGGACATACAGCACCACACAGGTGACCCCCAGCATCAGGCAGCTCAGGGCGGCCAGCGGTGGGTAGTCGCCGCCGTACAGCGACATGCCCATCAGCAGGCTGCCCAGGGCTGTGCTGACCAGCAGCAGGCCCTTGATGTCCGGGCGCGCCAGGCTGGCGGGCCGGGCTTCCTTGATCCACAGCCAGGACAGGGCAGCGGCGATCAGCGAGAACGGAATGTTGCTGTGGAACACCCAGCGCCAGGAGCTGCTGTCGACGATCACGCCGCCGATGGTCGGCGAAATGGCCGGGGCGATCAGGGCGACGGCCATCACCAGGGTGGAGATCTTGGCCCGCTGCGGGCCCTGGAACAGGTTGAAGGTCAGGGCCTGGCCCACCGGGATCAGCAGGCCGCCGCCGATGCCCTGGACGAAACGCCAGATCACCAGTTCATGGAAGCTGCCGGCCATCCCGCACATCCAAACGGCGGTGCTGAACACCAGCATCGAGGCGGTGAGGGTTTCGCGGCTGCCGAAACGTCCGGCCAGCCAGGTGCTCACCGGAATGATCAGGGTCAGGCCGAGAATATAGGCATTGGCCACCCAGGCCACGGATGAAGTCGAGACGTGCATCTCATGGGCAATACTCGGTAAAGCCACGGCCGACATGAATATGTTTATACAGTCGATAAAGAACCCGATGAGGAATATAAGAGCCACTTTGTAGCGATAAGTCATATGATCTCCCTTTTGCGGCGGGATCATAGGAGCGATAGACCGAGGGTGTCGATACGCCTATACTTGAAACATTGTTTGGTGGAATTTGACAATGATTTACAACACGGTGAGCTATAACATGCACACGCATCTAAATCGCGTCCAGACATTCCTGGCGGTTGTCGATTTCGGTTCCTATACCAAGGCAGCCAACTACCTGTGCATCAGCAAAGCCATGGCCAGCCTGCATGTCAAGGCGCTCGAGGAAGTTTTGTCGGCGACCCTGTTGATCCGCAATACCCGCAATATATCCCTGACGGAAATAGGCCAGGACTTTTATGACGAGTTCAAGGGGATTGTCGCGGATATCGACAATGCCTTCGAAAATGTCCTGCATGGGCATAATCGTATTTCTGGAAAGTTGCGTTTCAGTTCAACTAGTGAATATGGCGAGCGCTATATACTTCCGATCATTTCCAAGTTCACCGATCGTTATCCGGAGATCCGTCTTTGTTATAACTTCAACTCTTCGTTGAATGATCTGGTGGCGGAAAAACTCGACCTGGTGATCCGCCTGGGCAACCTCGCCGACTCGGCTTTCAAGAGCCGCAAGCTGGCTGATTACGACATCGTCCTGGTGGCCAGCCCGGACTTTCTGGCGCGCCATCCGGTGGGCGAGCCCCTGGACCTGAACAGCGTGCCGTGGATCGCCAACAGCAACCTGCAAGGGCCGACCAACTGGACCCTGAGCCACCCGCAACGGGGTCAGGTCGAAGTCAGCGGGCCCAATCATTTCGAATCCAATTCCTCCACCGCCATTCGCGCCATGACCCTGTCGTCCCTGGGGGTGTCGGTACTGCCCGGCTGGGTGGTCGAGGACGACCTGGCCAGCGGCCGGCTGGTGCGCCTGCTGCCCGACTACGCCTTGCCTTCGCAGTCGGTGAACGTGGTGTTTCCCAACAGTTCGCACCTGCCGCACAAGTCGCGGGCGTTCATCGATTTCCTGTTGCTGCACCTGGGGCAGTGATCGGCGATACTCGGCGCGTTCGTGGACCACACTCGCGGGGAACCCAATGCCGTTGCAATCCTTGACCAGCCTGGCCGCCGTCGATCCGCAGCAATGGGACGGTTTGCTCAGTGACGGCCAGCCGTTTCTGCGTCACGCCTTTCTCAGTGCGCTGGAAGACAGCGGCAGCCTCGGCCCGAACTCTGGCTGGCAGGCCGAGCACCTGCTGCATGTGCAAGATGGACGCCTGATCGCGGCGCTGCCCAGCTACCGCAAGTGGCATTCCTACGGCGAGTACGTGTTCGACCATGGCTGGGCCGACGCCTGCACCCGGGCCGGCATCGAGTATTACCCCAAGCTGCTGAGCGCCGTGCCCTTCAGCCCGGTCAGCGGCGCGCGGCTGCTGGCGGCAAGCCTGGAAGACGGCCTTGAACTGTTGCAAAGCCTGCCCGGTTACCTGGAGATCGAAGGGCTTTCCAGTGCCCATATCAACTTCACCGACGCCTTTACCGATGCCGCCCTGGCTGGGCAAGCCGGTTGGTTGCAGCGCCTGGGTTGCCAGTTCCATTGGCAGAACCGCGGCTATCGGGACTTCCAGGACTTTCTCGATACCCTCAGCTCACGCAAGCGCAAACAGATGCGCAAGGAGCGCGAACAGGTGGCGGGGCAGGGCATCGAGTTCGAGTGGCTCGAAGGCCGGCAACTCAGCGAAGCGCAGTGGGATTTTGTCTACGCCTGTTACGCCAATACCTATGCGGTGCGGCGCCAGTCACCCTACCTGACCCGGGCCTTTTTCAGCCTGCTGGCCGAGCGCATGCCCGAGGCCATTCGCGTGGTGCTGGCCAAGCAGAACGCCAGGCCGGTAGCCATGGCCTTCAGCCTGATCGGTGGCGACAGTTTCTACGGGCGTTACTGGGGCTGCCTGGCGGAATTCGATCGTCTGCATTTCGAAACCTGTTTCTACCAGGGCATGGATTACGCCATCGCCCAGGGGGTGCAGCGTTTTGATGCTGGGGCCCAGGGCGAGCACAAGTTGATTCGGGGGTTCGAGCCGGTGATTACCCGGTCCTGGCACTACCTGCGACACCCCGGCTTGAAAGCGGCGGTGAAGGATTTTCTCCAGCAGGAGCGGGTGGGCATGCTGGCTTACGCCGAAGAGGCGAGGGCCGCGCTGCCGTATCGGCAGGCGTGACCCTCGGGGTTGCTGTCAGCTGTCTTCCTTGCCCAGCCAGCGATAGAGGCCACCGCCGACCACCGCGCCGAGAATCGGCGCCAGCCAGAACAGCCACAGTTGCTGGATCGCCCAGCCGCCGACGATCAAGGCCGGCCCGGTGCTGCGCGCCGGGTTGACCGAGGTGTTGGTCACCGGAATCGAGATCAGGTGGATCAGCGTCAGCGCCAGGCCGATGGCGATCGGCGCGAAGCCCACCGGCGCACGTTTATCGGTGGCGCCGAGGATGATCACCACGAACATCCCGGTCATCACCAGCTCGCTGACAAAGCCCGCCGCCAGTGAGTAGCCCCCCGGCGAATGTTCGCCATAGCCGTTGGAGGCCAGCCCGCTGGCCAGCTCGAAGCCAGGCTTGCCGCTGGCGATGAAGTACAGCAGCGCCGCGGCGATCACCCCGCCTATCACTTGCGCGATGACATAGGCGGGCAGTTCCTTGAGCGGAAAACGCCCGCCGACCACCAGGCCGACGGATACCGCGGGGTTGAGATGACAGCCGGAGATATGGCCGATGGCGAAGGCCATCGTCAGCACGGTAAGACCGAAGGCCAGCGCCACGCCGAGCAGGCCGATCCCGACATCCGGAAACGCGGCCGCCAGTACGGCGCTGCCGCAACCACCCAATACCAGCCAGAAGGTGCCTAACAACTCAGTGACTGAACGTTTGAACAGCGACATAGAAGTTATTCCTTATCGATCCGATAAAGCCGTTATGCAGCCGTGCAGCCTGGCTACAGGCCCTGCTCCAGAACCTAGGCTCAGTACAGCAGGCTTTTTTTACAAATCCAGTGCGAAAAAAACGCCAGGGCCCTGTTCACGGGGCTCTGGCGTTTTTTGTAGCTGCCGGCGCAGCCTGCAATCGGCCGCGCAGCGGTCGTAAATCTTGCAACCCTGATCTGCCTGAAAGAGCGCATTCACCGGTTTGCGACGGCTACGCCGTCGATCGCAGCCTCGCGGGCTCGGCAGCGGCTACGGGTGAAGGGTGGCGCAAAAAAAACGCCAGGGCCCCGAAGGGTGCTGGCGTTTTTTGGGGCGGGGCGGATCAATCGATACCGACGAACCCCCCGGTCTGGTGCTGCCAGAGGCGCGCATACAAACCGCCGTGGGCCAACAGCTCGGCATGGCTGCCGGTCTCGGCGATGAGGCCTTTTTCCAGGACCACCAGGCGGTCCATGCGGGCGATGGTCGAGAGGCGGTGGGCGATGGCGATCACGGTCTTGCCTTGCATCAGGGTCTCCAGGCTTTCCTGGATCGCCGCCTCGACTTCCGAGTCCAGGGCCGAGGTGGCCTCGTCCATGATCAGGATCGGCGCATCCTTGAGCAGCACCCGGGCAATGGCGATGCGCTGGCGCTGGCCACCGGAGAGTTTCACCCCGCGCTCACCGACGTGGGCATCGAAGCCGGTGCGGCCCTGGGCGTCGGAAAGCAACGGGATGAACTCGTCGGCGCGGGCCTTGCGCACCGCTTCCCAGAGTTCCTCGTCGGTGGCGTCGGGCTTGCCGTACAGCAGGTTGTCGCGGATCGAACGGTGCAGCAGCGAGGTGTCCTGGGTGATCATGCCGATCCGCTCGCGCAGGCTTTCCTGGGTCACGTCGGCGATGTTCTGGTTGTCGATCAGGATGCGCCCGCTCTCCAGGTCATAGAGCCGCAGCAACAGGTTGACCAGGGTCGACTTGCCGGCGCCGGACGGGCCGATCAGGCCGATCTTTTCCCCGGGCCGGATGGTCAGGTTGAGGTCGCTGATGACCCCGGCCTTTTTCCCGTAGTGGAAATCCACATGCTCGAAACGCACTTCGCCGCTGGCCACCGCCAGGCGTGGCGCCTGCTCGCGGTCGCTGACGCTGATGGGCTGGGCGATGGTCTGCAGGCCGTCCTGGACCATGCCGATGTTCTCGAAGATGCCGTTGACCACCCACATGATCCAGCCGGACATGTTGACGATGCGGATCACCAGGCCGGTGGCCAGGGCGATGGCGCCGACCGAGATCAGCGACTGGGTCCACAGCCACAGGGCCAGGCCCGTGGTGGAGACGATCAGCAGGCCGTTCATGGCGGTGATCACCACGTCCATGCTGGTGATGACGCGCCCGGCTAGCTGGCTTTTCTCGGTCTGTTCGCCGATGGCTTCGCGCGCGTAGTTCTGCTCGAAGTGGGTGTGGGCGAACAGCTTGAGGGTGGTGATGTTGGTGTAGCCGTCGACGATCCTGCCGACCAGCTTGGAGTTGGCGTCCGAGGAGATCACCGAGCGCTCCTTGACCCGCGGCACGAAGTACCAGAGCGCGCCGATGTAGCTGGCGATCCAGATCAGCAGCGGGATCATCAGGTGCCAGTCGGCCTCAGCGAACAGCACCAGGGCGCTGACCGCATAGATCAGCACGTGCCACAGCGCGTCCACCGCCTGCACCGCCGAATCGCGCAGCGAGTTACCGGTCTGCATGATGCGCTGGGCGATGCGCCCGGCGAAATCGTTCTGGAAGAAGTTCAGGCTCTGCTTGAGCACGTAGCTGTGGTTCTGCCAGCGAATCAGGCTGGTCATGCCCGGGCTGATGGTCTGGTGCACCAGCAGGTCGTGCAGGGCGACGAACAGCGGGCGGAAGATCAGCGCGACCACCGCCATCCAGGCCAGCTCGAGGCCGTGGGTCTTGAAGATCTCGACATTCGGCGTGCCCTGGGCCAGGTCGATGATCGTGCTCAGGTAGCTGAACAGCGACACTTCGATCAGCGCGACGAACAGGCCGACCACCAGCAGGGCGACGAAGCTCGGCCAGACCTGCTTGATGTAGTAGAGGTAGAAGGGCAGTACGCGGTTGGGGGGAGCGGCAGTGGGAGCGTCGCGGAAAATATCGATCAGCTGTTCAAAACGACGATAGAGCATGGGATCTGACGCCCGCGTGGCGGGCTCTCCTTATCAGTAAGCAGGCGCAGCGCTGTGTCAGCGCCGCGCCGGGACTCCCGGTGACACATTAGTCGATGCGCTTGGCCGACTTGATCAGCACGGGGTCGATCGGCACGTTCTGCATGCCTTGTTTGGTGGTGGTCTGCGAGTTGACGATCTGGTCGACCACGTCCATGCCGCTCACCACTTTGGCGAACACCGCGTAACCGGCATCGCGACCCGGATCGAGGAAGGCGTTGTCGGCGACGTTGATGAAGAACTGGCTGGTGGCCGAGTTCGGGTTCGAGGTGCGGGCCATGGACAGGGTGCCACGTACGTTATGCAGACCGTTGCTGGCTTCGTTCTTGATCGGGTCGCGGGTTTCCTTCTGCACCATCTGCGGAGTGAAGCCGCCGCCCTGGACCATGAAACCCGGGATCACCCGGTGAAAGATGGTGTTGGTGTAGAAGCCACTGTCGACGTAGTCGAGGAAGTTCTTGCTGGAGATCGGGGCCTTGACCGGGTCCAGTTCGACTTCGATCTTGCCGAAGCTGGTGTCCAGCAGGACGTGAGGCGCCTTGGCCGGTTGGGCGGCCATCAGGTTGGCAGCAAACAGAACGGAGCCGGCGACGAGGGCGATTTTTTTCAGCATGGGTCAGTGATCCTGGGTGGTGGTGTCGACTGCGGTTAAAAACTCGAGCAGGGTTTGGTTGAAGCGTTGCGGCTGGTCCAGCGGCGTGGCGTGACGCGAATCGGCGATCACCACCAGGCGCCCGTCGGGCAGCAGTTTCACATAACTTTCTTTCAGTGCGACCGGGGTGTAGTCACGGTCGGCGCTGATGACCAGGGTTGGACAGGCGACTTGCGAAAGTCGTTCCTGGACCCCCCAGCCAACGATGGCATCGAAGCTTGCGAGATAAGCACGTTTGTCGTTTTTTGCCCAGCGCTCGGCCATCTTTTGCCGCAGCTCGGCCTGCGCAGGTAGGGGGAACAATTTGCCGGCCAGGGCAATGCCGATGGTTTCCAGGCTGAGCAGGCGCATCAGGCTCCAGCGCTTGAACCATTGCCAGGCATCGTTGGCGCTGCGGATCTTGACCTCGGGCGCGCTGTTGACGATGCACAGGCTTTTCAGCAGCCCGGGCTGATCCACCGCGACCTGGAAGGCGATCATGCCGCCCATGGACAGGCCTACCAAGTGCACCCGCGACAGGTTCAGGTGCTCCAGCAGGGCGATGAGGTCGGCGCTGAACCCGGCGATGCTGTAGGGCTCGCGGGGTTTGTCGGAGCGGCCATGGCCGCGCACGTCGGGCAGGATCAGGCGGTAATGGGCGGACAGCTCGGCGATCTGCTTTTCCCAGTCACGGGTGCTGGAGCCGAGCCCGTGGACCAGCACCAGCGGTTCGCCATGGCCGTATTCCTCATAGTGCAGGGTGCATCCTTCGTGTTCGAAATAGGCCATGGCTGAATTCCTGTTCAGGCGCGTGGAGGGTTCAAGTACGGGGTCAGGCTTGTTCCGGGGCGGCGAACGGCGCGTCCAGCGGCGCGGTGTCGAAGGTGCGCAGCAGCTCGACGAGGATCTGCGTGGCCGGGCCCAGGGGTTTGTCCTTGTTCGAGTACAGGTAGAAGGTCGGGTGGCGGCTGCCGCCCTGGTCCAACGGTAGCACCTTGAGCAGGCCCTCCCGGAGTTCGCGCTCGATCATATGCCGCGGCAGCCAGGCAAAGCCCAGGCCGCTGCCGACGAAGGTGGCGGCGGTGGCCAGGCTGCCGACGGTCCAGCGCTGTTCGGCGCCGAGCCAGCCGACGTCCCGCGGCTGCTGGCGACCGGAGTCGCGGATCACCACTTGCAGCTGGCTTTCCAGGTCCTGGAAATTCAGCTCGCGGTTCAGGCGGTGCAGGGCGTGTTCCGGGTGGGCCACGGCGACGAACTCCACCGAGCTCATTTCCGTGCCCAGGTAGCCGGAGATATTGAAGCCACTGATGGCCAGGTCGGCCACGCCTTCGAGCAGCACCTCTTCGACCCCGGACAACACTTCTTCGCGCAGGCGCACCCGGCAGCCACGGCTTTGCGGCATGAAGGCGGTCAGCGCGCGGACCAGGCGCGCGCTGGGGTAGGCGGCGTCCACCACCAGGCGCACTTCAGCTTCCCAGCCCTGTTCCATGTGGTGGGCCAGGTCTTCCAGCTGGCTGGCCTGTTTCACCAGTTGCCGCGAGCGCCGCAGCAACACGCCGCCGGCTTCGGTGAGCACGGCCTTGCGCCCATCGATACGCAGCAGCGGCACGCCCAGTTGGTCCTGCATGCGTGCCACGGTGTAACTGACAGAGGATTGCGAACGGTGCAGCGCTTCGGCCGCCTGGGCGAAGCCGCCGTGGTCGACCACGGCCTGCAGCGTTCGCCATTGATCGAGGGTAACGCGGGGCGCTTTCATGAGGAGCTCCTCTTGTCCTAAGCTGGCGCTCCTTATTGGAGACTGCCGAATGAGAAAATTCTGTTGTGTGTTGCTGGCCCTGCTGCCGCTCAGTGCGTTCGCCTATCCCATCGACGTGAAGAAACACCTCGAAGGCGTGAGCATCGACTACACCGCCTACGACACCGATGCCGACATCGGTTCGATCCAGGTGAACAACTACGGCACCACCGACGCCGCCTGCACGGTGGTCTTTCGCAACGGTCCCGAAGCCCCGCGCACGCGCAAGGTGGAAGTGGCGGCCGGCAAGTTCAAGAACGCCACGGCCAAGTTCAACCGCAGCATCATCAAGCTGCGCATCGACCTGACCTGTACCGCCAAATAAGCGCAAAGCGGAGCAGGGTGCGCGACCTGCTCCGCTTATAAACGAATTTATTGATTGGTTATAGCAGTTATTTGCGCTTTTTCATCGATATGACTCTGTTTAATCTGCGCTCCATCGACCTACAGCATTCCCGATGGAGGCTACATCCCATGTCCCGCGTTCTGATCATCGAAAGCAGTGCCCGTCAGCAGGATTCCGTTTCCCGTCAGCTGACCCAGACCTTCATCAAGCAATGGCAAGCGGCCCACCCGGACGACCAGATCACCGTGCGTGACCTGGCGGTAACCCCGGTGCCGCACCTGGATATCAACCTGCTGGGCGGCTGGATGAAACCCGCCGGGCAGCGCAACGAGATCGAAGAGGCCTCGCTGCAGCGCTCCAACGAACTGACCGACGAACTGCTGGCCGCCGACGTGTTGGTGATGGCCGCGCCGATGTACAACTTCGCCATCCCGAGCACCCTCAAAGCCTGGCTGGACCACGTGCTGCGTGCCGGTGTGACCTTCAAGTACACCGAGACCGGTCCCCAGGGCCTGCTCAACGGCAAGCGTGCCTATGTGCTGACCGCCCGTGGCGGCATCTACGCCGGCAGCGCCGCGGACCACCAGGAACCCTACCTGCGCCAGGTCATGGGTTTCATCGGGATCCACGACGTCGAGTTCATTCACGCCGAAGGCATGAACCTGGGCGGCGACTTCCAGGAGAAGGGCCTGAACCAGGCCAACGCCAAACTGGCCCAGGTCGCCTGATCCGTTAATCGCCAGATAATCGCGCAGTGGTCTAGTAGGCCCTGCGCTCCCCTTCAAGTTTGTTTGCGCATCGAACCTCCCTTTGCACTTGTTGCTCCTGAGTGCTCCTGCCCGATTGAACGCTTTGCGAGATCGGGCTTTTTTTTGCCCACGATTTATCAACCCCGCTCCTACGGAAGGTGTTTTATTGTGCGCGGCAAAACCGCTATCGTCGCCGCCTCTTCAAGACGAGGCGAGCAATGGGCTATCTACTTTTTGTCACGCTGATCCAGGCGTTTTCCTTCAGCCTGATCGGCGAATACCTGGCCGGGCATGTCGACAGTTACTTCGCGGTGCTGGTCCGGGTGCTGCTGGCCGGGCTGGTGTTCATCCCGCTGACCCGCTGGCGCCAGGTGGAGCCGGTGTTCATGCGCGGCATGCTGCTGATCGGCGCCTTGCAGTTCGGTGTGACCTACGTCTGCCTGTACCTGAGTTTCCGTGTGCTGACGGTGCCGGAGGTGCTGCTGTTCACCATCCTCACGCCGCTGCACGTGACCCTGATCGAGGATGCGCTCAACCGCCGCTTCAACCCCTGGGGCTTGCTGGCGGCGCTGGTGGCGGTGGCCGGGGCGGCAGTGATCCGCTACGACCGCATCAGCCCGGACTTCTTCATGGGCTTCTTGCTGCTGCAACTGGCCAACTTCACCTACGCCGCCGGGCAGGTGCTGTACAAGCACCTGGTGGCGCGCCATCCGAGCGACCTGCCGCATTACCGGCGTTTCGGCTACTTCTACCTGGGGGCGCTGGCGGTGGTGTTGCCGGCTTTCCTGTTGTTCGGCAAGCCGGACTTCCTGCCCGAAGCGCCGTTGCAATGGGCGGTGCTGCTGTTTCTCGGGCTGGTGTCCACCGCGCTGGGGCTGTACTGGTGGAACAAGGGCGCCTGCCTGGTCACTGGCGCGACCCTGGCGGTGATGAACAACCTGCATGTGCCGGTGGGGCTGCTGATCAACCTGTTGATCTGGAACCAGCACGAAGAACTGGGGCGCCTGTTCCTCGGGGCGCTGGTGATTCTGGCGGCGGTGTGGATCAGCCGTCGCGGCGTAAAAAACGCGACTACCGCTACTGCCTTGTAGGAGCGAGGCTTGCCCGCGATAGCGACCTGACAGACACCGCGGGGTCAGGCCGCTGCGCGGATCGCGAGCAAGCTTCGCTCCTACAGATAGGCAAGCAGATAGAGCAGATAGGCGGATAGAGGGTTGATCGCCCCGGGGACGGGGCGATCAGGCGGGAATTACAGCGCGCGTTTTTCCACTTCGGGGATATGGCTGGCGCCCAGCACCGCCGGCAGCAGGCCGGCGCGCAGGTCGTTGCCGCTCGGCTGTTGATACAGGCTCAAGCCGAATTCCGGCATCACCGCCAGCAGGTAATCGAAGATATCGCCCTGGATCCGCTCGTAGTCGGTCCACGCCGTGGTGCGGGTGAAGCAGTAGATTTCCAGCGGAATGCCCTGGGCGGTGGTCTGCATCTGGCGGACCATGCAGGTCATGTTCGGCTGGATGTCCGGATGACTCTTGAGGTACGCCAGGGCATAGGCGCGGAAGGTGCCCAGGTTGGTCATGCGGCGGCGGTTGGCCGACATGGCGGCGACATTGCCCTGGGCTTCGTTCCAGCTCTTGAGCTCGGCCTGCTTGCGACTGATGTAGTCGGTGAGCAGGTGGACCTTGCCCAGGCGCGCTTCTTCCTCATCGTTGATGAAACGCACGCCGCTGGCGTCGATGTACAGGCTGCGCTTGATCCGCCGGCCGCCGGACTGCTGCATGCCGCGCCAGTTCTTGAACGACTCGGACATCAGGCGCCAGGTGGGGATAGAGACGATGGTCTTGTCGAAGTTCTGCACCTTGACCGTGTGCAGGGTGATATCCACCACATCGCCGTCGGCGCCGACCTGGGGCATTTCGATCCAGTCGCCGACTCGCAGCATGTCGTTGCTGGTCAGCTGCACGCTGGCGACGAACGACAGCAGGGTGTCCTTGTAGACCAACAGGATCACCGCCGACATGGCGCCCAGGCCGGACAACAGCAGCAGCGGCGAGCGGTCGATCAGGGTGGCGACGATGATGATCGCGCCGAACACGAACAGCACCATCTTCGCCAGCTGCACATAACCCTTGATCGAACGGGTGCGCGCATGTTCGGTGCGCGCGTAGATGTCCAGCAGGGCGTTGAGCAGGGCGCTGATGGCCAGCACCTGGAACAGGATGGTGAAGGCCAGCGCCAGGTTGCCGAGGAACACCAGGCTGGTCTTGCTCAGCTCCGGTACCAGGTGCAGGCCGAACTGGACCACCAGCGACGGGGTCATCTGCGCCAGGCGATGGAACACCTTGTTCTGGCGCAGATCGTTGAGCCAGTGCAGGGACGGCTGGCGGCCGAGCAGCTTGACCGCGTGCAGGATCAGGTAGCGCGCCACTCGTCCGACGAGCAGCGCCACCACCAGCAGGATGACCAGGGCCAGGCTGGAATGCAGGAGCGGGTGCTCATCGAGCGCCCCCCAGAGGTCTTGAACGTTGAGCCAGAGCTGTTTGAAATCCATGGGGTCAGAAGCTTCCTCTATGAGACGAGACGGATCGATTAGAACATTTAAGCCGTCGAAAGTTACCGTTAAGGACAAATCGCTGACAAAAACCAATTGTTTACCGTGGTTTGCGTGAAAGAAACTCGGCCTTCGCGCCCGAAACCGTTACCCTATGCAGCTGTTTTTTTGCATATCTTCGAGGTAGCACCCGTGTTTTCCCAATTCGCCCTGCACGAACGCCTGCTCAAAGCCGTGGCCGAGCTTAAATTTGTCGAGCCAACGCCTGTGCAGGCAGCGGCCATTCCGCTCGCGCTCCAGGGGCGTGACCTGCGGGTGACGGCACAGACCGGCAGCGGCAAGACCGCCGCGTTCGTCCTGCCGATTCTCAATCGCCTGATCGGTCCGGCGAAGATCCGCGTCAGCATCAAGACCCTGATCCTGCTGCCGACCCGCGAACTGGCGCAGCAGACCCTGAAGGAAGTCGAACGCTTCTCGCAGTTCACCTTCATCAAGGCCGGCCTGATCACCGGTGGCGAAGACTTCAAGGTCCAGGCCGCCATGCTGCGCAAGGTGCCGGACATCCTGATCGGCACCCCGGGCCGCCTGATCGAGCAACTGAACGCCGGCAACCTCGATTTGAAAGAAGTGGAAGTGCTGGTCCTCGACGAAGCCGACCGCATGCTCGACATGGGCTTTGCCGACGACGTGCAGCGCCTGGTGGACGAGTGCCCGAACCGGCAGCAGACCATGCTGTTTTCCGCCACCACCGGCGGCTCGGGCCTGCGCGAGATGGTCGCCAAGGTCCTGAACAACCCTGAGCACCTGCAGCTGAACGCGGTCAGCCAGCTGAACGACACCACCCGCCAGCAGATCATCACCGCCGACCACAACCAGCACAAAGAGCAGATCATCAACTGGCTGCTGGCCAACGAGACCTACCAGAAGGCCATCGTCTTCACCAACACCCGCGCCATGGCCGACCGCATCTACGGCCGCCTGGTGGCCCAGGAGTACAAGGCATTCGTCCTGCACGGTGAGAAAGACCAGAAGGACCGCAAGCTGGCCATCGACCGCCTGAAGCAGGGTGGGGTGAAAATCCTCGTCGCCACCGACGTCGCCGCCCGCGGCCTGGACGTCGACGGCCTGGACCTGGTGATCAACTTCGACATGCCGCGCAGCGGCGACGAGTATGTGCACCGCATCGGCCGTACCGGGCGTGCCGGCAACGACGGCCTGGCCATCTCGCTGATCTGCCATGGCGACTGGAACCTGATGTCGAGCATCGAGCGCTACCTCAAGCAGAACTTCGAGCGTCGCACCATCAAGGAAGTCAAAGGCACCTACGGCGGGCCGAAGAAGGTCAAGGCCTCCGGCAAGGCCGCGGGCGTGAAGAAGAAAAAGACCGACGCCAAGGGCGACAAGAAAAAAACCGCGGCCAAGGCCCCGACCAAGCGCAAGACCGCCAACCGGCCGAAAAGCGATGCCCTGGTCAGCCAGGACGGCATGGCGCCGCTCAAGCGCCGCAAGCCAGCACCGGCTGCCGAATAAGCCGTAGCGCAACAGAAAAAGCCCGGACCCTGTCCGGGCTTTTTATTGGCCGGCGATCAGCTGTCGGCCTTCTTCTCGGCCGCGTCCAGCTCTTTCAGGCGCTGGTCGATCAACTGGCACTTGTCCGGCAGATCCTTGCTGGCCGTGCTCAGGTCCATCTTCTGCAACTCGTCGTTGATTTCCTTGGCCTTGGCCGGGTTCTGCTCGGTGAGCCTGGTCACTTCCTGGGCCAGTTGCTCACGCTTGGCGGTGGCCTCGTCAAGGGTGCAGGCCCAGGCGGGCAGGGTGCAGAGCAGGGTGGTGACGATGCTGAAGGAGAGGAGCGATTTCATGGGGTGGCCTCTTGATCGGGGCGACAGGGTTATGCGGTTGAGGGCCAGGAACTTGGAAAAGTTCAGCGGTTGATCAGGTGAGGGGCGATCTTGAGTTCAGGGCGGACGCAGGCTTGGCTGGGCCTTATCGGGGCAGACCCTTCGACGACTTAAGTTCTTCGCTGGAACCCCCGTTGCAGAGCCTCTCTCCTGCATCAGCCGGCAGGATGAATGATTGACGTCAAAATGATGGCCAATTAACATATTGATATCATTTTGACACTAATGCGTCTCGAGGGACCGAACATGTACTCACCCGCCCTCGCGGGGAGGTTGTGCCTGGCTTTGCTGTGCCTGACTCCGCTA
>NZ_JBWKOM010000013.1:0-143415 GCF_059416085.1 Pseudomonas sp. GW821-FHT09E12 | reverse complement strand
ATCAGCTGTCACCGGCAGAGTTTGAAAAGCGTTACGCAATGAGCTTGCAAGGTGTCTAGAGAATCCGGGGCGATTCACCACATCACATCCAGACGATGGCCCCCTGGCGAGAAAGGTTTCTCGCAGAAAGGACAAAACTTTATTAGCAGAATATCGTGTCTGTAGCAGACAATAAAATCGCTTTGATGACTGCGACGCCAGTATGAGTATCCAAGAGTACTCAGGTCTTCTCTAACACACTCAGGGCAGAACGAGTATGTAGCCTTGTTTATGCCGAGCCGAAGTTTCTTTGTGATGTAAGCGCTCTGTGAATATGAAATATCATGAGCGCCCTTAAATACTGATCTAAGTGGGTAACTGGTGTGATTATGAAGTAATCGATTAAAACCATAACATCCGGGCCACTCAAGAATGGATGCGATGTTTTTTACTACCCGATTATCAACCGCGGACTTGAGCAGCTTCGCTAGCTCGGAAGCGACCGGGCTTCGCCGATTAAGATAAAGGTTTCGCTCAATGTAGGAGCGTAGCACTTCATCGCGCTGAATTTTCAGAAGCATTTACGAAAGCAGTCCGAAGTCGCCTAACTGGTGAGGAAGGGAAGGCTATCGCGAGGCTGAAGCAGGATCTGGAAAGTTAATCCACAACCTGCGACAGTTTTAATTCTCTCGCGACAGCTTTAATTCTTTGAAACCACCATGCAGCCGGCTTGTGGATAACTCACTCCACCGTGACGGACTTGGCCAGATTGCGCGGCTGGTCGACATCCGTACCCTTGAGCACCGCTACGTAATACGACAGCAATTGCAGGGGGATGGTGTAGAGGATCGGCGACAGGATGTCGTGGATATGCGGCATGTGGATAACATGCGTGCCCTCGCCGTTGGTCATGCCGGCCTGCTCGTCGGCAAAGACGATCAGCTCGCCGCCACGGGCGCGGACTTCCTGCAGGTTGGACTTGAGCTTCTCCAGCAACTCGTTGTTCGGCGCCACGGTGACGACGGGCATGTCGTTATCCACAAGCGCCAGCGGACCGTGCTTGAGCTCGCCGGCCGGGTAGGCTTCGGCGTGGATGTAGGAGATTTCCTTGAGCTTGAGTGCCCCTTCCATCGCTACCGGGAACTGTGCGCCACGACCGAGGAACAGGGTGTGGTGTTTCTCGGCGAACAGCTCGGCGATTTTTTCCACCGTGCTGTCCATCGCCAGGGCTTCGCCCAAGCGGGTCGGCAAGCGCCGCAGTTCTTCCACCAGGGTGGCTTCGACGCCTTCGCCCAGGGTGCCGCGGACCTGACCCAGGGACAGGGTCAGCAATAGCAGGCCAACCAGCTGGGTGGTAAAGGCTTTGGTCGATGCCACGCCGATTTCGCGACCGGCCTGGGTCAGCAGGGTCAGGTCGGACTCACGCACCAGCGAGCTGATACCGACGTTGCAGATCGCCAGGCTGGCGAGGAAACCCAGCTCCTTGGCATTCCGCAGCGCGGCCAGGGTGTCGGCGGTTTCGCCGGACTGGGAAATGGTCACGAACAGGGTATCCGGCTGCACCACCACCTTGCGGTAGCGGAACTCGCTGGCCACTTCGACCTGGCACGGAATCCCGGCCAACTCTTCCAGCCAGTAACGGGCAACCATGCCGGCGTGGTAGCTGGTGCCGCAGGCGACGATCTGCACGTTACGCACCTTGGCGAACAGCTCGGCGGCCTGTGGGCCGAAAGCCTGGACCAGCACCTGGTTCGGGCTCAGGCGGCCTTCGAGGGTGCGTTGCACCACGGCTGGCTGCTCGTGGATTTCCTTGAGCATGAAGTGGCGGAACTCGCCTTTCTCGGCGGCCTCGGCGCCATCACGGTATTGCACGGCTTCACGCTCGACCGCTTTGCCGTCGACATCCCAGATCTGCACGCTGTCGCGGCGAATCTCGGCGATATCGCCCTCTTCCAGGTACATGAAGCGGTCGGTTACCTGACGCAGGGCCAGTTGGTCGGAAGCCAGGAAGTTTTCCCCCAGGCCCAGGCCGATCACCAATGGGCTGCCACTGCGGGCGGCGACCAGGCGGTCCGGCTGGCTGGCGCTGATCACGGCCAGGCCATAGGCGCCATGCAGTTCCTTGACGGTGGCTTTCAGGGCCACGGTCAGGTCGCCCAGGTCCTTGAGTTTGTGCTCCAGCAGGTGGGCGATGACTTCGGTGTCTGTGTCCGAGGTGAATACGTAGCCCAGGCCCTTGAGTTGCTCGCGCAGGACTTCATGGTTCTCGATGATGCCGTTGTGCACCACCGCCAGGTCGCCGGAGAAATGCGGGTGGGCGTTACGCTCGCATGGCGCGCCGTGAGTGGCCCAGCGGGTGTGGGCGATGCCCAGGCGACCGACCAGCGGCGCGCCGGCCAGGGCCTGTTCCAGCTCGCTGACCTTGCCCGGACGACGCATACGCTCGAGCTTGCCATCGTTGCTCAGGACCGCCACCCCGGCGCTGTCGTAGCCGCGGTATTCGAGACGCTTGAGGCCTTCGAGCAGGATGGCCGTGATATTCCGTTCAGCAACGGCGCCAACAATTCCACACATGGTTTCTCTCCTAGATGACTGCCGCGCAAATCAGCGTGATGCCGCGGGCTTGAATCTGGTCGCGGGCCTCTGCAGGCAGGCGATCATCGGTAATAAGGGTATGGACGCTGCTCCAGGGCAGCTCCAGGTTGGGAATCTTGCGGCCGATCTTGTCGGCCTCGACCATCACCACGACTTCCCGCGCCACCTCGGCCATCACCCGGCTCAGGCCGAGCAACTCGTTGAAGGTGGTGGTCCCGCGCACCAGGTCGATGCCGTCGGCACCGATAAACAGCTGGTCGAAGTCGTAGGAACGCAATACCTGTTCGGCGACCTGCCCCTGGAACGACTCGGAGTGAGGGTCCCAGGTACCGCCGGTCATCAACAGCACCGGCTCGTGCTCCAGTTCGCTCAGGGCATTGGCCACATGCAGCGAGTTGGTCATGACCACCAGGCCTGGCTGCTGGCCGAGTTCGGGAATCATGGCCGCGGTGGTACTGCCACTGTCGATGATGATGCGGGCGTGTTCGCGAATCCGCGCAACCGCCGCGCGAGCGATGGCTTGCTTGTACCGGGACACCGGCTGGCCGATATCGCCGACCAGTTCCTGCGGCATGGTGATCGCGCCGCCGTAGCGCCGCAGTAACAGACCATTGCTCTCCAGGGCCGCCAGGTCCTTGCGGATCGTAACTTCCGAAGTTTCGAAGCGTTTAGCCAGCTCATCCACGCTCACCTCGCCCTGTTCATTGAGCAAGGCCAGAATGTTGTGACGGCGCTGGGGCGTATTGCGTTTCGACATGAGCACTTAAGTTTCGATTCGAAAGATAACGGAAGCAATCAAAACCTATTGCCGGAAATTCGTCAAGCCAGCGCAAGAAAAAAATCTGTGGATAAAAGCATCGCGGGCAAGCCTCGCTCCTACAGATATCACTGTCTGTAGGAGCGAGGCTTGCCCGCGAAAGCAATCTCGAGAGTACCGGCCACTGCGTTGTGGATAACTCAGCTCTTCTTGATTTTCACCGGGCGTTTCCAGCCGTCGATGTTCTTCTGTCGGGCACGGGCCACGGCCAGCTGGGCTTTTTCCACAGTCTGGTTGATGGTGGAACCGGCCGCCGTGGTCGCGCCATCCTGGATATCCACAGGTGCCACCAAGGAGTTGTTGGAACCGATGAAGACGTCTTCGCCCAGCACTGTCCGATGTTTGTTGGCGCCATCGTAGTTGCAGGTAATGGTGCCGGCGCCGATGTTGCTGCGCGCACCGATCTCGGCATCGCCCAGGTAGGCCAGGTGCCCGGCCTTGGCGCCCTCGCCCATGCGTGCGTTCTTCAACTCGACAAAGTTACCCACATGGGCACGGGCTTCGAGAACAGTACCCTGGCGCAGGCGGGCGAACGGACCGGCATCGCTGCCTTCACCCAGTACAGCACCTTCGATATGACTGTTGGCCTTGATCACCACGCCCTTGCGCAGGGTGCTGTCCTTGATCACGCAGTTCGGGCCGATCACCACGTCGTCCTCGATGACCACGCGGCCTTCGAGAATCACGTTGATGTCGATCAGCACGTCACGGCCCACCGTCACTTCACCGCGCACATCGAAACGTGCCGGATCGCGCAGGGTCACGCCCTGAGCCATCAGGCGCCGACCTTCGCGCAACTGGTAATGACGCTCCAGTTCGGACAGCTGCTTGCGATCGTTGGCGCCCTGCACTTCCATCGGATCGTGCGGTTGCTCGGTGGCCACCAACAAACCATCGCTGACCGCCATCTCAATCACGTCAGTCAGGTAATACTCGCCCTGGGCGTTGTTATTCGACAGACGACTCATCCAGTCGGCAAGGCGATTGGCCGGCACGGCAAGGATGCCGGTGTTGCCTTCGGTGATAGCGCGTTGTGCTTCACTGGCGTCCTTGTGCTCGACGATGGCTGCGACCCTGCCGTCGGCATCGCGAACGATTCGGCCATACCCGGTCGGGTCGTCCAGCTCCACGGTCAGCAATCCCATTTGCCCGGGAACAACGTGCTTGAGCAAGCGCTGTAGGGTTTCGACTTCGATCAGCGGTACGTCACCGTAGAGAATCAACACGGTATCGGCGGTAATGAACGGCACCGCCTGGGCGGTGGCGTGACCGGTACCCAATTGCTTGTCCTGCAGCACAAAATTCAGGTCGTCCGCCGCCAGGCGTTCACGCACCGCATCGGCACCGTGACCGATGACGACATGGATGCGCTGTGGATCGAGTTGCCGGGCGCTGTGGATAACATGCCCCAGCATGGAGTTGCCCGCCACCGGGTGCAGCACCTTTGGCAACGACGAACGCATGCGAGTGCCTTGACCGGCAGCGAGAATAACGATTTCGAGAGACATGACTGGCTACCAATCCTGGGTGGTCAACGACTGCGACCATGAGGTGAATTGCAAAAAAAGAAAAAGGGTAGCCGAGGCTACCCTTTTTAATCAATCACGCGGAGATCCCGCGGCTTAGCCGCCGAACTTCTTGCGGATCTGCTGGACGGTGCGCAGCTGGGCTGCGGCCTCGGCCAGACGTGCAGCAGCAGAACCGTAGTCGAAATCTGCGCCTTTTTCATTCAGGGCCTTCTCAGCAGCCTTGACGGCTTCCTGAGCGGAGGCTTCGTCCAGGTCGGCAGCACGCTGCACGGTGTCGGCAAGAACCTTGACCATGTTCGGCTGAACCTCGAGGAAACCACCGGAGATGTAGAACACCTCGGTTTCCCCGCCCTGCTTGATCAAGCGGATCGGACCTGGTTTCAGATTAGTGATCAGCGGAGCGTGACCCAGGGCGATACCAAGATCCCCGAGCTCGCCGTGTGCGATCACCATCTCGACCAGACCGGAGAAGATTTCCCCTTCCGCGCTGACGATATCGCAATGGACTGTCATAGCCATCTGCTTGCCTCAACCTAAATTAGCGCCCGTTGCCGGGCGCCGGGATTACAGTTTCTTGGCTTTCTCGATCGCTTCTTCGATGCCGCCGACCATGTAGAACGCTTGTTCTGGCAGGTGGTCGTAGTCACCGTTGAGGATGCCTTTGAAGCCAGCGATGGTGTCTTTCAGGGAAACGTATTTGCCTGGAGAACCAGTGAAGACTTCAGCCACGAAGAACGGCTGCGACAGGAAGCGCTGGATCTTACGAGCGCGGGATACCAGTTGCTTGTCGGCTTCGGACAGTTCGTCCATACCCAGGATCGCAATGATGTCCTTCAGCTCTTTGTAGCGCTGCAGCACGTACTGAACGCCGCGAGCGGTTTCGTAGTGCTCGTTGCCGATCACGTTCGGGTCCAGCTGACGGGAAGTCGAGTCCAGTGGATCTACCGCTGGGTAGATACCCAGGGAAGCGATGTCACGGGACAGTACGACGGTGGCGTCCAAGTGGGCGAAGGTGGTCGCTGGCGACGGGTCGGTCAAGTCGTCCGCAGGTACGTATACCGCTTGGATCGAGGTGATCGAGCCTTGCTTGGTCGAAGTGATACGTTCTTGCAGAACGCCCATCTCTTCAGCCAGGGTCGGCTGGTAACCTACTGCGGAAGGCATACGGCCCAGCAGTGCGGATACTTCGGTACCGGCCAGGGTGTAACGATAGATGTTGTCGACGAACAGCAGAACGTCGTTACCTTCGTCACGGAACTTCTCGGCCATGGTCAGGCCGGTCAGAGCTACGCGCAGACGGTTTCCCGGCGGCTCGTTCATCTGGCCGTATACCAGTGCCACTTTGTCCAGAACGTTGGAATCCTTCATCTCGTGGTAGAAGTCGTTACCCTCACGAGTACGCTCACCCACACCGGCGAACACGGAATAACCGCTGTGCTCGATGGCGATGTTACGGATCAGTTCCATCATGTTTACGGTCTTGCCCACACCGGCACCACCGAACAGACCGACTTTACCGCCCTTGGCGAACGGGCAAACCAGGTCGATAACCTTGATGCCGGTTTCCAGGAGGTCGTTGCCGCCAGCTTGTTCAGCGAAGGACGGCGCAGGACGGTGAATGCCCCAACGCTCTTCTTCGCCGATCGGGCCAGCTTCGTCGATCGGGTTGCCCAGTACGTCCATGATCCGGCCCAGGGTCGCTTTACCGACGGGTACGGAGATGGCTGCGCCAGTGTTGTTGACGTCCAGACCGCGCTTCAAGCCCTCGGTGGAGCCCATCGCAATGGTACGTACCACGCCGTCGCCCAGCTGCTGCTGAACTTCCAGAGTGGTTTCGGCGCCTTGAACCTTCAAGGCGTCGTAGATGCTCGGTACGCTGTCGCGTGGAAATTCCACGTCGATAACGGCGCCGATGATTTGAACGATACGTCCGCTACTCATAGCTGGATCCTCTGAATATTTGAACCGTTAAACCGCGGCAGCGCCGCCGACGATTTCCGAGATCTCTTGGGTGATCGCAGCCTGACGCGCCTTGTTGTAGATCAGCTGCAAATCGCTGATCAAATCACCGGCGTTGTCGGTAGCGTTCTTCATCGCGATCATCCGCGCAGCTTGTTCAGCCGCGTTGTTCTCGACCACCGCCTGGTAGACCTGCGACTCCACGTAGCGAACCATCAAGCCGTCAAGCAGCTCTTTGGCGTCCGGTTCGTAGAGATAGTCCCAGTGGTGCTTGAGTTCTTGATCCGGGGTTGCCACCAGCGGAATCAACTGCTCCACCGTAGGCTGTTGCGTCATGGTGTTGATGAACTTGTTGGACACCACGGACAGGCGGTCAATCCGGCCGTCCAGGTAGGCATCCAGCATCACCTTGACGCTGCCGATCAGATCATTGATCGACGGCTCTTCACCCAGGTGGCTGATTGCAGCGACGACGTTACCGCCGAAGTTACGGAAGAAAGCCGCACCTTTGCTGCCTACCACGCACAGATCGATCTCGACGCCATTTTCGCGGTTTACCGCCATGTCCTTGACCAAAGCCTTGAACAGGTTGGTATTCAAACCACCGCACAGACCACGGTCACTGCTCACCACGATATAACCGACGCGCTTGATTGCGCGGTCGATCATGAACGGGTGGCGATATTCCGGGTTGGCGTTGGCCAGATGACCAATAACCTGGCGGATGCGCTCCGCGTAAGGACGGCTAGCAGCCATGCGCATTTGTGCCTTGCGCATTTTGCTGACCGCCACTTTTTCCATGGCGCTGGTAATCTTTTGCGTGCTTTTGATGCTCGCAATCTTACTGCGAATCTCTTTTGCGCCTGCCATGTAACACCTATCAGGTTAGCAAGCGGGAGCCTCGCGGCCCCCGCTGCGGCTTACCAGGTTTGGGTGGCCTTGAACTTCTCGATACCGGCTTTCAGGCCAGCGTCGATTTCGTCATTGAAGTCACCCTTCACGTTGATCTTCGCCATCAAATCGGCGTGATCGCGGTTGAAGTAAGCAATCAGCGCTTGTTCGAAGCTACCGATCTTGGCGATTTCGACGTCAGTCAGGAACCCACGTTCAGCGGCATACAGCGACAGCGACATGTCAGCGATGGACATAGGCGCGTATTGCTTCTGCTTCATCAACTCGGTAACGCGCTGACCGTGTTCAAGTTGCTTACGGGTCGCTTCGTCCAGGTCAGAAGCGAACTGGGCGAATGCTGCCAGTTCACGGTACTGAGCCAGGGCGGTACGGATACCACCGGACAGCTTCTTGATGATCTTGGTCTGAGCGGCACCACCTACACGGGATACCGAAACACCGGCGTTCACTGCCGGGCGGATGCCGGAGTTGAACATGGCCGATTCCAGGAAGATCTGACCGTCGGTGATGGAGATCACGTTGGTCGGAACGAACGCGGAAACGTCGCCAGCCTGAGTTTCGATGATCGGCAGTGCGGTCAGGGAACCGGTCTTGCCAGTTACCGCGCCGTTGGTGAACTTCTCTACGTACTCTTCCGAAACGCGGGATGCGCGCTCCAGCAGACGGGAGTGGAGATAGAACACGTCGCCTGGGTAAGCTTCACGGCCTGGTGGACGGCGCAGCAGCAGGGAAATCTGGCGGTAAGCCACTGCTTGCTTGGACAGATCGTCATAAACGATCAGCGCGTCTTCACCGCGGTCACGGAAGAATTCGCCCATGGTGCAACCGGAGTACGGTGCCAGGAATTGCAGGGCAGCGGATTCGGAAGCACTGGCAGCCACGATGATGGTGTTGGCCAGAGCGCCGTTTTCTTCCAGCTTGCGAACAACGTTGGCGATGGTCGATTGTTTCTGACCGATAGCCACGTATACGCAGAAGATGCCGCTGTCTTTCTGGTTGATGATTGCGTCGATCGCCAGAGCGGTCTTACCGATCTGACGGTCACCGATGATCAGCTCACGCTGGCCACGGCCGACAGGGATCATGGCATCGACAGCCTTGTAGCCAGTCTGTACAGGCTGGTCTACCGACTTACGCCAGATCACGCCTGGAGCAACTTTCTCGACCGCGTCGGTCTCGGTGTTGTTCAGCGGACCTTTGCCGTCAACTGGGTTACCCAGTGCGTCGACTACGCGACCCAGCAGTTCCTTACCAACCGGAACTTCGAGGATGCGGCCGGTGCACTTGGCGCTCATGCCTTCAGCCAGAGTCGTGTATGCGCCCAGTACAACGGCACCTACGGAGTCTTGCTCGAGGTTGAGTGCCATACCGTAGACACCGCCCGGAAACTCGATCATCTCGCCGTACATGACGTCGGCCAGACCGTGAATCCGCACGATACCGTCAGAAACGCTGACGACAGTGCCTTCGTTACGGGCTTGGGAGGTCACATCGAGCTTTTCGATGCGGCCCTTGATAATTTCACTTATTTCGGAAGGATTGAGTTGCTGCATTGCTCTGCTGCCCCTTCAAACTCAAGATTTCAATGCTTCGGCAAGTTTCGCGATTTTGCCGCGAATCGAGCCATCGATAACCAGGTCGCCGGCGCGGATGACGACACCACCAATCAGGGCAGCGTCCTCCGCAACTTGCAGGCGCACTTCCCGGTCGAGTCGTGCACTGAGAACCTTGGCGAGTTTGTCTTGCTGTTCTTGGTTCAACGCAAAAGCACTGGTGACTTCCACATCTACCGACTTCTCTTGCTCGGCCTTGTACAGGTCGAACAGGGCGGCGATCTCCGGCAGAAGCAGGAGACGGTCGTTTTCGGCAACGACGTGGATGAAATTCTGTGCCTTGGCATCGAACTTGTCGCCGCACACGTCGATAAACGTGGCGGCCTTGTCTGCGCTCGTCAGTCGCGGGGCCTTGAGCACGCGCCGCATGGTGTCGTCTTGCGACACTGCTGCAGCCAGGCCGAGCATGGCTGACCAAGAGGCCAGCTGCTGGTGGGCCTGAGCGTGCTCGAAGGCCGCCTTAGCGTAAGGTCGGGCCAACGTGGTCAGTTCTGCCATGATCGCCCTCGCTTAAATTTCAGCAGCCAGTTTGTTAACCAGCTCCGCGTGCGCGTTTTGATCGATTGTGGCACCCAGGATCTTCTCGGCGCCGCCAACGGCCAGCACACCCAGTTGGGCACGCAGCGCGTCTTTGACACTGTTCAGTTCCTGCTCGATCTCGGCCTGAGCCTGAACCTTCACACGGTCAGCGTCGACACGGGCTTTTTCAACAGCCTCTTCGACGATCTGGTTACCGCGTTTCTTGGCTTGCTCAATGATTTCGGCTGCCTGAGCTTTTGCTTCGCGCAGTTGCTGACCCGCTTTCTCTTGGGCCAGTTCCAGGTCGCGAGCTGCTCGGCTGGCAGCGTCCAGTCCATCCGCGATCTTCTTCTGACGTTCGTGCAAAGCCGCGATGACCGGAGGCCACACGAACTTCATGCAAAACAGTACAAAAATGAAGAACGCAACGGACTGGCCAATCAGGGTTGCATTAATGTTCACGCCAACACCTCGCTCGTTCGTTGTCCATCACACCAATCAACTCGAAAATTCGAGTGATTAGCCAGCGAGTTGACCAACGAAGGGGTTCGCGAAGGTGAAGAACAGAGCGATACCAACGCCGATCATGGTTACGGCGTCGAGCAGGCCGGCAACGATGAACATTTTAACTTGCAGCATTGGAACCATTTCTGGCTGACGCGCAGCGCCTTCCAGGAACTTGCCGCCCAACAGGCCGAAACCAATTGCGGTACCCAGTGCGCCCAGGCCGATCAACAGTGCAACAGCGATAGCGGTTAGACCAACTACAGTTTCCATCTTTCCTCCCGACTTTTACGTCGTATGGTTTAGGTTTTTTAGATTAAAGCGGTAAAACAAATCGTTTCATCGTGCCCTAGACGGGCCCCC
The DNA here is from genome assembly GCF_059416085.1 of Pseudomonas sp. GW821-FHT09E12. Taxonomy (NCBI): domain Bacteria; kingdom Pseudomonadati; phylum Pseudomonadota; class Gammaproteobacteria; order Pseudomonadales; family Pseudomonadaceae; genus Pseudomonas; species Pseudomonas sp. GW821-FHT09E12. The sequence goes on along the minus strand of NZ_JBWKOM010000013.1, from coordinate 132,625 downwards.
TCCCGTTTGACCGGGAGGGACATCAGACTGGTCGAGACCGGTCTTAATGGTTCTCTTCGTGTGCCATCGACAGGTAGACGATGGTCAGCATCATGAAGATAAACGCTTGCAGGGTGATGATCAGGATGTGGAACACAGCCCACGCCCATTGCAGCACCACGCCCAGGCCGCTGAGCCAGAGCAGGCCGCTGCCGAACATCACGGCGATCAGGATGAACACCAGTTCGCCAGCGTACATGTTGCCGAACAGACGAAGTGCCAGAGAGATTGGCTTGGCGATCAGCGTCACGAATTCAAGCAGGAAGTTCACCGGAATCAGCAGCGCTTGAACAAAGATGTTCTTGCTGCCGAACGGGTGCAGGGTCAGTTCGCCGATGAAGCCGCCGATGCCCTTGATCTTGATGCTGTAGAAAATGATCAGTGCGAACACCGAGAAGGCCATGGCCAGCGTGGCGTTCGGGTCGGTAGTCGACACGGCACGGAAAGGAATGTGCGCATCGCCGGAGATCAGGATGGCCAGCTGAGGAATCCAATCGACCGGGATCAGGTCGATGGCGTTCATCAGGAACACCCATACGAAGATGGTCAGTGCCAGCGGTGCAATCACTGGGCTACGGCCATGGAAGCTGTCTTTCACGCTGCCATCGACGAACTGGACCAATACTTCAACGAAGTTCTGCAAAGCACCTGGCTGACCGGAAGTTGCCTTCTTGGCCGCCATGCGGAAAAGAAGAACGAAGATCAGACCCAACGCCACAGACCAGCCGAGAGTATCGACGTGGAATGCCCAGAAGCCCATTTCTTTGGCTTCTGCTGCGGTGTGGGCAAAGCCCCAGCCGCCATTAGGTAGCTGACCGAAGGTCAGGTTCTGCAAGTGGTGCTGGATATAGCCCGAAGCGGTTGTTTCTGCCATGGTTGCCTCAAACGCCCTAAGGTCTCGAAAGTCTTGTTCTCATAAGCAGGGGAGCGAACCAGCTGACCAGTTGGGTCAGCACGAAGACGCCGAATACAGCTAGCGGCGCCAATGGCTTCACACCTGCGAACGTCAATGCAAAGAGCACTGCCGTCAAAATCAGTTTGCCCGCCTCGCCAGCATAAAAAGACCGGACGATGGCTTGAGCTGCTCGGGCGCCGGAAAACCGAAATGCCCTATGAGCGAAATACACATTGGGGAGCAAGGCTATCAGTCCCCCACAAAGGCCTGAGTATCCGGCTACGACTCCATGCCAATGCCAGAGCGCCAAGGCGGCCAGCAATAAAACGACCAACTGAGCCAATAAAACCGGGAAAACCGCCAAGCGATGGAACGGCAAGCGGTTTGGCGTGCGGGTTTCCATCACTCTTGCTCCTCATGGGTCGGCTGCCAGAATTCAATAACTTGGCATAATTTGTGCCGACAAAATGCGCGCAGAGTATAGGGGCGGTTCAGCCCCTATTCAACTGCCGGGTAGTGATTTCCGACTGCACGCTACATGAGGAAATGTTTCAGCGGATGTGTGCAAGGACGCCTTGAAGCTCATCGAGGGAGTTATACCCGATCACCAACTGACCTTTCCCTTTCTTTCCGTGACGAATCTGCACCGCAGAGCCTAGGCGCTCGGCCAGGCGTTGCTCCAGGCGCGCGATATCCGGGTCGGGTTTGACAGGTTCGGCAGGCTGCTGTTTGCCACTCAACCACTGGCGAACCAGGGCTTCGGTCTGGCGTACGGTGAGACCACGTGCGACAACGTGTCGCGCCCCTTCAACCTGTTGATTTTCCGGCAAACCCAGCAAGGCACGGGCATGACCCATTTCCAGGTCGCCGTGGGACAGCATGGTCTTGATCACTTCAGGCAAAGCGATCAGGCGCAGCAAGTTGGCTACAGTGACGCGGGACTTACCCACAGCCTCGGCAACCTGCTGCTGAGTCAGCTGGAATTCCTGCTGCAGGCGCTGCAGGGCAACCGCTTCCTCGATGGGATTGAGATCTTCGCGCTGGATATTCTCGATCAGCGCCATGGCGATGGCGGTTTCGTCGGGAACATCGCGGACCATCGCCGGAATGGTTTCCTGACCCGCCTGCTGGCTGGCGCGCCAGCGGCGCTCGCCGGCGATGATTTCAAAACGGCCGGAACCGATCGGACGCACCACGATTGGCTGCATTACGCCCTGAGTCTTGATCGAGCTCGCCAATTCTTCCAGCGCCTGAGGGTCCATGTCCCGGCGCGGCTGATACTTGCCGCGCTGGATCAGGTCCAGCGGCAAATGTTGCAGCTCACGCACATCGGCTTGAACCGCTTGTTCTTCCAGCGAGCTGACAGTCGGACCACTCAACAGTGCATCCAGTCCACGTCCGAGACCTCGTTTCTTGACGGCCATGGGGATTCCTTAAGTTGGCTGGGCAGCGGCTGCGCGTGAATTTTTCCGTTGCCGACGAACCATCTCGCCAGCGAGGGCCAGATAGGCGATGGCACCGCGCGACTGTTTGTCGTAGACCAACGCCGGCATGCCATAACTGGGGGCTTCCGCCAGACGGATGTTGCGTGGGATCACTGTGTCGTACAGCTGATCGCCGAAGTGTTCCTTGAGTTGCGCGGAAACATCGTTCATCAGGCTCAGCCGCGGGTCGTACATGGTCCGCAGCAAGCCTTCGACCTTGAGGTTCGGATTGAGCAATTCGGAGATGCGCTTGATGTTATCCACAAGGTCGCTCAACCCTTCGAGAGCGAAGTACTCGCACTGCATGGGGATAATGACCCCATCGGCGGCAACCAGGGCGTTGAGCGTGAGCATCGACAGCGACGGCGGGCAGTCGATCAAAATGTAATCGTAGTTTTCCCGGATCGGCGCCAGGGCGCTGCGCAGACGGCTTTCCTTCATCTGCATTTCCAGCAGAACCACTTCCGCGGCGGTCAGGTCGCGGTTCGCCGGCAGTAGTTGATAACCGCCGTGCTCGGAGTAATGCATGGCCTGGGCCAGATCGCACTCGCCGATCAGCAGGTCGTAGACCGAATTTTCCAAGCCATGTTTATCCACACCGCTACCCATGGTGGCGTTGCCCTGTGGATCGAGATCGATCAACAGCACCCGGCGCTTGGTAGCAACCAGCGATGCTGCGAGGTTGATGCAGGTGGTGGTCTTGCCCACACCACCTTTCTGGTTCGCTATCGCGAATACCTTAGCCATTCTTGCTTGTGTTCCCAATCATGCCGTGCGGCGCAGTATCAGCAGATGGCGTTGGCCTTGGCAACCGGGTACGGCCAGGGCGTGTTCGCTATCGAGGTGGAAGTCCGCCGGCAATGCTACCAGCTCATCGGCGGGATGAACGCCCTTCATTGCCAACCAACGTGTATCGCGGTCGCCGAGGTGGCGAGTCCAGTTGGTGAAGTTCTCCATGCTGCTGAATGCCCGGGAAATGATCCCGTTGAATGGCTGCTGCGGCTGGAAAGCCTCGACACGACTGTGGATAACTTGCAGGTTATCCAGCTTCAGTTCCAGTTTGACCTGAGTCAGGAAGCGGGTTTTCTTGCCATTGCTGTCCAGACAGGTCACTTGCGAATCCGGAAACAGGATAGCCAATGGAATGCCCGGCATCCCGCCGCCGCTGCCAACGTCCAGCCAGCGGCCGTCTTCGATGAACGATATCACGCTCAGGCTATCGAGCAGATGACGCGAGACCATTTCATCCGGATCGCGTACTGCGGTCAGGTTGTAAGCCTTGTTCCATTTGATCAGCAGGGCCAGATAACCCAGCAGCAACTCGTGCTGGGCTTCTGCCAGGTTGACACCGAGTTGGCGAGCACCTGTGGATAACTCTTCTGCATGTTGCGAGGTGACCTGCGAACTCAAGCGCTTTGCTCCAACTGACGGCCCGCGCCGCGTTTTTTCAAGTGAATCATCAACAGCGAAATCGCTGCTGGGGTCACGCCCGGAATCCGCGAAGCCTGGCCCAGGGTTTCAGGACGCGTGGCGCCGAGCTTGCTCTGGATCTCTTTCGAGAGACCGGAAATGTTGCTGTAGTCGATATCCACAGGCAGCTTGGTGTCTTCGCTGGCCCGCAGACGAGCGATTTCGTCCTGCTGGCGATCGATGTAGCCGGCGTACTTGGTCTTGATCTCGACTTGCTCGGCGACCTGTGGATCTTCTGCGCCCTGCCCGGTCACTTCGACCAGACCAGCGTAGTCGATTTCCGGACGGCTCAGCAGATTCAGCAAGTTGTACTCATGGGTCAGCGGTGTGCCGAACTTTTCGGCGATCGCATCACCCTGCTCGGTACCCGGACGAACCCAAGTGCTTTTCAGGCGTTGCTCTTCCAGGGCAATACCTTCGCGTTTTTTGCAGAACGCGGCCCAACGGACATCGTCCACCAGGCCCAGTTCCCGACCTTTTTCGGTCAGGCGCAGGTCGGCATTGTCTTCGCGCAGGATCAGGCGGTATTCGGCACGGGATGTAAACATCCGATACGGTTCCTGGGTTCCCAGGGTAATCAGGTCGTCGACCAACACACCGATGTAGGCTTCATCGCGACGCGGGCACCAGCTGTCTTTGCCCTGCGCGCGCAATGCGGCGTTGGCACCGGCGAGCAAACCCTGGGCGCCGGCTTCTTCGTAACCGGTGGTGCCGTTGATCTGGCCGGCAAAGAACAGGCCGCCGATCAGTTTGGTTTCCAGGCTGTACTTCAGGTCGCGCGGATCGAAGTAGTCGTACTCGATGGCATAGCCGGGACGCACGATGTGCGCGTTTTCCATACCGCGGATCGATTGCACGATCTGCAACTGCACATCGAACGGCAGGCTTGTGGATATCCCGTTCGGGTACAGCTCGTGAGTGGTCAGGCCTTCCGGCTCGATGAAGACCTGATGGCTTTCCTTGTCGGCAAAGCGATGGATCTTGTCTTCGATCGACGGGCAGTAGCGCGGGCCAATGCCCTCGATCGAGCCGGCATCGGAATACATCGGCGAACGGTCGAGGTTTGCAGCGATGATTTCGTGAGTCCGTGCATTGGTATGAGTAATCCAGCAACTGACCTGCCGCGGATGCTGTTCCTTGTTGCCCAGGAAAGACATGACCGGGATTGGCGTATCGCCCGGTTGCTCGGTCATCACCGAGAAATCCACAGACCGGCCATCGATGCGCGGTGGCGTACCGGTTTTCAGGCGGCCCACACGCAGAGGCAATTCGCGCAGACGGCGAGCCAGAGCGATCGACGGCGGATCACCGGCACGACCGCCGGAATAATTCTGCAAACCGATGTGGATAAGTCCGCCGAGGAAGGTACCGGTGGTCAACACCACCGACTCGGCGAAGAAACGCAGGCCCATTTGGGTCACTACGCCGCGGACCTGGTCCTGTTCGACGATCAGGTCATCCGCTGCCTGTTGAAATATCCACAGGTTCGGCTGGTTTTCCAGGATTTCGCGGACAGCAGCCTTGTACAGAATACGGTCGGCCTGGGCGCGGGTAGCACGCACGGCTGGGCCTTTACGGCTGTTCAACACCCGAAACTGAATACCACCTTTATCGGTAGCCATGGCCATCGCGCCGCCGAGGGCGTCGATTTCTTTGACCAGATGACTTTTACCGATCCCGCCAATCGCGGGATTGCAGCTCATTGCTCCGAGGGTTTCCACGTTGTGCGTCAGCAACAGGGTTTTTGCCCCCATGCGTGCTGATGCAAGTGCTGCCTCGGTACCGGCATGACCGCCGCCGATGACGATCACTTCAAAACGGGAAGGGAAATCCACCACGCACCTCGTGCCTGCTTATATGGGTAAAAAAGGATGGGTTCTTGGGATAACGGACAAGTATAGGGTCTTCGCCCTTCCTAAAGAACCCTTTGCACAAAATTTAACCAGCTGTGGATGACTCACGGACAATAGAAATTAAAAAGAAAGAAATTTATTAAATCTTTGTTTTTATGTTTATTCTTAGGCACCGACCTATCTGTGGATAGATTCATACAGCCCTTTGTTTTCAATGTGTACAGAGATTAAAAAGTCTGTGGTTAGGTAGCAACGAGGCCCTTGGATAACCGGTGTAAGCCTGTGGATTAAAGTGATGCTTATCCACAGAGCGGGTTTTCCTCAGTTTTGACGCCCTGTTATCAACTGAGCCTAAGGGCAGTTATTCACAGGGCTTAATCCACAGAAAAAAGCTCATCCGACCAAACGGCGGCCACAAGAAATCCGCCGAAGCGCCCAAGTGCGCCCGACAAACTCGGAAATGATGGGGAGTGCGAGGGATTGCAGAAGCGGGTTTGCCCGTGATGCCGGCGGAACACCGTCATGAGCATCACGAGCAACCAAGCCGTCGAACGGCTGCTCCTATAGGGAGATGGGGTTACTTACCGATGCAGAAGCTGGAGAAGATCCGGCCCAGCAGGTCGTCCGAGCTGAAAGCGCCGGTAATTTCTCCCAGGGATTGCTGGGCTTGGCGCAGGTCTTCAGCCAGCAGCTCGCCGGCGCCGGCCAGGGTCAGTTGCGAACGGCCATGTTCAAGTGCGTCGCTGGCGTGGTGAAGGGCTTCCAGGTGACGTCTGCGTGCACTGAAGCTGCTTTCGGAAGTCTGTTCGTAACCCATGCAGGCCTTGAGGTGCTCACGCAGCAGTTCCAGGCCCTCGCCACCGGCCTTGGCACTGAGGCTGATAGTCACGTGGCCATCGTCGCTGACCTCCAGGGCGATCGCTTCGCTGGTCAGATCGGCCTTGTTGCGGATCAGCGTGACTTTCGCCGGATCCGGCCGCTGTTCCAGGAACTCGGGCCACAAGGCAAAGGGGTCCAGCGCTTCCGGGGCCGTGGCGTCGACCACCAGCAATACGCGATCGGCCTCGCCAATGGCCTTGAGAGCACGTTCCACACCGATCTTTTCCACCTGGTCTTCGGTATCGCGCAACCCTGCGGTATCCACAACGTGCAACGGCATACCGTCGATGTGGATATGTTCACGCAGCACATCCCGGGTGGTACCGGCGATCTCGGTGACAATCGCCGCTTCGCGTCCGGCCAGGGCATTGAGCAGGCTGGACTTGCCGGCATTCGGCCGGCCAGCGATGACCACGGTCATGCCGTCACGCAGCAAGGCGCCCTGCCCGGCTTCGCGGACCACGGTGGATAACTCGTCGCGCACCGCGTCTAGCATCTGCAGGACATGGCCATCGGCCAGGAAGTCGATTTCTTCCTCGGGAAAATCGATGGCCGCCTCGACGTAGATGCGCAGCGCGATCAATTGCTCGGTCAGGTTATGCACACGCTTGGAGAATGCCCCCTGCAAAGAGCGCAAGGCATTGCGCGCGGCCTGTGCGGAACTGGCTTCGATCAGGTCGGCGATGGCTTCGGCCTGGGCCAGGTCGAGCTTGTCGTTGAGGAACGCGCGCTCGCTGAATTCCCCCGGCCGGGCCAGGCGGCATCCCAGCTGCAGGCAACGCTGCAGCAACATATCCAGGACGATCGGGCCGCCGTGGCCCTGAAGTTCCAGCACGTCTTCGCCGGTAAAGGAGTTCGGCCCCGGAAAATACAAGGCGATCCCCTCATCCAGGACCTCGTTCCGATCGCTGAAAAACGGCCCGTAATGGGCGTAACGCGGTTTCAGCTCGCGGCCGCTGATGGCCTTGGCGGCGACACTGGCCAACGGTCCGGAAATACGCACGATGCCCACACCACCGCGCCCCTGGGCGGTGGCTACGGCTGCGATGGTTTCACGAGGGACATTCATAACCCGCTCCAGACATAAAGAGGCAGACAAAAGTGACAGATAGCAAAACGCCCCACTAGGGGGCGTTTTGAGTGGTTATCCACAGAGTAGGTCAGGCAGCTGCTTTCTTGGTAGCCGCTTCGATCTTACGTGTGATGTACCACTGTTGGGCGATCGACAGGCAGTTGTTCACCACCCAGTACAGCACCAGACCCGCCGGGAACCACAGGAAGAAGAAGGTGAAGATGATTGGCATCATTTTCATCACCTTGGCCTGCATTGGATCCGGAGGAGTCGGGTTCAGTTGCTGCTGGATGAACATGGTGGCGCCCATGATGATCGGCAGGATGAAGAACGGATCCTTGATCGACAGGTCGGTAATCCACAGCATGAACGGTGCCTGGCGCATTTCCACGCTTTCCAGGAGTACCCAGTACAGGGACAGGAACACGGGCATCTGCACGAGGATTGGCAAGCAACCACCCAGCGGATTGATCTTCTCTTTCTTGTACAGCTCCATCATGGCTTGCGACATTTTCTGCCGGTCGTCGCCATGTTGCTCTTTCAGAGCCGCCAGTTTCGGCGCCACTGCACGCATGCGCGCCATGGATTTGTAGCTGGCCGCCGACAGTGGGAAGAAGATCCCCTTGATCAGCATGGTCAGGAAGATGATCGACCAACCCCAGTTACCCACAATGCTGTGGATATGTTGCAGCAGCCAGAAGATCGGCTGGGCAATGAACCACAGAATGCCGTAGTCGACAGTCAGTTCCAGGCCTGGGGACAACTCTTTCAGCACGGCCTGGCTTTTCGGACCGGCGTACAGAGTGGCGGTGGTTTCAGCCTTGGCACCTGGTGCAACGGTCAGCGCCGGGCCGGTGAAACCGATGATGTAGTTGCCTTGGTTGTCTTTGCGGGTCTGCACCACGTTGCTTTCGTTCTTCGCCGGGATCCAGGCGGTCACGAAGTAGTGTTGCAGCCAGGCAACCCAGCCACCTTGCACGGTTTCTTTCAGTGAGCCCTTGTCGATATCTTTCATCGACACTTTTTTGTACGGCTCGGAACTTGTCCACAGGGCGGCGCCCAGGTAAGTCGCGGTACCGGTGGCGGTGCTGGAAGAAGGATCGGAGCTGGCGTCGCGTTTGAGCTGGGCAAACAGGTTGCCAGTCCAGGCCTTGTCGCTGGTGTTGTCGATCAGATAGGTGACTTTCAGATCGTACAGACCGCGGGTAAAGGTGAAACGCTTGATGTAGTTGACGCCGGCGTCGCTGAATTTCAGGTCGACATTCAGCTGGTTCTGGCCGTCAGCCAGTTGATAAGTCTTTTTTTCGGCCGAGTAAACCGGGCGTCCGGCAGGACGGGCATCCGGGCCATTGGTACCGGTCAGGCCGCTTTGCGCCAGATAAGTACGTTCGCCACCGTTATCGAACAGCTGGAACGGAATTTCCGGATGGTCCTGGCGACGTGGATACAGCGGCAGCTTCAGCTGGGCGATATCACCACCTTGAGGATCGATAGCCAGATCGAGCACATCCGTTTTTACCTGGATGAGGTCTTTGCTTGCCGCTACCGGAGTTTCGGTAGGGGTGCTGGTATCGGTATTCGCGCTGGGTACATCGGCACTGGCGGAAGCATTGTTACCAACAGGCGTATCCGGTAGAGCCGGGGTGGCGGTGTTGGCAGCAACATTCTGAGTCGGCAGGGCAGCCTGGCCATAATCCTGGTTCCACTTAAGAACCATGACGTAGGACACGATTGCCAGGGCGACGATCAGGATCGTGCGTTTAATATCCATGATTACTCGGCCATCGAAGAAGAACGGGAGGTAGGGATAGGTGGAACCGGGTCATAACCACCGGGATTCCACGGATGACAGCGACCTAAACGACGAAAGGTCAGCCAGCCACCGCGCAGAAGGCCATGATTTTCGATGGCTTCATACGCGTAGCAGGAACAGCTGGGGTAGAAACGACAGTGACTGGCCATCAGAGGACTAATGGCATAGCGATAAAACTGGATCGGAACGAGTGCCAGTTTACGCATTCGGGCTGTCTACCCCTACAGTTTCGGGTTTGGCTGCTGGTGCCGGCTTGTTACGGGCCAGACGCTTCCAGAGCTTGTCGAAATGCTGAATCAATTCGGGGTTTTCTACATCGCCCAAACCTTTGCGCGCGACGATAACGATGTCCCAGCCGACCAGAGCATCCTGGTGCAGGCGAAACGATTCGCGCATCAGACGTTTGAGGCGATTGCGCTCAACGGAGAGCTTGACGCTCTTTTTTCCGATAACCAGCCCCAGACGGGGATGATCCAGATCGTTGTTGCGCGCAAGGAGCAGGAGATTTTTCCCCGGAACCTTGCCGGTAGGGGAGTCAAAGACTGCCTTGAAATGCCGGGGGGTAAGCAGACGCTTTTCCCGACTGAAGTCCTGACTCACCTCCAGTGCCGGAGTATCAAACTGCCAGACGCGCACGACCTTTGGCGCGACGACGCGACAGGACGGCACGACCGTTCTTGGTAGCCATGCGAGCACGGAAACCGTGGGTACGAGCGCGTTTGATAGTGCTTGGTTGGAAAGTACGTTTCATTGTCGTGTTACCTGGTTCGTCCACAACGGGCCGGAATGGCCCCCGTTTTAAGAGATCGGCGATTCTAGAGAAAGCAAGCCTCTAGGTCAATTTCCAACCAGCTTTTCCTTTGTCTGGGTATGTCCACATCGAAGACTGAAGAATCCGGTCAGCCAGATATAAAAATAAAGAAGGGAATTATTTAAAGCTTTTCTGTAAAGCTTATAAAAGCTAGGGATGCCTCTGTCTGTGGATAACTACATTCAGCCCTTGTAGACCGTGGTGTACAGAGAATGACAACACTGTCGAGAAACGGTGCTCTGCCTGTGCTGCGCTATCGGAAAAGCTGTGTGTGGAAAGGTGAGTTATCCACAAGCGGGTTATCCACCGATTTTCGCCCCCAGTTGTGCAATGCCCTCAGGCATGGTTATCCACAGAGCTTATGCACATACCATTGGTCGTGTTTTTTCGGGATAAAGCGTTGATTCATAGTGCCCTGTGATCAACCTACATGTGGATAAGTGTGCGTCTGGTCGCTACAATGGCGGCTTGTTTTTGCCTCACCGGCTTTCAACTTAGGGGATATCCGTGTCAGTGGAACTTTGGCAGCAGTGCGTGGAGCTTCTGCGTGATGAGCTGCCTGCCCAGCAATTCAACACTTGGATCCGTCCGCTACAGGTCGAAGCCGAAGGCGACGAGTTGCGTGTATACGCACCGAATCGTTTTGTTCTCGATTGGGTCAACGAAAAGTACCTGGGCCGCGTGCTCGAGCTGCTGGATGAGCATGGCAATGGCATGGCGCCGGCGCTTTCCTTATTAATAGGCAGCAAACGCAGTTCCGCTCCTCGTGCGGCACCGAACGCTCCGCTGGCCGCCGCGGTTGCCTCTCAGGTTCAGCAGGCAGCAGCTGCCGCCCCAGTCGCTGCGCCGGCTCTGGCCGCACCGACCAAACCGGCGACCCAGAAAGCAGCCGAAGTCAGCGAAGAACCCTCTCGTGACAGCTTCGACCCGATGGCGGGGGCCAGCTCGCAGCAGGCTCCAGTACGCGCCGAACAGCGCACCGTTCAGGTGGAAGGTGCGCTCAAGCACACCAGTTACCTGAACCGCACCTTTACCTTCGAAAACTTTGTGGAAGGCAAGTCCAACCAGCTGGCCCGCGCCGCGGCCTGGCAGGTAGCCGACAACCCCAAGCATGGTTACAACCCGCTCTTCCTTTATGGGGGCGTAGGTTTGGGTAAGACCCACTTGATGCATGCTGTGGGTAACCACCTATTAAAGAAGAACCCGAATGCCAAGGTCGTGTACCTGCATTCCGAGCGCTTCGTGGCGGACATGGTCAAGGCGTTGCAACTCAACGCGATAAACGAATTCAAGCGTTTCTACCGTTCGGTGGATGCGTTGCTGATCGACGATATCCAGTTCTTCGCCCGCAAGGAGCGTTCCCAGGAAGAGTTTTTCCACACCTTCAACGCCCTGCTCGAAGGCGGCCAACAGGTGATTCTCACCAGTGACCGCTATCCGAAGGAGATCGAAGGCCTGGAAGAACGCCTGAAATCGCGCTTCGGCTGGGGCCTGACGGTGGCGGTAGAGCCACCGGAACTGGAAACCCGCGTCGCGATCCTGATGAAGAAAGCCGACCAGGCCAAAGTCGAACTGCCTCACGATGCGGCGTTCTTCATTGCCCAGCGGATTCGCTCCAACGTGCGTGAGCTGGAGGGTGCGCTCAAGCGTGTCATCGCCCACTCGCACTTCATGGGGCGCGACATCACCATCGAGCTGATTCGCGAATCGCTGAAAGACTTGCTGGCCCTGCAGGACAAGCTGGTCTCTGTGGATAACATTCAGCGCACTGTCGCCGAGTACTACAAGATCAAGATCTCCGATCTGCTGTCCAAGCGTCGCTCGCGTTCTGTCGCGCGCCCGCGCCAGGTAGCCATGGCCTTGTCCAAGGAACTGACCAACCACAGCCTGCCGGAAATCGGCGATGTGTTCGGCGGCCGCGATCACACCACGGTCTTGCACGCATGCCGCAAGATCAATGAACTTAAGGAATCCGACGCGGACATCCGCGAGGACTACAAGAACCTGCTGCGTACTCTGACCACTTGATGACTCCAGCGCAGCTTATTAAGGCAAGGGACTAGACCATGCATTTCACCATTCAACGCGAAGCCCTGTTGAAACCCCTGCAACTGGTCGCCGGCGTCGTCGAACGTCGTCAGACCTTGCCGGTACTTTCCAACGTGCTGTTGGTTGTCGAAGGCCAGCAACTGTCGCTGACCGGTACCGACCTGGAAGTCGAGCTGGTCGGTCGCGTGCAGTTGGAAGAGCCGGCGGAGCCAGGCGAAATCACTGTCCCGGCGCGTAAGCTGATGGACATCTGCAAGAGCCTGCCGAACGATGCGCTGATCGACATCAAGGTCGACGAGCAGAAGCTGGTGGTCAAGGCTGGCCGTAGCCGCTTTACCCTGTCCACCTTGCCGGCCAACGACTTCCCGACCGTGGAAGAAGGCCCGGGCTCGCTGACCTGCCAGCTGGAGCAGAGCAAGCTGCGTCGCCTGATCGAGCGCACCAGCTTCGCCATGGCCCAACAGGACGTGCGTTATTACCTCAACGGAATGCTGCTGGAGGTCTCCGCCGGCATCATCCGCGCCGTGGCCACCGACGGTCACCGCCTGGCCATGTGCTCGATGCAGGCCGATATCGGTCAGCCGGATCGCCATCAGGTGATCGTGCCGCGCAAAGGTATCCTGGAACTGGCCCGCCTGCTCACCGAGCCGGATGGCATCGTCAGCATCGTGCTGGGTCAGCACCACATTCGTGCTACTACCGGCGAGTTCACCTTCACCTCCAAGCTGGTCGACGGCAAGTTCCCGGACTATGAGCGCGTGCTGCCGAAGGGCGGTGACAAGCTGGTACTGGGCGACCGTCAGGCGCTGCGTGAGGCCTTCAGCCGTACCGCTATTCTGTCCAACGAGAAGTACCGCGGTATCCGTCTGCAACTGGCCAACGGTCAGCTGAAAATCCAGGCGAACAACCCGGAGCAGGAAGAGGCGGAAGAAGAAGTAGGCGTGGAATACAACGGCGGCTCGCTGGAGATCGGCTTCAACGTGAGCTACCTGCTCGACGTGTTGGGCGTGATGACCACCGAACAGGTACGCCTGATCCTGTCCGATTCCAACAGCAGTGCGCTGGTGCAGGAATCCGACAACGACGACTCGGCCTACGTTGTCATGCCGATGCGCCTGTAATCATGCTCAGCAGAAGCTAGATGTCCCTCAGTCGCGTCTCGGTCACCGCGGTGCGCAATCTGCACCCGGTGACCTTCTCCCCCTCTCCCCGCATCAACCTTCTCTACGGCGCCAACGGCAGTGGCAAAACCAGCGTACTGGAAGCCATCCACTTGCTGGGGCTTGCTCGCTCGTTTCGCAGTGCCCGTTTATTGCCGGTGATCCAGTACGAGCAACTCGCTTGTACGGTGTTCGGTCAGGTCGAGCTGGCAGAAGGCGGGCATAGCAGCCTGGGGATATCTCGCGACCGGCAGGGCGAATTCCAGATCCGTATCGACGGGCAGAACGCCCGCAGCGCGGCACAGCTGGCGGAGATCCTGCCCCTGCAGTTGATCAACCCGGACAGTTTCCGCCTGCTGGAAGGTGCTCCGAAAATCAGGCGCCAGTTCCTTGATTGGGGCGTGTTCCACGTGGAACCCCGCTTCATGTCAACCTGGCAGCGCTTGCAGAAGGCCCTGCGGCAGCGGAACTCATGGCTGCGGCATGGTACACTTGACGCCGCTTCGCAAGCAGCCTGGGACAGGGAACTGTGTCAGGCCAGCGCTGAAATTGATGAATACCGCCGCGCTTATATCAAAGCCTTGAAACCAGTCTTTGAGCGGACCTTGAGCGAGCTGGTAGAGCTCGAGGGCTTAACGCTTAGCTATTACCGTGGTTGGGATAAAGAGCGAGAGCTCAGTGCAGTGCTCGCGACATCCCTCCATCGTGATCAGCAAATGGGTCATACCCAGGCCGGCCCCCAACGTGCTGATTTGCGTCTCAGATTGGGCGCACACAACGCTGCGGACATATTGTCCCGCGGTCAGCAGAAGTTGGTGGTCTGTGCCTTGCGGATCGCCCAGGGGCACCTGGTCAGCCAGGCCCGGCGCGGTCAATGTATTTATCTGGTGGATGACTTGCCGTCCGAACTGGACGAGCAGCATCGCCGCGCACTTTGTCGCTTGTTGGAAGACTTACGCTGCCAGGTGTTCATCACCTGTGTAGACCACGAATTATTGAGGGAAGGCTGGCAGACGGAAACGCCAGTTGCCCTGTTCCACGTGGAACAGGGCCGTATCACCCAGACCCACGACCATCGGGAGTGAAGGCATGAGCGAAGAAAACACGTACGACTCGAGCAGCATTAAAGTGCTGAAAGGTTTGGATGCCGTACGCAAACGTCCCGGTATGTACATTGGTGACACCGACGATGGCAGCGGTCTGCACCATATGGTGTTCGAGGTGGTCGATAACTCGATCGACGAAGCTCTGGCCGGCCATTGCGACGACATCAGCATCATCATCCACCCGGACGAATCCATTACCGTGCGCGACAACGGTCGCGGCATCCCGGTAGACGTGCATAAAGAAGAAGGCGTTTCCGCAGCCGAGGTCATCATGACCGTACTGCACGCCGGCGGTAAGTTCGACGATAACTCCTACAAAGTATCCGGCGGTCTGCACGGTGTGGGTGTGTCGGTAGTGAACGCCCTGTCCGAAGAACTGGTCCTGACCGTTCGCCGCAGTGGCAAGATCTGGGAACAGACCTACGTTCATGGTGTGCCTCAGGCGCCTATGGCTATCGTCGGTGACAGCGAAACCACCGGTACCCAGATTCACTTCAAGGCTTCCAGCGAGACCTTCAAGAACATCCACTTTAGCTGGGACATCCTGGCCAAGCGGATTCGTGAACTGTCCTTCCTCAACTCCGGTGTCGGTATCGTTCTGAAGGACGAGCGCAGCGGCAAGGAAGAACTGTTCAAGTACGAAGGCGGCTTGCGTGCGTTCGTTGAATACCTGAACACCAACAAGACTGCGGTCAACCAGGTGTTCCACTTCAATGTACAGCGTGAAGACGGCATCGGCGTGGAAATCGCCCTGCAGTGGAACGACAGCTTCAACGAAAACCTGCAGTGCTTTACCAACAACATTCCGCAGCGCGACGGCGGCACCCACCTGGTGGGCTTCCGTTCGGCGCTGACGCGTAACCTGAACAACTACATCGAACAGGAAGGCCTGGCGAAGAAGCACAAGGTCGCCACCACCGGTGACGATGCCCGTGAAGGCCTGACCGCGATCATTTCGGTCAAGGTGCCGGATCCGAAGTTCAGCTCCCAGACCAAAGACAAGCTGGTGTCTTCCGAAGTGAAGACCGCGGTCGAACAGGAAATGGGCAAGTACTTCTCCGACTTCCTGCTGGAAAACCCGAACGAAGCCAAGCTGGTGGTCGGCAAGATGCTCGACGCCGCCCGTGCCCGTGAAGCGGCGCGTAAAGCCCGTGAGATGACCCGTCGTAAAGGCGCGCTGGATATCGCCGGCCTGCCGGGCAAACTGGCGGACTGCCAGGAAAAAGACCCTGCCCTTTCCGAACTCTACCTGGTGGAAGGTGACTCTGCTGGCGGCTCCGCCAAGCAGGGACGCAACCGTAAGACCCAGGCGATCCTGCCGCTCAAGGGCAAGATCCTCAACGTCGAGAAAGCGCGCTTCGACAAGATGATTTCCTCGCAGGAGGTCGGCACCTTGATCACTGCACTCGGTTGCGGCATCGGCCGTGAAGAGTACAACATCGACAAGCTGCGTTATCACAACATCATCATCATGACCGACGCCGACGTCGACGGTTCGCACATCCGTACCCTGCTCCTGACCTTCTTCTTCCGTCAGTTGCCGGAGCTGATCGAGCGTGGCTACATCTACATCGCTCAACCGCCGCTGTACAAGGTCAAGAAAGGCAAGCAAGAGCAATACATCAAAGACGACGACGCCATGGAAGAGTACATGACGCAGTCGGCCCTGGAAGATGCGAGCCTGCACCTGAACGAAGAAGCACCGGGTATTTCCGGCGAGGCACTGGAGCGCCTGGTGAACGACTTCCGCATGGTCATGAAGACCCTCAAGCGTCTGTCGCGCCTGTACCCTCAAGAGCTGACCGAGCACTTCATCTACCTGCCGGCCGTGAGCCTGGAGCAACTCTCCGATCACGCGGCGATGCAGGATTGGCTGGCCCAGTATGAAGTCCGCCTGCGCACCGTCGAGAAGTCCGGCCTGGTCTACAAGGCCAGCCTGCGTGAAGACCGTGAACGTAATGTGTGGCTGCCAGAGGTCGAACTGATCTCCCACGGCCTGTCGAACTACGTCACCTTCAACCGCGACTTCTTCGGCAGCAATGACTACAAGACCGTCGTCACCCTCGGTGCTCAACTGAGCTCCCTGCTGGACGAAGGCGCTTATATTCAGCGCGGCGAGCGCAAGAAGGCGGTGACCGAGTTCAAGGAAGCCCTGGACTGGCTGATGACCGAAAGCACCAAGCGCCACACCATCCAGCGATACAAAGGTCTGGGCGAGATGAACCCGGATCAGTTGTGGGAAACCACCATGGACCCAAGCGTGCGCCGCATGCTCAAGGTCACCATCGAAGACGCCATCGGCGCCGACCAGATCTTCAACACCCTGATGGGGGATGCGGTCGAGCCTCGTCGTGACTTCATCGAAAGCAACGCCCTGGCGGTATCCAACCTGGACTTCTGATCCGGGTTGCATCGCCGAAATGAAAAAGGCCAACGCTCAGCGTTGGCCTTTTTTATTGCCCGGTTAAAAGGGGCGCCCTACTCGGCCGCTGAAACACTTTCCAGGCGATAGCCATAACCATAGATGGTCAGCAACTGCCAGCCACGATCCGCGGTCAACCCCAGCTTGTTGCGCAAGCGGTAGATGTGAGTGTCCAGGGGACGGGAGGAGACGATTTCCTCGTGGGTCCAGAAACGTTCGTAGAGGTATTCCCGGGATAACGGCCGACCCAGGTTGGCGAACAGGCAGCGGGCCAGGCGGTACTCGCGTTCGGTGAGGCTGATCGGGTTGCCAGCTCGGGTCACGGTCAGCTCGGCGTCATCGAAGGCCAGGTCGTTGAAGGTTTGCACCTCGACGGCTGCCGATCGCTGCAAGCCGTGACGCCGCAGGACGGCGGTTACCCGTGCCTTGAGTTCGTTGGGGCGGAAAGGTTTGCTCACATAGTCGTCGGCACCGGTGTTCAGGGCCTGGACGATATCGCTCTCGGCATCGCGGCTGGTGAGCATGATGGCCGCCGGTGGCGCCTCCATGTGTTCACGGGTCCAGCGCAGCAACGACAGCCCGCTGAGGTCCGGCAGCTGCCAGTCGAGTATCAGCAGGTCGAAGGTTTCGCGCCGCAGCTGCCGCAGCAGATCCTCGCCACGCTCGAAGCTGTGCAGCGTCCATGGCTGTTCCCCGGGGCCGGGGATCTGTCGCAGTGTCTGTTCCACCCGCGCCAGTTCGGCGGGTTCGTCATCCAGTATTGCGACACGCATGCGGGGCAGTTCCTTTTATCGCGAGAGAATGCTGATGGCTTTATTTGAGGCCTTACCTGGCGCTGAGTTTAGGCTGATCAGACGAATCTGAACAATTGTGGCGAATTGCTCTGGTTCATACCTTTGCTCGGTACGCTGATGTCATATAGCCGGTAGCCGACAGGAGCACTGTCCATCCGGCCTGCATTCATTGCAGAACGATACCGGCTCGAACGTGCAAGGAAAAGGACTATGGGGAACATCCAGGGGAAGGGGCGGTTGCTCTACGCAGGCATTGCGCGGGCAGCGGACCTGGCTCGATTTACCACACTGATGCTCGCGGCTTGCCTGAGCCTGGGTTCGACTGCGGAGCAGCCTGCGCTGCCGTCTTCGGACTACACCTTGCCGGTGCAGCGCTATTTCAGCCCATCCGTAACCACTATCGGGTTCAGCGATTCCCAGGGATTCGCCCCGATCAGCGCGCCACAGATGACCCAGCCTATGGTCTATCAGGAGCAGCAGCGTTGGGTGTTCTAGATCAGACAATTCTGAACAAATATTGCAAACCGGCCCGGCCTCCACACCATGCCGGTACATTCGTAGTCGCTGAGTGGCACACAGGGGCATTCGGAAGTGCTCCGACACAGGGAGTGTCAACCGCCGGATTGGCGGGCGTCAGACCGAGGCTTGGCCTCGATTTGCAGTACAGGGGAATACAGGGAGTGCCTCCTCAGGACGTAATGCTTCGACACAGGGATGTGTCATCCCTCCTCTCCCGCGCGGCCCCACGACGCCGCCAGCCAACAAACAACTCCTCATTTTTTATCTGTGAAGGCCTCTGATGAAGACATTCGGCGCTGAGTTTTTCGGTACGTTCTGGTTGGTCCTGGGCGGGTGCGGGAGCGCCGTGCTGGCGGCCGGCGTTCCGCAGTTCGGGATCGGTTACCTGGGGGTAGCCCTGGCCTTTGGCCTGAGCGTCCTGACCATGGCTTATGCATTGGGTCCGATTTCCGGGGCTCACCTCAACCCCGCGGTCTCGGTCGGACTGTGGTTGAGTGGGCGTTTCCCGGGTAGCCGGCTGCTGCCTTATATCGTCGCCCAGGTTCTCGGTGGACTCGCCGCGGGTGGCGTGCTGTTCCTGATCGCTTCCGGCAAGGTCGGTTTCGACGCGTCGGCGGGCTTCGCGGCCAATGGCTATGGTGAGCACTCGCCTGGTGGCTACTCGATGTTTGCTGCGCTGTTGACCGAAGTTGTGCTCACGGCGATGTTCCTCCTGATCATCCTGGGTGCCACCGCCAAGCGTGCTCCAGCCGGTTTTGCGCCGATTGCCATTGGCCTGACGCTGACCCTGATCCACCTGATCAGCATTCCGGTCACCAATACCTCGGTCAACCCGGCCCGCAGCACCGCGGTAGCTTTCTTCGCCGGTGAGTGGGCCGTGTCCCAGCTGTGGCTGTTCTGGGTAGCACCTCTGTTGGGCGCAGGGCTGGGAGCCCTGGCCTATCGGTTGATCTCCATCGAGCGGGACTGACCTGTGCGGCCGGATGCGCCGATTCGCATCCGGCCGGCATGGAGCCAAACAGCGCAGCCGCTCTCCAGCGGTTGTGCTGTTTATCCCGTAAGGGAATGACCCTGGCCGGCCTTGGTTCGAGAGGTATGGTCAGAACGCTAACAATGCAGTTCTAATGGCACGGACTTCAGAAGAGCGCGACTACGGACCTATGAACCCATGACCTCCTTGCACATCCGCCACCGGGCCATGCTCGTGTCGTTTCTTCTCGGTAGCGCACTGGCCTTTTCCACGGTGCAGGCTGCCGTTGCAGCACCCAAGCGCCCTCCCTATATCGATGAAAACCAGCAATGCCGTGGCCAGCCGTTGCCGGCGACGGTCGAGCACCTTACGGGCGAAGCCTGGAAGTTGGATGCCAAGGGCAACCAGGTGCCCCTGGAAGAAGGCATGAGCGTCGATGAACTCGAAGGGGTGAAGACCTCGCCTTCGGCATTCGTCAGCCTGTCCCTGGGCGATGGTTCGCTGGTGGTACTGCCCTCCAGTTCCCAGATCACCCTGCACCTGAACGAAGAACATGCGATCCCCCAGGTCGCGCTCGAGCAGGGGCAGATCGAATCCTATGTCATCAAGCGCCCGAGCGATTACGACCGTTTCCAGATCGTCACGCCGATCGGCGTGCTGGGCGTACGCGGCACGCACTTCCGGGTGCGTAACGACGATCAGTTGTCGCTGGTGGAAGTGCTCAACGGCCAGGTAGCGGTCAACCGCGAAGACGACGAAGCGCCGAAAAAGACCAAGGGCAAGAAACGCCCTGTGGATAAACCGGTCGGACCGGTTCCCGGTGAAGTCCAGGTCATGGCTCGCCAAGGTTTGCGCATCCAGAAAGAAGGCCCGTTGAAGCCGGTCGATCTGTTGCCCGCACCGCAGCTGATGGGCCAGGCGGGCCAGACGGGCGGTCTGCCGGTCTGGCAGCTGATCATGAAGCCCTTGCCGGGCGCCAAGCGTTACCGGGCCCAGGTGGCGACTGACAAAAGTTTCCTCAATATCAAGCAGGAACAGTTCTCCAGCACGCCGGAAGTCAACTTCAGCGGCCTGGAAGCGTTTTTTTATCATGTCCGCCTTTCTGCTTTCGATGAGCACGGACTCGAAGGAGAGACGGGCGTCTATGACATTTTCTATTACCCCAGGACCACGCGTGTTCAGTAAGTGCGCGGCGGTTTGTCGGTGAGGCGCTGGCGCCGACCCGAGGGCCGGGAGCCGACGCAAGCCCAGCGACTGTTTGGCGGTCTGGTGCGGGAATGGGCATGGGTCAGCCTGATCCTGTTGCCCTTGACCGCCCTGCTGTCGTTGAGCCACGGGCTGGCGCTGAATAATCTGCTGTATGACAACCTGCGGCGGCTCAGCCCGCTGCCGGTCGATTCGCGGCTGCTGCTGATCACCATCGACGACTACAGCCTGCAGCAGCTGGGCCAGTGGCCCTGGCCGCGTACCCTGCACGCCGACCTGCTGGATCGGCTGACGGCGGCCAAGGTCCAGGGTGTGTTGTTCGACGTGATCTTCAGCGAACCCGACAGCGTTCCCGAAAACGATCAACGACTGGCCCAGGCGGTCTGCCGCGAGGGCAAGGTATTCCTGCCCCTGCTGCGCGAGAGTGTGGCCCGCTACGGCCAGCCGCTGGGTGAGATCGAACCGGTGCCGCCGTTGAGCCAGTGCGCCAAGGCGGTCGGCCATATCAATGCCGAGGCCGACGCCGACGGCACGGTTCGCAGCGTCTATCTGCGCGAAGGCCCACCGCAGGCACCGAAGGCGCAACTGGCCTGGCTGCTTTATCAACAGGCATACCCGGGCACGGCCCTGTCGATGCCCGGTTCGGACACCGCGCAGATCGCCCAGGGCTGGCTGCGCAGCAACCCAGTACGCATCCCCTTCATCAGTCCCCATGGCGGTTTCCCCAGTGTTCCCTATGTCAGCGTATTGCGCGGCGAAGTCCCGCCGGAACTGTTGCGCGACAAGCTGATCCTGATCGGCACTACCGCGCCCGGGCTGGGTGACCGCTATGTCACCCCGCAGTCGGCCAGTGTCGGCACCACCCCAGGTATCGAGATCCAGGCCAACCTGCTCAATGGCTTGTTGCAGCAGCGCACCATCGTCGCCCTCGGGCAATGGTCGGTCGCGGCGCTGTCGGTGCTGCTGGTGGCGGCCTTGCTGGGATTGCTGCTGGTGCGGCCGCGGCATGCGTTGTGGCTGACCCTGGCCTGCATGGCAGCTGCCCTGCTCGGTTCGGCCGGGCTGCTGCGCCTGGGGCTGTGGTGGCCGCCGGTGGCCAGCCTGTTGGGGATGTTGCTGGCGTACCTGATCTGGAACTGGCGCCGCCTGAGCGTGATCCTGGCCTACTTCGGCTGGGAGCTGGCACGCCTGGACAGCGAGCCTAAGGTGCTGCCCGAGCGCCGACGCACCCAGACCCCTGCCGGGGATGTACTGCAGGGGCAGATCGTGGCGTTGGAACAGGCCTTGAGCCGCACCCGCGACACCCGCCGCTTCATTGCCGATGGCCTGGAATACCTGCCGGTGGCCACCCTGATCAGCGATCCGGACGGTCGCGTGCTGCTAGCCAACCGCAATGCTCGCGAAGTGTTCGGCAACGCGCTGATCGGCGAGGACCTGGTCCGGCAGTTGGCCGGCCTGGGTTATCCCGGTTTGCAGGACGAGCAACGCCCTGCCCTGTCGCAACTGCAGCCTGTGGAATTTCGCGATATCGAGCAGCGCAGCCTGCGCGTGGACCTGGCACCCCTGCTGCCGATCGACAGCGATACGCCGATCGGCTGGCTGCTGAGCCTCACTGACCTGAGCCTGGAACGGGACGCCGAACAGCAGCGGGCAACCCTGTTGCGCTTCCTGTCCCATGACCTGCGCGCGCCTCATTCGGCGATCCTGGCCTTGCTCGATGTACAGCGGCACCAGGGCTCGGGCGACACGCGGATCTACAGTCAGATCGAACTCCAGGTGCGTCGCGCCCTGGGGCTCACCGAAGCCTTCGTGCAACTGGCGAAGGCCGAGTCCGAGGCCTATCAGTTCCAGCCGAGCATGTTCGCCATGCTGGTGCTGGACGCGTTCGACCAGGCCATGACCATCGCCCAGCTGAAAAACATCCAGCTGGTGCATGACCTCGACGATGATGCCGAAGGCATGGTGCTGGCCGATCAGTCCCTGCTGACCCGGGCCTTGTTCAACCTGCTGGAAAACGCCATCAAGTACAGCCCGTCGGGCTCGACTGTCCGGGTGCAAGTCGCGTGTACGGAGGGCTGGCTGACCTGCGATATCACCGATCAGGGCAAAGGCATTGCGGCCGATGAACTGCCGCAGCTGTTTGTGCAGTACCAGCGCTTCGCCTCGGCCCAAGGCAGCGAAGGCCTGGGGCTTGGGTTGTCGATGGTCAAGGCGGTGGTCGACCGGCATGAAGGGCGGATTGTCTGCCGTAGCGTGGTCGGCGAGGGGACGACCTTCAGCCTGCAATTACCTCTGCTCACGGACTGAATATCGACAGGCGAAAAAAAAACCGGCTCCAGGCCGGTTTTTTCGTATCCAGAAAACTTATGCACCTTTTCCGGTATTTTATGGGTTTAGGAAATATGTATATAAATCATCTAGTTATGGATTTGATATAGCGATTTCCAATAAAACGGTACACAGGTTATCCACAGAAACTCAAATGGCCATTTTGTCCGGCGCCGCGGCTACCGGAGGCAGCGAACCCATGTCCCGCTGCGCCTGCTCATTCCAGGCCGCGACCCGGTCGTTGAGCTCGGCGATGGCCCGTGGACCGGAGCCTTCGGCGTGCATCGGCGCACCAATCACCACGGTGATGGTGCCGGGGTGCCTGAGCCAACCGGTCTTCGGCCAGTATTTGCCGGCGTTGTGCGCTACCGGCAGCACCGGTAAGTCGGCATTGACCGCCAGGGCGCTGCCGCTGCGGGAGAACTTGCCCATCTGGCCGTAAGGCACCCGGGTGCCTTCCGGGAAGATCAACACCCAGACATTGTCCTTGAGCAGCTCGTCGCCCTTGCTGGCGACCTGCTTGAGCGCGGCCTTGGGATTGTCGCGGTCGATGGCGATCGGACGCAGCATGGCCATGGCCCAGCCGAAGAACGGCACATACAGCAGTTCACGCTTGAGCACCTGGCTCAGCGGTTCGAAATAGGCCGAGAGAAAGAACGTCTCCCAGGTGCTCTGGTGGTTCGAGACAATCACGCAAGGACGCTCGGGGATATTTTCCGCGCCCTTCACTTCTACGTTGATCTTGAGAAACACCTTGGTCAGCCACAATGCGCAGCGGCACCAATAGACGTTGATAAAGCGATAGCGCGCCTTGAACGGCAGGAAGGGCGCGATAAAAAAGCTCAGGGAGCACCACAGCAACGAACTGGTGCCCAGCAGCAGGTAAAAGAAGAAGGTTCTGATTGCCTGCAGGATCGACATAGCGGCGTTTACCGTTGCGGGCATTGCCCGCCTCTAAAAAAGCACACTCCCGAACAACCCTTGGTCAGGATCTCAGAAGGACTCTAATTGTGGATAAGTTCAGCGGCAACTGCCGCCAGGTCGTCAAAAATCAAGGTGCCTACCGGTAGGGTTTTCCCCAGGGTCTTTTCGCCTTTCCCGGTCTTTACCAAAACTGGCTGAGAGTCGACGGCTTTTGCGGCTTCCAGGTCACCGAGACTGTCGCCCACAAACCATAGACCAGCCAGATCCACTGCGTAGTGCCAGGCAATGGTCTGCAACATGCCGGGCTTGGGTTTGCGGCAGGCGCAACCTTCGTCCGGGCCATGGGGGCAGTACACGATGAGACCGAGTTCGCCGCCCTGCTCGGCCACCAGAGCGCGCAGGCGCTCGTGCATGGCGTCGAGGGTGGCGACATCGTAGTAACCGCGAGCGATGCCCGACTGGTTGGTAGCGACTGCTACCGTCCAGCCGGCCTTGCTCAACTGCGCGATGGCTTCGACCGAGCCGGGGAGCGGAATCCACTCCTCCACCGATTTGATGTAAGCGTCGGAGTCGTAATTGATCACTCCGTCCCGATCGAGAATCAGCAGCTTCACGGTACGCCTTACCCCAGCAACGAGATGTCGGCGACACCGAGGAACAGACCCCGCAGACGTGCCAGCAGCGCGTAGCGGTTGGCCCGCACGTTGGCGTCTTCGGCGTTGACCATCACCTTCTCGAAGAAGGCGTCGACCGGCTCGCGCAGGGCGGCCAGGCGGGCCAGGGTCTCGCTGTACTGACGCGCCGCGGCCATTGGCTGCACGGCCTGGTCCGCTTGCTGGATCGCCGAGTACAGGGAGAACTCGTTGGCGTTGTCGAAGTACTTGGCCTCCACGGTGGTCGGCACGCTGCCTTCGACCTTGCTCAGCAGGTTCGAGACGCGCTTGTTCACCGCGGCCAATGCGGCGGCTTCCGGCAGCTTGCGGAAGGCCTGCACGGCCTGCACGCGCTGGTCGAAGTCCAGGGCCGAACCCGGCTTCAGGGCACGGACCGACAGGTAGGTGGCGACATCCACGCCTTCGTCTTCGTAACGGGCACGCAGACGGTCGAAGATGAACTCCAGGACCTGATCGGCCAGGCCGGCGCTCTTGACCTTGCTGCCGAACGCGCTGACGGCGAACGCCACGGCTTCGGTCAGGTCCAGGTCGAGCTTCTTGTCGATCAGGATGCGCAGCACGCCCAGCGCGGCACGACGCAGCGCGTACGGGTCCTTGCTGCCGGTTGGCAGCATGCCGATGCCGAAGATGCCGACCAGGGTGTCGAGCTTGTCGGCGATGGCCACGGCGGCACCGGTGACGGTGCTTGGCAGCTCGGCGCCGGCGCCACGCGGCATGTATTGCTCGTTCAGCGCCAGGGCGACGTCTTCCGGCTCGCCGTCATTGAGGGCGTAGTAGTAACCGGCGATGCCTTGCATTTCCGGGAACTCGCCGACCATTTCGGTGGCCAGGTCGCACTTCGACAGCAGGCCCGCACGCGCGGCACGCTGGGCGTCGCCGCCGATGCGCGGGGCGATGAACGCGGCCAGTTTCGAGACGCGCTCGGCCTTGTCGTAGACGCTGCCCAGCTTCTCCTGGAACACCACGTTCTGCAGGCGCTGGTTGAAGTCTTCGAGCTTCTGTTTCTTGTCCTGCTTGAAGAAGAACTCGGCGTCGGTCAGGCGTGGGCGAACGACTTTCTCGTTGCCCTCGATGATCTGGCGCGGGTCCTTGCTTTCGATGTTGGCCACGGTAATGAAACGCGGCAGCAGCTTGCCGTCGACGTCCAGCAGGCAGAAGTACTTCTGGTTGTCCTGCATGGTGGTGATCAGGGCTTCCTGCGGCACTTCGAGGAAACGCTCCTCGAACGAGCACACCAGCGGCACCGGCCATTCCACCAGGGCGGTCACTTCGTCCAGCAAATCGGCTGGAACGATGGCGGTGCCTTCCTGCAGGCGCGCCAGTTCTTCGGTGCGCTTGCTGATCAGCTCGCGACGCTCGTTGGCATCGGCCAGCACATAGGCGGCACGCAGGTCGTCCAGGTAGTTGGCCGGCGAGGTGATGCGCACGCTTTGCGGATGATGGAAGCGGTGGCCACGGGAGTCGCGACCGGCTTTCTGGGCGAGGATGGTGCAGTCGATGACCTGGTCACCCAGCAGCATCACCAGCCATTGGGTCGGACGCACGAACTCTTCCTTGCGCGCGGCCCAACGCATGCGTTTCGGAATCGGCAGGTCGTTCAGCGAGTCTTCGACGATGGTCGGCAGCAGGCTGGCGGTCGGCTTGCCCTTGATGCTCTGGCTGTAGCGCAGCTTCGGCCCGCTCTGGTCGATTTCGCTCAGGTCCACGCCACATTTCTTGGCGAAGCCCAGGGCGGCCTGGGTCGGGTTGCCTTCGGCGTCGAAGGCGGCCTGGCGCGGTGGGCCGTCGAGGTTGATGCTGCGGTCCGGCTGCTGGGTGGCCAGGCCGCTGATCAGCACCGCCAGGCGGCGTGGCGCGGCGTAGACATGTTTGGTTTCGAAGTTCAGGCCGGCGGCCTGCAGGCCTTTTTCGATACCGCCCAGGAAGGCTTCGGCCAGGGTGTTCAGGGCTTTGGGTGGCAGTTCTTCAGTGCCCAGTTCAACCAGAAAATCTTGCGCACTCATTGTGCCGCCTCCAACTTAGCCAACACTTCATCACGCAGGTCCGGAGTCGCCATCGGGAAGCCCAGCTTGGCGCGGGCCAGCAGGTAGGCTTGCGCGACGGAACGCGCCAGGGTGCGCACACGCAGGATGTACTGCTGACGCGCGGTCACGGAGATCGCGCGACGGGCATCCAGCAGGTTGAAGGTGTGCGAGGCCTTGAGGACCATTTCATAGCTCGGCAACGGCAGCGGCTGATCCAGCTCGATCAGGCGCTTGGCTTCGCTTTCGTAGAAATCGAACAGTTCGAACAGCTTCTCGACGTTGGCGTGTTCGAAGTTGTAGGTCGACTGCTCCACTTCGTTCTGGTGGAACACGTCGCCGTAGGTCACCTTGCCGAACGGACCGTCGGCCCAGACCAGGTCGTAGACCGAATCCACGCCCTGCAGGTACATGGCCAGGCGTTCCAGGCCGTAGGTGATCTCGCCGGTCACCGGGTAGCACTCGATGCCACCGGCTTGCTGGAAGTAGGTGAACTGAGTCACTTCCATGCCGTTGAGCCAGACTTCCCAGCCCAGGCCCCAGGCGCCGAGGGTTGGTGATTCCCAGTTGTCTTCGACGAAACGGATGTCGTGCACCAGCGGGTCGAGGCCGACGTGTTTGAGCGAGCCCAGGTACAGCTCCTGGAAGTTTTCCGGGTTCGGCTTCAAGACCACCTGGAACTGGTAGTAGTGCTGCAGACGGTTCGGGTTTTCGCCGTAGCGGCCGTCAGTCGGGCGACGACTGGGCTGCACATAAGCGGCGTTCCAGGTTTCCGGGCCGATGGCGCGCAGGAACGTGGCGGTATGGAAAGTGCCGGCGCCTACTTCCATATCGTAGGGCTGAAGTACCACACAACCTTGCTCGGCCCAGTATTGCTGGAGGGCGAGGATCAAGTCTTGGAAGGTACGCACGGCTGGCGTAGGCTGGCTCACGAAATTCACCTGTTACTTGGGCTGCGATTTAAAGAGCGGGAGTATACCCGATTCAGTTGTGCGCACGCCCACTGGAGCCTTATGCCACGCTGCTTTTGGTGCAACGAAGATCCCCTGTACATGGCGTACCACGATCAGGAGTGGGGCGTGCCGCTACGCGACGCGCAGCGTTTGTTCGAGTTGTTATTGCTCGAAGGGTTCCAGGCCGGCCTGTCCTGGATCACCGTCCTGAAGAAGCGCGAGCGTTATCGCCAGGTGCTGTTCGGCTTCGATGTGCAGCGCGTGGCGCAGATGAGCGATGCACAAATCGATGAGTTGATGCTCGATCCCGGGATTATCCGCAACCGCCTGAAACTCTCTGCCGCCCGGCGCAACGCCCAGGCCTGGATGGCGCTGGAAGACCCAGTGGAATTCCTCTGGTCGTTCGTCGGCGGGGTGTCGAAAATCAATCATTTCAAAGATCGCAGCGAAGTCCCGGCGGTTACCCCAGAGGCCGAAGCGATGAGCCGCGGCTTGAAAAAGGCCGGCTTCACCTTTGTCGGGCCGACCATCTGTTATGCGCTGATGCAGGCTTCGGGCATGGTGATGGATCACACCCGCGACTGCGATCGCTACGCCATCCTGACAAACGGCCGGTTAGAATAGCCCGCTTGCGACAAGGTTCATGACCCGGATATCAGGAGTCACCTGTGGATAAGTTTAAAGGCGCCCTGCTGGTAGGCGCTCTGCGATTGTTTGCCCTGCTGCCCTGGCGCGCGGTGCAGGCGGTCGGTTCGGCCATCGGCTGGATCATGTGGAAGACCCCCAACCGTTCCCGCGATGTGGTACGGATCAACCTGGCCAAGTGCTTTCCGCAGATGGACGCTGCCGAACGCGAGCGTTTAGTGGGGCAGAGCCTGAAAGACATCGGCAAGTCCCTGACTGAAAGCGCCTGCGCCTGGATCTGGCCGGCCGAGCGCTCGATCGCCCTGGTGCGTGAAGTCGAGGGCCTCGAGGTGCTGCAAGAAGCGCTGGCGTCGGGCAAGGGCGTGGTCGGCATCACCAGCCACCTGGGCAACTGGGAAGTGCTCAACCACTTCTATTGCAGCCAGTGCAAACCGATCATTTTCTACCGCCCGCCGAAGCTCAAGGCGGTGGACGAACTGCTGCGCAAGCAGCGGGTCCAGCTGGGCAACCGGGTGGCGGCTTCGACCAAGGAAGGCATCCTCAGCGTTATCAAGGAAGTGCGCAAAGGGGGGGCGGTGGGCATTCCCGCCGACCCGGAACCGGCCGAATCCGCCGGGATCTTCGTGCCCTTCTTCGCCACCCGGGCGCTGACCAGCAAGTTCGTGCCGAACATGCTCGCCGGCGGCAAGGCGGTCGGGGTGTTCCTGCACGCGCTGCGCCTGCCCGACGGTTCGGGCTACAAGGTGATCCTCGAAGCCGCGCCGGACGCGATGTACAGCACCGACACCGAGACTTCCTGCGCGGCGATGAGCCAAGTGGTCGAGCGCTATGTGCGGGCTTATCCGAGCCAGTACATGTGGAGCATGAAGCGTTTCAAGAAACGTCCGCCCGGCGAAGAACGCTGGTACTGACCGCCTGGCACGATCTGTGGATAACCTTTCGCCCAAGGTTATCCACAAAGGCTGAAGCAGAGCACAGCATATGCCCGATTCGCGCAAATCCCTGAGGATCAAGATCCAGCACGAAAGCTTCGGCGAGTGCCTGGGCCAGACGCACAACCTGTCCGCCAGCGGGGTGTACGTCAAGCACCCGGCATTGGCGGCGCTGCCCAAGGGCGCGGTGGTCTACGGCCAGGTGCAAGGCCTGCCGATGAACGCGCCGCGGGTGAAGATGGAGGTGGTGCTGGTGGACGCCGAGGGCATCGGCCTGCGTTACCTGTGAAGCGTCCGGACATCGCCTCTGTAGCCGCTGCCGAGCTTGCGAGGCTGCGAAGCGGTCGCAAGACCAGGCGCTGCGATTCTCCTGACAATCCCGGTGTTCAGGTTTAGCGAGGACTACGTCCTCGTACGCAGCCTCGCAAGCTCGGCAGCGGCTACAGTGCGCCTTTGCCCTGGCGCTCGAGCTTCTTGAGGAACACCGTCATTTCCTTTTCCGCCTGCTTGTCGCCATGTCCGCGGGCTGCTTCCAGGCCCTGCTCCCAGGCCTGGCGCGCCGCCGCATAGTCCTCCAGGCCTTGATAGGCCTTGCCCAGCAGCTTCCACGCCGCCGAATACTTGGGGTCGAAACCGACGCAGCGCTGCAGGTGCTCGGCGGCCTTGGCGTATTCGTGCAGATCCAGATAACCCTTGCCCAGGCCGAAGCGCAGCAGCGAGTTATCCATGCCCTTGGCGAGCATTTTTTCCAGGGATTCGAGCATCGTTGTCACTCCTGTGGACTCTTGTAGCCGCAGCCTGCGGCAGCGGCTACAGGACGGCGTTGGATCAGAAAAAGCTCAAGCCCACGTGGAACAGCTTCTCCACATCGCGGATATGTTTTTTATCCACCAGGAACAGAATCACATGGTCGCCGGCTTCGATCACCGTGTCGTCGTGGGCGATCAGCACTTCCTCGTCGCGGATGATCGCGCCGATGGTGGTGCCTGGCGGCAGCGCGATGTCCTCGATGGCGCGGCCGATCACCTTGCTCGATTTGGCATCGCCATGGGCGATCGCCTCGATGGCTTCCGCCGCGCCACGGCGCAGCGAGTGCACGCTGACGATATCGCCACGGCGCACGTGGGCCAGCAGGGTACCGATGGTGGCCAGCTGCGGGCTGATGGCGATGTCGATATCGCCGCCCTGGATCAGGTCGACATAGGCCGGGTTGTTGATGATGGTCATCACCTTCTTCGCCCCCAGGCGCTTGGCCAGGAGCGAGGACATGATGTTGGCCTCGTCATCGTTGGTCAGGGCCAGGAAGATATCGGCGTCGGCGATGTTTTCCTCCATCAGCAGGTCGCGGTCCGAGGCGCTGCCTTGCAGGACCACGGTGCTGTCGAGGTTATCCGAGAGGTAGCGGCAACGCGCCGGATTCATCTCGATGATCTTCACCTGGTAACGGCTTTCGATGGCTTCGGCCAGGCGTTCGCCGATCTGCCCGCCGCCGGCGATGACGATGCGCTTGTAGGACTCGTCGAGGCGACGCATCTCGCTCATCACCGCACGGATGTTGGCCTTGGCGGCGATGAAGAACACTTCGTCGTCGGCCTCGATCACCGTATCGCCCTGGGGCAGGATCGGCCGGTCACGGCGGAAGATCGCCGCCACACGGGTGTCGACGTTGGGCATGTGCTCGCGCAGCTGGCGCAGTTGCTGCCCCACCAGCGGCCCGCCGTAATAGGCCCTGACCGCCACCAGTTGGGCCTTGCCTTCGGCGAAGTCGATCACCTGCAGGGCGCCGGGGTGTTCGATCAGGCGCTTGATGTAGTTGGTCACCACCTGTTCCGGGCTGATCAGCACGTCGACCGGAATCGCCTCGTTGTCGAACAGGCCGGCGCGGGTCAGGTAGGCCGCTTCGCGGACCCGGGCGATCTTGGTCGGGGTGTGGAACAGGGTGTGGGCGACCTGGCAGGCGACCATATTGGTTTCGTCGCTGTTGGTCACCGCGACCAGCATGTCGGCATCGTCGGCGCCGGCCTGGCGCAGTACCGTGGGGAACGAACCGCGGCCCTGTACGGTGCGGATGTCCAGGCGGTCGCCGAGATCGCGCAGGCGTTCGCCGTCGGTGTCGACCACCGTGATGTCGTTGGCTTCGCTGGCCAGATGCTCTGCCAGCGTGCCGCCCACCTGCCCTGCTCCGAGGATGATGATCTTCATCCAGTCACTCCCTTAGAACCTTTCTTAACCGCGCGCGGCGGCAATCTTGATCAGCTTGGCGTAGTAGAACCCGTCGTGGCCGCCCTCTTGCGCCAGTAGCTGGCGACCGTGGGGCTGCTTCAGGCCGGCCGGAGGCTGACCCAGTTGCCCGGCGATGTCCAGTTCGCGAGCACCCGGGGTACGGGCCAGGAAAGCCTCGATGACCTCGGTGTTTTCGGTCGGCAAGGTCGAGCAGGTGGCGTACAGCAGGATGCCGCCGACTTCCAGGGTCGACCACATGGCGTCCAGCAGTTCGCCTTGCAGGCTGGCCAGGGCGGCGATGTCGTCGGCCTGACGGGTGAGCTTGATATCCGGGTGGCGGCGGATTACCCCGGTGGCCGAGCATGGCGCGTCCAGCAGGATGCGCTGGAACGGCTTGCCGTCCCACCAGGCGGCGGTGTCGCGGCCGTCGGCGGCGATCAGCTCGGCGCTCAGGCCCAGGCGGTCGAGGTTTTCCTGGACGCGCACCAGGCGCTTGGCTTCCAGGTCCACCGCGACCACGCCGACCAGCGCGGGCTCGACTTCGAGGATGTGGCAGGTCTTGCCGCCGGGCGCGCAGCAGGCGTCCAGCACCCGTTGTCCCGGCGCCAGTTCCAGCAGCTCGGCGGCCAGTTGCGCGGCTTCGTCCTGCACGCTGATCCAGCCTTCGGCGAAGCCCGGCAGGGCGCGCACGTCGGCGGCTTCATCGAGCACGATGCCGTCCTGGCTATAGACGCAAGGCTTGGCGGCAACGCCGGCCTCGCTCAGCAGCTGGAGATAGGCGGCGCGGGAATGATGGCGGCGGTTGACCCGCAGGATCATCGGCGGGTGGGCGTTGTTGGCGGCGCAGATGGCTTCCCACTGCTCGGGCCAGAACGCCTTGAGGGACTTTTGCAGCCAGCGCGGATGGGCGGTACGCACCACCGGGTCGCGTTCCAGCTCGGCGAACAGTGCTTCGCTCTCACGTTGGGCGCGGCGCAGCACGGCATTGATCAGTGCCTTGGCCCAGGGCTTTTTCAGCTTGTCGGCGCAGCCCACGGTTTCGCCGATGGCGGCGTGCGCCGGGACGCGGGTGTAGAGCAATTGATAAAGGCCTACCAGCAGCAGCGCCTCGACGTCGGCATCGGCCGCCTTGAACGGCTTCTGCAACAGTTTGGCGGCCAGCGCCGCCAGCCGTGGCTGCCAGCGCGCGGTGCCGAAAGCCAGGTCCTGGGTGAAGCCGCGATCGCGCGCTTCGACCTTGTCCAGCAGGGTTGGCAGCGAGCTGTTGAGCGAGGCTTTGCCGTTGAGGACCGAGGTCAGGGCCTTGGCGGCGGCCAGACGCGGGTTCATTGGGCGTCCGCCGCTTGTCCGAGCACGGTGCCGGTGGCGAATTTCTCGCGACGGCTGTTGAACAGGTCGCTGAAGTTCAGCGCCTTGCCGCCGGGCAATTGCAGGCGGGTCAGGCACAGCGCCTGCTCACCGCAGGCGACGAGCAGGCCGTCCTTGCTGGCGCCGAGGATGGTGCCCGGCACGCCCTTGCCTTCGGCGAGGCTGGCGGCCAGCACCTTCAGCGCTTCGCCGTTCAGCGTGCTGTGGCAGATCGGCCAGGGGTTGAAGGCTCGCACCAGACGCTCCAGCTCCAGCGCCGGGCGGCTCCAGTCGATCCGCGCTTCGTCCTTGTTCAGTTTGTGGGCGTAGGTGGCCAGGCTGTCGTCCTGCACTTCGCCTTGCAGGGTTGCGGCGGTGAGGCCGGCGATGGCCTGCACCACGGCGGGCGGGCCCATTTCGGCGAGACGGTCATGCAGGCTGCCGCCAGTGTCGGTGGCGCTGATCGGGGTGCTGACCTTGAGCAGCATCGGCCCGGTGTCCAGGCCGGCTTCCATGCGCATCACGGTCACGCCGCTCAGCGCGTCGCCGGCTTCCACGGCGCGCTGGATCGGCGCCGCCCCGCGCCAGCGTGGCAGCAGCGAGGCGTGGCTGTTGATGCAGCCCAGGCGCGGAATATCCAGTACCGCCTGCGGCAGGATCAGGCCGTAGGCGACCACCACCATCAGGTCCGGCGCGAGGGCCGCCAGTTCGGCCTGGGCCTGCGGGTCGCGCAGGGTCGGCGGTTGCAGCACGGGGATGTCGTGCTCCAGCGCCAGCTGCTTGACCGGGCTCGGCATCAGCTTTTGCCCGCGCCCGGCCGGGCGGTCCGGCTGGGTGTAGACCGCGACGATCTCGTAAGGGCTGTCGAGCAGGGCCTTGAGGTGTTCGGCGGCGAATTCCGGGGTGCCGGCAAAGACGATGCGCAGTGGCTCAGTCATGGGAGTTCTCGGTAATAAACACGCGGAAAAGAAAAAGGCTTGCCGCTGCAAGCCTTTGGAAGAAGGGAATCAAGCTTGCTGACGATGCTGCTTTTCCAGCTTCTTCTTGATCCGGTCGCGTTTGAGCGTGGACAGGTAATCGACGAACAATTTGCCGTTGAGGTGGTCGCATTCGTGCTGGATGCACACCGCGAGCAGGCCTTCGGCGATCAGTTCGTAAGGTTGGCCGTCACGGTCCAGGGCCTTGATTTTCACGCGTTGCGGACGATCGACGTTCTCGTAGAAGCCCGGTACCGACAGGCAGCCTTCCTGGTACTGGCCCATTTCGTCGGTGAGCGCTTCGAACTCGGGGTTGATGAACACCCGTGGCTCGCTGCGGTCTTCGGACAGGTCCATGACCACGATGCGCTTGTGCACGTTGACCTGGGTAGCGGCCAGGCCGATGCCGGGCGCCTCATACATTGTTTCAAACATGTCGTCGACCAACTGACGCACTTCGTCGTCCACTACGGCCACTGGTTTGGCGATAGTGCGCAGGCGCGAGTCGGGGAATTCGAGGATGTTTAAAATGGCCATAAGCGTAATTGCTACACGTGTGAAGTAAATTCGGAGTCGGAGGCCTTGCGGGTTCTGGAAGGGCAACCGTTGTAAAACGTGCTCGGTCAGGAGCAGGGAGCGCACAGGCGCTGGCGTTTCACGCGAATACACATAATAAAGGGATTCACCGCATGAGGAAATCACTACTCGCCTTGCTGCTCGTGGGCTGGGCCGGTTTCGGCCAGGCGCAGGTGCCGCTCCGGGAGGGTTATCCACAGCGCTACACCGTAGTGGCGGGCGATACCTTGTGGAGCATCGCCAATCGCTTCCTGCGCGATCCCTGGCAATGGCCGGCGCTCTGGCAGGCCAATTCCAGCCTCGCCGACCCCGATTTGATCTACCCCGGCGACTCCCTGGCGCTGGTCCGGGTCGATGGCGAACCACGCCTGACCCTGGAGCGCGGCGCTTCCCGGGGCACCGTCAAGCTCTCGCCCCAGGTGCGTCGCACGCCACTGGTCGAGGCGATCCCGAGCATTCCACTGCAGGCCATCGACAGCTTTCTGCTGAGCAACCGCATCCTCGACCGGGCCGACGCCTTCGACAGCGCGCCCTACATAGTCGCCGGCGATGCCGAACGGGTACTCAGCGGCACCGGCGATCGGATCTTCGCGCGCGGCCGCTTCGACCCGGAGCAATCGGTCTTCGGCATCTTCCGCCAGGGCAAGACCTACACCGACCCGCAGAGCGGCGAAGTGCTGGGAGTCAACGCCGACGAAATCGGCGGCGGCGAGGTGGTTGCGGTCGAGGGCGATATCGCCACCCTGCAATTGCAGCGCACCACCCAGGAAGTGCGTCTGGGCGACCGTTTGTTCAGCGGCGAGCTACGGACCATCAACTCGACCTTTGTCCCCAGCGCGCCGAGCCGGGCGGTCGAGGGCCTGATCATCGACGTGCCACGGGGTGTCACCCAGATCGGTGCGCTGGATGTGGTGACGTTGAACAAGGGACGGCGCGATGGCCTGGCTGAAGGCAACGTGCTGGCGGTAATGAAAACCGGCGAAACCGTGCGCGACCGGGTGGCCGGTGGACAGGTGAAAATGCCGGATGAGCGGGCCGGTCTGCTGATGGTTTTTCGCACCTACGACAAGCTCAGTTACGGCCTGGTGCTCAACGCTTCCCGTTCCCTGGCGATCATGGACAAAGTCCGTAACCCGTAAAAACCCTCAACAAGTTACCAACAGAGTTATCCACAGCTTATTCTTGCTACGACCGGGCTTATAACGATCAAGGATGATCCCATGTCACTGTCTGTCCAGGCTCCGGTTTCCCCCGCGGAACTGGAAGCCCGCCTACGTTTGCACCGCTTGCCCGACCTCGGCCCGAAGCGTTTTCAGCTGCTTCTCGAAGCCTTCGGTTCGGCCTCCAAGGCCATCAGCGCACCGGCCAGTGCCTGGCGCGCGCTGGGCCTGCCGGCGAGCGCGGCCGAGGCCCGGCGCAATGCCGAAGTGCGTGATGGCGCCAGCCATGCATTGGCTTGGCTGGAGCGTCCGGGCCAGCATTTACTGATGTGGGACCAGCCTGACTACCCGCCGCTGTTGAATGAAATTGCCGATGCGCCGCCGCTGCTGTTTGTTGCCGGCGACCCACGCATCCTGGAAAAACCGCAGTTGGCGGTGGTCGGCAGCCGTCGTGCTTCGCGGCCCGGGATGGACACCGCCGCGGCCTTTTCCCGCAGCCTGGCCGCGGCCGGTTTTGTCATCACCAGCGGCCTGGCACTGGGGATCGATGGCGCGGCGCACCAGGCCGCCCTGGAGGTCGGCGGGCAGACTGTCGGCGTGCTCGGCACCGGCCTGGAAAAATTTTATCCACAGCGCAACCGGCGCCTGGCCGATGCCATGATCGCCCAGGGCAGCGCGCTGGTTTCCGAGTTCCCGCTGGAGACCCGGCCCCACGCCAGCCACTTTCCCCGGCGCAACCGGATCATCAGCGGCCTGTCCCTTGGCGTGCTGGTGGTGGAGGCCAGCGTCGCCAGCGGTTCGCTGATCACCGCCCGGCTCGCCGCCGAGCAAGGCCGCGAGGTGTATGCGATACCCGGGTCGATCCATCATCCGGGAGCCCGGGGTTGTCATCAGCTGATTCGCGATGGCGCGGTGCTGGTGGAAACCATCGAACATATCCTCGAAGCCCTGCGTGGCTGGCAACGGCTGCCGTTATCCACGGCCCCGCCAACAGCCGCGCCCGCTCACCCGTTGCTGGCGCTGTTGCATGCCGCGCCGCAGACCAGCGAGGGCCTGGTGCAGACCAGTGGCTGGAGCCTGCCCAGGGTGCTGGCGGCGCTCACCGAACTGGAGCTGGAGGGCCATGCGACGTGTGAAGGCGGTTGCTGGTTTGCCCGGGCAAAAGGCTAAGGCTCTGTACGAAAAGTGGCTGCGCTCGGCCATGCTGCGTTAAAAACAGGCTCGGAATGCTCATTTAGGCCCCTAAACTCCGCTTCCTCGCCTGTTTTTGCCTTGCCTGACCTTCGCTCGCCGACTTTTCGTACAGACCCTAGGCTTTATAGGCAGGATCGGTAAACTGCGCACAGCCTTAATCCGGAGAGTCAGCAATGGTCAGCAGTTGGCGTGTGCAACAAGCCGCACGAGAAATTCGCGCAGGGGCGGTGATTGCCTATCCAACCGAAGCAGTCTGGGGGTTGGGTTGCGACCCGTGGAACGAAGAGGCGGTGGACCGGTTGCTGGCCATCAAGTCGCGCTCCGTGGACAAGGGCCTGATCCTGATCGCCGACAACATCCGCCAGTTCGATTTTCTCTTCGAGGATTTTCCCCAGGAATGGCTCGATCGCATGGCCAGCACCTGGCCGGGCCCGAACACCTGGCTGGTACCCCATCAGAATCTGTTGCCGGAATGGGTCACCGGGGTCCACGACACCGTGGCCCTGCGAGTCAGCGATCATCCACTGGTGCGTGAGTTGTGCGCCTTGGTGGGGCCGCTGATTTCCACCTCGGCCAACCCCCAGGGGCGCCCTGCGGCCCGCACGCGGATTCGCGTCGAGCAGTATTTCCGCGGGCAGTTGGACATGGTTCTGGGCGGCAGCCTGGGCGGGCGCAAGAACCCGAGCCTGATCCGCGACCTGGTGACCGGCAAGATCGTGCGTCCGGCCTGACACCGCGTCGTCGTTTATCGCGGGCAAGCCTCGCTCCTACGACCCACATCCGTAGGAGCGAGGCTTGCCCGCGAAGTATTTCAAGGCAACAGAATGGTCGAACCCGTCGTGCGTCGCGCCGACAGCTCGGTCTGCGCCTTCGCCGCTTCCGCCAGCGGATAACGCTGGCCGATCTCGATCTTCAGCTTGCCGCTGGCGATCATGGCGAACAGGTCGTCGGCCATGGCCTGCAGGTTCTCGGCGTTGTTGGCGTAGGTGCCCAGGGTCGGACGGGTGACGTACAGCGAGCCCTTGGCCGCCAGGATGCCCAGGTTGACCCCCTCCACTGCTCCCGAGGCATTGCCGAAGCTGACCATCAGGCCCCGTGGCTGCAGGCAGTCCAGCGAAGTCAGCCAGGTGTCCTTGCCCACGCCGTCGTAGACCACCGGGCATTTCTTGCCGTCGGTCAGCTCCAGCACGCGCTTGGCCACGTCTTCATGGCTGTAGTCGATGGTTTCCCAGGCACCGAGGGATTTCGCCAGCGCGGCTTTCTGCGGCGAGCTGACGGTACCGATCAGCTTCACCCCCAGGGCCTTGGCCCACTGGCAGGCGAGCAGCCCGACCCCGCCGGCGGCGGCGTGGAACAGCACGGTCTCGCCGCCCTTGAGCTCGTAGGTCTGGCGCAGGAGGTACTGCACAGTCAGGCCCTTGAGCATCACCCCGGCCGCCTGTTCGAAGCTGATGCTGTCCGGCAGGTGCACCAGGTTGTCCGCGGGCAGTACATGCACTTCGCTGTAGGCACCCAGCGGGCCGCTGCCATAGGCCACGCGATCGCCGACCTTGAAGCGGGTCACGGCGCTGCCCACCGCCTCGACCACCCCGGCCCCTTCGGCGCCCAGGCCTGATGGCAAGGCCGGTGGCGCGTAGAGGCCGCTGCGGTAGTAGGTGTCGATGAAGTTCAGGCCGATGGCCTTGTTACTCACGCGGACCTGTTGCGGGCCCGGTTCGGCGGGTTGGTAATCCACATACTCAAGCACTTCCGGGCCGCCATGGGCCCGGAACTGGATACGTTTGGCCATCTGCACTCTCTCCTCGGTCGTGTCGCGAAAGTGCCTTATCGGACTCCTATGCTTGACCGCCGTCAACTGCGGCCGGCCCCTGTGCGGTGTTATGCTACGCGCCCATTTGCGCAGGCCCCCCGCTGTATCCCTGGCGCCGCGTAGCTTTGCCCGATTCAAGGTGATGCCATGACTACCCGCACCGAGGCCGTAAAAGCCTACCTGCTCGACCTGCAAGACCGTATTTGCGCCGCCCTGGAAGCCGAAGACGGCGGTACGCGCTTCGTCGAAGACGCCTGGACCCGACCGGCCGGCGGTGGCGGGCGCACCCGGGTGATTGCCGACGGCACAGTGATCGAGAAAGGCGGCGTCAACTTCTCCCACGTGTTCGGCAGCGGCTTGCCGCCGTCCGCCAGCGCCCACCGGCCGGAACTGGCCGGTCGTGGTTTCGAGGCACTGGGCGTGTCGCTGGTGATCCACCCGCACAACCCGCATGTGCCGACTTCCCATGCCAACGTACGGTTCTTCATCGCCGAAAAGGCAGGCGAAGAGCCGGTCTGGTGGTTCGGCGGCGGTTTCGACCTGACCCCCTACTACGCCAACGAGGAAGACTGCGTGCACTGGCACCGCGTCGCACAAAAGGCCTGCGCGCCCTTCGGCCCGGACGTCTACCCGCGCTACAAGGCCTGGTGCGACAGCTACTTCCACATCAAGCATCGCAATGAACCGCGCGGCATCGGCGGCCTGTTCTTCGACGACCTCAACGAGTGGGACTTCGACACCAGCTTCGCCTTCATGCGCGCCATCGGCGACGCCTACCTCGAGGCCTACCTGCCGATCGTCCAGCGCCGCAAGGCCCTGGGCTATACCGAGAAGCAGCGCGAGTTCCAGGAATACCGTCGCGGCCGTTATGTCGAGTTCAACCTGGTCTACGATCGAGGCACCCTGTTCGGCCTGCAATCGGGCGGGCGTACCGAGTCGATCCTCATGTCCCTGCCGCCGCAGGTGCGCTGGGGCTACGACTGGAAAGCCGAGCCGGGCAGCGAAGAAGCGCGCCTGACCGAATACTTCCTGCAAGACCGCGACTGGCTGGCGGGCTCGGCGTAAAGCGTTGCAGCCGGCTGGCCGGCGCTGGACGATAATGCGATTGAACAGAACAGCGCAGCGTCCCTGTCGCCAGCAAGCTGGTTCCTTACAGGGATGTGCATGAGGGTTTTATTGGATGGATCAGTACGTCGTTTTTGGTAACCCGATCGGCCACAGCAAATCGCCGCTGATTCATCGGCTGTTCGCCGAGCAGACGGCGCAGCGGCTGGTCTACACCACCTTGCTGGCGCCCCTCGACGATTTCGCCGGCTGTGCCCGCGGGTTCTTCGTGGACGGGCGTGGCGCCAATGTCACGGTGCCGTTCAAGGAGGAGGCCTACCGCCTGGCCGACAGCCTGACTGCCCGCGCCCAGCGCGCCGGCGCGGTGAATACCTTGAGCAAGCTCGCCGATGGCAGCCTGTTGGGCGACAACACCGACGGCGCCGGCCTGGTGCGCGACCTGACGGTCAACGCCGGCTTCAGCCTCAAGGGCAAACGCATTCTGCTGCTGGGGGCCGGCGGTGCGGTGCGTGGCGCGCTGGAGCCGCTGCTGGCGGAGCAGCCGGCATCGGTGATCATCGCCAACCGCACGGTGGAAAAGGCCGAGCTGCTGGCCGAGCTGTTCAGCGACCTGGGGCCGGTGTCGGCCAGTGGTTTCGACTGGTTGCGCGAGCCGGTGGACCTGATCATCAACGCCACCTCGGCCAGCCTCACCGGCGACGTGCCGCCGATCGCCGCCAGCCTGATCGAGCCGGGCCAGACGGTGTGCTACGACATGATGTATGGCAAGGAGCCGACCGCCTTCTGTCGCTGGGCCAGCCAATACGGTGCGGCGATTTCCATGGATGGCCTGGGCATGCTCGCCGAGCAGGCGGCGGAAGCCTTCTTCCTGTGGCGCGGCGTGCGTCCGGACACCGCGCCGGTGCTGGCGGAGCTGCGGCGCCAGCTGGCGCTCTGACAGATCGCGTCATCGTTGATCGCGGGCAAGCCTCGCTCCTACAGAAACGCTTGCTTGCGTAGGAGCGAGGCTTGCCCGCGAACGCTTCGCCGCTATAACCGCGCTGCAACCGGCAATCAATCCTCAAACCGGATCGGGCATTTCTCCACGCCTTCGAGCTTTCTCAACTCTTCGATCACCGAGGCCCGCGCGCGACGCAAGGTCAGGCTGCGGTTCTGCCGCAGCAGGCGGCGGGCTTCCTGGTGCAGCATGGCCACCCCGGAATAGTCGATGAAGTTGATCTGCCGGGCGTCGATCACCAGGCGCGGCGCATGGCAGCGTTGCATGCGCACTTGCAGGTAATGGCTGGCGCCGAAAAAGATCGAGCCGCCGACCCGCAGGATGTCCTCGTCGCCTTCGCGTCCGTGCTGCACGCGCGGTTGCGAGGTGCGCTTGAGGTAGAAGAACAGCGACGCCAGGACCCCGGCGTAGATCGCCGTCTGCAACTCCAACAGCAAGGTGGCGACACAGGTCAGGCCCATCACCACGAACTCGGCGCGGCTGACCCGGAACAGCGCGCGAATGCCGCGGTGGTCCACCAGGCCCCAGCAGATCAGCAGAATGCTCCCGGCCATGGCCGGGATCGGGATGTGCGCGATCAGTGCCGCGCCGGCCACGGCGAACAGGGCCACCCACAATGCTGAGAACACTCCGGCCAGCGGCGAACAGGCGCCGGCCTCGTAGCTCAGGCCGGAGCGGGTAAAAGAGCCGGACGACAGATAGCCGGAGAAAAACGCGCCGACGATATTCGACAGGCCCTGGGCGCGGACTTCCTGGTTGGCATCGAGCAACTGTTCGGAGCGTGCCGACAGCGAGCGGGCGATCGACAGGCTGGTCACCAGCCCCAGCATGCCCACCGCCACGGCGCTGGGCAGCAGGCGCAGGATCATGTCCAGGTCCAGCGGCAGCGGGCTGAACGGCGGCAGCCGGCCGGTAAAGGCGCTGACCAGTTTTACCTGGCCGAACAGCGCCGGCCACAGCCACACCACCAGAGCACTGAGGATCAGGCTGATCAGCAGCGAGGGCCAGCGCGGCACCAGCAGCTTCAGGGCCAGGCCGACGACCAGCGTGCCCAGGCCGAGGATCAGCGAGGGTTTATCCACGGCATCGAGATGGGTGAACAGCGAGGTCAGGCTGTTCAGCGCGGTGGCTTCGCTCGGCAAGTCCAGGCCCAGCAGGTTGGGCAACTGCCCCAGGGCGATCACCACCGCGGCGCCGAGGGTGAAGCCGAGCACCACCGAATGGGACACGAAGTTCACCAGCGCACCGAAGCGCAACAACCCCAGCAGCCACTGGAACAGGCCGGCGAGCAAGGTCAGCAGCAGAATCAGGGTGATGTAGTCCTGGGACGCCGGCACCGCCAGGGGGCTGACGCTGGCGTAGAGGACGATGGAAATCGCCGCGGTCGGGCCACAGATCAGGTGCCAGGAAGAACCCCACAGGCAAGCGATCAGCACCGGGACGACGGCGGCATACAGGCCGTATTCCGGTGGCAGGCCGGCGATCAGGGCATAGGCGATCGATTGCGGCAGCGCGAGGATGGCGCCGCTCAGGCCCACCAGCAGGTCGCGCCCGACGCTGGCGCGGGTCTGCCGGGGCAGCCAGCTCAGGAAGGGCAAGAGTGAATGGCGATTGGGCCAGGCCATGGGTCCTCGCGGTCGGGATGGGGCGAAAGGCGTCAGGGTAAAGCATTGCCGGCAAGCTTACCTGTAGGAGCGAAGCTTGCTCGCGATGCCGGCGACTCGGTTTTCCAGATGGACCGCGTGCACAGGTTTTTGGGGCTACTGCGTAGCCCATCGCGGGCAAGCCTCGCTCCTACCATGGGTATTACAGCTTGGCCTGCACCGCCGGCAGCGCATCCTTGCCGTCGAGGGTCTTCACTCCGTCCAGCCACTTGCCCAGCACTGCCGGATTGGCCTTGATCCAGGCCTTGGCTGCGTCAAAGTTGCTGACCTTCTTGTTGGCCACCTCGGCCATGATGCTGTTCTCCATTTCCTGGGTGAAGCTCAGGTTGCTCAGCAGTTTGCCGACGTTCGGGCAGGCCTGTGCATACCCCTTGCGGGTCAGGGTGTAGACGCTGCCGGTGTCGCCGAAGTACTTCTCGCCGCCCTTGAGGTAATGCATTTTCAGCTGCACGTTCATCGGGTGCGGGGTCCAGCCGAGGAAGGTGACGAACTTCTGCCGTTTCACCGCCCGCGAGACTTCGGCGAGCATCGCCTGTTCGCTGGACTCGATCAGTTTCCACTGGCCAAGGTCGAAGTCGTTCTTCTTGATGATCTCCTGCAACGACAGGTTGGCCGGGGCCCCGGAGCCGATGCCGTAGAGCTTCTTATCGAACTTGTCTGCATACTTATTCAGGTCGTTGAAGTCATGCACGCCGGCGTCCCAGACATAATCCGGCACCGCCAGGGTGAACTCGGTGCCGTCCAGGTTCTTCGCCAGCTGGATGACCTCGTCATTGGCCACGAACT
Source organism: Pseudomonas sp. GW821-FHT09E12 (assembly GCF_059416085.1). Taxonomy (NCBI): domain Bacteria; kingdom Pseudomonadati; phylum Pseudomonadota; class Gammaproteobacteria; order Pseudomonadales; family Pseudomonadaceae; genus Pseudomonas; species Pseudomonas sp. GW821-FHT09E12. The sequence continues at coordinate 89,807 of NZ_JBWKOM010000013.1, read as the reverse complement.
TGTCGTAGAAGCCCTGCTGCGCCGGCATCCAGTTGCCCAGGAACACATCCACCTGGCCGTCCTTGAGCCCGCCGAAGGTGATCGGTACCGCCAGGGTGTCGATCTTGGCCTTGTAGCCCATGCCGTCCAGCAGGAAACCGGCGATGGCGTTGGTGGCGGCGATGTCGCTCCAGCCCGGGTCGGCCATCTTCACCGTCTCGCAACCCTGTTCGGCCCAGGCCAGGGCCGGGACCGAAACACTGCCCAGCGCCAGAAGCACGGCCGTCACTGCTGTGGATAACCTTTGCATGCTCTTCCCCTTACGTTATTGGTTTTGGCAGGGTTGTGGATAACGAGCCTTGCGCTCCAGATCGTCGAGGTCGATGTGGTTGCGCATGTATTGCGCACTGGCGTCGACCAGTGGCTGGTGGTCCCAGCTCTTCAGTTTGCCGAGGCTCAAGGCGCCCGCGACGAAGCGACGGCGGCGCTGGCTGGCGAGTACCTGTTGATGGATGGCCGGGATATCCCACTTGGCCCGCGCCTCGCGGAGAAAATCCTCGAATAGCGGGCGATGTTGCGGCGATTGGCTGAGTTCTTCCTGCTCGCGCGGGTCGTTGGCCACATCGAACAGCAGGCACGGGTCGTCTTCGCTGTAGATGAACTTGTAGCGGCCGCGGCGAATCATCATCAGCGGGCTGATGGTGCCTTCGGCCATGTACTCGCCGAAGACTTCGTCATGCCCGCCCTGCCCTTGCAGGTGCGGCACCAGGGAGCGGCCATCCAGCGCCAGGCCAGGTTGCAGTTGGCCTCCGGCCAGTTCCACCAGGGTCGGCAGCAGGTCGGCGGTCGAGACCGCCTGGCTTACCCGGCCGGCGGCGAACTGCCCCGGCGCGCTGACCAGCAGCGGCACCCGCGCGGCCATTTCGAACCAATGCATTTTGTACCAGAGGCCGCGCTCGCCGAGCATGTCGCCGTGGTCGCCGGAGAAGACAATGATGGTGTCGTCGCTCAGCCCGGTTTCCTCCAGGGTTTCCAGGAGTTTGCCGACGTTGCTGTCGATATAGCTGCACGCACCGAAATAGGCACGACGCGCATCGCGGATCTTATCCACAGGCAGCGGCTTGTCCCACAGGTCATAAACCTTGAGCAGGCGCTGGGAGTGCGGGTCGAGCGCGTCCTGGGCCGGGGTCTGTGGCAGCGGAATATCTTCGTCGCGGTACAGGTCCCAGAAGGCCTTGGGAATGGTGTACGGGTCGTGCGGGTGGGTCATCGACACGGTCAGGCAGAACGGTTGGTCGCCGTCTTCGCGAACGTGATCGAACAGGTACTGGCGGGCCTTGAACACCACCTCTTCGTCGAAATCCAGCTGGTTGGTGCGCACGCATGGCCCGGCCTGCAGTACCGAGGACATGTTGTGGTACCAGCTCGGGCGCACGTCCGGTTCGTCCCAGTTCACCGCCCAGCCATAGTCGGCCGGGTAGATATCGCTGGTCAGGCGTTCTTCGTAGCCGTGCAGTTGGTCCGGGCCGCAGAAATGCATCTTGCCTGACAGCGCGGTGCGGTAGCCCAGGCGGCGCAGGTAATGGGCGTAGGTCGGGACGTCGGCGGGGAAGTCGGCGGCGTTGTCATAGGCGCCGATCTTGCTCGGCAACTGGCCGCTGACCAGGGTGAAACGCGAGGGCGCGCACAACGGGCTGTTGCAGTAGGCGGCGTCGAATACCACGCCCTGGGCGGCGAGACGGCTCAGATGCGGCAGCTTGATGGGCGATTGACCGTAGAACGGCAACATTGGCGCGGCCATTTGATCGGCCATGATGAAAAGAATGTTCTTGCGCTTCATGTATTCGCGGCATTCCATAGTGGGCAGTTATGCGAAAGTGCTGCGATCGAGGATGTAACCCGTGGCTTTCACGGTAAAGCCCCTGTACGGCAATGACTAGGATAAGCACAGCTTATGTATGAAGCGCTTGGCGATCTATCCCTGGACCTGTTCCGCGTCTTCGAGGTGGCGGCGCGCCAGCGCAGCTTTACCGCGGCGGCGGTGGAGCTGGGCACCACCCAACCGGCTATCAGCCAGCAGATCAAGCGGCTGGAGGACCAGCTCGGTACCCGGCTGTTCGACCGCATCTACCGGGGCATCGAACTGACCGAGGCCGGCAGCCAGTTGTTCGAACAGGTGCAGGCTGGCTTGCAGAGCATCGACAGCGGCCTGAGCGCCATCACTGCCCAGCACCAGCACGAGGTGTTGCAGGTGGCCACCGATTTCGCCTTCGCCGCCTACTGGCTGATGCCGCGCCTGCATCGCTTCCACGCCGCCAATCCACAGGTGGATGTGAGCCTGGTCACCAGCGAGCGCAGCCACAACATGCTGCGCACCGATATCGACGTTGCCGTGCTGTTTGGCGATGGGCGTTTCAAGCAGGGTGAAAGCCATTGGCTGTTCAATGAGGAAGTGTTTCCGGTGTGCAGCCCGCTCTTGCTCAAGGAGCGGCCGCTGCCTCTCGGCGCCCAGTCGCTGCTGGAGTTTCCGCTGCTGCATTTGAAGGGGGAAAACAGCAGCCACTGGTTCGACTGGAGCGGCGTGTTCCGCGAATTGGGGATCGCCACCCCGCCGGCGCCGGGGCAGCTGCGTTTCGACAACTACACCCTGCTGATCCAGGCGGCGATCGGTGGCCAGGGCGTGGGCATTGGCTGGCGCCACCTTGTGGATAACTTGCTGGCGCAAGGTCTGTTGTGCCGACCGATCAGCGAAACGCTGATCTCCCGCTACGGCTATTACGTGGTCCTGCCCCAGCGCAAACGTCGCGGGGCGCTGATCCAGCGGTTTTTCGACTGGCTGATGGCCGAGCAGGCCGACAGTGCGCAATCTTTGACCGGGCTGGGCCTGCCGTCGATTGCCATCTGAGGTTTGGGGTTGGCGTGGAAGCCATCGCGAGCAAGCTCGCTCCTACATGGGATCGCATAACCTTCTGTAGGAGCGAGCTTGCTCGCGATAAGGATTCAACATACGAAGTTCACATGTTCGCCCACGTGCAGGTTCAGCTGCTGTTCATCGGCAATGCCGGCAGCCACCCGGGCGAGTCGCTGCACTGGCTCGTCCAGCTTCGGCGGGAGGCTGCCGGCGGGCTGGCTGAAATGCTCCAGGGTCAGCCCGGGCGTGCTTTGCGGTGCATTCACCAGGGTCCAGCGCAAGGTGTTGCCTTGCAGCGCGTCGAGGATGGCTTCGGCCGTCTGGCGGTGTGGGTAGCCTTCCATCTCCGGCTGGTCCAGCACCTCGAAATGCCCCACCAGGAACAGGCGCCGGACGCCCGCGGCCTGCATGCCAGCGATCAGCGCTTCGACCGCGCGAAGTTGCTCCCGGGGTTCGAGCAGCAGGTTTTCCTGCTGTTCAAGGCCCATGGGCAGCCCCGGAGCATCCAGCAGGCAGGCCACCACGTCGCCTCCGGCCACGCTTTGCCTGACCCGTTCGGCATCGAACAGGTCACCGCATTTGGTGCGCAAACCGGGAAGGGGGGCGAGGGCCGTCAGGTCGTCGAGAATGGCGATGACTTCATACTGGCGTCGCAGGAATTCCGCCATCAGCGCGCTGCCCAGGCTGCTCATGGCACCGTAGAGCACCAGTTTGACCACCGGGGTTTCGGCATTTTTCATGGCGCGGCTCGTTTCTTTACACTGGTAAGGTTATGACCTGTGGGCTGTCGCCAGGGTTCGACTTTGTCATGAGAGGTTCCATGCAACGCATCAAGGGCTATCACGCCCATGTCTATTTCGACGCCAGCACCATCGACCAGGCGCGGGCCCTGTGCGAGCAGGCGGCGCAATTGTTTCCGTTGAAGATGGGGCGGGTGCATGAACGGCCGGTCGGCCCGCACCCGGACTGGAGCTGCCAGCTGGCGTTCGAGCCGCAATACCTGGGCGAGGTGTTGCCGTGGCTGGCGCTCAATCGCAACGGGCTGGTGGTATTCCTGCACCCCGATACCGGCGACGACCTGAAGGATCACACGGAGCATGCGGTCTGGATGGGGGCGATCCGGCCGCTGGACCTGTCGATTTTTTGAGTTTTTTCGCGAGCAAGCTTGTTTCCCGTAGGAGCGAGCGGGCGGCGATCCGACTTGCCCGCGATGAACGCTGATGCGGTCCGGGGGGCTGCATCGTCTCCTTCGCACGCAAGCTGTGCTCCTACATCATGGCGTGATCAATACAACACGCCATCGAGGATCTCGTAGACGATCCCCGTGCCTACCGCGATCAGCACGATATCGGCGCCCATGCGCCGCCATTCATAACCCGGGTAGTACGGCAGGTGCGCCAGGGCGCGGTTGTCCAGGCGTTCGCCGTAGTAGCCGCGGGGCAGCGGCTGGCCGCGCACCAAATGGATGCCGTGGGGCGGTGGCGCGCCGCGTACGAAGTAGGCGTGGTTGTCGCGAATGGTCTCGCGCACCGGGCCGAAATCCCGAGGCGGGCCACCACGGCGGTCGGCCTGCGGGCCGCGATGTTCATCGCCCCGATTATCCCCGCGATTGTCTCCTCGATTGTCGTAGCGACCCGGTTGCGGGCCGCCGCGGTCGTGGTCGTCACGTGGGTCCGCGACCGCGTGCAGCAGCGGGCTGGCGCTGAGCATCAGCACACCGAGACCGGCAATCAGGCGTTTGGGCATTTTCATCGGGTCTTCCTCAGAGCACGAACAACAAAAAGGGGCTCAGAACCTGGTTCTGAACCCCTTGGTCTTGCTGGTTAGTCTGTGGACTCTGAGGCGAATTCCTCTGTATCAGGAACTTTACCCTTGGTTGACACGGGCTTGACGCACCCCTTCGGCGAGGGAGGCGCAGAGGCTCAGCACACCCTCCACGGCCTGCTCGGAACTGCTGGCATTGGCGATCTGGTCGATCAGCGCCGAACCCACCACCACACCGTCAGCCAGGCGGGCGATGGCCGCGGCCTGCTCCGGGGTGCGGATGCCAAAACCGATGCTGATCGGCAGGTCGGTGTGGCGACGCAGGCGGGTCACCGCCTCTTCCACGTGCTCCAGGGTGGCGGAACCGGCACCGGTCACACCGGCCACGGAGACGTAGTAGACGAAGCCCGAGCTGCCGTTCAGCACCTTCGGCAGGCGCGCGTCGTCGGTGGTCGGCGTGGTCAGGCGGATGAAGTCGATGCCGGCGGCCTGGGACGGGTCGCACAGCTCGGCGTTGTGCTCGGGCGGCATGTCGACCACGATCAGGCCGTCGACCCCGGCTTCCTTGGCTTCGGCGATGAAGCGCGGTACGCCGTAGTGGTGGATCGGGTTGAAGTACCCCATCAGCACCAGCGGCGTGTCGTTGTTGCCGGCGCGGAACTCGCGAACCATTTGCAGGGTTTTCGCCAGGTTCTGCTTGGCCTCCAGGGCGCGGATGTTGGCCAGCTGGATCGCCGGGCCGTCGGCCATCGGATCGGTGAAGGGCATGCCCAGTTCGATCACGTCGGCGCCGGCGGCCGGCAAGCCCTTGAGGATCGCCAGGGAGGCGTCGTAGCCCGGGTCGCCGGCGGTGACGAAGGTCACCAGGGCGGCGCGGTTCTGTTGCTTAAGCTCGGCAAAGCGCGTTTGCAGGCGGCTCATCAGTGTTTCTCCTGCTGGGATTGCTCTTGTTGAGAGTGTTCCATGTGGTGCATCACGGTTTGCATGTCTTTGTCGCCGCGGCCCGAGAGGTTGACCACCATCAGGTGATCCTTGGGCAGGTTCGGCGCGCGCTTGAATACTTCGGCCAGGGCGTGGGCGCTTTCCAGGGCCGGGATGATGCCTTCCAGGCGGCAGCACTGGTGGAACGCGGCCAGGGCTTCGTCGTCGGTCACCGAGGTGTATTCGACGCGGCCGATATCGTGCAACCAGGCGTGTTCAGGGCCGATGCCCGGGTAGTCGAGGCCGGCGGAAATCGAGTGGGCGTCGATGATCTGGCCATCCTCGTCCTGCAGCAGGAAGGTGCGGTTGCCATGCAGCACGCCAGGCAGGCCGCCGTTCAGGCTGGCCGCGTGCTTGCCGGTCTCGATGCCGTAGCCGGCGGCTTCGACGCCGATGATTTGCACGCTCTTGTCGTCGAGGAACGGATGGAACAGGCCCATGGCGTTGGAGCCGCCACCGATGCACGCCACCAGGCTGTCCGGCAGGCGGCCTTCCTGGGCTTGCAGCTGTTCGCGGGTTTCCTTGCCGATCACGGCCTGGAAGTCGCGGACCATGGCGGGATAAGGGTGCGGACCGGCCACGGTGCCGATCAGGTAGAAGGTGCTGTCGACGTTGGTCACCCAGTCACGCAGGGCTTCGTTCATCGCGTCCTTCAGGGTGCCGGTGCCGGCGACCACCGGGATCACTTCGGCGCCCAGCAGCTTCATGCGGAACACGTTGGCCTGCTGGCGCTCGATGTCGGTGGTGCCCATGTAGATCACGCAGTCCAGGCCGAAACGGGCCGCCACGGTGGCGGTGGCCACGCCGTGCATGCCGGCGCCGGTCTCGGCGATGATGCGTTTCTTGCCCATGCGCCGCGCCAGGAGGATCTGGCCGATGCAGTTGTTGATCTTGTGCGCGCCGGTGTGGTTCAGCTCTTCGCGCTTGAGGTAGATCTTGGCGCCGCCGCAGTGCTCGGTCAGGCGTTCGGCGAAATACAGCGGGCTGGGACGGCCGACGTAGTCGCGCTGGAAGTAGGCCAGTTCCTTGAGGAACTCCGGATCTTCCTTGGCCGCTTCGTATTCGCGGGCCAGGTCGAGGATCAGCGGCATCAGGGTTTCGGCGACGTAACGGCCGCCGAACGCGCCGAACAGGCCGTTGGCATCAGGACCGTTGCGCAGGTTGGTCTGGTTCATGGGGCGCTCCCGGTGATTCGTCAAAAGGGTGAATGCTGGAAAGACAATGGCGTTCACTCTACCCCCTGACGTCCCAGACTGAAAACCGATAAGATCGCCACAACCTGTCAGGAAAACTCACATATTCCATGAGCCACGACCTGCCCCCGCTGAACGCCCTCCGGGCCTTCGAAGCCACCGCCCGCCTGAACAGCGTCAGTCAGGCGGCCGAACAGCTGCACGTCACCCATGGTGCGGTCAGCCGCCAGTTGAAGGTGCTCGAAGAGCATCTTGGGGTGAGCCTGTTCGTCAAGGAAGGGCGCGGCCTTAAACTCACAGATGCCGGTGTGCGCCTGCGCGATGTCAGCAGCGATGCCTTCGAGCGCCTGCGCACGGTCTGCGCCGAGCTGAGCCAGAGCACCGCCGATGCGCCCTTCGTGCTCGGCTGTTCCGGCAGCCTGCTGGCGCGCTGGTTCATTCCGCGCCTGGGGCGGCTGAATGCCGACCTGCCGGACCTGCGCCTGCACCTGTCGGCCGGCGAAGGCGATCTCGACCCGCGCCGTCCGGGGCTGGACGCCTTGCTGGTATTCGCCGAGCCGCCGTGGCCGGCGGACATGCAGGTCTTTGAGCTGGCCAGCGAGCGCATCGGCCCGGTGCTCAGCCCGCGCTACAGCCGTTACGAGCAACTGCGCGAGGCGCCGGCCAGTGCGCTGCTCAACGAGACGTTGCTACAGACCACCTCGCGCCCGCAGGCCTGGCCCAGCTGGGCACGGCAGAACGGCATCGACGCCGGGGCGCTGAAGTTCGGCCAGGGTTTCGAGCATTTGTATTATTTGCTGGAGGCCGCGGTGGCCGGGCTGGGCGTGGCGATCGCACCGCAGCCGCTGGTGGCCGAGGACCTGCGTGCCGGACGCCTGGTTGCCCCATGGGGCTTCTGTGAAACCCCGGGGCAACTGGCGTTGTGGCTACCCAAGCGCGCCGCGGACGGGCGTGCCCGGCAACTGGCGCAGTGGCTCAGCAACGAGCTGCGCCAGACGCCTTAATTGCCGCGCTTGCACAGCAGGTAAGCGGCCAGCAGGCCCAGCGCGCCCACGGCGACGCCGGCGGTGGTCCAGGGGTGCTGCTGGGCGTAGTCGCGGGTGGCGATCCCGGTTTCACGGGTTTTCACTTTGACTTCTTCATAGGCATCGCTGAGCAGGCTACGCGAATGTCTCAGCGCGCTCTCGGCGTTGCTTTTCAGCGCCTTGAGGGTTTTGCGTGATTCGTCCGAAGCGTCGTCCTTGAGGCTCTCCAGGGACTTGAGCAGACTTTCGATCTCGGCTTCCATGCTTTCCAATGAGGCTTTGCGTAACGAAGTGTTGGCCATGGTGGCTCTCCTGCATTGTTGATTGAGGGTCTGTAGGGTCCGACTGCGCGGCCTGGCGAAAGTGCATTAAATCTGCATGACGATGGGCCGGGGCTTATTCCAGTGTTGCTGGTAATCGCTGCTAGGCTTTGATCTACCTCATAAGGAGAGCGCGCCATGTCTGATCATCACACCTACAAGAAAGTCGAACTGGTCGGTTCGTCCCCTAGCAGCATCGAAGACGCCATCAACAATGCGCTGGCCGAAGCCAGCAAAAGCATCAAGCACCTGGAGTGGTTCGAGGTCACGGAAACCCGTGGGCATATCAAGGATGGCAAGGCCGCGCATTTCCAGGTCACGCTCAAAGTCGGTTTCCGCATTGCCAACAGCTGAACCTGGGCTAGGCTGTTGAACTTGTGCGCTGGCCGATTGCCATAGGGAATGGCAAAGCGCTATATCTGCCTCGATGCCGAGCAAGCCGGGGCTTGACGCTTATTTGATTCGACCAGGGAATGTGACCGATGAAAAAACAGGTAATGGCTTTAGTGTTGTTGAGTGTCGCGGGAACAGCCCTTGCTGCCGGCAAGCCATGCGAAGAGCTGAAAAGCGAAATCGCCGCGAAGATCGACGCCAAAGGCGCGTCGGGTTATTCGCTGGAAATTGTCGAAAAAGGCAGCGCGACTGACGGCAAAGTGGTCGGTACCTGCGAAGGCGGTACCAAGGAAATCGTCTACAAGCGTGGCTGAGCCCTTGTAGCAATGAACAAAGCCGACGCGCTGCGTCGGCTTTTTTGTGCCCGGCGTTTAGCCAGGCCAGGCGTGCCCCTGTAGCCGTTGCCGCAGGCTGCGATCGCGACCTAAGGGCGCGCAAGGCCTCTGGATCACCCAGTCCCTTCGGCCCGATTGCAGACTCAACCCTTCATCACTTGCGCCAGCAGTTCGTAGGAATGCAGGCGGTCGGCGTGCTCGTACAGGTCGCAGGTGAAGATCAGCTCATCGGCGCCGGTCTGTTCGATCAGCACTTCGAGCTTGGCGCGGATCTTCGCCGGGCTGCCGATCATGGCCAGGCCGAGGAAGCTGCCCACCGCCTCTTTTTCATGGGGCAGCCACAGGCCGTCCATGCTCTTCACCGGTTTGCGCTGCACCAGGCTCTGGCCGCGCATCAGCGCGAGGATCCGCTGGTACACCGAGGTCGCCAGATAGTCGGCCTGTTCGTCGGTATCGGCCGCCACCAGCGGCACGCCGAGCATCACGTAAGGCTTGTCGAGCACGGCCGAAGGCTTGAAGTGATTGCGGTACACGCGAATCGCCTCGTGCATGTAGCGCGGTGCGAAATGTGAGGCGAAGGCGTAAGGCAAGCCGCGCTCGCCGGCCAGTTGCGCACTGAACAGGCTCGAGCCCAACAACCACACCGGCACCTGGGTACCTGTTCCTGGCACCGCGATCACCCGTTGTTCCGGGGTGCGTGGGCCGAGGTAGGCCATCAGTTCGGCCACGTCTTCAGGGAAGTCGTCGGCGCTGCCGGAACGTTCGCGGCGCAGGGCGCGGGCGGTCATCTGGTCCGAACCCGGCGCGCGGCCCAGGCCCAGGTCGATACGCCCCGGGTACAGGCTTTCCAGGGTGCCGAACTGCTCGGCGATCACCAGCGGCGCATGGTTGGGCAGCATCACGCCGCCAGAGCCGACGCGAATGCTCGAGGTGCCGCCGGCCAGATAGCCCAGCAGCACCGAGGTCGCGGAGCTGGCGATACCGTCCATGTTGTGGTGTTCGGCGACCCAGAAGCGGGTGTAGCCGAATTTCTCTACATGGCGGGCCAGGTCCAGGGAATTGCGCAGCGATTGCGCCGGGCTGCCGTCCTCGCGCACGGGGACCAGGTCGAGGGTGGAAAACTTAACGTCGGACAGTGGTTTCATGAACCTGCTTCTCCTTTGATGTGCAGGCCTTTGTCATGAGCCAAAACCTGCCGAATGCTGTAAGCCTGTCTCATGCAATGTGGGCATATACCCGAGTTTCAATAGCCAGGCTGAATTCGCTGTCCGGATAAACGGCGGATTCAGACAGGATGAACTTCGCCGGGCCTTCTATCCTCTAGAACCCTGAGTAGCAGAAAACCACAAGGGCGCGGCCTTTCGCGCCCGTTCTCGAGGAGACAGACATGAGCATCATCAAGAAAGCATCGGCTCACTGGGAAGGCGACCTGAAAACCGGCATTGGCTCGATTTCCACGGAAACCGGGGTACTGCGCGATGCACCTTACGGCTTCAAGGCGCGTTTCGAGGGCGGCAAGGGCACCAACCCGGAAGAACTGATCGGCGCCGCGCACGCGGGGTGTTTTTCCATGGCCTTCTCGATGATTCTCGGCGAGGCCGGGCTCAAGGCCGACAGCATCGACACTAATGCCGAAGTGACGCTGGACCAGGTCGATGGCGGTTTTGCGATCACCGCGGTGCACCTGATCCTCAAGGCGAAGATTCCCGGCGCCAGCCAGCAGCAGTTCGATGAGCTGAGCAAGAAGGCCAAGGAAGGTTGCCCGGTGTCCAAGGTGCTGAATGCCAGGATCAGCCTGGATGCGACGCTGCTCAGCTGACGGTGTTTTAACCTGCCCTGTCGCTTCGCGAGCCAGCTCGCTCACGCCTTCGAACCCATCGGCGCGAACTGGCTCGCGATTGCACTCCTGCCGAAACTCCCGCACCCGATATGCGCGGCGTCAGAACTCGATTCATGAAAATGTGGTCGAATGCACGACTGCAGGCTCAGCCCATGACCATGGGCGCTGCATCAAAGGGAGCTCCACATCATGAAACGTTTTGCCCTGGCAGTTGTTTGTTGCGCGCTGGCCACCTCGACCCTGGCGGCTCCGAAGGATTGCGAAGAACTCAAGAAAGAGATTGAAATCAAGATCCAGGCCAACGCCGTGCCCTCCTACACCTTGGAGATTGTCAGCAAGGAGGAGGCCGAAAAGCACGACGTGGCCATGGTGGTCGGTACCTGTGAAAACGGCACCAAGGCAATCATCTATCAGCGCAACGACAGCTGATCGTTCAGATCACGCAGTTGACCCTATGGTCTTCGGCCAGCAGCTCACGCTTGGCGTTGTACAGCCGGGCACTGGGAGTGAAACCCAGCGAGCGGGCTTCCAGCAGGTAACGCTGGCCGGCTTCGAAATGGTCGTAGCGCACGCTCAGGTAGCACAGGCGCTCGGCCGGATCGTTCATCATGCCGAGGCGCCCGCTGAACACCTCGAAATCGAAACGCACCATCAACTCATGACTGCCCGGGGTGACCTGGAAATAGCGGCCGTCGGTCAGGCGCTGGTTGTCCAGGCGCTCGGCCATCAGCAGCTTGCCGCCCGGCGTCGGGGTGGCGAAATCGACCCAGGCCTGTTGCGGGTCCACCGCCGGCAGGGGGCTGGAGCAGGCAACGAGGCCGGTCAGGGCAAGCAGCAGCAAGGGTTGGCGCATGAGGTCGGGCCGTCCGGGGAAAGGCCTCAAGCATAGCGCCGATCAGGTGCGCTGGCAGCCCGCCGGTTGGCCGGTACCCACCAGATTGCGCTGCTGGTCATAGAGCTTGGCCCAGGGCCGGAAGCCGATATTGCCGGTCTGCAACTGATAGCGCTGGCCGGCGTTGAAGTCCTTGTATTTCACATTCAGCTGGCAGTCGCGCCACAGCGGTTTGCTGTCCGGGCCGATGTTGGTGGGCTCCACGGCGAACTGGTAGCGCACCTTCAGCTCATGGTTGCCGGGCTGGACCTCGAAATATCGACGGTCCACCCAGGCCTTTTCGTCGACCTCCAGCGCCTGCAGGGCGGTGTCCTGGTGGGTGTCGAGGTCGATCCAGGCTTGCGTCGGATCGGGGGCGGGCAATCCGGCACAGCCGCTCAAGGTCAAGAGTCCGGTGGTCAGCAGCAACACGCGCATAGCGAAACTCCAGGCAGGCGAGATAGTCTTGGGGGCAGACTCTCGAAGGATGATTCGATTTGATTAGGCCGCGTTCAAGCCATGGGTTACTTGATCATCTTTTGCGCTTTTTGTTTCCGGGCTTGCTGCTTTTGTCGCTCAACGGTTGTTCCAGCGTGGGTTACTACGGCCAGCTGGCCAGTGGCCAATGGCAGCTGTTGCAGGCCCGCACGCCGGTCGAGCAGGTCATCGCCGACCCGGCTCGCGACCCGTTATTGCGTGCCCATCTGGCCCAGTCGCAGAAAGCCCGGCTTTTTGCCAGCCAGCACCTGCACCTGCCGGACAACCAGAGCTATCGCCTCTACGCCGACATCGGCCGGCCCTACGTGGTGTGGAATGTGTTCAGCACCCCCGAGTTTTCCCTGAGCCCCAAGACCCACTGCTTCCCGATTGCCGGCTGCGTGGCCTATCGCGGCTACTACAGCCAGGGCGCGGCCCGGGGCGAGGCGGCCTTGCAGAAACAGCAGGGCATGGATGTGGCCATCGGTGGGGTGGAGGCCTACTCGACCCTGGGCTGGTTCAATGACCCGATCCTCAGTTCGATGCTGCATTGGGGCGACGAGCGCCTGGCGACCCTGATCTTCCACGAGCTGGCCCATCAGCGCTTTTATGTGAAGGACGACACCGAGTTCAACGAATCCTTCGCCACCTTCGTCGAGCAGGAAGGCACCCGGCAATGGCGCGCGGCCCGCGGCCTGGCGCCGGCCAGCGATGCCCTGGTGAAGCAGAAGGACCAGTTCATCCAGCTGATCCTCGATACCCGCCAGCGCCTGGAACGCCTGTATGCCCTGCCACTGCCAACCGAGCAGATGCGCCAGCGCAAGGCCGCCGAATTCGAACAGCTGCGCCGGGATTACCGGCAGCTGAAGGACAGCCAATGGCATGGCGACTCGCGCTACGACTTCTGGATCAATATCCCGCTGAACAATGCCAGGCTGCTGCCTTTTGGCCTGTACGACCAGTGGGTGCCGGCGTTTGCCGCGTTGTTCAAGCAGGTGAACGGGGATTGGCCGGCCTTTTACCAGGCCGTGGAGAAGCTCGGCGCGCTGCCGGCTGAAAAGCGCAAGGCGGCGTTGCAAGCCTTGATGGGCGGCGCCTGAAAGCAAGCCTTCGCGGGCAAGCCTCGCTCCTACACCAAACTCTGCATATCGGCGTAGGAGCGAGGCTTGCCCGCGAAGGCGTCTCGCCAGACACATCCCGAACAACAGCCAACCACCGTCCCCTCCTTCTTCGATCTAGCCTTGAAAGCACGATCAAGGAGGATCGCCCATGCCCCGCAAATATCACGCTCACCGCCTGCGCAGCGGACGTTACTCGCAGCCTGGTCAAATCTATGTCCTCACCTCCGTCACGCAAAACCGGGAACCGCTATTCAGCGACTTCCACTCGGGCCGCCTGGTCGTGGCTGCGTTCAAGCAGGCCGAACGGGAGCAGTTCGTCTGCTCACTGGCCTTTGTCGTCATGCCCGATCATTTTCACTGGTTGGTCGAGCTGCGTGACACGACGTTGCCCGTGTTAATGGGCAGGACCCGCTCGCGCATTTGCGTATCGGTGAACCGCCAGCGACAACGCAAAGGGGCGGTGTGGCAACGTGGCTACCATGATCGGGGCATTCGCAAGACGGAGGATCTGCAGGCCGTGGCGCGGTATATCGTGGCCAACCCGTTACGCGCGGGGTTGGTGAGGAGGGTGGGCGATTATTCGCTTTGGGATGCGATCTGGGTTTGACGTTCTGGCCTCTTCGCGGGCAAGCCTCGCTCCTGTGGGAGGAGAAGCCCGCGATGGCCGGTGGCTCAGCGCTGCAGGAATGCCTGATGCAGCTCATCCAGGGTCTGGAAGTGGTAGGCCGGGGCCTCGGCGCTCAGTTCTTCGTGGCTGCCGAAGCCATAACCCACCGCCGCCGCATCCAGCCCGTTACGGCGGGCGCCGATCAGGTCGTGTTTGCGGTCGCCGATCATCAGGGTATCGCTCGGGTCCAGGCCTTCCTCGCTGACCAGGTGGCGGATCAGCTCGACCTTGTCGGTGCGGGTGCCGTCCAGTTCGCTGCCGTAGATCACCTTGAAGTGCCGGGCGAAGTCGAAGTGCCGGGCGATCTCGCGGGCGAACACCCATGGCTTGGACGTCGCGATGTACAGCTGGCGGCCCTGCCCACTGAGGGTTTCCAGCAGGGGCGTGACGCCGTCGAACACACGGTTCTCATACAGGCCGGTAACCTTGAAACGCTCACGGTAGAAATTCACCGCCTCCCAGGCCCTGGCTTCGTCGAAGCCGTAGAACTGCATGAACGCCTGCAGCAGCGGCGGACCGATGAAGTGTTCCAGCTTGCTCAGGTCGGGTTCGTCGATGCCCAGCTTGCCGAGGGCGAACTGGATCGAGCGGGTGATGCCTTCGCGCGGGTCGGTCAGGGTGCCATCGAGGTCGAACAGAACGGTTTGGTAATGCATGGGAATTCCTGGGCAGTGGGTCGGGGCTCAAGCCTGGTCGTAGCCTTCGGCCAGGTGCAGGTCCTTGAGCTTCACGTAGTTGGCGGCGCTGTAGGTGAAGAAGGCGCGTTCCTTGTCGGTCAGCGGGCGGGCCTGTTTCACCGGGCTGCCCACATAGAGGAAGCCGCTTTCCAGGCGTTTTCCCGGCGGCACCAGGCTGCCGGCGCCGACGATCACATCGTCTTCCACCACCGCGCCGTCCATGACGATGCTGCCCATGCCGATCAGCACCCGGCTGCCGACGCTGCAACCGTGCAGCATCACCTTGTGGGCGATGGTCACGTCGTCGCCGATCAGCAGCGGGAAGCCGTCCGGGTTGAAGGGGCCAGCGTGGGTGATGTGCAGCACGCTGCCGTCCTGCACGCTGGTGCGGGCGCCGATGCGGATGCGATGCATATCGCCGCGGATCACCGTCAGTGGCCAGACCGAGCTGTCGGCGCCGATTTCGACGTCGCCGATCACCACCGCCGAGCGGTCGACGAAGGCCCGCGGGCCAAGGATGGGCGTGTGGTGCTGATAGCTGCGAATGGCCAAGTTGGATACCTGCTCTGACATTTATTAATGGGGTCGATAGCTGCGGTGGGCGTCGATTGTAATTAAGATGGCCCAATGTTTCTTCCAGCCAAGGTGCCAACCGTGAGTGTGAACAACCCTCTTCTGCAGCCCTACGACCTGCCGCCGTTTTCGGCGATCCGCGCCGAGCACGTACAGCCGGCCATCGAACAGATCCTGGCTGACAACCGCGCCGCCATCGCTGAAATCCTCAAGAACCAGGGCGCGCAACCGACCTGGGCCGGCCTGGTTCTGGCCATGGACGAACTCAACGACCGCCTGGGCGCGGCCTGGAGTCCGGTCAGCCACCTCAATGCCGTGTGCAACAGCGCCGAATTGCGCGAGGCCTACGAGTCCTGCCTGCCGGCCCTGAGCGCCTATTCCACCGAGCTGGGGCAGAACCGCGAGCTGTTCCAGGCCTTCGAAGCCCTGGCGAGCAGCCCGCAAGCCGCCGGTTTCGACATGGCGCAGAAAACTATCCTGGAACACTCCCTGCGTGACTTCCGCCTGTCGGGTATCGACCTGCCGCCAGAGCAGCAGAAGCGCTACGCCGAAGTGCAGAGCAAGCTTTCCGAGCTGGGCAGCCGCTTCTCCAACCAGCTGCTCGACGCCACCCAGGCCTGGACCAAGCACGTCACCGACGAAGCGGCCCTGGCCGGCTTGACCGCCTCGGCCAAGGCGCAGATGGCTGCCGCGGCCCAGGCCAAGGACCTGCAAGGCTGGCTGATCACCCTGGAATTCCCCAGCTACTACGCGGTAATGACCTACGCCGAAGACCGCGCGCTGCGCGAAGAAGTCTACGCTGCCTACTGCACCCGCGCCTCGGACCAGGGCCCGAACGCCGGCCAGAATGACAACGGCCCGGTCATGCAGGAAATCCTCGACCTGCGCCAGGAACTGGCCCAGCTGCTGGGCTACGCCAACTTCGCCGAGCTGAGCCTGGCCACCAAGATGGCCGAGTCCAGCGACCAGGTGCTGAGCTTCCTGCGGGACCTGGCCAAGCGCAGCAAGCCGTTCGCCGCCCAGGACCTGCAACAGCTCAAGGCCTACGCCGCCGAGCAAGGCTGCGCGGACCTGCAAAGCTGGGACAGCGGTTTCTACGGCGAGAAGCTGCGCGAGCAGCGCTACAGCGTGGCCCAGGAAACCCTGCGCGCCTACTTCCCGATCGACAAGGTGCTCGGCGGCCTGTTCGCCATCGTCCAGCGCCTGTACGGCATCGAGATCGCCGAACTGAAAGGCTTCGACAGCTGGCACCCGGACGTGCGCCTGTTCGAGATCAAGGAAAACGGCCAGCACGTGGGCCGCTTCTTCTTCGACCTGTATGCCCGCGCCAACAAGCGTGGCGGTGCCTGGATGGACGGCGCCCGCGACCGTCGCCGCACCATTGATGGTGTACTGCAAAGCCCGGTGGCCAACCTGGTGTGCAACTTCGCCCCGGCCGACAGCGGCAAGCCTGCCCTGCTGACCCACGATGAAGTCACCACCCTGTTCCACGAATTTGGTCACGGCCTGCACCACCTGCTGACCCGCGTCGAACATGCCGGCGTTTCCGGCATCAACGGCGTGGCCTGGGACGCGGTGGAGCTGCCGAGCCAGTTCATGGAGAACTGGTGCTGGGAGCCGGAAGGCCTGGCGCTGATCTCCGGTCACTATGAAACCGGCGAGCCGCTGCCCCAGGACCTGCTGGAAAAAATGCTCGCGGCGAAGAACTTCCAGTCCGGCCTGATGATGGTGCGCCAGCTGGAATTCTCGCTGTTCGACTTCGAACTGCATGCCACCCATGGCGACGGCCGTAGCGTGCTGCAGGTGCTCGAAGGCGTGCGCGACGAGGTCTCGGTGATGCGTCCGCCGGCCTACAACCGTTTCCCCAACAGCTTCGCGCACATCTTCGCCGGCGGTTACGCGGCGGGTTACTACAGCTACAAGTGGGCCGAAGTGCTGTCGGCCGATGCCTTCTCGAAGTTCGAGGAAGAAGGCGTGCTGAATGCCGAGACCGGTCGCGCGTTCCGCGAGGCGATCCTGGCCCGTGGCGGTTCCCAGGAGCCGATGGTGCTGTTCGTCGACTTCCGCGGACGCGCACCGTCGATTGACGCACTCTTGCGCCACAGCGGCCTCACCGAGGACGCAGCGGCATGAGCGAGGGGCCAGTGAAGACGAAAAAACGCTTTATCGCCGGGGCGGTCTGCCCGGCGTGCAGCGAGCAGGACAAGTTGATGATGTGGAGCGAAGACGACGTTCCCCATCGCGAGTGCGTGGCCTGCGGTTATTCCGACACCCTGAATGAACAGGGGCTGTCGGTGCCCAAGGAACTGGGCACGCGGGTCAACACCACGGCCCTCAAGGCGCCGGACGCCAAGGTCCAGTCGGTGCAGTTTTTTCCCAACCCCAAGTTGAAGAAAAAGACCGACGAGCCCAAGTAACTGCAAATCCCCTATAGGAGCGCAGCTTGCGCGCGATAGCGGTGTATCAGAGACACCGCGGTGCTTTGATCGCCAGCAAGCTTGGCTCCTACCGGGAGGCGGTCGAAGCTCAATTCTGCAGCCCCACGCAGCCGGTCAATTCGCCGGCTTGCTGGCGCTCACCGTCTCGAACCAGCTTTTCACCGAACAGGTGGCGAACACGCTGGTGCTGCAATCGCCATTGGCCAGGGCAGTGCGCAATTTGTCGACATCGGCCTGCATCATGTAGCGAATGCCGTCCTTGAAGTGGGAACTGTCGCCAAACCCGCCTCCGGTCATTTCATTCAGCGCCTCCTCCTTGCTCCAGCCCTGAATCACCACCCGATACATCGCCGACATCAGCCCGGTGCGGTCCGAGCCGTGCTTGCAGTGCATCAGCACCGGGCCCTCGCTTTCGGCGTTCTGGATCGCGCGCAAGGCCGCCAGCACATCGGCGTCATCCACGTGATTGGTCCGGTAAGGCAATTGCACCTGCTTGATTGCCGGGGCCTGCAGCCAGCTGGCGTCGGACTCCGGCAGAAAGTTGATTACCGTGCCCACCTTGAGCTTTTCCAGCAAAGGCACGGCGCCGCCGTCCGGCAAGGCGCTGCGGTAGAGCGTCGGTGACATCTGGTACAGGTTGTAGTGGGTTTCCACCGGCTGGGCCCACTGGGCCGGGCGGGTCGCGCCGGTTTCGGCGGCCTGGGCCTGGGGCCAGGCAAGCAGCGTCAGCAGGGACAGGCAGAGGGCGGGAAGGCTACGAAAGTTGTGCATGCGCAAGGCCGTGACCGGAAATGGGAATGGATGGAGCCTAGCTTCCATCCGGGCCGGTCAACGCCCTGTGAGGCGCTCGTCAAAGAAACGTGAAGCCGCTGCGATAGAGGTTTTTTCTCGGCAATCGCGACTTTTTTCCCGCGCAAACGATTTATTCGAATGCTTAGCCTGCTACCATTTGTAACCAAAGTTTGCTGAACTGTGTTTCCCCGGCGCTCCCAATCGCCGCCAGAACGACAAGCCACGCCATGACGCGGCTGCCCAACCCGTGAATGCCTAGTGTGAGGTGCACCCCCCATGTCTGATCACGATCAAGACAACCCGCGGCGTGAGTTTCTGCGCAAATCCCTGACCTTGATCCCGGTGGTCACGGTCGCCAGTACCGGTCTTGGCAGCTCGATGCTGATGGCCGCCCCCGAAGCGCCCAAGCCAGTGGAGCCGGCCCGAACCCCGGTCAGCACCGAGGCTTACCAGCCGACCTATTTCACCGCCGAAGAGTGGGCCTTTGTCCAGGCCGCGGTAGAGCGCCTGATCCCGGCCGACGAACAAGGCCCGGGCGCCCTGGAAGCCGGTGTGCCGGAATACATCGACCGGCAGATGAACACCCCCTACGCCGCGGGTGCCCTGTGGTACATGCAAGGCCCGTTCAACGCCGACGCCGCGCCGGAGATGGGCTGGCAGAGCAAGCTGGTACCCAAGGAGATCTATCGCCTGGGCATTGCCGCGACGGATGCATGGTCGAAAGCCTTCAACGGTAAAACATTTGCCGCGCAAGACAGCGCTACCCGAGACGATTTGCTCAAGCAGCTCGAAGCGGGAAAGCCCCCATTCGACAGCGTTCCGCCGAAGATTTTCTTCAACCTTTTGCTGCAAAACACCAAGGAAGGGTTCTTCTGCGACCCGATCCACGGCGGCAATAAAGGCATGGTCGGCTGGACCTTGATTGGCTTCCCCGGCGCGCGCGCCGATTTCATGGACTGGGTGGAACGCAACGAGCAATACCCTTTCCCGGCAGTGTCGATTCGCGGCGAGAGGGCTTGAGCATGGCAACGGTAATGAAGAAGGTCGACGCGGTGATCGTCGGGTTTGGCTGGACCGGCGCGATCATGGCCAAGGAGCTGACCGAGGCCGGGCTCAACGTGCTGGCGCTGGAGCGCGGGCCGATGCAGGACACCTACCCGGACGGCAACTACCCGCAGGTGATCGACGAACTCACCTACAGCGTGCGCAAGAAGCTCTTCCAGGACATCTCCCGGGAGACGGTGACCATTCGCCACAGCGTCAACGACGTGGCCCTGCCGAACCGCCAGTTGGGCGCGTTCCTGCCGGGCAACGGCGTCGGCGGTGCCGGCCTGCACTGGTCCGGCGTGCATTTTCGCGCCGACCCGATCGAGCTGCGTATGCGCAGCCACTATGAAGAACGCTACGGCAAGAACTTCATCCCCAAGGACATGACCATCCAGGACTTCGGCGTCACCTACGAAGAGCTGGAGCCGTTCTTCGACTACGCGGAAAAAGTCTTCGGCACCTCGGGCCAGGCCTGGACAGTGAAAGGCCAGCTGGTCGGTGAAGGCAAGGGCGGCAACCCTTACGCGCCGGACCGTTCGGAGCACTTCCCGCTGGAGTCGCAGAAGAACACCTACTCCGCCCAGCTGTTCCAGAAAGCTGCCGGCGAAGTCGGCTACAAGCCCTACAACCTGCCGTCGGCCAACACCTCGGGGCCGTACACCAACCCCTATGGCGCGCAAATGGGGCCGTGCAACTTCTGCGGGTTCTGCAGCGGCTACGTCTGCTACATGTACTCCAAGGCTTCGCCGAACGTGAACATCCTGCCGGCCCTCAAGCCGCTGCCGAATTTCGAGTTGCGCCCCAACTCCCACGTGCTCAAGGTCAACCTCGACAGCACCAAGACCCGTGCCACCGGCGTTACCTACATCGACGGCCAGGGCCGGGAGATCGAGCAGCCGGCGGACCTGGTGATCCTCGGTGCCTTCCAGTTCCATAACGTGCGCCTGATGCTGTTGTCCGGCATCGGCAAGCCCTACGATCCGATCACCGGTGAAGGCGTGGTGGGCAAGAACTTCGCCTACCAGAACATGGCCACCATCAAGGCCTACTTCGACAAGGACGTGCACACCAACAACTTCATCGGCGCCGGCGGCAATGGCGTGGCGGTGGACGACTTCAACGCCGACAACTTCGACCACGGCCCCCACGGCTTCGTCGGCGGTTCGCCGTTCTGGGTCAACCAGGCCGGCAGCCGGCCGATCGCCGGCACCTCCAACCCGCCGGGCACTCCGGCCTGGGGCAGCGCCTGGAAGAAGGCCACCGCCGACTACTACACCCACCAGGTGTCGATGGACGCCCACGGTGCCCACCAGTCCTATCGTGGCAACTACCTCGATCTCGACCCGGTGTACCGCGATGCCTACGGCCTGCCGCTGCTGCGCATGACCTTCGACTGGCAGGAAAACGACATCAAGATGAACCGCTTCATGGTCGAGAAGATGGGCAAGATCGCCGAGGCGATGAACCCCAAGGCCATCGCGGTGCTGGGCAAGAAGGTCGGCGAGCACTTCAACACCGCGTCCTACCAGACCACCCACCTCAACGGTGGCGCGATCATGGGCACCGATCCGAAAACCAGTGCCTTGAACCGTTACCTGCAGAGCTGGGACGTGCACAACGTGTTCGTCCCGGGCGCTTCGGCCTTCCCCCAGGGCCTGGGCTACAACCCGACCGGCCTGGTGGCCGCGTTGACCTACTGGTCGGCCCGCGCGATCCGCGAGCAGTACCTGAAAAACCCCGGCCCGCTGGTCCAGGCATAAGGAGCGATGACCATGAAAACCCTCGTTATCGCGACCCTGGCGCTGCTCGGCAGCGCTTCCCTCTGCGCCGCCGAAACCGATCGGCAAGCCTTGATCAAACAGGGCGAATACCTGGCCCGTGCCGGTGACTGCGTGGCCTGCCATACCGCCAAGGACGGCAAGCCGTTCGCCGGCGGCCTGCCGATGGAAACCCCGATCGGCACGATCTACTCCACCAACATCACCCCGGACAAGACCGGCATCGGCGAGTACAGCTTCGACGACTTCGACAAGGCCGTGCGCCATGGCGTGGCCAAGAGCGGCAGCAGCCTGTACCCGGCCATGCCCTACCCGTCCTATGCGCGGGTCAGCGACGCCGACATGCAGGCGCTGTATGCCTACTTCATGCAAGGCGTGGCGCCGGTGGTCCAGGAGAACCGCGACAGTGACATCCCCTGGCCGCTGAGCATGCGCTGGCCGCTGGCCGGCTGGCGCTGGATGTTCGCGCCGAGCGTAGCGAGCGCGCAAGGCAGCGGCCTGGCGCAGGCTGCGCAAGACCCGGTGGTCAGCCGCGGTGCTTACCTGGTGGAAGGCCTCGGCCATTGTGGCGCCTGTCACACGCCGCGCGCCCTGACCATGCAGGAGAAAGCCCTGAGCGCCAGCGAAGGCAGCCACTTCCTGGCTGGCAGCGCGCCGCTGGAAGGCTGGATTGCCAAGAGCCTGCGCGGTGACCACAAGGACGGTCTCGGCAGCTGGAGCGAAGAGCAGTTGGTGCAGTTCCTCAAGACCGGTCGCAGCGACCGCGGCGCGGTGTTCGGCGGCATGAGCGATGTGGTGGTGCACAGCATGCAGTACATGTCCGCGGACGACCTGACGGCCATCGCCCGTTACCTCAAGTCGCTGCCGGCGGTGGACGCCAACGACCAGCCGCACCAGTACGACAAGGCGGTGGCCGAGGCGTTGTGGAAAGGTGACGACAGCAAGCCGGGGGCGGCGGTGTACATCGACAACTGCGCGGCGTGCCACCGTACCGACGGCCATGGCTATACCCGGGTGTTCCCGGCGCTGGCGGGCAACCCGGTGCTGCAAAGCGCCGATGCCACGTCGTTGATCCACATCGTGCTCAAGGGCGGTACCTTGCCGGCGACCCATACCGCGCCATCGACCTTCACCATGCCGGCCTTCGCCTGGCGCCTGTCGGACCAGGAGGTGGCCGATGTGGTCAACTTCATCCGCACCAGTTGGGGCAACCAGGGTTCCGAGGTGAAGGCCGCGGATGTGGCGGGACTGCGCAAGGGCGACCTGCAAAGCACCTCGAACGATGACCTGGGGCAGGTGACCGCGCACAGCGGTGGCTGATCGACCGCTATGCAATCAGCGCCAACGGCGTGCTCCGCCCGACGGCGCTTTGCAACAGCTCAAACCTCCATTACTGTATATAGATACAGTAATGGAGTGCCTCCCCATGTCCAGCCCCCTGCCCCCACGCGGCCGTGGCACCGCGACCAACCCGCACAACCGTTTTGCGCCCCAGCGCTCGGTGGCCTTCGACGACGGCTGGTACCAGGAAGCCCCGCTGACCCAGGGCACCGAGGTGCGCCTTGAGACGGCGAAATCCATCATCACCCGCAACAGCTCGCCGGACCTGCCTTTCGACCGCTCCATCAACCCCTATCGCGGTTGCGAGCACGGCTGCATCTACTGTTATGCGCGGCCCAGCCACGCCTATTGGGACCTGTCGCCGGGGCTGGACTTCGAGACCAAGCTGATCGCCAAGACCAATGCCGCGGCGATGCTCGAACAGCAGCTGTCCAAGCCCGGTTATAAATGCGCGCCGATCAACCTGGGTTCCAACACCGACCCCTACCAGCCCATCGAACGCGAACACCAGCTGACTCGGCGTACCCTGGAGGTGCTGCTGCGCTACCGGCACCCGGTGACCATCGTCACCAAGGGCTCGTTGATCCTGCGCGACCTCGACCTGTTGGTCGAACTGGCCGAGCAGCGGCTGGTGGCGGTGATGATCAGCCTGACCACCCTGGACGACGAGCTCAAGCGCATCCTCGAACCCCGGGCGGCGGCGCCCAAGGCGCGGTTGCGGGCGATCCGGGTGATGCGCGAGGCGGGAATTCCCGTGGGCGTGTTGTGTTCGCCGATGATTCCGATGATCAACGACAGCGAGCTGGAAAGCCTGCTCGCCGAGGCCCATGCCGCGGGCGCGCAAAGCGCCGCCTACATGATGCTGCGCCTGCCCCTGGAAGTGGCACCGCTGTTCGAGGAATGGCTCAACGCCCACTATCCGCAGCGGGCGGCCCATGTCCTGAGCCTGATCCGCCAGTGTCGCGGCGGCGAGCTGTACGACAGCCGTTTTGGTGCACGGATGCGCGGCGAAGGCCCCTTCGCGGCCCTGCTGGCGCAGCGTTTCGCCAAGGCCAGCAAACGCCTGGGGCTCGATCGGCGCGAAGGCTACAACCTCGATTGCACGGCGTTCTGTCCGCCGGGTGGGCAGATGTCGTTGCTCTAGGACGTATTGGCCTATGGTGGAGTAGAGCCGGTGCACCGTCGTCTATACGCTGGTCATCTTTTGCATCGCCAATAGTGGCGTTTTAGAGCGGCCGGTTCAGTTTGAGTTAAGTTTGGAAGGCTACCTTGTTCACCAAGTGACCGATGGGTCGCTGTCAGCGGGCTGGTTGTTTTTTAATCAATCGCTGGCGTCGTGCCGGATAAAACTGGAAAATTCACCTAATCCGTCAAAAGAGGATGAATCATGAGTGACAAGGATAAACAGCCGTTGGCTGCGTCGGCTTCAGCGTCCCCGGAGGTCGCCGAAAGCGCCGATGCAGCGCTGCAGATAATCGTTGACGGCTTTTTGCATTTTCATCACGAGGTCTTCCCACAGCAGGAAGAACTGTTCAAGAAACTCGCCACGGCCCAGCGGCCGCGGGCGATGTTCATTGCCTGCGCGGATTCGCGCATCGTCCCCGAACTGATTACCCAGAGCGCCCCGGGCGACCTGTTCGTGACCCGCAACGTCGGTAATGTGGTACCGCCTTACGGGCAGATGAACGGCGGTGTGTCCACGGCCATCGAATACGCGGTCATGGCCCTGGGTGTGCACCACATCATCGTTTGCGGCCATTCCGACTGCGGTGCCATGCGCGCGGTGCTCAACCCGCAGAGCCTGGAAAAGATGCCGACGGTCAAAGCCTGGCTGCGCCACGCCGAAGTGGCCAAGACCATGGTCCAGGAGAACTGCGACTGTGCCGATGAGAACGCCAGCATGCATGTGCTGACCGAAGAGAACGTCATCGCCCAGTTGCAGCATTTGCGCACCCACCCTTCGGTGGCTTCGCGCATGGCCAACGGCCAGTTGTTCATCCATGGCTGGGTGTACAACATCGAAACCAGCGAAATCAAAGCCTACGACGCGGATCAAGGGTGTTTCCTGCCGTTGGACGGACGCCATCCGATCCCGGTTGCGACGCCTAAAGCGCGCTTCTAAATCCTCCTAAATCCCAGTGGGGTTCAGCCATGACTGCCGTCTGCGCGGTCAGGCTTTGCCACGCCTGAAGAAAGCTTCGGGAGAATCGTCATGCGTGCAGCACAATTGAAAGCTGTTTTGCCACGGGAGCTGCTCGCTTCCGTGGTGGTGTTTCTGGTGGCCCTGCCCTTGTGCATGGGTATCGCCATCGCTTCCGGCATGCCGCCGGCCAAGGGGTTGATCACCGGGATCATCGGTGGCCTGGTGGTGGGCTGGCTGGCCGGCTCGCCCTTGCAGGTCAGCGGTCCGGCCGCGGGGCTGGCGGTCCTGGTGTTCGAGCTGGTACGCCAGCACGGTATCGCCATGCTCGGGCCGATCCTGCTGCTGGCGGGTTTCCTGCAACTGGTGGCCGGGCGCCTGCGCCTGGGTTGCTGGTTTCGGGTCACGGCGCCAGCGGTGGTCTACGGCATGCTTGCCGGGATCGGGGTGTTGATCGTGCTCTCCCAGGTGCACGTGATGCTCGACGCCCAGCCCCAGGCGTCCGGCCTGGATAACCTCGCGGGCTTCCCCGAGGCGATGGCCCAGGCCTTGCCCAGCCTGGGCGGTGGCTTTGGCTGGCAGGCCGGGCTGCTCGGCCTGTCGACCATGGCGGTGATGTTCCTGTGGGAAAAACTGCGCCCGCATTCGCTGCGCTTCATCCCCGGCGCCCTGTTGGGCGTCGGCCTGGCGACCTTTGCCAGCCTGGCCCTGGCGCTGCAGGTCAAGCGGGTCGAGGTGCCGGCAAACCTTGCCGAGGCGATCGACTGGCTGCGTCCGGCCGACCTGCTCAACCTGGCGGACCCGACACTGCTGATCGCGGCCTTTGCCGTGGCCTTTATCGCCAGCGCCGAAACCCTGCTGTCCGCCGCCGCGGTGGATCGCATGCACAGCGGTACGCGCTCGGATTTCGACCGTGAACTGTCGGCGCAAGGGATCGGCAACATGCTCTGCGGGTTGCTCGGCGCCCTGCCGATGACCGGGGTGATCGTGCGCAGCTCGGCCAACGTCCAGGCGGGCGCAACCACGCGGTTGTCGGCGATCTTCCACGGCTTATGGCTGCTGGCGTTCGTGCTGTTGCTGTCCAGCGTGCTGCAAAGCATTCCGGTGGCCAGCCTGGCGGGTGTGCTGGTGTACACCGGATTCAAGCTGGTGGACCTCAAGTCGTTCCGCAAGCTGGGTCGTTATGGGCCGATGCCGATGCTGATCTACGGCGTGACCGCGCTGGCGATTGTCTTCAGCGACCTGCTGACCGGTGTGCTGATCGGTTTCGGCCTGACCCTGGTGAAGCTGGCCTGGGGCGCTTCGCGGCTGAAGATCAGCCTGGTGGACCTGCCCGCCGAAGGCGAAATGGAACTGCGCCTGGTGGGCGCCGCGACCTTCCTCAAGGTGCCGGCCCTGACCCAGGCGCTGGGCAGCATCCCGCCGGGCACCACGGTGCATGTGCCGCTCAATAACCTGGGCTATATCGACCATGCCTGCCTGGAGCTGCTCGAGGAGTGGGGACGGGCCAATGCGGCCAAGGGCTCGAAGCTGGTAATCGAGTCGCGCGGGTTGAAGCGCCGGCTGGAGGGGCGCTTGCACACCAATGTGGGCGTGAGCCCGGCCTCGAAGCTGGGGGCCAAAGGCCTGAGCCGGGCGTAAGTCTGTAGCCGCTGCCGAAGGCTGCGATAAGGTCCGAAGGACCTTCAGCGTCGGTGATATCGCTGCGACCTTGCCGGTCGATCGCAGCCTGCGGCAGCGGCTACAGGGCCGCCACCTGCAATCCTCAGGCAGCCGGCTGGTCGAGTTCCAGCTCCACGCCCAGTTGGCGCGACAGGCACGGCCAGCGTTTCCAGGCGGCGTCGGTGTCGGGGCTGTTGAGCTTTTCCCGGTAGGCCTCGACCGACTCCAGGGCGAAGCTCTCTTCGTCGAGCATCGCGTCGACCGCATGGTGCACCGCTTCGTCCAGCTGGTTGGCGAAGGTTTCGCCGATCAACTGGTGGGCGATCAGGTTGGCCACCGTGGTGTCCAGGGGAATCAGCGGCTGGCCGAAATGGGTGATGTACAGGTCGTTGACCTCTTCCACCAGGCGATGGGCCAGATAGGCTTCGTCCAGCAGACTGTCCAGGCCTTCGTGACCGGCCATGATGGCGGGCGGCTGGAGGAAGAACTGCTCGGCGATCTTCAGCACCGGCTTGATCTGCGACTCGATACCGGCTTCGCGCGCGACTTCGTTGGCGGCGTCCAGCAGGTCGGGAACCTGATCGATATAAGCGGCGACAAAACGGGTCATCACCCCCTGGGCGTCCACTTCAGGGAGCTGGATGGCGGGGTGCAGGTGTGGCAATTGGGTTTCCAGCTGGCGGCGCAATTGCCCGGTGCCGGACTCATGTTGATGGGCTCGTTGGATCTGCTCGCGCAATGCGGCGGTGTTCATGAATACTCCAGGAAACAAGGGCAATTAATTAGGGAAGACATAAGTTAGCCTGCTCACGAAATCGCTTAAGACGTATTTTTCATAATTATTTCATGGTTAGTCGTCTGGGTTATATCGCTTCGCCATCATTCACCCCCTATCCCTTTCCAACCGTGGCCTATAAGGCAGCGGCAAACTGTTTCAGTGGATTTACGGCACCGCGTTGCGAGGTCGAAGTCGCTGTCTATACTCGGGTCTGAATGAAGTTAGCTGATGACGCCCGACTGCATGCGCAGCGAAGGCTCGGCGGTTTAAGTTCGTAGTCTAGGCAGCCGCTCCCTTGGCCGCAGGTGCAAGCCGGCGGGATAACAAGAACGATAAGGGGAACCCGCAATGATGCGACATCCACAAGTCTGGATGGGCCTCCTGTTGTGGTCGGTATTCAGCCAGGCGCATGGCGCCTGGACCGTGAATATGGCGCCTGGAGCGACTGATATAAGTCACGCGGTATTCGACCTGCACATGACCATCTTCTGGATCTGTGTGGTGATCGGCGTCATTGTCTTTGGCGCCATGTTCTGGTCGATGATCCTGCACCGCCGCTCCACCGGCCAGGTGGCCGCCAAGTTTCACGAAAGCACGACGGTGGAAATCCTCTGGACCGTGGTGCCGCTGCTGATCCTGGTGGCCATGGCCGTTCCCGCCACCGCGACCCTGATCAAGATGTACGACGCCAGCGAACCGGATGTGGACATCCAGATCACCGGCTATCAGTGGAAGTGGCACTACAAATACCTGGGCCAGGACGTCGAGTTCTTCAGCAACCTGACCACTCCCGCCGAACAGATTCATAACCAGAGCGCCAAGGGCGAGCATTATCTGCTGGAAGTCGATCAGCCGCTGGTGCTGCCGATCGGCGCCAAAGTGCGCTTTCTGGTGACCTCCGCCGACGTCATCCATTCCTGGTGGGTCCCGGCCTTCGCGGTCAAGCGCGATGCGATCCCCGGTTTCGTCAACGAAGCCTGGACCCGGGTCGACAAGCCCGGCCTGTATCGCGGCCAGTGCGCCGAACTGTGCGGCAAGGACCATGGCTTCATGCCGATCGTGGTCGACGTGAAGACCCAGGCCGACTACGACACCTGGCTGGGCGAACGCAAGGCCGAAGCCCTCAAGCTCAAGGAACTGACCAGCAAGGAATGGACCCTCGAAGAGCTGGTGGCCCGTGGCGACAAGGTCTACCACACCACCTGCGTGGCCTGTCACCAGGCCGAAGGCCAGGGCCTGCCGCCGATGTTCCCGGCGCTCAAGGGCTCGAAGATCGCCACCGGGCCGGTGGCGGATCACTTGAACATCGTCTTCCACGGCAAGCCCGGCACCGCCATGGCGGCGTTCGGCAAGCAGTTGTCGGAAGTCGATCTGGCAGCGGTGATCACCTACGAACGTAACGCCTGGGGCAACAACAAAGGCGACATGGTGACGCCCAAGGATGTCCTGGCTCTGAAACAGGCGCAAAGCAAATGACCCGGTCCATTGCGTGTTCCCGCAGCCGCTCGGGGCGTGTCGCCCTCGATCGTCCAGCCCAACCGTTTACAGGAGACAGGCCATGAACGCTGTGAGCGATGAGCACGGTCATGCAATCGTTGGCGATCATGACCACACCCACGGCCCCGCCAAGGGCCTGATGCGCTGGGTGCTGACCACCAACCACAAGGACATCGGCACCCTGTACCTGTGGTTCGCCTTCTCCATGTTCCTGCTCGGCGGCTCGTTCGCCATGGTGATCCGCGCCGAGCTGTTCCAGCCCGGCCTGCAGATCGTGCAGCCGGAATTCTTCAA
Source organism: Pseudomonas sp. GW821-FHT09E12 (assembly GCF_059416085.1). Classification (NCBI taxonomy): domain Bacteria; kingdom Pseudomonadati; phylum Pseudomonadota; class Gammaproteobacteria; order Pseudomonadales; family Pseudomonadaceae; genus Pseudomonas; species Pseudomonas sp. GW821-FHT09E12. The sequence goes on along the minus strand of NZ_JBWKOM010000013.1, from coordinate 60,913 downwards.
CCAGATGACCACCATGCATGGCCTGGTGATGGTCTTCGGCGCGGTGATGCCGGCCTTTGTCGGCCTGGCCAACTGGATGATCCCGCTGATGGTCGGCGCGCCGGACATGGCTCTGCCACGGATGAACAACTTCAGTTTCTGGTTGCTGCCGGCGGCGTTCCTGCTGCTGGTCTCGACCCTGTTCATGCCCGGTGGCGGACCCAACTTCGGCTGGACCTTCTACGCCCCGCTGTCCACCACCTACGCGCCGGAAAGCGTGACCTTCTTCATCTTCGCCATCCACCTGATGGGCATCAGCTCGATCATGGGCGCGATCAACGTGATCGCCACCATCCTCAACCTGCGTGCTCCCGGCATGACCCTGATGAAGATGCCGCTGTTCGTCTGGACCTGGCTGATCACCGCGTTCCTGCTGATCGCGGTGATGCCGGTGCTGGCCGGCTGCGTGACCATGATGCTGATGGACATCCACTTCGGCACCAGCTTCTTCAGCGCCGCCGGCGGCGGTGATCCGGTGCTGTTCCAGCATGTGTTCTGGTTCTTCGGTCACCCCGAGGTGTACATCATGATCCTGCCGGCCTTCGGTGCCGTCAGCGCGATCATCCCGGCCTTCTCGCGCAAGCCGCTGTTCGGCTACACCTCGATGGTCTACGCCACGGCGAGTATCGCCTTCCTGTCGTTCATCGTCTGGGCGCACCACATGTTCGTGGTCGGCATTCCGCTGGTGGGCGAGCTGTTCTTCATGTACGCCACGATGCTTATCGCGGTGCCGACCGGGGTCAAGGTCTTCAACTGGGTCAGCACCATGTGGCAGGGCTCGCTGACCTTCGAGACGCCGATGCTGTTCGCCGTGGCCTTCGTGATCCTGTTCACCATCGGCGGCTTCTCCGGGCTGATGCTGGCCATCGCCCCGGCGGACTTCCAGTACCAGGACACCTATTTCGTGGTCGCGCATTTCCACTATGTGCTGGTGCCGGGCGCGATCTTCGGCATCTTCGCCTCGGCCTATTACTGGCTGCCGAAGTGGACCGGGCACATGTACGACGAAACCCTGGGCAAGCTGCACTTCTGGCTGTCCTTCATCGGTATGAACATGGCGTTCTTCCCGATGCACTTCGTCGGCCTGGCGGGGATGCCGCGGCGGATCCCGGACTACAACCTGCAGTTCGCCGATTTCAACATGGTGTCGTCCATCGGCGCGTTCACCTTCGGCGCGACGCAGATCTTCTTCCTGTTCATCGTCATCAAGTGCATCCGTGGCGGCCAACCCGCACCGGCCAAGCCCTGGGACGGTGCCGAAGGGCTGGAGTGGAGCGTGCCGTCGCCGGCGCCGTACCACACCTTCACCACGCCGCCGGAAGTGAAATGAACAGCCTGGTGCGATGCCCGCTCGCCTCTGAAACAGCAGGAGGTCGCTGATGGCCGAGGTTTCGATGAAGAAGCTGGTCACCCGCCTGTTGCTGGTGGTGGCGGCGATGTTCGTCTTCGGTTTTGCCCTGGTGCCGATCTACGACGTGATGTGCAAGGCGCTGGGCATCAACGGCAAGACCGGCGGGCAGTATTCCGGCGAGCAACAAGTGGATGTCTCGCGCCAGGTGCGCGTGCAGTTCCTGTCGACCAACGCGATCGACATGGTCTGGGACTTCTATCCCAAGGCCGACGACATCGTGGTTCATCCCGGCGCAGTGAACGAGATGATCTTCATTGCCCGCAACCCCAGCGACCGGCCGATGAGCGCCCAGGCGATCCCGAGCATTTCGCCGAGCAGCGCCGCGATGTATTTCCACAAGACCGAATGCTTCTGTTTCACCCAGCAAGTGCTGCAACCCGGTCAGCAGATCGAGATGCCGGTACGTTTCATCGTTGACCGCGACATGCCCAAGGATGTGAAGCACCTGACGCTGGCTTACACGCTGTTCGATATCACCGCGCGTCATCCACCGGTGGCCGTGAGCACCAACACCGGCGGTTAAGACGGTGCCCGATAAGGAGAACAATAAATGGCAACTCATGAGCATTATTACGTTCCCGCCCAGAGCAAGTGGCCGATCATCGCCACGGTGGGTATGTTCGTTACGGTGTTCGGCCTGGCCACCTGGTTCAACGACCTCAAGGCCGCGCGCCCGGAATCCCATGGCCCGCTGATTTTCTTCGTCGGGAGCCTGCTGCTGGCCTACATGCTGTTCGGCTGGTTCGGCGCGGTGATCAAGGAAAGTCGCGCCGGCCTGTACAGCGCCCAGCTGGATCGCTCGTTCCGCTGGGGCATGAGCTGGTTCATCTTTTCCGAAGTGATGTTCTTCATCGCCTTCTTCGGCGCGCTGTTCTACGTGCGCCATATTGCTGGCCCGGCCCTGGGCGGCGAAGGCAGCAAGGGTATCGCGCACATGCTCTGGCCGAACTTCGAGTTCGTCTGGCCATTGCTCGAAAACCCCGATTCCAAGCTGTTCCCGCCGCCCAAGGAAGTCATCAGCCCCTGGGGCCTGCCGCTGCTCAACACCGTGCTGCTGGTGAGTTCCAGCGTCACCGTGACCATCGCCCACCACGCCCTGAAGAACGGCCACCGCGGCGCGCTGAAAATCTGGCTGGCGATCACCGTGCTGCTGGGCTGTGCGTTTCTCGGCTTCCAGGCCGAGGAATACCTGCACGCCTACCACGAGCTGGGGCTGACCCTGGGTTCGGGCATCTACGGCGCCACGTTCTTCATGCTCACCGGCTTTCACGGCGCCCACGTGACCATCGGCACGCTGATTTTGTTCGTGATGCTGATGCGCATCATGAAGGGGCACTTCGACGCCGAGCATCAGTTCGGTTTCGAGGCGGCCAGTTGGTATTGGCACTTCGTCGATGTGGTGTGGATCGGCTTGTTTGTCTTCGTCTACGTGCTCTGAGCGCGGCGTTACCAGGGCGCGTGCGACACCAGCTGGCCGCTGAAGAAACCCCAGGCGATCAAGCCGACGGTGAGCGCGGCCAGGCACACACGAACGGTCAGCGACCTGAGCAGGCGATGGGAGCTGCTGTCGTCCTTGACCAGAAAGAACAGGCCGCTGAACAGGCTGATGAGCGTGGCGATCAGCAACAGGACGATGGCCGCTTTAAGCATGGTGGGCTCCGGGAGAAACGCGATGCGCTTGAGTATAGCCAGTCGATCTCGCCACTTTCGGGCGCTGCCATGAACGGTTTTCGTCCGGGCGTGCTGCCGACCCTGGTGGTGTTGGCGTTGTTGCCGGTGCTGGTGACGCTCGGGTTCTGGCAACTGGGGCGGGGCGAACAGAAGCGCGAGCTGCTGGCCAGCTACGCCGAACGGCGGGTGGCCGAGCCTTTGACCGTGGATGAACTGCAGGCTGCCAGCGATCCGGCTTTCCGTCGGGTGCAATTGCATGGCCGCTTCGATGCGGCCCACAGCCTGTTGCTGGATAACCGCATGCATGAAGGCAAGGTCGGGGTCGAGCTGCTGCAACCCTTTCTCGACCAGGCCAGCGGCCAATGGCTGCTGCTCAACCGTGGCTGGCTGCCCTGGCCGGACCGGCGTACGCCACCCGAATTCAACACCCCGGAACAGTCGTTGAGCCTCGATGCCTGGGTCTATGTCGCCTCCGGCGCGACCTTTCAACTGCACGCCGACCCACTGAATGCCCAGTGGCCGCGGCTGGTGACGACGATCGATCCGGCCAGGCTCTGGAGCGAACTGGGACGCAGCGGTTTTGCCTACGAGCTGCGCCAGGAGGCTGGCCCGGGCGCCTACATGACCGAATGGCCGGTGGTGGCCATGGGGCCGGAAAAACACCTGGGCTACGCCGTGCAGTGGTTCGCCATGGCGCTGGCCCTGTGCGCTTTGTACCTCTATCTCGGATGGCATAACGCAAGGGAGAAACACCATGGGAGCGGCCATGAATCCACCCAACATTTCTGAGGCCCAGGCGCCGCACAACCGGCGTCGCGGACGCTGGCAGCTGCTGCTGATCGTGGCCATGGTGATCGGTCCGATGATCCTCGCCACCGGCATGTACAAGTTGCAGTTCTGGGTGCCGGAAAGCCGCAGCTACCACGGCGATCTGATCGGCAATGGCCAGAGCCGCGCCGACATCGGGGTCCAGGCCGACGAGACGCGCTGGCAGATCCTGGTCACCGCGCCCAGGGACTGCGCCGTGGATTGCCAGCAACTGGTGTACCTGGCGCGGCAGATCCAGATCTCCCTCGGCCGCGACGCCTCCCGGGCCAGCCACGCCCTGGCCGCCGCCCAGCCGCTGGGCGCCGACTACCAGGCCAAGCTGCAGCGCGAGTACCCGCAACTGCAACGCTACCCACTGGATCTGCCGACCTTTACCAAGGGCGCCAGCGACCAGGGGGCGCCGCTGCTGTGGATCGTCGACCCGCACGGCAACCTGGTCCTGCGCTACGACGCCCGGGTCAAGGGCAAGGACTTGCTCAACGACCTGCGCCATCTGCTGAAACTGTCGAACATCGGATAAGGGCATCGTCATGGCCAAACCTGGATTTCGCCTCGCCTTGTTTGCCACCTTGCTGGCGCTGATCGTAGTACTGCTCGGCGCCTACACCCGGCTGACCCACGCCGGCCTCGGCTGCCCGGACTGGCCGGGTTGCTACGGCTTCATCAGCGTGCCGAAAAGCGAAGCCCAGTTGGCCCACGCCGAGCTGCATTTTCCTGACACTCCGGTGGAAGCCCACAAAGGCTGGAACGAGATGATCCACCGCTATTTCGCCGGCACCCTGGGCCTGTTGATCGTGCTGTTGGCGGCACGCTCCTGGACCCACCGGCATCATCCCGGGCAACCGCTGAAACTGCCGCTGTTCCTGCTCTCGGTGGTGTTCGCCCAAGCCTTGTTCGGCATGTGGACGGTGACCCTCAAGCTATGGCCGCAAGTCGTCACCGCGCACCTGCTGGGCGGCTTCGCCACCCTGAGCCTGCTGTTCTTGCTGACGCTACGGCTGTCCGGGGTGCTGCCGGCGCTGATCGTGCCGCGGCGCCTGCAATACTGGGCCACGGCCGGGCTGGTGCTGGTGATCGGGCAGATCGCCCTGGGCGGCTGGGTCAGCTCCAACTACGCGGCGGTGGCCTGCATCGACCTGCCGACCTGTCACGGCCAGTGGTGGCCGGCGGCGGATTTCGCCAATGGCTTTCACCTGACCCAGCACATCGGCCCCAACTACCTGGGCGGGCAGCTCGACAGCGACGCGCGCACGGCCATCCATCTGACCCATCGCATCGGCGCGTTGCTGGTGACCCTGGTGTTGCTCGGCCTGGCCTGGCAACTCAAGCATGTGGGCATGACCCGCCTCGCCGGGCTGGTGCTGGTGGCACTGGCGGCGCAGATCGGCCTTGGCATCAGCAATGTGCTGTTCCACCTGCCGCTGCCGGTGGCCGTGGCGCATAACGCCGGCGGCGCGGCGCTGCTGCTGACTCTGGTGCTGGTCAATTATCACGCCCGCACCAGCCTGGTCCGCGCCCGCTCGCACCTGCCGCTGGGCTGGCGCCTGAGCCCGCGCAAACACGCTGCCGGGCCCATAACCATAAAAGGAGAGATGCCATGGCGACTCTGATCGGCGAGCGTCACCGCCAGGCGATCTGGCGTGACTACCTGGAGCTGACCAAACCCAAAGTGGTGGTGCTGATGCTCATCACCTCGCTGGTAGGCATGTTCCTCGCCACCCGCGCTGGGGTGCCGTGGACGGTGCTGGTGTTCGGCAACCTGGGCATCGCCCTGTGCGCCGGCGCGGCGGCGGCGGTGAACCATGTGGTGGACCGGCGGATCGATGCAGTCATGGCGCGCACCCACAAACGGCCGCTGGCCGAAGGCCGGGTGTCGCCGGCGGCGGCGCTGGGTTTCGCCCTGCTGCTGGCCATCGCCGGGCAAGCCTTGCTGCTGGCGTTCACCAACCCGCTGACCGCCTGGCTGACCCTGGCGTCGTTGCTCGGTTATGCGGTGATCTACACCGGCTTCCTCAAGCGGGCGACCCCGCAGAACATCGTGATCGGCGGCCTGGCCGGGGCCGCGCCGCCGCTGTTGGGCTGGGTCGCGGCCACCGGCCATGTGACCGCCGAACCGCTGCTGCTGGTGCTGATCATCTTCGCCTGGACCCCGCCGCATTTCTGGGCGCTGGCCATTCATCGCAAGGAGGAGTACGCCAAGGCCGACATCCCGATGCTGCCGGTGACCCACGGCGAGCACTACACCAAGGTGCATATCCTGCTCTACACCTGCGCCTTGCTGGCGGTCAGCCTGCTGCCTTATGCGATCCACATGAGCGGCATGCTTTACCTGATTTGTGCCCTGGGCCTGGGCGCGCGCTTTCTGCAATGGGCCTGGGTGCTGTACCGTGGCAGTCGGCCGCACGCGGCGATCAACACCTTCAAGTACTCTATTTATTACTTGTTCCTGCTGTTTATCGCGCTGCTCGTAGACCACTACCTATTGTTGAACCTATGACTCGAACTCAGAAAACCGTCTTTATTCTCGTGGCGCTGGTGGCCCTGGTGCTGGGGCTCACCGTCAACAAAGTGCTGACCGGCAAGAACCAGGGGGATCCGACCGCGTTGATCGACGCCGGGATCATCCTGCTGCCCCAGAGCCGCACCCTGCCGGATGTGAAGATGACCGACCAGGAAGGCCAGCCGGTGGTGCTCAATGAGCTCAAGGGCAAGTGGAGCCTGCTGTTCTTCGGCTACACCTTCTGCCCGGACATCTGCCCGACTACCCTCGCCCAGCTGCGCCAGATCAAGAGCGAGTTGCCCAAGGAGGCGGTGGATAACCTGCAGGTGGTGCTGGTCAGCGTCGACCCGAACCGCGACACGCCGCAGCAGTTGAAACAGTACCTGGGCTACTTCGACAAGGACTTCAAGGGCCTGACCGCGACCTCGGTGGCGGACGTGCAGAAGCTCGCCAACGCGGTGAGCATCCCGTTCATTCCGGCCGATACCAGCAAGCCCAACTACACCGTCGACCACAGCGGCAACCTCGCGGTGATCGGCCCGGACGGCACCCAGCGCGGCTTCATCCGCGCGCCGCTGAACAACCAGAAACTGGTGGCCCAGCTGCCGGTGATGTTGCAGCGCAAGTAACCCGGGACGCCTGAATCCTGTAGCCGCTGTCGCAGGCTGCGATAAGGCGCGTAGCGCCTTCCGAGGGCCTCAAGAGCACGTCTCCTGCGGAGCCGATCGCAGCCTGCGGCAGCGGCTACAAGGAGCGCGGCAGGCAACGGCAGAAACGAAACGGGGCGCCTCAAGGCGCCCCGTTTGTGTTTCTGCAACCGATCAGAACGCCGGTACCACGGCGCCTTTGTACTTCTCGAGAATGAATTGCTTCACCTCGGGGCTGTGCAGGGCGGCAACCAGTTTCTTCATGGCCTCCGAGTCCTTGTCGTCAGGACGGGCCACCAGGATGTTCACGTAAGGCGAGTCCTTGCCTTCGATCACCAGGGCGTCCTTGGATGGGTCCAGCTTGGCTTCCAGGGCGTAGTTGGTGTTGATCAGCGCCAGGTCGACCTGGGTCAGCACGCGCGGGATGGTCGCGGCTTCCAGCTCACGGAATTTCAGGTCCTTGCTGTTCTCGGTGATGTCTTTGACCGTGGACAGGATGTTGTTGGAGTCCTTGAGCTTGATCAGGCCGGCTTTGGCCAGCAGCAGCAAGGCACGGCCGCCGTTGGTGGCGTCGTTGGGGATCACCACGTTGGCGCCGCCCGGCAGTTCTTCGAGCTTCTTGAACTTGTTGGAGTAGGCGCCCAGCGGCTCCAGGTGCACGCCGGCAACGCTTACCAGGTGGGTGCCCTTGGCCTTGTTGAACTCATCCAGGTACGGCTGGTGCTGGAAGAAGTTGGCGTCCAGGCGCTTTTCCGCGACCTGCACGTTCGGCTGGATGTAGTCGGTGAAGACCTTGACCTTCAGGTCCACGCCTTCCTTGGCCAGCGCCGGCTTCACGAATTCGAGGATCTCGGCGTGAGGCACCGGGGTGGCGGCCACGGTCAGGGTGTCAGCGGCGTGCGCGGAGAACGCGGCAACGGCGGCGAAAGCGACGAGTAGTTTTTTCATCCAGCTAGCTCCTTGTGAGGCGCCCGGTGCCGGACGCCTGCCGGCCAGGGCCGACTTATTTTCGGGAAAAGTGCACCACCAGCTTGTCGCCGACGGTTTGCAGAACTTGAACCAGCACCAGCAACAGCACCACGGTGACCACCATCACATCGGTCTGGAAGCGCTGGTAACCGAAGCGGATCGCCAGGTCGCCGAGACCGCCCGCGCCTACCACGCCCGCCATGGCGGTGTAGGAAACAAGGGTAATCGCTGTCACGGTAATTGCCGCGAAAATACCCGGACGGGCTTCCGGCAGCAGGGCGTTGGTGATGATCTGCCGGGTGGTCGCGCCCATGGACTGGGTGGCTTCGATGATGCCGCGGTCCACTTCGCGCAGGGCGGTCTCCACCAGGCGAGCGAAGAACGGCGTGGCGCCGACCACCAGGGGCGGGATCGCGCCGGCGACACCCAGGGAAGTACCGGTGATCAGTACGGTGAACGGGATCATCACGATCAGCAGGATGATGAACGGCAGCGAGCGCAGGATGTTCACCAGAAGCGACAGCAGGGCGTAGAGGCTCTTCTGCTCCAGCAACTGGCGCGGGCTGCAGAGGAACAGCAGCACGCCCAGGGGCAGGCCCAGCAGCACGGTGAACAGCAGCGAGCCACCGAGCATCAGCAGGGTGTCGCCGGTGGCCAGCCAGATTTCGTACCAGTCGATATTGGCGAAGAAACTTGTCAGCAGTTCCATTAGCGCAGCACCTCCATGTGGACATCCGCCGCGGTGAAGTGGGCGAAGGCCGCCTCCATGTCACCACCGGTGATAGCCAGGGTCAGTTGCCCGTAAGGGACGTCTTTGATGCGGTCGATGCGGCCGGCGAGGATGCTGTAGTCCACCCCGGTTTCGCGGGCCACGGTGCCCAGCAGCGGCGCGTAGGTGGCATCGCCCTGGAAGGTCAGGCGCACGATGCGCCCTGGCACGTGGGCGAAGTCGTCGCGCTGTTCGCTTTCATCTATCTGCTCGTCTTCCTGGACGAAACGCTTGGTGGTCGGGTGCTTGGGATGCAGGAACACCTCAGCCACCGACCCCTGCTCGACGATCACCCCGGCGTCCATTACCGCCACCTGGTCGCAGACGCGACGGATCACGTCCATTTCATGGGTGATCAGCACGATGGTCAACTTCAGTTCACGGTTGATCTCGGCCAGCAGTTGCAGGACCGACGCGGTGGTCTGCGGGTCCAGGGCGCTGGTGGCTTCGTCGCACAGCAGGATCTTCGGCTTGGTCGCCAGGGCGCGGGCGATGCCGACGCGCTGCTTCTGCCCGCCGGACAGCTGGGCTGGGTATTTCTTGGCGTGATCGGAAAGACCGACGCGGGCCAGCAACTCGGCCACGCGCTGGTCGATCGCGCTGCGCGACAGCTCGCCGGCCAGGGTCAGCGGCAGCGCGACGTTGTCGGCCACGGTCTTGGAGGCCAGCAGGTTGAAGTGCTGGAAGATCATCCCGACCTGCTGGCGGAAGCGACGCAGGCCGTTGGCGTCCAGGGCGGTGACTTCCTCGTCGTCGACGACGATCTTGCCGCCGCTGGGGTTTTCCAGACGGTTGATCAGGCGCAGCAGGGTACTTTTGCCCGCGCCGGAATGGCCGATCAGGCCGAATACCTGGCCGTTCTCGACCTTCAGGCTGGTCGGATGCAGGGCGGGAATATCCTTACCGGCGACCCGGTAGGTTTTATGGACGTTTTGAAACTCGATCACGTAGCGAACCTTGTGGGGCGCGTTAGAAAAGGATCAGCGGTTAGCCGGGCGCGCATTTTAGCCTGTCCGTATAGAGGTTCTTAGCATTTATTTTGTATTCATCCTTCGATTTGGCAATAACGCGATCAAAGGTCATAAAAAAGGAACGGCGCCAAACCTCATCAGTCACTCAATAAGCCACTCGAAAAAAGCCAGGTGCCGTGCCTGGCGATTTTGACCGATGAAGCCCCGCCCCGCCGGGGCTTCGCCAACGAGGAGTTTTGCCTGATGAGCAGCAAGAAGCCAAGCGCACCGAAAAGCCAGCTGGCCGGGACCGATACCCTGGATCGCGGCAACACCAACAGCAAGCTGCACAGCCTGGAGACCTTCCGCTCCGACGCCACCGAACAGGCGTTGCGCACCAACCAGGGGGTCAAGGTCGCCGATAACCAGAACACCCTGAAGGCCGGCGCCCGCGGGCCTTCGCTGCTGGAAGACTTCATCATGCGGGAGAAGATCACGCACTTCGACCATGAACGGATCCCGGAGCGTATCGTCCATGCCCGTGGCGTCGGCGCCCATGGTTACTTCCAGACCTACGAGAATCATTCGGCCCTGACCAAGGCCGGCTTCCTGCGCGATCCGGGCAAGAAGACCCCGGTGTTCGTGCGTTTCTCCACGGTGCAGGGGCCGCGCGGCTCTGGCGATACCGTGCGCGACGTGCGCGGTTTTGCCGTGAAGTTCTTCACCGACGAAGGCAACTTCGACCTGGTGGGTAACAACATGCCGGTGTTCTTCATCCAGGACGCGATCAAGTTTCCCGACTTCGTCCATGCGGTCAAACCCGAGCCGCACAACGAGATCCCCACCGGTGGCTCGGCCCACGACACTTTCTGGGACTTCGTGTCGCTGCAGCCGGAATCGGCGCATATGGTGATCTGGGCCATGTCCGACCGGGCGATTCCGAAAAGCCTGCGCAGCATGCAGGGCTTTGGCGTGCACACCTTTCGTTTCATCAATGCCGAAGGCACCTCCAGCTTCGTCAAATTCCACTGGCGGCCGACAGTGGGCACCTGTTCCCTGGTCTGGGACGAGGCGCAAAAGCTGGCGGGCAAGGACACCGACTTCCATCGCCGCGACCTGTGGGAGGCGATCGAGAGCGGCGATTACCCGGAGTGGGAACTGGGTGTGCAGGTGATAGTCGAGGAAAACGAGCACAAGTTCGATTTCGACATTCTCGACCCGACCAAGTTGATCCCCGAGGAGCTGGTGCCGATCACGCCCCTGGGCAAGATGGTGCTCAACCGCAACCCGGACAACTTCTTCGCCGAGACCGAGCAGGTTGCCTTCTGCCCGGGGCATATCGTGCCGGGCATCGACTTCTCCAACGACCCGCTGCTGCAGGGCCGGTTGTTCTCCTACACCGATACGCAGATCAGCCGCCTCGGCGGGCCGAACTTCCATGAGCTGCCGATCAACCGCCCGCTGGCGCCCTTCCACAACGGCCAGCGCGATGCCATGCACCGCACCACCATCGATAAGGGGCGGGCCTCCTACGAGCCCAATTCCATCGATGGCGGCTGGCCGAAAGAGACGCCGCCCGCGGCCGAGGACGGCGGTTTCGAGAGCTACAACGAACGCATCGACGCGCACAAGATCCGCCAGCGCAGCCCGTCCTTCAGCGACCACTTCTCCCAGGCGCGACTGTTCTTCAAGAGCATGAGCACGCATGAACAGGAACACATCATCGCCGCCTACAGCTTCGAGCTGGGCAAGGTCGAGCGCGAGTGGATCCGCGCGCGGCAGGTCAACGAGATCCTGGCCAATATCGATCTCGAGCTGGCCAGGCGGGTCGCGCAGAACCTTGGGCTGCCGGTGCCCAAGGCGGGCACTGTCGAGGTGCCTGAACTGACCCCCGATCACTCGCCGGCCCTGAGCCAGGCCAACCTGCTGTCGGGGGATATCAAGACCCGCAAAGTGGCGATCCTGGCGGCGAACGGGGTCGACGGCAAGGCGATCGACGCCTTGAAAAAGGCCCTGCAAGCCGAAGGCGCCCACGCCAGGTTGCTGGGCCCGACCTCGGCGCCCGTGACCACGGCGGACGGCAAGACCCTGCCGGTGGATGCTTCCATGGAAGGGCTGCCGTCAGTGGCGTTCGACGCGGTGTTCGTGCCGGGCGGTGCCAAGTCGATACAGGCCTTGAGCGGCGATGGCGTGGCCCTGCATTACCTGCTCGAAGCCTACAAGCACCTCAAGGCAATTGCCTTGCAGGGCGAGGCCGAGCAATTGCTGGATGTGCTCAAGCTGGAAGTGGATGCGGGGTTGATCGTCGGCGGGGATGCCAAGGCGTTGAAGGCGTTCTTCAACGCGCTTGCCCATCATCGGGTCTGGGAGCGGGAGCCGAAGGCCAAGGCGATTCCCGCCTGATGCTGCTGATGCTTCTGTAGGAGCACAGCTTGCGTGCGAAAGGGTTTGGCACCGCGTTAGCGTTCATCACGCATCGCGGGCAAGTCGGATCGCCGCCCGCTCGCTCCTATAGAGGTGGCGTTATTGGGGTTTGCGTGGCGTCAGCACCATCTGTGCCGGGATGTGGCGCAGGATCTGCCGCTCGATCTGCAGGTCGAACTCGCCGTCGAGCTTTTTCACCCGCTTGCTCAGCAGGGTCTTCAGCCAGGGGTAATCTTCGGTGCGTGGCGCCTGGATGCTCACGTCGCACTGGTAATTCACCACATCGGCGGCGATCGCATCGAGTTGCCGACGCAGTTGCTTGATATCACTGAGGTTCAGCGCAATGGTGGTGCTCTCGGCGGCCGGGTCGATCAGCTTGGCTGGCGGCCGGGCTTCAGCTGCCTTGAGTGCGGCTTCGGCTTTTTCCAGCTCGGCTTTACGGGCCTGGGTGATGGCGCCATCGACGCCGCCGGTCAGGGCCGGTGCCTTGGGCATCAGCGCGCGGGCGCGGCTCAGGGCCGTGGCGGCGGCGTTGACATCACCCTTTTGCAACACGATCTGGCTGCGCTGCAGATAGGCTTCGGCCAGCTGGCGCTGGTATTGCTCGAGCTGCGGGTCGTTGGGCGACTGGGCCTGCAAGGCGCTCAACTGGTCTTCGGCGGTGGCCAGTTCGCTGCTGGCGATATTTTGCTGCAGCTGTGCGATGGCCGTGGCCCGGGCGTCGGGCGCTTCAGCCGGCGGCGTGCTCTGGCAGGCACCCAGCAGCAGGGAAAATGCGACAAGGAGCAGATAACGGGAGGCGAACGGCTTCATTCCTGCGACTCTCTAATTGCGCAAAAAGCGAGCAAGTCTACACCCCTCGACGGGGCAGGACAAAACTCAGCAGAAACAATGCGGCCGCCGTGACCACGATCGACGGCCCCGCAGGGGTGTCCTTGAACCACGACAACGCCAGCCCGCCACAGACCGCGAGTATGCCCAGCAGGCTCGCGCCCAGCGCCATCTGCTCCGGGGAGCGGGCGTGACGTTGGGCGGCAGCCGCCGGGATGATCAGCAGCGAAGTGATCAGCAAGACCCCGACGATCTTCATCGCCACCGCGATCACCACCGCGATCAACAGCATCAGTGCCAGGCGCAGCGACGCCACCGGCAAGCCTTCGACCCTGGCCAGCTCCTCGTGCACGGTGATCGCCAGCAACGGTCGCCACAGGGCTACCAATAGCAGCAGGACCGCGGCGCTGCCGCCGAGAATCCACGCCAGGTCGCCGGGGCTGATCGCCAGCAGATCGCCGAACAGATAGGCCATCAGGTCGATCCGCACGTCATGCATGAAGCTTAGTACCACCAGCCCGAGGGAGAGGGTGCTGGGGGCGAGAATCCCCAGCAACGTATCGGAAGCCAGCGGCTGGCGCTGTTGCAGGGTGACCAGCAGCACCGCCAGCAGCAGACAACCGACGGTCACCGCCACCGCCGGGCTGACATCCAGCAGAAAGCCCAGGGCCACGCCGAGCAAAGCGGCATGGGACAGGGTGTCGCCGAAATAGGCCATGCGCCGCCAGACCACGAACGATCCGAGGGGACCTGCCACCAGCGCCAGCGCCAGGCCTGCGAGCAAGGCGTACAACAGAAAATCAGCCATGCTTGCAGCTATCTCCGTGAACATGAACGTGGCCGGCCGCGGCCCCGGTGACCACCGAACCGTGCAGGTCGTGGGCGTGGTCGTGATGGTGGTGATAGATCGCCAGGCTTGGCGCGTTCTGGCCGAACAGCTCGACGAAGGCCGGGTCGCCGCTGACCTGTTCCGGGTGGCCGGAGCAGCACACGTGGCGATTGAGGCAGACCACCTGGTCGGTGGTGCTCATCACCAGGTGCAGGTCGTGGGAGACCATCAGCACGCCGCAACCGTGGCGGTCGCGCAAACGGGTGATCAGGCTGTAGAGCTCGGCCTGGCCGGCGACGTCCACGCCTTGTACCGGCTCGTCCAGTACCAGCAATTCCGGCTCGCGCAGCAGGGCGCGGGCCAGCAGCACGCGCTGCATCTCGCCGCCGGAAATGCTCTGCACCGGGCTGTCGATCACCTGTTCGGCGCCGACTTCGTTCAGTGCGGCCAGGGCTGTCGCGCGGTCCACGCCGGGCACCAGGCGCAGGAAGCGCAGCACCGACAGCGGCAATGTCGGGTCGACATGCAGCTTCTGCGGCATATAGCCGACCCGCAGCTTCGGCTTGCGCCAGACGCTGCCGCTGTCGGGCTTGAGCAAGCCGAGCACGGCGCGCACCAGGGTGGTCTTGCCGGCGCCGTTGGGGCCGATCAGGGTGACGATCTGTCCAGGCTCGACACTGAGCTGGATGTTGTCCAGCACGGTCTGCCCGGCAAAGGTCACCGCGACCTGATCGAGGCGAATCAAGGCATTGCTCATCAAGCCCCCTGGCAACCCGAGCAGAGGCCGACCACTTCGACGGTCTGGCCTTCGACGACGAAGCCGACGTCGCGCGCGCTGCTGATGATCGCGTCGCTGATGGATTTCTGTTCAAGCTCGATGGCGGCGTGGCAGACGCGGCAGATCAGGAACTGGCCCTGGTGCGCGTGTTCCGGGTGATTGCAGCCAACGAAGGCGTTGAGCGATGCGATGCGGTGCACCAGGCCGTTTTCCAGGAGGAAATCCAGGGCGCGGTACACGGTTGGCGGCGCGGCGCGGCGACCGTCCTGTTCGCTGAGCACGGCGAGGATGTCGTAGGCACCCAGCGGCTTGTGGCTTTGCCAGACCAGCTCCAGCACCCGCCGACGCAGGGCGGTCAGGCGCAGGCCTTGGCGGGCGCACAGGGCATCGGCCTCGGACAGTGCGCTGTGTACGCAGTGAGAGTGGTCGTGGGGGCGACTGGCAAGGGGGGTTTTAGGCATGAGCGGCGACGATAATGGTGAGAGACGTTATTATGTTACCCGTTCTTGCCTCTTCGAGTGGTCATCGTGTCCCGACTTTTTGCCCTTTTTGTCGCTTTTACCGCCAGTTTGTTCGTGATCAGCTCGGCCCAGGCCGAAGTCCGGGTCCTGACCAGCATCAAACCCCTGCAATTGATCGCCGCCGCCGTCCAGGACGGCATCGCCGTGCCCGAGGTCCTGCTGCCGCCGGGCGCCTCGCCGCACAACTATGCGCTGCGTCCTTCCGATGTACGCAAGGTGCAGTCGGTGGAGTTGCTGTACTGGATCGGCCCGGACATGGAGAGCTTCTTGCCGCGGGTCCTCAAGGGCCGCACGCTGCCAGCGCTGGCGGTGCAGGACCTGCCAGGCCTGAAACTCCGTCATTTCGCCGAAGATAACCACTCGCACGCTGAAGAAGCCGACGAACATGACCACGATCATCGTCCAGGCAGCCTCGATGCGCACCTGTGGCTGTCGCCGGTCAACGCGCGGGTCATCGCCGACCGCATGGCGCTCGACCTGAGTGCCGTGGACCCGGCCAACGCCGTGCGTTACCAGAGCAACGCCAAGGCCTTCGACCAGCGCCTGGATGCCCTGGATGCCCGTTTGAAAGCCCGCCTGGCCCCGATCTCCGGCAAGCCTTATTTCGTTTTCCATGAAGCCTTCGATTACTTCGAAGACGCTTATGGGCTCAAGCATGCGGGCGTGTTCAGCGTGGCGGCCGAAGTGCAGCCGGGCGCGCAGCACGTAGCGGCGATGCGCACGCGCTTGCAGCAGGTCGGCAAGACCTGTGTGTTCAGCGAGCCGCCATTGCGCCCGCGCCTGGC
This sequence comes from Pseudomonas sp. GW821-FHT09E12, assembly GCF_059416085.1. NCBI lineage: Bacteria > Pseudomonadati > Pseudomonadota > Gammaproteobacteria > Pseudomonadales > Pseudomonadaceae > Pseudomonas > Pseudomonas sp. GW821-FHT09E12. Next base: position 44,961 of record NZ_JBWKOM010000013.1, on the reverse strand, counting down.
CGAAACCCTGGTGGCGGGTTTGCCGGTGAAGCTGGCGGAACTCGATGCGCTGGGCGGCTACACCCCGGCCACCGCGCGGGGTTATGAGCAGGTGCTGGAGAAGCTGGGCAACGATCTGGCGGGTTGCCTGGAATCGCTGTAAAGACGGCTGACGCTATTGCGGGCAAGCCGCGCTCCTACAAGAGATCGTAGGGGCGGGCTTGCCCGCGAGGCTTTCAGATGGCGAACGGCAATGGCGTGCTGACCTGCTGGCGCTGGGCCAGGCGCAGCTGGAACTCCATCGGATCGTGAATCAGCACGTCCTGTCCGGCGAAGGACTCGGCGGCGATCAGGCGTGACAGCCAGAATCGCACGCAGGCCACCCGCAGCATGGTTGGCCACAGCTCGGCCTCGGCGGTGGTGAACGGACGCAGGGCCGCGTAGGCGCCCAGCAGGGCCCGGGCGCGCGAGCCGTCGAGCAGGCCGTCGGCGTCGGAACACCAGTCGTTCAGGGCAATCGCCACGTCATACAGCATCGGCCCGGAGCAGGCATTGTAGAAGTCGATCAGCCCGGTCAGGTGCGTGCCTTCGAACATCGCGTTGTCGCGGAACAGGTCGGCGTGGATGTTGGCCCGAGGCAGCGCGAGGATCTTCACCTTCTGCTCGTCGATTTCATCCAGGGCCCGCTGCAGCAGGTCCCGCGCCTGCGGGTCGAGATGGGACAGCATCTGCGAGCCTTCTTCCTGCATCCAGTCCAGGCCACGATCGGTCTTGCGCTTGATCATGTTGTCCTTGGTCGCCAGGTGCAGATGAGCCAGCAGCTCGCCGACTTGCGCGCAATGCTGGGCATTGGCTTCCTTGATGTGCTTGCCGGCCAGGCGCGGCTGCAGCAGCGCCGGCTTGCCGGCCAGCTCGCGCAGGGCCACGCCGTCGGTGGTGCGCAGGGCGTAAGGCACTGGCAGGTCGGCGTCGTGCAGCACGTCCAGCAGTTCGATGAAGAACGGCATTTCCTGGACCGGGCCGCGCTCGACCAGGGTCAGGACGAACTCGCCCTGTTCCAGGCTGATGAAGAAGTTGGTGTTTTCGCTACCAGCGGCAATCCCCTGGAAGTCAAGCAGGCGGCCGAGCCCGTAGGAGGCGAGAAAGGTTTCCAGCTCGGGCCGAGCCAGGGGAGTAAACACAGACATGGTTAAAAACTGCCAGTACGGGCGCCGCTGTCGAGCCAGCGCCGGTTGAAGTTAGGAGTGGTTTACCACTCGAAAATTTTCCACGCCGGAATCAGCATATCCGGCTGGTCAGAACGAATGAAATTGCCATCGGAACCGTCGGCGCGCACCAGAAAGTAGGGTTTGCCGACCTTCGGTGTGACCTTGATGGCGTACAGGAAACCGTTCTGGCGGTACTCCTGGATGGTCTTGTCGCCTTCCGTGCGAATGGTTACTTCCGGATCCGCCGATGGCGCATCCTCCGCCGCAATCACGGCCATCGGCGCGATTGCAATCAGGCTGGCCAGCAGCAAGCGATTTAGTGTGCGCATGATAACCTTGTCCCTTTGTCGTCAACGGTCCCGCTATTCTAGCGCCGGACCCGCCGAAAAGGTTGATCCTGCTCATGAGCCAAGCCCCCCTCGTCCTGGTGGACGGTTCGTCCTACCTGTACCGCGCCTTCCACGCGCTGCCCCCGCTGACCACTTCCAAAGGCATGCCGACCGGTGCGGTCAAGGGCGTGCTGAACATGCTCAAGAGTCTGCGCAAGCAGTACCCGGACAGCCCGTTCGCCGTGGTGTTCGACGCCAAGGGCGGGACCTTCCGCGATGACATGTATGCCGAGTACAAGGCCAATCGCCCGAGCATGCCCGACGACATGCGGGTGCAGATCGAACCGCTGCACGCCAGCGTGATCGCCCTGGGCTTTCCGCTGCTGTGCGTCGAGGGCGTCGAGGCGGACGACGTGATCGGCACCCTGGCCCGCAGCAGCGCGGCGGCCGACCGGCCGGTGGTGATCTCCACCGGCGACAAGGACATGGCGCAGTTGGTGGATGGGCACATTACGCTGGTCAACACCATGTCTGGTAGCAGCATGGACGTGGAGGGCGTGAAGGAGAAATTCGGCGTCGCTCCCGAGCAGATCATCGATTACCTGGCGCTGATGGGCGACTCCTCCGACAACATCCCGGGTGTGCCGGGCATCGGCCCGAAGACTGCTTCCGGCCTGCTGGTGGGGGTGAACGGTGGCCTCAACGAGCTGTATGCACAGCTCGATATCGTCCCGAGCCTGCCGATTCGCGGGGCCAAGACCCTGCCGGCCAAGCTCGAAGAGCACAAAGAGATGGCTTTCCTCTCCTATCAGCTGGCGACGATCAAGGTCGATGTGCCGCTGGATGTCGGCCTGGACGACCTGCACCTGGGCGAACCGGATCGCGACAAACTGGTCGAGCTGTACAGCCTGCTGGAGTTCAAGAGCTGGCTCGACGAGCTGCAGCGCGATGCCAAGCGCCTGGAGTTGAGTGTCGCCGCCTCTGAGCCGGTGGCCGACTTGTTGACTCAGGTCGAGATCGAAGTGCCGGTGGTTGTCGAAGCCCAGTACGAAACCATCCTCGATCAGGCGCGTTTCGATGTCTGGCTGGAAAAGCTGAAGAACGCCAAGCTGTTCGCCTTCGATACCGAAACCACCGGTATCGATGCCCAGCAGGCGCAGCTCGTGGGGCTGTCCTTTGCCGTGCAGGCCAACGAAGCGGCTTATATTCCGCTGACTCACTCCTACCTCGACGTGCCGGAACAACTGGATCGCGACACCGTCCTGCGCGCCCTGAAGCCGATTCTCGAAGACCCGAACAAACTCAAGGTCGGCCAGCACGCCAAGTTCGACATGAATATCCTGGCCAACTGCGCCATTGGCGGCGATCAGGCCAACGGCATCACGGTGCGCGGGGTCGCCTTCGACACCATGCTCGAGTCCTACGTGCTCAACTCCACCGCCACCCGGCATGACATGGACAGCCTGGCGGAGAAATACCTGGGCCATACCACCGTGAGTTTCCAGGACATCGCCGGCAAGGGCGCCAAGCAGCTGACCTTCGACCAGATTGCTCTTGAGCAGGCCGGGCCTTACGCGGCGGAAGACGCCGATGTGACCCTGCGCCTGCATCAGGTCTTGCATGAAAAACTGGCCGCGATCCCGAGCCTGGCCAGCGTGCTCAGCGATATCGAAATGCCCGTGGTGCCGGTGCTGGCGCGGATCGAGCGCCAGGGTGCCTTGGTGGACGCCGACCTGCTGGGCGTGCAGAGCATCGAGCTGGGCGACAAGATGGTGGCGCTGGAGCGTGAAGCCTTCGAGATTGCTGGCGAAGAATTCAACCTGGGTTCGCCCAAGCAACTGGGAGTCATCCTCTACGACAAGCTCGGCCTGCCGGTGCTGAAGAAGACTGCCAAAGGCCAGCCGTCCACCGCTGAAGAAGTGCTGGCCAAGCTGGCCGAGGACGACTACCCGCTGCCCAAGGTGCTGATGCAGTACCGCTCCATGAGCAAGCTCAAGAGCACCTACACCGACCGTCTGCCGGAGCAGATCAACCCGCGTACCGGGCGAATCCACACCTCCTATCACCAGGCAGTCGCGTCTACCGGGCGTTTGTCTTCCAGCGATCCGAACCTGCAGAACATCCCGGTGCGTACCGCCGAAGGCCGGCGCATCCGCCAGGCCTTCATCGCGCCGCCTGGCTACAAGCTGCTGGCGGCGGACTATTCGCAGATCGAACTGCGGATCATGGCGCACCTGTCCCGCGACGAAGGGCTGATGAATGCCTTCCGCAACAACCTCGACGTGCACACGGCCACCGCGGCCGAAGTGTTCAAGGTCGAGCTCAAGGACGTCAGTTCCGATCAGCGCCGCAGCGCCAAGGCGATCAACTTCGGCCTGATCTATGGCATGGGCGCGCAGAAGCTCGGCAAGGACATCGGCGTCGATACCAAGACCGCCAAGGCCTATATCGACACCTACTTCGCCCGCTACCCCGGCGTGCGCGAATACATGGACCGCACCCGCGCCCAGGCCGCGGAACAGGGTTATGTGGAAACCCTGTTCGGCCGCCGCCTGTACTTGCCGGAGATCAACTCCAACAAGCCGCAGGAACGCGCCGGCGCCGAACGTACGGCGATCAACGCACCGATGCAGGGCACGGCGGCCGACATCATCAAGAAGGCCATGGTGGCGGTAGACAACTGGCTGACGGCCTCAGGCCTGGATGCCAAGGTCATCCTGCAAGTGCACGACGAACTGGTGCTGGAAGTGCGCGAAGACCTGGTGGACAAGGTGAGCGAGGAGATTCGCGGCTACATGAGCAATGCCGCGACCCTGGATGTGCCGCTGCTGGTCGAAGTCGGGGTGGGCAGTAACTGGGATGAGGCGCACTGAGGCGAGAAGGCAGTACTTTGGCCGCGGCATAGTGCCGCGGCGAAGGCTAGCGAAGAGCTATTAGTGCGGAAAATTTCATCGACTATTGCCAATAGTTTTTGAAACCTCCCGGAACTTAATCAGTGAAAGCCCACTCAGAGTAACTGAATGGCTGGTGAAGCCCTTCGATGCTCCTATGTTGTGTTAAGTGTTGGCAGATATCTGGACCCCGCCCTAGCGGTCCGGAACTTGGACCCCGAACTTCCCCTCCCCATACGAAGTCCGGGGTTTTTTTTGCCCCAAAACTGCCTGTGATGCGTTCATGCTGCGTTAAAAACCGGCGGGAAATGCTCATTTAGGTCCCTAAACTCCGCTTTCCCGCCGGTTTTTGCCTTGCCTGACCGCACCACAGACAGTTTTATGTGTGCCTCTCTCAGGCCTCGGTTTCCGCGTCTTTGTTTGCCAGTTCCATCCAGCCGGCCAGGACGGTGTAGGCCTCTTCCAGGCCCATGCGTTTTGGGGCCGAGAACAGTTGGATGGTGACGTTGTCGCCCCAGCCTTTGCGGATCTGCGACTGCACCTTGAGCAAGGTGTTCTTGGCCGCGCCGTAGGTCAGTTTGTCGGCCTTGGTCAGCAGGATGTGCATCGGCATGCCGCTGGCGACGGCCCAGTCGAGCATCAGCAGGTCGAAGTCGGTCATCGGATGGCGGATGTCCATCATCAGAATCAACCCTTTCAGACTCTCGCGGCTGCCCAGGTAGGCTTCCAGGTGACGCTGCCAGTGTTGCTTGAGCGGGATCGGTACTTTCGCGTAACCGTAACCCGGCAGGTCGACCAGACGGCGATCGTCGTCTAGCTTGAAGAAGTTCAACAGCTGCGTACGGCCCGGAGTTTTCGAGGTGCGTGCCAGGCTGGCATGGGTCAGGGTATTCAGGGCGCTGGATTTGCCAGCGTTGGAACGCCCGGCGAAGGCCACTTCGAAGCCTTCGTCGTCGGGGCATTGATCGACTTTGGCGGCGCTGAGCATGAAAGTGGACTGTTGGCACAGACCAAGAATGGGATTTTTGAGTTGCATGGGATTTCCGATAGGGGCGGTGCCGAGAATGGACGCGGCGAGCGGTGTCGTTTCCGTTTCAGTAGCGCCAGTATATAATGCCGCAGATTTTGTGTGCGCTTTGTCCCAGCGTAGGATGAAGTTCACGAGAGCGATAGACCTTGATTGCGCATTAGAACGCAGCACGCTCTCAACCCTGAAAAGGTCGTTTTATGACGAAATGGCTGCTGGCTGCCGGCGTCCTGATACCGCTTTACAGCGCTCAGGCTACACAGGATCCGGAAGCTGTGTACAACCGTGTTTGTGGGGCTTGTCATTCCGGCCAACTACCAACGGCTCCCCGCAAGGGGGACCAGGGAGCTTGGGCGCCGAGGCTGGCGCAAGGTATGGAGACGCTGGTGCAACACGTGACCCAGGGTTTCAAGGCGATGCCGCCGCGTGGTTTGTGCATGGACTGCAGTGCCGAGGATTACCGAGCCATCATCCTTTGGATGAGCGAGTGATCCCGGTCCATAACTCTTAACCCTTAGCCGTAGTTGGATTAGCTGATGAACAAATTACTCGTGAGTCTGCTGTTGACCTTGGGCATCACAGGTGTCGCCCATGCTGCAGGCGACGCTGCTGCCGGTCAGGCGAAAGCCGCTGTATGTGGTGCTTGCCATGGTCCGGATGGGAACAGCATGGCGCCTAACTTTCCAAAGCTGGCGGGTCAGGGTGAGCGTTACCTGAACAAGCAGTTGCACGACATCAAGTCCGGCAAGCGCCAGGTGTTGGAAATGACCGGCCTGCTGACCAACCTGAGCGATCAGGACCTGGCCGACCTCTCCGCCTACTTCGCCAGCCAGAAAGGCAGCGTCGGCGCGGCAGACCCGAAAGTCGTGGCTCGCGGTGAAGAGTTGTTCCGTGGCGGCAAGCTGGATCAAGGCATGCCTTCCTGCACCGGTTGCCACTCGCCAAATGGCACGGGTAACGCCGCTGCCGGCTTCCCGCACCTGGGTGGCCAGCATGCTCAGTACGTAGCCAAGCAGTTGACCGACTTCCGCGAAGGCAACCGCACCAACGACGGCGACACCATGATCATGCGCAGCATCGCCGCCAAGCTGAGCAACAAGGACATCGAAGCGGTATCCAGCTACATCCAGGGCCTGCACTGAGGCCGGCGATCATGTTGCGAAAGGGTCTATCTTGCGCAACGTTAATGATCGATTAATCTGTCGATGAAAGCATAAAGGGTGGCTCAGGCCGCCCTTTTTTATGGCGTCTGCCGCTACACTAGCGAACTCAAGCCCTGCCATGACCTGTCTGCGAACAGGCCGCGCGAGGCGACCTTACTTGTTCAGGAGTAAAGCATGCGTAATCTGATTCTCAGCGCCGCTCTCGTCACCGCCAGCCTGTTTGGCATGACTGCTCAAGCCGCCGAGCCCCTTGAAGCCGGTAAACAATATGTAGAGCTGAGCAGCGCCGTTCCGGTTGCGGTGCCTGGCAAGATCGAAGTGGTCGAGCTGTTCTGGTATGGCTGCCCACACTGCTACGCCTTCGAGCCGACCATCAACCCATGGGCTGAAAAACTGCCGGCCGACGTCAACTTCGTGCGCATCCCTGCCATGTTCGGCGGTATCTGGAACGTTCACGGTCAACTGTTCATCACCCTGGAAGCCATGGGTGTCGAGCACAAGGTCCACAAAGCAGTATTTGAAGCCATCCATGGCGGCAAGAAACTCGCCACTCCTGAAGAGATGGCCGAGTTCCTGGCCGGCGAAGGCGTCGACAAGGACAAATTCCTGAGCACCTACAATTCGTTCGCCGTCAAAGGCAAGGTCGAGGACGCGAAGAAGAAGGCCCAGGCCTATCAGATCTCTGGCGTACCGACCATGGTCGTCAACGGCAAGTACCGCTTCGACCTGGGCACCGCCGGTGGTCCTGAAGGTGCCCTGAGCGTCGCCGACCAGCTGATCGCCAAAGAGCGGGCGGCCAAGTAAGCGAGCCCCTGCCATGCGACGTTGGGGTACGGAGCGCATCGTTGGCCTGCATGATCCGCGGGTCAACGAGCACCATGTGGCGTCCTCCGGCCTGCCGGCAGACAGCCGTCTGCGGCTGCTCAGTTTCAATATCCAGGTCGGTATCAGTACCGAACGTTATCGGCATTACCTGACCCGTGGCTGGCAGCACCTGCTGCCGCACAACGGGCGCGCCGACAACCTGCAAAAGATCGGCGATCTGCTGGGCGACTTCGATCTGGTCGCCCTGCAGGAAGCCGATGGCGGCAGTCTGCGCTCGGGCTACGTCAATCAGGTCGAGCACCTGGCCCAACTCGGCGCCTTCCCCTACTGGTACCAACAGCTCAATCGCAACCTTGGCCGCCTGGCCCAGCACAGCAATGGCGTGCTCAGCCGCCTGCGTCCCTGGGCGATCGAAGATCATCCGCTGCCCGGCCCCAAGGGGCGTGGTGCGATCCTCGTGCGCTTCGGCGATGGTCCCGAGGCGTTGGTGGTGGTGATGATGCACCTGGCCCTGGGCGCCCGTACGCGTACCCGGCAACTGGCCTATATCCGCGAGATGATCGGCGGCTACAAGCATCAGGTGCTGATGGGCGACATGAATACCCATGCCAGCGATCTGCTGGAGCATTCGCCGTTGCGCGACCTCGGTCTGTTGGCGCCACAATTGGAAGCGACGTTCCCCAGCTGGCGCCCACAACGCTGTCTTGATCATATTTTGCTCAGCCCCAGCCTGACGCTGGAGCGGGTCGAAGTCCTGGCCCAACCGATTTCCGATCACCTGCCGGTCGCGGTAGAGATTCGTCTGCCGGGTTCGCTCACGGCCGATGCATTGCCCGCGCTGAGTCCTGCCCCTCGCGGAACCCATGAATGAGCGACGACGCCCAGCGCTGGAAAGAGAAGTACCTCAAAAGTATCGAACAACAGGAAAAACTCGAGCGACGCTGGAATGCCCGCCTCGACCTGCTTCGCCGTGGCCTGGTACGCAGCACGCTGGCGGCCGAAGGTACTGATCGCGCTGTCGATCAGTGCATGAAGGAAATGCGCGAGGTGGTACGCACCGACGATATGGACGCGGCCTTGGCGGCCCTGTTGCCGCGCCTGGAAAAAGCCGTGCTGGACTCCGAGCAGCGCCGCGAGACCCGCATCGAGCAAATGAGCACGGCCCTGACCTCGCTGGTCAGCCAGTTGCAGAAGCTGCCGTTGCCTCGCGAGGTGAGTCGTCCGCTGAAAAACTTCGCCAAGCAACTGGATGGTCGTGTCGGCCAAGCCCGGGAAATTCCACTGTTGCTGGGTGAGTTGAGCGGCCTGCAAGGCAAGGCGCTGAGCCAGCTGGAGAGCCCCGCGGAGCCGCCCCGTCCAGGTTTGCTGCAGCGCCTGTTTGGTGGTCGTGACGCTGACGAAGCGCCTGTCCTGTCCGCGGCCGAAATGCCTGCGGTGGTGGCGAGCCCGGTTGCGGTACAGCCACTGGCAACGGCTGAAAGCGCTGCGGTTGAAACGCCACCGTCTCGTGTCGAAGTCGCGCCCGCACGGCTGTCCGAAGTCCCTGTGCCTGCGCCTGTGGTCGAGGAGCTCGCTGCTGTCAGCCGACCGCCCGAGCCACAACCGCAAGCACTGCCCGAGGTAACCACGGCTGCCCAGGTCGAAGCCTTTGTACCGCCGGTGCTGGAGTCGGAGAAACCCATCGCCGTCGAGCCGGCCCCGCCGATGCTGGACTCACAGGAATCGCCGTCGCCAGCCGCACCTGAACCCATTGAAGTGCCGCCGGCCGTGCAGCCTTCGACTGTCGAAGCTGCGGTTGCTCTTTCCAACCCGGACGAATTGATCGTTGCCGCACCCGCCGAGGCGGCCCCGGCGCCTGTGCTGCTCGATCGCTTGCCGTTGCCGGCAGCCATGGCCGAGGCGCTGGCGGCGATCGACCCGCAGCAGGCCGAGCAGGATGTGCTGTATGCCCTGCCCGACACGCCGGAGCCCTCCTACAGTTCGGTGGCCAAGCACATCGAACATACCCTGCTCGGCCTTCTGGATGACCTGAGCCTGCCAGAACGTCATCGGCCGCAAGCCGAGTCTATGCGCGATCGCTTGCAACATGGGTTGAACTGGTACGAATTGCTGCCGATCCTCGACGATCTGGCGGTATTGATGCTGGCGATCACCGACAGCGGCCAGCATGAGTTCGAGGCGTATCTCAAGCGACTCAACGAGCGCCTGGAATCCTTCCAGAGCAACCTGCAGGCCGCCAGCGAGGGCCATGCCGACAGCAGTTCGGCGGCGCGGGAGATGGACACGCAGATTCGCGAGCAGGTCGATGGCCTGCAAAGCAGCGTTCAGGAAGCGGCGGATCTGGACGATCTCAAGCAGGTGCTGGAAAGCCACCTGGAAGGTCTGCTTGGCACCATGGACCATCACCAGAAGCAGCGTGACGAACGCGAAAAGGAAGTGGCTGCGCGCCTGCAAAGCCTGGCCGAGCGGGTGTCGAGCATGGAGCAGGAAGCCCAGGGCTACCGCGAGCACCTGGAAGAACAGCGGCAGAAAGCGCTGATCGATCCCCTCACCGGCCTGCCCAATCGGGCGGCCTGGAGCGAGCGTCTGGAGCATGAAGTGGCGCAGTGGCAGCAGCACGGCAACACCTTGTTGCTGGCGATGCTCGACCTCGACCACTTCAAGCGGATCAACGACAACTACGGTCACCTGGCCGGCGACAAGGTGCTGAAGATCATCGCCGGCGTGCTGCGCAAGCGCCTGCGCGGCAACGATTTCATCGCCCGTTTCGGCGGTGAAGAGTTCGTCCTGCTGATACCCGATACCACCTGGCCGGTCGGGGCGCGCCTGGCGGAAACCTTGCGGGCGGCCATCGAAGCCTGTCCGTTTCACTTCAAGGGCGAGCGGGTGACCATCACCATGTCCATCGGCATGAGTGCGTTCAAACCGGGAGAACGCAGCGACCTGGTGCTCAAGAGAGCCGATCAGGCGCTCTATCGGGCCAAGGAGGCGGGGCGCAACCGGGTGGAACTGGGCTGACGCATAATTTGTTCCATTTTGTATAAACCGGTGTTTTCGCCGGTTTTCTGCCAAGGCAGTACGTTACACTGTTGCATTATTTTCTCCAGCGTACTGCCTTCCGCCATGAAAGTTCTTGTCCTCGCTTTGTCCCTTCTATTGCTGGCCGGTTGCGCCAGCGGTCCGCGTTTCGATACCAGCCACCCTTCGGTCAACTTCGATGAGCGGGTGCAATTCGTGGTGGTGCATTACACCTCGGCCTCGATGGAGCGCTCCCTGCAACTGCTGACCCATGGCCAGGTCAGCAGCCACTACCTGATCGGCGACGACAAGGCGGCGACCATCTACAAACTGGTGGACGAGCAATACCGCGCCTGGCACGCCGGCGAGAGCCAGTGGCAAGGCCGTACCTGGCTGAACTCCAGCTCCATCGGGATCGAGATCGTCAACCCGGGCTTTCGCGACCTGCCCACCGGGCGGGTCTGGTATCCCTACAGCGAAGCGCAGGTCCAGAGCCTGATCGTGCTGCTCAAGGACATTAGCAAGCGCAACAACATCGCGCCGCAGCACATCATTGGCCACAGTGATATCGCTCCCCTGCGCAAGCTCGACCCGGGCCCGCTGTTCCCCTGGAAGCGTCTGGCCGAAGCCGGGTTGGGCCGGTGGCCGAACGCCCAGGCGGTGGCGCGCCAGCAGGCGTTCTTTGCCGCGCAGTTGCCGAGCATCGCCTGGTTCCAGCAAGGCCTGGCGCGTCTGGGTTATGAGACGCCGCAGACCGGCGAACTGGATGTGGCGACCCGTCACGTGCTGGCCGCGTTCCAGATGCATTACCGGCCGTCGCGTTTCGACGGCCAGCCGGATGCAGAAAGCGCTGCGATCCTGCAGGTGCTCAACCAGACAAAATAATGACGCCCGCCCGACGGTCAGGGTTTTTTCTCAATCAGTAGCTATAACTCATTGGTAACCCTCGGATATCCAATGATGCCGGCCGCTCGCGAACCCCTACGCAGTTGGTTCTATCGCCCCTGGCTGTTGGCGATGTGTGCGGCTGTGTTGAGTGCGGCCCTGCTGCTGGCGGCGAGCCTGGGCATTGCGATGCACGAGGCGCAACTGCGCGAAAGCGAGCAGATGAATGCCCAGGGCCAACGTTTTCTCGAACGCCTGGAGCAACTGTTCGGTCAGTTGCGTGAAGGCCTGGACGTACTCGAGGCGCAGCCCCTGCGCGGATGCAGCCCCGAGATGGTCGTGACCCTGCAGCAGATCAGCTTCAGTTACCGCTTCATTTATGAAGCGGCCTATATCGATGCCGCCCAGGCCTGCACCAACTGGCCGCTCCAGGACAACCTGGCCGTGATGCGACCGCCGGATATCCGCGGCCCGACCTACAGCTACTGGCTGAACACCTCTACCGAACCCAATGAAAACCGCGCGGCGCTGATGCTCGGGCGCGGTAACTTCCGCGTGGCGACGTCTCGCGGGCACCTGACCGATATGGTCGACCTGCCTGCCAACAGCAGCCTGATGGTGGTTCTCGACCATGGCTCGCGGGCCATCCCGGTGCTGGGGCCGGCGCTGGAGTGGCCGCCGACCGAACCGTGGCCGCCCACGGGACGCAGCCCGTTGCTGGTGACCCAGGACCAATTGATCTACCGGATGCCCACCAGCAATCCGGAGTATCAGATGGTGCTCGTCACCCCCCGCACCAACATGCGCCGAGAAATCTTCGAGGGGTGGTGGTGGCTGCTGCCCAGCAGCCTGGTGCTGGCGGTCTTCATCGGTGGCCTGGCCTTTCAGCTGGCCGGGCAGCGCCAATCCCTGGGCGCCGAATTGCAGGGGGCGCTGCGCCGCGGTGAGCTGCAGGTGCTGTATCAACCCATCTTCGATCTGCGGACGCGCCAGTGTGTCGGCGCCGAGGCCCTGCTGCGCTGGCGCCGTCCGGACGGCACCCTGACCAGCCCGGACCTGTTCATTCCCATGGCGGAGAACACCGGGCAGATCCGCCCGATCACCGATTTTGTCCTGCAACGCCTGCTCGAACAATTGGGGCATCTGTTGCGGGCCAACCCGCAGCTGTACATCTCGGTCAACCTGGCGGCCTGCGATGTCATGGTGCCGCGGATCGGCAAAGTGATGGCGCGCCTGTTGGCGCTGCATCGGGTGGCGGCGCGGCAGATCGCCTTCGAAGTCACCGAGCGCGGGCTGATCGATGTGGTGGTCGCCCGGCATAACCTGCAAGCCTTGCGGGACGTTGGCCATCAGGTGCTGATCGACGATTTCGGCACGGGTTATTGCAGCCTGGCGTACCTGCAGACCCTGCCGGTGGATTACCTGAAGATCGACAAGGCATTCATCGATGCCCTGGGGCATGACGCCGCCAGCAGCGGCGTCGCCCCGCACATCATTCGCATGGCCCATGCCCTGCAGCTCAAGGTGATTGCCGAGGGCATCGAGTTCGAGGATCAGGCGTTGCTGCTGAGCAGCGAGGGCGTGCGTTTTGGCCAGGGCTGGCTGTTCGCCCATGCGCTGAGTGCGGTGCAGTTCATCGACCTGATTACCCGCGGGCGCCGCCTGGGGCCGCGGCGCCTGGATGACGGGGCCTAGCCCCTAGAGGGGCAAGGCCAGATAGAACTGGGTTCCCTGCCCGGGCCGTGAATAGACGCCCATGCGCCCGCCGTGCAGTTGCACGATTTCCTTGCACAGCGCCAGACCCAGGCCGGCCCCGCCTTTCTTGCGTCCGACCTGGACGAAGGGTTCGAAAATCCGCCCCTGTTGCCCGTAGGCGATGCCTTCGCCGTTATCTTCGACGCTGATGATGACCCGCTCGCCGTGCCTACGGGCCTGCAAGCGGATCAAGCCACCCTTGGCGGTATGCCGCAGGGCATTGTCGATCAGGTTGTCCAGCACCCGCTCCAGTTGCATGCGGTCGGCGTGCAGCCGCGGCAACGGCGCTTGGAGCTCCACCCGCAGCTCGATGCCCTGCGCCGTGGCTGCGCCGATGAAGCGGTTGCGCGCCTGCTCCAGCAGCTCTTCCAGGGTGCAAGGCGCCAGGGTGAGTTTCTGCAGGCCGTTTTGATAACGCGAGAAGTTCAGCAGGTCGTTGATCAGTTGCATCAGGCGCTGCATTTCTTCGTTGACGGTGTTCAGCAGGTCGGCTTCGCGGGACTCCTCAGGGAAGCGCAGGCGTTCCTGCAACAGGCCGAACGCCATGTGCATGCCGGTGACCGGGGTGCGCAATTCATGGGAGGCACGCAATACGAACTCGCTGCGCACACGCTCGAAGGCTCGCTGCTCGGTGACGTCGTGCAGCACCATCACCGCGCCGAGGATATGCCCCTGGGGATGGCTGACCGGGGTCAGGCTGTACGTCAGCAGGCGCGATTCGCCATCGACCTCGACGCTGAGGTCTTCCGGCGCCCGTTCCAGGGTGCCGCCGCGCAATACCAGTTGCAGCTGCTCGTCCAGTTCCGGTCGCTGCAGGGCGCTGCCCAGCCCTTGTCCGAGGCGTTCCTCGTCCCAGCCCAGCTGACGTTGGGCTACCGGGTTGAGGTGTTCCAGGTGACCCTGGCGGTCGATCATCAGCAAACCGTCGTCGATGCTGTCGAGCACCGATTGCAGGCGCTGCTGGCCGGCGAGCAGTTCGTCGACATTGGTGGCCTGATGCTCGCGCAGGGCTTGGGCCATGATTCCGAAGCGCCGGGTCAGCAAGTTCATCTCGGCAGCCGAAGACAGGGGCAGGGTCACGTCGAAGTTGCCCTGGCCGATATTGTCGGCGGCCTTGGCCAGCGCTTCGATGGGGCCGCCAAAGCGCCGGGCGATGCCGTGGGCGGTGATGAAGCCGATGATCAGCACGGCCAGCCCGACCAAACCGAGCAGGCCGGCGATCAGCAAGGCGCGATTGCGGGCCTGGTGTTCGATGTCATTGATGTTGTCCAGGGCCTGCTTGTGCTCGCCGATCAAGCCATTGCGCAGGGTATTGAAGCGGTGGGTCAGTTCGGTATTGCCATTGACCCCTGCCGAGCTCCCGTCGGCGCGCTCGAAGGCTTCGAAGAAACGCTGGTAGTCGTCGCGTGCCTGGGTGAAGCCGTTACGTACATTGTTTTGCCGTTCATGCTCGATGCCCTGCTCGAGCAGGGCCAGGTATTCCTGCCTGGAGTCGTCCAGCGCCGTCCGGTCAGGGTTGTGGTTGAGCATGATGAGCAGTTGGTCGCCCAAGGTCTGTCGCAGCTTGAGCCCCAGGTCCAGGGTAATGAAGTTGTTGCGGATCAGCGCTTCCTGGGTCTTGGCCATCTGCATCACGCTGACCAGCCCGAGCAGCAGGCCGAGCAGCGCCACGGTGATCAGCGCCGAGATGCTCAGAAACAGTCTCGTGCGCAGTTTCATCGCTAACTTCATGAGGGGCGGCTCACAGGTTGTACTGTTTGCGTTTGCGGTACAGCGTTGAGGCGTCGATGCCGAGCGTCTTGGCGGCCTGGTCGAGGGTATCGCTGGTGGCCAGCACGGCGCCGATATGGGCTTTCTCCAGCTCGTCCAGGCTCAAGGCAGCGCCGATGCGCGGGGTGTTGTTGGTCGGTTGCTCGGCCATGCCCAGGTGGCTGATCTCCACCTTTTCCTGGGGACAGATGATGCTGGCGCGTTCCACCACGTTGCGCAGCTCGCGGATATTGCCCGGCCAGCGGTAATTGAGCAGCGCTTCGCGGGCCTCGTCGCTGAAGCCACGGGCGGGACGGGCGTATTCCTTGACGAAGCGCGCCAGGAAACGGTCGGCCAGGGTCAGGATGTCTTCGCTGCGTTCGCGCAGCGGCGGCAGGTGCAGGGTGATCACGTTCAGGCGGTACAGCAGGTCTTCACGGAAGCGTCCGTCGCGCACCATGTCCTCGAGGTTGAGGTTGGTCGCGGCGAGGATGCGCACGTCGGCGCGGCGGGTCACCGGGTCGCCGACCCGCTCGTATTCCTTGTCCTGGATGAACCGCAGCAACTTGGGTTGCAGGGTCAGCGGAAAGTCGCCGATCTCGTCGAGGAACAGCGTGCCGCCGTCAGCCTGGTTGACCCGGCCAAGGGTGCTTTCGCTGGCGCCGGTAAAGGCCCCGCGGCTGTGACCGAACAGCTCGCTTTCCATCAGCTCGGCGTTCAGCGACGGGCAGTTGATGGTGACGCAGGATTTCCTGGCACGCTTGCTCCAGCCATGAATGGCCCGGGCCAGCTCGCCCTTGCCGGTGCCGGACTCGCCGAGGATCAGGATGTTGGCGTCGGTACCGGCGACCTGGCGGGCGGTTTCCAGCACCACTTTCATCGCCGGACTGTGCGAGTCCAGGCCGTCCTTGGGTTTGCGCACTTCACCTTCGAGGGCCTCCAGGCGTGCCGAGAGCTGGCGGACTTCCAGCTGCTTGGCGGTCGCCAGGCGCAGTTGATCGGGGCTGCAGGGCTTGACCAGATAGTCGGCGGCGCCGGCCTGGATGGCGTCCACCGCGGTGTCGACGGCTGAATGGGCGGTGACAATGACCACCCGCATCCAGGGGGCCTGGATGCGCATCTGGGCCAGTACGTCCAGGCCGTTGTCCTCGCCCAGGCGCAGGTCGAGGAAACACAGGTCGAACACCTGGCGTTGCAGCAAGGCATCGGCCTGAGCGGCGCTATTGGCCGTGGCGACGGTGTAGCCCTCGTCTTCCAGGCAGTAACGGAAGGTACGAAGGATCGCGGACTCATCATCTACCAGAAGAATGCGGCCTTGATTTTCCGGTGCTGATTCCATGTCCGAGGCTCCTGAAGTGAGTGATCTTATTTAGTCCCGGAAAAATCGGGCAAGTTGCATGGTTAATTCTGATCGATTTCCAAGCGTGCAGATTAGTTATCTCCGGGGTCTATTGCTAATAGATTGAAAACAATAGGTTTTTTATTGATTTCAGGTCTTGCCCGCAGTCCTTTCCCGATTTCGCCACTGTACTCCATGCATTTTCAACTGCGCTTTTTTCCTCAAGTACCGGGCCGATCGTGCAATTCGCACGGTATCCAAGGCGGCATCGTGCAGGATGGCGTATGGCAAACCTCTCAATATGAATACAAGTCGTTGTTTTTATTGAGTTTGTTCTAATCGTGAAAGCTGGCATGCAGGCTGCAACAACCTGATCAGGCTCGGTTGAACAAGCCGCAGGCACAGCAACAAGCGTTGAGAACAATGACCCCCATGGGAGGAGCTTCCGGATGAAACGCCAACGTCTCGCCCCATTGTCTGTTTCGTCCCTGCATCTGCAGCAGGGATTGTTCGCCAGCCTGGCATTGCTGGTGACCTTGATTGGCGGTCAGCAGTTTTCACGTTGGGAGCAAAGCCAGCAGCAAGAAGCGGTGAGGTTGCCGGTTTCTCATCCCACTCAAACCCACTTCAGTGCAGTCAGCACTCGGTTTGCCGATTCCGCCCCAATGCTTCTGATGGACGTCGACCAGGCTCAGTCTGCCACCGACACGGCTTATCAGGAGCGCTGGGTGTTCTAGGCAGGACAGTCGGTGCGCAACGGCGGGCCGGCTAGGCAGTACCTCTAAATAGAAGCGTAAGGAGAATGACCATGTTGAGCTGGGCAATCACATTCCTGATCATTGCCATCATCGCCGCGGTACTGGGCTTTGGTGGTATCGCGGGCACCGCCACGGGTATCGCCAAGATTCTCTTTGTCGTTTTCTTGGTGATGTTCATCGCTTCCTTCTTCTTTGGCCGTCGTGGTCGAGGTTGAACATGAGCGTTTCTTTGAAAACATTGGCCGCCGCCCTGTTGCTGGGCGGCGCGGCCACGGCGATGGCGGCCAACGACGGTCAGACCCGGGTCAACGAGTTGTTGAACAGTGACCCGCAATACCGTGAAACCTGGCAGGAAGTCGTCGAAAAGGAAGAACGCCTGCCGGAATGGGTGATGAACCTGTCCGGTGACGCGCAGCAGATGAATGCGGTGGAAGAAGACGGCGACAAGTACCTGGTCGGTCCGCTTTGCGAAACCCGCGATACCTGTCGCAACCAGCGCCTGATCGTGGCGTTCAGTTTCGACAAGAAAGACGCCTACGCCATGTTGGTCGAAGTGCCGGCGGGCCTGCCCGCGGACAAGTCGCCGACCCGCCATGCCGAATACCGCTTTCTCGGCAAGCCGGACGCTGGCATGCAGGGCTTGCTCAAGGAACAGCTGAAAAAGGACCCGAACTGGTACTGAGTTGACTGTTCGAAGATTCGACCATGGAAAGCAAGCGCCCACCCGGGCCTTGCTTTCTGTTGCACCGCCCCGAGGAGGGGCCGCGCATGACCAGGGGGCCGGGACGTTCTGATCGAAACCGGATCGGAGTGACCTAGGGGTACAGGGAGTGCCTCCGCGAGGGCCGGGTCAGGAAAAACTGCGGCGCAAGTTCGCCAGCCGCTCAGGCTTGACGACTTGCGTCGTGTTTGAATGCCACAAACCTTTGTGGCAGAGCGGTGGCCTGCTTTTTCAGGCGGGGACGCGGCAACCATTCCCAGATGTGTGGCCTAACCGTTTCACGGTGTTTCCTTGCGACCGTACATCGAGAAACTTTTGGCTTTTTCCAGATGAGATTTCTGGTTCTAACGTAAGAACTTTCCCTTCTTTCGAAGGTCATTTCGAACCCACTCAAAAACGCTGGATACCGCCTGAAATGGCCGTTTCACGGCAGATGGTCGGGCCGAAATGTCGTCTTCGAACCGGTTGGGACGCCCGTTTCGTTTAGAAAAACTCATGCCGATTCGGCATAGGGTAGGCGTTTACGGCATTAGACGCGCCCCCCTTGCGTCGGAATAGTTGCGCCTTTTTTCGCCTGCAGAGAGCCGTAAATGCTCGCTCGGGGTGACCTTATACGGGGGCCGATGCACAGACTTTTCCGCCATTGAGCGTTCCAGTTCGCGCATTAGCCCGAGTCCAACTGAAGTAAGGGTAATGATATGAAGAAGGCAAAACTAAGCCTCGCCTGGCAGATCCTCATCGGTCTGGTGCTGGGGATTGCAATTGGTGCGCTGCTCAACCATTTCAGTGCCGAAAAAGCCTGGTGGATCAGCAACGTCCTGCAACCTGCGGGCGATATCTTTATCCGCTTGATCAAGATGATCGTGATCCCGATCGTGATCTCCTCGCTGATCGTCGGTATCGCCGGCGTGGGCGACGCGAAGAAACTCGGGCGTATTGGCCTGAAGACCATCATCTACTTCGAAATCGTCACCACCATCGCGATCCTGGTCGGCCTGGTGCTGGCCAACGTGTTCCACCCGGGCGCCGGCATCGACATGAGCACCCTGGGTACCGTGGATATTTCCAAGTACCAGGCGACCGCCGCCGAGGTACAGCATGAACACGCGTTCATCGAAACCATCCTCAACCTGATCCCATCGAACATCTTCGCGGCCATGGCCCGCGGCGAGATGCTGCCGATCATCTTCTTCTCGGTGCTGTTCGGCCTCGGTCTGTCGAGCCTGCAGGCCGACCTGCGCGAGCCGCTGGTGAAGATGTTCCAGGGCGTCTCGGAAAGCATGTTCAAAGTCACCCACATGATCATGAACTACGCCCCGATCGGCGTATTCGCCCTGATCGCGGTGACCGTGGCCAACTTCGGTTTCGCCTCCCTGCTGCCGCTGGCCAAGCTGGTGATCCTGGTTTATGTGGCCATCGCCTTCTTCGCCTTCGTGGTTCTGGGCCTGATCGCTCGCCTGTTCGGCTTCTCGGTGATCAAGCTGATGCGCATCTTCAAGGATGAGCTGGTGCTGGCCTACTCCACCGCCAGTTCGGAAACCGTGCTGCCGCGGGTGATCGAGAAGATGGAAGCCTACGGTGCGCCGAAAGCCATCTGCAGCTTCGTGGTACCGACCGGTTACTCGTTCAACCTCGACGGTTCGACCCTGTACCAGAGCATCGCGGCGATTTTCATTGCCCAGCTGTACGGCATCGACCTGTCGATCAGCCAGCAACTGCTGCTGGTCCTGACCCTGATGGTCACCTCCAAAGGCATCGCCGGCGTGCCGGGCGTGTCCTTCGTGGTGCTGCTGGCGACCCTGGGCAGCGTGGGCATTCCGCTGGAAGGCCTGGCCTTCATCGCCGGTGTCGACCGCATCATGGACATGGCCCGTACCGCGCTGAACGTGATCGGCAACGCCCTGGCGGTCCTGGTCATCGCGCGTTGGGAAGGCATGTACGACGACGCCAAGGGCCAGCGCTACTGGAATTCCCTGCCGCACTGGCGCAGCAAGGAGCCGCTGCCGGCCGGTGAAGTCACCAAAGGCTGACAGCTGTAGCCGTCATCATCGACAAACCCCGGTCAATCCGGGGTTTGTCGTTTCTGTCCGCACCGCTATCATTCGCCGCATCTTCTGGGGGAATAACTGATGCTCAATGGCCTGTGGCTTGGCTTCTTCATCGTGGCGGCCGTTTCAGCGCTGGCGCAGTGGCTGGTCGGCGGTAACGCCGGGATCTTCGCGGCGATGGTGGAAAGCATCTTCGCCATGGCCAAGCTGTCGGTGGAAGTGATGGTGCTGCTGTTCGGCACCCTGACCCTGTGGCTGGGCTTTTTGCGGATCGCCGAAAAGGCCGGGATCGTCGACTGGCTGGCCAAGGCCCTGGGCCCGCTGTTCACCCGCCTGATGCCGGAAGTGCCGCCCGGCCACCCGGCCATCGGCCTGATCACCCTGAACTTCGCGGCCAATGGCCTGGGGCTGGACAACGCCGCCACGCCGATCGGCCTCAAGGCCATGCGCGCCTTGCAGGACCTCAACCCCAGCGCGACCACGGCGAGCAACGCGCAGATCCTGTTCCTGGTGCTGAACGCCTCGTCCCTGACCCTGCTGCCGGTGACCATCTTCATGTACCGCGCCCAGCAAGGCGCCGCCGACCCGACCCTGGTGTTCCTGCCGATCCTGCTGGCCACCAGCGCCTCGACCCTGGTCGGCCTGCTGTCGGTCGCGGTGATGCAGCGCTTGCGCCTGTGGGACCCAGTGGTGCTGGCCTACCTGATTCCCGGCGCCCTGGCCCTGGGCGGCTTCATGGCCTTGCTCGCCACGCTGTCGGCCACCGCGCTGGCGTCGCTGTCGTCGATCCTGGGCAACCTGACCCTGTTCGGCCTGATCATGTTGTTCCTGGTGATTGGCGCGCTGCGCAAGGTCAAGGTTTACGAGGCCTTCGTCGAGGGCGCCAAGGAAGGTTTCGACGTCGCCAAGAACCTGCTGCCGTATCTGGTGGCCATGCTCTGCGCGGTGGGCGTGCTGCGCGCCTCCGGCGCCCTGGACTTCGGCCTGGACGGCATCCGGTATCTGGTGGAATGGGCTGGCTGGGACACACGCTTCGTCGATGCCCTGCCGACGGCCCTGGTCAAACCCTTCTCTGGCAGCGCCGCGCGGGCCATGTTGATCGAAACCATGCAGACCCAGGGTGTGGACAGTTTCCCGGCGTTGGCCGCGGCGACGATCCAGGGCAGTACCGAGACCACTTTCTATGTGCTGGCGGTGTACTTCGGCTCGGTCGGTATCCAGCGGGCGCGCCATGCCGTCGGCTGCGCCCTGCTGGCCGAGCTGGCCGGCGTGGTGGCGGCGATTGCGGTGTGCTACTGGTTCTTCGGTTAAGGCTCGGAACGATTCGCGGATAAGCCTCGCTCCTACCAGGACCATCCTGTAGGCGCGAGGCTTGCTCGCGATGAGGCCATCAACGCCTGACCAGCTGACTGCCCTGCTTCACCGTCCACTCCACCACCTGCCGGTTCAAGGCGTCCCCGGCCTGGCCAAACCCGGCGACCACCGCCGGCACCTTGGTATCGTTCAGCGGCTGGCGCACTTCGAAGCGCTGGCTGGCCAGGATCTTCTGGTCGTAGCCGCGCACCAGGCGCGCATCCAGGCGGATCACCACCGCCACCGCCTTGCCCTGGTATTCGCTCTGGAATGCCTGCAGGTTGCCGCCCAGTTCGAGATCGGTCTGCACATCGCTGTCGTCGGTGCCCAGCAACTGCACCCGGCCATCGGCGAGGAACCCATCCAACAGCCGATTGCGCAGCAGCACCGGCGCCGGATCGCTCCAGCGCGCGTCCTTGTAGCTGCTGATCACATCGCCTTGGGGGATCACAGCGATTCTCGCGCTGTTCAAGGCGTCGCTCGCCAGGGGTTTGGTCAGGCGCAGGGACCAGGGCTGCGCGTGGCCCTGAGGCCGGGCTGTGGCGCTCTGGGCCGCGGGCAGGCGATAGATATCCACCGGGTCGGCCTGGGGCAGGATCGAGCAGGCGCCACTCAAGGCGAATCCGGCGGCCAGGGCCAGCCGGCCGAATGGGCGATAGGCACGCTTCATGGCGTGAACTCCTTGTTCTTGTCACTGCCCAGCAGGTAGCCGCTGGGGTTGGCTTCCAGGCGCCGCGAAATGGCCCGCAGCGAGCTCAGGGTATCGCGCAGCTCGCGCACGGCCGGCGCCAGGCCATTGAGGCCCTGGATGCCGTTGTTCAGCGAGTCCTGGTTGTCGGTCAGCAGTTTGTTGAGGGTGGCACTGCTCTGCTCCAGCGATTGCATGGCCAGCTCGGCGCTGCCGAACATCTGCTTGCCCTGCTCGTTGAGCAGGCCGTTGGCGTTGCGCATCAGCGCGGTGGTCTGTTCCAGGGTGGCGCTGGCCTGCTTGCCGATGGACGCCAGTTGCTGCATGGCCAGGCGCACGTCGCCGCGCTGTTCGGCGATGGCTCCGGTGGTCTGCTCCAGGTGTTCGAGGGTGTTGCCGATGCGCTCGACGTTCTCTGGCGAGAACATGCTGTTGGCGTTGTGCAGCAGCAGGTTGACGCTGGTCATCAGGTCTTCGCTGTTGTTCAGCAGGCGGGCGATCGGCGATGGCGAAGCGACGATCACTGGCAGTTTGCCGTCCTTGCCCAGAAGCGGCTGGCTTTGTGGAGTACCGCCACTGAGCTGGATGATCGAGGTCCCGGTGATGCCGGTCAGGGTCAGCTTGGCCTGGGTGTCTTCCTTGATCGGGGTTTCGCCACTCAGGCGGATCCGCGCCAGGACCCGGCGTGGGTCGTTCGGGTCCAGGCGCAGGCTGACCACATCGCCGACCTTGATCCCGCTGTACTGCACGGCGCTGCCTTTGGACAGGCCGCTGACGGCCTCGTTGAAGATGATCTCGTAGTCCTTGAACTCCGTGTCGACGCTGGACTTGGCCAGCCACAGGCCGAACAGCAGGGCGCCGACCACCACAATTACGGTGAACAGGCCGATCAGGACATGATGGGCTCGGGTTTCCATGTCATACCTCGTTGAGCTGTGTAGCGGCCTGATACGCCGCGCGGCCGCGAGGGCCATGGAAGTATTCGTGAATCCAGGCGTCGTCGGTCTCGGCGACCTGGTCGATGGCATCCGCCACCAGCACCTTTTTCTGTGCCAGCACCGCCACCCGGTCGGTGATGGTGTACAGCGTGTCCAGGTCGTGGGTGACCAAGAACACGCTCAGGCCCAGGGCGTCACGCAGGGTCAGGATCAATTGGTCGAAAGCCGCGGCGCCGATCGGGTCGAGGCCGGCGGTGGGTTCGTCGAGAAACAGGATGTCCGGGTCCAGGGCCAGCGCCCGGGCCAGGGCGGCACGCTTGATCATGCCGCCGGACAGCGAGGCCGGGTATTTGTCGGCCGCCGACAGCGGCAACCCGGCCAGCGCCAGTTTCACCGCCGCCAGGTGCTCGGCGTCGGCGCGGCTCAGGCCGGCATGCTCGATCAGCGGCAGGGCGACGTTTTCGGTCACGGTCAGCGACGAGAACAGCGCGCCCTTCTGGAACAGCACGCCGAAGCGCCGTTCGATCAGCGAGCGCTCATGTTCCGCCAGGCTCGGCAGGTTCTGGCCGAATACCCGCACCGAACCTTCGCTGGGCTGGCGCAGGCCGATGATGCTGCGCAGCAGCACCGACTTGCCGCTGCCCGAACCGCCGACCACCGCGAGGATCTCGCCCTTGTACAGGTCCAGGTCGAGGTTTTCGTGCACGCTCTGCGGGCCGAAGCGATTGCACAGGCCACGGACTTCGATCACCGCCTCGGCGGGCGGACGGGTTGAACGGTTCACCAGCCCATCTCCATGAAGAACAGCGCGGCGACGGCATCGAGGACGATCACCACGAAGATCGATTGCACCACGCTGGACGTGGTGTGGGCGCCTACGGACTCGGCGCTGCCGCTGACCTTGAAGCCTTCCAGGCAGCCGATGGCGGCGATCAGGAAGGCGAAGATCGGCGCCTTGACCATGCCCACCAGGAAGTGCTGCACGCCGATGTCCGATTGCAGCAGGGCGAGGAACATCGCCGGCGAGATATCCAGCGACAGCGCACAGACCACCCCGCCCCCGACAATCCCCGAGAGCATCGCCAGGAAGGTCAGCATCGGCAACGCCACCAGCAGCGCCAGGACCCGGGGCAGCACCAGCAGCTCCATCGGGTCCAGGCCCAGGGTGCGGATGGCGTCGATTTCCTCGTTGGCCTTCATCGAGCCGATCTGCGCGGTGAACGCGCTCGCGGTTCGCCCGGCCATGAGGATCGCGGTGAGCAGCACGCCGAACTCACGCAGGAAGGAGAACGCCACCAGGTCCACGGTAAAGATGCTGGCGCCGAAACTCTGCAGTACCGTGGCGCCGAGGAAGGCCACCACGGCGCCCACCAGAAAGGTCAGCAAGGCGACGATGGGCGCGGCGTCGAGGCCGGTCTGCTCGATATGCGCGACCATCGGCGTGATGCGCCAGCGCTTGGGGCGCAGCAGGCCGCGGGCCAGGGTTTCGAGGATCAGGCCGACGAAACCCAGCAGCTTCAGGGTGTCCTGCCAGATGGCGTCGACCGCCTTGCCGATCCGGGTCAGCAACTGGATACCGACCGATATTTCCGGCTCCTTGAGCGGCACGCAGAAATCGGTCAGCGAGCAGTAGATGGTCTGCAGCAGCGCGCGGTCGGCCGAAGACAAGGTGCAGTCGGGGTGTTCGGTGGACTTGCCGAGACGCTCGGAGCCCAGCAGTTCGACCAGCAGCGAGGCGCCCGCGGTATCCAGGGCGCCGAGGCCGTTGAGGTCGATGTGGGTGCTGGCGTCGTACTGTCCGGTGAGCTTTTCGCAGAGGTGCTTGAGCTCGGTGTAATGGACGAGCGTCCAGTCCCCCGCGACTCGCAACCGCGAGGGGGAACTCGACGTATCCAGTTGGGCACTGCCAGCCGTCGTGCTCTGGGTCATAAGCTCCGTGCTTGTATGGTTTTTACGCAGTGCTACGTAATACCACGATCGAGACGACTTTGCCTTGTACTAAGGTGCTGAGTCTTGCCCGTTGGTGCCGGTGATCTTGAAGCGCAGCACGCCGATCACCTGCCCGTCTTCGGTCAGCACCCGGACCTGCCAGCTGCCGGTCGGATCGCCGGGGAAGTTCTGCTTGTGCGACCAGGCGCGGTAGCCCTCCTTGCGCCCGCCGTGGATGTCCAGGGCCACTCGGTCGACCTCTTTACCGTTGAATTGCCAGACGTGATAAATGCGCTCGTCCAGCCCGCGCGGCGCATTGATCGCGGTGTAGGCATACAGCCCGGCGCTGCGCACGTCGTTGGTGCTGACCTCCTTGAGGCTGGCGCCGGGGGTGCGGTCCTGCAACTGGGTGCTGATGGCTTCCTCGGCGATCCACAAGGTCGCCGGCGGAACCCAGGAGCGCAGCAGCCAGCCAGTGCCGCCGATGGCCAGGGTCATGCCCAGCAGCATCAGCGCGCCGCGCAGGTTGCGGATCGGGAAGATCGACGCAAGGCTGGGGAACGACAGCAGCATGGCGATGCCCAGGGCCAGCTTGAAGCTCTGCGCGGTGGTCAGGTGCAGGATGATCGGCAGCGCGGTCAGCAACGCGGCGAACAGCGTCAGGGTGTGCAGGGCGAGGAACAGCCAGCGGCGTGGGGCCAGCCATTTGTAGTACAGCGGGTCGATGATCGAGACCAGCGCCGAGGCGCCCAGCAGGCCGGTGAATACCAGCTGCCCGCTGTTCCAGGCGGTGGTGATGAAGAAGAACGGCAGGACGAAAAACAGGCTTTCCTGGTGAATCATCTGCGTTGCGTAACGCAGCAGCGGCTGGGGGATTTCCCGCTTGAAGATCCTGGTGAACAGCTGGGTCAGGCTGTTTTCCAGCATCAGCCAGATCCAGCTCACCAGCATGATCACGGCGATCCAGGTGGCCAGGCCCTGTTGGCGGTCCACCAGGATGAAACTGCCGACACCGGAAATGAAACCGCCGAGCGCAATGACCCCTGGGTAGCGCTTCATCAGTTCCAGGATGCGCTGCATGTAATGAGTCAGGTTTGGCATTCGGCGATCACACTAGAAAAAATCCCCGACAGAATAACGGTTTAGCATGACAAAAGACGCATCAGGCACGGATTCGTTTGCGATAAGCCCGCCCGCCGAACAGCGCCAGAACAATCAATAACAGTACGCCGAGGATCAGCCCGCTCAAGGCCGCATAGCTCAGCAGCGGTTTTTCGATCCGCAGGTAGCCGGGCTGTTCCAGCAGTTGGCGCATGGCCTGGTTGGCCTGCTTCAGGCTGACGGCTTGCAGGCGCTTGGCCGGATCGCTGAAACGCCCGTCCGCATAGTCGCTCAAGGCGCCCCAGTAGTAGTCCGCCAGGGCGCTATTGCCCTGTACCGCCCAGGCCTGGCGAGCAATGGCGGCCTGTTGCAGACGGGCGAAGGTCGCCGGCTCCAGGCCGTCCTTGAGCAGTTGCGCCTTGAGCTCGTCGATCGTTTGCCGGGCCTGGGGGACGTCCGCGCGCTCCAGGTCGGCATTCAGGCTGAGAAAGCCGACGCCGCCGAACACCTCGCGTTCGCTGTTCGGCCCGTAGGACAGCTCATGTTGCAGGCGCAGTTTCTGGTACAGCGCCCAGTCCAGGTAATCCTTGAGCAGATCGAAGGTTTCATCGTGCTGCCGGTCGAGGGTCGGCTCGGGGAACAGCCAGTGCAGCTTGGCGCTGTCGCCGACCCAGCCGTGGATCAGGCTGCGCTCGGCGGCGGCCGTTTGTTGAATGTCCGGCAGGCCCTGGTGCTCGCTGGGCTCCACCGGTTCCAGCGCGCCGTAGCTGCGTTCCAGGTAGGCCGGCAACAGGCGGTCAAGGTCGCCGACGACGATCAGGGTCATATTGTTCGGCGCGTACCAGTCCTTGCGCAGCTGCTCCAGCTGTTCCAGGGTCAATTGATCGACCTCGGCCCGTTCGGCGCACTTCAGGCCCAGCTCCACCGCCAGCTGGTTACTGGCGGTATGGCCCAGGTCCTGGCGGTCCAGCCAGCGTTGCAGGTGTGAGTAGTGCCCGCCGTCCTCGCGCTCGACCACCCGTTTCGCCGTTTGCAAGGCAGTGTCGTCGAGTTCGGTGCGGGTCAAGAGGGCCAGCAGCAGGTCCAGCACCTTGCGCTGGTTTTTCGCCGGGGCCTCGATGACGAAGGTGGTGTCGGCATTGCTGGTGTAGGCATTCCACTCGCCGCCCAGGGCTTGCATGCGTTCCTCCAGCCCGCCCTCGCCGCTGGCGTCGATGCCGCTGAACAGCAGGTGTTCGAGCACATGCGGCAGTTCCTTGTCGGCGCAGCCGAAGTCGTCCAGCCCTACCCCGACCACCAGGCGAATCGCCACATGGCCGCGCACGTTGCCCGGCTTGAGCAGCAACTGCAGGCCGTTGGGCAGCATGTAGCCCTCGACCTGGAAGCGATCCAGGGCAAACGAGTGGGCTGATCCGAGCAGCAGACAGGCGAATAACAGGCAACGCATAACGGGCTTCCTTACGACGGGCGTAAGTTCTACAGACTTCGGGTAACTGTGGACGTTCAGGGTGAATGGGTGATGTCAGCCATATCGTCCACGGCGAGCGCGCCGGTTTCGGAGGAACCCAGCACCACATAGGCGCTGCCGCAGAACAGCGAATTCAGGCGCTTCATATCGGCGATCAGTTCCAGATGCAGCGAGCTGGTCTCGATGCTCTGGACGATTTTACGTTGCAGACGGCTGACATGGGCATGGGCCAGGCGACGTTCTTGAGCGCGAAAGCGGCGTTTTTCCCGCAGCAGCTGGCGCGCGCTTTCCGGATCGGCGCTGAGAAACACCGAAAGCCCCAGGCGCAGGTTGGCGATCAGCTGTTCATGCAGGCCGGCCAGTTCTTCCAGGCCGACTTCGGAAAAGGAGCGACGCTGCGCGGTCTTCTGCTGCTGGACCTTGCGCAGCATGCGTTCGATCAGGTCGCTGGCCAGTTTCAGGTTGATCGCCAGTTCGATGATCTCGGCCCAGCGCCGGCTGTCCTGCTCGCCCAGGTCTTCCCGGGGCATCTGCGCCAGGTAGAGTTTGATCGCGTTATAGAGCACTTCAACATCGTCGTTGAGGTTGCGCATTTCCTGGGTGACCGCGGTCTGCTTGCCGTGCAGCACATCGCGCACAGCTTCGAGCATGGTTTCGACCTGGTCGCCGATGCGCAGGGTTTCCCGCGCCGCGTTGGCCAGGGCCAGGCTGGGGGTGGCCAGGGCGGTCGGATCGAGGTGGCGAGGCTTGGCCCGGCCATTGGTTTCCGGGCGTTCCGGCAGCAACCAGGTGCAGACCTTGGCCATCGGCCCGACCGTCGGTAGCAGTACCAGGCAACGCAGGGTGTTGTAGAGCAAGTGGAAACCGATCACCACTTCTTGCGGGCTGAAGTCCAGGCTGTCCATCCAGTGGGCGAGCGGGTCGAGCACCGGAATGATCAGCACCAGGCCAATCAGTTTGTACAGCAGGCTGCCCAGCGCCACCTGGCGGCCGGCGGCGTTCTGCATGTTGGTGCTGAGGAAAGCCAGCACCCCGCTGCCGATGTTGGCGCCGATCACCAGGCCGATGGCCACCGGCAGGCTGATCACGCCGGCGCCGGCCAGGGTCGCGGTGAGCAGCACGGCCGCCAGGCTGGAGTAGGAAATCATGGCGAACAGCGCGCCCATCAGGGCATCGAGCAGGATGTCGCCGGTCAGCGAGGCGAACAGGACTTTCACGCCCTGGGCATGGGTGATGGGCGCGGCGGCTTCGACGATCAATTGCAGCGCCAGGATAATCAGCCCCAGGCCGATCCCTACCCGCCCGAGCTGGCCGGCGCGGGTCTGTTTGCGCGACAGGAAGAAGATCACCCCGAGAAAGATCAGCAGCGGCGACAGCCAGGACAGGTCGAAGGTCAGTACCCGGGCCATCAGCGCGGTGCCGACGTCGGCGCCGAGCATGGTTGCCAGGGCGGGTGTCAGGGCCATCAGCCCCTGGCCGACGAACGAGGTGACCAGCATCGCCGTGGCGTTGCTGCTCTGGACCATGGCGGTGACCAGGATCCCGGCGATGAAAGCCAACGGACGCTTGGCCATGTTCTGGCCGATCAGGTGGCGCAGGTTCGAGCCATAGACCCGCAGGATGCCGGTGCGGACGATATGCGTGCCCCAGATCAGCAAGGCCACGGCGGACAGCAAATTGAGCAGGGTGAGCATAACGGCCCCCTGTGGTGAATAGCGCCCCAGAGGGGCAAGTTAACGGTGCCGCGCGTTGTTCTACGTTCTGTACTTAAGCTGTAGTTGGCTAACGGTCTGTGCGCCAGCATCGCATAGCTGACGCGGCGATTGAAACAAAACTGTCATAAAGAAAACGACTTTCTGCAGGCGTGAAAAAGGGGCTCGAAAGCCCCTTTTCCTGCTGCGCTCTCGGGTTATTGACCCGGGATGTCCTTGCGCAGTTTCACCGGGTCCTGCTGCTTTTTCTTTTTCGCGATGGCGGTGCGCATCTTGATGTTGATCGCCTCCACCGCCAGCGAGAAGGCCATGGCGAAGTAGACGTAGCCTTTTGGCACGTGCACTTCGAACGCCTCGGCGATCAGTACGGTACCGACCACCAGCAGGAACGACAGCGCCAGCATCTTCAGCGACGGGTGCTTGTCGATGAACTCGCTGATGGTGCCCGAAGCCAGCATCATCACCAGCACCGCGACGATGATCGCCGCGACCATGACCGGTACATGGGAGACCATGCCGACGGCGGTGATCACCGAGTCCAGGGAGAACACGATGTCGATGATCGCGATCTGGATGATGGTGTAGAGGAAGTTGCCGCCCTTGCCGCCTGGCTCTTCCGCGGTTTCGTCCTCGCCTTCCAGGGAGTGGTACATCTCCTGGGAGCTCTTCCAGAGCAGGAACAGGCCACCGAAGAACAGGATCAGGTCACGCCCGGAAATACCCTGGCCGAAGACCACGAACAGGTCGGCGGTCAGGCGCATGACCCAGGTGATCGACAGCAACAGGAGGATCCGCGTGATCATGGCCAGCGCCAGACCGAAAATCCGGGTCCGTGCCTGCATGTGCTTGGGCATGCGGCTGACCAGGATCGAGATCATGATGATGTTATCGATACCCAGGACGATTTCCAGGGCGGTCAGGGTAAAGAAGGCAACCCAGATTTCCGGGTTGGTCAGCCATTCCATGTGTATTCCTTTGAGCGAGTGTTGTACCGCGCCAGTCAAGATTTCCGAGAACGAAGTCTAGCGGCCGGCGCGGTGAGTCAATTGCTTTTTATAGAGTGCTGAACAGCGGAAAAATCCCCATCAGCAAGGCGGCGAACATTATGCACAGGCAAACCAGCACTGCCCACTTGAGGGTGAAGCGCTGGTGATCGCCGAACTCGATACCGGCCAGGGCTACCAGCAGGTAGGTGGATGGTACCAGCGGGCTCAGCAAGTGCACGGGTTGGCCGACGATCGAGGCACGTGCCATTTCCACCGCGGTGATGCCGTAGTGACTGGCGGCCTCGGCGAGGACTGGCAACACACCGTAATAGAAGGCGTCGTTGGACATGAAGAAGGTGAACGGCATGCTCACCAGCGCGGTGATCACCGCCAGGTACGGGCCCAGTGCATCCGGAATCACCGCCAGCAGGCTCTTGGACATGGCATCGACCATGCCGGTACCGGACAGGATGCCGGTGAAGATGCCGGCGGCGAAGATCAGCCCGACCACCGCCAGCACGCTGCCGGCATGGGCCGCGACGCGATCCTTCTGCTGTTGCAGGCACGGGTAGTTGACGATCATCGCGATACTGAAGGCCACCATGAACAGCACAGGCAGCGGCAACAGGCCGGCGATCAGTGCGCACATCAGGGCGAAGGTCAGGGCGCCGTTGAACCAGATCAGCTTCGGACGACGAGCATCCGGGAACTGCGAAACGCTGATTTCGCTGTGGTCGATCTCGTCGCCCTGCAGGTGCAGTTCGCCCAGGCGCGCCCGTTCGCGCTTGCCGTACATGTAGGCGATTGCCAGGATTGCCACCACGCCGGCCAGCATCGCCGGGATCATCGGCACGAAGATGTCCGACGGGTCGACATGCAGCGCACTGGCGGCACGGGCGGTCGGGCCACCCCAGGGGGTCATGTTCATCACGCCGCCGGCCAGGATGATCAGGCCGGCCATGATTCGCGGGCTCATGCCGATGCGGCTGTACAGCGGCAGCATGGCCGCCACGCAGATCATGTAGGTGGTGGCACCGTCGCCGTCCAGGGACACCACCAGCGCGAGCACGGCGGTACCGACCGAGACTTTGAGCGGGTCACCCTTGACCAGTTTGAGGATCTTGCGCACGGCCGGGTCGAACAGGCCGGAGTCGATCATCAGGGCGAAATACAGGATGGCGAACATCAGCATCACGCCGGTCGGCGCCAGCTTGGTGATGCCTTCGAGCATCATCGGGCCGATCTTCGGGGCGAAGCCGCCGAACAGCGCGAACAGGATAGGAACGATGATCAGGGCGATCAGCGCGGACAGGCGCTTGGTCATGATCAGGAACATGAAGGTGATGACCATGGCGAAGCCAAGGAAAGTCAGCATGGGAATACTCCAGGCGTAGCGCGGCTAGGGAATGGCGAACCGGATGGGGTCAGCGCAGAACGGGAAGCGCGGGACGGGCTGGAGGAAGCGGGACGAAAAGGCGGGTACGAACGGACATCAGAATCACCATTGTTGTTGTTAATTGGGCCTGGAGGCGCAAAAACGCCCATTGGCCAACCGGTCTGTTGCCGGCAGTGGAGGCGATCCTAATCGCGGAAGCTTTCAGCTACCTTTCGTTGTAGAAAGCAATGAGTGGATGCGTCGCGAGCCGACGTGCGGTCAAAAAACAACCAGATCGGCCCGTTGGCCGAGTTTTCCGGAACAGTCGCAGGGAGGTCCTCGTATGAGCCTGTTGCACACCGGCGGTTGCCACTGCGGCCAGCTGCGTTATCAGTTCAGCGGGCCATTGTGCGATATCGCCCATTGCCATTGTTCGATCTGCCGGCGGGTCAGCGGCGGCCTGGTGACTACCTGGATCACCCTGCCCCGCCAGGCTTTCCAGTGGCTGGCCGGGACGCCGGCCCGCTACGACTCTTCGCCCGGTTGTGCGCGGTATTTCTGCCCGAACTGCGGAGCGCATCTGGCGCTGGTCACCCAATTGAGCCCGGACAGCATCGATGTGACCATCGCCACCCTGGACCATCCGGAGCTGGCGCCGGCCGAGCGGCATATCTGGACCGACAGCCGTTTGCCCTGGCTGCACCTGGATGAGCAGTTGCCGGGAGAGGCCGAGGAGACGTTGTAAGGTTGTGGGATCGCTTCGCGGGCAAGCCTCCTTCCTGCGCATTCTCGTAGGAGCGAGGCTTGCCTGCGAAGCTTTTGACGTCAGGGCAGTTCCAGCCCGCCCGCGGCTTTGTGCAGGGCCCGCAGATGTTCGCCGACCTGTTTCAGGTTGGCCTCGTTGGCGGCGATTTCGGCAGCGCGGCTCGGCTCCAGCAACGCGCGCACTTCCTTGTCCAGATCGCCGGTCAGGGCTTGCAGCTGTTTCTGGCGCAGGCTGCTTTCCGCTTCCAGGCGTTGCCATTCGCTCGGCTGCGGCAAGCCATAACCGCTGCTACCGAGCAATTCGGCCGGGCGACTGAGGAAGCCACTGTTGGCGAGGATTTCCTGCAGAGTCTTGTTGGCCTTGTCCATGCCGCCGTTCTGCAGCTCGCGAGCCCCCAGATAACGCTGCTTGACCTCATCCTGGGCCAGCAGCAGCTGGCGCCGGAAGCTCGCCTGTTCGAGCAGCAGCAAGGCGGCGCTGGTGCGCAGGTCCGCCTGGTCGAACCACTGGCGACGCTGCGCGGCACTCAGGGACAGCCAGTCTTCGACGCTGTTCTGTTTGATTGGCAGGTGCTTTTTCAACACCTCGAACATCGCCTGGTAGCGGTCGCGGAAGGAGTCGAAGCGATACCCCAGGCGCAAGGCTTCGCGAGGATCGTCCAATACGCTGGTGTCGGCCAGGCCGCGGCCCTTGAGCACTTCCAGCAGGCCGTTGGGCATGATGCTGTCGAGCCCGGTGAGCTGGGCATTGTTGCTGCCGCTGCGCAGCAGCTTCAGGCTTTCCACGGCGCAGTTGTTGGACAGGAAGTAATAGTTGCCGTCGTAGCTCCAGTGCATCTCGGCGGCACGCTCGACCACTTCTTCGATCTCGTTGCGCGACAGGTTCAGCGGCACCGAAGCCAGGCTGCGCAGCTCGGTCTTGGTGTATTCATCGATGACCTGGGCCAATGGCAGGATAAACAGGCGGGACGGGTATTTGCCGACCAGGCCGTCCCAGCTCGACAGCTGCACGTCACCGACAAAGGCGCGGTAGGACAGCACCAGGTGCTGCTCGAGATCCAGCCGGCAATCCGGCCCGCGCGGCCGGCCAGGCGCGCAGATCACCAGGCGCAACATACTGTGCCCCCAGCGGCTGACCCAGTTCTGGTTGGCCTCGGCCAGCAGGTAATCCACGGCATAGACCCGCTCCGGGTCGACCTTGCCCAGCGGTTGCTTGGCGAAGTCGTTGCCGGCATTGAGGAAGGCGAAGGACTGGGCGCAGGTGTCCTTGGCCTTCGGTGCCCAGCCGAAGTGTTCCTGGTAATAACGGTACAGCGCCGGTCGGCGGCAGGCGTAGCTCGGGTCCAGGAGGAAGTACTCCATGTTCACCGCGACGAACTCTTTGGGGTTGGTCGTTTCGTAGATATCCGGGCTGCGGGCGACCTGGCGGTTGTACTGCTCGCGTTCGCCGCGGCGGCCAACGTATTGCGGCCAGCCGGCGAGGTCGAGCAGGCGCGGGTCGTCGCTGAGGGTGAAGCGGCGCGCGGTCTGGCCACGGCACTGGTCTGGCAGCCCGATCAGGCCCGAGGCACTGTTCTGGCGGCTGCAGCGCTGGATCAGCGTGCGTTCGGCGCCCGACCACAGGCGCGAACGGTCATAAATATGGGTGAGTTCGTGCAGCACGGTGGCGAGCATTTCCCGGCGCACGGTGCCATGGGGGCGATGGGTTTTCTGGGTGGCCGCGCTGCCGTCGGTGAGGCTGGCCAGCAGTTTGCGATTCAGGTCGAGTTCGTCGACCAGCGATGCCTGGCCGTAGGCGTTGTGAGGCATGTCGTCGGTCCAGCCGACATCGATGCGACGGTCCAGTTGTTCGATGAAGCGCGGCGGCAGCGCTTGCATCGCTTCATCCAGCAGCGCCTGGCTGGCGTGCTGCTGCTCCGGGCTCAAGCCTTCGGTCTTGAGCCGCAGTTGCAGGCCGGCCTGAGCGCTGTTGCCCAGGAGTAACAGCGCTGCGCCCAGCAGCCAGGCGGCGAGCGGCCTCACAGTGCGAGGATGGCTTCGGCGAGCACCTGATCACTGGCGCCGCGGGCTTGCGGCACACGGTTACGCAAGGTATCGAAGGCGGCTTCCAGTTGGGCGCCACGAATATCGCCGTCGCTGGCGACGAAGCTGGCGGCGTCGTCATGGGCGGCACGTACGATTTTCGAGTCGCGGATGGAGGTGGTGGTGTCCGAGGTGAAATCGATGGTACGACCAAAGGCTCGAACGATGATGTTACTGGTGGCTACCAGGGTTTGCGCCTGGGCCACATCAGCCAACAGCAACAGGCCAAGGGTGGCAGCAATCAGCGGGCTACGCATGGAACGACTCCGGGATGACAGGGATAGTTATTGGACGAGAATTGCCTGCGCCAGTTCAAGGTCGCCGACATGAAGTTGTGGCTGGGTTTTACGCAGGTATTTCAGGGCTGATTCCAGCCGGGCTCCGCGCAGGTGGCCGTCAGTGGCAATGAACGCCGCGGCATCATCCTGGGCCGCCAGTACGCGTTTGTTGTCGAAAGGCGCGGAGGTCACTTTGCTGGTGGCGTAGCCCGTGATGACCAGGCCTTGCGTGCTCAGGTCGAAAGCAGCGGCCGAGCCAGTCCAACACAGGACAATCAACGAAGGGACGGTAAGCAAGGTGGAAAAACGCATGAGTCTCGACAGCTGGAAAACCAGCGGCAAGGCTAGCGCAATGCCCGGGCGAGAGCCAGCGCCCAGGGTTTCGGGTGCGTTGGCGCACCCGTCACCGGACCGGGGGTCAGATCGTCAGGATGGCCTGAGCGAGTTGGGCGTCAGTAGCGCTCAGTTGTGGCAACTGCTGGCGGATGTGGTCAAACGCGCTTTCCAGCTTCACACCGCGAATGGCGCCTTCGGTAGCGACAAAACTGGCGGCATCGTCACGAGCGGCGCGCACGATTTTGTTGTCACGGAACGAGGATGTGACGTCGGAAGTCGCATCGGAAGTGGCCTTGAGTGCGCCGACTACCGCATCGGTGGTAACGATAAAGCTGGAGGCGTGGGCGTTGGAGGCCAAGGCCAGCAAGGCAGCAGCGCTGAGCAGGCGAAGACGGGACATAGGTAAAACTCCTTGATAACAGATAGGGTGGTGCTGAGTGGGCACCGGGTAGTCACTGTGGGGCAGATGAATCAGAAGCCCCTTCAGGAAAATCGCTACACGCTATCGGATATTAGGCCCACCCCATCTGTTCGAATAGCCCTCTTCTGCTGTCCTGGTGCGAACTAGCGCCAGAAGGGCTTATCCAGTTCGGCCATGCGATCGCTGTGGCTGATACCTACATCGGATAATTG
This sequence comes from Pseudomonas sp. GW821-FHT09E12, assembly GCF_059416085.1. Lineage (NCBI taxonomy): Bacteria > Pseudomonadati > Pseudomonadota > Gammaproteobacteria > Pseudomonadales > Pseudomonadaceae > Pseudomonas > Pseudomonas sp. GW821-FHT09E12. The sequence goes on along the minus strand of NZ_JBWKOM010000013.1, from coordinate 9,622 downwards.
CTGATCGTTGAGCCCTGCCAGCACACGACGTGTTCGGGCGTTCTGCTGCATCTGGCACAAGGCGCGGTACAAGCGTTTCCACACGCTTATCTGAGGATGGGAAAAGCTGAGAGGTGCGATACGTCCTGGTATGTGGTTCATGGTGCGGTCCTTTCGGCAGGCCGAAGTCAGGGACTTGGGACACCATGTTGCTATTCATGCAGGCATGCATACAGATACACCGGTATAAAATTGTACTGGTTCAGTTCTATTTATATTTAAACTGTATCTGTCGAGCCATACCCTTTCTGTACCGGCGGCTTCCGGCAGTGCCAGGCCTTAAACGACAAAACCCGTCGCGGTTGCCCGCGACGGGTTTCGTTTTTTCAATTCGGGGTGCTGGCGGTGGACCCGGTGGGTCAGAGCCAGCGACGCTAACTTAGCGCCAGAACGGCTTGCTCAGCTCTTCGTAGCGTTGAGCTTCGCTGATACCTGCGTCAGCCAGCAGACGCGAATCCAGGCGAGCCAGTTGGTGGCGGCTGGAGATGCGGCGCTGCCACAGCATCAGGTTGGCGAGAACGCGCAGAGGCAGGGAAGCCTGGGTTTTTGCAGCTTTGTCTTCGAAGAACAGTTCGGAACTGAGTGTACGTTCCATGGTGTGCATCCTTCCGCTTGTGGCGGGATTAGGTAGTGGTTTAACTGGTGCCCATGATCCTCCTCTCGCGCCAGTCTCTCTAGATACAGTTCATCTGTATTGTGAGGGACCAGTTAACTGTTTATAGGTGCTGTACTGTTCGGAAATGATGCAACTGTACCTGTCGGCACCATTTAGGTGCGCTTTCGGATGTTTTCTTGAAAAAGGTAGGGTTTTGAGGGGGTAAAAGACCGGTACAGCAGTACAGTTTTTGACAAGTGTTTAAGGGTTGTCGATGAGCTGACGCAACTGTGCTTGCGTCAGCCATCGACTGTACCCATCACACAGCGAGCATGCGCCCGGTTTCTTCCAGGTTCATGTGCCAGCGCAGGGCATCGCGCAGGATGTGCGGCGTGTGACCGCCCAGGGCGCAGGCGGCGGTGAAGTAGTCATTCAGGGGCTGGCGATAGTCCGGGTGTACACAGTTGTCGATGATTACCCGTGCCCGCTCCCGTGGCGCCAGACCACGCAGGTCGGCCAGGCCGATCTCGGTCACCAGGATGTCGACGTCGTGCTCGGTGTGGTCGACGTGACTGACCATCGGCACCACGCTGGAAATCGCCCCGCCTTTGGCAATGGACTTGGTGACGAAGATCGCCAGGTGCGCGTTGCGCGCGAAGTCACCCGAACCACCGATGCCGTTCATCATCCGCGTGCCGCAGACGTGGGTGGAGTTGACGTTGCCGTAGATGTCGAACTCCAGGGCGGTGTTGATGCCGATGATGCCCAGGCGACGCACCACTTCCGGGTGGTTGGAGATCTCCTGCGGGCGTAGTACCAGCTTGTCCTTGTAACGCTCCAGGTTGCCGAACACATCGGCGTTGCGGCGGCTCGACAGGGTGATCGAGCTGCCTGAGGCGAAGCTCAGCTTGCCGGCGTCGATCAGGTCGAAAGTCGAGTCCTGCAGCACTTCGGAGTACATGGTCAGGTCTTCGAACGGCGATTCGATCAGGCCGCACATCACCGCGTTGGCGATATTGCCGATGCCTGCCTGCAGCGGGCCGAGCTTGTTGCTCATGCGGCCAGCGTCCACTTCCTGCTTGAAGAAGTTGATCAGGTGATTGGCGATCCCCTGGGTTTCGCTGTCAGGGGTCGAGACGGTGGATGGCGAGTCCGCCTGGTTGGTGATGACGATCGCGACGATCTTCTCCGCCGGGATCGGGATGGCGGTGCTGCCGATACGGTCGTCGACCTTCACCAGCGGGATGGGCGTGCGGGTCGGCCGGTAGGTCGGGATATAGATGTCGTGCAGACCTTCCAGGTTCGGGTTGTGCGCCAGGTTGATCTCGACGATCACGTGCTTGGCGAAGATTGCGAAACTGGCGGAGTTGCCCACCGAGGTGGTCGGCACGATATGGCCCTGCTCGGTGATCGCCACGGCTTCGATGACGGCGATGTCCGGCAGCTTGAGCTGCTGGTTGCGCAACTGTTCCACGGTTTCCGACAGGTGCTGGTCGATGAACATCACCTCGCCGGCATTGATCGCCTTGCGCAGGGTACTGTCGACCTGGAACGGCATGCGTCGGGCCAGGACACCGGCCTCGGTGAGTTGCTTGTCGAGGTCATTGCCCAGGCTGGCGCCGGTCATCAGGCTGATTTTCAGTGGGGTTACCTTGGCGCGCTCGGCCAACGCATGGGGCACGGCCTTGGCTTCGCCGGCGCGGGTGAAACCGCTCATGCCGACGGTCATGCCGTCCTGAATCAGAGCGGCAGCGTCGGCGGCGCTCATCACCTTATCCAACAACGAAGGCAAGCGGATACGATCACGGTACATGGATTGTTATCTCGGGCAGCGGAAGCAAGATGCGCAGTCTAGTGATTTCAAAAAAATTCGTCCCGCTACCAAGGTCGAATGAAAGGCCGCGATTTAGAGCCTTTTGTCGGGTTTGTGCGGGAAATAAAAAACCCCAGCCTACTAAAGGCTGAGGTCTTGGGTGTTGCGCTGGAGCAGGTTTACTCGACGGCTTTGACCATGTCTTCGATGACTTTCTTGGCGTCGCCGAACACCATCATGGTCTTGTCCAGGTAGAACAGTTCGTTGTCCAGGCCGGCATAGCCGCTGGCCATCGAACGCTTGTTGACGATGATGGTCTTGGCCTTGAACGCCTCGAGAATCGGCATGCCGGCGATCGGCGATTTCGGATCGTTCTTCGCCGCCGGGTTGACCACGTCGTTGGCGCCGAGCACCAGCACCACGTCGGCCTGGCCGAACTCGGAGTTGATGTCTTCCATCTCGAACACCTGGTCGTACGGTACTTCGGCCTCGGCCAGCAGCACGTTCATGTGGCCGGGCATGCGCCCTGCTACCGGGTGGATCGCGTACTTCACGGTCACGCCACGGTGTACCAGTTTCTCGGTCAGTTCCTTCAGTGCGTGCTGTGCCCGCGCGACTGCCAGGCCGTAACCCGGAACGATGATCACGGTGTCGGCGTTGGTCAGCAGGAAGGTCGCGTCGTCGGCCGAGCCGGACTTCACCGGGCGGGCTTCTTGCGCGCCCGCCGGGCCGCCAGCGTCTGCAGTGTTGCCGAAGCCGCCAAGCAGTACGTTGAAGAACGAACGGTTCATCGCCTTGCACATGATGTACGACAGGATCGCACCGGACGAACCCACCAGGGAGCCGGCGATGATCAGCATCGAGTTGTTCAGCGAGAAGCCGATCCCCGCCGCCGCCCAGCCCGAGTAACTGTTGAGCATCGACACCACCACCGGCATGTCGGCACCGCCGATCGGGATGATGATCAGCACGCCCAGCACGAAGGCCAGGACCAGCATCAGGGCGAAGGCGCCGAGGTTGCCGGTGAGCATGAAGGTCACGCCCAGGCCCAGGGTCGCCAGGCCGAGAACCAGGTTCAGCTTGTGTTGGCCGCCGAACTGTACCGGTGCGCCCTGGAACAGGCGGAACTTGTACTTGCCCGACAGCTTGCCGAAGGCGATCACCGAACCGGAGAAGGTGATGGCACCGATGGCCGCGCCGAGGAACAGCTCCAGGCGGTTACCGGCCGGAATCGCATCACCCAGTTGCTTGACGATGCCCAGGGACTGCGGCTCGACCACGGCGGCGATGGCAATGAACACCGCAGCCAGACCGATCATGCTGTGCATGAAGGCCACCAGCTCCGGCATCTTGGTCATTTCCACGCGCTTGGCCATGATCGAGCCGGCGGTGCCACCGATCAGCAGGCCGACAATCACGTAGCCGATGCCAACGGTCGCCAGCTCCGCGCCGAGCTTGAATACCAGGCCGACGGTGGTGACGATCGCCAGGGCCATGCCGAGCATACCGAACAGGTTGCCGCGGCGCGAGGAGGTCGGGTGCGACAGGCCTTTGAGGGCCTGGATAAAGCAGATCGACGCGATCAGGTAGAGCGTCGTTACCAGATTCATGCTCATTACTTGGGCGCCTCTTCTTTTACGGCTTTCGGGGCTTTTTTCTTGAACATCTCAAGCATGCGGCGGGTTACCAGGAAGCCGCCGAACACGTTGACCGCGGCCAGGGCCACGGCCAGCGTGCCCATGGTCTTGCCCAGCGGCGTCACAGTCAGGGCGGCGGCCAGCATGGCGCCGACGATCACGATCGCCGAAATGGCGTTGGTCACCGCCATCAGCGGCGTGTGCAGTGCGGGTGTAACGTTCCAGACCACGTGATAACCGACATAAATCGCCAGCACGAAGATGATCAGGTTGTAGATACCGGGGGAGATAAGCTCTTCCATCGTCTGAATCCCTGCTTAGGCGTTTTTACGGATGACTTGGCCGTCGCGGCACATCAGGCACGCGGCGACGATGTCGTCTTCTAGGTTGACCTCGAACTGACCTTCTTTGGTGAAGACGAGCTTCAGGAAGTCCAGCAGGTTGCGGGCGTACAGCGCCGAGGCGTCGGCAGCGACAGCGCCAGCCAGGTTGGTCGGGCCGACGATGGTCACGCCATTCTCGACCACCACCTGATCCGCCACGGTCAGCGGGCAGTTGCCGCCCTGGGCCGCGGCGAGGTCGACGACCACCGATCCCGGCTTCATCTGGGCCACGGTTTCGGCGCTCAGCAGTACTGGCGCCTTGCGGCCTGGAATCAGGGCGGTGGTGATCACGATATCGGCCTGCTTGGCGCGTTCGTGCACGGCCTGGGCCTGGCGCTGCATCCAGCTGGCAGGCATCGGGCGTGCGTAGCCACCGACACCGACGGCGCATTCACGCTCCTCATCGGTCTCGTAAGGCACGTCGACGAACTTGGCCCCCAGGGATTCGATCTGTTCCTTGACCGCCGGACGCACGTCCGAGGCCTCGATCACGGCGCCCAGGCGCTTGGCGGTGGCGATGGCCTGCAGGCCGGCAACGCCGGCACCGAGAATCAGCACGCGAGCGGCTTTCACGGTGCCCGCGGCGGTCATCAGCATCGGCATGAAGCGCGGGTAATAGTGGGCAGCCAGCAGCACCGCCTTGTAACCGGCGATGTTGGCTTGCGAGGACAGCACATCCAGGCTCTGAGCCCGCGAGGTACGCGGCGCTGCTTCCAGGGCGAAGGCGGTGATGCCGCGTTCGGCCATCTTGGCAATGGTTTCATTGCTGAACGGATTGAGCATGCCCACCAGGACGGTGCCGCTCTTGATCAGGGTCAGTTCGCTGTCGCTGGGAGCCACGACCTTGAGAATCAGCTCCGCGCCGAATGCATCGTTGGCGCTGCCAATGGTTGCACCTGCCGCTTCATAGGCACTGTCGACAACACTGGCGTTGATGCCGGCGCCGCTCTGCACAGTGACTTTATGACCCTGGCCGATCAGTTTCTTGATGGTTTCCGGGGTTGCAGCAACCCGTGTTTCACCCGTTTGGGTCTCGAGAGGAACACCAATGTGCACGTCAAATCTCCTGCGTGATCTTATTGCTTTCGATCTTTTTTAGAAGGCCAGCGCACTACGGATGGTGCAGCTGGGGCGGCCGATCAGCACGATCCCGCCAGAATCAAGGCGGGGCGCGGCATTTTGCAGGCGAACATTACGCCCTTCAAGGGATTATGAGGGGTGACGGAAAATTAACTACAAGTCACCCCGTGACCGAATGTCGCAAGGGTAGGGCTCAATCCCTTGTAAGCCGTGCCTTGTAAGGATTTCGACGGAAAATAAAACATTTTTCACATTGTTCATGTGAATGGGCGTTTATGGCCCTAAAAAAGCCCTATAAGCCGCGTGGTTAGGCACTTATAGGACGGTTGTTCCGCTTATCGATACAGTCTGCCTAAATGCGACATTTAGTTATATCTGTAGTGTTTTGTTTTTTCTGACTACGAAGTCAGTTTGTCGCCCTGCCCTGCTATTTCTCAAGGCTGTAGCCTTGTGCCTGTTCCACCAGCCAATCACGAAAAGCCCGTAAGGACGCTGATTCCACCTTGCGCTCGGGAATCATCAGGTAATACGCCTTGATGCTCGCCAGTGCTTCGGGGTTAGCGATCACCAGGCGCTTTTCCCTCAACTCCCGTTGAATAAGGAATGGCGGGATCAGGGCGATACCCATGTCGTGCATGGCGGCTTGCGCCAGCATGGAGAATAGTTCGTAACGCGGGCCTGTCATGTCTCGCGGGATATTCAGGTGCTGTGAGTTGAACCATTGCCGCCAGGCATAGGGGCGCGTGGTCTGCTGCAGCAGCGGCAACTCGGCGATTTCTTCGGCGCTTAGCCGGGTGCGGTTGCCCAGGGTTTCGGGGCTGCATACCGGCATCGGGTTTTCTCCCATCAGGCGATGGGATTGGGTACCCGACCAGTCGGCATCGCCAAAGTAAATCGCGGCGTCGAAGTCGGTATCGGCGAACAGGAAAGGCCGGGTGCGGTTGGTCAGGTTGACCGTGACTTCCGGGTGTCGCTGCTGAAAGTCCTTGAGTCGGGGCAACAGCCATTGGGTGCCAAAGGTCGGGACCACTGCCAGCTCGATGACATTGGCGCCCTGCTGGCCCATGACGGACAGCGTGTCGCGTTCCACTGCGTCCAGTTGAGTCGCCACGCGGCGGCTGTAGGAGAGCCCCGCCTCGGTCAGCTTGACGCCGCGTCGGGACCGGCGGAACAGTTCGACCCCGAGAAACTCTTCCAGGCTGGCGATCTGTCGGCAAATTGCACCTTGGGTCAGCGAAAGCTCCTGCGCCGCCTTGGTAAAGCTCTCGTGACGGGCGGCGGCTTCGAAGCTGACGAGGGCGGCAGTGCTGGGGATCTTTCTGCGCATGTACGGCAATCTCACTAATGGAATCGCTAAAAGCCACTTTCGGCTGTTACGGAGTGAGAAATTAGCACAACAGTATGCGAAATCCTCGTTTGCCGCGCCCGCAAAGCCGGCCTAGGATCAGTCCACGAACGTTGACCTACTTCACGAGGACTCACTCATGGGCGGTAAAGCAAGCTTCAACTGGATCGATCCCCTTCTGCTGGATCAACAGCTCACTGAAGAGGAGCGCATGGTGCGCGACAGTGCCGAGCAATTCGCTCAAGGCAAGCTGGCGCCGCGTGTGCTCGAAGCTTTCCGTCATGAAAAGACCGACCCGGCGATCTTCCGCGAAATGGGCGAAGTCGGCCTGCTGGGTGCCACCATTCCCGAACAGTACGGTGGCAGTGGTCTGAATTATGTCTGCTACGGCCTGATTGCCCGCGAAGTGGAGCGTGTTGACTCTGGCTACCGCTCGATGATGAGCGTGCAGTCCTCCCTGGTGATGGTGCCGATCAATGAATTTGGTACCGAAGCCCAGAAGCAGAAGTATTTGCCGAAGCTGGCCTCTGGCGAGTGGATCGGCTGCTTTGGTCTGACCGAGCCTAACCATGGCTCCGACCCGGGCGCGATGATTTCCCGTGCCCGTAAGGTCGATGGCGGTTACAGCCTGACTGGTAGCAAGATGTGGATCACCAACAGCCCGATTGCTGATGTGTTCGTGGTCTGGGCTAAGGACGATGCTGGGGATATCCGCGGCTTCGTACTGGAGAAAGGTTGGAAAGGTCTGAGTGCTCCAGCGATTCACGGTAAGGTCGGCCTGCGCGCTTCCATTACCGGCGAAATCGTCATGGACAACGTCTTTGTGCCGGAAGAGAACATCTTCCCGGATGTACGGGGTCTGAAAGGTCCGTTCACCTGCCTGAACTCTGCCCGCTACGGTATTTCCTGGGGCGCCCTGGGTGCGGCCGAGTTCTGCTGGCACACCGCTCGCCAATACACGTTGGACCGTCAGCAATTCGGCCGCCCGCTGGCGGCTACCCAACTGATCCAGAAAAAACTGGCGGACATGCAGACCGAGATCACCCTCGCCCTTCAAGGCTGCCTGCGTTTGGGCCGGATGAAGGATGAAGGTACGGCGGCGGTGGAAATCACCTCGATCATGAAGCGCAACTCTTGCGGCAAGTCGCTGGACATCGCTCGCATGGCCCGTGACATGCTGGGCGGTAACGGCATCTCCGACGAGTTCGGCATCGCCCGTCACCTGGTCAACTTGGAAGTGGTGAACACCTACGAGGGGACCCATGATGTCCATGCGCTGATCCTGGGGCGCGCGCAGACCGGCATCCAGGCGTTCTACTGATAGGAGAACGACCATGGGCGCGTTATCTCATTTGCGGGTGCTGGACTTGTCGCGAGTGCTGGCCGGGCCTTGGGCCGGTCAGATCCTGGCGGACCTGGGGGCCGAAGTGATCAAGGTCGAGCGTCCGGGTAACGGTGACGATACGCGCGCCTGGGGGCCGCCTTTCCTCAAGGACGCCTATGGCGAGAACACTACGGAGGCTGCCTATTACCTGTCGGCCAACCGAAACAAGCAATCGGTGACTATCGACTTCACTCGGCCGGAAGGTCAGCGCCTGGTGCGCGAGTTGGCGGCCAAGTCCGACATTCTGATCGAGAACTTCAAGGTTGGCGGTCTGGCGGCCTATGGGTTGGACTATCAGTCGCTGAAGGCGCTCAACCCTAACCTGATCTATTGCTCCATTACCGGCTTTGGCCAGACGGGGCCTTATGCCAAGCGTGCCGGCTACGACTTCATGATCCAGGGGCTGGGCGGGCTGATGAGCCTGACCGGGCGTCCCGAGGGGGATGAGGGCGCCGGGCCGGTGAAGGTCGGCGTGGCATTGACGGATATCCTGACGGGGTTGTACTCGACTGTGGCGATTCTTGCCGCATTGGCGCACCGGCAGCATGACGGCGGTGGGCAGCACATTGATATGGCGTTGCTGGATGTACAGGTTGCGTGCCTGGCCAACCAGGCGATGAACTACCTGACCACCGGAGTCGCTCCCAAGCGCCTGGGTAATGCTCACCCGAATATCGTGCCTTATCAGGACTTTCCCACGGCGGATGGCGATTTCATCCTTACCGTGGGGAATGACGGGCAGTTCCGCAAGTTTGCCGAGGTGGCGGGCCAACCGCAGTGGGCGGACGATCCGCGCTTTGCGACTAATAAGCTGCGGGTTGCCAATCGGGCGGTGCTGATTCCATTGATCCGTCAGGCCACGGTGTTCAAGACCACCGCTGAGTGGGTCGCCCAGTTGGAGCAGGCGGGGGTGCCTTGCGGCCCTATCAACGACCTGGCGCAGATGTTCGAGGACCCGCAGGTCAAAGCGCGCGGGTTGGCGATCGAGCTGCCTCATGCGTTGGCGGGGTTGGTGCCTCAGGTAGCGAGTCCGATCCGTCTCTCCGAGACGCCGGTCGAGTACCGTTATGCGCCTCCTCTATTAGGAGAGCATACCGCCCAGGTTCTGCAGCGAGTGCTGGGGCTTGAGCTTGAGTCCGTGGATGCCTTGCGAGCCTCGGGCGTGGTGTGAATGCGCTCTTCTATATAGAGAACATCTGATCCCTTCTATATAAGAGGCCTGAAAACACCCCTTTTGGGGTGTTTTCAGGTTTATTCATAGTAAAAGCAAATTAGGGGTTGACGGCAGATTCTGGAAGTCTATAATTCGCCCCACTTCCGGCGCAGTCGAAACGGAAAACTCCTTG
>NZ_JBWKOM010000012.1:0-243100 GCF_059416085.1 Pseudomonas sp. GW821-FHT09E12 | reverse complement strand
GATGGTAGTGTGGGGTTTCCCCATGTGAGAGTAGGTCATCGTCAAGATTAAATTCCGAAACCCCAATTGCGAAAGCAGTTGGGGTTTTGTTTTTGCGCGTAGAAAACGGTTCTTATCTCCAAACAATTTTGCACAGTTATTTTCGGGACGGACCTCTAGAATAGCTTCACGCCTTTTCAGAGCCAGAGCCTTGTATGTCAGATACGGTTGACGCCCCCGGGCTGTCGGAGTTGCCGCTGGACGATCTGGTGGCCTGCCACGAATGCGACTTGCTGATGCGCAAGCCAGAGCTGGTCCACGGAGAAAAAGCCCAGTGCCCCCGTTGTGGTTACGAGCTATATGCACACCGCCATAACGTCGTGGATCGCAGCTTGGCATTGGTTATTGCCGCGCTACTGCTCTATGTCCCCGCGAACTTTTTACCCATCATGCAGCTCAATCTACTCGGACAATCCTCTGAGGACACCGTGTGGAGCGGTGTTATCGGTTTGTTCAATACCGATATGCAAGGCGTGGCGGTGGTGGTGTTTCTCTGCAGCATGGGCATTCCATTGCTCAAGCTGGTCTGCCAGTTGCTCGTGCTCCTGAGCATTCGCCTGGACATAGGTCGCAGTTACGGCCTGTTGCTGTACCGCATTTATCACCACTTGCGGGACTGGGGCATGCTCGAGGTCTACCTGATGGGGGTATTGGTCGCCATCGTCAAGCTGGCGGACCTGGCTGCCATGACGGTCGGCCTGGGGTTGGTGTGTTTTGTCAGCCTGTTATTGGTTCAGGTATGGCTGGAGGTGGTCATGTCGCCGCATCAGATATGGGATGCCCTGGCCGGGGAGGATGCGCATGCGGGCGATTGATGCGGGCATTCTGGTCTGTAATGAATGCCACGAGCTGAACAGGCAGGAACCCAATACCGATGAGCAGACCTGCACTCGTTGCGGGGCCCTGGTGCATGCTCGTCGCCCCAACAGCATCATGCGTACCTGGGCACTGCTGATTACCGCGGCGATCCTGTACATCCCGGCCAATGTACTGCCGATCATGACGGTCACGTCACTCGGCCAGGGTGACCCCAGCACCATCATGTCGGGGGTGATCGTACTGGTGCAGCACGGCATGATCCCGATTGCGGCGGTGGTGTTCATCGCCAGTATCCTGGTGCCCACCTTCAAGCTGGTGGGGATTGCCCTGTTGCTGTTCTCGGTCCAGCGCCACCAGCCGTTATCGGCGCGGCAACGCATTTGGATGTACCGCTTTATCGAGTTCATCGGCCGCTGGTCGATGCTGGATATCTTTGTGATCGCCATCCTGGTGGCGGTGGTGAACTTCGGTCGGCTTGCCAGTATCGAGGCCAATCTCGGTGCAGTGGCCTTTGCCGGCGTGGTGATTCTGACGATGCTCGCCGCAGTAACTTTTGATCCCCGACTGATCTGGGATAACACGGAGTCGGACGACGACAATGAGTGATTTGCCTAAAGCTAAAACCCGTCCGGCTTCGAACTGGTCGGCCATCTGGGTCCTGCCCCTGATCGCGTTGCTGATTGGCGGATGGTTGGGCTGGCGTGCCTACAGTCAGACCGGTATCGAGGTCCAGGTGCGCTTTGAAAGCGGCGAGGGTATCCAGGCCAACAAGACCGAGGTGGTCTACAAAGGGATGTCGGTGGGCAAGGTCAAGGCCCTGGCCCTGGACGACGAAGGCAACACCAGAGGGGTGATTGCCACTGTCGAGATGAACAAGGACGTCCAGCAATACCTGAAGAGCAGCACACGCTTCTGGCTGGTCAAGCCGAGCGTGACCCTGGCCGGGATCACCGGGCTGGAGACGCTGGTTTCAGGTAACTACATTGCTATCAGCCCGGGAGAGGGCGAGCCTGCGCGCAAGTTCAAGGCGCTGGTCGAAGAACCACCGTTATCGGACGCCAAGCCGGGCTTGCACTTGACCATCAAGGCGGATCGCCTGGGATCGTTGAACCGCGGCAGCCCGGTGTTCTACAAGCAGATCCAGGTGGGGCAGGTGAAAAGCTACCTGCTCTCCGAAGACCAGAACACGGTGGAGATCAAAGTCTTTATCGAGCCGACCTACGCCAACCTGGTGCGCAAACATACGCGTTTCTGGAACGCCAGCGGCATCAGCATCGACGCCAACCTGTCCGGTGTGAAAGTGCGTAGCGAATCCCTGGCCAGCATCGTCGCCGGCGGTATCGCCTTTGCTACCCCGGAGAATCGCCGGGACAGCCCGCCAACCGACCCGACCCTGCCGTTCCGTCTCTACGAGGACTTCGACGCGGCGCAGGCGGGCATCCGGGTCAAGGTCAAACTGAGTGATTTCGAAGGGCTCCAGGCAGGCCGCACGCCGGTCATGTACAAGGGGATTCAGGTCGGTAACCTCAAGGCCCTCAAGGTCGACCCGGATCTGTCCAGCGCCACGGCGGAGCTGACCCTGGACCCTTTGGCCGAGGATTACCTGGTGCAAGGCACCCAGTTCTGGGTGGTCAAGCCTTCGATCTCCCTGGCGGGTATCACCGGTCTGGAAGCCCTGGTCAAAGGCAACTACATTGCGGTGCGCCCAGGTGACAAGGGCGGTGCTCCGCAACGCGAATTCGAGGCGCGGCCCAAGGCGCCGCCGCTGGACCTGCGCTCCCCTGGCCTGCACCTGGTGCTGTTCACCGAAAACCTCGGTTCGCTGGAGGTGGGCAGCCCGATTCTGTACAAGCAGGTCAAGGTCGGCTCGGTGCAGAGCTACCAGTTTTCGCGGACCCGCAAGCAGTTGGTCATCGGCGTGCACATCGAGAAGGAATACGAAGGGCTGGTGAACGGCTCGACGCGCTTCTGGAATGCCAGCGGTGTCACCTTGACCGGTGGCCTGACCGGCGGCATCCAGGTCAAGAGCGAGTCGTTGCAAAGCCTGATGGCCGGCGGTATCGCCTTCGACACGCCGGAACCCAACGTGCCGCTGAAAAAGCGCATCCCACGTTTCCGCTTGTATGCCGACAAGGAGCAGGCGACACAGAAGGGCACGCTGATCAGCATCAAGGTCGATCGCGCCGATGGCCTGCGTCCGGGTACGCCTATCCGCTTCAAGGGGCTGGATGTCGGCAAGGTCGAAGACGTCGACCTGAGCGGCGATCTGCAGTCGGTGCTGCTCAAGGCTCGGATCACCGAGGTGCCGGAGCGAATCGCGCGGGTCGGCAGCCAGTTCTGGGTGGTCAAGCCGGAGCTTGGCTTGATCAAGACCGCCAACCTGGAAACCCTGGTGACCGGACAGTACATCGAGGTGCAGCCGGCGGCGAAGAACCTCGGCGCGCAAACCAGCTTTGTCGCCTTGCCCCAGCCACCGGAAACCGCGGTCGCCGAGGCCGGCCTGAGCCTGGTGCTGAGCGCGGCGCGGCGCGGCTCGCTGAAGGTCGGCGTGCCGGTGACTTACCGCGAGGTAACGGTGGGCAAGGTCACGGGCTACGAACTGGGCCAGACTGCCGACCGGGTGTTGATCCATATCCTGATCGAGCCGAAGTACGCGCCGCTGGTGCGTGGCGGTACGCGTTTCTGGAACAGCAGTGGGTTCGGTATCGACATCGGCCTGTTCAAGGGCGCAACCGTCCGCACCGAGTCGCTGGAGACCCTGATCCAGGGCGGCATCGCCTTTGCCACGCCGGATGGCGAGCGCATGGGCAACCCGGCACGGCCGGAACAGACCTTCCCGTTGTTCGACAAGTTCGAGGACGAATGGCTGACCTGGGCACCGAAAATCCCCCTGGGCAAATAACCCAGAAAACAAAAAGGCCGTGATCGAAAGATCACGGCCTTTTTGTTTTACGGCTTTGGCGGTTACACCTCGTCCAGCTCCGCTTCGGCTTCTGGCTCGACGTTCAGGGTGGCCTTGACCTGATCGTGACGGCGGATGTACTTCCAGTCCGCCTCGTCGATGTAGATACCGTTCGGGCCGCTGCCGCCTTCCAGGTCGATGGCGACCTGGGCCGACACCTGCGGCTTCACACTGGCCAGGATCGGCACGAAGCCCAGTTGCAGGCTGGTTTCCAGCAGCGCTGCCTGGTTCTTCTCGTCGATGTCCGCAGCCTCGTCGAGGTAGTACGGCAGGCGGATGCGCCCGGCCTGCTCGCGGTCCATCAAGTGCAGCAACAGGTACATGTTGGTCAGCGCCTTGATGGTCATGGTGGTGCCGTTGGACGCCGCGCCATCGATATCGGTGTGGATCACCGGCTGGCCATTGACCTTGGTGATCTCGAACGCCAGCTCGAACAGGTCTTTCAGACCCAGTTGGTTATGGTTGGCCGCTACCAGGCGGGCCAGGTATTCCTTGGCCTCTTCGTTCTTGCTGTCCTGTTCGGCGCTCTGGCTCAGGTCGAACACCGACAGGGTCTCGCCTTCTTCGTACTGGCCGGCGCTGTGGATGATCTGGTCGATGTGCTTGAGGGCTTCCTTGTTCGGCGCGAGCACGATGCGGAAGCTCTGCAGGTTGGACACCTGGCGTTTGTTGATCTCGCGGTTGAACAGCGCCAACTGATGCTCGAGGCTGTCGTAGTCGCTGCGGATGTTGCGCAGGGTCCGGGCGATGTCGGTGACGGCCGCGCGACGCGCCTTGCCCAGGGTCAGGGCTTCGTCGGTACGGTGCGCATAGGCGTTGATCAGCAATTGCAGGCGACGCTCCATGTCGTCTTCGCTGTCGAACTTGGCCACGCCCTTGAGGCGCACCTGAGCGTACAGCGCCTCGATCTGGCCATCGACCCGCTGCAGACCTTGCCAGCTGTCCTGATAGTCGTTGAGCAGGGGCAGCAGGTTGTCCATGGAGTCGTCCACCGGCTCCATGAATGGCGTGCCGAACGGCAGGTCCGCCGGCAACAGCTGGCGACGGCGCAGGGCGTCGTCGAGGGTGCGTTGCTTGGCTTCCATGTCGCCGATCTGCCGGCCCACGAGCTGCAGCTTGGCCGACAGTTGCTGGACGCGTTCGGTGAAGGCGTCGCTGGAACGCTTGAGTTCGTCCTGGGCGGCTTCCATCTGCGCCAGCTGTTCCAGCTTTTCGCCTTCCTCGGCGCTCAGGGTCTGCGCGCGGCGGAAATCTTCCAGGGCTTTCTGCGCATCCAGCACCTGCTGGTACAGCGCTTCGGTCTGGGTCTTGCTCGCGGCGCGGTCGGCGGCCACTGCGGCCTGGGTTTTCAGCTGCTTGAGTTCTTTGTCCAGGCGCTCTTTCTGGTCGCGCAATGCCGCGCGATCCGCCAGGGCCTGCAAGGCCGGCGGCTCGATGTGGGAAATGTCGATGGACAGCCCCGGCACTTCGAAGCGCTCGCCCTTGAAGCCATCGAGGATCAGCTCCACGGACTTGACCCAGTCGCCGTTCTCGTCCAAGGCAATGCCATGTTCGCCCAGCGGCAGGCTGAACAACTGGCTGTTGAACAGGCGCATCAGGCGCTCGACGTCCTGTTGCGAGAATTCCTCGCGCAGGCGCGCATAGCTGTTGTTGTCGGCGTTATCGAGCTGCTGCTTGACCGACTTCAGGCGTTTTTCCAGATCCCGCAGGCGCTCTTCCAGGTCCTCGGCGGAGAACTGCCGGGACTGGGCCAGGGCGCCGGCCAGTTCGTCGTGGGCATCCTTGGCCGCCAGCAGTTGCTGCTCCAGGACCTTGACATCGTCCACCAGGGCGAAACGATGCTTGAGCACCGAGAGCTCGCCGAGCCAGCGCTGGGTGCCGGTGATTTCCCGCTCCAGGCGCATCATTTCCTGGGTGCTGCTGCGCTGGTCGTTCTGCAGTGCGTCCTGCTCGTTGCGGTAGTGCTCGGCCTGGATGGTCAGCTCTTCCTTGCGCGCGCTGGCGTAGTCGGACCAGGTGCCCAGCAGCGAATCAAGCAGCGGCGACAGGCGATGCAGTTTGCCGCGCAGGATGTCGCGCTGTGTCACGCCGTTGGCCAGGGCTTCCACCAGGGGACCCGCGGCCACCAGCGAGTTGTAGTCCTGCTCCATGCGGCGCACGTCGCGGAAGGCATCTTCGCAGGCGGCGATGTAGTCGACGCTGCCGGAACGCAGGCTGTGCTCGAAGGCATCGAGGAACAGCTGCTTGAGCTTGGCCGCGGTGATTTCGCGCATGTGCAGCAGGTTGATGAACAGCGCGCGGAAGGTCTTCAGGCTCTGCTCGCTGGTGGAGCGCAGCGGGATCAGGGTCAGGTCCAGCGGAATCGAGGTATGCCCGCCCACCAGCAGGCGACGCAGTTCGTCCGGCTTGAGTTCATAGGCCTTCAGGCCCTGGCGCTCGAGGTTGGTGAACAGCTCTTTCTGCCGCAGGCAAGTGTCGTCTTTCTGGTAGTGCGCAAGGTCCAGCGAGCCGGCATAGGCGAAGAACTGGTGACCGAAACTGCCGCCCGGACCGCGCCCGGCCACGCCGATCACATGCGGGCCATGGGGCAGGGACACTTCCACCAGGATGTAGCTGGTATCGGTGGCGAAGTAGAAACGCCGCGACTGTTCCAGGCTGTACTTGCCGAAGCTCATGTCCGACATGCGCGCCAGGATCGGGAATTGCAGAGCGTTGATCGAAGCGGACTTGCCCAGGTTGTTCGCGCCGTAGACCGACAGCGGCTCTTCCAGCGGGAACAGGCCCAGGCTGTAGCCGGCGGTGTTCAAAAGGGCAAAGCGGCGGATGCCGTAGCGTTCCTTGCTCATGCGTCGAGCTCCTGTTCTTCGGCAATGGCGCGGGCCAGTGCGTCTTCTTCACTTTCCGATTCGACGAATTCGCTGAGGTCCAGCGGGTCGTCGGTCTGCAGCAGTTTTTCGTCGCTGTCTTCGTCGATCAGCACCGGCGTCGGCAACGGCAGCACACTATGCAGGCTGGCGGCCAGGTCACGGTCCTGCTGCACCGACAGGCACACATCGAGGAAGCGGTGCATCGGCGGCAGGAAGCGGTAGATGCCCGGCTCCTCGCCGGCAAAGCCCAGTTGGGTCATGCGGCGCATGATTTTTTCTTCCAGTTCTTCATGGGTCTGCACTTCGGCCTGGATGAACAGGTCGCGGTACTTCTCCAGCAGCGACGGCAGTTCGTCGCGGCCGAGGCTGCCGCCGTCGAGCACGGCGACCGGGTCGCGGCCCTGGTCGGCCAGGTGCTCCACCAGGATGAAGGTGAACAGCGCCAGGCGCTGGGCGGTCTTGTTCACCTGGGCGGCGGCGTTCTCCGGCACGAAGTAGTAGAAGCCACGGGTGTCGCATACCAGTTCGAAGCCCAGGGCCTTGAACAGGGTGCGGTACTGGTCCTGGAAGTTCGACAGCTGGGAGTACAGCTCCGGGTCGCGGCGGCTGACGTGATAACCCTTGAACAGCTCGCGAAAGATCGGCGCCAGCTGGGACAGTTCGGAAAGATCAAGATGCATGTGGAGTGCTCGCAGAATTCTCAGCGGCGTCATCGCGGGCCGAGAGCAGGGCGAAGGAGCGCAGGCTGACCTGGTGCTCGTGGGTGTGGTAGTCGCGGCGTTCCAGACGCTCGCGCTTGAAGCGTTTTTCCCGCGACAGGCGGGAGAACCAGTACAGCAACTCGTCGGTGGCACCGTCCGGTTCCTGCTCCAGCAGCCAGGTCATCAGGTCCGGCATCGGCAGGGCGTCTTCGCAGCGGTCGAGCATCTCGCGGACCGTGCGTGGCGCCCGTGGCGCATTACCACCCTTGTGGGTCTTGTGCGCCTTGGGGAAGCGCGTCGGCTTCGGCTCGAAGCTGGCCAGGGCATAGACATAGGCCTCGACCTGGCCGGAGCTGCCGAGGAAGGTGCTTTGCGGACGGGTGAACAGTGGCATGGCCGCTTGCGGCACGGCGTCGATGCCCTTGCGCCGGATGGCCGACAGCGCCAGGGCCGCGCCGCGGGTCACGGCGTTGTGCCGGCGGGCTTCTTCACGCAGCGGCAGCAGCAGTTCCCGGGCGTGACGCAGGGTCAGCTGGGCGCTGGTCTGCATTTCCAGGATCCGCGCGTGGGTGCGCAGCAGCATGTCGTCGTCCACCAGGTGGCCCAGGCGCTGCTGTTCGGTGAGCATGCGCAGCAGGACGTTCTCGACCTTGCGCACGCCTTGCTCGAAGGCGCCGTCGGCGTTCACCAGCTGGATCATCGGCTCGACGTATTCGTCCCAGGTGGCCAGTACCTCGGCGTACCGCTGGCGCAGGGGAATCTGCCGGTCGCTGGTCTTGGCCCGATCGGCGACGGCCACCAGGGCCTGTTCGTCGTTGGCGAGCTTCTTCAATACATCGCGCACGCGCATGTCCAGCAACCGCAGCTGGCGGGCCAGGTCATGGCCGTCGCGGATGTCGAAGGCGTCCTGGATGTAACCGGCCAGGCGTTCGAGGTGGCGCAGGTAAGCTTCGATTTCCAGGCACAGGCCCAGGCGGTGCTCGCGCCGCAGGTAGGCGAGGAAGTCATGGATCTGTGCGTTGAGCTCGAAACGGTTCGGGCTTTTCGCCACCGGAACCAGGATATCCAGGCGGATCCACACATCCAGCAGGCTGGTAATGTCCTGTGGCGTACTGTCAATTTGCTGGGTGGCCAGCTGTGAACGCAGTTCGGCGAGGCTCAGGGTGCCTTGGTCGAAGTGCTCGCACAGTGGCTCCAGAAGTGCCCAGTGTTCGGCGAGGGCGCGCAACACGCGCTTGGGTTCGATCATCGGAATGGCCGGCTGGTTGGCAATGAAAAGCAGCGATTGTACTGCATCGGAAGGCTGACGATTCACCCCTCGGTCTTGTCATGGGCTGGACCGGTGTTTTTGTGACGAATCAACTGCGGGCGATCTTCGGCGAAGGACGGTAGAATCCCCCCACTTCAGTTATCCACAAGTGGCCGACCTTTGCTTATCGAGTCCCGCCGTCGCGCTTATCTGTCCGCCATGCAGGTGGTCAGCTGGCTGCCGCGCACCGAATTGCCCTTTGCGGCGCCGTCCCGTCCCGAGTTGCTGGTGATTGCCGAGCCCGTGGTCGAGGCCCCGGCAGCCCCTGCACCTGTGGCCAAAACGGTTGCCGAGCCTGTGGCCAAGCCTGCCGAACGGCCGAAAATCGAAGTGCCGCGTCCCGCCGGCGCTGCCGTTCGTCCGGTCAGCAAGCCCGTGGTCGATGCCGAGGAGGCCCCGGCGCCGGTCAAGGCCCCGCCTGTGCCGCCACCGCGTTTCGCCCTGCAATTGCTGCGCGCCGGTCGTTGCCTGCTGCTGGTGGAGTTACCCACAGGCGAAGCCTTCCAGAGCCGCGACCCGGCCTATCTGCTGCTCAAGGACATGCTGCGCGCCGCCGGCCTGCCGGACAGCCCGCAGATCCTCGCCGAGCCGGTGCGCTGGCCGATGCTGACCCGCGGCAATCTCGACCAGGGGCCGGACGCGGCGCGGGATTTCGTCCAGGCCTTTGTCGGGGCGCGCGTCGAAGAAGAACCTTGTGTCTGCCTGTGGCTGATCGGCCTGCCGGCGGTGCGTTTCGCGGGCGAGGCTGATGCGCAGTCCTACAACCGTGAACTCCAGGTCGAAGGCCTGGGCTCGGCCTGGGCGCTGCCTGGGCTGGAACTATTAATGGAAGAGCCACAGCGTAAGGCTGATGTCTGGCAAGCCATGCGTCGGCTGATGGCGCGTTGGAAAAGTAGCAATGAGTGACGCTTTATCGTTCCGCCAGGCCACCGAGGCGGATCTGGATGCCATCCTGAAAGTCGAATACGCGGCGTTCAGCCATCCCTGGACCCGCGGCATTTTCACCGATGCCCTGAAATCCTATGAAGTCTGGCTGATGTTCGAAGGCAGCCAGCAAGTCGGCCACGGCGTGATCCAGGTGATCATCGACGAAGCCCACCTGCTCAATATCACCGTCAAGCCGGAAAACCAGGGCCGTGGCCTGGGCCTGCGCCTGCTGGAAGAGTTGATGAAGCGCGCCTACCAGAAAGACGCGCGCGAATGCTTCCTCGAAGTGCGCTCCAGCAACCAGACCGCCTACCGTCTGTACGAACGCTACGGTTTCAACGAGGTTGGCCGCCGCCGCGATTACTATCCGGCGACAGGCGGGCGCGAAGATGCGCTGGTGATGGCCTGTACCCTGGTCGATTGACGGCGTATCGAGCCGCTATCGTAGGAGCGAGGCTTGCCCGCGATAGCGCTGTGTCAGGCAAACCGCTATCGCGGGCAAGCCTCGCTCCTACAGTTGTTAAAGGCAGGTATCAGCGTTTGCCATCCAGTGGGTCGCGCTGGGCCAGTTCGGCTTCGTCCAGGCCATTGCCGCCGCCGATATCGTTTTCATCGACAATGCTCAGGTCCCAGTCGGCCGGCTGGTCTTCACCGGCTTCATGGGCGGAGCGGGCGCCGTCTTCGCGGATCAGGTTTTCCGGGGTCAGCTCATCGTCGTTGGGCTCATCCTCGGCGTTGCCGGTCAGGCTGGAGCCATGGATGTGCCTGTGGGGAGTACGATGCTCCACAGGGCTGGAAGCAGGGTCGCCGACCCTGGCGCCGGGTTCTTCTTCATCGAAATCCAGCTCTTCCATGGAACCCATGCGGTCTTCGTTGTCGTCGATGGGCTCGGGCTGAGGCGCGCCATAGGGACGTCGTGATTCAGTCATGACGGTTGCTCATACTTTTGGGCTTAAAGAGTGGACCCACCAGACCCGGCAAGATTCAAAGGGGTGGATAAGCGGTATCTGCATAGACGCGCGTGACCCCGATAGACAGTCGTCTGTCATAGCAACGCATCAATCCTGAGGTTTCACAGCATGAACGAACTACAAGACCTGATTGATAACAACGAGCGTTGGGCCGAAGCGATCAAGCAGGAAGATCCTGAATTCTTCTCCAAGCTGGCCCGCCAGCAGACGCCGGAATACCTGTGGATCGGCTGTTCGGACGCCCGTGTACCGGCCAACGAGATCGTCGGCATGCTTCCCGGAGATCTGTTCGTACACCGCAACGTGGCCAACGTGGTGCTGCACACCGACCTCAATTGCCTGTCGGTGATCCAGTACGCGGTGGACGTGCTCAAGGTCAAACACATCCTGGTCACCGGTCACTATGGCTGTGGCGGCGTGCGCGCCTCGATGCAGGATCGCCAGTTGGGCCTGATCGACGGCTGGCTGCGCTCGATTCGCGACCTGTACTACGAACATCGCGAAGTCCTGGGGCAACTGGCCACCGAGGAAGAACGGGTTGACCGCCTCTGCGAGCTGAACGTGATCCAGCAAGTGGCCAACGTCGGCCACACCAGCATTGTGCAAAACGCCTGGCATCGTGGGCAGAGCCTGTCGATCCACGGTTGCATCTATGGCATCAAGGACGGTCGCTGGAAGAGCCTGAACGCCACCATCAGTGGCTTTGAGCAGCTGCCGCCGCAGTACCGCCTGCGTCCGGTCGGGGCGCTCTGAGGCGCTGAAAACCCATCGCGAGCAAGCTCGCTCCTACGGGCGATGTACCGTTCTTAGGAGCGAGCTTGCTCGCGATGGGATGTAGCTGTTACCGCTTGTCCGTCAGATATGCGGCGGTACTTCGGCACTCATCGACGGTGCCGGCGCCTTCAGCTGCTTCAGCTGGGTCTGTACCGGCTCGCTGGTGCACTTGGCCTGGGCCTGCTCCGGCGTCAGCTTGCGGATCGAGGTGTAGAACAGGGCGCAGGTCTGCTCTTTGTTGGTCACCTGCCAGTTCTGCGTGCAGCTTTTGAGCTGCACTGTCGGGTCGCTGCCCGGCTTGCTGCCCATCCCGGCCTGCCAGCAGGCCGCGCTCAGATCCTGCCCCATCACCTTCAAACCGGCCGCGTCGGCCTTGGCCTCGTCGCCGTCGTAGTTCTCCGGATCCGCCGCGTACCAGATGTAACTCGGGTGGTTGGAGCCCAGCACCGGCACCTTCAGGCCCGCGCTCGGGCTGATCTGCGCCAGGCCCAGCACGTTCACGGTCGGGCCGTACTGCTGCTTGATCCAGTTACGCACCGGCGCGCCGAAGGCCACCATTGGCAGGGCGGCACCGCTGGCACTCTGGCTGATCTGCTTGACCATGGTGGTCTGGTAGTCCTGGAAGTAGCCGTAGACGCCTTCCAGGTCCTTGCCGGCAGTGGCCGGGGCGGCGATCGGCGCAATGTCGATGATGGTCTGATAGCCCGGCGTCTGCTCGGTTGGAATGCCATTGGTGGTGAGCAGGGTGGCCCAGCGGTCGGTGGTGGCCGATTTCAGGTAGTCCTGGGCTTGAGTCAGCGAGTAGTCCGGCGGGAAGTGCAGCAGTTCGACGCTCTTGCGGTTTTCCAGGGCCATGCCCAGGGGCAGGAACAGGTACCAGCTGTAGGTCCATTTGCCGTCGCTGTTGAGTTTGCTGGCGCCCTTGTAGGCCAGGTCGCCGGCATCCAGCAGGGCGGTCAGCGGCTTGCCATAGTCCTTCGGAACACCACTGATGTTGGCGTACAGCTGGTTGTTATCGGTCTTCACCTTGACCTTGGCGGTGCTGTAGCCATCGCGCTTCACGCTTTGGGTCAGGTAATGCTCGACGGTCTGTTCCAGCGTCCAGTTGCGAAAACAGATCACGTTGCAGTTGTTGGGGTAGGAGAAGAGTTGGGTGACGCGCTGGGTGTTGCCCAGCTTCAGATCGACGTTGGCCTGGGCCA
The DNA here is from genome assembly GCF_059416085.1 of Pseudomonas sp. GW821-FHT09E12. Classification (NCBI taxonomy): domain Bacteria; kingdom Pseudomonadati; phylum Pseudomonadota; class Gammaproteobacteria; order Pseudomonadales; family Pseudomonadaceae; genus Pseudomonas; species Pseudomonas sp. GW821-FHT09E12. The sequence continues at coordinate 230,529 of NZ_JBWKOM010000012.1, read as the reverse complement.
TGGTACTTAAGGTCAGGCTGCTGAGGCCGCCCAGGGTCAGGGCGGCGAGGGGGAGGGACAGTCTTGCGAGTTTCATGCTTGGCTCCTTGTCAGCGTTGGCCTCGTCTGGGCGAGGTAAGTTCCGTACTGAAACAGTAGCGGGTGACAAGGAAAAGGGTGGAATAAATCTTTATTTTGCACCCGCAAACGGCCGCCCGGGCGGCCGCTGCCGTCGGTTCAGGCCGGGAAGTGCAGGGCATTGCTCAGGTCGCCCATGGGCGCCTGCCCCCGGGCGATCATCGTCGCGTCCCGTTGCTTGAGGCCGTCGAGCGGTTCCAGCTGGAACACCCGGGTGATCAGCCGCAGGATCGACGCGGTGTCGTACACCGTATGGTCTACCGTGCCCTTGCGGGCGAACGGTGACACCACCAGCGCCGGGATGCGTGTCCCCGGCCCCCAACGGTCGCCCTTGGGCGGGGCGACGTGGTCCCACCAGCCGCCGTTCTCATCGACCGTGACGATCACCACCATGTTCTGCCACTGCGGGCTTTCGCGCAGCACCTTCAGGGCTCGCACGATATGCCGGTCGCCCGCGGCCACATCGGCATAACCGGCGTGCATGTTGAGGTTGCCCTGGGGCTTGTAGAACGCCACCGGCGGCAACTTGCCGGCCTCGGCATCGGCGAGGAAGCGGTTGCTGCTCGACTCATCGCCCAGGCCCGCATCGCGCAGGTGATGGCTGCGTTCGTTGGGATGCTCGGGACCGAACTGCGCAAAGTAGTTGAACGGCTGGTGGTGGTACTGGAAGTTGGGGATCTTCGGAATCCCCGCCGAATCCTTGTAGGCGTCCAGCGTGACCTGCCAGGCGCCAGCGTACCAGGCCCAGTCGATGTCCTTGCGCGAGAGCTTGTCGCCGATGGTGTCGTGGCGCTGCGGTACCAGCACATTGGGCAGGTCGGCCTTGGCATAGGCCGGGCGCTGCGGGTCGCGGATCCAGGTCGGCCAGTAGGGCGGGGCCATGGTATTGACCGCGTAGCCGTCCGGGGTCAGCAGGCTCGGGCCGAATTGCGGCGGGCCGCTCATGGCGCTGGCCGGGGATTGTTCCAGCGGCTTGAGACGGCTGTCGAGCGGGTCGTCGCTCTGCAGGGTGGCGATCTGCGGCCTGGCCACCGAATTGGCCGCATCCGGATAAAACGGCACCGCGGCGCTGATCAGGTACTGGTGGTTGAGAAACGAGCCGCCGAAGGTGCCCTGGAAGAAGTTGTCGCACAGCACGAATTCCCGGGCCACATCCCACAGGCGCAGCTCATAGCGGCTCTGGGCGTAATACCCCATGGGCAGGCCGCCGGCGTCGGCCCAGGCGACGAAACCATCGTTCTTGCCGCCGTTGATCTGCATCTGGTTCTGGTAGAACACGTGCCACAGGTCGCGGGTGACCAGGCCCAGGGGCAGGTCTTGGCCATCGGGGCCCTTGAGGGCGAAGGGCGCGTTGGGCAGGTGCTCCTGGTACTGGGTGCCGACCGGGTAGGTCACGCCATCCAGGGCCTGGGGCCCGACCTGGGCGACGCCACCCCAGACCGGCGGCAGGGCCGGCAACAGGCTGCCGTCACGGTCGCGTTGCTGATAGTCGGCGGGCTTGAGGGCCGAGAGCGGTTTTTCCAGCCCCGGGAAGTCGGCGAACAGGTTGTTGAAGCTGCGGTTCTCGGCATAGATCACCACCACGTTCTTCACGTTGTCGCGCAGCGCCCGGTCCAGTTCGGCCGGCGACAGCGGGTGCTCCACCGGCTTGCCCGGCTCCGGGTCGTTGTGGCCGCAGGCGCTGAGCGTCGCGCCGACACCCAGCACCGCCACGCCGCCGAGAAAACGCCGGCGGCTGGTGTCGGTGGGGGGCTCCGTGGCCTTGGAATGTTCTGGGTCTTTCGAGTGTTCGTCGCTCATGCCGGGTCCCTGATTACCTTTCGATCAATTCGTAACAAAGTATTTCGGCTGCACGGTAGCAACCGAATATGACGGAAAGACTACAGAAAAGGCTCTGGGACGGGGCTTAGAAGATAGTAGGGGGAGGCTGGAAAGGATGTAGGGCTGCTTCTGCAGGAGCGGCCGGTCGACGCTCGATTGCCCGCGATGACGGCATGGCAGGCACCCTCGGCCTGGCGGCCGATCGCGAGCAGACTCGCTCCTACAGGGGAGCGAGTCTCTGGCAACAGATTACGGCGCCACGGGCGGCATATAGCTCAAGGTGGTGCCCAGTGCCCACAGCAGCACCAGCACCAGCGGTGCGTGGACCAGCAACTGGACGAAGGAGAAGCCGATCAGGTCCCGCGCCTTGAGCCCCAGCACCCCCAGCAGCGGCAGCATGTAGAAGGGGTTGATCAGGTTCGGCAGTGCCTCGGCGGCGTTGTAGATCTGCACCGCCCAGCCCAGGTGGTATTGCAGGTCATTGGCCACCTGCATCACGTAGGGCGCCTCGATGATCCACTTGCCGCCGCCCGACGGAATGAAGAAGCCCAGCACTGCCGAGTAGACCCCCATCAGCAGCGCGTAGGTGTCGTGGGAGGCGATCTGCACGAAGAAGGTCGAGATATGGTGGGCCAGGGTCTGGCCGTCGACGCCCTTGACCACCGTCAGCAAGGCCGCGATGGAACCGTACAGCGGGAACTGGATCAGCACCCCGGTGGTGGTCGGCACGGCGCGGGCCACCGCTTCGAGGAAGCTGCGCGGGCGCCAGTGCAGCAGCGCGCCGAGCATCAGGAACAGAAAGTTATAGGTGTTGAGCCCGGAAATCGCGGTGATCGCCGGCTTGGTGGCGAACTCATGGTAGAGCCAGCCGGCTGCCAGCAAGGCCAACAGGATGGTCAGCAGCGGGCTGTATTCCAGCCACTCGCCGGGGCGGGTGCGCGGTTGTGGCTTGGGCATGCTGAAGCTCGGGTCGATGCCGCAGGCCTTGGCGTCGCGCGCCGAGTTCGGGCCGGGCGCGGTGGCATAGGCGATGACCAGCGAGACCACGATCAAGGCCAGCAGCAACACGCCGGACTGCCAGAGAAAGATGGTCTGGGTGAACGGAATTACCCCGGTGATCGACAGGATCGACGGCGGCAGGCTGCCCGGGTTGGCCTGCAATTGCGCGGCCGAGGACGACAGGCCCAGGGCCCAGACCGCGCCCAGGCCCAGGTAGGCCGCGGCCCCGGCGGCGCGGTAGTCCATGCGCAGCTCGGTACGCCGGGCCAGGGCCCGCACCAGCAAGCCGCCGAACACTAGCGACAGGCCCCAGTTGAGCAAGGAGGCGACCATGGAGATCAGCGCGACCCAGGCCACGGCGGAACGGCCGTTCTTCGGGATGCGCGCCAGTTTGTCGATCAGCTTCACCGCCGGCGGCGAGCTGGCGACCACATAACCGCCGATGACCACGAAGGCCATCTGCATGGTGAAGGGGATCAGGCTCCAGAAACCGTCGCCGAAGGCCATGGCGGTGTCGGTGGGCTTGGCGCCCATGGCCATGGTGGCGAGGGCGACGATGATCACCGCCAGCGCGGCGAACACCCAGGAGTCGGGGAACCAGCGCTCGGCCCAGTTCGAGCAGCGCAGGGCAAAACGGGCGGAACGGCTGTCTTCAATGTCTGTGGACACGTCGATACCTCAAGTCTTTTTATGATTGTCAGGAGGTCGGTCGCCTCAGGCTGGGGCGATCGAGAACTGTGCAAGAATGCGGCAATTGGTAACCACTGCAAAGGATTGACGTACATGCCATTCCCGCTCGAAGAACGCCAGGCGCTGCTCAAGCTCAAGGGTGTCGGCGAAACCGTGGTCGCCCGCCTCGAGCAACTGGGCATCGATTCCCTAGCCCAACTGGCCCGGGCCAATGCCCTGGAGATCGTCACCCAGGCCTCGGCCCTGGTCGGCTCCAGCTGCTGGAAAAACAGCCCCCAGGCCCGCGCGGCGATCCAGGCGGCGATTGCCCTGGCCAAGGACGCCTGAAGCGGTGAGCCGCGAAACGCCTTTCGCCTATCAGGCGGTCTACCGCTACCTGGTGGAGTGGTTGGACGGCGCCAGCGCGGCCGAGCAGCGCCTGCCGTCATTGCGCGCCCTGGCCCAGCGCCTCAAGGTCTCGGTTTCCACCACCAAGTACGCCTACGGCTTGCTCGAGGATGAAGGGCGGATCTATGCCCGGCCCAAGCAGGGCTACTTCAGCCGCCCCGTGCCGGCGCCAGGGCTGGCGCCGGATACGGAGTTGCTGGACAGGGTCTATGCCTACGCCCGCCAGCCCGGAATGCTGGCGCTGTGCAGCGACGCTCCGGCGATGCTGCTGTCGCTGGACAATCCCCTGTTGACCGCCGAGCGCGAGCTGGTACGCCAGTACCCACGCTCCCAGGCACCGCTGTACCAGCCGTTTGGCGAGGCGGAGCTGCGCACGGCGCTGGCCGAGCGCTACACCCGCTCGACCACGGATTACTGGCAGGCCGAGCAGGTGTTTCTCGGCACGGATTTGCGCGCGGTGCTGGCATTGTCGCTGGATGCCCTGGAGCTGAACGGCAGCGTCGCCCTGGTGGAGTCGCCTTGTTCCTGGGCGATCCTGCGGCAATTGCAGGCGGCGAAGATCCGCGTGATCGAGCTGCCGCTGGACGCCGCAGGACGCTTCGATCGCCAGCGCCTGCATGAGGTGCTGCAACGCGAACCGGTGCGCCTGGCGCTGCTGTCTTCGACCCTGAGCGCGCCCCACGGCAGCCTGATGCCTGCGGCGGACAAACGGCAGCTGTGCCGCTGGCTGGGGGAGCGCGGTATCTGGCTGTTGGAAAATGACAGCTATGGCGAGTTCTGCTTTACACCGGCGCCGGCGCGGTATCGCGATTACGCCGATCCCGAGCGGCTGCTGGTGTTTTCCACCTTCGACAAAGTCATCGGTTCCGAGGCGCCCTTCAGCTATGTGCTGTGCCGTGGCCAGGGCGCGCGCTTGCAGCGGCACTTTCTCGAGCGCGCGTTCCGCCTGTCACCGATCCGCCAGAAGGCCGTGGCCAAACTGCTGGGCAGCGGCCGGGTCGATCAGCACCTGGTTCAGTTGCGCGGCCTGCTGCGCGAACGCATGGGCCAGCTGCAGGCGCTGCTGGCCGAACATGCCGCCGAGCGGTTGCGGGTGGTTACCCCGGCCGGGGGCGCGACCCTGTGGGCCGAGGCCACGCGCCCGGTGGAGATGCTTCAGGTCTATGAGCAATTGCTGGGGCAGGGCATCGTCATCGCCCCGGGGCAGATGTTCAGCCAGCAAGGCCTGTGGCGCCATCACCTGCGCCTGAGCTTCACCCTCGACTGGCGCCAGGACATCGCCGGCGCCGTGCAACGCCTGGCCCGGGCCATCGATCAGACGCCGTAGCAGTGCCGCGCCTCGGGGAAGCGGCCATCGCGCACCTCGGCGGCGAACCGCTCGCAGGCCTGGCTGATCAGCGCCCCGACATCGGCGTACTGTTTGACGAAGCGCGGCACCTGGGGCCCGCCCAGGCCCAGCAGGTCCTCGGTCACCAGCACCTGGCCGTCGCAGGCGGGGGAGGCGCCGATGCCGATGGTCGGCATCGCCGAGAAGTCGCTGATACGCCGCGCGAGGTTTTCCGCCACCCCTTCCAGCAGCAGGCTGAACGCCCCGGCTTCGAGATGGGCGCGGGCATCGGCCTCGATGGCCTGGGCTGTGGCGTCGTTCAGGCCCTGAGCCTTGAAGCCGCCCATGACATTCACGTATTGGGGCATCAGGCCGATATGGGCCATAACCGGAATCCCGCGCTGCACCAGGAACTCCACGGTCGGCGCCAGGGCCAGCCCGCCTTCGAGCTTGAGCGCGTCACAGCCGGTGCGCGCCAGCACCTCGGCGCAATTGCGGTAGGCCTGTTGCGGCGATTCCTGATAACTGCCGAACGGCATGTCGGCGATCACGCAGGCCAGCCGGGTGCTGGCGACCACGGCGCGGGTGTGGCCGATGATCTCTTCCAGGCTCATGTCCAGGGTCGAGGTGCGGCCGTAGCCGACCATGGCCGTGGAGTCGCCGATCAGCACGAAATCGACGAACGGGTCCATCAGCCGCGCCATGTGGCTGGTGTAGGCGGTCAGGGAGACGATCTTCTGCTGGCCTTTCATGGCCACCAGTTGCGGCACGGTCAGGCGTTTGCTGCGGGTATGGATGCTCATGGCGGCTTTCCTGTTGCGGGTGGGAAAGTCGCCGATTATTGGCGTCCGCAGCGCCGATTCAATGCACAGGAAAAGCCTAAAAACCGACCCAGAAGGGTGTTGCGGTTGTCCCTCGCGGCGTTTGCGTAGACCATGGGCGCCTTGAATTGTGCCCAACACCGAGTGGCTTTATGTCCTTTTCCCCTGACGCGCGGCCGGCGCCGTTTTCCCGGTCCGACTACAAGACCCTGGGCCTGGCGGCACTGGGCGGCGCCCTGGAAATCTACGATTTCATCATCTTCGTGTTTTTCGCCCTGACCCTGAGCCAGCTGTTCTTCCCGCCGGAAATGCCCGAGTGGCTGCGGCTGTTGCAGAGCTTCGGGATCTTCGTCACCGGCTACCTGGCGCGGCCGCTGGGCGGCATTCTCATGGCGCACTTCGCCGACCGCCTGGGGCGCAAGAAGGTGTTCAGCCTGAGCATCCTGATGATGGCCCTGCCGTGCCTGCTGATCGGCATCATGCCGACCTACGCGCAGATCGGTTATTTCGCGCCGCTGTTGCTGCTGGCGCTGCGGGTGCTGCAAGGTGCGGCGGTGGGCGGTGAAGTGCCGAGCGCCTGGGTGTTTGTCGCCGAGCACGCACCGGCCGGCCATCGCGGTTACGCCCTGGGCTTTCTGCAGGCCGGGCTGACCTTCGGCTACCTGATCGGCGCGCTGACCGCGACCCTGCTGGCGCAACTCTTCACCCCGGCGGAAATCCTCGATCACGCCTGGCGTTATCCGTTCCTGCTCGGTGGAGTGTTCGGCGTGATCGGCGTCTGGCTGCGCCGCTGGCTCAGCGAAACCCCAGTGTTCATGGCCATGCAGGAACAGCGCGACAGCGCCGTCGAACTGCCGTTGCGCACCGTGCTGCGCGAGCATCGCCTGGCCCTGTTGCCGGCGGCGATTCTCACCTGCGTGCTGACCTCGGCGGTGGTGGTGTTCGTGGTCATCACCCCGACCATGATGCAGAAAACCTTCGGCATGAGCGCCAGCCACACCTTCGCCCTGAGCAGCCTGGGCATCGTGTTCCTGAATATCGGTTGCGTGCTGGCCGGGCTGATCGTCGATCGCATCGGCGCCTGGCGCACGGTGATGCTCTACAGCCTGCTGCTGCCGCTGGGCATCGGCCTGCTTTATGGCTGCCTGATCAGCGGCGGCGCCTGGGTCGGCCTGGCCTACGCCATCGCCGGCCTTGGCTGTGGCGTGGTGGGCGCGGTGCCGTCGGTGATGGTCGGCTTGTTCCCGGCGCGGATTCGCGTCTCCGGCATTTCCTTTACCTACAACATCGCCTACGCGCTGTGGGCGAGCACCACGCCTTTGCTGCTGATCGGCCTGATGCCCTGGAGCCCGTGGATCTGCGTGATCTATTGCGCGGTGATGGGCGCGGTCGGGGTGGTCAGCGCGGGGTACTTCGGTACGCGCATGCCGAGGCTGGCAGGCAGTGGGGCGCCTGGGGTCTGTGCCGGGTCCTGAGACTCTTTCGCGAGCAAGCGAGCGCTCCCACAGGGTAAAAATTTTCACCTCCGGAAATACCTGCAGGCGCCGGCGCGCGCGGGCTAGAGCCTTCGCCGCCAGCCTGCTGTTTAGCCCGGCCAATACCGTTGAATGTTGTGCTTAGCCAAGGCCCATTTACCCGCTAATCTCTCGAAAAAAAACGCGCGGTCCACGCGCCAGTTTTCGGGAGCTGCCTTGATCCGGTCCGTCCTGCGTTCCCTGCGTGATTTCTCCACGCTGCCCCCGCTGCTGCAGGCGGCGTGGTTGTCCTTTGCCATTGGCTTGTTCATGACCCTGCTTCATCTGTGGATCTTCAACCTTGTCGACTATGGGCTGGACGGTGCCAGCGTCGAATCCCTCAGCGGCAAGGTGCTGTATGCCGACCGTGGCGGGATGCTGATAGAGGACGCGGAGAGTGGCGAATACACCCGGCTCAAGGTGGTTCGTGGCATCAGCTATCTGAACGTCGGCCATGACCAGATCCTGGGGCGCACCCTGAGCTTCACCCACCTGCGCGATGCGGTGCTGAGCTGCACCCTCGATGGCCAGGAGCTGTGCATCGCGCAATGCGCCAACGCCATGGAGTGCCTGGACAGCCGCCGCGAGCGCGAGACGCCGCAGGGCATATTGATCGTAGCGTTCGGCACCAGCCTGGTGTGCCTGGGCCTGCATGTGCTGCGCCGGCGCAAGCCCGCGTCGGGTAGCGGGATCTTTTGAATTGCCGCCGGGCACCGTTGCCCCTAGGCTGTGCGGCATCCGTTTCAGACCAGGAGCCCCGCATGCAGGTCGTGCCGATACTCGAGACTTGTGCACAGGTGCAGGCGCGCGTGCGCGAGCTGCGCAACCAGCCGGACGTGCGCAAGTACATGTACACCTCCCACGAGATTTCCGAGGCCGAGCACCGTGCCTGGCTCGACTCGCTGGCGGGCAATCCGCGGCAGTCGGTGTTCGTGGTGCTGCAAGAGGGAATCGCCTGTGGCGTGGTGTCGCTGAACGCGATCAATGCCCTGCACAAGAGCGCCGACTGGGCCTTCTACCTGGACAGCGGCTTGCAGGGCAAGGGCCTGGGCAGCCAGCTGGAATTCTGGCTGCTCGACCATGCCTTCGGCGCGGCCGGCCTTGCGAAGCTCAACTGCGAGGTGCTGGCGCTGAACCAGGCGGTGATCCGCCTGCACCAGAAGTTCGGTTTCACCCTCGAGGGCGTGCGCCGGCAGAACGTCGAGAAGGACGGCCAGCGCATCGACGTGGTGCTGCTCGGCATCACCCGCGAGGAATGGGCCGCCCGGCGCCCGGATATGCTCGCGGTGATGGCGCGCCTGGGGCGCTGAAAGCCGTCACCCATAACCGCCAGATGGCAGCAGCATGACCATTGCGTCATTTTGTCGGGGCCAGCTGCCCGGGCCGGCTATCATCAGCCACGACGATTTCCACAGGTGGGGGCTTTCATGGGCGCAGGGCACAGTCACGGACAGGTTCGGGCCGGACACGAACGCAAGTTATGGATGGCCCTGGGGCTGACGGGCAGTTTCATGATCGCCGAGGTGATCGGCGCCTTTGTCACCGGCAGCCTGGCGCTGCTGTCCGATGCCGCCCATATGATGACCGATGCGCTGGCGCTGGCGATCTCCCTGGTGGCGATCCAGGTCGGCAAGCGCGCGGCCGATCGCAAGCGCACCTTCGGTTATGCGCGCTTCGAGATTCTCGCCGCGGCGTTCAACGCCCTCCTGTTGTTCGTGGTCGCCTTCTACATCCTGTTCGAGGCCTGGCAGCGCCTGTCCGCGCCAGCGGAAATCCAGTCCACGGGCATGCTGGTGATTGCGGTGCTGGGGCTGGTCGTCAACCTGATTTCCATGCGCCTGCTGGCCTCGGCGAGCGCCGAAAGCCTCAACGTCAAGGGCGCCTACCTGGAGGTGTGGAGCGACATGCTCGGCTCCATCGGCGTGATCGTCGCGGCCTTGGTGATCATGTACACCGGCTGGGGCTGGGTCGATTCGCTGGTGGCGGCGGCCATCGGTTTCTGGGTGCTGCCGCGCACCTGGACATTGCTCAGGGAGAGCATGAACGTGTTGCTGCAAGGCGTGCCGGACGGCATCGATATCGATCAGGTCGAGCAGGGCATCCGCGCCATCGACGGGGTGACCGAGGTGCACGACTTGCACCTGTGGGCCCTGACCAGCGGCAAGAACGTGATGAGCACGCATCTGGTGGCCGACCTGGGGCGGCGCAGCGAGCAGCAGATCCTCGCCGAGGTCACCGAACTGATGCACGAGCGCTTCGATATCTCCCATGTGACGGTCCAGGTCGAACAGGCCGGCTTTCACGAACAGGGGCACGAAGAGCACGTACATTAATCACCTGTAGCCGCTGCCGAGCCCGCGAGGCTGCGATCGACCGCGCAGCGGGCGCCGCTCTTGGGCGCGCTGGAGGTCCTTCGGACCTATCGCAGCCTGCGGCAGCGGCTACACCGATCGCGGCACTGAACTATCGGGTTGCCCCCTGTAGCCGCTGCCGAGCCCGCGAGGCTGCGATCGACCGCGAAGCGGGCGCCGCTCTTGGGCGCGCTGGAGGTCCTTCGGATCTATCGCAGCCTTCGGCAGCGGCTACAGGGTTTCAGTCGCGCTCTTCGAGCACGTAGCCGACGCCGCGCAGGGTGTGGATCAGTTTGCTTTCGAACGGGTCGTCGATCTTGGCCCGCAGGCGGCGGATCGAGACTTCCACCACATTGGTGTCGCAATCGAAGTTCATGTCCCACACGAACGAGATGATCTGGGTCCGCGACAGCACCACGCCGCTCTGGCGCATCAGCAGGTGCAGCAGGGCGAACTCCTTGGTGGTCAGGTCGATGCGCTGTTTGCCGCGAAACGCCCGGTGGCGGCCCTGGTCCAGCTCCAGGTCGGCCACCCGCAGCACGTCGGGGGTCGGCGACTGCTCGCTGCGCCGCAGCAGGCTGCGCACCCGCGCCAGCAGCTCGGGGAATTCGAACGGCTTGACCAGGTAATCGTCGGCGCCCAGGTCCAGGCCCTTGATCCGGTCCACCAGCCGCCCCTGAGCGGTGAGCATCATGATCCGCGTATTGCTGTTCTGGCGAATGCGCTGCAGCACCCCCCAACCGTCCAGCTCCGGCAGATTGACGTCGAGAATCACCAGGTCGTAGGCGTGCTGGCGGGTCAGGTGCAGGCCGTCGGCGCCGTTATTGGCGCAATCGACGACGTAGCCGCTTTCGCTCAATCCCTGATGCAAGTAGTCGGCGGTTTTCGGTTCATCCTCGATCACCAGAATGCGCATGCTGAATTAGCCTCGGTGTTTAATGCAGTGGGGCAGTCCAATAACTTCGTTGGAAGTAACGGGCTGGATGATTCAACTTTCAAAGTTGCGGATTTCAAGGTTATTAATTTAAAGGCTCTGAATTTAAAAGCTTCGAAGTGTCGTGCGGGGAGAAGTTGTTTCTCTATATTTCAAGTTGTGGATTTATTGAGCTTGCTCTCGGGTCGATGGCCGGGATGTTAATGCATAAGCCCGTGGCAGAGCGTTTGCTAACGGATTTGTAATCTTTGCGCCACCCTGTCGATAAGTACCGAAGGCTACATTTGGCCGGCACTAAATACTCACCTGTTAGTTGTTTTATGGGTGGAGTGTGGATGCGTCGTGCCGGTTCAACTTCCTCGCACCGCAGAGCCTCCGCCGTCACTCTGTACCGGTAAGGGGCCAGAACGCGTTATGCCAACCTCCATTAAAAAACTTGCCTGGATAGTCGGGGCATTGTCCGGCGTCCTGTTGTTGGCCAGTGCCGCGCAGCAGGACGCCGCGGCGGCCGAGAGCCGGGTGCTGAGCCTCGACAACGCCCTGGCCAGTGCCTTTGCCAACAACCCCGAACTGGCGGCGGCGCGCTGGGAAATCGACATCGCTCAGGGTGGCCGCCAGCAGGCCGGGTTGATCCCCAATCCGGTGTTGTCCTGGGACGCCGAAGACACCCGCCGCAGCTCGCGCACCACCACCGTCAAGCTCAGCCAGACCCTGGAACTGGGCGGCAAGCGCGGCGCGCGCATCGATGTCGCCAGCCGTGCCCAGGACGCTGCGGCGCTGGAGCTGGAACGCCAGCGCAACCAGCTGCGCGCCGATGTGATCGCGGCCTTTTACGGCGCCTTGCGTGCCCAGGAGCGCAGCGAGCTGGCCGGCCGCTCCCTGGCCCTGGCCGAGCGCGGGCTGACGGTGGCCAAGGGCCGGGTCAGCGCTGGCAAGGCCTCGCCCGTGGAGGCCACCCGCGCCCAGGTCCAGCTCTCGGAAGTGCGCCTGGAACTGAGCCGCGCCGAGATGGATCGGGCCAATGCCTATCGCCAGCTGGCGACTGTTACCGGGGCCGCCACCACCGACTTCAGCGCCGTCGCGGAGCCGGCCAGCGGGCTGCCGTCGCTGCCGCCTTCGGCGCAATTGCTGGCGCGCCTGCAACAGACCACCGAACTGCGCCTGGCCGAAATGCAGGTGGTGCAGCGCGAAGCGTCCCTGGGGCTGGAAAAGGCCCAGCGTATTCCCGACCTCGATATCAGCGTGGGCAGCCAGTACGACGCCAGCGTGCGCGAGCGGGTCAATCTGGTCGGGGTGTCGATGCCGATTCCGCTGTTCAACCGCAACCAGGGCAACGTGCTGTCGGCGGCGCGGCGCGCCGATCAGGCCCGGGATCTACGCAACGCCGCGGAGCTGCGCCTGCGCACTGAAACCCGTCAGGCCCTGGATCAGTGGAGCACCGCCAGCAACGAAGTGCAGTCGTTCAACCAGGTGATCCTGCCGGCCGCGCAAAACGCCGTGGACACTGCGACCCGTGGCTTCGAGATGGGCAAGTTCAACTTCATCGAGGTGCTCGACGCCCAGCGCACGCTGATCAGCGCCCGCACCCAGTACATCGCCGCCGTGGCCCAGTCCACCGACGCCTGGGTGCGCATCGAGCGCATCTACGGCGATCTCGCCGGCCCCGATCGCACGCTGTGAGAACCGCATTGTTCGTCCTGTTGTGCCTGGGCGCGCTGCTGGTCACCGATTGCAGCGTCCCGCTGCCGAGCCGGGTCGAGGAGGGCGCGTCCCATTGGTGCCTGCATGATCTGCATCGGGCGCTCGGCGATTTCTTTTTTCCACAGACCTCATGACGCGTCGCTGTTGCCGGTTGGCGCGTCGAGTCGATTTTTTCAGGAGCATGCATGGACAAGAAACGAAGCACAGCCTTGGCGTTGGCCGTGGCGATCGCGCTCGGCGTGGCCGGGTTGATGTGGCAGGAGCTGTTCCAGGCGGCGCCGGTGGCCGCGCAGGCGAAACCTGCGGTCAAGGCGGACACGCACAAGGACGGCGAGGCGCATCAGGAAGGCGAAGAGGGGCAAGCGGAAGCTGAGGGGCATGCCGAGGAAGAGGGCAAGGTCGAACTCAGCGCCGAGCAGATCAAGGCCGCCGACATCCAGCTGGCCGAGGCCGCACCGCGGGATCTCAGCAGCTTGCTGACGCTGCCGGGGGAGATCCGCTTCGACGAGGACCGCACCTCGCACATCGTGCCGCGCGCGGCCGGGGTGGTGGAGTCGGTGGCGGTCAATCTCGGCCAGACGGTGAAGAAGGGCGAGCTGCTGGCGGTGATCGCCAGCCAGCAGATCTCCGACCAGCGCAGCGAACTGGCCGCCGCCGAGCGCCGGGTCGAGCTGGCGCGCACCACCTTCCAGCGCGAGCGCCAGTTGTGGGTCGACCAGATCTCCGCCGAGCAGGATTACCTGCTGGCGCGCCAGACCCTGCAGGAAGCCGAAATCGCCCTGAACAATGCCCGGCAAAAGATGAACGCCCTGAGTGGCAGCTCGGTGCTGGCGGGCGGCAACCGCTATGAGATGCGTGCGCCGTTCGACGGCGTGGTGGTGGAAAAACACCTGAGCGTCGGCGAGGTGGTGGGCGAGACCAGCGCCGCCTTCACCCTGTCCGACCTGTCCCGGGTCTGGGTCACCTTCGGCGTGTTTCCCAAGGACTTGAACAAGGTCCGGGTGGGCAAGCCGGTCCGGGTGCAGTCCACCGAGCTGGGCACCCAGGTGCAGGGCACGGTGGCCTATGTCGGCAGCCTGCTGGGCGAGCAGACCCGGACCGCCACGGTGCGGGTCACCGTACCCAACCCGGACGATGTCTGGCGGCCGGGGCTGTTCGTCTCGGTGCAGGTGGCGACCGACACCTACCAGGCCGGGGTAACCGTGCCGCAGAGCGCGGTCCAGAGCGTGGAAGACAAGCCTGCGGTGTTCGTGCGCGTCGCCGACGGTTTCCAGGCCACCCCCGTGGTGCTGGGCGGCAGCGAAGGCGGCTTCGTCGAGATCCGCGAAGGCTTGCGCGCCGGGGCCCAGGTGGCGACCACCGGGAGCTTCATCCTCAAGTCCGAACTGGGCAAGGGCTCGGCCGAGCACGGCCATTGATCCGCCTCATTCGCGAGTGTTTCCCTGGAGAGTGACTTCCCATGTTTGAACGCATCATTCAATTCGCCATCGAGCAGCGCATCATCGTGCTGCTGGCGGTGCTGCTGATGGCCGCCGTGGGTATCGGCAGCTACCAGAAACTGCCGATCGACGCGGTGCCGGACATCACCAACGTCCAGGTCCAGGTCAACGCCAGCATGCCCGGCTACTCGCCGCTGGAAACCGAGCAGCGCATCACTTACCCCGTGGAAGTGGCCATGGCCGGCCTGCCGGGCCTGGAGCAGACCCGCTCGACTTCGCGCTCGGGCCTGTCCCAGGTGACGGTGATCTTCAAGGAAGGCACCGACCTGTACTTCGCCCGGCAACTGGTCAACGAGCGCCTGCAGGTGGCCCGCGAACAGCTGCCCGAAGGCGTGGAGGCGAGCATGGGGCCGATCTCCACCGGCCTCGGCGAGATCTTCTTCTGGACGGTGGAAGCCGAGCCCGGCGCGCTCAAGGACGACGGCACGGCCTATACGCCGACCGACCTGCGGGTGATCCAGGACTGGGTCATCGCCCCGCAACTGCGCAACGTGCCGGGGGTGGCCGAGATCAACACCATCGGCGGTTTCGCCAAGCTCTATCAGATCGCCCCGGACCCCAGGCGCCTGGCGGCCTACAACCTGACCCTGAGCGACCTGATGACCGCCCTGGAGCGCAACAACGCCAACGTCGGTGCCGGCTATATCGAGCGCAACGGCCAGCAGTTGCTGATCCGCGCGCCGGGGCAGGTGAAGTCCATCGAGGACATCGCCAACATCGTGATCAACACCGTGGACGGCACGCCGATCCGCGTCAGCAACGTGGCCACCGTGGACATCGGTCGTGAGCTGCGCACCGGCGCGGCCACCGAGAACGGCCGCGAAGTGGTGCTCGGCACGGTGTTCATGCTGGTGGGGGAAAACAGCCGCACGGTGTCCCGGGTGGTGGCGGAAAAACTCGCCGAGATCAATCGCTCGCTGCCCAAGGGCGTGACCGCAGTCACTGTGTACGACCGCACCAACCTGGTGGACAAGGCCGTGGCCACGGTGAAGAAAAACCTCATCGAAGGCGCGCTGCTGGTCATCGCCATTCTGTTCCTGTTCCTGGGCAATATCCGCGCCGCGCTGATCACCGCCATGGTGATCCCGCTGGCCATGTTGTTCACTTTCACTGGCATGTTCACCAACAAGGTCAGCGCCAACCTGATGAGCCTCGGCGCGCTGGACTTCGGCATCATCGTCGACGGCGCGGTGGTCATCGTCGAGAACGCCATCCGCCGCCTGGCCCATGCCCAGCAGCATCACGGGCGCATGCTCACTCGCTCCGAACGCCTGCACGAAGTCTTCGCCGCGGCCAAGGAAGCGCGACGGGCGCTGATCTACGGGCAACTGATCATCATGGTGGTGTACCTGCCGATCTTTGCCCTGTCCGGGGTGGCCGGGAAGATGTTCCACCCGATGGCCTTCACCGTGGTGATAGCCCTTCTGGGGGCGATGATCCTCTCGGTGACGTTCGTCCCGGCGGCGATCGCGCTGTTCGTCACCGGCAAGGTCAAGGAGGAAGAAAACTTCGTCATGCGCGGCGCCCGCCGGGGCTACGAGCCGGTGCTGCGCTGGGTGATGAGCCACCGTTCCCTGGCCTTTGCCCTGGCCGTTCTCAGCGTGCTGGTCTCGGGCCTGGTGGCCAGTCGCATGGGCAGTGAATTCATCCCCAGCCTCAGCGAAGGCGACTTCGCCCAGCAGGCGATGCGCGTGCCCGACGCCAGCCTCACTCAGTCGGTGGAAATGCAGAAGACCCTGGAGAAAACCCTGCTGGCGCAGATCCCGGAAATCGAGCGGGTGTTCGCCCGTACCGGCACCGCCGAGATCGCTTCGGACGTGATGCCGCCGAACATTTCCGATGCCTACCTGATGCTCAAACCCAAGGCGCAATGGCCGGACCCGGGCAAGTCGCGCGAGGCGATCATTGCCGACATCGAACGGGTCAGCAACAGCCTGCCGGGCAACGTCTACGAACTGTCGCAACCGATCCAGCTGCGCTTCAACGAACTGATTTCCGGGGTGCGCAGCGATGTCGCGGTGAAGGTCTTCGGCGATGACATGGAGGTGCTGAACAAGACCGCCGAAGAGATTTCGCAGACCTTGCAGAAGATCGACGGCGCCGCCGAAGTGAAGGTGCAGCAGACCACCGGCCTGCCGGTGCTGACGGTGAATGTCGACCGCGACAAGGCCGCGCGTTTCGGCCTCAACGTCGGCGATGTGCAGGACGCCGTGGCGATTGCCGTGGGTGGGCGCAAGGCGGGCATTTTGTATGAGGGCGACCGGCGCTTCGACATGCTGGTGCGCATGTCCGACAGCCTGCGCACCGACATCGACGGGCTGTCGCGCCTGCTGATTCCGGTGGCGGCGGCCGCGGGCAGCGTCAACGGGCAACTGGGTTTCATCGCCCTCTCGGAAGTCGCCAGCGTCGACCTGGTGCTCGGCCCGGCGCAGGTCAGCCGCGAGAACGGCAAGCGCCTGGTGATCGTCAGCGCCAACGTGCGTGGGCGCGACATGGGTTCCTTCGTCGAAGAGGCGACCCGGGCCATTGGCGATCAGGTGCAGATCCCGACCGGCTACTGGATCACCTGGGGCGGCCAGTTCGAACAGTTGCAGGAAGCCTCCAAGCGCCTGGAGATCGTAGTGCCGGTGGCGCTGCTGCTGGTGTTCGGCCTGCTGTTCATGATGTTCAACAACCTCAAGGATGGGTTGCTGGTGTTCACCGGGATTCCCTTCGCCCTGACCGGTGGGATCATGGCCCTGTGGCTGCGCGACATCCCGCTGTCGATCTCGGCGGGGGTGGGCTTCATCGCGCTGTCGGGGGTGGCGGTGCTCAACGGCCTGGTGATGATCGCCTTTATCCGCAACCTGCGCGAAGAAGGACGGATGCTCGCCGCGGCGGTCAACGAAGGCGCACTGACCCGCCTGCGCCCGGTGCTGATGACCGCGCTGGTGGCGTCGCTGGGGTTCATCCCCATGGCCCTGGCCACCGGCACCGGTGCTGAAGTGCAACGGCCGCTGGCCACCGTGGTCATCGGCGGCATCATCTCCTCCACCGCCCTGACCCTGCTGGTGCTGCCGGCGCTGTACCACTGGGCGCACCGCAAGGAAGAAGAGCAGGAACTGCAGGACCTGCTAAACGACTGACCCGCGACCGGCGTCAACCAACCCCGCCTGCGTCATGCGCAGGCGGGGTTTTGTTTATCCCGAGAGCACCCGCCTGTAGCCGCTGCCGCAGGCTGCGAAAGGTCCGGGCCACGCTGGTCGCAGGACCTCCTGCGACTCCAAGAGCTGCGCCCGCTTTGCGGTCGATTGCAGCCTCGCGGGCTCGGCAGCAGCTACAGGCCGATGTGTAGCCGCTGCCGCAGGCTGCGATAGGTCCGCAGGACCTCTTGCGATTTCAGAAGCGGCGCCTGCTTCGCAGTCGATCGCAGCCTCGCGAGCTCGGCAGCGGCTACAGGGATCTGGAAACATCTGCTGAAAGAGTGCTCCCGCATGCGAAAGCATGAGCAGCTAGGTTGAGGTAAATGACCTGTATGGAGAGCAAAGGAATGCTTGTCCACTCCAATGGCTACCGCCTACTCAAAGGACGGGTATCGGAAGCCGGCCGTATCTATTCGATTACCGTCGTGACCCAGCAACGGCGCCCCTTGTTTCGCGACTTTCGTGTTGGCCGCCTGGTGGTTGATCAGCTCAAGCAAGTCGACGAAGCCGATCACGTACGTTCACTGGCTTGGGTTGTCATGCCTGACCATCTTCACTGGCTATTTGAACTGCGAGACAGATCTTTGGGAAAGGTGATGTGCCGTTTCAAATCCAGAAGCAGCCTACAGATCAATCAACACTTTGGCTGTCAGGGCCGTCTCTGGCAAAAGGGCTATCACGATCGTGTCCTGCGCAAGGAAGAAGACCTGAAGGCCATCGCCCGCTACATCATTCTCAATCCGGTGCGAGCAGGGCTCGTTCAACGTCCTGGCGACTATCCCCTCTGGGACGCCATCTGGTTTTGATGTAGCCGCTGCCGAAGGCTGCGATAGGTCCGCAGGACCTTCTGCGATTTCAAGAGCTGCGCCCGCTTCGCGGTCGATCGCAGCCTCGCGGGCTCGGCAGCGGCTACAGGCCGATGTGTAGCCGCTGCCGCAGGCTGCGAAAGGTCCGCAGGACCTCCTGCGACTCCAAGAGCTGCGCCCGCTTTGCGGTCGATCGCAGCCTCGCGGGCTCGGCAGCGGCTACGGGGAGGGAAGTGGCGGGCAAAAAAAAGCGCCCCATGCGGGACGCTAAAAATTCATCTCTTTCCAAAGGAGCATTCGAAAAAACGCTTCAGAGATGAATGTGCTCGGGGTGGGCCGGCGTCAGCGGGAGGCTGTGCATGCCTGGGGCCCTGCGGTTCTGTGAGAGGCGGCGCCGGTTGCGCCGTTGTGGTTGTTGTCGCCGTTGTGCTGTTGCTGGCCGAGCCAGAATTGTTCCAGGGCATGCCTGGCGCGTTCGCTGCTGTTATCGCTGGGAAGCGCGCTGGGCTGGCCAGGCGGAGTCAGGTGGGCAGGCTTCAAGACATGATCTCCCGCAAGTGGCTGGCCGCCAGCGAAGCGCTGTCGGCTCGGGCATGCGGGCAAGTATACGAAGGCCAACCTGACGAGAAGGTGAGGGCGATATTACAGTTCTGAAAGACAGGCGTCTGTGAAGAAGTTTTAACGTCGGGCGGGCCTCTCACCCGCCCGGCGCAAGGGCTCAGAGAATGGCCAGCGGGTATTCGACGATCAGGCGGAATTCCTCCAGGTCGGATTCGAAGCTGCTGGAGCGCACGGTGGCCTGGCGGATGCGCAGCGACAGGTCCTTGAGCGTGCCGCCCTGCACCACGTACTTGGCTTCGATATCGCGTTCCCAGCGGCGCTGGTCGGTCAGCGGATTGCCGTCCGCACCGCGGCGCATGTACACCGAGTTGGCATTGCTGTAGTCGGCGTCGCTGCCTTTGCCGTAGCGGGTCATGAACGACAGGCCGGGGATGCCCAGGGGCTGCATGTCGAGGTCGTAGCGGACCATCCACGAACGTTCCTTCGGCGAGTTGAAGTCGCTGTACTGGATCGAGTTGTCGAGGAAGATCGAGTCCGACTGGCGCAGGTAGTCGAAGTCGTCGTCGCCATTGTTGCGCTGGTGCGACAGGGACAGGGTGTGGGCGCCATAGGTGGCGCCGATCTTGGCGCTCCAGATGTCGTTGTCGAACTCGCCGAGCAGTTTCTTGCCCTCGTCCACCGCCTTGTAATAGTTGAACCCGGCGAACAGCGAGAGCTCGTCGGAGATCGGCCAGGTCGCCGCGGTGCCGAAGTAGTACTGGTCCCAGGCGTCCTTCAGGCGGCTGCTGTAGAGGCTGAAGCTGAGGTGCTTGTTCAGGCTGTAGTCGCCGCCGAAGTAGGCGACCCACGGCGAGTCGACCTCGCCGGCATAGAAGGTGGCGAAACCGTCGCGCAGGCTACTGCTGTCGGGCTGGCTCATGCTGTGCAGGCGCCCGCCCTGGAGGCTCAGGCCGTCGATGCTGGTGTTCTCGAAGGTGGCGCCGCGAAAGCTTTCCGGCAGCAGGCGCGAGTCGCCGTAATGTACCACCGGGGTTTTCGGGAAGACGTCGCCGACCTTGATCACGGTGTCGAGCAGGCGCATTTTCGCCGCGCCGCCGACCTTGCTGTAGTTGTCGGCCGGGTGGTTGTCGCTGTCCACCGGCAGCATGCCGAACGACCCGCGACCACCACTGCGGCCGGCGCCAGAGTCGAGCTTGAGGCCATACATGGCAAAGGCATCGAGGCCGAAACCGACGGTGCCCTGGGTAAAGCCGGATTCGAACTTACCGATCAGCCCCTGGGCCCAGGCCTCCGAATAGCCGTTGCCGGTGGGGCTGGACTGGCCCTTGCGATCGTCGCGATTGAAGTAGTAGTTGCGGGCCAGCACGTTGAGGCTGCTGCCTTCGATAAAACCTTCGGGCTGGTCGTCTGCCGCGTTCACGGCCAGCGGGCTCAGCCCCAGTACCGCGGAAAACACGGACAGGGACCAGCGGGTTTGAATGCGCATGTTGTTTGCTCCTGGATATGGGCAGCTATCAGCTGTTATGTCGCCTGGGGCGTTCTTGTTAGTTGTACTCGCGAACCGTCTGGTTAACGGCTGGAGTCAGCGTCGATAGTTGCAAACAACAGATAACGCGGAGGTGACCCGGTTATTACAATTCTGCAAGGATAAAAATTGTAAGTTGTATTTGGTTTTAGTTGGGGGCCTTGTTTTATATGGAGTTTTCTCAAGGGCAAGAAGCGGTCTTGGGTTTATTACATATAAGTAATGTATCCGTGATCTTCCCGACAGGGTCCGCTGGTTATCCTCGTTGCAACTAACCAAAACGAGGAAACAGTCATGAAGTTATTTAAATTGAGTATCGCCGCGCTGGTACTTTCCATTTCGTCTCTGGCCATGGCCGAGGGCGGCGGCGACCGCACCTTCGACCGCGCCATGCAGGCAAATGAGAAGGCCATGGCGGCCTACGCGGCGAAGCAGGGCAAGGAGGCGCCGGTGGTGGAAAACTATCGCTACGGCATGCCCCTGGACATCCAGAAGGTGGTCAACGTGACGCCGCCGGCCAAGGCCTGCAACCCGGTGCCGTCACGCATGACCTATGAGGATTCGGCCGGACAGCTCAAGACCGTTGAGTATCAGGTGATGGGCCAGTGCCGCACCAATGGCAGCTAGGGGCCCTAATCCTCAACGTCCTCATGGGGCGCGGGAAGCGGTTCGAGGGCTACGATCATGTCGATTTCCACCGCGGCATTCTTCGGCAGCTGATAGACCCCGAGGGACGTGCGGGTGTGCACCCCGGCCTCGGCAAAGATCGAATAGAGCACTTCGGAGGCCGCGTCGGCGACTTCGCTCTGCTGGGTGAAGTCGGCGGCGCTTTGCACATAGACGTTGAGCCGCAGGACTTTTTTCACCCGCTGCAGATCGCCCAGCAACTGGGCGAGGATCGCCAGGGCGCGCATGGTGCAAATACGTGCGGCATACCGGCCGTCTTCCAGCGAAACATCGCCACCGACCCGCCCGACCACCTTCACGGTGTTGTCGATGCGTGGGATCTGCCCGCTGACGTACACCTCGTCGCCGTTCTGCACCGCGGGCACATAGTTGCCGCCGATGCGCATTTCACCGTCGAAAGCGTGTCCCAGACGCGTCGCCACCTGGTCGAACAGGGCCTTGCGTGAAGCCTCCATAGATTGCACTCCGTCGATTGCCGTTGATTTTCCAGAGCACGACTATAGCCCCTCTTCCGGGCTCCGGAGCATGGGTTGTAGCCCCGCAGGGCCGGGGCCCGAGGCGTTTCAAAGTTTTTTGGTCGGATATGTCTTATGGGCTCTTCAGAAAAATACTCAAGCGCCGATGGCTAGAGACAATGCTGCCCACTATTACAGCCCATCGGTGCATCCCATGTTCAACAAAAGCTTGAAGCAAGAGCTGTTGGCTCTACGCGAAGAACTCTCGAGCCTCCAGCAAGTGAAGGACAGTCTCGACAGCGAAATGCTGGTGCTGGTTCTCGATCCCGATGGGCGCATTTTGTCGGTCAACGACAACTTCAACCAGGAAATGCTCTACAGGGGCAGCGAACTGGTCGGTCGTCACATCGAGGACATTGTGCCGGCCCACGTCAAGACCGATGAGTTCCACCACCGTTTCAAGGCGACGCTGACCCGTGGCGAGCATTTTGCCGGCGCGGTACGCCTGCTGCGCGGCAACGGCCAGGAAGCCTGGTTGCGCTCGATCTCCCAGCCGGTTCGCGATTCCCAGGGGCGGATCAAACAGTTCTCGATCTACTCCAGCGACCTGACCCGCACCATCGAAGCCTCTCGCGAGCACGAGAACCTGATCGGCGCGCTGGTCCGCTCCACGGCGGTGATCGAGTTCGACCTCAATGGCAACGTGCTGACGGCCAACGAGCGTTTCCTCCACGGCATGGGCTACAGCCTGGCGCAAATCCAGGGCAAGCATCACCGTACCTTCTGCGAGCCTGAGGAATACAACAGCGCGGAGTACCAGGCATTCTGGAAGCGCCTGAACGCCGGCGAGTTCGTCGCCGGGCGGTTCAAGCGCATCGACAGCTACGGCCGCGTGGTCTGGCTTGAGGCTTCCTACAACCCGGTGGTCGATGCCAACAACCGGCTGTACAAGGTGGTGAAGTTCGCCACCGTGATCACCGACCAGGTGAACCAGGAGCAGGCAGTCGCCGAGGCGGCGAACATTGCCTACAGCACCTCCTTGCAAACCGACAACAGCGCCCAGCGCGGCACCACCGTGGTGACCGAGGCGGTGAACGTGATGCGCGACCTGGCCAAGCACATGCAGCAGGCCGGTGAAGGCATCGAGGCGCTGAACGAGCAGTCGCTGGTGATCGGCACCATCGTCAAGACCATCAGCGGCATTGCCGAACAGACCAACCTGTTGGCGCTCAACGCGGCCATCGAAGCGGCGCGGGCCGGTGAACAGGGACGCGGCTTTGCCGTGGTGGCCGACGAAGTCCGGCAACTGGCTTCGCGCACCAGCAAGGCCACCGACGAAATCGTCGGCGTGGTACGGCAGAACCAGGACATGGCGCGCGAGGCCGTGGCGCTGATGACCGATGGCAAGGCCCAGGCCGAGCAGGGCCTGGCCCTGGCCGCCGAAGCCGGCACGGTGATCGTCGAGATCCAGGACGGTGCGCAGAAGGTGGTGAACGCCGTCGGCCAGTTCGCCAGCCAATTGTCCAACTGAGTCCTGTCCCGGACCCGGCGTCAGGCCTTTTCCAGGCCATGACGTCGGGTATCGAGTGGCCGCCAGCTCGACGGCCACGACCTGCTCCAACGCCAGCGCGCCCTGCGCGGGTGGTTAGGAAGTTTCCTGTCTCTATGGAAGATAAATCCTAAAGAGCCTTGAGCGCGTCAAGAACGCGTTTCCAACGCCGATGGTGAGGCTGCTGCAGTCTCCAATCACAGGCTATCGGTGTATCCATGTTCAATAAACGTTTGAATCAGAAGCTCCTCGCGTTGGGTGAGGAGTTTCGTGCGCTCGAGCAGGTCAAGGAAGGTTTCGAGCGCACCCAGCTCAGTGTCGATCTCGATCCGCAGCGCCGGATCCTGGTGGCGAACCGCAATTTCACCCAGGGCATGCATTATTCCCCCGAGGCACTGCTGGGCTGGCCCATCGACAATCTGCTGCCGGACGATGCCCGGCCCGAAGAGGCGCACTCGCGTTTCATGACGGCGCTGGCCTGCAGCGAGCCTTTCGACGACACCCTGCGCCTGCGTCGTGGCGATGGTCATGACGCCTGGCTGAGGGTGATCCTGCAGCCGATCTTCAACTCCGAGCGGCAACTCAGGTCCTTTTCCCTGATCGCCAATGACCTGACCGAAACCGTGGAAACCGCCTGCGAGCACGACAACCTGATCGCGGCCCTGCTGCGTTCGACCGCGGTGATCGAGTTCGACCTCAAGGGCCGGGTACTGACCGCCAACGAGCGGTTCCTGAGCTGCATGGGCTACAGCCTCGAGCAGATCCTGGGCCAGAACCACAGCCTGTTCTGCGAGCCGCAGGAGTACAACAGTCCGGCCTACAAGGTGTTCTGGGAGCGGCTGAATGCCGGCGAGTACGTCGCCGACCGCTTCAAGCGCATCGACAGTCTCGGCCGCGTGGTCTGGCTCGATGCCTCGTACAACCCGGTGGTCGATGCCAACGGCAAACTCTACAAGGTGGTGAAATTCGCCACGGTGATCACCGAGCAGGTCAAGCAGGAGCAGACCGTCGCCGACGCCGCGGAGATCGCCTACACCATCTCGCAGCAGACCGACAGCAGCGCCCAGCGCGGCTCTTCGGTGGTGACCGAAGCGGTGCAGGTGATGCGCGACCTGGCGACCCACATGCAGCAGGCCAGCGACAGCATCGAGGCGCTGAACGAGCAGTCGCGGGTGATCGGCAGCATCGTCAAGACCATCAGCGACATTGCTGAACAGACCAACCTGTTGGCGCTCAACGCGGCCATCGAAGCGGCCCGCGCGGGTGATCAGGGGCGCGGCTTCGCGGTGGTGGCGGACGAGGTCCGGCAACTGGCCTCGCGCACCAGCAAGGCCACCGACGAGATCGTCGGCGTGGTCCGGCGCAACCAGGACATGGCCCGCGACGCGGTGGTGCTGATGGCCGACGGCAAGACCCAGGCCGAGCAGGGCCTGGGCCTGGCCGCCGAAGCCGGCACGGTGATCGTCGAGATCCAGGACGGCGCGCAGAAGGTGGTAAGCGCCGTCGGCCAGTTCGCCCATCAGTTGTCCGGCTGATGGGCTGGCTGGCTGCAGCCAGCAGCCTGGGTGGGGCCGCTGTCAGTCCTGCCGGTCGTTTTCGAGATGGGGCGCGATCAGGGTTTCGAACCATTCGATAAAGGCGTTCAGCCGGCGCGAGCGATGATTGCGATTGGGATAGAGCGCGGAAATCGCCATGGACGCGGGGCGAAAACCGGGCAGGACTTCCACCAGTTCGCCCCGGTCGAGCAGGTACTGCACGTCGAAGCGCGGGATCTGGATCAGGCCCAGCCCGGCTCTGCAGCAGGCGATGTAGTTTTCGGCGTTGTTGACGATCACCCGGCTGGGCAAATTCAGTTCCAGCTCGTGACCTTCGGCCAGGTATTCCCAGGGCTGTTCGCGGCCCGTGCTGGGGGAGCCGTAGCCGACCATCCAGTGACCGTCGGCCAGGTCGCCCGGCGTTTGTGGCTGGCCGTGCCGGGCCAGGTAGGCGGGGCTGGCGCAATTGATCAGGGCCAGGTGGCCCAGGCGCCGGACAATCAGGCTGCTGTCGCGCAGGGTGCCGACGCGGATCGCGCAATCCACGCCTTCCTGCACCAGATCGATGGAACGGTCGGTGGAGCCCAGCGCCAGCTTCAGGCTGGGGTAGCGGGCGAAAAGCTCGGGCAGGGCGGGGGCGATGAAGCGCCGGGCAATCCGGCTGGGCACGTCGACATTGAGCCGGCCACAGACGTCCAGTTGACGGGTGTGAAACAGCTGCTCGAGTTCCACCGCATCGCTCAGCAACAGACGCGCGCGCTCCAGCAGGACCGCGCCGTCGGCGGTCAGCTGAACCTGGCGCGTGGTGCGGTGCAACAGGCGCGTGGCGAGGGCGGTTTCCAGTTGCTGTACCGCTGCCGAGACGGTAGCCCGGGGCAGTTCAAGGGCGTGCGCGGCCTTGATGAAACTGCCCATGTCAGCCACCTGGATGAATACACGGTACTGCTCGAGCTTATCCATGAATGGGGCGTTGTTCCGAGGCGTGTGGTGCGTATTTTCTGTAGGAGCGAGGCTTGCCCGCGATAGCGTTGTGTCAGACAGCCCCTGATCGCGGACAAGCCTCGCTCCTACGCAAGCCTTTCGCAAACGCCAATCTACCTCGCCCCTTGGCGGATTACTCGGGTCGATGACAACCGTCGATCAGAAGGCCGGGCCTCACTTGGTGGCGTGGCCGCCGTTGATCAGCAGGGTCTGGCCGGTGATCCACCAGCCGTCGGTGACCAGATGACGGATGAAGGGCACCACGTCCTCGATGTCGGTCAGGCCGGTCTTGCTGAAGCCGGACAGCGCCGCGGCGGTCTTGTGGTAAGCCACGGCGTCCGCGCCCTCGGCCGGGTAGAAAAATGGCGTGTCCATCGGCCCAGGGCCCACGGAGGTCACCGAGATACCGCGGGCACCGAACTCCTTGGAGGCGGCGCGGGTAAAGTGTTCCACCGGAGCCTTGGCCCCGCTGTAGGCGGCATAGAAGGGCGTGTAGGCGCCGAGCAGCGAGGTCACCAGCGACACCAGCTTGCCGTGGTCCTCCAGGTGCTTGCCGGCTTCCTTGATAAAGAAGAACGCGCTCTTGGAGTTGACCGCGAACATGTCGTCGTACTCGGCTTCGCTGATCTCGACTATGGGTTTTTTCAGGACCTTGCCCACGGTGTTGATGGCGATGTCGATCTTGCCGAAACGCGCCTTGGCGTCGCTGAAGAGTTGCTCCACGGCCGCGGCGGTGGTCAGGTCGGCCTGCCAGGCTTGGGCATCGACGCCCAGGTTCTTGATCGCGGCCACGGTCCGGTCGGCGTCGGCCTTGCTGGTGGCGCTGTTGTAATGCACGGCGATGGCCTTCGCGCCATGGGCGGCCAGATCCCGGGCGATCAGGCCGCCCAGGTTCTTCGCGCCACCGGCGATCAACGCCACTTTGTTTTTCAAAGAATGGTCTGCCATGGAAAAACTCCTTCAGCCTGTGAGGTGAAGGCCCAGTCTAAGCAGCCGCGAGTCAGGAATAAGCCCGGTCAATCTGGATGGATTGTCCAGGGAAATGGCCCAATCCCGACTGCTGTGCCGAACCGGGATGTCGCTACAATCGACGTTTTTCTCCTGGAGCCTTACCCATGAGCCCATCCCATCGTCGTCCGGTTCCGCTGGCCAAGGCCTACCGTCTGCTCAACCACGGGCCGACCGTGCTGGTCAGCGCCACCCATGGCGGCCAGCGCAACATCATGGCCGCGGCCTGGGCCATGCCGCTGGATTTCGAGCCGCCGAAAGTCGCCGTGGTGCTCGACAAATCCACCTGGACCCGGCAACTGCTGGAAGCCTCCGGCACTTTCGTGCTCAACGTGCCGTGCGCCGCCCAGGTCGATATCGCGCAGACCGTGGGTTCCACTTCCGGCCAGGAGCTGAACCGCGACCAGGGCCGCGACAAGTTCGAGCGCTATGGCCTGCCGACCTTCGCCGGCGAGCTGATCGACGCGCCGCTGCTCGATGGCTGCGTGGCCTGGCTCGAATGCCGGTTGCTGCCGGAGCCGCACAACCATGAACGCTACGACCTGTTCCTCGGCGAGGTCATCGCCGCCCAGGCCGATGAGCGAGTGTTCAGCGACGGCCGCTGGCATTTCACCGGGCACGATGCCTTGCGCACCCTGCACCATGTGGCGGGCGGGCATTTCCTGACGATTGGCGACTCGCTGGACGGCAAGACCCTGGCGGTGTGAGCGGCAATATACCGCTGAACTCTCCTGTAGCCGCTGCCGAGCCCGCGAGGCTGCGCACGAGGACGCAGTCCTCGCCAATCCTGCGCATACGGTTTTGCCCGTTTTACGGCCGCTGCGCTGCCGATCGCAGCCTCGCGGGCTCGGCAGCGGCTACGGTCACCAGCTGACGGTGTTCAGGGCGTCGGCGAAGACCTTGAGTTTCGGCGAGTACTGGCGCGACGGCGGGTAGACCAGCGACAGCGCCCGGCTGCGTCCGGAGAAGGTCTGCAGGATCGGCACCAGGCGGCCGTCGGCGAGGGCGTCCTCGACGGCGAAGTTCATCAACTGGGCGATGCCGAAGCCCCCCAGCACACCGTCCACCAGCGCGTCGCCGATATCGAAGATCAGCCGGCTGGGCACGCTGACATCGCGCACCTTGCCGTCGCGCATGAACTGCCAGTCCACCAGGCGCCCGCTGCGCAAATTGCGCACGGTCAGGCAGTTGTGCTGTTGCAGCTCTTCCACCGTCTGCGGCGTGCCATGGTGCGCCAGGTAGGCCGGGGATGCCACCGTGACCCAACGCAGCGGCGCCAGCGGCCGGGCGATCAGGCGCTGGTCCTGGATCTCGCCGGTGCGCAGGATGGCGTCGAAGCCTTCGTCGACGATGTCCACCAGGCGATCGGTCATCACCGCCTCGATGCTCAGGTCCGGGTATTGCTCGGTCAGGCGACCGATCAACGGCATCACCACCTTGCGTCCGAACAGCGACGGCGTGCTGATTTTCAGCAGCCCGGTGGGCGAGTCGCGGCGGTCCAGCAGCAGGCTTTCGGTCTGCGCCAGTTCGGCCAGCAGCGGCGTGGCGCGCTCCACCAGCAGCTGGCCGTCCGGGGTCAGGCTGACGCTGCGGGTGTTGCGTTGCAGCAGGCGTACGCCCAGTTGCTGCTCCAGGCGCGAAATGGCCCGTGACAGGCCGGACTGGGTCAGCCGCAGATCGCCGGCGGCGCGGGTAAAGCTGCGGGTCTCGGCGACCCGGACCAGCAAACGAACGGCGTTCAGATCCATGATTAAAGTCATCACTGAAAGAGCAATGACGGTATTTATCATCTAATCGGCATCAAAGAAACTGAGGGTCCTTGATTCATCCCCCTTTATTTTCCACACAAGGACTCGACGTGATGCCCGCCACCTCTTCAGCCAGGCCGTCAGGCTGGATGCTGCTCCTGCTGGCCAGTGCGCAGCTGATCATCGCCCTGGACGCGACCATCGTCTTCGTCGCCTTGCCGGAGATCGGCAGCCATCTGGGGTTTTCCGCGCAACAGCTGCAATGGGTGGTCAGTGCCTACAGCGTGGCCTTCGGTGGCTTCCTGCTGCTGGGCGGTCGGGCGGCCGACCTGCTGGGCAAGCGGCGTTTCTATATCGTCGGGCAAAGTCTGTACGCCCTGGCTTCGCTGGCTGGCGGCCTGGGCGGCAGCGCACTGCTGCTGGTGCTGGCGCGGGCGGTGCAGGGTGTCGGCGGGGCCATGCTGTTCCCGGCGACGCTGGCGCTGATCAACAGCCATTACCCCGAAGGGCCGGCGCGCAACCGGGCGTTCGCAGTGTGGAGCGCGGCCTCGGCGGCGGGCCTGGCCCTGGGCGCGTTGCTCGGTGGCGTGCTGACCCAATGGTGGGGCTGGGAGGCGGTGTTTCTGGTCAACGTTCCGCTGGCTGGCGCTTGTGCCTTGCTGGCCCGGCGCTGGATTCCGGCCGATGGCCAGCGCGAGCGTGGCCGGCGTTTCGACCTCAGCGGCGCCTTGACCGTGACGGTGGGCGGCACGCTGTTGGTGTTCGCCATCGTCCAGGGCCCGGAATGGGGCTGGAGCGCACCGGCGACCCTGGGCTGCGGGGCGCTGGCGCTGTTGCTGCTCGGGGTGTTCGTGTGGATCGAGCAGCGTGGCCACGACCCGCTGATGCCGCTGCGCCTGCTGGCCCATCGCGAGCTGCGCCTGGCGATGTTCCTTACGGCCTTGTTCATGAGCAGCTTCGGCGTGCAGTACTACTTCCTCGCCCTGTATTTCCAGCAGGTCTATGGCTACAGCGTGCTGCAAAGCGGCGTGGCGTTTTTGCCGGCGACGCTGCTGTGCACCGTGGGCATCTGGCTGGCCGAACGTTCGTTGCTGCGCTTCGGGCTGCGGGCGACCCTGGTCAGCGGCTTGCTCCTGGGTGCACTGGGCATTGGCGGGGTGTATGTGGCGCTGCCCGACGGGGCAGGGTTCTGGAGACTGATGCCGGGCATCGTGGTGCTGAGCATCGGCCAGGGCATGACCTGGACCGCCATGTGGGTTTCGGCCGGGCAGGGCATCGCGCCGGGCGAGCAGGGCGTGGCGGCGGGCATTGCTTCCACCAGCCAGCAGATCGGCGGCGCGCTGGGGCTGGCGCTGCTGGTGTCCCTGGCCAATGCCGGGCTGGGCGGCTCACAGGCGGTCGGCATCGAGCAGGCGGTAGGCGCCAGCGCCTTGCTCGCCCTGCTGGGGGCGCTGTTGGCCCTGCGTTTGCGGGTGCCGCCGGCCCAAGGCTTGACGGCGGCACCCGAGCGCGGTTGAACTCAGTGGACGCTTTGCGGCAGATGGCGGCGCACCGCCCAGATCACCCCGAGCAGCAGCAAGCCGCTGGCGACGCTTTCCAGCAGACCGGGCAGGCGTTGCAGGTAGAGGAAGCCGTAGAGCAGGGAAAACACCGTCTCGAACACGATCAATTGACCGCTCAGGGTCAGTGGCAGGCGGCGTGACGAGGCATTCCACATGCGGTTGCCGAACCACGAACCGAGTACCGCGCAGGCCAGGCTGGCGAGCCAGAACTGTTGCCAGCGTTGTTCGCTGACTTCGATCTGCATCGCTGGCAACTGCAAGGCGTCGGCCCCGAGCCAGATCAGCGCGCCCAAGACGCCGGTGACGATGCCCCACAGGCTCGACCATTCGCCGCTGTCGAAGCGGCTGGTCTTCAGGTAGCGGGCATTGTCGGTGGCGAACCAGGTCCAGCACACCAGCGCGCCAAAGGCGCAGACGATGCCCAGTAGCCGCTGACTCGGGACCTGCCCGCCAGCGCCGTCGAGCAGCAATGTGTGCAGGTTGATACAGGCGATACCGACGCCGATCAGCAGCAGCGGCCAGCGCAGGCGGGCCAGCGGCAGGGCGTCCTGATCGCCACGCCCGGCCAGGGTGATGGTCACCGGCAGCACACCGATGATCAGCGCAGTGGTGGCCACGCCGGCCTGCTGGATGGCGCTGGCCAGGAGCATGAAATAGATCAGGTTGCCGGTCAGCGCCAGCTTGAGCAGGAGCAGGCCGTCGGCCCAGCTCAGGCGTCGCCACAGGCTGCGGGCCTTGGGCAGAGCCAGGAGCAGGGAGAATGCACCATAGAGCACGAAGCGCGCACAACTGATCAGCAACGGGCTGAACTCCGGCAGCAGGCTGGGGATCAGCACCACCAGACCCCACACCGCACCTGCCATGACGGCACAAGCTATTCCGCGTTTCACCGACGACTCCGGAATTCATCAATAAGAACCCGCAGGCTAACGATTGCCGGCTGGCCGGACAAAGGATATATAGGCACCCACCTATTCCACTGTGGAATGTCTTATGAGCCGTTTTGCGAGAAACCTGCCGCCACTGGAAACCCTGGTGACCTTCGAGGCAGTGGCACGCAACGCCAGCTTTACCCGCGCCGCCACTGAGTTGTGCCTGACCCAGAGCGCGGTGAGCAAACAGATCCGCGCCCTGGAGCTGTCGCTGAAAACCGAGCTGTTCGAGCGTCAGGCCCGAGGGGTGAAGCTGACCACCAGCGGCGCCAGCCTGTTCGCCGAGGTCAGCACCCAGCTGGAGTCGCTGTTGCGCAGCGTCACCCGCCTGCGCGCCGGGCGCGACGGCAACACCGTCACAGTGCAATGCACCCATGCGGTGGCCCAGTACTGGTTGTTTCCGCGCTTGCTGGCGTTCAACAAGGAACACCCGAACATCACCGTGAGCATCCATGCCAACAACGGCATGGACGAGTCCAGCGTGGCCGAGCATGACTTCGGCATTCTCTATGGCGCGGGGCAGTGGTCGTCGTTGAGTGCAGCGCCGCTGTTCGCCGAGATCGTCTACCCGATCGCCAGCCGGCAGCTGCGCTTCGAGCCCGGTATTGGTCTGGCGCAATTGCCCGGGCTGACGCTGATCCAGCTCGATGCCTCGGAGTGGAACTGCATTGACTGGAGCGACTGGTTCCGCCACTTCGGCCTGGACTACAACCCGCCGGCCAATGCCCTGGTGTTCAACCAGTTGACCTTGCTGTTCAACGCGGTGATCCAGGGCATGGGGGTCGGGCTGGGCTGGGACTTCATGGCTCGCGAGCTGATCGACAAGGGCGAGTTGCAGCGCGTCAGCGACCTGGCCTTCCACACCGGCCAGGCCGATTACCTGGTGCATGTGCGCCAGCGGCGCTTGTCGGCCAGCGCGCTGCTGTTTCGCGACTGGCTGCTGGCGCAGTGCGCCGAGGGGTGAGTCCCCCCCTTTGAACCCCAACCCTGTAGCCGCTGCCGAGCCCGCGAGGCTGCCATCGACCGCGAAGCGGTCGCAAAACCAGGCGCCGCATTCATCCAGGTAAACCACATGCGCAGGTATGGCGAGGACTGCGTCCTCGAACGCAGCCTCGCGGGTTCGGCAGCGGCTACAGGGCAACGTGAGTCTGTTGCGAACTCAGATCCACACATCATTGGCGGCCGTGCGTTCGCCGCCTTCTTCACCGGTGTTGCGCACGCCCTTGGGTTCGATCAGCAGCAACTTGACCTCCTGTTCGGCGTACGGCTTGTGCTTCATGCCCTTGGGCACGACAAACATCTCGCCCTGGTTGATGGTCACCTGGCCGTCGGCGAAGTCGATGCGCAGTTGGCCTTCGAGGACGATAAAGGTCTCGTCGGTGTGCGGGTGGTCGTGCCAGATGAAGTCCCCTTGCAGCTTCACCAGTTTGAACTGGTAGTCGTTCATTTCGGCGATGACGCGGGCTTGCCAGTGGTCGTCGAACAGGCTGAGTTTGTAGGCGAAATTCAGGCTCTGGTAAGTGATGGGCGTGGTGCTGGCTGGGTTCATGCTGCGGCTCCGTAAAGAGGGGATCGGGCCTCTACGGTAATCAGCGCGGTGCTGCGGTTCTTGTACGATTGTGCGTGCCGGGCGGCGTTCAGCGGCCGTGCATTTTCAGCCAGCGCGCCGGCGGCAGGCCGTAGGTCTTGCTGAATTGCCGGGTCATGTGGCTCTGGTCGGTAAAGCCGGCCAGCAGCGCCGCGCTGACCAGCGACTGGCCTTGCAGCAACAGTGCCCGGACCAGGTCCAGGCGGCGCATGGTCAGATAGCGGTAAGGGCTGGTGCCGAACAGCAGGCGGAAGTCCCGCGACAGGCTCCAGCGGTCGCGACCGCTGTGGGTGGCCAGTTCGTCGAGGGTGATGCTCTGGTCCAGGGCGCTGTGCATGTATTCCCGCGCCCGCTCCGTGGCCTGATAGTCGAAGCGCTGCGCCGGCCGGGAAACGCCTGACACGGCATTCAGCGCATGGGCCAGATCGAACAGCGCGTCTTCCTGTTCCAGCGGATCCAGCGGGCCGTCCATGCTGCGCAGCAAGGTGTCGGTGGCGGCGAACAAGCGTGGGTCGGTGGACAGGCCGTTCTTGATGAAGGGCAGCGGCTGGCCGCCGAGGATCTGCTGGATCAGCGCCGGCTCGATATACAACATGCGGTAATGGAAACCGTCCTGGGTGCCGGCTTCGCCGTCGTGGACTTCATCCGGATGCAGCACCATGGTCCCGCCCGGCAGGTTATGGCGCCAGCCGCCGCGGTACTGGAAGCTCTGCACGCCGGACAGCGTGCGGCCGATGGCGTAGGTGTCGTGACGATGCAGGTCGTAGCCATGCCCGGCGAAAAACGCCTCGATACGCTCCAGCCCCCGGGCGGGAGGCGCGCGGTGGACCCAGTCTTTGCGGGGGGCGGGCTTGCCCATGAAACTGTCCTCGACACAACGTCAGGCCAGTACGGTAACCCAGGAAGGCGCACCTGTCTTCAGCGCGTCATCTGCCCGCGTCGGCTTCCTTGGCCTCTTTGCCGAGGGTGCCGAACTCGATCGGCGTCTTGATGTAGAACAGCGCAATGTCCTCGTCCTCCAGGCGTTCGAACAGCCGGGCCGACTCCTCTTCGGTGAGTGCCAAGCGGACCTCGATGGGCTGGTCGGCCAGTTCGAAAAAGTGGGCGGAGTGCAGCCGGCCGGTGTGGCCGAAGCCTTCGATGGCGGTGCTCATGGTCGCGCCGCGCAGGCCCAGTTCATTGGCCAGGTCGACGAGCCAGTCCCCCAGCATTTTGCCGTGGTAGCGGCGGTTTTGCTGGGTGAAGAAAATCACCAGGAAACCGTTCATGAGCGTTCTCCAATGGCCTCCATTACTTTCAGCATAGCCCCGGGGGTAGGACGGGAGTGCTATGTCCATTGTCGTTCTGCCGGGCGGGATACGGGCCCGACGCAAGGTCAAGGGCCTGCGGCTCGCGACCCTGGACGCGATCTGCCAATACCTGGAGTGTCAGCCGGGCGACCTGTTGATCCATGAGCCCGAGGTGGAGTAGCGTCAGCGTCCCCCCTCATGGCTGCCGTCTATAGTCGTTCACGCAGATGGCTGGACCGCTTTGCCGGCAGTTGCTACCTGCTGTTCGGCGCCCATCTGGTGGCCAATCGCTGAAGCCGGGGCTGGGCGCATTCCATGGATTTTCAGGGTCAGGAGACAGGACATGAGCTTTGCTTTTCGCCCCGTGCAGGATCGGGATATTCCACGGATCTGCGGTTTTGCCCGGGATCCCGGCGAGTTGTTTTTCTTTTTTCCGGCGGCCACCTGGCCGCTGACCCACGAGCAACTGCGCGACTCCATTGCCCAGCGCTCTGATTCGACAGTGATCGAGCGGGACGGCCAGGTGCTGGGTTTCGCCAACTTCTATCAATGGGGCACCCACGGCACCTGCACCATCGGCAATGTCATCGTCGATCCCGAGGCCCGCGGCGCTGGCGTCGCCGGGCAACTGATCGGCGAGATGCTGCGCATCGCCCGGGACAAGCACCAGGCCGCGCAGGTGACCCTGTCCTGCTTCAATGACAACGTGGCGGGCCTGCTGCTGTATCCCAAGCTCGGTTTCGTACCGTTCGCCATCGAAGAGCGCCGGAACAAACAAAATGAGCGGGTGGCGCTGATTCACCTGCGACATCAGCCGGCTTGAGCGGTCCGATACAAGCGCTGAACCACTTTTTTAACAGGAACAAACCATGAGCAAGCTGCGGGTCGGGATTATTTTTGGTGGCCGTTCGGCCGAACACGAAGTGTCGCTGCAATCGGCGCGCAACATCGTCGACGCGCTGGATCGCGAACGTTTCGAACCGGTGCTGATCGGCATCGACAAGAACGGTCACTGGCACCTTAACGACACCTCGAACTTCCTGATCAACCAGGAAAACCCGGCGCTGATCGCCCTCAACCGGTCCAACCGCGAACTGGCGGTGGTGCCGGGCAAGGCCAGCCAGCAACTGCTGGAAACCTCCAGCCAGGAACTGCTGGGCCATGTCGATGTGATTTTCCCCATCGTCCACGGCACCCTCGGCGAAGACGGCTGCCTGCAGGGCCTGCTGCGCATGGCCGACCTGCCGTTCGTGGGTTCCGATGTGCTGGGTTCGGCGGTGTGCATGGACAAGGACATCAGCAAGCGCCTGCTGCGCGATGCCGGCCTGGCGGTGACGCCTTTTATCACCCTGAACCGGGCCACCGCGGCGCGCACCGACTTTGCCCTGGCGCAAAGCAAACTGGGCCTGCCGATGTTCGTCAAGCCGGCGAACCAGGGCTCGTCCGTGGGCGTGAGCAAGGTCACCAGCGCGGCGGAATACCACGCGGCGATCGAGCTGGCACTGGGCTTCGATGAAAAGGTCTTGGTGGAGTCGGCGGTCAGTGGTCGCGAGATCGAATGCGCGGTGCTGGGCAACGATCAGCCGATCGCCAGTGGTTGTGGGGAAATCGTGGTCGGCAGCGGTTTTTATTCCTACGACAGCAAATACATCGACGACCAGGCGGCCCAGGTGGTGGTGCCGGCGGACCTCAACGAAGAGGTCAGCGAGCGCATTCGCACCCTGGCGGTCGAGGCGTTCCAGGTGCTGGGCTGTTCGGGGCTGGCGCGGGTCGATGTGTTCCTGACCCAGGGCGGCGAAGTGCTGATCAACGAGATCAATTCGCTGCCCGGTTTCACCCGCATCAGCATGTATCCGAAGCTGTGGCAGGCCGCGGGCATGACCTATAGCGAACTGGTCAGCCGCCTGATCGAGTTGGCGCTGGAGCGCCATGCGGCGCGCCAGGCATCGAAAATCAGCCGCTGAATTTTGGAGTGAACAATGAGCGTTGCCACTGAAGCGTCGCAGTACCTGTTTTCCTACGGCACCTTGCAGGACAAGGCCGTGCAACTGGCCAACTTCGGTCGCGAGCTGGAGGGCAGCACGGACGCGCTGCCGGGGTATGAACAGGCCTGGGTGCAGATCACCGACCCCCAGGTGCTGGCCACCAGCGGCAAGACCCATCACCCGATCCTGCGCCCGGGCAGCGCGGCCAGCGCGCCGATCCCGGGCACGGTATTTCGCATTACTGCCCAGGAGCTGGCCGCGGCGGACAGCTACGAGGTGGCGGACTACAAGCGCGTGAGTGTGGTGCTGCAGTCCGGGATCGAGGCGTGGGTGTATGTGAGCGTTTGAGGCGCCAGGTTTACTTCACGAGCAGTAACAGCCCATACAGCATCAGGGCCCAGACTAGTACGCCTGGCACCATAACCACATAGTTGAGCGGGGTGAGCCGGTCGTTGCTTGCACCCAGTGGGTCGCCAGCGGCTTCGTTGAGGCCGCGCTGGCCCTTGAAGGTCACCAGCGCCTGGATCGGCAACAGGGCCAGACTGGCTATGTCTGTTAGGGGATAACCGGTATTCCTTTTGACCATGCCGTCGAGGCCTTTGCTGATAAGTAACATCACCACGAACTGGGTGGCCAGATTCCACGGTAGCCAGTCATAACGGCGACCGCTTTTCTTGATCTGGACATCGGCTGCCCGGTACAGCGCGTGAGTGTAGAACAGCATGAATATCGCCCGGGCAATGGGCCACATGGGTTGTCCGCTGGCCTGCTTGAACTGCTGCCAGTTCTTGTAGGCCCAGTACAGCAGGTAGAGGCCGAAGGTCAGCATGAACAGGGTCATGAACTTGGTCTTGGACACTACGTAGAAAGGGCGCTGCACGTCGCTGGCAGTGGCCAGCTGGGCTTGAGGCGGGGCATAGAGCTTGTCAGACACGATCATTCCTTTGTGGGTCTACAGGGCGTGCAAGATTAACCCGGTGCGGTGCCAAGGACCTATCGCGATAAATCTGAAGATGCGGTTTCAGGCCCGCCCGATCCAGGAATACTGGAAGGACTTCTCCTCGCCCCGGTGGCCCCGGCGGCGATAGCTGGCCAGGGTCGCGCTGGAACAGTAGGTACAGTGCTCGCAGTGCTCGATCTGTTCCTCATCGATGCCCGCCGCGCGCAACAAGTTCAGGGCATAGAGGCTCAGGTCGAACCACAGCGAGTCCGGCCGGGTCGGCGCTGGCGGGGCAATCTCCGGGTGCAGCCGTGGCGCGGGGCGCTCCTGGCTCCAGGGTGTCTGCTCCGGCGACCACAGGTGGCCTTGGGTGGCCGACAGGGTGTTAATGAAGTCCGGGCTGACTTCGTAGCAGCAAGGCTTGATCGACGGGCCGAACGCCACGCGCAACTGATGGGCGGCGATGCCCTTGGCGGCGAAGTGCTGCAGCACATTGTCGATGATGCCGCCGTGCAAGCCTTTCCAGCCGGCATGGACCGCGGCGACCCACGAGGCGTCTTCACTGCTGATCAGCAGCGGCAGGCAGTCGGCGGTGATCACCGCAATGGGGCGACCGGTGCGGGTGAACACCGCGTCGCCGCGGATGATGCCGCTTGGCAGGGTGGTGCTGGCCTCCACCACCTCGCCGGTGTGGGCCTGGGAGCAGAAGAACAGGTTGGCGGGCTTTGTTGCCCCGATACGCGAAAACTCGTGACGGATGCCCGGTATCTGCTTCAACACTGGCGCCTGGAAACTCATCGGACCTTCGCTCTGTTGCCTTGGACTGCTACAGAGCATAGCGGGATCATGAGTCCTTTTGCTGACAGAGGCCTGTCAACTGGTCGGCAGCTCGTCCGATCGCGGCATCAGTTTTTCAGCGGGATATAGAGTTCGACCACGCTGTCCGGGTGCATCGGCCCGAAAAAGCGCTCCCCGGTGTACTCGAACTCCACCCCTTCATCGGCCCGCATCCCGGCGGCCGGCAGCCATTCGCTGTAGGCGGCGCGGAAGGTCTCCGGCAGGGTCTGCACCGTGCCCCGATGCTCGACCCGGGCGTACTGGCGGGCGGGGATTTCCAGTTCCACCATGCCGTCCACCAAGGGCGCCTCGGCGCTGACCGGCAGCCCGGCGACGTAGCGCCATTGGCCGTCGCCCAAGGGCTGGCAAATACCATAAGTGCCGACCGGTTCGGCCAGGCGCTGGATCTCCTGCTCCCGTGGCTCGAAGCGCTGCCACAGCTCGGCAATCGAGCCCTGGTCATCCTGCTGCCAGGCCATGCCGATGATGCGCTGCGCCGCCAGCGTCACCCGCACCGGCGTCTGCGGCGCCGGCAGGCTGCGCTCGGGCTGCGCCAGATAACGCTGCAACTGGCCGAGCACGTTCTGGCTGCGGGCGATCTGGGTTTCCAGCTCACCGGCATGGGCCTGCAACGCCTGGCGCAGACTCAACACACTGTGCAGCGCGCCGCTGTCCGCCAGCCCACGAATCTCCTCCAGCCCCATGCCCAGCTGCCGCAACCAGACAATGCGCCCGAGGATGCCGATCTGCTCCGGCTTGTAATAGCGATAACCGTTGTCCTGCCCGGTCAGCGCCGGGGTGAACAGACCGATGCTGTCGTAGTGGCGCAAGGTCTTGGTGGTGAGGTCATGGCAGCGGGCCATTTGACCGATGGTGAGCATGCAAACGTCCTTTTTTGTGGTGAGGGTCGAGCGGCACTTTAGGGGTTTACCCAAGGGCAAGCTCAAGGCCGTCTTCTCTTTTTTCTGGTTATCACGGGGGGATGTTCGGACCTGTCATGGGTTCGGGGCCCACAGCGATGGAGTTCACATGAAAATGCCCTCGTGGACAACGAGGGCATAGGGCATAGGGCGGTGATGGTGGATGTATGCAGCGGATGGAGCGGCTCAGACCGGTTTCACCGGCTTGATCAGGCTCTCGGCGGGGATGCCGAACAGTTGGTGCAGTTTCCAGATCATTGGCAGGGTCAGGGCGCGTTTGCCGTTGAGTACTTCGTAGACCCGGTTGGTTCGGCCGATGGCGGGAGCCAGGTCGGCGGCCGACAGGCCCGATTGCTCCATGCGGAACTTGATGGCGTCGATCGGGTTGGGCAGGTCGACCGGGAAGTGCTTGGCTTCATAGGCTTCGATCAGGGTGATCATCACGTCGAAGTAGTCGCCTTCTGCGGTGCCGGGTTCGGGCTCGTTATCGAACAGCACCGACACTTGCTTGAGCGCCGCGCGGTAATCCTGGTCGGTGTGGATGGGGCGAATCTGCATGTTCGTTACTCCATTTCAACGCGGTCGGCGTCGATGGCATCGTACTGCTGGTGAGTGCCAACGAACTTGATGTAGAGGGCGCCAAAGCGGTAAGCCACGGCCACTACCAAGCGGTAGTCATTGCCTTTGATGTTGAACACCACGCGACGGCTTTTAAGAATGCTGGCGCTGCAAAACTGGTCCTTGATCTGCGCCGGGCTGGACCAGTTGGCATTGCGCGCTTCATCGATCCAGGCCAGAAGCGGTTGTTCGACATCCGGGTGCTGTTCCCAGAACGTCTTCAAATGACTGACGGCGATAATCCTCATGGCTCGAAATCCTAGTCCCGCCCTGGGACTTAAGCAAGGGAGTGAGAGAGGAAGGCGATGGACGGACAGCCATTGAGGCTACCCGTCCCGCAGGTGTGGCTCAGTGTCGATCAGCGCCTGCTGTCATCGCGGTGTGCACATCATCCATCACCGCTTTACCCATCTCACCCAGGTAATGTGCCGCCCAAGCATAGCGGTCCGCCTGCGGTTCCATGGCCGCGTCCAGGGTCAACTGTTTTGCCAGATGTAGCAGCAACGAGGCGTGTTCCAAGGCATCGGCCAGGGGCACGTCGGCGTTGACCCGCAGCAGCGGACGTTGGCCTTCGCCACAATTGGCAAAGGTTATTTCGCCGAGGGTGTGCAGGGAGGAAGGGGACGGATTGAGGGTGTGTTTCATGGTGAACCTCCTTGATTCGAAGAATCATCACCGTCTGCCGCCAAACAGATCAGGGTGACGGGTTACGCGGGATTGGCGGACCGGGAATCAAGGCAACCGGCGAACCCGAAGGTTCTCCCACGCAACCCGTCATAACGCAGGTATGCGGGCGCAAAAAAAGCGCCTGCAAAGGTGGGGGCGCTTGTGCGCCTCGATTCTATCAGGCCGCCAAGCCTGTTCGCTGGTTTTGCAGCGATGGTCGAACCATAGGGGGGAAGAGATGGAGTCGCAACGCTGTTACTGCGACATTCTGTGACTGTGGGATGTGCGCATTTCTTGAATGCCCTAAAGGATTCTGTAGCCGCTGCCGAAGGCTGCGATAGGACCGAAGGTCCTCCAGCGGTCGCAAGATCCCTGCGCCCCCGGCGGGGTCGTTCGCAGCCTCGCGGGCTCGGCAGCGGCTACAGGCCTGTGTTCAGCACCTTGGCCATTTCCGCGGTGGCCGCCCAGCCCAATCCGGCATACACCGGCTTGCCCACCTCGGTCGCATGCAGCACAGCGAAGCTCAGCCCGCGCTGGATGAATTCGGCTTCCGCCAGCTTCATCAGCGCCGAGGCCAGCCCTCGGCGCCGGTACGCGGGTTCGACGTACAGGTTGAGCACATAACCGCGCTGGTCCTGGGTCGGATGGGCCGGGTGGGGCGGCCAGTCGATGCTCATCAAGCCAATGGCCGCCACCGGTTGCTGGCCGTCCAGCAGGGCAAAACCGTAGTAGCGGCCATCGGGCAAGCGCTCGCGCAGCCAGGGGCGGAAGTGGTCGCTCATCACTTGCAGGGCCGCGGGTTCACCTCCCGCTTCGAGGAACATCGCCTCGCGGTGCCGGCAGACCAGTTCGAGGTCGTCGGCCACCAGTCGGCGCACCGTTAAGCCGGAAAAATCGATACCGCCGGGAATCGGGTTCATCGCCTGCACCTCGGCCAAAAAACCTGATGCTAGGAGCGATCGAAAGACGGCGTCAGACACAGAACGCAGGAAAAATCGGCATACAGCATTCATCACCCATGCCCGCGCTTGCGCGGCGTGAAAAATAAAAAGGGCCCACCTCGCGGCAAGCCCCTTGGGTTCTCCTGCGTTGGCCTCAATCCCCCAACGCTGCCCCTTCACGCCGTGGATCGGCGCCACCGGCCCATGAGGTTTTACCCTGGGCATCGCGTACCCGCACGATCGCCTGGGTGCCGCTGGTCATGTCGATGTCGGTCACCTCATGCCCCTTGGCTTTCAGCGCCGCTTTCAACCCAGGGGTGAACTGGCCTTGTTCCAGTTCGGTCGGGCCGTTGCGGCTGCCGAAGTTGGGCAGGCTGATGGCGGCTTGCGGGTCGAGGTTCCAGTCGAGCATGCCAATCACCGACTTGGCCACGTACTCGATGATCTGCGAGCCGCCCGGCGAGCCGACGGTGGCCAGCAGTTCACCGCTGTCGCGGTCGAAGACCAGGGTCGGCGCCATGGACGAGCGTGGGCGCTTGCCCGGCTGCACGCGGTTGGCCACCGGCTGGCCGTTCTCTTCGGGGATGAAGGAGAAGTCGGTCATCTGGTTGTTGAGCATGAAGCCCTGGACCATCAGGTGCGAGCCGAAGGCCGCCTCCACGGTGGTGGTCATGGACACCGCGCCGCCCTGGTCATCCACCGCCACCACTTGCGAGGTGGAGATGCGCATCGGCGAGCGATCCGGGGCGTAGGCCACCTGGATGCCCTGGGGCTTGCCGGGCTCGGCCTTGGCCATGCTGCGCTCGCCGATCAAGGCGGCACGCTGCGCCAGGTATCGCGGGGCGACCAGGCCGGCGATCGGCACCGGGGCGAAGTCCGAATCCGCCACGTACAAAGCGCGGTCGGCGTAGGCCAGGCGTTCGGCTTCGGCGATCAGGTGCACCGCTTCAGGCGCCGGTTCGAGGCCGGCCGGCAGATGGGTCTTGGCCGGCTTCAACGGTGGCAGCGCATAACGCGGGTCGCGGGCTTCCAGCGCCTGCAGGGTGCCGAGGATCTGCGCCAGGGCGATACCGCCCGACGAAGGCGGCGGCATGCCGCAGACCTGCCAGCGCTTGTAGTCGGTGCACAGCGGTTCGCGCTCCTTGGCGCGGTAGCCTTGCAGGTCGTTGAGCGACAGGCTGCCCGGGTTGGCGTGGCCCTGCACCTTGGCGACGATTTCCCGGGCGACCGGCCCTTGGTACAAGGCGTTCGGGCCTTCCTTGGCGATGCGTTCGAGCACGGCGGCCAACTGCGGGTTTTTCAGCAGGGTGCCGACGGCTTTTGGCGTGCCATCAGCCTGCAGGAAGTAGGCGGCCATGTCCGGCGATTTCGCCAGGTACGGATCGGCGACGATCATGCTGTGCAGGCGCGGAGAGATCGGGAAGCCCTGGTCCGCCAGGCGAATCGCCGGTTCGAACAGCTGCGCCCACGGCAGGCGGCCGTGTTTTTCATGGGCCAGTTCCAGGGCGCGCAGCACGCCGGGCGTACCCACCGAACGTCCGCCGATCTGTGCCTGCGGGAACGGCATGGGCTTGCCGTCAGCTTGCAGGAACAGTTTCTCGGTGGCTCCGGCCGGCGCGGTTTCGCGACCGTCGTACGTGCGCACCGCCTTGCCGTCCCAGAGCACGATCAAGGCCCCGCCGCCGATACCCGACGACTGCGGCTCCACCAGGGTCAATACCGCTTGCATGGCAATCGCCGCATCGATGGCCGAACCACCCTTGCGCAACATTTCGCGCCCGGCTTCGGCCGCCAACGGGTTGGCCGCGGCCGCCATATGCCGGTCGGCGTGCTGCACTTGCAGGTCGGTGCGATAACCCGAAGCGATTTCCGGGGCGGGGGGCAGGGCGGTGTGGGAAGGGGCGCTAGCGTTGCAGGCGGCGAGGCTTAAGGCGACGGCGAGCAGCGAGAAACTGGCAAGCCGGCGGTGACGCGGATTGAGGGTCGAGAACACGCGTTGAACTCCGTTCACTGGGTAAATGATGTGTCGTCCGTGGGGAGGAATGTACAACAGTGAGCGGGCCCATGCTGACCCTTTCGCTGGGCGCTACGGTGTCGGGATTGCCGGTGCTTGCGGGCAAGGCCCGATGCCGGACACTGGCCTGGAGGTGGCCGGTGGCGCTGCTGGGATTTCTGGGGGCTTGGGCTTTGGCATTGAAGGCGCGGGGCGCGGGGCGCCTTGAATCAAGGTAGAAACATCATGCCGGCAATGGCAGCCACAGGCCGGCGGGCCTGCCTGTGGCTGCCTCAGGCTCGTATCAGACCGAGATCCCGTGCAAACGTAGCCAGGCATCCAGCGCCAGCGCTGTTTCCAGGCTGTGCCGGCTAATTTGCGTATTGAAGTGGCCCTCGGGCTGGCGCAGTTCCTCGGACATATAGGCGTGGGATACGATGCCGAACACCGGGTTCCCCGTGTCCTGCAGAAGCTGCCGGGCACTCTGGCGCAGGAAGCGTTCGTAGCCCAGGTCGGCTGAGGTCGGATAAGGGCTCTTGCGGCGTTTGAGCACCGCCTCCGGTACGAAGTCGGCACAGGCCTGCTTGAGCAGCCACTTCTCCTCGCCATCCTTGCTCTTGATCGACCAAGGCACGTTATAGATGTACTCGACCAATTGGTGATCGGTGAACGGCACACGTACCTCGAGGCTGTTGCACATGCTCAGGCGGTCCTTGCGATCCAGCAGCATCACCATCCAGCGTTTCAGGTGCATGTGGCAAAGCTCGCGCATCCGGCGCTCGTGCGGGCTGTCTTGCGCCAGGTGTTCGACCTGGCGCAGCGCATCGTCGTAGCTCGCCTGTTGGTACTGGGCGAGATCGCATTGGCGGTTGAAGTCGGCATTGATAAACGCGGCCGGCAACTTCACTCGCGACGCCCATGGAAAGGACGCGGAGGCGATGACCTGAGGATCACGGAACCAGCCATAGCCACCGAAGACCTCATCGGCACCCTCCCCGGAGATGGCCACCGTGGAGTGCTTGCGAATTTCCCTGAACAACAGGTTCAACGAGGTATCCATGTCACCGAAGGTGAACGGTACGTCCTTGGCGCGGAACACCTCCTCGCGCGCCAGGTCGGAGATCAGTTCCTCATTGTCGATGAGGACGGTCTGGTGCCGGCTACCGATGAACTCCGCGGCCAACAGGGCAAAGGGCTGGTCCTGGTCGGGACGCAGGTCGTCGCTCTTGAACTGCGCGGACTGGCCAGTGAAGTCCACCGAAAAGGAATTGATATCCCCGCCGGTCTTCGCCTTGACGATACGTTGCGCGATGGCCGTGAGGGTGGTGGAGTCGAGCCCGCCGGACAGCAGCGAGCACACGGGAACGTCGGCATACAACTGCGAACCCAGCGCGTGGGTGACCAACTCGCGGGTCTGTTGCACAGTCGTCTGCAGGTCGTCCTGGTGCTCCTGGCGGCGTACCTTCCAGTAGCACTGGATCTTCATCTGCCCATTGGGGCGCCAGGACAGGAAGTGGCCGGGAAGCAGCTCCATCAGGTTCCTGAAAGGCGTCTGGGCGGTTCCCTTCGACAGCGTGAGCACGTCGACCAACCCCGTCACCTCCAGCCCCGTGGTGAACTCCGGGTGAGCCAGGATGGCCTTGATCTCCGAGCCGAAGAGCAGCCCTTCGCGATGCCGGGCATAGAACAGCGGCTTGATCCCCAGGCGATCGCGTACCAACAGCAGGTGGCCGTCGCGTCCGTCGAACAGGGCGAAGGCGAACATGCCTGTCAGGTGATCGCAGCAACGCTCGCCCCATTCCAGGTAGGCATGCAGCACGACCTCGGTATCGCTGCGGGTCTGAAATTCATGCCCCGCCTGTCGTAGCTGGTCGCGCAACGCATCGTGGTTGTAGACCTCCCCTGTGTAGACCAG
Organism: Pseudomonas sp. GW821-FHT09E12; assembly: GCF_059416085.1. Taxonomy (NCBI): domain Bacteria; kingdom Pseudomonadati; phylum Pseudomonadota; class Gammaproteobacteria; order Pseudomonadales; family Pseudomonadaceae; genus Pseudomonas; species Pseudomonas sp. GW821-FHT09E12. The sequence continues at coordinate 186,145 of NZ_JBWKOM010000012.1, read as the reverse complement.
CGAGACCTCCTGGCCGTCCGCAAAGCGATAGACCATCGGCTGGGTACCGCCGCTCAGGTCGATGACCGCCAGCCGCCGATGCCCCAGCAGAGCATGTCGATGTTTCCATATGCCTTGCGCATCAGGCCCGCGCAGTGCGAGCGTATTGGTCATGGCGCGAATCGCAGGGTCTTCCCCTTCGAGCCTGCGCGTATAGTCTACCCATCCTGTGAGACCACACATTTAGTAACTCCTGTCATTAATCATTGAACCGCGCCAGCTCTGTATTGAGCGAGTCATGCCACCTTGGCTGACTCGTCAACGAGGCGGGTCTCGTGCAAATACCTACGTTATTCAGGGTTGCAAACGCCGCACCTTCCAGCCCGTATCGCTGCGGTCATAGCGCAGGCGCTCATGCAGGCGCTCCTGGCCGTTACCCCAGAACTCCAACGACTCAAGCCGCAACTCAAACACGCAGTAACCCTCGGGACGCGGCAGCGGACCTTGCACGTCGGCCAGTTCCCTGGCGGCGCTGCGCATGGCTTGAACATCCTTGAGTTCTTCACTCTGGCGAGACACCGATGACATCGGATGCGTGGCATAAGGGCGCTTCAGCCACGCCTCGTCAGCCTTGGCATCCGGCAAGCGCACGGCCTGGCCATTGAGGATGATCTGCTGGCTGGTTTCGCGCCAATACAGCACACCCGAGGCCCAGGGGTTCTCTGTCAGTTCGCGGCCTTTCTGGCTTCCGGCATGGGTGCTGAACAGCACCCCGGTGTCATTGATCTCACTGATCACCACGATGCGCGTCGAAGGCCGGCCCTGGCTGTCAGCCGTGGCCAGCGCCAGCGCACGGGGTTCGCGGATGCCCACGCGGCGTGCGCGTTCGAGCCAGTTGTGCAGAACGCTCATGGGATTGGCAGGCAGCGTCTGGTACTCGGGAAACGGCGCATCCAGTGTGCCGGTCAGGGATTCCGACATGCCTTTACCCAGCAGCGGCTGGCCTAGTACTGAACTGTTCATAGAACGATGGTCCCCCGTCCGAAGGTGACGCCATTGCCTGATACTTCGACCCGCGTCAGTTGATCGGCGCGGCCCTCGGTCCTGGCGAACATCAGTGAAGGGCGGCCGATTTCCACGCCCTGAAGAATCTCGATCTGCTGGCCGAACTCGATCTGGCCATGACGTGCCAGATGAATCGCCAAGGGCCCGGCAGCGGAGCCTGTGGCCGCATCCTCGACCACCCCATAGGCCGGTGAGAACATCCGGCTGCGCCAACGCCGTCCCGCGCCGGCAAAACAATTGATGGCCATGTCGTGGAAGCTGGACAGGGCACGGTGGTCGGGGTGCAGGGCGGACAACGCGGCGATGCTCGGCAGGCCGACGAACACATGACGCGGGCCGTTATGATAGATCTCGATGGGAAAGGTCGAGTCGCTGATGCCCAGGGCCTTGAGCAATTCGGCGTCGCGCCCCAGGGCCGTCCAGGTTGGTATCGGCTGGTCCATGCTGGCGGCGACGACGTTGCCGTTCTGGCGCTCCAGGTCAAAGGCGATGGTGCCCATCTGGGTTTCCAGGAACAGCCGGTGATTGTCGGTGTGCGCACCCAGGGCAATGGCCGTGCCCAGCAACGGGTGCCCGGCGAAGGGCAGTTCGTTGACCGGGGTGAAGATCCGGATCAGCGCATCGCCACAGTTGCGTGGCTTGAGCACGAAGGTGGTTTCCGACAGATTCATCTCCCGGGCGATGCGTTGCATTTGCTCGGCCGACAAGTCATCGGCGTCAAAGAACACCGCGACCGGATTGCCTTCCAGCGGGGCGCTGGCAAAGGCGTCGATGATGACGTAATGGTGCATGATTATCTCCCGGCGGCCGAAGCGTTGCTCTCGACAGGTGTGTGGATGAGGGCGTGCCGCAGCAGGTCGGCGATGATGCGCGGGCCTTCCTGGGTCAGCAGCGACTCGGCATGAAACTGCATGGAGGCGAACGACGGCCCACGCAGGGCATGCACCTCGCCGGTCTCGCTGTCGCGGCTGATTTCGACGGTGCCGATGCCGTCGATGTCCAGGCGGTCACTCGAACTCTGGGCGGCGAAGGTGTTGTAGAAACCCACCCGTTCGGCGTTGCCAAACAGGTCGATCTGTTTTTGCACACCCTGGTTGGGAATGGCTTTGCGCTGCAGTTCCAGGCCCAGGCACAAGCTCAGCACCTGATGGCTCAGGCACACCGCAAGGAACGGCCGCTGCTGGCTGAGCAAGGAGCGGATGGCCACGTGCAGGTGGTTGATTTTCGGCTGTTGGACTTCGCTCGGGTTACCGGGGCCGGGGCCCATGATGACCAGGTCGTAGCCGTCAAAGCTGTATTCGTCGCTGAAGCTGCACACCGTCACCACCAGGCCCAGGGCCCGCAGTTGCTTGGCGATCATCGAGGTGAAGGTGTCTTCGGCGTCGACGATCAGCACCTGGCGCCCACTGAAGTCGGCCTGGAGCTGCTCCCGCTGCTGGCTGTCCATCAGCCAGAAGTCCGAGACGTAGGCATTGCGGCTGGCCAATGCGGCGCGCACTTGCAGATGATTGCCGAAGCGCGAGGGCGCCTGGTTTTTCAGTGCGCTGATCAGGCCGGTGGCCTTGGCCCGGCTTTCGGCAGCCTCGGTCATCGGGTCGGAATGGCGCACGATGGTCGAGCCCACGCTGATCCGCACCTCGCCGCTGTTATCGATGTCGGCGGTGCGAATCAGGATCGCCGAGTCCAGGGAACGCCCGCCCTTGCCATCGCTGCCGATCAGCGCAGCCATGCCGCTGTAGTACGCGCGGCCTTGCGGCTCATAGCGCTGGATGACCCGGCAGGCGCTTTCCAGCGGGCTGCCGGTGACGGTCGGGGCAAACAGGGTTTCGCGCAGGATTTCCCGTACATCGCGATGGGTCTTGCCTTCGATGAAGTACTCGGTGTGGGCCAGGTGCGCCATTTCCTTGAGGTAAGGACCGAGGACGTGGCCGCCGTCGTCACAGATGCGCGCCATCATTTTCAGCTCTTCATCCACCACCATGTAGAGCTCGTCGGCCTCCTTGCGATCCGCCAGGAAGTCCATGACTTCCGTCAGGTTGGGGCCGGCGGGCGGATAGCGGTAAGTGCCGCTGATGGGGTTCATCACCGCGAGCCCATCCTTGATGCTGATGTGGCGCTCGGGGGACGCACCCACGAAGGTACGGCTGCCGGTGTGGATGATGAACGTCCAGTAGGCACCTTTCTCCCGTTCCAGCAGATGGCGAAAGAACGACAGCGCACTGGCCGGGCCGTACTCGCTGATCTCGGCCAGGAAGGTGCGCTTGATGACGAAGTTGGCGCCTTCCCCGGAGCCGATTTCGTTGGCGATCACCTGGCTGACGATCTCGGCGTAGCTCGCGTCGCTGAGGTCGAAGCGTTCGCTGTTCAACTGGATCGGCACGTTGGGCAGCAACCCCAGCAAGCGTTCGATGCTGATGGATTGCTGCTCGGTGATGTTCATCGCCAGCAGCGGCGACTGATCGTCCACCGCCTCGAAACCGCGCTCGGCGATCTGCCGGTAGGGGATCAGCGCCAGTACATCCAGGCGAGGCGCGCCGATCGAGGTGGCAGGCAAGTCGATATCGGCCAGGACCTGCGGTTCGGACATTTCGCCGATCAGCACGTCCAGCAGGCCGGGGCCGCTGGATTCCGGGCGGTACAACAGGGCAAACGGCTCGGGAGCCGGTTGCAGGATGCGTTCCATGAGGTGGGCTGCGGTCTGGCTCATAGCACTACCTCGTCGGTGGTGATGACCATGGCGCAACGGCTGGCGGCGTATTCGATGGCCATCCAGTGGTGCTCCTTGCTGAAGTCGGCGATCGCGTCGGCAACGAGGAACGGCTGGATATCGTTGGAGTAGGCATCCACGGTGGAAATCAGTACCCCGACATGGGCGTACACCCCGCACAGGATCAACTGATCGCGCTCGTTGGCGCGCATGCGTTCCAGCAGGTCGGAGTTGAAGAACGCACTGTAGCGCCACTTGGTCAGCAGCCAGTCGCCGGGCTTGGGCGCCAGGGCGCCGACCACCTCGCGGTCGGCGGGGCTGGCCTTCATGCCCGGGCCCCAGAAGTCCTTGAGCAGCCCGCGTTGCTCCTCGCTCATGCTGCCGGGCTGGGCGGTGTAGGCCACCGGAACGCCGTTGTCGGCAGCCCACTGGCGAATGCGCGCGGCATTGCTCACGACTTCGTCACGCAGGGCATCGGGCAAGGGGCGCAGGAAGTAGCGCTGCATGTCATGCACCAACAGCACGGCACGCTCGGGGTCGATGCTCCATTGTGCGAGGTTGACGGGCAGGTCGCGGTTAGTAGGCAAGGCGTAAGGGACGATCGATGGAATGCCGGTCATGACGACAAACTCCAGTCAAAAGGAGGCAAGGGTTGAGGAGGGCTGGTTTTTCCAGGCCATCACCGCAGTAATGGCTTGCCAGGGGTTCAGGCGCGGGTCGCACAGGCTTTTGTAGCGGCTGGCGACCTGATGCAGGCCGGCGGCATCGGAAGCGCACTCGCTGACATCGTCAGGGGTGGTTTCCAGGTGCAGGCCGGCGGCCACGCCACCGGCAGAGGTCACGGCATGCTTGAAGGCGGCGATTTCCTCGGTGATGGCCTGCACCATGCGGGTCTTGTTGCCGCAGGGCGCGACGATGGTGTTGCCGTGCATCGGGTCGCTCAGCCAGATGATCTTGTGGCCGGCCTGGCACACCGCTTCGACCAGTGGAGGCAGGCGCTCGGCGACCTTCTGGGCGCCCATGCGGGCAATCAGGGTCAGCCGGCCGGGTTCGCGCTTGGCGTCCAGGCGCTCACACAGGCTCAGCAGCTGGTCCCGGGTAATGTCCGGGCCGACCTTGCACGCCACTGGGTTGAGCACTTCGCTGAGCAGCGCCACGTGAGCGCCCGTTAACTGACGGGTACGCTCGCCGATCCATGGCCAGTGGGTAGAACCGAGAAATACCCGGCCCTGTTCGTCCTGGCGCAGTTGTGGCAGTTCGTAGTCGAGTACCAGCATTTCGTGGCTGGTCCAGGCCGGTGAACCTATGAGTTGCTCCTGGCCTGCCGACGCTTTCCAGCCCAGGTGCTGCATGATGTCCCGTGCGGCGCCATAGCCTCGAACCAGGCGTTGCGCATCGTGCTGGCGATGGCCGCAGACGGCCTCGCGGCCGTTGACCATGTCGCCGCGATACACCGGCAACTCGAGATCGCCAATGCGTTCGTTGTTATTGGAACGGGGCTTGGCAAACTGCCCGGCAATCCGTCCCACCCGTACCACCGGTTGCTGGGTCACGAGCCGGAACGCTCCGGCCAGGATGTCCAGCACCGCTGCTTTGCGGGCCACATGATCGGGAGTGCTTTCATCCATGTCCTCGGCGCAGTCACCGGACTGGATGACCATCGCTTCGCCGGCCGCTACACGCGCCAGGGTGGCGCGCAGCACCAGGATGTCTTCCACTCGAATCAATGAGGCGCTGTCCCTGAGGTAGGCCTGCGCGTCATGCAATTGTGATGGTTCGCTCCATTGAGGCTGCTGGAACGCTTCACAACTTAGAACCCGTTTCAGTAAGTCTTCCATGATGCGATCACTCTCACGAGGATTAAGTTGGAATGCCTTCACGTTTGATTTGCGGCACTGGAATACCCAGGGCGCGCAGTTGTTGAAAGACGTTCATGAATTCGCGATTGCGTTTTACTTTGCCGTCTTCCAGCTCGAAGGAGTGCAGGAAGTGGTTCTCGTAATAGCCTTCCGGATAACCGGGAAAGAGGATCTTGCCGTGGCCATCACACTCGACCCAGATATGGTTAGGGTCATCGGTTTCAAATACTTTGACGTTGTACCACTCCCAGTCCGGGAAGCACTTGAGTGACCAAACAGCATGTTCGGCCAACTTGGCCTTGCCACTGATTACAATCGGCGCGCCGGTATCGGTGGTCCATAAGCCGCCTGAACCATCTTCGGTAAATAGTTCATGGCGGCGCAGGCGGTCTTGGCCTTTGGTGCGCATATATTGCTCGACCGTGGCGCGGTTCTTGCGGCGAAGTTCAGTGATGTCGCTAGCGGTTAGTTGTTGCGCTGCGCTATTGGGCATGCTCAGTCTCCAATGAATAAGGGGGGGTTATGAAGCGGGGATACCTTCACGCTTGATTTTTGGAACGGGGATGCCCAAGGCGCGAAGTTGTTGGAAGGGGTTCATGAATTCACGGTTCTGCGTGATCTTGCCGTTATCCAGTTCGAAAGAATGGATGTAATGATTTTCGCAATAACCTTCGGGGTAACCGGGAACCAGGGTCTTGCCGCGACCGTCGCTTTCCACCCAGAAGTGGTTGGGGTTATCGGTTTCAAACACCCGGACGTTATGCCATTGCCAGTCCGGAAAGCACTTCTCCAGCCATACGCCGAGGGCAGCCAGCTTCGTGTGGCCTTTAAACACAAGGGGTTCACCGGTTTCGGTGTTCCAGGAACCGCCACTGCCGTCCTGAGTGAACAGTTCATGACGACGCAGGCGATCTTTGCCGTTAGTGCGCATGTACTGTTCGATCGTGGCGCGATTTTTTTGGCGAAGTTCAAGGTGATCATTAAAGCCGCTAGGGGAAAGCGAAGCAGGCATGGGCAGCATCCTCCTTAGTTGGGGTTGTGTTTTTGAAAGTAAATATTTAGTTAATTGGCGCGAGTGAATGTTTACAGTTTTTAACTATTGTTCCTTCGTGGCCGTGCCGAACGGGTGTTGTTTATACACCTGCATTTCTTGGGGGTGGAACTACCAGATCTTGTAGTGATGTAGGACGTGAACGGGCAGGCTGCAGTCCGCCGGATGAACTGTTGCATTATTATGAAGAGGCAGGTTCATTCGTCGGCTGAGAGGCGGTAATGGCTTACTAGCATCGTCAGGATGCAATGTTCTATTTGGTTAGTTGTATTAGATGCAATAAATCTAGTGCTAGTGCGAAGCAGCCTATGACTGTGTGGTTTTGCTTGTTGACAGAGGGTCAGGTTGGTCTAGGCTAACGGCCTGTTTTCAACTTTGGTGGTGCTCAGAATGGAATTAGGGCAGCAGTTGGGATGGGATACGTACTTTTATAGTATCTTTGCGCGAACCATGGACATGCAGGAGTTTACAGCTGTCGCGTTGAGGGCCTTGCGCGAACTACGGTTTGATTTTTTTGCCTACGGCATGTGCAGCGTGACTCCGTTCATGCGGCCCAGGACTTATATGTATGGCAATTATCCCGAGGACTGGGTGCAGCGATATCAGGCGGCTAACTACGCGGTGATCGATCCCACTGTGAAGCACAGCAAAGTCTCGTCGTCCCCCATTTTGTGGAGCAATGAGTTGTTCCGGGGGTGCCCGGATCTGTGGTCCGAAGCCAACGACTCGAATTTACGCTACGGCCTGGCACAACCCTCGTTCAACACCCAGGGGAGGGTTGGAATGTTAAGCCTGGCGCGCAAAGATAATCCCATCAGTCTTCAGGAGTTCGAAGCGTTGAAGCTGGTGATCAAAGCGTTTGCAGCAGCGGTCCACGACAAGATTTCCGAGCTGGAGAGCGACGTGCGTGTCTTCAATACGGATGTGGAGTTCAGTGGGCGGGAATGTGATGTGCTGCGCTGGACGGCCGACGGCAAGACCTCGGAGGAAATCGGTGTGATCATGGGGGTGTGCACCGATACGGTGAATTACCACCACCGCAACATCCAGCGCAAAATCGGCGCCAGTAACCGCGTGCAGGCAGTCTCTTACGCCGTCGCGATGGGCTATATCTGAGGGTCTTCAAGAAGGACGACTCGGCCTGTATCAAGCGGTCTCTCTCAATAATGTGTCGGACATGAAGGCTGACGGTGCGACTGCGCTGCGGTGATGCTCGCGGTGGGCCGAGAGTTTGATGGCGAGGATTTTTTCATTCTGATGCACCGTGACCGGGCCCAGTCGTTCGTAGTGGACGCCGTTGATTTTGTAATAGCGCTCCATGGTGCTGTTGACGATCCCGACGATGGCATCTGCGCCCGCCAGGCTGGCCGTCTTGAGGCTTCTCCAGAACAACGGCATCGCCAGTTGCGGTTCGCGGGTGGTGAAGCGAGTCATTTCCCAGATGGCTGGATGCTTGGGCGGCGCCCCGGCGCAGGTATGGCCGAACACTCCTTCAAGCAGGTTGGGGAACGTGGTGGGAATCAGGCGGGCGCAGCCAACGATGGCGCGGTCTTCATTGAACGCCAGGAGGTAGCGGGCGTGCTCGGTGTCGTATTGATCCCATTCGCAACCTGCCTGGCTCGGATGGGCCGGCAGCCGCCATCCGAGTTTCTCGACGAATTGTTCGTGCCGAAAGCGGCCGAGCATGAGTTTCAGCTCGTCGCTCATTTCGTTCAGTGTGTGCTCTTCCATGTGCATTACTGAAGTTTTCCTTAGGGATGAAGGGAGTGCAGTTTTATAGAGGACTTGTACCGGCTTGGCACCTGCAAGATCTGGTAGGGGCATCGGTGGCATCGAGGTGAAGCCATTCGCTGGGGACTGTGCCGAAGCGAGCGGCGGCGACAGTGGCGTTGATCCGGCTGTCGGCATTGAAGGCGGCAGTCTGGTCCAGGTAGTCGTAGAGAATGGCTGGTGCGCTCATGGGGCAGGGGGTGCGGCGTTTTGGGCTTGCGTCCCCTCAGTTCAATTATTTGGCGAGGATAGGAGATACATGGAGGGAAGGTGGAGAGATAGCCAGAAACAACAAAGCCCGCACAAGGCGGGCTTTGTTGAGGTACTTGGTGGCTACACAGGGACTTGAACCCCGGACCCCAGCATTATGAATGCTATGCTCTAACCAACTGAGCTATGTAGCCAAGTGGCGCGCATTATTCGCGTAGAACGGTAATGCGTCAAGCGCTTTTTATAAAAAAATTATCTACGCTATCAACCGTTTATCCAATTCCCTCCTGTAGCCGTCAGCGCATCCTGCGATTGCACGCGCAACGCGCCGTGAACCTTGGCCCGCGTTTTAGTCGCTACATCGTATTGGCCGGTTTGCGTCGGCCGTGCCGCTGAACGCAGGCTTCGATGTTTTGTCGTGCTGCGCATCAAGCAAAATATTCAAGTCGTTAGCAAGCTAAGGGGATAGCCGCGGCGCACCGAAAAATGGCACATTGGCCACCCCTGCAACTGCGCATCCATCTGCTGTACGGAAACTCTCATGGCTATCAGCAATGTTCAGTCCGCCTCCGTGGCGACTTCCGCGCCTTCACACAGCAGCCCCCTGGTGCTGCGTATCATTGGCGCGGTGGCGCTGGCGCATTTGATCAACGACTTGATCCAGGCGGTGCTGCCGGCGATCTACCCGATGCTCAAGGCCAGCTACGGCCTGACCTTCACTCAGGTCGGCCTGATTACCCTGACCTTCCAGCTCACGGCCTCGCTGTTGCAGCCGTGGGTCGGTTATTACACCGACCGCCACCCCAAGCCGTACCTGTTGCCGGTGGGCATGGTCTGCACCCTGATCGGCATTCTGATGATGTCCCAGGTCGGCAGCTTTGCCTTGATCCTGCTGGCGGCGGGGCTGATCGGCGTCGGCTCCTCGACCTTCCACCCGGAAGCCTCGCGGGTGGCGCGGCTGGCCTCCGGCGGGCGTTATGGCCTGGCGCAATCGACCTTCCAGGTCGGCGGCAATGCCGGCACGGCCTTCGGCCCGCTGCTGGCGGCGGCCATCATCATTCCCTTCGGCCAGGGCAATGTGGCCTGGTTCGGCCTGTTGGCGGTGTTCGCCGTGGCGCTGCTCTACGCCATCAGCCGCTGGTACGCCAACCACCTCAAGCTGTTCAAGCTCAAGCAGGGCCAGGCGGCGACCCACGGCCTGTCCAGGGGGCGGGTGCTCAGCGCCCTGGTGGTGCTGGGGCTGCTGGTGTTCTCCAAGTATTTCTACATGGCCAGCCTGACCAGCTACTTCACCTTCTACCTGATCGAGAAGTTCGACCTGTCGGTGGCCAGCTCGCAACTGCACCTGTTCCTGTTCCTCGGCGCGGTGGCGGCCGGGACCTTCTTCGGCGGGCCGATCGGCGACAAGATCGGGCGCAAGGCGGTGATCTGGTTCTCGATCCTCGGCGTGGCGCCGTTCACCTTGCTGCTGCCCCATGTCGACCTGTTCTGGACCAGCGTGCTCAGCGTGGTGATCGGCTTCATCCTGGCGTCGGCGTTCTCTGCCATCGTGGTTTACGCCCAGGAGTTGGTGCCGGGCAACGTCGGCATGATCGCCGGGGTGTTCTTCGGCCTGATGTTCGGGTTCGGCGGGATCGGCGCGGCATTGCTGGGCCATCTGGCGGACATCCACGGCATCGAGTACGTGTACTTCCTGTGCTCGTTCCTGCCGCTGTTCGGCCTGCTGGCGATCTTCCTGCCGCGGACCCGAAAAGCCTGAGTGCAGGCCGTGAACAAAAGGGCTCGGGACGTGCCGAGCTTGGGCCTGGCCGAAGAGCCGCTGGCAGCTGCCGACAGTGAGTTGATCTGCCGGGAACATCCGTTCGCCGCTGAAACCATGGAGTAAGGTCATGACCCCTGAGCGTATAACCCTCGATGCCTTGTTGACCGGCCGTGCGGTGGCCTACAGCCGCCCGGGGTCGATGAGCGCGATCGCCAAGACCCCGCGCACCGGCAGCCTGCAGGTCGGTCCCCTGGGCCTGCTGGACGACGAGCAGGGTGACTTGCGGGTGCATGGCGGCACCGAGAAAGCCATTCATCACTATCCCCGCGAGCATTACGCCGCCTGGGCCGCCGAGCTGGGGCCACACGCGTTGCTGGAGCAGCCGGGCGCCTTTGGCGAGAACTTCAGCAGCCACGGCTGGACCGAGCAGAACGTCTGCCTGGGCGACCGGGTCCGGGTCGGCAGCGTGTTGCTGGAGGTGTCCCAGGGACGCATGCCGTGCTGGAAACTCAATGACCGCTTTGCCGTGAAAGACATGTCGCTGCGGGTCCAGCAGAGTGGGCGCACCGGCTGGTATTACCGGGTGCTGGAGGCGGGCAGCCTGAGCGCCGGGGACGTGTTGCAGCAGGTCGAGCGCCCGTTCGAGCAGTGGCCGCTGTCGCGCTTGAGCGCGGTGCTGTTTTCCCGCGAGGTGGCAGTGGAGGAGATTCGTCTGTGCCTGGAGCTGCCGCTGGTGCCCTCCTGGCGACGCACCCTGGAGCGTCGGGTCGAGCAGGCGGCGGTCGAGGATTGGGCCCCGCGCCTGCAGGGCACTGTGCCTGCCGATGAGGAGCCCGTTCGCTAAGCGGCGGGCGCGATCAGTTCGCCTCCAGGGTCAGGCGCGCCTGGACCAGGGCCTGAGGGTCGACCTCCAACTGCAGCGACACCAGGTTGACGCCCTGGTTTTCCACGTCGTCCAGCCAGGTCAGCAGGTCTTGCAGCGCGCCGCCGAGGTTGAGATTGAGGCGTCCGGATTCTTCGCTGTCCATGCGTTCGATGCTCAGGTTGGCCGCGGCCGTGCTGGCGGTGATCAGGCCGGCCAGGGTCCGACCGTTGGCCTGCGGGCCGCGGGCCTGGGTGGACGAGGGCAGTTTGAGCAGATCGGTTTGCAACTGCAGGGCCTCCTGGAACTGCTGTTCAGCCTGGCGCAGGGCCTGGCGCTGAGGACTCCAGAGCAGGGTCCAGAACAGCGTCACGGCCAGAAACAGGCTGAGCAGCTTCAGGGCCAGGCGGTCGCGAGGCGGTAGCTGCTGCCAGCGGTTCGAGTAACGATTGAAAAGGGTGGTCATGGGTTAGTCCGTGATTTTCAGGCGGGCGCTGACCCCGTCGGGAGCGAGCACGGCCGAGTCGGCCTGCACATTCGCGCCCTGCTGCGCGAGGGCTTCGCGCAGATGTTCGAGGGTGGAGAAATCCGGCGCGTTGACTTGCAGGGTCCAGCCTTGCGCCTGTTGGTAGTCCAGCCGGCGAACCCGCGTATCGCCGCCATCGCTGCCGGTCCATTGGCTGGCCAGGCTGTCGAGCCGGCGCGCCAGGCTTTGCTGGGGCTGGCCGGCCTGCTGGGCACGGGCCTGGACCTGGCGGGCAAGGTCGATCACCCGGGGCTCGTCGGGGAAGCGCTGGCGCCAGAGTTCCAGGCTGGCCTCGGTCACCTCGGCGGCCTTGTGTTGCAGCAACCAGCGATGACCCACGTCCTGGGCCACTTGAGCGCCGCAGGCGATGACCAGGATTGCCAGCAGCGCCCGCCATGGTGTGCGCGACGGGCTGCGCGGGGCGAAGGCGCCCTGGCGCAGATCGATGGCCTGCGCGCTACCCCGGGCCAACAGCGGCCAGGGCGCTTCCTCGCTGCGTTGCAGGTTGTCGGGTAGCAGCGGGGCCAGCTCTTCGAGGGCCCGGTCGTCGAGCGCCAGGCGTTGCTGGCAGGCCCCGCCGATCAGCCAGCGGTCGTGGCAACGCAGGGCCAGGGCCTGGCTGTCCGGCAGGCAGTCGGCATCGACATGAATGCGCTCGGCCGTCAGGCCATGACTGGCCAGGCGTTCCAGCAGTTGCTCCAGCCACTGCCGTTGCAGGGCGAACAGGCGACAGTGCCGCCGCGCCTGCAACGGCCCACGGGCCAGGTGCAATTGCTCGGGGTCGTCCAGCAGCCGTTCTTCCAGCACCGAATGGATGGCTTGCTGCAACCAGCGGCCGCTGCGCGGTGGTACGTCGAAGCGGTGATGGCTGGCGATTTCCGCCGGCAGCAGCAGGGTCAGGCGCTGGCCGGCCAGCACCGCCGCCTGTTGCAGCGTGCCGTGCACCGGCTCGCCGTCGGTTTGCCACCAGGTGACGGGCGAGTCGTCGTCCAGGGTCACGGTGGTGAGGTAAAGCCAGGCTTGCATGGGGTTTACTCCGGAAAACGGGAAGGGGCGGCGAGGGTGCGCTGCAGTACGCTGACCTGACCGTCCTGCTCGATGCGCAGGCGGCTGATCAGGCGCAATTGGCGGTCGCCCAGTTCGACATTCAGCACCGCCTGGAAATAGCGGCTGCTGACATCGAGCCCCTGGCTGTTGATCTCGTGCTGTTTCAGCACGGGGGCGTCGAGAAACTCCTGCACCGTCTTGTAGCCATCGGCGGGACGCGCCTGCACCAGGGCGGTGGCCTGGGCCAGGTCGAGCTGGCCCAGGCTGGCCAGTTGTTCGGCCGGGGCGGTGTTGAGGTTCAGGGCTCCCGGCGTGGTCCTGACCCAGGGCCGCAGGCGTTCCATGACCGCTGTGTCGACGCCTTCCAGGCGCATCAATTCGCTGCTGTCGTTCCAGGCCAGCGGCTTGCCGTCGAAACCACGGACCGGCGGCAGGCGCCTGGGGTCGTGGGGCGGCAGATCGAGTTCCTTGAGCAAACGCTGGTAGCGCACACGACTGATGCGGTCGTTGGGCGTGCGCAAGGTGCCGAGGTTGAAGCGCGCGCCGAGGTCTTGCAGCTGGATGCGGATACGCCCGCCGTCGATGTCGAAGGTCGGCGTGCTGTGGGCCCAGCGCTGGCCCAGGTGCACGCGCTTGGGCTCCGGCTCGTCGCGCCAGTCATCGCGCAGTTGGCCGCGGGCCCAGGCTTCGCCACTGAGCGCCAGTTGCCACAGTTGTTGCTGCAACAGCTGGTTGGAACTGCCGATCAGGCTCAGGCGCTGGCGGGCCAGCATGTCACTGACGATCAGGGTCGCCAGGGAGGTGATCAACAGCACACTGATCAGCGCGATGCCCCGTTGTCTACAGGCCTTAACCATGGTCCAGCCCCTTGAAGCCCGGCAGCAGGATCACCCGCCGCAGGCCGGGATAACCCGGAGCGTCGAGTTCCAGTTCAATCGCCTGGGGCAGGCTCAATGGCGCCTGGCCGACGGGCCAGTTGGAATGGGCCTGACCCTGGTCGTCGATGTAGCGCAGGCGTTCGAGGCGGACGCCATCGAGCAGCAGTTGTTGCGCGGCAGTGCCGGACAGGTCGGGACCGTCCACCGGGCTGCGGTACTCGCGCAGCCATTGGCTGTCGCTCCAGCGATAGGTGACCAGCAGTAGGTCGTTGCGTGCCTGCTGCAAGGGATTGCTCCAGCCGCCCCGCACCAGCTGGATCCGCCCCGGTTCGCCGATCAGGGCCTGGCGCGCCGAACTGCCATTGACCGGATAGGCGATGGCCTGGGTCAGGTCACGTTCGAAGATACCCACCGCGCGTTGCAGGCGCCGCAGTTGCAGTTCGTGCTGATGAATCCGCTGGTCGGTGTGCATCATGCGTTCGAGCAACTGATAGCAGGCCAGGCCGAGCAGGCTGAACAGGGCCATGGCGATCAGCACTTCGAGCAGGGTGAAACCCTGTTGCCGGCGTTTCATGGGCGGGCCTCCAGGTAACCGGCCAGGCGCGCGCGCTGCCGGGGCATGGGGGCGTCGGTGGAGACTTCGAGCACGATCTTCAGCAGACGCGGGTCGGGCGCCGCGGCGGTTTCGCTGGTCAGCAGCCAGTCGCGCCCGGCGAAGCGGACCGGTTCCTGGCGCTGGCTCTGGGGCTGGCGCATGCCGGCGCGCAGTTCGTTCAGGCGGTTGTCCGCCAGCCATTGCGCCAGGGTCCGTTCGCTGAGGCCGCCGTTGTTGCCGATCAGGTGTTCGGTGGCGCTGTAGAGCGACAGCGACAGCACGGCGAAGATGGCCAGGGCGACCATCACTTCCAGCAGGGTGAAGCCCGCCTGTTTATTGCATCGGGGCAAGACGCACCTCCTCGACACCGTCGCTGGACAGCGACAGCAGCGGTTGCTGGCGGTACTCCAGCTGCAGGCTGAAGGGCGAGATCTGGTCGTTGGCCAGCACCCAGAGTTGCGGCTCCTTGCCCTGGCCCAGGCCTTTATTTGGGCCTGGTGGCTCCTGCAGGTTCAGGCGCAGCTCGCCGGGCAGCCGGTGCTCCTTGAAGCGTTTGTCGGCCTGCCACTGTCCGCTGCGGTCGAGGCTCAGCACTGTGTAGTGGTCGGGCGCCAGGCGCAGGCCGTGATTGAGGTTGTTCAAGACCGCGTCTTCGCGCAGCAAGCCAATGAGGTTCTGCAGGCGCTCGGCCTCGCGCCGGGCCTTCTGCCCGCCCGAGCCGCTCTGGACCAGCCCGACCATGCCGGCCAGCAAGCCGATGATCACCATGACCACCAGCAGCTCCAGCAGGGTGAAACCCGCCATTGGCTTGCGCACTTCAAGGCTCCCAGTTGCCGATGTCGGCATTGGTCCCGTCGCCGCCGTTGCGGCCGTCGGCACCGAAGGAATACAGGTCGTAGGCCGAGCCTTCGCGACCCGGGGCGAGGAACTGGTAAGGGTTGCCCCAGGGGTCCTTGGGCAGGCGCTTGAGGTAGCCGTCGGGGTTCCAGTTGAGGGCCGCCGGCATGCCCGCCGGTTTCTTCACCAGGGCTTCCAGGCCCTGCTGGGTCGACGGGTAGTGGTGGTTGTCGAGCTTGTAGATTTCCAGGGCGGTGGCCACGGCCTTGATGTCGCTGCGGGCGGCGGTGACCTTGGCCTGGTCCGGGCGGCTCATGATCTGCGGGACCACCAGGGCGGCCAGGACACCGAGAATCACCACGACCACCATGATCTCGATCAGGGTGAAGCCGCGTTGGCGGGAAGGATTGCGCATGTTGTGTGCTCTTCAGGTGATGAGTTGGTTGAGGTTGAGAATGGGCATCAGGATCGCCAGGACGATCACCAGCACGCTGGCGCCCATGAACACCAGCATCGCCGGCTCGAACAGCCCGACCAGCATGGCGATGCCGTTGGACAGCTGGGTCTGCTGTTGGTGGGCGGCGCGTTCGAGCATGCTGTCCAGTTCCCCCGAGCGTTCGCCGCTGGCGATCATGTACAGCATCATCGGCGGGAAATCGCCGCTCTGTTCCAGGGCCCGGGTCAGCCCGCTACCTTCGCGCACGGCGCGCGCCACGTCTTTCATACGAGTACGAATCTGCTGGTTGGCGACCACCTCGGCGGAGATTTCCAGGGCATCGACAAGCGGCACGCCGCTGCGCCCGAGAATCGCCAGGGTGCTGACAAAGCGAGTGCTGTTGCTGGCCTGGATGACCCGCCCGATCACTGGCAAGCGCAGCTGGGCCTGATGCCAGCGCATGGCCAGGGCGGGCTTGCGCAGGGCCACGCGCAGGCCGGCGGCGAGGCTGCCGAGCATCAGCAGCAGGAGCAGGCCGTAGTCCCGGGCGAAGTCGCTGGTGGCGATCAGGCCGCGGGTCAGCACCGGGAGTTGCTGGCCACTGTCGATGAACACCTTGACCACATCCGGCACCACGAAACTGAGCAGGAAGCCGACGATGCCGAAGGCCGCCAGCAGCAGGATGCTCGGGTACAGCATGGCCAGCTGCAGCTGCTGGCGGGCGGCATGCCGGGCCTCGGTGTAGTCGGCCAACTGCATCAGCACCTGGGCCAGGTGGCCGGCGCGTTCGCCGGCGGCCACCGTGGCCCGGTACATCGAGGTGAAGGCGCGCGGGTATTCGCCCATGGCTCGGGCCAGGTCATGGCCTTCCAGCACCCGTGCGCGGATCGCCAGCATCATGCTTTGCTGCGCGCGCTTGCTGCATTGCGCGGCGACGGCGGCCAGCACTTCTTCTAGGGGCAGAGCGGCCTGGACCAGGGTTGCCAGCTGGCGGGTGAGCAAGGCCAGTTGCGCCGGGCTGAGGCGTTGGCTGCTGGTCAGCGTGGCGCCGGAGCGGTCCTGTTGCCCGCGGGCCGGCTTGACCTGCAGGGCGATCAGGTTGCGTTCGCGCAGCAGCTGGCGGACCTGCCGCGCGCT
The DNA here is from genome assembly GCF_059416085.1 of Pseudomonas sp. GW821-FHT09E12. Lineage (NCBI taxonomy): Bacteria > Pseudomonadati > Pseudomonadota > Gammaproteobacteria > Pseudomonadales > Pseudomonadaceae > Pseudomonas > Pseudomonas sp. GW821-FHT09E12. The sequence goes on along the minus strand of NZ_JBWKOM010000012.1, from coordinate 169,424 downwards.
GTCGGCTTCCTGCACGCCGCGGGTCTTGCGCCCGGCGTTGCACATGGCGAGGTATTCGTAGGCGGCCACGATCAGTGCTCCCGGGTTACGCGTAGCAGTTCTTCGACGCTGGTGACGCCTTGCAGCACCTTGTCCCGGCCGTCGGCGAACAGGCTGTGGGCATGCTGGCGCGCGTAGTGGGTCAAGGCGGCCTCGCCAGCCCCTTCATGGATCAACTGGCGCAGCGGTTCGTCGAACAGCACCAGTTCATAGATGCCCTGGCGGCCGCGATAGCCGCTGTGCTGGCAGGCCGGGCAGCCGACCGGGTGGTAGAGCACCGGGGCCTGCTGCGGGTCGAGGTGCAACTGGCGGCAGGCCGCGGCGTCGGCCGGCGCAGCGCTCTTGCAATCGCCGCAGAGCACCCGCACTAGGCGCTGGGCGACCACGCCGAGCAGCGAGGTGCACAGCAGGAAGGGCTCGATGCCCATGTCCAGCAGGCGGGTGACGGCGCCGATGGCGCTGTTGGTGTGCAGGGTGGACAGCACCAGGTGGCCGGTGAGGGAGGCTTGCACGGCGATGTCGGCGGTTTCCCGGTCACGGATCTCACCGACCATGACCACGTCCGGGTCCTGGCGCAGGATGGCGCGCAGGCCACGGGCGAAGGTCATGTCGACCTTGGTGTTGACCTGGGTCTGGCCGATGCCGGCCAGGTGGTATTCCACCGGATCTTCGATGGTCAGGATGTTGCGCGTCTGGTTGTTCAGGCTGCTGAGCCCGGCATACAGCGTGGTGGTCTTGCCGGAACCGGTGGGGCCGGTGACCAGCAGGATGCCGTGGGGGCGCCGCAGGGCGTCTTCCAGCTTGTCGCGGATCGCCTCGGCCATGCCCAGCCGCCCCAGGTTCAGGCGCCCGGCCTGTTTGTCGAGCAGGCGCATGACCACCCGTTCGCCGTAGGCCGAAGGCAGGGTGGAGACCCGCACGTCCACTTCATGGCCGCCGATGCGCAGGGCGATGCGGCCATCCTGGGGGATGCGTTTCTCGGCGATGTCGAGCTTGGACATGACCTTGATCCGCGACACCAGCAGGCCCGCCAGTTCCCGGCGCGGGCGCAGCACTTCGCGCAGCAGGCCGTCGACCCGCAGGCGCACGGACAGGTGCTGCTCGAAGGTTTCCAGGTGGATGTCCGAAGCCTTGACCTTGACCGCCTCGCCGAGGATCGCGTTGATCAGGCGAATGATCGGCGCGTCGTCTTCCTGCTCCAGCAGGTCGGTGATCTGCGGCAGTTGCTCGGCCAGGCTGGCCAGGTCGTCCTGGCCGGCGATCTGGTCGCCCAGGCCCTCGGCCATTTGCATGGCGTCGTCGCGTCCATCGCGATAGTGCTCGGCCAGCAGTTCGGCGAAACCCTCGGCGTCGAGTATCCGGTGGCCCAGCAGCGGGCCGTGGCAGCGGCGGATCTCGGCGAGGATTTCCACCGGCGTGTCGGCCCGGCAGTAAAGCCGCAGGCCGCTCTCCATGGGCTCCAGCAGGACCCCATGGCGCTTGGCGAAACCAAAGGGCAGGCGCGCGACCGGGTTCATCGGCGTGGCTCTCTGGCGCGCATGTCGAGGGTCCCATCCTGCGGGGCGGCATCGAACAGTTGGCGTGAATCGGCGGGCAGGGCCAGGCCGCTGCGGCTGTCACCGTTGGCGCGCAGCTTGCGCAGGTCGTTGTACTTGCGCTGGCTGACGTTGACGGCATCGGCGCTGCCGCGCACCAGGGTCGGCCGCAGGAAGACCATCAGGTTGGTCTTTTCGGTGACGTCCTTGGTGCTGGTGAACAGCCGGCCGAGCAGGGGAATGCTGCCCAGCACCGGCACCTTGCTGACCTGGGTCTTGACGTTGTCCTTGATCAGGCCGCCGAGCACGATGATCTGCCCGTCGTCGGCGAGGATGGTGCTTTTCACCGAGCGCTTGTTGGTGATCACGTCGCTGGTGGTGATGCCGGGCGGGGCGCTGGCCAGTTCCGAGCTTTCCTGCTCGACCTTCAGGCGCAGGGTGTTGCCCTCGTTGATGTGCGGCGTCACCTTGAGGGTCACGCCGACGTCCTGGCGTTCCACGGTGGTGAAGGGGTTGCTGGCGCCGGCGGTGTCGGTGGTGTACGAGCCGGTCTGGAACGGCACGTTCTGGCCGACGAGGATTTCCGCCGCTTCGTTGTCCAGGGTCAGCAGGCTCGGGGTGGACAGCAGGTTGTTCTTCGAGTCGCTGGACAGGGCGGTGACCAGCGCGCCGAAATTGCTGGTGCCGATGCCGATGATGGCGCCGTCCGGCAGGGTGATGTTCTTGTCCTTGCCCGAGCTCAGCAACGTACCGATCGACAGGCCGGTGCCGCTGAAGTTGGTGCCGCCGGCGACGTTGCCGGCGCGCGCCGCCCATTGCACGCCGAGGGCTTCGTTGATGTCGCCGCTGACTTCGACGATGGCCGCTTCCACCAGCACCTGGGCCCGTGGCTGGTCCAGCTGGGTGATGACTTTGTCGAGCATGCTCAGTTGCGCCGGGTCGGCCATCAGCACCAGGGCGTTCTGGCTTTCGTCGGCGCTCACCAGTATCGAGTTACCGCTGCCCTTGCCTTCGCCGCCACCGCGATTGCCGTCTTCCAGGCGCTTGCCGATGCCGTCGAGCAGCTTCGAGAGTTTTTTCGCATCGCTGTGGTGCAGGCGTACCACCCGCGCGCTGTCATTGGCATTGCTCGGCACGTCGATGGCCTTGACCAGATCGGCCATGCGCTGGCGGGCCTGGGCGGAACCCGCGAGGATCACCCGGTTGCTGCGGGCGTCGCCCACGGCCTTGGCGTCGCTGGGGCCGTTGCCCGTCTGGCTGATGCTTTCGTTCAGGGTCCGGGCCACATCGCTGGCCCAGGCATGCTTGAGCGCCACGGTGCTGAACGAGCGGTTGCCGGCCTGGTCCAGTTCGCTGACCACCTGGCGGATGCGCTCGACGTTGCTGGCGCTGTCGGAAACCACCAGCGCGTTGGAGCTGGCCGAGGGCGCGACATAGGCGTCGTCGCTCACCAGCGGGCGGACCACCCCGGAGATTTCCGCGGCGTTGGCGTTGCGCAGGTCCAGGACCCGGGTCACGAACTCATCGCCCGATTGCTCGCTGGATTTGGTCTTGGCTTCCACCGCCGGCACGATCAGCACCCGGTCGCCCTGGTCCAGGGCGACGAAACCCTGGCTGCGCAGCACGCTGAGGAACAGCGAGTAGATACCGTCCTTGTCCAGTGCACTGGACGATTGCACGCTGACCTTGCCTTGCAGCCGGGCATCGACCACCAGGGTCTTGCCGGTGATTTCACCGACTTCGCTGGCCAGGTCGCGCAGTTCGGCGTCCTTCATGTTCAGCGTCCACAGGCGCTGGGTGGTGAGGGCCGCGGTACTGGGCAGGGCACTCAAAAGAAGGCCGAGGCTGAGCACGGCGCCTGCAATCTTGGACAGTTTCATGGTGTGTTCTCTATCGCTCGCAGAAGGGCCGTGGCTTTTCGGTCGGCGACCTCCGGTGGGGTTGTCTGGGGGCTGAGCAGGCGCAGTTGGCGCCCGGGTAGCAGCAGGTTCTGTTCACGGCCGTTGCGCAGCACCACCACCTGATCGGCGCTGACACTCTTGAGCAGCGTGCCGTCGGGCAGGCGTTCGCCCGGGGAGTAGAAGGCCCGGCTGTCGGCGTACTGGATCAGGGCCCTGGATTGTTCGGGCTGGTTGCCCAGCAGGCTGGCGAGCAGGACCAGCGGCAGGCTGGCCTGCGCGCTGTCGAATTCGACCGGCACGGCGCCGAACACCCTGGCGATGTTGCGATCGTCCAGGGGCGCGGGCAGCTGCTGTTCGGCGCTGGCGCTCGGTACCGCGTTCGGCACCGGCTGGCCCGCCACGACTTGCCGGTAGGTCCAGCTGTCGAGGCCGAGCCAGGTCAGCCAGAGACCCAGGGCGACCAGGCTTACGGGCAGTAGATAGCGCTGGCCGGCGCCGCGCGGGCGCCATGAGAGCAGCATTTTCATGGGCGTTTGGGCAGCATGCGTCTGAGTACGCCCTGCCCGCGCCATTGGTGGAGGATCACCGCGGCGATATGGCCGGCCACCAGCAGGGCCAGGGCCATGCAGCTGTAGTGGTGAAGCTCTTCGAAAAAGGTGATGACCGCCGGGTCCTGCAAGGGTTGCGGGAGCTGCAGGCCGAACAGGTCGATCGGGCGCGACATCATCAGCACGCCGCTGAACAGCACGGTACCGAGGGTGACCAGCAGGGCGCCATGCCCGGCATGCACCAGCTTGCGCTCAGCCGCGCTCTGATGGACGGGCGCCGCCGGAGCGGGATGACGCACCAGGTAGAACAGCCGCAGGACGAACAGCGGCACCAGCAGGGTGGTCAGCGAGACATTGATAAAGGCGATCGCCTGTTGGACCGAGCTTGGCGGCTGCAACAGGGCGCTGGCATAGCCGCTGATCGTGGCCCACAGCACAACGGCGGCGAACAGCCAGTGCAGCAGCCTGCGCGGTCTTGAGTAGTGAGGGTGATTCATGTCGATTCCCAAGGTCCGCAACGCGGTGCCGAGGCACCACGCTGCGGTTGGTCAGGTTATGGATTACTTGCGAATCCAGGCGTCCTTCCAGTTGCTGCCCACGCCAGGCTCGAACTGAGTGGCGCCAGCGTTCCACTGGATGCAGTAGCCGCTGTAAGGGAACGGCTTGCATTCATAGACGTTGCCGTCCTTGGCCAGGACCTTGGTGCCGGCCTTGTAGCCGGTCAGGCCTTTGGGGAAGACGAAGTCGTAATCACCGCCGCCGCCCACTTCCTCGGCTTTGAGGGTGATGCGCTGGCTTTGTTGCAGCTGCTCGCCTTTCTCCGGCTTGGCCACGACCACCACGTCGTACTCACCTTCGCTGACATTACGCAGCGGGATGGAGAAGTGCGGGGTGTTGTTGCCAGGCTCGGCTTGTATGTGAGCAATGCTTTCATTCTTGCCGTTGAAGACCGTCGAGCTGATGGTGTACTTGCCGCCCTGGGCAATGGCATTGAAGTGCAGGTCGGTGGCGTTGTCCTTCAGGGTGTACTCGGCCTGCAGGCCGGAAAGTTTCAGCTCGCCAGGAATGCTCGGCTGCTCTTTCTGGATTTCCACACGCACCACGTCGCTGTTGTTCTTGGCGTACATAGTGTTCTTGCCGTAGTTGGGCACGACTTCGTTGTTGGCGTTGAGCTCGCCCATCACATAGCCGGCATTGGCCTTGTTGACCTTTTCCGCCAACAGGAACGGCCAGGTGTTGGCGTTGGCCTGCTCGGCGGTTTCGATGTTCAGGCGGGTCTGGCGGTTCTGCTGTTCACCGGCATTGGTGAACACGCGAGTGCTGACCTTGTCGCCGACTTGCAGTTGTTCAGGCTGTACCGCGCCGAGGATTTTCCAGTCGGGAATCGGCGCGCCATCGTTGTCGATGTTGACGTCGATGGCCTGGTAGAAGGTGGCGGCGGTGTCGGCGATTTTCCAGGTCGCCAGGATCACGTGGTAACCGCTGCGGTCAGCAGGAATGTTGACCTTGTGCTGGGTCTTGCCACCGGCCGGCGGACGCACGCCACCGGCGTTTTCATTGAGCAGCGGGGTCATCTCGAAGGAGTCGCGGGTCAGCGGCTGGTTCGGGTTCCAGTCTTTCTTGGTGATGTAGAACTGGTAGTAGGCGCTGGCGTGACCGGCGGAGTAGTGCCAGGTGAATTCATTCATGCCCGGCTTGATCGTGGTTTTCTGCCAGCGGGTCGCCGTCTGCTCGTTGAGCTGCGAGAAGCTGGTGATGCCGCCCGCCGGGATGGTGCCGTTCGCCGGACCGCATTGGGTGAAGTCGCCCGAGCAGTAATCCTTGGGGTAGTGATGCTGGACCGATGGCGAGTACTCGACACTCTGCGGTTCGTAAGTGACGGGGCCGCAATCGCGGTTGAGGTTGCCGCCGGTGGCGGAGCACATGAAGGCACGGGACTTCGGACTTTCGACATAACCGTGGGCGAAGGCTTGCTGGCTGGCCAGCGAAGCCAGGCCGAGGGTGATGGCCAACGGAAGCTTGCGCATGGCGCTGGCGCGGGTGTTATGAAGCATCGAATCACCTTGAATTAGGGATATGAAAGAGTCTTTTTTTGAGTTCTTCGATGCCGGCCGCCCAATAAGTCGACCTGGAGTGTTCCTGGTCCGCGGCGCCCGGTTTCGAAGGGGGCCTAGGATGCCGAGCGGGGCTTTTGCCTTGTATGAGACGAGTACGAAACGGCGAGCCAGGGAATGGAACAAAATGTTTCAGGAGGGCGGCCTGGGGTTGCCCAGGGTCGGATTGTTGCTCAGGGCTGCCCGGGACGGGTCAGCCGTGGCGTTCGATATCGCGCAGCATGCGTTCGATGACCGACAGCACCGCGTGGCGTTGCGCCTCCAGGTCCTGCTCGCTTCCACGAGCCGCACGTTGCAGGTCGAGGCAGGCCCGCATCAACGCCGGCGAATCGACCGTGCAGGCCAGGCCGCTGGCCCGGTGGACCCATTGTTCGAGGAACTCCGGCGTGTCGGGCAGCGGGGCGCTCAGCAGCTCGCGCTCCTGCTCCAGGTTCCGGCGCAGCTCCTGGAGCAAGCGCTCCTTGAGCTGCGGATCGCTCTGGAAGCCCTCCAGGTAGGTCAGGTCGAACGTTGTGGCAGCCTCCTCGTCAGGCGCTGGGGCGAGGGGCGGCGTGAGGGGGGCGTTGAGAGATGAGCTGGATAGCCCGGGCGCTTTCAGCTTGCCGAGTATTTCCCGCAGGCGCTCGAGGACGATGGGCTTGATCATCAGGTCGTCCATGCCGGCCGCCTGGCAACGCTGCTTTTCGTCTGCCAGGGCGCGGGCGGTGTAGCCGATGATCGGGGTCCTGGGCAGCCCGCGCGCCTGCTCTGCGGCACGGACACTGCGGGCCAGGGCGTAGCCGTCCATGTGCGGCATGTTGCAATCGGTGACCAGCACATCGAAGTGGCCCTGCTCCCAGGCTTGCAAGGCCGCTTTGCCATTGCTGACGTAGGTCCCGCGATGGCCGAGCCTGAGCAGTTGCTGTTCGAGCACCAGGCCGTTGGTGGAGACGTCGTCGACGATCAGTACATTTAACCCGGCCACCGCCGTAGCACCTTGAAGGGCATGCTGCGGCTCGTCCTTGTCCGGTTGCCAGGGCAGGGTCAGTTCGAAGCTGACCCGGCAACCCTGGCCCGGCGCACTGGCGAGGCGGATGCTGCCGCCCATGAGCTCGACCAGCTGTTTGCAGATGCTCAGGCCCAGGCCGGAGCCGCCGTGCAGGTGGGCGATCTCGGCGTGGGCTTGCTGGTAAGGCGCGAAAATCTGCGGCTGCTGATCCTCGGCGATGCCGATGCCGGTGTCGCTGACATGGAACATCAGGCGGCTTTGCCGAGGCCCCGAGTCCAGCTCCTGGACCGACAGTTCGACCCAGCCCTGGTTCGTGAACTTCAAGGCGTTGGACAACAGGTTGTGAAGGATCTGCGTCAGGCGCAGGGCGTCCACCTGGTAGCGCCGCTCGGGGGGCAGGCGGTGTTGCAGCTTCAGCTCCAGGTGTTTTTCCCGGGCCTGCGCGGCGAACAGCTCAAGGCAGTTGGCCAATAGTTGATCGAGGTCGGTGGGGCTGGGCACCAGCTCCATCTGGCCAGTCTCGACCTTGTCCAGATCGAGAATATTGCCGATCAGGTCGATCATCGATTGCGCCGACTGCTGGGCGATGCTGAGGTTTTGCGAAGGGGGGGACGCGCCGCTGGTTTCCAGCTCCAGCAGGCCGACCATGGCGTTCAGCGGGGTGCGCAGCTCATGGCTCATGGTCGCGAGGAACTGGCTTTTCGCCGCGCTGGCGTCGACTGCCTGCTGCTGGGCTTCGAGCAGCTTGTGTTCCAGGTGCTTGCGCACGCTGATGTCGATCCAGCCGCCCAGCAGGCCCTGCTGCTTGCCGAGTGCGGTGTAGAAGGGCACCAGCCATTGGTAGATATGATGGGCCTGGCCATCGACCTCGATCACGCTGTCGAGGAATTGCGACTGGCGGTTATCCAGCAGCCGTTGGTGCTGCTCCTCCAGATCCAGGGCCAGGGCGCGTGGGGCGATGCCTTGCTCTTGCGGCGTGGTGCCGCGCATCTCGTCCAGGGACCGGCCGAAGAACTGCTCATAAGCGTGGTTGCAGGTGCTCAGGCGCCCTTGCAAGTCACGCACGTAAAGCGGGATGGGCAAGCCGTTGAGCAAGGCGAACTGGAAGGCCAGTTGGTCCTTGAGCTGATTCTGCGCGACGCGCCGCTGGCGGATCTGAATCCGCAGGCGCCAGTTCCAGTAAAACGACAGCAGCACCAGCACCAGGACCAGCGCGGCGCTTTGCCAGACCCAGCTCGGCAGGTAGGCCCAGAGCGAACCCTTGGTGGCGGGGCGCGCCTGGATGCTGATGCGGTCCTGGTTGCCGTCCGAAGTTTTCAACGAATACAGGAGTTTGTTGAGAATGCTCAGGAGTTCGGGGTGCTTGGCCGATACGGCGAACACCAGGGGCTCGGCCTGGGCCTGGAACTGCTTGCCGGCCCGGAGCCGGGGATTGTCCAGCAGTTGGGCATCGGCGGCGCTGTTCAGTGTGGCGTCGACCATGCCCTGTTCGACCAGATGCACGGCCTGGGAATAGTAGTCGGTGAGTACCAGTTCGATGCTCGGGTAGCGGCTCTGGAGCAGAGGCTGCAGGGGATGTCCGGCGGCGATCGCCAGGCGCCTGCCCTCCAGGGCCGCTAGCGAGCTGGGGGAACTGGCGCCCTCGCGGGTAATGAAGGCCCAGTACTCGGTGCCGAAGCCATCGCTGAATAACAGGCTCTTTTGCCGGACCGGAGTTGGTGCCAGCGACAGGGCGATTTGCGCCTCATCCCGTTCCAGGCGCTGGCGGTCGATATCCGGGGACTGGCTGTCGATGATGTTCAGTTGCAGTTGGTAGTCGTCGGCCAGGCTGCGCAGCACATTGAACGCCAGTCCGGCCCATTGGCCGTCGTCCTTGCGGTACAGGTAATTGGGGATTTCGTGGGCGATCAGGTTCAGCGAAGGAAGACGCTTGAGCCAGCTGTCTTCCGCGCTGTTGAGGGCGAAGGAGTCGGTCGGTGCGAACAGCCAGGGCGAGCGTTCCCAGTGCTGCAATATCTCTTGCTTGCGCTCCCGGGAAACCGTCTTCAGCGCGGCGTTGATCAGGGGCACCAGATTGTCCTCATGCCCGCGGGCGGCGAAGCTGAAACCCATGGCCGGCAGATTGGCGACGTACTTGTTCTGCAACTTGAGGTTGGCCAGGCTGCGCATATAGAAATTGGTGCGCAGTTGATCGCCGATCAGTGCGTCGGCTCCGCCGTCGGACAGGCGTTGCAGGCCCTCGACAATGCTGTTGATCACGATCAGTTCAGCCTTGGGATAGGCCTTGCCGACTGTTTCAGCCTGCACATAGTAGGCCGGAACCAGCACGCGTTTGCCCGCCAGGTCAGGGGACAGTTCCTTGTCGGCGATGCGCCCGACGATGATCGGCTCGTTGTCCAGGTAGGGCTTGCTGTAGATGAACCCAGGCTGTTTTCTTTCGTACTCGGTGGCGCGGGGCATCAGATCGATGTCCCCAGCGATCAGGGCGGCGATGGCACTGTCCACCGAAGGGTAGGGCACCCGTTGAATCGGCAGTTCGAGAAACTGGCTGATGTGTTCCAGGTAGTCGTTGGTGATCTGGTTGAGCACATCGTTGCCACGAGGTTCGGGTTGCTCGTTGGAGGCGCTCACTTCGGCGACCCGTAGCGGGCGAGGGGGCAACGTCTGACGCATGGCCATCAGCGTGGCCAGGGACAGCGGCGCAGGCTCGGGCTCGGCGGCGCCCAGGGACGCGACACTGGTCAGCAAGAGCGTGATCCAGAGGATCAGGCGCGGCAGGCCGGCTGGAGGGTTCGGCATAGTCTCAGGCCAGCCCGACTTCCTGGATGTACAGGTAGAGGCTGGCGTTGCTGTCCAGGCCCAGCTTGCGCATGGCGCTGCTCTTCTGGCTGCTGATGGTCTGCTTGGAACGATTGAGGTGCAGGGCGATTTCATTGACCGACAACCCGGCGCCGTAGAGGCGTAGCACCTCGACTTCGCGAGGGGACAGTTGTTCGACCTCGGCCATAGGCTCCACGGGGTCGAACAGATGCCGGATGGACGGGGAGACGAAGGGTTTGGCTTGGCTTGCGCGAATGGCCTTTTGCAGGTCGCCTTGTACCCCGCGCTTGCTGATCAACCCCTGGACCCCCAGCTTGAGGATCGAGGCCAGCAGCGCCGGGTTGTTGAGCATGGTCACCACGATGACTGCGATCTCGGGGTAACGGCGGCGCAACTGTTCGATCAGACGGATGCCGTCGGCCTGTTCGCTGTGGGGCATCATCAGATCAGTGACGACCAGATCGCAGGGCTGTTCGGCCAACAGCTGGAACAGCCCTTCGACATTCTGGGCCTCGCCGACGATCTGCAACGTGCTGTCGCCGCTGAGCGAGGCGCGGATGCCGATCAGTGTCAGCAGATGATCGTCGACGAGTATTACTTTCCTTTGCATCTGTGGCGGGTTCCTGTCCGTGCGTAGCGAGAGCATAGAGTTAAGCAGAACGCATGCAAGTATCTGACAGTGTCAGTGGTGCGCAGGGTACTCCTGTCGCGTGGCGCGATGAAGTGTCCACCGCTTCAGGCAAAACAGGCGTTGGCCTGACAGCGGGCATGGGGCAGGGGATGTCCGTAAAGCATTGGCAAATAGGAGGGAGTAAGGGGGCGTAACAGCCAGCAGGACCAGGAGTCCCATCGGCGAGCCCGTGGCTTGGGTTTCAAGCCACGGGGCATTTCGCACAGGTCAGATCAGACGTTGAAACGGAAGTGCATCACGTCGCCGTCCTTGACGATGTAGTCCTTGCCTTCCAGGCGCCATTTGCCGGCTTCCTTGGCACCGGCTTCACCCTTGAACTGGATGAAGTCGTTGTAGGCGATCACTTCGGCGCGGATGAAGCCTTTCTCGAAGTCGGTGTGGATCACTGCGGCGGCCTGCGGCGCGGTAGCGCCGACGCGGACGGTCCAGGCGCGCACTTCCTTGACGCCGGCGGTGAAGTAGGTCTGCAGGTGCAGCATTTCGTAGCCGGCGCGGATCACGCGATTCAGGCCAGGTTCTTCGAGGCCCAGGGCTTCGAGGAACATGTCTTTCTCTTCGCCGTCTTCAAGTTCGGCGATTTCCGCTTCGATCTTGTTGCAGACCGGCACAACCACGGCGCCTTCTTCTTCGGCGATGGCCTTGACCACGTCAAGGTGCGGGTTATTTTCGAAACCGTCTTCAGCAACGTTGGCGATGTACATGACCGGCTTGGTGGTCAGCAGGTGGAAGCCTTTGATCACTGCTTTTTCGTCGGCGCTCATGTTCTTCATCAGGCTGCGCGCTGGCTTGCCTTCGGTGAAGTGCGCGATCAGTTGCTCGAGCAGGGCTTTCTGCGCCACGGCGTCCTTGTCACCGCCCTTGGCGTTGCGCGCAACTTTCTGCAGTTGCTTTTCGCAGCTGTCGAGGTCGGCGAAGATCAGTTCCAGGTCGATGATCTCGATGTCGCGTTTCGGGTCGACGCTGTTGGACACGTGGATCACGTTGTCGTCTTCGAAGCAGCGGACCACGTGGGCGATGGCATCGGTTTCGCGGATGTTGGCCAGGAACTTGTTACCCAGGCCTTCACCTTTCGAGGCGCCCGCCACCAGGCCGGCGATGTCGACGAACTCCATGGTGGTCGGCAGCACGCGCTCGGGCACTACGATGGCGGCCAGGGCGTCCAGACGCGGATCCGGCATCGGCACGATGCCGCTGTTCGGCTCGATGGTGCAGAAGGGGAAGTTCTCGGCCGCGATACCGGATTTGGTCAGGGCGTTGAACAGGGTGGACTTGCCGACGTTAGGCAGGCCGACGATGCCGCAGTTGAATCCCATGGTGTTTCCCCTCGGATAAGAGTCAGGCCTTCTGGCTGTGCAGGTTTTTCATCGCACGGTTCCATTCCCCGGCGAAGATATCCGGCAGCACGCCGAGGGCAAAATCGATGCTGGCATCGAGCTTTTCCTGTTCGGCGCGCGGCGCACGACCCAGGACAAAGTTCGAGACCATGCTGGCGACGCCTGGGTGGCCGATGCCAAGCCGCAAGCGGTGAAAGGTATTCTGGTTGCCCAGTTGCGCGATGATGTCGCGCAACCCGTTGTGCCCGCCATGCCCGCCGCCCTGTTTGAGCTTGGCGACGCCGGGTGGCAGGTCGAGTTCGTCATGCGCCACCAGGATTTCTTCGGGTTTGATACGGAAGAAACCGGCCAATGCCGCCACGGCCTGGCCGCTGCGGTTCATGTAGGTGGTGGGTATCAGCAGGCGAATGTCCTGACCCTGGTGCGAAAAGCGCCCGGTCAGGCCGAAATATTTGCGATCGGCCACAAGGCTGACGCCTTGTTTCTCGGCGATGCGCTCAACAAAAAGGGCCCCTGCGTTATGCCGGGTCTGTTCGTATTCGGCGCCTGGATTACCCAGGCCAACGATCAGTTTGATGGCAGTCACGATAGGGGCCCTTCCTTGGAGTTGTGGATAACATCGCCGCGACTGGAGTGTGCGGCGAAAGTGGACGACAAGTGCTCATTTACCATTATGTAAACTCCGCGTTCCCGCCCGCTTTCTCGCTACGTTCCAGTCCGCGATGTTTCCGGTAACTCCGGCAAGCAGAGTGAATTACTCTGCAGCGCCTTCTGCAGCTTCTGGAGCAACACGTGGAGCGTGAACGTTGGCAACAGCCAGGTCGTTACCGTGAGCCAGAGCAACGAACTCAACGCCTTTAGGGGCCTTGATGTTCGACAGGTGAACGATGGTGCCGATTTCAGCGTCGCCCAGGTCGACTTCGATGAACTCAGGCAGGTCTTTCGGCAGGCAGGACACTTCGATTTCAGCGATAACGTGCGAAATCTCGCCGCCTTTCTTGACCGGAGCAGCTTCGTTGATGAAGTGCACTGGAACGATAGCGGTCAGTTTCTGACCAGCAACAACGCGTACGAAGTCAGCGTGCATCACGTGGCCTTTGGCCGGGTGACGTTGCAGCGCCTTGATCACGACGTTTTGCTTGGTGCCGCCAACGTTCAGTTCGATAACGTGGCTGAAAGCCGCTTCGTTTTCGAGCAGTTTGGCAACTTCTTTGGCCAGCATGCTGATGGATTCAGGGGCTTTGTCGCCACCGTAAACTACAGCTGGAACCAGGCTTGCGAGACGACGCAGGCGGCGGCTCGCACCTTTCCCCAGGTCGGAACGCAGTTCAGCATTCAGAGTAAAATCGTTCATGTTGTATCTCCAAAATAACCACACTCGCCCCAGCGTTTGCGACCAGCGCTAAAGGCGATATGGGCAAAAAAGCCCCGCCCCAACAGGAATGCTGGGGCGGGGCGCTTTTCGTCATCGAGATGTAAGGCTAGGGCAGGGCCCTAGCGGAACATCGCGCTGATCGATTCTTCGTTGCTGATACGGCGAACCGCTTCGGCAACAACCGGTGCGATATCCAGTTGACGGATACGTGCACAGGCTTGTGCTGCAGCGGACAGCGGGATGGTGTTGGTCACCACCAGCTCGTCCAGCACGGAATTTTCAATGTTTTCGATTGCTCGACCCGACAGCACAGGGTGTGTGCAGTAGGCAAAGACCTTGGCAGCGCCATGCTCTTTCAGGGCCTTGGCCGCATGGCACAGGGTGCCGGCGGTATCGACCATGTCGTCAACCAGGATGCAGGTACGGCCTTCAACGTCACCGATGATATGCATCACTTCAGAGTGATTGGCTTTCTCGCGGCGCTTGTCGATGATCCCGAGATCCACGCCCAGGGATTTGGCCACGGCACGTGCACGCACGACGCCGCCAATGTCCGGGGAGACGATCATCAGGTTTTCGAAACGTTGGTCTTCGATGTCATCCACCAGAACCGGGGAGCCGTAGATGTTATCTACCGGAATATCGAAGAAGCCCTGAATCTGGTCAGCATGCAAATCAACCGTGAGAACACGGTCGATGCCGACTACGGTAAGCATGTCAGCCACGACTTTCGCGCTGATAGCCACACGTGCGGAACGCGGACGGCGATCCTGACGGGCATAACCAAAGTAAGGAATTACAGCAGTGATTCGAGTCGCTGAGGAGCGGCGGAAGGCATCAGCCATCACGACGAGTTCCATCAGGTTATCGTTGGTCGGAGCGCAAGTCGGCTGAATAATGAAGACGTCTTTACCGCGGACATTTTCATTGATCTCAGCGGTAATTTCGCCGTCGGAAAATTTACCGACAGAGATGTCACCGAGAGGGATATGCAGCTGACGTACGACACGCCGAGCCAGATCGGGGTTAGCGTTCCCCGTAAAGACCATCATCTTGGACACGCGCAGTACCTGAAGGCTGAGGGTATACCTGGATGAGTATAAGGAAAATGGCAGGGGCGGCTGGATTCGAACCAACGCATGGCAGGATCAAAACCTGCTGCCTTACCGCTTGGCGACGCCCCTGTATCTGTTGCATCAAGTGCCTGGCACTTGGTTCCTTTTAGAGCAGACTTTGCAGCTTGCGATGCAACATCGAAACGTTGCTTCCTTTTGCTACAAACCCTGTAAGGGTCTCTGTAAGAAGGGCCGAGACTTTATCAGCTTCAGCTTTGCTTGGGAAGCCCCCAAACACACAACTTCCAGTTCCGGTCAGTTTTGCCTCGGTAAATTTACCGAGCAAATTCAATGCGTTACGTACATCTGGATAACGCCTTGCAACCACCGGCAAACAGTCATTTCTGCCGTTTCCCTTGGGAACGGGGCGCACTTTAATGGGCGGAGTGTCACGTGTCAACAGCGGATCTGAAAAAATTTCTGCTGTACTTACAGAGACTTGCGGCACCAGCACGAGATACCAAGGTTCCTCGGGGTCTACAGGGGTGAGTTTTTCTCCCACGCCCTCGGCGAAAGCCGCATGCCCCCGCACGAAAACCGGCACGTCGGCGCCCAGGGAAAGGCCCAGCGCGGCCAGGCGATCTTCGTTCCAGCCCAGTTGCCAGAGGTGATTCAGGCCCAGCAAAGTGGTTGCTGCATTGGAACTGCCGCCACCGATGCCGCCGCCCATGGGCAGGACTTTCTCGATCCAGATATCGATGCCCAACGGGCATGCGGACTGTTCCTGAAGCTGTTTGGCCGCGCGCACGATCAGGTTGCTGTCGTGGGGGACGCCGGCGAACTCCGTATGCAGGCGAATGACGCCGTCATCGCGCACGGCAAAGGTGATTTCATCGCCGTAATCGAGAAACTGAAAAATCGTCTGCAGTTCGTGATAGCCGTCTTCACGGCGACCGAGGATATGCAGCATTAGATTGAGTTTTGCCGGGGAGGGCAGGGTCAATCGTGGCGCGCTCATGCTTACTGCCCCAGCTTGCGTGGTTGCCATTCCTTGATCACCAGCGTGACGTCAAGGTCGCGGCCATGCAGCTTGATCCGCTCGGGCAGCCAGTAACCGCTCTGTTGTGCATAACTCAGGTATTCGACCTGCCAGTTGTCCTGTTCGAGATTGGACAGGCGGCTGTCGCCATCCAGGGTCAGGCGACTCTTGCTGTCGGGGGCGGGCAGCCCGCGAACCCACCAGGCCAGATGCGAGACCGGCAGGTTCCAGCCCAACTGTTCTTCGAGCAGGGCTTCCGGAGTCGGGGCTTCGTAACGTCCCTGGTTGGCGACTTCCAGCGCGACCTTGCCGGGACGTCCGGTCAGGCGGGCGGCGCCGCGACCCAGCGGGCCGGACAGGCGGATATCGTAGTAATCCTGGCGCTGCAGCCAGAACAGCGTGCCGCTGCCCGAATCCTTGGGGGCGCGAATGCCGATCTTGCCGTTGATCTGCCAGCCGTCGAGGCCGCTCAGTTGCTGTTTGTGCTCGCGCCATAGTGCGGGGCTGCCGTGACCCTCGACGGATTCGCGGGTGCCGAAACCCGAGCAACCGGCGAGCAGAGCGATAAAGCTGAAAACGATAAGGTGGCGCAAAAACATAGTCTTAAAGGGTCTCTGATCCGGTCAGGCGCTTGATGGTGCTGCGCAGGATAGGGCTGTCTGGCTGGTCCTTGAGGAACTTGCTCCAGATCTGCTTGGCTTCGCGTTGCTTGCCATTGGCCCAGAGCACTTCGCCCAGGTGCGCGGCGACTTCCTGGTCGGGAAAGCGTTCCAGCGCCTGGCGCAGCAGGCGTTCGGCTTCCGCGAGGTTGCCCAGGCGATAGTTTACCCAGCCCAGGCTGTCGAGTACCGCCGGATCGTCCGGGGTCAGCTGGTGGGCCTGTTCGATCAGGGCCTTGGCTTCGGCGTAGCGGGTCGTGCGATCCGACAGGGTGTAGCCGAGGGCGTTCAATGCCATGGCGTTGTCCGGCTCGCGCTTGATGATCAGGCGCAGATCCTTTTCCATCTGGGCCAGGTCGTTGCGCTTCTCGGCCTGCATCGCACGGGTGTAGAGCAGGTTCACATCGTCCGGGTATTGCTGCAGGGCTTGCTGGAGAATCTTCCAGGCCTTGTCGCCCTGTTTGTTGGCGGACAGGGTTTCGGCTTCGATCAGGTACAGCTGGATGGCGTAGTCCGGCTGGGTGTCGCGGGCGGCGGCCAGGCGTTTTTCGGCTTCGGCGGTACGGCCGTTGTTCATCAGGATGTCGGCCTGGCGCAATTGTGCCGGCAGGTAGTCGGTACCTGGGCCGACCTGGCCGTATTCCGCCAGCGCGCCTTGCGGGTCGTTGAGTTCTTCGGCGATACGGCCCAGGTTCAGGTGCGCCGAATCGACGTGGCTTTCCCGGGCGATCAGGTCCTCCAGGTAACCCTTGGCTTCTTCCCAGTCCTTGGCTTCCAGGCAGACCAGCGCCAGGGAGTAACGCAGTTCGTCATCTTCCGGATACTGCTGGACCAGGCTGGAGAACTGGGCCTTGGCGTCGTCCATGCGATCCTGCTCGACCAGCATGCGCGCGTAAGTCAGGCGCAGGCGCTTGTCGTCCGGGTACTTGCGAATGCTTTTTTCCAGCAGCGGCAGGGCTTCGTCGGCGCGGCTGAGGCTCTGCAGCAGGCGGGCGCGCAGGAGGATCGGCGCGATCTCGCCTTCTTCCGGCGGGTTCTGTTCCAGCAGCTTCAGGGCTTCGCGGGTATCGCCGTCCTGTTGCAGCAGCAGCGCCTTGCCGAACACCAGTTGGCCGTTGTTCGGGTGTTTTTGCAGCAAGCGGTCGAAACTCTTCATCAGGCCGTTGCGGGTGTCCTGGTCGGTGTCGGCGGCCGACAGCGCGAGGAAATCGAAATGGGTATCGCCCTTGCCCTGCAGGACTTTCTCCATATAGACCATGGATTCGTCGTAACGCCCGCTGCGGGCCAGCTGGATGGCGGCGGCACGCTGGGCTTCCAGGTCGTCCGGGGCGTTTTTCGCCCAGATCAGCGCAGTGTCCAGCGCGGCCTGGTCGGCGCCCAGGTATTCGGCGATGCGAAACGCCCGCTCGGAGATGCCCGGGTCCTGGGTATTGATGGCCTGGGTGACATAGTTGTCCAGGGCAATGTCGAAACGATTGCGTTGGCCAGCCAGCTCCGCGCTCAGCAGGCTGAAGACCGTGTCTTCGCTGAACGAGGAGTAAACCTTGGGCTTTTCAGGAGCCGGGGTAGTGTCTTCGACCGGCGGCGTACCGTCCGGTGAAACGGGTGCCAAGGCCTGGCAGCCGCTGAGGAAGACAAAAGCGAGGAGCAACGCGGAAGATCTATTCATATAGGAAGAGGACGACTAACCTGCGGTCGGATCATCATGACACAAGCCTTCGGCCAAACATAACCGAGACTCAGCGGATGCCTTACAGAGGCAGTCTATTGGGACAATAGTCGGCAGTGGTTGTTCTGAATCTTTTGAAGTAGGACAATTGTCGGCTTCTCGACATCATCAGCGACCTTGAATGGCCTTCCTCGCACTCGGTATTAACCACAAGACTGCTTCAGTAGACGTCCGCGAGCGCGTGGCCTTTACCCCTGAGCAGTTGGTTGAGGCCTTGCAGCAGCTCTGCCGCCTCACCGACAGCCGCGAAGCTGCGATCCTCTCCACCTGCAATCGCAGTGAACTCTATATAGAACAGGATCACCTTTCGGCGGATATCGTGCTGCGCTGGCTGGCCGAGTACCACCATCTGAGCCTCGAAGACCTGCGCGCCAGTGCCTATGTGCACGAAGACGATGCGGCCGTTCGTCACATGATGCGTGTCGCCTCGGGGCTGGATTCGCTGGTGCTGGGCGAACCGCAGATCCTCGGGCAGATGAAATCCGCCTACGCCGTGGCGCGTGAGGCCGGAACCATAGGCCCGCTGCTGGGGCGGCTGTTCCAGGCCACCTTCAGTGCCGCCAAGCAGGTACGCACCGACACCGCTATCGGCGAAAACCCGGTTTCCGTGGCCTTTGCCGCGGTGAGCCTGGCGAAACAGATTTTCAGCGATCTGCAGCGCAGCCAGGCGCTGCTGATCGGCGCCGGCGAGACCATTACCCTGGTCGCCCGCCACCTGCATGACCTGGGGGTCAAGCGCATCGTGGTCGCCAACCGCACGCTGGAGCGCGCCAGCACCCTGGCCGAACAGTTTGGAGCCCATGCCGTGCTGCTGTCGGATATTCCTCAGGAACTGGTGCACAGCGATATCGTCATCAGTTCCACTGCCAGCCAGCTGCCGATCCTTGGCAAGGGCGCGGTGGAAAGCGCGCTGAAGCTGCGCAAGCACAAGCCGATCTTCATGGTGGATATTGCCGTTCCGCGGGATATCGAACCGGAAGTCGGCGAGTTGGACGACGTTTACCTCTATACCGTCGACGATCTCCACGAAGTGGTCGCCGAAAACCTCAAGAGCCGCCAAGGCGCGGCGCAGGCGGCGGAAGAGCTGGTGAACATCGGCGCCGAGGACTTCATGGTGCGCCTGCGCGAGCTGGCTGCGGTGGACGTGCTCAAGGCGTATCGTCAGCAGAGCGAGCGCCTGCGCGACGAGGAACTGCAAAAGGCCCAGCGCATGCTGGCCAACGGCAGCAGCGCCGAAGACGTCCTGGTGCAACTGGCTCGCGGCCTGACCAACAAACTGCTGCATGCGCCCAGCGTCCAGTTGAAAAAACTGACCGCTGAAGGCCGCCTGGATGCGCTGGCCATGGCCCAGGAACTCTTTGCCCTCGGTGAGGGCGCTTCGGACTCTTCGGATAAAAAACCGCAATGAAAGCGTCACTGCTCAATAAGCTGGATGTCCTCCAGGACCGTTTCGAAGAACTGACCGCGTTGCTTGGCGACGGCGAAGTCATTTCCGATCAGGCCAAGTTCCGCGCCTATTCCAAGGAGTACGCGGAAGTCGAGCCGATCGTCGAGACCTATAAACAGGTGCTCAAGGTCCAGGCCGACCTCGAGGGTGCCCAGGCGCTGCTCAAGGACAGCGATCCGGACATGCGCGAAATGGCGGTGGAAGAAGTTCGCGAGGCCAAGGAACAACTGGTCGAACTGGAAAGTACCCTGCAACGCATGCTGCTGCCCAAGGACCCCAACGACGGGCGCAATGTGTTCCTGGAAATCCGCGCCGGCACCGGTGGCGACGAGGCGGCGATCTTCTCCGGCGACCTGTTCCGCATGTATTCGCGTTATGCCGAGCGGCGTGGCTGGCGGCTGGAGATCCTCTCGGAAAACGAGGGCGAGCACGGTGGCTATAAAGAAGTCATTGCCCGGGTCGAAGGCGAGAACGTCTACGGCAAGCTGAAATTCGAATCAGGCGCCCACCGCGTGCAGCGGGTGCCGGCCACCGAGTCCCAGGGCCGCATCCATACTTCGGCCTGCACCGTGGCGGTGCTGCCCGAGCCGGACGAACAGGAAGCCATCGAGATCAACCCCGCGGACCTGCGAATCGATACCTACCGCTCCTCCGGTGCCGGTGGCCAGCACGTCAACAAGACCGACTCGGCGATCCGCATCACCCACATCCCGTCGGGAATCGTGGTCGAGTGCCAGGAAGAACGTTCCCAGCACAAGAACCGGGCGCGGGCCATGTCCTGGCTGTCGGCCAAGCTCAACGACCAGCAGACCAGCGCCGCGGCCAACGCGATTGCCAGCGAACGCAAGCTGCTGGTGGGTTCGGGCGACCGTTCTGAGCGCATTCGCACCTACAACTTTCCCCAGGGCCGGGTGACCGATCACCGTGTCAACCTGACCCTCTATTCCCTGGATGAAATCCTCGCCGGTGGCGTCGAAGCCGTGATCGAACCGCTTCTGGCCGAATACCAGGCCGATCAACTTGCGGCACTGGGCGAGTAAACATAAATGACCATCATCGCCAGCCTGTTGCGCGCCGCCCAATTGCCCGATTCGCCCACGGCCCGCCTGGATGCCGAGTTGCTGCTGGCCGCTGCGCTGGGCAAGCCGCGCAGCTTCCTGCACACCTGGCCCGAGCGGATCGTGCCCAGCGAAGCGGCATTGACCTTCGCCAGTTACCTGCAGCGGCGCCGTTCCGGCGAGCCGGTGGCTTATATCCTTGGCCAGCAGGGCTTCTGGAAACTCGATCTGGAAGTGGCGCCACACACCCTGATTCCGCGCCCCGACACCGAATTGCTGGTGGAGGCGGCGCTGGAACTGCTGCCCGCCACCCCGGCCAAGGTGCTCGACCTGGGCACCGGCAGCGGCGCCATCGCCCTGGCCCTGGCCAGCGAGCGCCCGGGGTGGCGGGTCACCGCGGTCGACCGGGTGCTGGAAGCCGTGGCCTTGGCCGAACGCAACCGCCAGCGCCTGCAACTGGACAATGTCACGGTGCTGAGCAGCCATTGGTTCAGTGCCCTCCCAGGCGAGCGTTATCGGCTGATCATCAGCAATCCGCCCTATATCGCCGACGCCGACCCGCACCTGGCGGCTGGCGATGTGCGTTTCGAGCCGGAGAGCGCCCTGGTCGCGGGCAAGGACGGGCTGGACGACCTGCGCCTGATCATCGCCCAGGCGCCAGAGCACCTCGAGGCTGGCGGCTGGTTGATGCTCGAGCATGGCTACGACCAGGCGCCGGCTGTACGCGACCTGTTACTCAGCCAAGGGTTTGCCGAGGTGCACAGCCGTGTCGACCTGGGCGGTCATGAACGCATCAGCTTAGGAAACCTGCCGTGCTGAACGATCAGGAGTTGTTGCGCTACAGCCGGCAGATTCTGTTGCAGCACGTCGACATCGACGGCCAGTTGCGACTCAAGACCAGCCGCGTATTGATCGTCGGCCTGGGTGGCCTGGGCGCTCCGGTGGCCTTGTACCTGGCCGCCGCGGGCGTCGGCGAGCTGCACCTGGCCGACTTCGATACGGTCGACCTGACCAACCTGCAACGCCAGATCATTCATGACACCGACAGCATCGGCCTGAGCAAGGTCGATTCGGCGATGGGGCGTTTGTCCGCGATCAATCCCGAAATCCAGCTGGTGCCTCATCGTGCCGCGCTGGATGCCGACTCCCTGGTGGCCGCGGTCACGGCGGTGGACCTGGTGCTCGATTGCACCGACAACTTCTCGACCCGCGAAGCAGTGAATGCCGCCTGTGTCGCCGCCGGCAAGCCGCTGGTCAGCGGCGCGGCGATTCGCCTGGAAGGGCAACTGTCGGTGTTCGACCCACGGCGTCCCGAGAGCCCGTGCTACCACTGCTTATATGGGCACGGCAGCGAAGCCGAACTGACCTGCAGCGAGGCCGGTGTGCTCGGGCCGCTGGTGGGGCTGGTGGGCAGCTTGCAGGCCCTCGAGGCCTTGAAGCTGCTGGTGGGGTTCGGCGAGCCGCTGGTGGGTCGCCTGTTGTTGATCGATGCCCTGGGCACGCGCTTTCGCGAACTGCGGGTCAAGCGCGACCCGGGCTGCAGCGTCTGTGGGGGGGCACATGCGTGAGGCGCCGATCGGTGTCTTCGACTCCGGCGTCGGCGGCCTGTCGGTGCTGGCGGAGATCCAGCAGCGCCTGCCCCATGAATCGCTGCTATATGTAGCCGATTGCGGCAACATTCCCTACGGCGAGAAAACTCCCGAATTCATCCGTCAGCGTTGCAGCCTGGTCGCCGGGTTTTTCCGCGAGCAGGGCGCCAAGGCGCTAGTGCTGGCCTGCAACACCGCGACTGTGGCCGCTGTCGCCGACCTGCGTCGGGACTACCCGGACTGGCCTATCATCGGCATGGAGCCCGCGGTCAAGCCGGCTGCTGCCGCCACCCGCAGCGGCGTGGTCGGCGTGCTGGCCACCACCGGAACCTTGCAGAGTGCCAAGTTCGCCGCCTTGCTCGATCGTTTCGCCACCGATATCAAGGTCATTACCCGGCCATGTCCGGGCCTGGTGGAACGGATCGAAGCCGGGGACCTGCACAGCCCCGCGTTGCGCCAACTGCTGCAGGGTTATGTCGAACCGCTGCTGGCGGCCGGCTGTGACACCCTCATCCTCGGCTGCACCCACTATCCGTTTCTCAAGCCGTTGCTCAAGTCGATGATCCCCGAGGACATCAGCCTGATCGATACCGGGGCCGCGGTTGCCCGCCAGTTGGAGCGCCTGCTCGGCGAGCGCGAGCTGTTGGCTGCGGGGCCTGCACGCCAGGCCCGGTTCTGGACCAGTGGCGATCCGTGTCACTTCAGACATATTCTGCCGTTGCTCTGGAAAGAGGCGGGAGCGGTGCAAAGCTTCGCTTTATAAAAAATCCTGCAGAAGAGCTGATTTGCTCTGAACTTCTGTTCAAGCGCAGATTTCTATTAACGTGTCTGCGGAATCTGTACAACACCATACAAATCGTTTGAAAAGGATGTTCCTGATGAGACGAATGTTTTGTTTGGCCGCGCTTGCGGCCGCGCTGTTGGGGCAAAGTTTTTCGGCACAGGCGGCCGGCGTCGAGTTTTCGGTGGGGCAGACCGGCGATTCGACCCAGACCTATCGCCTGGGCATGCAATTCGATTGGGACAAAAGCTGGCTGCAAAGCGATGTCGGTCGCCTGACCGGCTACTGGAGCGGCGCCTATACCTTCTGGGATGGCGACGAGAAGTCCAGCAACCACAGCCTGTCGTTCTCGCCGGTGCTGGTGTACGAATTTGCCGGGCAGAACATCAAGCCTTACATCGAGGCGGGGATTGGCGTGGCGGTGTTCGCCAACACCGAGGTGGAGGACAACAAGCTGGGTTCGGCGTTCCAGTTCGAGGACCGCTTCGGTTTCGGCCTGCGGTTCAACGGCGGGCATGAAGTCGGTCTCCGTGCCACGCACTATTCCAACGCTGGCATCGCGACGCCCAACGACGGTGTAGAGAGCTACTCGCTGCATTACACCATGCCGTTGTAAGACCCTTTCAGCGATACGCCGTGGCGATGCCGCGGCGTTCGTTGAGGCAGTCCGCTTCCCCCATCTCGAATTCCCGGCAGATCAGTGGCCGTTGTTCGTAGATGCTGCACAGCATGCTGTTGCGATCCAGCGCGGCACACCAGCCATCATCCAGTCGCAACATGACTTCGCCGCCCCAGTCGTCGGTGTCGATAAAATGTTCGGGCACCCCGGTTTCGGTGATCAGCATCACTTCCAGTTGGCAGCAGCAGGCCGCGCAGCTCGAGCAGGTGACCGCCGTTTCGGCGATCTGGGTGACAGGAATAGTGGTCATAGGCGCGCAGTGTAAGGCAAGTGGCCGCAGACTGTGTGAAACCACTGACGGACGCCTGCCGCCCTTACTCCCGATACTCCTCGGCCGCCACCCGTGACGGCAGGTTTTTGAAGGCCGCCAGGGCGCGCTCGCGGGACATCGACAGATCGACCATCGGCGGCGGGTAATCGGCCACGCCGAACAGGCCACCCATGGCAGCCGGGTTGTGGATATCTTTTTCGCTCAATCCCGCCAGCTCTGGCAGCCAGTGCTTGATGAACGTCCCTTGGCTGTCGAACCTCTGCGACTGGCTCAAGGGGTTGAAGATGCGGAAGTAGGGCGCCGAATCGGTGCCGGTGGATGAACTCCATTGCCAGCCACCGTTATTCGCCGCCAGGTCGCCGTCGATCAGATGGCGCATGAAAAAACGCTCGCCCTGGCGCCAGTCGATCAGCAGGTTCTTGGTCAGGAACATCGCCACGATCATCCGCAAACGATTGTGCATCCAGCCGGTTTCCAGCAACTGGCGCATGGCTGCATCGATGATCGGCAGACCGGTGCGGGCCTGCTGCCAGGCCGCCAGCTCCTCGGGGGCATCGCGCCAGGCCACGGCTTCGGTTTCCGGGCGGAAGGTCCGGTGCCGGGACACCCGCGGATAACCCACCAGGATGTGTTTGTAGAACTCGCGCCAGAGCAGTTCGTTGATCCAGGTGACGGCGCCGGGGCTACCACTGGCGAACTCGCCCCGGTTGTTTTGCAGCGCCGCGTGCAGGCATTGGCGCGGCGACAGCACGCCGGCGGCGAGGTAGGGCGAAAGCTGGCTGGTGCCGGGCCTGGCCGGCAAGTCGCGCTCGGCTTGGTAGTGGTCGAGCTGCGTCTCGGCAAAGCGCGCCAGGCGTTGTTGCGCCGCGGTTTCACCGGCCGGCCATAGCGCCTGCAGGTGCGGGCCGGGTGTGGGGAAGCCCTCGATCTGCCGGGGCAGCGCATCGGCCTTTATCCTCAGCGCGGCTTGCGCCCTGGGAGCCGCCAGCTGTGGCGGCAAGGCGCTGTGCAGCCGGTTGTAGCAGACCTTGCGAAACTGGCTGAAGACCTGGAAGTAGCCGCCGCTCCTGGTCAGCACACTGCCGGGCCGGAACAGCAGTTGGTCGAGGTAACTGTGGAAGCCCACGCCCTGGCTCTTCAGCAGGCTGGCCACTGCCGTATCGCGGCGACTCTCGTGAATGCCGTATTCCTCATTGACGTGCAGCGCCTCGATGGCCAGTTCCCGACACAGCTGCAACAGCACCTGGGGGGCCTGCTCCCAGCTCGGCGCTTGGCGGATCAGCAGCGGGATATTCAGCCGCGCCAGGTCGCCGCTCAACTGCTCAAGGTTACGCAGCCAGAAGTCGACCTTGCACGGCGCATCGTCATGCGCCTGCCATTGCCGCGGGCTCAGCAGGTACAGGGCGACGGTCGGCCCGCGCTGGGTCGCGGCGCTCAGCGCGGTGTTGTCATGCAGGCGCAGGTCGCTGCGTAGCCAGATCAGTTGCATGGGAATTCCTGCATTAGAGAAGCCTTAGCCCGGTCAGGGCCTGGTGTGCCGAGAGCGGGTCTGCGGCGAGGTGCAGATTGGCGATCTCGGTAGTGCAGATGGCCAGTTCGGCGTGGTGGATGCTCACTGCTGGGCCGACGATGAGTACCGGGCGGTCGAGGCCGCCGAGCAGGTGTGGCAGTTGCCGCAGGTTGATCGACTGGCTCGAGTACAGCAGCACGCCCCGCGCTTTCAGGTGTTCGGCGGCCAGGGCCAGTTCACCGGGGGGCAGCGGCCAGTCGAAGACTTCCACCGGGCAGTCGGCATTGCTGATCAGCCAGGCGCAGAGCCACAGGTGCGGCTCCAGCGGCAGGTCCGAGTGATTGATCAGCAGCAGCGGGGCGCCTTGCAGCTGGCGATTGTTGTGATAGACCCGCACCGCGAATTTGCTGCGCAGCCAGGAATGGAAAAACACCCGCTCCATCCGCATGCCAAAGCGGCCCTGCCAGCGCTGTTCGAGTTCGCCCAGCAGTGGTAGCAGCAGGTGCTCGCACAAGGTTCGTGGCGGATAGAGCGCCATGGCCTGGTTGAAGCTTTCGTCGACCTGGCGCTCGGCCAGTTGGCTGATGGCCTGAATCAGGCGCTGGCGTTGCAGGTGCCAGTCGTTGTGGGCCGGTTCGCTGGGCGCCGGCTCGGCGTCCAGCAGGTGCTTGACCTGGCTGACCGCCACCCCGCGATCGAGCCAGGTCAGGATCTTCAGGATGCGCTGCACGTGTTCGTTGGAAAACAGCCGGTGACCCTTGGCGGTGCGTTGCGGCACGATCAGCCCGTAACGACGTTCCCAGGCGCGCAGGGTGACGGCGTTGACCCCGGTCTGGCGGGTCACCTCGCGAATCGGCAACCAGCTTTGCTCATGGGCGCCATCGGATTCGCTGGCGGATGCATCCGGGTCGAGCCTCGAGTCATTCATGGTTCAGAGCGCGTTGCGCAGGCTGAGGCTTTCCGGGTGGGGCTGCAGGTACGCCTGTTGCGCGATGTAGGGATCAGGGTGCCGGCGCAGGTGATGCTTGAGCAGGGTCAGCGGCACCACCAGCGGCACGATGCCGTGGCGGTACTGGGTGATGAGGTGCTGCATTTCCTGTTTGTCGTCGCGGCTGATGGCTTGCTTGAGATAGCCGCTGATGTGTTGCAGCACGTTGCTGTGGGTGCGGCGGGTGGCGCACTTTTTCAGGGCCGTCATCAACTGGCTGAAATAACGCGGGCCGACGTGCGCCGGGTCGCTTTGGCCCATGCTGCCCAGCAGATTGCCGAGGACCTTGTATTGCTCCGGGTTGTGGGCCATCAACAGGTATTTGTAGCGCGCGTGAAAGTCGGTCAGGCGGCGACGGCTCAGGCCCTGCCTGAGCACGTCCTGCCAGGCGCTGTAGGCGAATACCCGGGTCAGGAAGTTTTCCCGCAGCACCGGATCCTTGAGCCGGCCGTCTTCTTCCACCGGCAGGTCCGGATGGCGGCTGCAGAAAGCCTGGGCATGGATGCCGCGTCCGCTGAGCTTGGCGGGGCGGCCCAGGTCCTGATAGACCTTGACCCGCTCCAGGCCGCAGGACGGAGATTTCTGCATGAAGATGTAGCCGCAGAGGCTGTCCAGTTCAGCGGCCATGCGCTGGCCGTAATCCGTGAGTGCCCGGGTGACATCCATGGTTTGGTCGACGCTGCCAACGGCCCGCGGTTGCCGCGGATCGCCCATCAGGCGGATCGGTTCGCGGGGAGTACCCAGGCCAATGGCGACTTCCGGGCACAGCGGGACAAACTCGAAAAACTCAGCGAGGGCCTGGCTGCACAGGCGCGATTCCTTGTGCCCGCCGTTGTAGCGCACAGGCGCCCCCAACAGGCAGGCGCTGATGGCGATTCTCGGCTTGTCGGCCTGGGCTGGATTGTCGGGCATGTGAGAGGCTCCGGTTTTATGTACAAAAATAAGATCTTGTACAACTTTCCCTCATCATAGGATCAAAGGTGTGCAAGTCAAATATTTTGTACAGCTTTGCCGCGCAGCCTTTTGGGTTACGTCCTGCTCATCTGTCGTGCGATTGCTGGCTGGCTAACGCATGAGATTGTGGCGCGCGTTTTTCTTCGTCTCGGAACGGTCCGACTGGCAGAAGTGTGTTCGAGTCTTGAGCGGAGCAGACAGGCTGCTGTCCATGGCGACAGCAGCAAGGTTACGCGGGGTGATGCGCTTACAGGTTTTCGTGCAACCGGCGGGCGGCCTCCTGCCCGCTGAGCCAGGCTCCTTCGACGCGACCGGACAGGCACCAGTCGCCGCACACATAGAGCCCCAGGTCGACATCCGCCAGGGCTCCCCACTCATGGCTGCTGGCCGGGCGAGCGTAGAGCCAGCGGTGGGCGAGGCTGAAGGTCGGGGCGGGCATGGCGCTGTGCAGCAGTTCGGCGAATGCGCCGTGCAGCTGTTCGATCACGGCTTCTTTCGGCAGATCGATGTGCTGGCGGCTCCAGGTGCTGCTGGCATGCAGGACCCAGGTGTCGAGGCTGTTGTCGCGTCCTGGCTTGCTACGGTTGCGGGCTAGCCAGTCCAGCGGGCTGTCCTGTACGAAGCAGCCTTCCACCGGGGTTTCCAGCGCGCTCTCGAATGCCAGGGCGACAGCCCAGGTCGGGTCCATTTTCACCCCGGCGGCGGCACTCGCCAGTTTCGGTGCGGCGGCCAGCAGGGCGGTGGCCTGGGGGGCCGGCGTGGCGATGATCACGTGGCTGAACGGACCATGGGTGAAACCTTCGGCATCCTGCAGGTGCCAATGCTGTTCGCCGCGGTAGACCTCGGTGATGCGGCAGGCGAAATGCACCTCCGTTTCGCCCAGCAGGCCACGGGTGATGGCGCTCATGCGTGGGGTGCCGACCCAGCGGGTCTGTTCGTCCGGCGACGGGGTGAGCTGGCCGCCATGGAAGTTGTACAGCTGCGGCGCCCATTCGGCGGCCCAGCCATTGGCTTGCCAGCGCTGGACTTCGGTGACGAAGCGCCGGTCGCGGGCGGTGAAATATTGCGCGCCCATGTCCAGCGCGCCGGCGTCGCTGCGTTTGCTGGACATACGCCCGCCGCTGCCGCGGCTCTTGTCGAAGAGTTGCACGACATGCCCGGCGTCTCTCAGCGCCTGGGTGGCGGAGAGTCCGGCGATGCCGGTACCAATGATTGCGATGGGTACGGTCATAGGGGCCTCGTTTACCTTTCTGTGCAGACTACGCCGTCGTTAAAATCTGTACAATTTTGTTGTTTGGTATAACTTTCGGCGTTATCGGTTTTACAGGGTGTCCTATTGTTAAACACAGAGCCTGCCCGATTGAAAAGATCCCTGCTTATAAAAATAGACTAGGGATGGGGGTAAAACGCCACGCGAGGAAGATGTCATGCACATATTGCTGACCGGCGGTACTGGTTTGATAGGACGTCAGCTCTGCCGTCACTGGTTGACCCAGGGCCATCAGTTGACCGTATGGAGTCGTCGGCCCACCGAGGTGCCCAAACTCTGTGGCGCTCAGGTTCGTGGCATCGCCCGCCTGGACGAGCTCGCAGAGGAACCGGTCGACGCCATCATTAATCTGGCGGGAGCACCGATCGCCTATCGGCCCTGGACTCACAGGCGCAAGGCGTTGCTCTGGAGCAGCCGCATTACCCTGACGGAAAAGCTGCTGGCCTGGCTGGAAAGCCGGGGGCAGAAGCCCGGGTTGCTGATCTCCGGGTCGGCCGTGGGCTGGTATGGCGATGGCGGGGAGCGCGAGCTGAACGAGGATTCGCCCCCGGTCAGTGAGGATTTCGCCAGCCAGTTGTGTATCGCCTGGGAGGAGACCGCGCAGCGTGCCGAGGCCATGGGCCTGCGTGTGGTGCTGATTCGCACGGGCCTGGTGCTGGCGGCCGAGGGCGGCTTTTTGTCGCGCCTGCTGCTGCCCTTCAAACTGGCGCTGGGCGGGCCGATCGGCAACGGTCGGCAGTGGATGCCGTGGATTCATATCAAGGATCAAATCGCCCTGATTGATTTTCTTCTGCACCGCAGTGATGCCAGCGGTCCTTATAATGCCTGCGCGCCCAAGCCGGTGCGCAATCGCGAGTTCGCCAAGACCCTGGGCAGCGTCTTGCACCGGCCGGCGGTAGTGCCGGTGCCGGCCTTTGTCTTGCGTGTCGGCCTGGGGGAATTGTCGTTGTTGCTGCTGGGTGGTCAGCGCGCGGTCCCCGCGCGGTTGCAGGCCGCCGGATTCACTTTCCAGTTCACTGATTTGCGTGCGGCCCTGGACGACCTGTCCAGCCGCCTCTGAAATAGGACGTTGCATGACCGATCACGCGTTGCTCCTGGTCAACCTGGGTTCGCCGGCCTCCACCTCGGTGGCGGATGTTCGCAGCTACCTCAATCAATTCCTGATGGACCCTTACGTGATCGATCTGCCGTGGCCGGTTCGGCGGCTGCTGGTGTCGCTGATCCTGATCAAGCGGCCGGAGCAATCGGCCCATGCCTACGCCTCGATCTGGTGGGAGCAGGGTTCGCCGCTGGTGGTGCTCAGCCGCCGCTTGCAGGAAGCCATGACGCGGGAGTGGAAGCACGGCCCGGTGGAACTGGCGATGCGTTATGGCGAGCCGTCCATCGAGTCGGCGTTGCTGCGCCTGGTGGCCCAGGGGCAGAAGAAGATCACCCTGGCGCCGCTCTATCCACAATTCGCCGACAGCACCGTGACCACGGTGGTGGAGGAAGCCCGGCGGGTGATTCGGGACAAGAAGCTGGATGTGCAGCTTTCGGTGCTGCAGCCGTTTTACGATCGGCCGGAGTACCTCGAAGCGCTGGTGGCCAGTGCCAGGCCGCACCTGCAACAGGACTTCGATCATCTGCTGCTGAGCTTCCATGGCTTGCCCGAGCGGCACCTGAAAAAGCTCAATCCCGGCCACAGCCTGGAAGGCGATTGCTGCCGCGACGCGACACCCGAGGTGGCCGCCACCTGTTACCGCGGCCAGTGCCTGAGCACGGCCCGGGCATTCGCCGAACGCATGGGGCTGGCGGACGGCAAGTGGTCGGTGTCGTTCCAGTCCCGTCTGGGGCGTGCCAAGTGGATCGAGCCCTATACCGAAGCGCGCCTGGATGAATTGGCCCGACAGGGGGTGAAGAAGATCCTGGTGATGTGCCCGGCGTTTGTCGCCGACTGCATCGAGACCCTGGAAGAGATCGGTGATCGCGGTCGCGAACAGTTCCGCGAAGCGGGAGGGGAGGAATTGGTGCTGGTGCCGTGCCTGAACGACGACCCGCAATGGGCCAAGGCATTGAACACCTTGTGCGAGCGTGCGCCTTTGGCGTTGTAAACGCATCGCGGGCAAGCCTTGCTCCTACGGCAGCACCGTTGGTAGGAGCGAGGCTTGCCCGCGATGGATTTCCGGCTGACGCGGATCCTCAGATCAGCGGTTCCTCAGCCTTCTTGTTCTTCCAGCCATCGTTGCCCGGCAGGATCAGGTTCAGCGCAATCGCGACGACGGCGCACAGGGCGATCCCTTTCAGGCCGAAGTCGTCCGGACCTGTACCGGTACCGATCAACACCCCGCCAATCCCGAACACCAGGGTCACCGAGACGATCACCAGATTGCGGGCTTCGCCCAGGTCGATCTTGTGACGGATCAGGGTGTTCATGCCCACCGCCGCGATCGAGCCGAACAACAGGCAGAGAATCCCGCCCATCACCGGTACCGGAATGCTTTGCAGCAGTGCGCCGAACTTGCCGATAAACGCCAGGCTGATAGCGAAGACTGCCGCCCAGGTCATGATTTTCGGGTTGTAGTTCTTGGTCAGCATGACCGCGCCAGTCACTTCGGCGTAGGTGGTATTGGGCGGACCGCCAAACAGGCCGGCGGCGGTGGTGGCGATGCCGTCACCGAACAGGGTGCGATGCAGGCCGGGCTTCTTCAGGTAATCGCGACCGGTCACGCTGCCGACTGCGATCACCCCACCGATGTGCTCGATGGCGGGTGCCAGGGCCACAGGGACGATGAACAGGATCGCCTGCCAGTTGAACTCCGGCGCGGTGAAGTGCGGCAGGGCCAGCCAGGGGGCCGCGGCGATCTTCGCGGTATCGACCACGCCGAAGTAGAACGACAGGGCAAAGCCCACCAGTACCCCGGAGATGATCGGCACCAGGCGGAAGATGCCTTTGCCGAACACCGCGACGATCAGGGTGGTCAGCAGCGCCGGCATCGAGATCATCATCGCCGTCTGGTAATGAATCAGCTCGCTGCCGTCGCCGGCCTTGCCCATCGCCATGTTGGCGGCGATCGGTGCCATGGCCAGGCCGATGGAAATGATCACCGGGCCAATCACCACCGGCGGCAGCAGCCGGTCGATGAAACCGGTGCCCTTGATCTTCACCGCCAGGCCCAGGAAGGTATAAACGAAACCGGCCGCCATCACCCCGCCCATGGTCGCGGCCAGGCCGAACTGGCCCTTGGCGAGAATGATCGGGGTGATGAAGGCAAAGCTGGAGGCCAGGAATACCGGTACCTGGCGCCCGGTCACGAGCTGGAACAACAGAGTCCCGAGACCCGCCGTGAACAGCGCCACGTTGGGGTCGAGACCGGTAATCAGCGGCATCAACACCAACGCGCCAAAGGCCACGAAGAGCATCTGCGCGCCAGACAGCACCTGGCGCCAGAGCGGATCGTTGAACTCATCCCGCATGCTCAGGCGTCCTTCTGCTTGGTGCCGAAGATCTTGTCGCCGGCATCGCCCAGGCCTGGGATGATGTAGCCGTGCTCGTTGAGTTTCTGATCGATGGATGCGGTGTAGATGGTCACGTCCGGGTGAGCTTTCTCGACGGCTTCGATGCCCTCGGGAGCGGCGACCAGCACCATGGCGCGGATGTCCTTGCAGCCAGCCTTTTTCAACAGGTCGATGGTCGCGACCATGGAGCTGCCGGTGGCGAGCATCGGGTCGATGATCATGGCCAGGCGTTCGTCGATTTCCGGAACCAGTTTTTCCAGGTAGGTGTGCGCCTGCAGGGTTTCTTCGTTGCGGGCCACGCCCACGGCGCTGACCTTGGCGCCCGGGATCAGGCTGAGCACGCCTTCGAGCATGCCGATACCGGCGCGCAGGATCGGCACCACGGTAATCTTCTTGCCGGCGATCTTCTCGACCTGGACGGGGCCGCACCAGCCCGGAATCTCATAGGATTCGAGCGGCAGGTCTTTGGTGGCTTCGTACGTCAGCAGGGCACCGACTTCCTGAGCGAGCTCGCGAAAGTTCTTCGTGCTAATGTCGGCGCGGCGCATAAGGCCAAGTTTGTGTCGGATCAGCGGATGGCGGATCTCACGGATGGGCATAGGGAAAGGCTCCGGCGGCGGGCAAAAAAACCGGCCTAGATTAATCTATCCGAGGGTGTTGTCCTATAGACATCTAAGTACGTTAGTCCAGAAACGCTTGATCTGACCGGGCCGGATGCGTACCTTTGCTCGCTTTTCCGAAACTGCCACCCCCCTGGAGAGCGCCATGTCCGCTGATCTCGAGCATATCCGTCAAATCATGCGCGAGGCTGACTGCCTGTACACCGAAGCTGAGGTCGAGGCGGCCATCGCCCGAGTCGGTGCACAAATCAATGAACAACTGGCGGAACGCAATCCGGTGGTTTTCTGCGTGATGAACGGTGGCCTGATCTTCTCCGGCAAGCTGCTGACCCACCTCAAATTTCCGCTGGAAGCTTCCTACCTGCACGCTACCCGCTATCGCAACGAAACCAGCGGCGGCGAGTTGTTCTGGAAGTCCAAGCCGGAAGTGTCCTTCATCGACCGTGACGTGCTGATCATCGACGACATCCTCGACGAGGGTCATACCCTGGGCGCGATCATCGACTTCTGCAAACACGCCGGTGCCCGCGCGGTGCACACCGCCGTGCTGATCGACAAGGACCACGACCGCAAGGCCCGTCCCGACCTGAAAGCCGACTACGTCGGCCTGCCCTGCGTGGACCGCTACATCTTCGGTTACGGCATGGACTACAAGGGTTACTGGCGCAACGCTGCCGGCATTTTTGCCGTCAAGGGCATGTAAGCCATGAGCGGGCCGAGCTATCTGGATCAGTCGCTGTTTGCCGAACTGGCCGAAAAAGCCTCGGCCAGCCCCCGTGGTCGCCATCACCACAATTTCCATCAGATGCCAGAGCCTTGTCACCGCATGGCGGTGGGGCTGCAGCCATCCACCTATATCCCGCCCCATCGCCACCTGAGTGACGACAAGGCCGAGACTCTGCTGGTACTCAAGGGACGCCTGGGCCTGCTGATTTTCGACGACGCCGGTCAGGTACTGGAAAAACGTGTGCTGCAGGCGGGTGGCGATTGCATGGGCGTCGACCTGCCGGTCGGCGTCTACCACGGTCTGGTGGTGCTTGAGCCCGATAGCCTGATGTTCGAATGCAAGGCCGGACCTTATCGCCCGGTCGGCGAAGGTGAATTGGCCGCTTGGGCGCCGCGCGAGGGGGAGTCGGGTGTGGCCGAATACCAGGCCTGGATGCGCGCCCAGTTTGACTGAGCGCCATCCTCGCGCTTGAGCTGTAGCCGCTGCAAAAAATCTGCGCTGACCCATGCTAGAGTGCCAGGCCTTGTGTCCGGAGCCTGTCATGAGCCTTTTGATTCGCAGTTGCGCGGCCTTTGTTCTGATCCTGAGTCTGCCCCTGGCCGCCGCCCCGGCGCCCATGCATGCGCAGTTCCTGCCCCCCGATGACCTGACCCTGCGTGACGCCGCCCCCGAGCAGCAACAGTTGTTGCAGGTCACTGAATACTCGGTGGTCATCGGCAGCCAGCGCCAATCCAACCAGCAACCGATCCCGGTCACTTCGCCGCTGCTGGTCCGGCTCAAGGGCAAGCCGTTGAACAAGGGCGCGACCATCAGCCAGGTGCTGGTGAATTTCGACGGCGAGAGCAAAAGCCTGAAAAAGCCCCAGTTCGACGCCAAGAGCAAGACCCTCACCCTGTTCTATCCATTGGCCCAGTATCGGGTGGTGATGGACCTGTTGCGCAACGACACGGTGTATTGCCAGTTCCTCAGCTACGCCAACGGCCACATCTGGGCCGATCTGCACACCGGCGCCGTACGCTCGCGTTGAGGCCCGACGCGGCCTGGGGGTAAACTGCCTGCCCCGTGAAATGTCTGCGAGCTGGAGTCGGCAATGCGTAAAGATAAGAAACAAGTGATTGGTGACGAGATCGGCGATGCGCAGATCAAACTGTTCCTCGATTTCGAGCCGGCCGACGCCACTTCGCCGTCCCTGCACAAGCTGATCAAGGCCTATCGTGGCCTGCGTATCGACGATTTCGAGCGTTTCCTGGTGTTCTTCGTCGAGGCCGGCTACGACCTGGACGGCAAGGACGAACACGGCAAGGACTTCGTGGCCCTGATCCAGGACCAGCGCAATGCCGCCGACTACATCGAACTGATCGAAAAAGCCCGCGGCTGAAATGTTCATGTGAAAAAGTGGTAGATGCCGGGCCTTTCTTGGTGCTCAGACGATAAAGAGCAGTCTATGAGCAGGCATCCCTCTCCCCCCTCCCGTCTTAATATGCTCCTTGCAATCCTGTAGGTGAGGAGCGGCATGGGTGAATTGTGGTTGAAGTCTTCAACTCCAGCCTGCCCAATTGTTGAGCGAAGTAGTGAGTCTTGGCCAACCGACCGATACCCTGCTTGGCAGGGCCTCGGCGTTTTTTTCTTGTAGATACTCTGCAGAAAGCTTATTGAAAATAAGATTAGTCTGATTCCTAATCATTGCTGTGCTTCTTATTATCTTGCATTCGCTTATCTATGAAAGTATGCATAATTATGTTAGGCATTTCGAAAGGTCGAGTGCGGGTGTTTTTTCTCTTGGTCGCTTTGATAGCGATGGTTAGTCAGGCGAACGCGGAATTGGTAATCGAAGGGACCAGGGTTATTTATAATGGGGCAAACAGAGAGGCGGCAGTAACAGTCTCTAATTTTGGTGAAAAAGTTGCGTTGGTACAAAGCCGTATAACCAACGATCAAAATAAAGATGATCTTGATGTTCCATTTGTAATAATCGAGCCGCTAATAAAAATCGAGCCGCAAAGACGCCATCAGATTCGTATGATTTATTCTGGTGCCGGTTTGCCGCTGGATCGGGAATCAATGTTCTTTTTGAATGTTATGGAAATTCCAATAAAGTCTGGGAAACAAAACAGTGTGCAATTTGCTGTTCAACAAAGACTGAAACTGTTTTTCCGTCCCAAGGGCATGGAGGGAAGTGTTTCCGATGCCGTGGCTTCGCTACACTGGAAAAGACTCCAAGATAGGGTGGAGGTTATAAATCCCAGTCGTTTTCATGTATCGCTAATGGATATTGCTTTCCAGACAGCAGCGGGAACTGTTCCCGGTCTCGATTATTTGTTTCTTAAGCCAGGAGAGCGAAAGTATATTGATTTTAAGGTTTTATCCGGGATCGATAATGTAAAAGTTGAGTTTACTGAGATTAATGATGTGGGGTTGCAAGTTCCTCATGTGGCTAAGCTCTTTAGTAAGTGATTTTTTCTAACGGCGATGAGATGAAATGAAACTCTCAAGAGTTATTTCAGTAATTTTTCTTTTGTTGTTTTGGATTCCAATCAAAAGCTTTGCTTTGGCGTGCCTGGTAGACGGGACTGATAGTGCAAGCTTCTATGAAGCCCTGGGTACAGATTTAGCTGTGCAAGCTGACGCCCCGGACGGGACAATTATCTGGGAGTCAGAAGCTAGGTCTATTCCCGTGAGATGCATTGATAACGCTGGAGGAGGAAGAGAAAACATTTATTTTTACCTGAACCCAATAAACTACTTTGTTGGGGAAGGAATTCGTGTAGGAATTCGCTATAAAGGGATTGCCATCACACGGGCTAGCGGAAAATATAATACCGGGCATCATTCTCACGAAGGGTGTACTTTGTCTAACTGTAATGGTTGGAGTTCTGCAAGATTCACATTAAATTTCTCTGTTTTTATAGAAAAGTACGGTGCGACTCCAACGACGGGTCAGGCGACCAATCTGACAAGTTACAGCGTCTTTCAGTTGGATGGTGTTGGTGGGTTGAATGCATCGCCCAAATATAACTTGAATTATATTCTGACAGGGCTCAATAAAATTCGTTTTGTTCCGTGTTCGCCAAAGTTAACTGTTACACCGAGTACGATTGATTTTGGGCGATTGTCTTCTGGGGGAGGGCAGAGCGGCCAGCAGATTACAGTCTCAAGATTCAGTCTGAACTTAAAGAGGGATTGCGCTACGCCTTATACGGTCAATGCGCGGTTCACTCCTAAGACTGGCAGTATTTTAAATGGATTATTAGTCCCGGAAAATAACAGTTCTGTTGGGATTTCTTTGCTTCGGGCGGAAAATAATGAAAAGCTTGCTTACAACAGCTGGTTCAAACTTACGGACATGACTGGAACCACCCCAGCTCGGATCGATCTCCTTGCGCAACTTTTTTGGCGCGCGAAGCCGGTGATAGGGCCGTTCGATGCTGCTGTGGTAATTGATCTGTTTTACAAGTAGTGGGCAAGCAAAATAAAAAACGCCCCGTTCTCCAAGAGAGCGGGGCGTTTTTCATGAGCGCGGCTTAAGCGTAGCTTTCGGCTTCGCTGCTCTGTTCGACCAACTCCAGGCTGACGTTGTTCTCGCTGTTGATCTTGCGGTACAGCGCGGCGTCGGTTTCCAGGGCCTTTTCACGGGCCGGGAAGATTTCCTTGAGCTTAATGGCCCACTCGCCGCTGGCCTTGGCCGGGAAGCAGCGCTCGATCAGTTCCAGCATGATCGAGACGGTCACCGAAGCGCCTGGCGAAGCGCCGAGCAGGGCGGCGAGGGAGCCGTCCTTGGCTGCGACCAGCTCGGTACCAAACTGCAGCACGCCGCCTTTCTTCGGATCCTTCTTGATGATCTGCACCCGTTGGCCGGCCACTTCCAGGCGCCAGTCTTCGGCCTTGGCCTCCGGGTAGAAGCGACGCAGGGATTCCAGGCGCTGCTCCATGGACTGCATCACTTCGCTGACCAGGTACTTGGTCAGGTCCATGTTGTTCTTGGCCACGGCCAGCATCGGGCCGATATTGCCGGCGCGAACCGACATCGGCAGGTCCATGAACGAACCGTGCTTGAGGAACTTGGTGGTGAAGCCGGCGTAAGGTCCGAACAGCAGGGACTTCTTGCCATCGACCATGCGGGTGTCCAGGTGCGGCACGGACATCGGTGGCGAACCGACCGCGGCCTGGCTGTAGACCTTGGCCTGGTGATGCTTGACCACTTCCGGATTGTCGCAGCGCAGCCACTGGCCGCTGATCGGGAAGCCGCCGAAGCCTTTGCTTTCCTCGATGCCCGAAGCCTGTAGCAGCGGCAGGGCTGCGCCACCAGCGCCGAGGAACACGAACTTGGCGTCGACTTCACGGGTGTTGCCGCTGTTGACGTCCTTGATGCTGACGGTCCAGCCGTTGTCCTTGTTGCGTTTCAGGCCGGTCACGCGCTTGCAGTACTTGACCTGGGCATCGGGTGCGCTGGTCAGGTGCTTGAGCAACTGGTTGGTCAGGGCGCCGAAGTTGACGTCGGTGCCGTTGATCACGCGGGTGGCGGCGAGGACTTCGTCAGCCGCGCGGCCCGGCATCATCAGCGGCATCCACTCGGCCATCTTGGCCTTGTCTTCGGTGTATTCCATGTCCGCGAAAGCGTGGTGCTTGCTCAGCACTTCAAAGCGCTTCTTCAGGAAGGACACACCGCTGTCGCCCTGAACGAAGCTCAGGTGCGGCACCGGGCTGATAAAGGACTTGGACGAGCCGAAGGTGCCTTTCTTGGTCAGGTAGGACCAGAACTGCTTCGACACCTCGAACTGGGTATTGATGTGCACGGCTTTCTTGATATCGACGGAACCGTCGGCGGCCTGTGGCGTGTAGTTCAGCTCACAGAGGCCGGCGTGGCCGGTACCGGCATTGTTCCACGGGTTGGAACTTTCCGCGGCACCCGAATCCATCAGCTCGACGACTTCCAGCTTGATCGCGGGGTCGAGCTCCTTGAGCAGTACAGCGAGGGTGGCACTCATGATGCCGGCCCCAACCAATACGACGTCTACTGCTTCGTTATGCGCCATTAACGCGTCTCCAAAATCTGCAGCACCAAATTGACGGCATAGCTGCCAGGAGTAAGGGGCGGTTCACGTTATGCCCCGGGTCACTCATGGCCAGGATCGCCATGTCCGAATCTTCGCAATTTTTCGCAACTTCGACGGACGCTACCAACCGGGCCTGATCCGCGTATGAACGCATTTCAGGGCAGGGCGGGCAATTCGACTTATGGTCAAGAGTCCGTTTGTGCAACCAAATCCGTAGCGGACAGGCTTCAAGCGCAAGTATCTGAGGCGTGCTCGGTCCTGTGTAATCGGGCTGTTGTAGACGCTAATGGTGCCAGTACAGACGCAAAACTATTCATTTGCTCGCCACACTCTTGTGAAGTTGTGAAAACCCGTTTTTTCACGCTCTTTTGAAGACGTGAACCTCAAAAAAGGGCTGTCCAAGCCTGGCACCGGCCCGAGGGGTGAATGCCGACATGGAGCACGTGGCATTAACGGGCGAACAGCTTAGTGGCCGAGCAATGGCAGCTCTGCAGATGCGCGAAA
Source organism: Pseudomonas sp. GW821-FHT09E12 (assembly GCF_059416085.1). Taxonomy (NCBI): domain Bacteria; kingdom Pseudomonadati; phylum Pseudomonadota; class Gammaproteobacteria; order Pseudomonadales; family Pseudomonadaceae; genus Pseudomonas; species Pseudomonas sp. GW821-FHT09E12. The sequence continues at coordinate 130,650 of NZ_JBWKOM010000012.1, read as the reverse complement.
AGCGGTGGTTTGCAAGATGAACAGCAAGCACGCCGGCTTCACTCGATCTGTGTGGGCGGCTCTCTGTGGGCAATGCGGGGGAGCTGAAGCTGATGCATCAGCGATGCTGCGAGGCCCGATCAGGAGACGTCCTTATAATCGGGGGGAGATTGTAACGAAGAAACGCGCGGAAATGATCCTGTTTAATGACTTTTATTAGTCTTTTGGTCAGGTAGCCATCATCGGTTGTACCCGGGCGCGGGCGATGCGTGGGCTGACGCGGGCGCCGGCGGGTAGCGGCTGGTGCAACCAGTTGAGACGGATTTCCTCGATTTCCACCCAGCCGTCGCCCATTGGCGGCACTTTGCAGTGCTTGAAAGCCTGGCAGCGGCCCTGCGGGTCGAGCTTGGCGAAGCTGCGGTATTTCTGGCGCGGAGCGAACAAGGACCAGAGGAAATGCATGGCGATGTACCTGTTGGGCAGTTGCGATGAAGAATGCCGCCCGGGCGTTACATGGCCATGTAACGCCCGTGACGGGGAGGTTACAGCAAGCGCCTTGTACCGAACCTGTATGAGAGCTGACTGACTCGCGCCGGGCCGCTGGTTAGCGGCCGCTGACCCCCGCTATACTGCGCGTCTGTCTGTGCCTGATTCCTGGAGAAATGAGCATGTTGCAACGCCTGTTGTTCGGTTTGATCACTGTGACCAGTTTGACGCTGGCTGGTTGCGCCCATAGCCCGCAACAACTCAGCCCGGAACCGAAGCTCACCACTCAGCTCGCGCCGGTCGGCCATGGCCAGCCGGTGGTCGTGAAAGTGGTCGATGGCCGTCCGTCGCCAACCCTGGGTACCCGCGGCGGGCTGTACCCTGAAACCAGTGCGATTACCGTCCAGGGCGCGCAGATTCTGCCGAAGCTGCAGGCCCAGGCCGAGGCCGCGGTACGCCTGCTGGGCTTTACCCCGACCGCCAACGCGCTGAACGCTCCGCAACTGACCGTGACCCTGGCCGAGCTGAAGTATCAGTCGCCCAAGGAAGGCCTGTACGTGACTGAGGCCACCATCGGCGCGACCTTCCGTTCCGATGTGCAGAGCGCCAACCGCCGCTACAGCGGTCGCTACGGTGCGTCCCTGGACCAGCGTTTCGGCATGGCGCCGAACCAGGAAACCAATACCAAGCTGGTCAGCGACGTACTCAGCGACGCCTTGACCCGTCTGTTCAAGGATCCGAGCATCGGTCAGATTCTCGGCGAATAATGTGAGCCCCGTAGCCGCTGCCGCAGGCTGCGATAAGGCCCGAAGGGCCTTGCTTGACGGCTTCGGCGCTGTACACAAAAAAGCCCGGCTTCCACAGAAGCCGGGCTTTTTATTGGCTGTCGATTTGTTTCGAGTCCGGCCTCACGCCGCCTCGACGTAAAAATCCAGCACGCTGACCCCTGTCAGCAGATCGGTTTCCGGCAGGTCGGCATGCTGGTGCCCGCCGAGGGCGCAATACACCAGCCAGTGGCGGTCCTGGACGTTGAAGGCAAGGGCGCCGACCAAGGCTTCCTGTTCGTCGCTGGGGGCGATCAGGTAGAGGCGGTCCTGGTTTTCTGCGTGCAGCATGACAAGCTCCGTGTCGGTTTCGAGGGGCGCCAGACTGGCCTGTTTGTATGACGAACGTATGACAGGGCGAATTAACCGGCAGGCGGCTTGTTATCTGTCGGAAAGCCCAGGCAGAAAGTGGGCCTTTGGGTAAAATCCGCGCCGCGAGTCGCCAGGGCTCGTTATCCGGTTTCATTCGAGGTTCGTGATGTCGCTGCAACTGATCTGGTCGCTGTTCAGCGCCCACCCCGCCAAGCTGATCAATATTCTTGCCTTGCTGTTCGCCTTTCCCGGTAGCTGGTTGTTGCACGCCACCCGACGTCGTGAGCAGCGTGCGCTGGCCAATCTGGCCGCCCAGGGCCAATCCCGCTCCCAGGGTCTGTCGGCGCAGGCATTGGACGATGCGACCTTGCGCATGAACCGGTTCTTCTACCGCTTCGGTTTTGCCTGCCTGGGGCTGGCGTTGCTGGTGTCCTGGATCAGTACGCGGTTCTGATAGATTTCGGGATCGCTATGCATTGCACAAACGACAACGGCGCCTTCTGGCGCCGTTGTCGTGTGCGATGAGCGTTATGGCAATGCCAGTCCCGCCTTGACCCGATACTGATTGCGCACCGGCGTCGCATATTGCAGCACCAGGTACGGGCGATGTTCCTCCGGGCAGGCGTCCAGGCGCCGTTGCCACTCTTCCTGGGCCTTGGCCAGTTCGTCCGCCGGGAACACCTGGGCCGCGCTCGGTACCTGCAGCGCCGGGTCGGCATCGCTCCACTGGGCGTAGGCCAGGTAATGCACCGGGAACAGGCGATAACCGCCGAGGATCTGCCGGTCCATCTCCACCGCCAATTGCTTGGTGTCCTCGAACAGCTCGCTGATCGGCGCGGCGAAGTTCACGTGGACCCGGCCCTTATAGCCGGTGATGCCCTTGGCGATGCTGATGTCGTCCTCGCCCGGGGCCTTGGTGTAGCTGCCGGTGGTGGCGCGGATATACAGCTCGCGGGCCTTGGCCTGATCGCAAGGGTCGTATTCGTAGCTGATCGACACCGGGGTCAGGTTCAGCGACTGGATGACCTCGCCGAACGGCTCGTCCTTGCGGCTCATGTGGAACATCTTGAGGATCGCCGACTCGGTACGGTCGTCGCCGTCCTTGGCCCGGCCTTCGGCCTGGGCGATCCAGATCGACGCGCAATCGTTGCGGATCGAGTGGTTGATGTAGGCCGACAGCAGCTGGTAGGCGGCCATCTTTTCCCGGCGTCCGGTGATAGAACGGTGCACGATGAAGCTCTTGTTCAGGCGCATCAGGTCGCTGACGAAGGGCTTCTGCAGCAGGTTGTCGCCGATGGCGATGCGCGGGGTCGGCAGCCCGGCGTGGTACACCGCGTAATTGACGAAGGCCGGGTCCATCACGATGTCGCGGTGGTTGGCGATAAACAGGTAGGCGCTGCCGGACTTGAATTGCTCGACCCCGGTGTAGGTCACGCCGTCGGTGGCCCGCTCGATGGTGCGGTCGACGTAGAACTCGACCTTGTCCTGCAGGGTCGCCACCGAAGTGACCGCGGCGAACTCACGGCGCAGCCGATGAGCTATAAGGGGTTTGAGCAGCCAGCCGAAAGCACCGGCAAAGCGCGGGAAGCTGAAGTGGGTGAGGATATCTAGAAACGCCTTGTCGCCGAGCAGTCGAGCCAGCACCGCTGGTACTTCAGTGTCGTCGTAAGGTCGGATGGCATCGAATTCGCCCATCATGCTCTCTTGTTGGAAACGGCTAGGTAAGAAAAGGTTTGGATCGAAAAATAGCCGGGCGCGGTCTGAAAAGTAAGCTCAGATCTCAATAGCCCTGCAAATAGACCGGCGATTATACGCACAAGTCACTCCGGAGGCCGCGATGCTGGAAACCGAGCGCTATCAATGTCCCTACTGTGGTGAAGAGGCCGAGGCTGTACTGGACCTGTCCGGGGGCGATCAGCAGTACATCGAGGATTGTCCGGTCTGTTGTCGGCCCATTGTGTTCACCCTGCAGACCGACGGGCAGGAATGGATGCTCGACGTGCGCAGCGAAAACGAGTGACGGGGGCTTTATGCAGCGAATCTACGAACCGGAAAACCTGCTGGAGGCGGAGTTGCTCCAGGGCATGCTGGCCAGCGAGGGGGTCGAGGCGCATCTGGTGGGGCGGGATTTGCTTGGCGGTACCGGTGAGTTGCCCATGTTCGGCCTCCTTGGGCTGGCGGTGGATAACGATCAGGCGCAATACGCTCGGGAGCTGATCGCCGCGTACAATGCCGCGCTGCCGATGCCCGGCGACGAGCCGGCCAATCATGCCGGAGTGCTGATCTGTTAGGCTGGCCGCCGATTTTCCGAGAGTTGTTTGCCCCATGTGTGGACGTTATGCCCTGTTTCGCTGGAACCAAGCGTTTGCCGCCTTGCCCGGATTTCCGGCGGACCAGCAGGCGCAGTGGAACATTTCACCCAACGATTCGGTGCTGATCCTGCGCAGCAGCGACGGCCAGCGCAACCTTGCCCGCGCCCGCTGGGGCCTGACGCCGCCCTGGCTGACCGATCTGTCGCGCACCCCGGCCCATGCCCGCGCCGAAACCCTGGCCGAACAGCCGATGTTCCGCGAAGCCTTTCGCCAGCGCCGCTGCCTGCTGCCGGCCAACGGTTTTTACGAATGGCGCGGCGGCACCCGCAAACGCCCGTACTGGCTGACGCCGGGGGAGGGTTCGTCGCTGTTCTTCGCGGCGATCTGGGAAGCCTATCCGGTGCAGGAACAGGTCTGGCTGAGCACCGCGGTGGTCACCCAGCCGGCGGCCAGCCAGCGTCGGCCATTGATTCTCGATGCCCAGGGCCAGGAAGCCTGGCTCGACCCCGATACACCGTTGCCGGTGCTGCAAGCCTTGCTGGCCAGCCCACCGGCCGCCTTGCGCGAGCGGGTGCTGGCCAACCTGGTGAACGATCCGAAGCTCAACGCCCCGGAATGCCTGACCCCGGGTTGACGCCGTCCCTGAATCGCGTGGCCTGATTCGGCGAGCGCTTCGCACGGAGTGCCGCCCAACTCGATCGCTGCCGAAGGCTGCGCAAGGTCCGCAGGGCCTTTTTTACACCTTGAACTGATTGATCAGGCGCCGCTGCTGCTCGGCCAGCTTGGTCAGGCCGGCGCTGGCCGCGCTGGATTCGTCGGCGCCGCCCGCCACTTCGTTGGCCACCTGGCCGATATTGATCACGTTGCGGTTGATGTCCTCGGCGACCGCACTTTGCTCTTCGGCGGCGCTGGCGATCTGGGTGTTCATGTCATTGATCACTGACACCGCCTGAGTGATGGTTTCCAGGGCTTCGGCCGCTTTCGCCGCGTGCTGCACGCTTTCGTCGGTGCGGTTCTGGCTGTCTTCCATGACCCGCACCACATCGCGGGTGCCTTGCTGCAGTTGCTGGATCATCGACTGGATTTCTTCGGTCGCCTGCTGGGTCTTCTGCGCCAGGTTGCGCACTTCGTCGGCCACCACGGCAAAGCCGCGGCCCTGTTCGCCGGCGCGGGCGGCTTCGATGGCGGCGTTGAGGGCCAGCAGGTTGGTCTGTTCGGCGATGCCGCGAATGGCGATCAGGATTGCGTTGATGTTCTCGCTGTCCTTGGCCAGGGTCTGCACGACGCCCACCGCCCGGCCGATTTCCACGGCCAGGGCGCCGATGGCGGTCGAGGTGTCGCGCACGATCCGCCTGCCCTGGCTGGCGGCCTGGTCGGCATGGTTGGCGGCTTGCGCGGCCTGGGTCGCGTTGCGGGCCACGTCCTGGGCGGTGGCGGTCATTTCATGCACGGCGGTGGCTACCTGGTCGATCTCGGCCATCTGCTTGTGCACGCCTTGGTTGGTGCGAATGGCAATATCGGCGGTGTGTTCGGAGGAGTCGCTGACGCTCTGCACCGAGGTCACCACCTGGCTGATCATCGCTTGCAGCTTGGCCAGGAAGGTGTTGAAGCCCTTGGCGATTGAGCCCAGTTCGTCGGCGCGGTCGCTGCTCAGGCGGCGGGTCAGGTCGCCTTCGCCCTGGGCGATGTCGTCGAGCATGGCCACCATTTGCTTGAGCGGACGGGCGATGCCGTGGCCCACCAGCCAGATCACCAACAGGCCGAGGCCGGCGATGATCAGGCCGACCATGGCCATGCCGAAGGTGTCGGCCTTGCGTTGTTCGGCCAGGTCGCTCTGCAGTTTCTGCAGGTCGGCCATGACAGCGTCCAGCGGCAGTTGCAGCATCAGGGTCCAGCGGGCGTCGGCCTGGCCAATGCCGAACGGCAGGTACAGCTCGATCCGTCCGTTGGCCTGATCGACGTTGTAGTTCACTTCGCCGCGCTTGAGGTTGCCCAGCTTGGCGACTTCCTCGCTGTCGAGAATGTCGCTGACCTTTTCGCCGAACTTGCTCGGGTCCTTGGTGTAGGCCACCAGCCGGCCATTGCCACCGATCAGGGCCATTTCGCCCACGCCGTTATAGAGTTTTTGGTTGGCACCCAGGAGCATGTCCTGGATGAAGTTCACCGACAGGTCGGCGCCGACGATGCCCTGGAAGGCCCCGTCGAGCAGGATGGGCTCAATAAAGGAGGCGAGCATGACGATCTTGTCGCCGACCTTGTACGGCGCCGGGTCGATCACGCAGGATTTCTTGCTTTCCTTGGAGCACAGGTAGTACTCGCTGGCACGCACGCCAGTGGACAGGACTTTCTGGTCGTCCACGTCCACCAGTTTGTCCAGGCCCAGGCTGCCGTCTTCGTTGCGGAACCACCACGGCAGGAAGCGTCCGTTGCTGGCATCGATACCCACCACCTTGGTGTCGACATAGGCGCTGTCGTTATGGTCGATGGCGTTCTTTTCCCAGCCTATATAGGCACCGAGAATCTTCGGGTTCTGCGCGACGTTTTCCTTGATCAGGTTGATCAGTTGCTCGCGGCTGAGATTGAGCTGTGGATTGCCGTCCGCGCCCTTGCTGCCGATCAGCGCGTTGATCCGCACCAGCCCGCCGGCGATCAGCAGGGGCGCCTCGAGTTCACGCTGGATCTGGCTGACCTGGGTCTGCGCCAGGCCGACCAGTCGCTGCTCGATGACTTGTTCGAATTGAGCCTGGGTTTGCTGCTGCACCATCTCCTGGGTCCGGGCACCGGCGAACAGGGCGTACAGCACCAGGGCAACGACCACGCTGAGGACGATGGCACCGGCCAGGGCGGCCACGGAAAACTGGATCGACTTGAATTTCATAAGGGCTCCGGACGCAGGAATGACGTCTGCCCCGTTGTATCGGCAAGGCCCTCGCCGACCATGAGCGAGGATTGGAAAAATGGCTGTTTTGTAGGCTGGCATGTCGCAAATGGACAGCTGCCGGCCGTTGCCAGCGCGGAGGGGAAGGTTCTGTGAATTTTTTCCTACGGCGCCGTATCTGAAAACAGCGTGCTACACGTCCGTTGTATCTGGCGTCGATACACAACTGGGCCTAGGATACGCGCCATGTTTTCAGGGAGCGTTTTCATGAGTAAGAAGCAGGTTTTGGGTGCACTCACCGCTGCGTTGCTGCTGTCGGGTTGCCAGTCGGTCAACACCACCAGCGGTGGCGCTGTTGGGGTCGATCGCAAGCAGTACATGTTCAGCATGCTGTCGACCGATGAGGTCAACCAGTCCTACGCGCAGTCCTATCAACAGACGATCGGCGAGGCGAGCAGCAAGAACGTGCTGGACAAGTCCAGTGCCAATGCCAGGCGCCTCCAGGCGATCGCTAACCGGCTGATTGCCCAGGCCCCGGTGTTCCGCCCGGATTCCGCGCAGTGGAATTGGGAAGTCAACCTGATCAAGAACGATGAGCTCAACGCCAACTGCGGTCCTGGCGGCAAGATCATTTTCTACACTGGGATCATCGACAAGTTGCAACTGACCGACGATGAAATCGCCGCGGTCATGGGGCATGAAATCGCTCACGCCTTGCGCGAGCACGGTCGTGAAGCGATGTCCAAGGCCTACGGTGTCAGCGCACTGAAGCAGATTGCGCTGATCGCCGGCGCGCCGCAGGAAGCGGTCGCCGTGGGCGACAACGGGGTCAACCTGCTGATGACCTTGCCCAACAGTCGCGGCAATGAAAACGAAGCCGACCTGATCGGCCTGGAACTGGCGGCCCGCGCCGGCTACAACCCGAACGCGGCCATCACCTTGTGGAACAAGATGAGCAAGGCCTCGGAAGGCGCGCCACCTGAATTCCTCAGTACTCACCCGGCGTCCGGCAGTCGTATTTCCTCGTTGGAAGCGGCGATTCCGAAGGTGATGCCGTTGTACCAGCAGGCCAAGAGGCCCTGATCGTCTGGCGTCGTTGTTGACGACAGGGTCGTGAACAAGCCGGCCCCCTGCAAAAAAAGCCCCGACTGGTTCGGGGCTTTTTTGTGCTCGCAGGTTTGCCTGGAGGCGTGCCTGCTGATGGTGCGCTTACAACCAGCCGCTGCTCTGCATGGCCTTGTACACCGCGACAATGGCCAGGATGAAGAACGCCGAGGCCGCGAGGCGACGGATCAGGGTCAGGGGCAGTTTCTCCGCCGCGAAGTTGCCGGCCAGTACCACCGGGACGTTGGCGATCAGCATGCCGACGGTGGTGCCGATGATCACCAGCCACAGTTCCGGGTATTGCGCCGCGAGCATGACGGTGGCGATCTGGGTTTTGTCGCCGATTTCAGCGAGGAAGAACGCGATCAGCGTGGTCAGGAAGGGGCCGAACTTGCGGGCAGTGCTGGCTTCGTCGTCGTCCATCTTGTCCGGCACCAGGGTCCAGAGCGCGGTCGCGGTAAAGCTCGCGGCGAGGATCCAGTGCAAGGTCGCGTCCGAGAAGAAGCTGCCGAACCAGGCGCCTACCGCACCGGCTGCCGCATGGTTGGCCAGGGTCGCGGCGACGATGCCGGCGATGATCGGCCAGGGTTTGCGAAAGCGCGCGGCGAGAATGAGGGCAAGCAGTTGCGTCTTGTCGCCGATTTCGGCCAAGGCAACGATCGCGGTGGGAACCAGTAGAGAGTCCAGCATCAGGGCATTCCTAAGGGGCGGGTCGACACGGCTATGACACGTACAGCCTTCCCGCCCCGGGTAAGGTGTGCGTGTCATAGGTCTTGTCAAACCCTGCGGTCCGTCTGTGCGGACTCTTGGGTCGCATGCGCCATGATCTGAGGATCAAGTATGTTGACGCATGCCGGGCGAGCGTGGCGCTCGCGGGAGACTACTCCCCTAGGACGGAGCGGATTCTGCCTAGGCAAAATCCATTCGGCAAGCGTTCTTTTGCAAAAAGGTTTTCAGCCGCGCTTGGCGCTGTAGATGCGAAAACCCTGGCCTTCGGCCTTGATCGAACAAGGGCCGAGATGCTCTTCGATCAGCGGTTGATAACGCAGGAAGCTGTTGGCCACCAGCCGAAGTTCGCCACCGGTTTTCAGATGTTTGGCTGCTTTTCGCAGCAGGTTCTCCGTTGCTTGGTAGTCCGTATGGACCCCGACATGGAACGGCGGATTGGTCAGGATGGTGTTCAAACCCATAGGCGCGGCATCGATACCGTCACCGGTCAGTACCTCGGCTTCCAGGCCATTGGCGGCCAGGGTCAGGCGACTGCTGGCAGCGGCGAAGGCATCGACATCCAGCAGGGTCACATTGTTATGGGGGTAGCGACGTTTGATCGCCGCGCCCAGAACCCCGGCGCCGCAACCGAAATCCAGCAGGTGGCCGCTGGGCAGTTTGTCCAGGTGTTCCAGCAACAGGGCGCTGCCGCGATCCAGGCGACCATGGCTGAACACCCCCGGCAGGCTGATCACTTTCAGCGGCCCTTCGGCCAACGGCAGTTCATATTCCTGGGCCAGGCTTTCCAGGCTGACGGCTTGTGGCGCGTTGTCGACCGTCACTTGCCACAGCTGGCAGTGCCGCGCGCTGTCGAGCTTGCGCGGTTTGCCGAAGGGGTTGAGCTGCTTGGCCGCGCGTTCGATGCCGCTGCGTTTTTCCCCGACCAGATACAGCTCGCGCCCGGCCAGGCGCGAGGCGAGGGCGTTGAGCAGGTAGTCGGTCAGCTCCTTGGACTTGGGCAGGAACAGCACGGCGTTGGCAAAGCCTGGCTCGGGGGCCGTCACGCCGAAGTGGCTGCGCCCGGCGAAACGCGCATCCAGCGCGGCCTGATCGCCGGCGTGCCAGCACCAGCCATGGGCGCCCGGCAGGCGGCCGAGCAGGTCATCGGCGGGCAGGCCGGCCAGCAGCAGCGAGCCTTGAAACAAGTCAGCCTGACGAAGCAGTACTTCACTGCGCGGATCCATAATCTGCTCCTGGGAAAAAAGTGGCGCAGTTTATCAACTGACGACCCGCAGCGCTGTACCGCTGAAAAACGCCTGGGCGTTTTCCGCCAGCTGGCCGACGATGCGCTGCCGGGCTTCGCGGCTGCCCCAGGCGGTGTGTGGGGTCACGATCAGCCGCGGGATGTCATGGGCCAGCAGCGGGTTGCCAGCGGTCGGTGGCTCGACGCTCAACACGTCGGTGGCCGCGCCGCCCAGGTGACCGCGGCGCAGGGCGTCGGCCAGGGCTTGCTCGTCGATCAGGCCGCCACGGGCGGTGTTGACCACAAAGGCCTGGGGCTTGAGCAGGGCCAGCTCCCGGGCGCCGATAAAGTGCCGGGTGTGTTCGTTGAGCGGGCAGTGCAAGGTCAGCGCATCGACTTGTGGCAGCAATTCATCCAGCGGCAGGCGGTCGGCGCGGGCCGGGCGGCCGGGAATCTGCCCCAGCAGCACGCGCATGCCAAAGGCCTCGGCCAGGCGGGCGACGGCGCCACCCAGCTCGCCATGGCCCAGCAGACCCAGGGTCTTGCCTTGCAGTTCGACGATCGGGAAGTCCAGCAGGCAGAACTGCCGGGCCTGCTGCCAGCGACCGTCGCTGACCGCCTGGCGGTAATCGCCGAGGCGGGTGGCGAGGTTAAGCAGCAGCATGAGGGTGTGCTGGGCCACCGATGGCGTGCCGTAGCCCTGGCAGTTGGCGACGCTGATGCCCAGGGCGCGGGCGGCGGCCAGATCGACATTGTTGGTGCCGGTGGCCGCCACCAGGATCAGTTTCAGCTCGGGGCAGGCGGCCAGGGTTTCGGCATTGAGCGGTACTTTGTTGCTGATCGCCACCTGGGCTCCCTGCAGGCGCTCGACCACCTGTTCGGGGCTGGTCCGGTCATGCAGTTGCAGTTCGTCGAAGCTGTGGCGCAGCGCGCTGAGGTCGAGGTCGCCAAGGTCCAGGGAGCTGTGGTCGAGGAAGACGGCGCGGCGATTGTTAGTCATCAACTGTACCTTTTGCACGAGGGTCTGAAGGCGTAATCTGCCGAGCCTAACAGATGAAATAATTAGATACACAGGAGTGTCCATGTACCTCGCCGAGTTCTTGACCGTCGCCCTTATTCACCTGCTTGCAGTGGCCAGCCCGGGCCCGGATTTCGCCGTCGTGGTGCGCGAAAGCGTGACCCACGGTCGCCGCGCCGGCACCTGGACCGCCTTGGGCGTCGGCACCGCGATCTTCCTGCACGTGGGGTATTCGCTGCTGGGTATCGGCCTGATCGTGTCGCAGTCGATCGTGCTGTTCAACGCGCTGAAATGGGCCGCCGCCGCTTACCTGCTGTACATCGGCTACAAGGCCCTGCGGGCGCAGCCGGCCAAGCCCGCTACCGAGAATCTGCATCTGGAAGCGGGCGAGCGCACCGCGCGCGGTGCCTTCACTTCCGGCTTCGTGACCAACGGCCTGAACCCGAAAGCGACGCTGTTTTTCCTGTCGCTGTTCACCGTGGTCATCAATCCGCACACGCCCCTGGCCATCCAGGCCGGTTATGGCGTGTACCTGGCGGTGGCGACGGCTACCTGGTTCTGCCTGGTGGCGCTGCTGTTTAGCCAGCAGAAAGTCCGCGCCGGTTTTGCCCGCATGGGCCACTGGTTCGACCGCACCATGGGCGCGGTACTGATCGCCATCGGGGTGAAGCTGGCCTTTACCGAGATGCATTGAGGCGGTCTTTCTCGTCCAGGTTTATAGGATATTTCTGATCCTTAATTGGGATTAATCGTACAATCGTCCGCTTTTATGGCCACTCCGGCAGGTCGAGCCCCTTGACCGTCCGGAGCGCGCGAGACCGGACGCTTGATGACGATACAAAAAGTACCGCAGCAGTTGCTCTATCTGGTTTATGGCGGCAAAGAGGTTTATCGCCATGAAGCGAAGTTCAGCATTCTGACGGCCCTCGACCAGAGCAAGAGTGCCGAGCCGCTGGTGATTCGGGTCATGACCGACCGTCCCGAGGATTACCGCGGCTGGCCGGTGCAAGTGGTGCCGTTGAGCGAGCAAACGCTGGTCGAGTGGCAGGGTGACCAGGGCTACTACCACCGGCGCAAGGCCTGTGCCTTTGCCGCGGGCCTCGTGCTGGCGGACAAGACCCTGTTTGTCGATACCGACACCTTGTTCGAGGCCGACCCGCAGCGGTTGTTCGATCGCATCGCGCCCGGCCGGTACCTGATCGACGAAGACGAGTTTCTCTGGTCCGAAGTCCGTACCCGGCCTGAGTTCGTCAAGCTCGACCGCTATCTGCAGGCCAGCGGTCAGTCGGTAGCCGACGACCAGCGCCTGTTCAACAGCGGGGTTTGTGGCCTGACGGCTGGCGATGGTCCACTGATGCAAGCCTCGATTGCCTTGATTGACGAGTGGAGTGCCCACATCAAGGACCTGCACACCCTGGAACAGATCGCCTTGTCATTCGCCTTGCGCGGTCAATCCGTGGGCGAGAGCAAGAGTTGCATCTATCACTACTTCTCCGACAAGGACTTCTTCCACGCCATGCAAGCGCTGTTCTTCCAGCGCCATGGCGAAGCCTTCCGGCCGGAGTTGCTGCGCCTGCAGCGCGAGGTCCCACGGCGTAAACCCTTGCCGTCGCTGTTTCAGCGTTCGCGGATCAAGTTCTACTTGAGGCGGCAGAACAAGGACATGCAAAAAGTCGGGCGCGATCTGCTGTATGGCAGCTGCGGCCCGATCTCGCCCTATGTCGAGGCTTGCCGCCATGTCTGGTGGGATCAGGGGCTGCGTCAGATCCAGCGCCGGTGCATGAGCCAGCAGGCGCCGATTCGCGCGCTGGCGCGTGGCGAATGGCCGGCCGGGTTGCCCAGGCCGCGTAACCGCGATGTGGAAAAACGTCTGCGCAGCTACCTGCAACAGCATTTGCAACCTCACGGGGCTACACCCGGGGCTAACTGATGGGGCTGTAATGGGGCCTGGCGCCTTGAGCTGATTCGGGGCGTCGAGCTATTCCCGCGCAGGGTGGCCGAGCAAACGGCTTGACGCTCACGCATGTGCCTTCCCATGGCGAATGTCCTGTCGCGCGAATGCTGGCTTGGAGCTAGCATTCGTACGGCTCTGCAAATCATTCCTTTGGCTGATTTGGCAGAGCCAGCGGCGCTCTAGAGTGAGCGTTCTTCAGCCACGACCGTGCAGTCACGAAAAGGGATGCTTATGTTGCAGACTCGCGTTATTCCGCCAGCCGAAGGCGCCTACCAATACCCGCTATTGATCAAGCGGCTGCTGATGTCCGGCACCCGTTATGAGAAGACCCGTGAAATCGTCTACCGGGACAAGCTGCGTTACAGCTACCCAACCCTGATCGAGCGCGTGGCCAGGCTGGCGAACGTGTTGACGGCTGCCGGGGTCAAGGCCGGGGATACCGTGGCGGTGATGGATTGGGACAGCCATCGCTATCTGGAGTGCATGTTCGCCATCCCGATGATCGGCGCGGTGATCCATACCATCAACGTGCGTCTGTCACCGGAACAGATCCTGTACACCATGAATCACGCCGAGGACCGCTTCGTGCTGGTCAACAGCGAGTTTGTCGGGCTCTACCAGGCGATCGCCGGGCAACTGAGCACGGTGCAGAAAACCCTGCTGCTGACCGACGGCCCGGACAAGAGCGCCGACCTGCCCAACCTGGTGGGCGAATACGAGCAGCTTCTGGCGGCTGCCAGCACCCAGTACGCCTTCGAGGATTTCGACGAAAACTCGGTGGCCACCACCTTCTACACCACAGGCACCACTGGCAATCCGAAGGGTGTGTACTTCACCCACCGCCAGCTGGTGCTGCACACCATGGGCGTGGCGGTGATCATGGGCAGCATCGACAGCGTGCGCCTGCTGGGCACCAGTGATGTGTACATGCCCATTACCCCGATGTTCCATGTGCATGCCTGGGGCCTGCCTTATGTGGCGACCATGCTCGGCCTCAAGCAGGTCTACCCCGGCCGTTACGACCCGGAACTGCTGGTGGAGCTGTGGCGCAAGGAAAAGGTCACCTTCTCCCATTGCGTGCCGACCATCCTGCAGATGCTGCTCAATGCCAAGGCGGCCCAGGGCACGGATTTCGGCGGCTGGAAGATCGTCATTGGCGGCAGCGCGCTCAACCGTGCGCTGTACGAGGCCTCCAAGGCCAAGGGCATTCAGCTGACGGCGGCCTATGGCATGTCGGAAACCGGGCCGCTGGTGTCCTGCGCTCACCTTAACGAAGAACTGCTGGTGGGCACCGAGGATGAGCGCACTACCTACCGGATCAAGGCCGGCGTGCCCGGACCTCTGGTGGAGGCGGCAATTGTCGATGGCGACGGCAACTTCCTGCCGGCCGATGGCGAGACCCAGGGTGAGCTGGTGCTGCGCGCGCCCTGGTTGACCGAAGGCTATTTCAACGAGCCGCAGAAGGGCGCAGAGCTGTGGGAAGGCGGCTGGCTGCACACCGGCGACGTGGCGACTCTCGACGGCATGGGCGTGATCGATATTCGCGACCGGATCAAGGATGTGATCAAGACCGGAGGCGAGTGGGTATCGTCCCTGGCCCTGGAAGACCTGATCAGCCGTCACCCGGCGGTACGCGAAGTAGCAGTGGTGGGGATCCCCGATCCGCAATGGGGCGAGCGCCCGTTCGCCTTGCTGGTGGTCCGTGAAGGGCATGCGATCGAGGCCAAGGAGCTCAAGGAGCATCTCAAGCCGTTTGTCGAACAGGGGCACTTGAGCAAGTGGGCGATTCCCAGCCAGATCGCCCTTGTTACTGAAATTCCCAAGACCAGTGTCGGCAAGCTCGACAAGAAGCGCATCCGCCTCGACATCACCGAATGGCAGGCCAACAACAGCACCTTTCTTTCGACGCTATAAACACCCTCTACCGTGCCCGAAAGGGCACGGTAGAGCCCACCAAGCAAGCGCTTGCCTTGTCAAATCCGAATTTTCAGCCATCCTTGCCGTGCCGGCATTTGCCGGACTGGCGAAAGGACCGTTCCAGAGTGGTTGGAGGCTGCAAATCACACTTTAGAGGGATCAAGCCGTACCACCCGCTGGCTATAGTCCGCCCAAGGATTTTTAAGAACGGGGCAACCGCACAACATGGGGCGATGCAACTTTGAACGACTTCGGGGCTGACTGGGTTCCGCCCGTTCAGAGCGTTTTTAAAAGTGCTCACTGCCATAACAATAAAGCACATGGAGTAGCGTCGATGACATCAGTAAACCAGTTCTGGCGCCGGGCGAAACTGCCTCTGGCCGTCAGTCTCGCCTCTACGCTCGCCGGACCTGCCTTCGGCGTCAGTTTCAACATCGGTGAAATCGAAGGTCAGTTCGACTCTTCTCTATCGCTGGGTGCGAGCTGGTCTACCCAGAGCCCCAACAAGAATCTGATTGGTGTCAACAACGGCGGCCATGGCCTGTCCCAGACCTCCGACGATGGCCACGCTAACTTCAAAAGCGGCGAAACCTTTTCCAAGATCTTCAAGGGCATCCATGACCTTGAACTGAAATACGGCGACACCGGCGTCTTCGTCCGTGGCAAGTACTGGTATGACTTCGAGCTCAAGGACGAAAGCCGCGAGTTCAAGGACATCAGCGACAGCAACCGCAAGGAAGGCGCCAAGTCCTCCGGTGGGCAGATCCTCGACGCCTTCATCTACCACAACTACTCGATCGCCGAGCAGCCGGGTTCCGTGCGCCTGGGCAAGCAAGTGGTGAGCTGGGGTGAAAGTACCTTCATCGGCGGCGGCATCAACTCGATCAACCCGATCGACGTATCGGCTTTCCGCCGTCCTGGCGCGGAGATCAAGGAAGGCCTGATCCCGGTCAACATGTTCTACGTCTCCCAGAGCCTGACCGATAACCTCTCGGCCGAAGCCTTCTATCAGCTGGAGTGGGACCAGACCGTCGTCGACAACTGCGGCACCTTCTTCTCCCAGCCGGACATCATCGCCGACGGTTGCAGCGACAATCTGCGGGTGTTGAACAAGCGCTCGACCATTCCGTCGATTGCCCTGGGGCCACTGGCCGCCGCGGGCGTCGACGTCAATCAGGAAGGCGTGCTGGTGCGTCGTGGCCCGGACCGCGATGCACGGGACAGCGGGCAGTGGGGCGTGTCCTTCAAGTACATGTACGAGCCGCTCGACACCGAGTTCGGCGCGTACTTCATGAACTACCACAGCCGTGCGCCGATCTTCAGCGCTACCGGTGCTCCGCAGTCGGTCTTCGACCGTGTCGCGGCCTTGCCTCCAGCGTTCCGCGCCCTGGGCCCACTGGTGGTGGCGGGCAGCTCCGAGTACTTCGTCGAGTACCCTGAGGACATCCGCCTCTATGGCCTGAGCTTCTCCACCACCTTGCCTACCGGTACCGCATGGAGCGGTGAGATCAGCTATCGCCCGAACGCTCCGGTGCAGCTGAACTCCACCGATATCCTGTTCGCCGGTGTTCGCCCCCTGGGCGGCACCCTGGCCAATGCCTCGCTGCTCGACGGCTCCCCGGGTCAGGACCTGCACGGCTATCGCCGTAAAGAGATCACCCAGCTGCAGACCACCTTCACCCACTTCTTCGATCAGGTCATGGGCGCGAGCCGCTTGACCCTGGTTGGTGAAGTCGGCCTGACCTACGTGGGCGGCCTGGAAAGCACCTCCAAGGTTCGTTACGGCCGCGATCCGGTCTATGGCCCGGGCGAACTGCCTGCCACCGGCAGCCTGGACACCTGCTCGCAGATCCTTAATACCAGCACCATCAACGGCGCGGGTCCAGGCGCGGCGACCAACAATCGCAGCCGCAACTGCAACGACGACGGCTTCACCACCTCGACTTCCTGGGGTTATCGCGGTCGTGCCATCTGGGAATACAACGACGTGTTCGCCGGTGTGAACCTCAAGCCGAACGTGGCCTGGTCCCATGACGTCAGCGGTTACTCGCCTGGCCCTGGCGGCAACTTCGAGGAAGGTCGCAAGGCTATCAGCCTGGGCGTGGATGCCGAGTACCAGAACACCTACACCGCGAGCCTGGCGTACACCAACTTCTTCGACGGCAAGTACACCACCGTGGATGACCGTGACTTCGTGGCCCTCAGTTTCGGCGTGAACTTCTAAGCACTGCATTTTCAGGAAGAACAAGAATATGAAAGTAACCAAGAGTCTGTTGCAGGTCGGTGTCCTCGGGCTGTCGCTGCTGGCGACCGGGGTCATGGCCGCGGTCTCGGCCGATGAAGCGGCCAAGCTGGGTACCTCCCTGACGCCGATGGGCGCGGAAATGGCCGGTAACTCAGCCGGCACCATTCCGGCCTGGAAAGCCTTGCCGACCAACGCCGGCAGTGTGGATGGCAAGGGCTTCCTGTCCAACCCGTACGCCAGCGAGCAGCCGCAGTTCACCATCACCGCGCAGAACGTCGAGCAGTACAAGGACAAGCTGGCGCCAGGGCAGTACGCGATGTTCAAGCGCTACCCGGAAACCTACAAGATGCCGGTCTATCCTTCCCATCGCGGCGCCACGGTGCCTGCCGATGTGTTCGCCGCGATCAAGGAAAACGCCACCAAGACCAACCTGGTCAGCGGCGGCAACGGCCTGGAAAACTTCAAGACCGCCATTCCTTTCCCGATTCCGAAAAGTGGCGTGGAAGTCATCTGGAACCACATCACCCGCTATCGCGGCGGCAGCGTGACCCGCCTGGTGACCCAGGCGACGCCACAGGCCAACGGCTCGTTCAGCCTGGTGTACTTCCAGGACCAGTTCGTGTTCCGCGACAAGATGAAGGACTACGATCCGGCCAACCCGGGCAACATCCTGTTCTACTTCAAGCAGAAAGTGACCGCGCCAGCGCGTCTGGCCGGTGGTGTGCTGCTGGTGCACGAAACCCTCGATCAGGTGAAGGAGCCGCGTTCGGCGTGGGTCTACAACGCTGGCCAGCGTCGTGTGCGTCGCGCCCCGCAAGTGTCGTATGACGGTCCGGGTACCGCCGCCGACGGCCTGCGTACCTCCGACAACCTCGACATGTACAACGGCGCGCCGGACCGCTACGACTGGAAGCTGGAAGGCAAGAAGGAGATGTACATCGCCTCCAACAGCTACAAGCTCGATTCGCCGCAACTGAAGTACGCCGAGATCATCAAGGCCGGCCACATCAACCAGGACCTGGCTCGCTACGAGCTGCGCCGTGTCTGGCACGTGGTCGCGACCCTGAAGGAAGGTCAGCGCCATATCTACGCCAAGCGTGACTTCTACATCGATGAAGACACCTGGCAGGCCGCGGTGATCGACCACTACGACGGTCGTGGCCAGCTGTGGCGCGTGGCCGAGGCGCATGCCGAGAACTATTACGACAAGCAAGTGCCGTGGTACGCCCTGGAAACCCTCTACGACCTGCAGTCCGGTCGTTACCTGGCACTGGGCATGAAGAACGAAGAGAAATCGGCCTACGACTTCGGCTTCACCGCCACCACCAGCGACTTCACTCCGGCGGCCCTGCGCCAGGATGGCGTTCGTTAACCCGCGGTAAATCGAGGCGCATCCTCGATCGACGCCCCGACTGGTTCGGGGCGTTTTTTATTGTCTGCGTTTTTCTACAAGACCCGGGGCGGCCTCTGTAGGAGCGAGCTTGCTCGTGAAAAAACTCCAGACAATGCCACCTCCCGGTAAAACCGCGCCGCCTTTATCGCGAGCAAGCTCGCTCCTACTGGTACGCGGGGAACGCTGAAAAACCCGGTTGTATTCTTTTTCTATCCATCTGTAGCAAAAATCTTCAACAGGGGGCTTTTTACCGCTAGTCTGCCGACATCTGTATTGCCGACAACAGCACTTCAATAAGAGTTGGCCATGACTGATCTGTCCCGTATCCAGGGGCCTGCCGGTGCGGCCATTCCCGCGCCGGAAGGGCGCTTCTACCGACCTCCCTTGCCCGACGGCTACGTACTGCGGCCGCGTCTGTGCGAGCGCTTGAGCGCGGGCCTCAATGGCCGGCTGCTGTTGGTCAGCGCACCGGCCGGTTTTGGCAAGAGTTCGCTGGCGGTGGAGTTCTGCCAAAGCCTGCCGCCGCACTGGCGCAGCCTGTGGCTGGGGCTCAGTCGCCGGGACAGCGATCCGGGACGTTTTCTCGAGCGCCTGCTTGAGGGGCTGCAACAATATTTCGCCCAACTGGGCAACCAATCCCTCGGGCTGCTGAAGATGCGCCAGCGCCACCAGCCCTTCGCCTTCGAAGAGTGGCTGGACGGGCTGCTCGATGAGTTGGCGACCCATCTTTCCAGTGCTTCTCCCTTGTTGCTGGTACTGGACGATTACCACCTGGCCCAGGGGCCGGTGCTCGATCGCTGCTTGCAGTTCTTTCTCAATCATTTGCCCGACGGCTTGCTGGTGCTGGTAACCAGCCGCCAGCGCCCGGACTGGCACCTGGCGCGTCTGCGCCTGTCGCGGCAGTTGCTGGAACTGCATGAGCAGGACTTGCGCCTGACCTACGACGAATCCCTGACCCTGCTCGACCGGCACAGCAGTTCGCTGCGCGGCGAGGCGCTGGAAAGCCTGATCCTGCGCAGCGAAGGCTGGGTGGCGGGGCTGCGTTTCTGGCTGTTGGCGGCCTCGGAGGCGGGCAGTGGCGCAACCTTGCCGCAGTCGCTGAATGGCGGCGAAGGACTGATTCGCGATTATCTGCTGGAAGAAGTCATCGATTGCCTGCCTGCCGAAGTGCAGTCGTTCCTCTACGACACGGCGCCCCAGGAACGTTTCTGCAGCGACCTGTGCGATGCATTGCGCGAGTCCCACGACAGTGCCGAGATCCTGCGTTACCTGTTGGCCCACCAGGTATTCCTGGTGCCGCTGGACGAGCAGGGGCACTGGTACCGTTATCACCACCTGTTCTCCGACCTGCTGCGCACCCGGCCCACCGCCAACGAGATATTGCCGCCGGCCAGCCTGCACCTGCGGGCCTGTCGCTGGTTCAACGCCCAGGGGCTGCTGGACGAAGCGGTGGAGCAGGCGTTGCGCGCCGGGCATCTGGACGTGGCGGCGAACCTGGTACAGAACCTGTCCGAGGAACAACTGCTGGCCGAGCAGAACGTCGGCATGCTGCTGCGCTGGAAAATGGACTTGCCCGACAGCCTGCTGATCAGCACCCCGCGGCTGATCGTGCTGTACAGCTGGGCGCTGGGGCTGGCGTGCCAGCTGGACGCCGCCGAGGAGCTGGCCAGCCATTTGAGCCGCTTCCTGCCAGCCCCCTCGGCCACCGCGCAGAAATCCATGCTGGCGCAATGGCTGGCCTTGAGCGGGATCGTCGCCCGGGGGCGTGGAAATCGCGAGCTGACCCTGCTGTATTGCACCGAAGCCCTGGAAACCTTGCCCCAGAAACGTTACGGGCAGCGGCTGGTGTGCCTGTCGACCCTGTCCAACCTGGCGATCGCCGATGGCGACCTGTGGCGTGCCCGGGGGCTCAACCGCGAGTCCCTGGAACTGGCGCAGCGGGTCGGCAACCCCTTGTTCGAGGCCCTGGCCCATTACGACCGGGCCCGGGTGCTGCAAGCCCGCGGCGAGATCCTGCGGGCGCTGGATGAGGTCCGCCAGGGCTTGCAGCGCTTGTATGGCCTGTCGGCGCAACGCCTGTACGCGATACGGGCGCGGCTGACGCTGTACGAAGGTTACCTGATGGCGTTGCGCTGCCAGCCCGAGACCGGACTGGCGCGCCTGCGGGCGGGGCTGGTCGAGGCACGGGCCTGTCGCGATATCAGCGTGCTGATCGGCCATTGCGTGATCGCCAACCTGGAAGGTCACAACGGTGAATTTGCCAAGGCCTTTGCCGAGCTGGCCGAGGCCGAACGCCTGATGCACATCTGGGACGTACCGCCGATCTACTACCTGGCGATGATCACCCTGGTCAAATGCGAACTCTGGCTGGCCCAGGGCCGCACCGACCTGGCGCAGGCCTGGCTGGCTCGCCTGGGGCAGACCTACACCGGCGACCAGGCCGCCGCCGCGCCGGAATTTCATCCACAGCTGCCGCTGCATATCGAATTGCAGCAAGCCTTGCTCGACAGCATCCAGGGCGAGCCGGCCCTGGCCGAGCAGCGCCTGGACAAACTGCTGGAGCATGGCCAGCAGACCGGGCGGCAGATGCTCAATGTGATGGCGCTGAATCAGAAGGTCGCGCTGTTGCTGGCCCAGGGGCGCGACCCCGAGGCCCGACAGGCCTTTGCCCAGGCACTGGAGGCTGCCGTGGGTGGGGCATTGCAACCCTTCGAATGGGCGGTGCGGGCGCATCCGGCCTGGGTTCGCGAGCAACTTCAGCAGGGGGCGGCGACGCCATTGCGCCAGACCTTGCTCGAACGCCTGCCGGCCGCCGTGACACGTGATT
This sequence comes from Pseudomonas sp. GW821-FHT09E12, assembly GCF_059416085.1. NCBI lineage: Bacteria > Pseudomonadati > Pseudomonadota > Gammaproteobacteria > Pseudomonadales > Pseudomonadaceae > Pseudomonas > Pseudomonas sp. GW821-FHT09E12. The sequence continues at coordinate 109,450 of NZ_JBWKOM010000012.1, read as the reverse complement.
CCCTGGAGCAGCATCACGGTGAAGCCCTCAGCTCCCGCGAGCTGGCGGTGCTGCAACTGATCGCCCAGGGCTGTTCCAACCAGGAAATCAGCGATCAGTTGTTTATCTCGCTGCACACGGTGAAGACCCATGCCAGCCATATCAACAGCAAGCTGGGGGTGGAGCGTCGCACCCAGGCCGTGGCCCGGGCCCAGGAGTTGGGATTACTGGGCTGATTGAGCGCTCAGCTGATCTTGCAGGTATCGTCCTCGGCTCGCTCCTGGGGCGAAGCAGGGGGCTCTGCGGTGTTGAAGTCCAGGGTCACGGTGAAGCGCTGTTGTTCGGTGAGGACCTGGATGTGCCAGCCCAGCCTGGCGCACAACTGGCGCATCAGCTCCAGGCCCAGGCCGTAGCCGAAGTCGCTGGATTCTTCTGACTGGCTGGTATCACGGATACGGTTGACGATGCGCAGTTGCAGCTGTTCGAAGGTGATTTCGATGCTGCCTTCTTCAGCATATTGCAGGGCATTGCGCAGAAAGTTACCAACCACGATTCGGCAGGCGGTCAGGGGCAGGCGACAAGGCTCGTTGCTGATGTCGAGGATCAGTTCGATATCCCGCTTGCCGATCAGGTAGCGATGCTCCTGGATCAATTCGTTGAACAACTCGGCCATGTCGATGGCTTCTTCCGGCAAGGGTTCAACGCGCTCGCGGCTCATCCACAATAGCGTCTCGGCAATGCGCTGCATGTTCAGCACCGAGCGTTCGATACGTTGCAGAGGCGGGGGCAGGGAGCCCCCGGCCTGCAGGGTCAGCAGTTCCAGGTTGGCCTTGAGCACCGCCAGCGGCGTGCGTAACTCATGGCTGGTGTAGCGCAGCAGGCGCCCTTCGCGCTGGCTGGCGGCCTGCACCTGTTGCACGCTCTGGGCCAGGGAGTCGGCCAGGACATTGAACTCCTTGAAACGGAAATTCGGGCGTTGGCTGGACACCTCCTCCGGATCTTTCAGGGTGGTGGACCACTGGGCCAGCCGGCCGAGAGGGCGTACCAGCCACCAGACCAGCAGGGCGATGATGATCAGTGCCGGGATGAATACCGCCAGACTGATGACATTAATGCTGTTCAGTTCGTGATCGAGATAGGCATCCGACAACGGGGTCTCGACCTCGCCACCTTCTTCATGGTCGTGGTCGACATCGAACATGTAGAGGATTTTGCCGTCACCCAGGGGCTGGGCCAGGATCGCTTTGACTTCATCCTGTCCATCGGCGTCCAGTTCACCGAACACCTGCACGGCGCCGAAGGACAGGGTTGGCGGCGTATCCAGTAACTGGCGAATTTTCGGCGGCAGCGCTTCCTTGCCGATAACGCTGCTGAAGAAATAGTTCTGCGGCGGGGCAAGGCTTGGGTCTTTCTTGTAGTGCCTGACGAAATACAGGGCTTCTTCTTCCATCATGGCGCTGGCGGTATAGAGCAGGCCTCGGATGCTATAGCTCGATAGCAGCTGGCTGTAGATCAGCAGCACCACGGCGATCAACAGCAGAAAACTGCCGCTGATCACCCATTTCAGACTCAGCCCTTTACGCATGGGGTCCTCAACTGCACACCGACGCCAGAAATAGTGTGGATCAGCGTTTGGCTGAAATCCTTGTCCACCGCCTTGCGCAAGCGGTGCATGTGCACCTTGAGGGTGTTGCTGTCCGGCGGCTCGTCGCCCCAGACCGTCGCCTCGAGACGTTCGCGCCCCACCGGCTCGGGACTGGCGCGCATCAGGCACTCCAGCAGGGTCCAGCAGGTGGGCGACAGGTGCAGTTCCTGTCCGGCGCGGCTGACCTTGCGGGTGGACAGATCCATGGTCAGGTCGGCCACTTGCAGGCGGCTGGCCTGGCCGCTGCGCCGCAGGCTCAGGGCGCGGATCCTGGCCACCAGTTCGGCCAGTTCGAAGGGCTTGACCAGGTAATCGTCGGCGCCCATGGCAAAGCTGGCGAGCTTGTCCGGCAGGGCATCCAGCGAGGTGAGCATCAGGATCGGTGTCTGTTTGCCCTGTTCGCGCAGCTGTTTGCACAGCTGTTGGCCGTCCAGGCGCGGCAGCATGATGTCCAGCAGGATCACATCATAGTGTTGGCTCAGCGCCAGGTTCAGGCCGGTCTGGCCATTACTGGCGTGATCGCAGACGATCCCGGTGATCTCCAGGTATTCGATGACGGTGTTGGCCAGGTCGAGGTTGTCCTCGACCAGCAGCAGGTGGATATGCACGGGAACGTCCCCTTGGACCTGTGTCGCTCAGTGGCCCAGAGGATAACGGAGCCGGCGCGTTTTTTACCGATGTTTACCTGGCGTTAACCCGCCGGGCTCTAGGGTGGCGGCTTTTACACCAAGAGAGCGCCACCATGAACCTGTCTCCTGTCGTCAAAGGCATTCTGCTGGTCTTGATTGTCATCGGCCTGATGGCCTGTGCCTTGTCGCCCAGCACGTCTGTGGCGCGCCTGGGCGGGGGTGGGCCGCTGTCAGGGTTCTTGACCGGGAATGGGGGCGGGCTGGCAGCAGGATCGGGCTCTATTGCCTATGTCTTCTGAAAAGACCTGCGCGGGTTACACCGACCAGTTGGTGTTGTGCCTGTTGCTGATTCTTTGCGTGGCGCTTGCGCTGGGCACCTATATCGTCCGGCTCAATGCGCGTATCGATCAACAGCGTGAGCTGTCGCCGGTGCATCTGCTGGAGTGCGGCAACGGGCGCGGGGCTTTTATCGTCGATCCCCATGGCCGGCGCAGCAGCAGTGACAATTGTTATCTGATCGAAGAGGATGAGTAGCCGATGTAGCGGCCCCAGGAAAATCCGGCACTGAGTTCAAGCGCAAGAAACGTAGTTCTTGCGCTTGAATGTCGGTCTACAGTGCAGGCGTACCGAGATGAAGGCCAGGTCCGGGCCTGATCTCCCTGGAAGATAAAGGAGGCTTACCATGTCCTGCGTATTCAAATTGATCAACTCGCCCGTCGGTCAACTGACCCTGGTTGCCAGAGGCACGAAGCTCGCCGCGATTCTCTGGGAGAACGAACGCGAAAACCGGGTGCGTCTCGGCCCGTTGCAGCCTGCCGAGGATCATCCGGTCTTGCTGGAAACCGAACGCCAGCTCAAGGAGTACTTTGCCGGCAGCCGCGATCGCTTCGAACTGGAACTGGACTTTGTCGGCACCGAGTTCCAGCGCAAGGTCTGGCAGGCGCTGCTGACCATTCCTTTCGGTGAAACCCGCAGCTACAGCCAGATTGCCGCGCAGGTGGGCAGTCCCAAGGCCGTGCGCGCGGTCGGTGCGGCCAATGGCCGGAACCCGATCTCGATCATCGCGCCTTGCCACCGGGTGATCGGCGCCTCGGGCAGCCTCACCGGTTTTGCCGGCGGCCTGCAGGCCAAGCAGTTTCTGCTGGCGCTGGAAGGCGAGGAAACCCTGCAGTTGGCGTTCTGACTGTGAATGATTGCCGCCCCGGGGGCGTGGGCGGCAGTTGTCGTTGTCTGCATTGCGCGGCAAAGCAGCGGCTGCAAGCTGTGCGAGAATGGCCCATCGATTTCTTCAGGAACATCCCATGGAAGCCGCCAAGCCCACTCTTATTCGCGAAACCTTCCCCGTCGGTCCCTTGCAGTGCAACTGCACGATCATTGGCGATTCTGTTACAAAAAAGGCCATAGTCGTCGACCCGGGTGGCAATCCCGACCTGATCATGGCGCGGCTCGATGCGCTGGGGCTGAAGGTGGTGAGCATCATTCATACCCATGCGCACCTGGATCACTTCCTGGCATCCGGACAGATGAAGGAGAAAACCGGCGCGACCCTGCACCTGCACAAGGAGGATCAGTTCCTCTGGGACAACCTGGAGATGCAGTGCAGCATGTTCGGTGTGCCTTACACGCCGGTGCCGGCACCGGATCGCTGGCTGGCGGACGACGAAGAACTGGCCTGCGGTTGCGGTGTGGCCCTGCATACGCCGGGACATACCCCAGGTTCCATGAGCTTCTGGTTCGCAGAGGCTAAGCTGCTGATTGCCGGCGACACGTTGTTCAAGCGCGGGGTAGGGCGCACGGATCTGTGGGGGGGCGACCAGGCCACCATCGTCCGTTCGATCAAGCAGCGTCTGTACACCCTCGATGAAGACGCGACTGTGGTGGCCGGGCATGGTCCGGACACCCGCCTGGGCGATGAAATGCGTGAAAATCCCTTTGTCAGGGCCTGAGCTTTGCTGTCAAAAGTTTCACGGAATTTTTGTCATTGGCCGTGTTCAAACGCCTGCAAAGGTCTGTTGCCAACGTCTGCTGCATCACAGAATGAAAAAAGTAGGAGCTTCTCCATGTTCACCTCGCGTCGTTTGATCGTTGTTGCTACCGCTGTGGCCTTGTTGTCCGGCTGTGCTTCGCCTAACCCCTATGACAATCAGGGGCAGGCCGACGGCTCCACGGGCATGAGCAAAACTGCAAAATACGGTGGCCTGGGTGCCTTGGCCGGTGCGCTGGCCGGTGCCGCCATCGACCACAACAACCGTGGCAAGGGCGCGCTGATCGGCGCCGCGGTAGTCGGTGCTTCCGCCGCCGGCTACGGCTACTACGCCGACCAGCAGGAAAAGAAACTGCGTGCCAGCATGGCCAATACCGGGGTCGAAGTGCAGCGCCAGGGCGATCAGATCAAACTGATCATGCCGGGCAACATCACCTTCGCCACCGATTCGGCGAACATCGCCCCAAGCTTCTATCAACCGCTGAACAACCTGGCCAACTCCCTCAAGGAGTTCAACCAGAACCAGATCGAAATCGTCGGCTACACCGACAGCACCGGCAGCCGCCAGCACAACATGGACCTGTCCCAGCGTCGCGCCCAGAGCGTGGCGACCTACCTGACCTCGCAAGGTGTCAGCGGTGCCAACCTGTCGGCCCGTGGCGCTGGTCCGGATAACCCGATCGCCAGTAACGGCGACGTCAATGGCCGTGCGCAGAACCGTCGAGTGGAAGTGAACCTCAAGGCGATTCCTGGCCAGCAGTATGGTGGTCAGCAGCAACAGCCGGGTACGGTTCAGCAGTATCCGTAACTGATCGTTTGAATGAAGAAATGCCCGATCCTGTGATCGGGCATTTTTGTGTGGCCTTTGCCAGCCTCTTCGCAGGCTTGCCCGCGAAGAGGTCCGATCAGCCGCTATCAAATCACCAGATACAAAAAAGCCCCCGGACAACCGAATTGTCCGGGGGCTTTTTACTGGACGCGAAGCCTGATTACTTCTTCAGGCCATAATGCTCGTCGAGCATGCCAGGCGCATTAGGCGTCTTTGGCGCGTAGTCCCGTGGCGGTTCCTGGTCGCGCGGTGGCGTCAGGCGTTCCCGTGGAGCCTGCACCGAGTCGGAGTGCAGCGCGGCCAGCAGGCGTTGGCGGGTCAACTCGTCCAGGGCCAGGCGGTTGGCGCCCTCGGCGAGGTGGTCCTGCACTTCCTGATAGCTTTGAGTGAGTTTTTTCACCAGGGTGGCGGTGCTGTTGAAGTGGGTGACCACTTCGTTCTGATAGCTGTCAAAACGTTCCTGAATATCATCCAGCTGACGTTGCGTGCGGTTAGGCGCGGCATTCGGCAGCAGGCGAGCGACCAGAAATCCAATGGCGACACCCGCGATCAGGGCAAGAGTCGGCAACAACCAAACTAGGAGCGAGTGTTCCACGAGTCCTTCCTCTATAAACGGCTTTGCTTTACGTTAACGGCTCGAACCTGCGCTGTATACCGCGATTCACTCGCAATAGATTGGCACAGACAATTTGCTAGACGAGTCGACCCGATTCGAGGTCACGGAGTTCCTTCCTTGCTTATGCGTGAAACCCCCGTAGTGATTGCCGGCCCGGTCGGCCAACTGGAAGCCCTGTATCTGGATGTCGCCGACGCCCGTGGCGTGGCGTTGATCTGCCATCCGAACCCGGTGCAGGGCGGCACCATGCTCAACAAGGTGGTCTCGACCCTGCAACGTACCGCGCGTGACGCTGGCCTGATCACCTTGCGTTTCAACTACCGTGGCGTCGGCGCCAGCGAAGGCAGCCATGACATGGGCAGTGGTGAAGTCGACGACGCGCAGGCGGCGGCCGAATGGCTGCGAGCCAGGCACCCGGACTTGCCGATGACCCTGCTCGGCTTCTCCTTCGGCGGCTTCGTCGCCGCCAGCCTCGGCGGGCGCCTGGAGGCCCGCGGCGAGCCGCTCAAGCACCTGTTCATGGTTGCCGCCGCCGTGATGCGTTTGCGCGATAGTGACCTGCTGCCGCAGAACTGCCCGCTGACCCTGATCCAGCCGGAAACCGACGAAGTGGTCGACCCGCAGCTGGTCTATGACTGGTCCGACGCGCTTGAGCGCCCCCATGAGCTGCTGAAAGTGGCAGAATGCGGACACTTTTTTCATGGCAAGCTCACCGATCTCAAGGATCTGGTGCTGCCACGACTCTCGAATTGATTGCAGTCTGATAAGCGATTACCCATGACTACTCGTACGCGCATCCTCACCGGCATCACCACCACCGGCACGCCGCACCTGGGCAACTACGCCGGCGCCATCCGCCCGGCGATCCTCGCCAGCCGCGACAACAATGCCGACTCGTTCTACTTCCTGGCCGACTATCACGCGCTGATCAAGTGCGATGACCCGCTGCGTATCCAGCGCTCGCGCCTGGAAATCGCCGCGACCTGGCTGGCCGGTGGCCTGGATGTGGAGCGCGTGACTTTCTATCGCCAGTCGGACATCCCGGAAATCCCGGAGCTGACCTGGTTGCTGACCTGCGTGGCGGCCAAGGGCCTGCTCAACCGTGCTCACGCCTACAAGGCTTCGGTGGATAAAAACGTCGAGACCGGCGAAGACCCGGACGCCGGCATCACCATGGGCCTGTACAGCTACCCGGTGCTGATGGCCGCGGACATCCTGATGTTCAACGCCCACAAGGTACCGGTCGGTCGCGACCAGATCCAGCACGTGGAAATGGCCCGTGATATCGGCCAGCGCTTCAACCATCTGTTCGGCCAGGGCAAAGAGTTCTTCACCATGCCCGAGGCGCTGATCGAGGAAAGCGTTGCCACCTTGCCGGGCCTCGATGGCCGCAAGATGTCCAAGAGCTACGACAACACCATTCCGTTGTTCAGCAGCGCCAAGGACATGAAGGACGCGATCTCGCGCATCGTCACCGACTCCCGTGCTCCAGGCGAAGCCAAGGACCCGGACAACGCTCACCTGTTCACCCTGTTCCAGGCTTTCGCGACGCCGGCCCAGGCTGACGAATTCCGCAGCGAACTGCTGCAGGGCCTGGGTTGGGGCGAGGCGAAGAATCGTCTGTTCCAGCTGCTGGACAACCAGTTGGGCGAGGCGCGTGAGCGTTATCACCAGTTGATCGAGCGTCCTTCGGACCTGGAAGACATCCTCCAGGCCGGCGCCAAGAAAGCCCGCGCCGTGGCCACGCCATTCCTCAACGAGCTGCGCGAGGCCGTGGGCCTGCGTTCGTTCGTCAATCAGGTACAAGTGGCGGCGACCACCAAGAAGAAAGCGGCCAAGGCCGCGCGCTTCGTCAGCTTCCGCGAAGACGACGGCAGCTTCCGCTTCCGCCTGCTGGCCGCCGATGGCGAGCAACTGTTGCTGTCGCGCAACTTCGCCGACGGCAAGACCGCAGGTGCAGTGACCAAGCAACTGCAATCCGGCCAGGCTCTGGATCTGCGCAGTGAAGTGCTGGGTTTCAGCGTGTGGCTGGAAGGCGAGTGCGTGGCCGACAGCCCGGCCTTTGCCGACGCGGCGGCCCGCGATGCGGCGATCGAGGCGCTGCGCGTCGCCCTGGCGCCTGTGCAGGACTAACCGCAATCTCCCGACCAAGGGCTGATTGCCATTCTCAAGGGCCGTCGCTACAGTGACGGCCCGTTTTTGTTGCCTTGCTAACGAATTATGACGCCCCTAGAACGATACCAAGCTGATCTGAAACGCCCGGAGTTCTTCCACGACGCCGCGCAGGAAACCGCCGTGCGTCATTTGCAGCGCCTGTACGACGATCTGATCGCCGCGTCGAACAACAAGCCGGGCCTGTTGGGCAAGCTGTTTGGCAAGAAAGACCAGGTGCCGGTCAAGGGTCTGTACTTCTGGGGCGGGGTAGGGCGTGGCAAGACGTATCTGGTCGATACCTTCTTTGAAGCCCTGCCGTTCAAGCAAAAGGTCCGTACTCACTTCCACCGCTTCATGAAGCGTGTGCACGAGGAGATGAAGACCCTGGGCGGCGAGAAGAACCCGCTGACCATCATCGCCAAGCGTTTCGCCGACGAGGCCCGGGTGATCTGCTTCGACGAATTTTTCGTTTCCGACATCACCGACGCGATGATCCTCGGCACGCTGATGGAAGAGCTGTTCAAGAACGGCGTGACCCTGGTGGCTACCTCGAACATCGTGCCGGACGGCCTGTACAAGGACGGCCTGCAACGTGCGCGTTTCCTGCCGGCCATTGCCCTGATCAAGCAGCACACCGAGATCGTCAACGTCGACAGTGGCGTCGACTACCGTCTGCGTCACCTGGAGCAGGCCGAGTTGTTCCACTTCCCGCTGGACGAAGCGGCCCACGAAAGCCTGCGCAAGAGCTTCCGCGCGCTGACGCCGGAATGCACCCAGGCGGTGGAAAACGATGTGCTGATCGTCGAGAACCGCGAAATCCGCGCCTTGCGTACCTGCGATGACGTGGCCTGGTTCGACTTCCGCGAACTGTGCGATGGCCCACGCAGCCAGAACGACTACATCGAGCTGGGCAAGATCTTCCACGCCGTGCTGGTCAGCGGTGTCGAGCAGATGAGCGTCGCCACCGACGATATCGCCCGTCGCTTCATCAACATGGTCGACGAGTTCTACGACCGTAACGTCAAGCTGATCATTTCCGCTGAAGTCGAGCTCAAGGATCTGTACACCGGCGGCCGCCTGACCTTCGAGTTCCAGCGCACCCTCAGCCGTCTGCTGGAAATGCAGTCCCACGAGTTCCTCTCGCGGGCGCACAAGCCTTAACGGTTTCCGGATAAAAAGAAGGGCCTGCATTGCAGGCCCTTTTTCATTTACGCGGCTTGTTGGTGAAACTGCTGCCGGTACTGGTTCGGTGACAGCTCGGTGTGCTGGCGGAACAGGCGGGCGAAGAAGCTCGCATCGTCATAGCCGACCTCGTAGCTGATGGTCTTGATGCTCTTGCGCGTTCCCGAGAGCAGGCCCTTGGCGGTTTCGATGCGCAGGCGCTGCAGGTAATGCAGGGGTTTGTCGCCGGTGGCGGTCTGGAAGCGGCGCATGAAATTGCGAATGCTCATGCCATGTTCGCGGGCCACGTCCTCGAAGCGGAACTTGTCGGCGAAATGCTCTTCGAGCCAGTGCTGGATCTGCAGGATGATCACGTCCTGGTGCAGCTTCTGGCCGCCAAAGCCGATACGCCCCGGGGAATAGCTGCGCTGCACTTCATAGAGGATGTCGCGGGCCACGGCCTGGGCGACGTTGGCGCCGCAGAAGCGCTCGATCAGATAGATGTACAGGTCACAGGCCGAAGTGGTGCCGCCAGCGCAATACAGGTTGTCGGCGTCGGTCAAGTGCTTGTCCTGATTGAGCTGGACCTTGGGGAAGCGCTCGCTGAAGGCATTGAAGAAACGCCAGTAAGTGGTGGCTTCCTTGCCGTCGAGCAACCCGGCTTCGGCCAGCCAGAACACCCCGGTGGCCTCGCCGCAAAGCACGGCGCCGCGGGCGTGTTGCTGGCGCAGCCAGGGCAGGATCTGTGGATAACGTTGGCAGAGGGTTTCGAAATCGTCCCAGAACGCGGGGAGGATGATCACGTCGGTATCTTCCAGGCCGCCGTCCACCGGCATGATCACGTTGCTGAAACTACATACCGGTTTGCCATCGGGGCTGACCAGGCGGGTTTCGAAGGCCGGGGTCAGGCCCTGGCCCAGCTGCTTGCCGTAACGCAGGCTGGCCAGATGGAAGAAATCCTTGGCTTGCATGAGGGTGGAGGCGAAAACCCGGTCGATCGCCAGGATGCTGACGCGCCGCAAGGGCGTGGAGGTTTGGTTAGACATAATTAAATTGTTCTTATAGGGGAAAGTGGTCACCAGACGGCTGGATCGTCTTATTTTTTGTCGGATGTGTCCAGTGTCCTGTGTCGTACGCGTGGGCTTAGGCTCTGTGGGCCAATCCCGGCTAACAATAACGACAGGTGGCCCCATGATCCCCAGAACCTTGTTCAGCTCCGAGCACGAACTCTTTCGTGACAGCGTACGTACCTTCCTGGAAAAGGAGGCCGTGCCATTCCATGGGCAATGGGAAAAACAGGGCTACATCGACCGCGCCTTGTGGAACAAGGCCGGTGAGGCGGGAATGCTCTGCTCCCATCTCCCCGAGGAGTACGGCGGACTGGGGGCTGACTTTCTCTACAGCGCGGTAGTGATCGAGGAGGTAGGGCGCCTTGGTCTGACCGGTATCGGCTTCTCCCTGCATTCCGATATCGTCGCGCCTTACATCCTGCATTACGGCAGCGAGGAGCTTAAGCACAAGTACTTGCCGAAACTGGTGTCCGGCGAGATGGTCACGGCCATCGCCATGACCGAGCCGGGCGCCGGCTCCGACCTGCAGGGGGTCAAGACCACTGCGGTGCTGGACGGCGACGACTATGTGATCAACGGTTCCAAGACCTTTATCACCAACGGCTACCTGGCCGATCTGGTGATTGTCGTGGCCAAGACCGATCCGAAGGCCGGCGCCAAGGGCACCAGCCTGTTCCTGGTGGAGGCTGATACGCCCGGCTTTTCCAAGGGCAAACGCCTGGAAAAGGTCGGTATGAAGGCTCAGGACACTTCCGAACTGTTCTTCCAGGACGTCCGCGTGCCCAAGGAAAATCTGCTGGGGCAGGCCGGAATGGGCTTTGCCTACCTGATGCAGGAGTTGCCGCAGGAGCGTTTGACGGTGGCGGTAGGCGGTCTGGCGTCAGCCGAGGCGGCATTGCAGTGGACCCTGGAGTACACCCGCGAGCGCAAGGCTTTCGGCAAATCGATCGCCGACTTCCAGAGCACCCGCTTCAAATTGGCGGAAATGGCCACTGAGATCCAGATCGGCCGGGTCTTCGTCGACCGCTGTCTGGAATTGCATCTGCAAGGCAAGCTCGATGTACCGACCGCCGCCATGGCCAAGTACTGGGGCACGGACCTGCAATGCAAGGTGCTCGACGAATGCGTGCAGTTGCACGGCGGTTACGGCTTCATGTGGGAGTACCCGGTGGCCCGGGCCTGGGCGGATGCGCGGGTGCAGCGGATCTATGCCGGGACCAACGAGATCATGAAGGAAATCATTGCGCGTTCCCTGTAGCGCGTTGTCTCCCGCGTAGAGGCGAGCTTGGCGGGCCAGCTCGCTTCTATTCGGGAGGGCAGGTTACGGCGCCGGGTTCGGGTGGTCCTTGTGGATCGCCTCGATGCCGGCCAGCACCTCATTCGACAGCTTCAGCTCGAGACTGGCGATATTGCTGTCCAGTTGTTCGAGGGTGGTCGCACCAATAATGTTGCTGGTGACGAACGGTTGCTGAGTGACGAATGCCAGGGCCATTTGCGCCGGGTCCAGGCCATGCTCGCGGGCCAGGGCGACATAGCGGCTGCAGGCCGCTTCCGATTGCGGGTTGAAGTAGCGGCTGAAGCGGCTGTACAGGCTCAGGCGGCCTTTGGCCGGGCGCGCGCCGCCTTCGTATTTGCCGGAGAGGAAGCCGAACGCCAGTGGCGAATAGGCCAGCAATCCACATTGTTCGCGAATGGCGATTTCCGCCAGGCCCACTTCAAAGCTGCGGTTGAGCAGGTTGTAGGGGTTCTGGATCGATACCGCCCGTGGCCAGCCGCGGCTCTCGGCGAGGGCCAGGAACTTCATGGTGCCCCAGGGCGTTTCGTTGGACAGGCCAATGTGGCGGATCTTGCCGGCCTTGACTTGCTCATCCAGGGCTTTGAGGGTTTCCTCCAGCGGGGTGAAGTCTTCTTCCTTGTGCTTGTAGCCCAGTTGGCCGAAGAAGTTGGTGCTGCGCTCTGGCCAGTGCAACTGGTAGAGGTCGATCCAGTCGGTCTGCAGGCGCTTGAGGCTGGCATCCACGGCTTGGACTATGTGCTTGCGGTTGTGTTTGAGCTGGTTGTCGCGGATGTAGTCGATGGTGTTGCCGGGGCCGGCGATCTTGCTGGCGAGGATCCAGTCGGCGCGATCGCCGCGAGCCTTGAACCAGTTGCCGATGTAGCGCTCGGTGGTGGCATAGGTTTCGGCCTTTGGCGGCACCGGGTACATCTCCGCGGTGTCGATGAAATTGATCCCGGCAGCCTTGGCCCGTTCGATCTGGGCGAAGGCCTCGGACTCGTTGTTTTGCTCGCCCCAGGTCATGGTTCCCAGGCAGATTGCACTCACGTTCAGGTCGGTCCGGCCTAGCTGGCGATAGTCCATCGGGTGCTCCTTCGGCAAAACAATCATAAAAGCAGGTTGAATTTTTTTTCGCAATCTGCATAATTCCGCAGCTCTTTCTGCAGTGGAAGTGATGCGCCGCCTGCCGAAGAATCTTGCCGTATAACGGACGCGCTGACCCGAGCCCCCGATAGCGTCTGTATCCGGCTGCCTTTGACTTGTCAAAGTACGCACTATTCAGTAAGATCCGCCGTCTAATTTACAGGGCGGCCCCTGAGGCTATAAAGAATGAAAACTTTTACTGCTAAACCGGAAACAGTTAAGCGCGACTGGTTTGTCGTCGACGCTGCTGGTCAGACCCTGGGTCGTCTGGCCACCGAAATCGCGAGCCGTCTGCGTGGCAAGCACAAGCCTGAGTACACCCCTCACGTCGACACCGGTGACTACATCGTCGTGATCAACGCTGAGCAAGTACGTGTTACTGGCGCTAAAACCACTGACAAAATGTACTACTCCCACTCCGGTTTCCCGGGCGGCATCAAGTCGATCAACTTTGAAAAGCTGATCGCCAAGGCCCCTGAGCGCGTGATCGAGACCGCGGTAAAAGGCATGCTGCCTAAGAACCCGCTGGGTCGCGACATGTACCGTAAGCTGAAAGTCTATGCGGGCGCTGCACACCCTCATACTGCTCAGCAGCCCCAAGAACTGAAGATTTAACGGAATAGTTCATTATGTCGGCGACTCAAAATTACGGCACTGGCCGTCGCAAGACTGCAACCGCACGCGTTTTCCTGCGTCCGGGCACTGGCAACATCTCCATCAACAACCGCTCCCTGGATAACTTCTTCGGCCGCGAAACTGCCCGCATGGTAGTTCGTCAGCCGCTGGAGCTGACCGAGACCGTCGAGAAGTTCGACATCTACGTCACCGTTATCGGCGGTGGTGTGAGTGGCCAAGCTGGCGCAATCCGCCACGGCATCACTCGCGCTCTGATGGATTACGACGAAACTCTGCGCAGCGCTCTGCGTAAAGCCGGTTTCGTAACCCGTGACGCACGTGAAGTTGAACGTAAGAAAGTTGGTCTGCGTAAAGCGCGTAAGCGTCCGCAGTACTCGAAGCGTTAATTCGCTTTCGCGTTCAAAAAACGCCCAGTCTCCTTGCGGAGCTGGGCGTTTTTTTATGGGCGATTATTTTGCGCTGTGACAACTTGCCACATCTGCAGAGCCCCTATACTACAGGGCTTGGGGCAGGGCCAAGTTGGTAATTACCTTGTCAGAGTAGGGGCTTTTCATTACCATTCGGCAAAATTTTTATAAGTTCAGATTTTTACTTAGTAGATGCCTGATTTAACAGGCCACAAAGCTGATGGGAGAGGACTGAATGAGCAATGACGGCGTGAATGCAGGCCGGCGTCGCTTCCTTGTAGCAGCCACATCCGTGGTGGGTGCTGCAGGAGCGGTGGGGGCTGCGGTCCCGTTCGTGGGGTCATGGTTTCCCAGTGCCAAGGCGAAAGCCGCAGGGGCACCGGTGAAAGTGAATATCAGCAAGATCGATCCAGGTCAGCAGATGATTGCTGAGTGGCGTGGTCAGCCGGTATTCATCGTCCGCCGTACACAGGAAATCCTGGGGAATCTCAAAAAGATCGAGGGTCAACTTTCCGACCCCGACTCCAAGAACTCTGTCCAACCAACCTACGTCGACCCGGAAGTGCGTTCGATCAAGCCAGAGATTCTGCTGCTGATCGGTATCTGCACCCACCTGGGTTGCTCACCGACTTTCCGCCCTGAAGTGGCGCCTGCGGATCTGGGCAAGGATTGGGTAGGTGGCTATTTCTGCCCTTGCCACGGTTCCCACTACGATCTGGCTGGCCGCGTCTACAAGTCGCAACCTGCGCCTTTGAACCTGCCAGTACCCCCGCATTCCTATGAGTCGGACGACCTTATTGTCATCGGCGTCGATACGGAGAAAGCGTGATGAGCAAGTTCATGGATTGGGTTGATGCGCGCTTCCCCGCGACCAAAATGTGGGAAGACCATCTCAGCAAGTATTACGCCCCGAAGAACTTCAACTTCTTCTACTTCTTTGGTTCCCTGGCTCTGCTGGTTCTGGTTAACCAGATCGTCACCGGTGTCTGGCTGACCATGAGCTACACCCCGTCGGCGGAAGAGGCTTTCGCTTCCGTCGAATACATCATGCGCGACGTCGAGTACGGCTCGATCCTGCGTCTGTTGCACTCCACTGGCGCCTCGGCGTTCTTCATCGTGGTTTATCTGCACATGTTCCGTGGCCTGCTCTACGGTTCCTACCAGAAGCCGCGTGAGCTGGTGTGGCTGTTCGGCATGCTGATCTACCTGGCGCTGATGGCCGAAGCCTTCATGGGCTACCTGCTGCCTTGGGGGCAAATGTCCTACTGGGGTGCCCAGGTGATCATCTCGCTGTTTGGTGCGATCCCGGTCATCGGTAACGACCTGACCCAGTGGATTCGTGGTGACTACCTGATTTCCGGTATTACCCTGAACCGCTTCTTCGCCTTGCACGTAGTGGCCCTGCCAATCGTGATTCTCGGTCTGGTAGTGCTGCACATCCTGGCGCTGCACGAAGTGGGTTCGAACAACCCGGATGGTGTGGACATCAAGAAGCACAAAGACGAAAACGGCGTACCGCTGGATGGCATCGCTTTCCACCCGTACTACACCGTGAAAGACATCGTCGGCGTGGTGGTGTTCCTGTTCATCTTCTGCTCGATCGTGTTCTTCTTCCCGGAAATGGGTGGTTATTTCCTCGAGAAGCCGAACTTCGAACAGGCCAACCCGTTCAAGACGCCTGAGCATATTGCCCCGGTTTGGTACTTCACCCCGTTCTACGCGATTCTGCGCGCGGTTCCAGACAAGCTGCTGGGTGTGATTGCGATGGGTGCGGCGATCGCCGTGTTGTTCGTGCTGCCATGGCTCGATCGCAGCCCGGTCAAATCCATGCGCTACAAGGGTTGGCTGAGCAAGATCTGGCTGGTGGTGTTCTGCATCTCGTTCGTGATCCTGGGGATCCTCGGCGTTCTGGCACCGACGCCGGGTCGCACGCTGCTGTCGCAGGTATGTACCTTCCTGTACTTCGCCTACTTCATTCTGATGCCGTTCTATACCAGGCTCGAGAAGACCAAACCGGTTCCGGAAAGGGTGACTGGCTGATGAAAAAGCTATTTGCTGTACTGATTCTTGCTGCTATGCCTGTACTGTCCTTCGCGGCCGAACACGGTGGTCCCGAGCTGGAAAAAGTCGACATCGACGTCTCCGACAAGGCCGCCATGCAGGATGGCGCACGGACATTCGCCAACTACTGCATGGGCTGCCACAGCGCCAAGTTCCAACGCTATGAGCGCGTTGCCGACGATCTGGGGATTCCTCACGATCTGATGATGAGCAAGCTGGTGTTCACTGGTGCGAAAATCGGCGATCACATGAGCATCGGCATGCAGCCGGCTGACGCCAAGACCTGGTTCGGTGCGGCTCCGCCCGACCTGACCCTGGTGGCTCGTGTGCGTGGTACCGACTGGCTCTATGGCTACCTGCGCTCCTTCTACGAAGACCCTGCGCGTCCATGGGGCGTGAACAACAAGGTCTTCCCGAACGTGGGTATGCCTAACGTCCTGGTCGGCCTGCAGGGTCGCCAGGTTGTTGGCTGCAAACAGGTGCAGATCGTCGAAGACGGCAAGAAGCAATACGATCCGCTGACTGGTACCGCTTTGACCCATGAAGCCTGCGACCAACTGACCGTGCTGCCAAAAACCGGCACGCTCAACGAAGAGCAGTTCGACGAGAAGGTCAAGAACCTGGTGACCTTCCTGGCCTACTCGGCCAACCCGGTCAAGCTGGAGCATCAACGTATCGGCACCTATGTGTTACTGTATCTGGCCTTCTTCTTCGTGTTCGCCTATCTGCTCAAGCGCGAATACTGGAAAGACGTTCATTGATAAAGCTGTAATTCATTGCTGTTAATCGTGCGCGCCCAAGGGCGTCTCTGAAGGTGTAACGAGTCTGGATCATCCAGGCGTTACGGGAGGCGCCCTCTGGGCGCGCTCGTTTTTCTGCTTCCGATAATTTCAACAAGCGAGGAGGACCGCCATGGGCGTGACCAATCGGTTGGCCTGTTACTCCGACCCCGCCGACCACTATTCCCACCGGGTACGTATCGTGCTCGCAGAGAAGGGTGTCAGCGCCGAGATCATCAGTGTGGAGGCGGGGCGTCAGCCGCCGAAGCTGATCGAAGTGAACCCTTACGGCAGTCTGCCCACCCTGGTCGATCGTGACCTGGCGTTGTGGGAGTCGACCGTGGTGATGGAATATCTGGATGAGCGTTACCCGCACCCGCCACTACTGCCGGTTTACCCAGTGGCGCGTGCCAACAGCCGTCTGCTGATTCATCGGATCCAGCGTGACTGGTGTGGGCTGGTGGATCTGATCCTGGATTCCCGGACCAAGGAAGCCGCTCGGGCTCAGGCTCGCAAAGAGCTGCGCGAGAGCCTGACCGGCGTTTCGCCGCTGTTCGCGGAGAAGCCGTTTTTCCTCAGTGAGGAACAAAGTCTGGTGGATTGCTGCCTATTACCAATACTCTGGAGATTACCGATTCTGGGTATTGAATTGCCACGGCAAGCCAAGCCGTTGCTTGATTACATGGAGCGCCAGTTCGCCCGTGAGACGTTCCAGGCAAGTCTGTCTGGCGTCGAACGCGACATGCGCTAAGGCTTAAGGAGCCGCTATGAACTCCAGTCGACCTTATCTGGTCCGCGCGCTCTACGAGTGGATTGTGGACAACGATTGCACCCCGCATATGCTGGTCAATTCCGAATACCCGGCGGTGCAGGTGCCTCAGGGTTTCGCCAGTGACGGACAGATCGTCCTGAATATTTCGCCGAGTGCCGTGCGCCATTTGCATATGGATAACGAGGTGGTGACTTTCGAGGGGCGCTTCGGTGGCGTCCCGCATAGCTTGTACGTCCCTGTGCCGGCGATCCTGGGCATTTACGCCCGGGAGAATGGTCAGGGTATGGTGTTCGATCTGGAGTCGCCCGTGGATGACGAGGACGATGAAATCGAGCCGGATGATGATATTCCACCACCGGATAACGAGCCGCCGCGTCCAAGCGGTCGACCGAGTCTGAAGGTCGTGAAGTAATAAAAAAGGCGATCCATCCGGATCGCCTTTTTTGTGCTCGTACCTTTCGCCTGCATCAGTCGATGTATTCGAACAGTTTGACGATTTTCTGCACGCCGGAAACGCCCTGTACCAGATTGGTCGCCTGGGTGGCTTCCTGTTGAGTCAGCAGGCCCAGCAGGTAGACGATGCCGTTTTCCGTCACGACCTTGATGCGCGAGCCTGGAATGCTGGCATCGGTCAGCATCTGGGTCTTGATCTTGGTGGTCAGCCAGGCATCGTTCTGCCGGGCCAGCAGGGAAGAGGGCGGCAGAACCTGCAGTTCGTTGTGGACTTTCTTCACCCGTTGCACGGCGCTGGCGGCCTGCTCGGCGAGTGTCTTGAGGTCGGCGCGCGGGGTCTGGCCAGCCAGCAGGACGATGCCGTTGAAGCTGGTCACCACGATGTGCGAATTGTGGTCCAGGTCCGGACTGGCCTTGGCGACGTTCACTTCGACTTTGGTCTGGATCAGTGAGTCATCGATCTTGCTGCCGAAGGTGCGGGTGCCGCGGTCATCTTCGATCGGGCTTTCGCGGGTGGCGGTAATCACCGAGCTGCAACCGCTGATGCTCAAGGCTAGGGTCAGGGCCAGTAGGCCAAGGCGATTAGGGGTCATTCTTCACTCCCGAACAGTTGGCTGTCGATCAAGTCGCAGAGGCAGTGGATCGCCAGCAGGTGGACTTCCTGGATACGTGCAGTGACATTGGCCGGTACGCGAATCTCGACATCTTCCGGCAATAGCAGGGACGCCATGCCGCCGCCATCGCGACCGGTCAATGCTACGACAATCATTTCGCGATCATGTGCGGCCTGGATCGCTTGAATAATATTCGCCGAGTTGCCGCTGGTGGAGATCGCCAGCAGGACATCGCCAGGCTGGCCCAGGGCGCGAATCTGCTTGGAAAAGACTTCGTTGTAGCTGTAGTCGTTGGCGATCGAGGTAATCGTCGAGCTGTCGGTGGTCAGCGCAATGGCTGGCAGGCTCGGGCGCTCGCGCTCGAAACGGTTGAGCAGTTCGGAGGAGAAGTGCTGGGCATCGCCGGCCGAGCCACCATTGCCGCAGGAAAGCATTTTTCCTTCGTTGAGCAGGGCGTTGACCATGACCTGGCTGGCTTGCTCGATGTGCGGTGCAAGTACGTCCATCGCCTGCTGCTTGGTGTCGATACTGGCCTGAAAAAGCTGGCGAATTCGGGATTGCATGTCCATCTGTGTGACCTTAAGTGGCGCGGCTTTCTGGCACATGAATGTGCTGCCCGCAAAGCAAAGAGCAAAAATGTTGAGTGAAAATGTCCGGCTCGGCCCGAGAGCGTCGATCAGCTTTCAAAGGCATTCCGTAGCCAGTTCAAATGAGTGGTTGTACCTGGGGCGCTGTCTATGGCGACCACATCGAAACGGCAAGAGTGGTTGGACCAGCGCGACTCGCGCTGCAGGAAAAACTGTGCGGCGAGTATCAGTTTCTGACGCTTGCGTGCGTCGATGCTGCCTAGTGCGCCACCCCATTGCGTGTGTTGTCTGTAGCGGACTTCGACGAATACTACTGTATCGCCGTCAAGCATGACCAGATCAAGCTCGCCGTGTTTGCACAACCAGTTCTGCGCCAGCAGGCGCAGCCCCTGTTGTTCAAGATGCCGGAGCGCTTGGGCTTCGGCATCCTGACCGCTTTGCTGGCGTGATCGTTGTGGCATTAACGCTGGGTGTCAGGCAGGCGAGTGATCTGGCCGCTGACGAACTCGGCCCATGGCAACTGGCGTTGAACACGCTGGCTCGGGCTCATGGTCAGGCTGCCCGACAGGCCTTCGATGCGGCTGTCCGGCAGGGCCTTGAGTTGCCCCAGGCGTGGTGCCAGGCGGTAGGCGTCGGCGCCCATCGCATACAGTCGACCCAGGCTGCCACCGGCTTGTGGCCATTGCGCGGCGACCTGTCGGCGCAGCGGGTCATTGGCATCCAGCAGCCAAGGCGTCTCGCAGAAGCGTATGCCGTTCATGTCGTTGTACTGGTTCTGGTCGCCGCTGGCGCTGAAGACATGAGAGGTGGCGTAGACAGGTACATCGCCGGCGTACTGGAAGTTCAGGGTCGGCTTGATCTGTTGTGCCTGTTGCGGAGTGGATGCCAGGAAAATGAACTCGATGTCCTGGCGACGCGAAGGTTGTGCGGCCACTTGAGTGCCAGCGGCGTTCTGCAAGCTCTTGGCGCGGGCTTCGCTCTGGCGCAGTTGGAACAGGTCGGCAATCTGCTGGGCCAGGGCTACCGGCTGATCGACGCGTTCGATACCGACCACGCTACCGCCGTTACTTTCCCAGTCCTGATGGAAAGCCTTGAGCACGCGATCGCCCCATTCGCCGCGTGGCACCAGGACCGCAGCGCGGTGCAGGCCGTCGGCGCGGGCGCGGCGGGAGACTTCGCGAGCTTCGTCTTCGGCGGCCAGGCCGAACTGGAACAGTTGCGCGGGGCCTTGCTCGCCTTCGCTGTAGTTCAGCGCCAGGGTGGTGATAGGCAATTGCGGGCGCGCAGCGAGCTGTTTGACCAGTGGTTTTTCCAGCGGGCCGACGACCAGTTGCACGCCATCTGCCTGGGCCTTGCGATAGAAGTCATCCAGCGAAGTCAGGCGCGAGCTGTCGTAGAACTCGATGCTGGGTGGTTTCTGACCGGCTTGCTGGGCCTGATAGTGCGCGGCCATGAAGCCATCGCGCAGGGCCTTGGAGACCGCGGCCAGCGGGCCGTCCTGCGGCAACAGCAGGGCGATCTTGGACAGCGGCTGGCTGGCCAGCTCCTTGAGTTTGGTCAGCGGCAGCGGCAGCTGAATGGCCGCCGGATGCTTGGGGTTCTGTGCGCGCCAGTTGTCGATGGCGGCCTGCTGTTGTTCCAGGGTGCCGGCAGTCTTCACTGCCAGCGCCAGGCTCATCCAGCCGCCCAGGTCATCGTTGCCGACGGCTTGCAGTTGATCAGTCGGCAGGCTGGCAATCAACGCCCAGATGGCTTCGTGGTTCTTGCTCGCGGTGTCGTCCTTGAGCAGTGGCGCAATGAAAATGCGCTCCCGTGCCGCAGCGAGGGCCTGGCCGTCAGCCTCTAGTGCGCGAGCGTGGACAGTGCCGGTGCGGATTTGCTGCTCTTCCGGCAGTTCGCTCAGGCGTTGCAGGCTCGGGTGGCTCAGGGCAGTCAGGGCGGCCTTTGGCTGGTTGCGAGTCATGGCCAGCTCGGCGGCCAGGGTGCTGGCGAAAACCTGCTGGCCGGGCTTGAGTTGCTCCATCGGCACTTGTTGCAGGATTTGCGCGGCCTGGCCGGCGTTGCCCTGGCGATAGGCCAGGTCGGCAGCGCTCAAGCGCAGCAGGGCTGCCTTGTCGGGTGTTTTGCTGTTGGCGGCCTGTTCGAGCAGTTGCTCGATGCTGGCATCCGGGGTCCGTGGAAGTTCGCCAAGGCTGGAGGAGGGCGAGCTGGCGCAAGCTGCCAGAAGAGCAGCAAGGCATAAGGCAGAGAACAGCCGCAGGCAAGCGATCATGTAAGTGTTCCTGATACTCGATCAAATTAGCGTGGAATTGTACCCAAGCACTGGCCGGGGCGCGATGTTACTGGCAATAAACCGTCTATTTTAGGTCGAGCAAATGTTGCAGTGCTTTAGAACCACAGGCGCTGTCGCAGGCGTGAGGTGCCTGCGACACGCATTCCGAAGGCTTCTACGCGCTACAATGGTGCTTTTACCGATCAAGAGGTGTGCGCTTTGACTGCTCCAGGTCCTTTGAATTCCGCTGCTGGCTCGCTTTATGTGGTGGCGACGCCCATCGGCAACCTGGACGACATCAGTGCCCGGGCCTTGAAGATCTTGCGTGAGGTGGCGCTGATTGCCGCCGAAGACACGCGCCACTCGCAACGCTTGATGCAGCACTTCGGGATTTCTACACCGCTGGCCGCCTGTCATGAACATAACGAACGGGATGAAGGCAGTCGTTTTCTCACGCGTCTGTTGGCGGGAGACAGCGTTGCACTGATTTCCGACGCGGGCACGCCGTTGATCTCCGATCCGGGTTACCACCTGGTGCGTCAGGCGCGTGCGGCGGGTATCAATGTCGTTCCTGTTCCTGGGGCCTGCGCTCTGATTGCGGCCTTGTCGGCGGCGGGGCTGCCTTCCGATCGTTTTATCTTCGAGGGCTTTCTGCCGGCCAAGGCGGTAGGGCGGCGCGGGCGTCTTGAGCTATTAAAGGAAGAGCCGCGCACGCTGATTTTCTATGAGGCGCCACACCGTATTCTCGAGTGCTTGCAGGATATGGAGTCGGTGTTCGGTGGCGAGCGTCCGGCATTGCTGGCCCGGGAGCTGACCAAGACCTTTGAAACCCTCAAGGGGCTGCCGCTTTCGGAGTTGCGGGCTTTCGTCGAGGCAGACAGCAATCAGCAGCGTGGTGAATGCGTGGTGCTGGTAGCGGGATGGTCAGTGCCGGAGAGCGACGAGGCTGTGAGCAGTGAGGCGATGCGGGTTCTCGACCTGCTGCTCAACGAGATGCCGCTCAAGCGTGCCGCGGCATTGGCGGCGGAAATTACCGGCGTGCGCAAGAATGTGCTCTATCAAGTGGCGCTGGATAAACAGAAAGGCGAGTAAACACGATCGGCGGAATGGCAAAAGGCTTTTATCCCTTGTTCTTCCGCCGCTCTGCCGTTAACCTGCGCGGCGGAGAGTCGATTGGACAGTCGCTGCCCTCTATGAAAATTAGAGGGGGGAGGAAAGTCCGGGCTCCATAGGGCGGAGTGCCAGGTAATGCCTGGGAGGCGCGAGCCTACGGAAAGTGCCACAGAAAATAACCGCCTAAGCACTTCGGTGCCGGTAAGGGTGAAAAGGTGCGGTAAGAGCGCACCGCACGTCTGGCAACAGTTCGTGGCTAGGTAAACCCCACTCGGAGCAAGACCAAATAGGGTTCCAAGGCGTGGCCCGCGCTGGAACCGGGTAGGTTGCTAAAGATGTCCAGTGATGGCCATCGTAGAGGAATGACTGTCCTCGACAGAACCCGGCTTACAGATCGACTCTCCACCTTTTCCCTCCCTGCTTGAATCAATAGCAGAAGCGCTTTTGTAATACCGAAAAGATCTTACTCTTAACAAATTACTTTAACTTCGCGATACAGCTTCTTGAGCTGATTGAAGTTATTGCGCCAAATCCTTCGCCAAATTCCCGTTACCCCTCCTTTTAGTCTCCTAAATCTCCGTTCTATAAGGCTTTTCCGTCGCTCCGTGCCTTGACGGTGTGGTGGGCGCATTCCTATAGTGTGCGCAAGTGGCGGAAAGTGGCATGAAGTGGGTTTTTTGGACGTAAAACGCTAAAATTTGGAGAAACGCTGACGTGTTTCGCGGAGCTAACGCTATCAGTCTCGACGCAAAGGGCCGACTCGCCATGCCGAGCCGGTACCGTGACGAGCTCGTTTCGCGTAGTTCCGGGCAACTTATCGTCACTATTGATGCCGTTGATCCGTGTTTGTGTGTCTACCCCCTCGACGAGTGGGAAATTATTGAAACCAAACTGCGCGCGCTGCCTTCGCTACGTGAAGAAAACCGTCGCTTGCAGCGTTTGCTGATTGGTAATGCCGTCGACCTCGAACTCGATGGCAGTGGTCGTTTTCTGGTTCCGCCGCGTCTGCGCGAATATGCCAAGTTGGATAAGCGCGCAATGTTGGTAGGCCAATTGAACAAGTTCCAACTGTGGGACGAGGATGCCTGGAATGCTGTTTCCGCAGCGGACCTGGCAGCTATTCAACAACCGGGCGCCATGCCTGATGAACTGCGTGATTTGATCCTGTGACTATTGATAGCGGCTTTAACCACATCACCGTACTGCTTGACGAAGCCGTCGAGGCTCTCGCCGTACGTCCTGATGGCTGCTATCTGGATGGCACCTTCGGTCGCGGTGGTCATAGTCGTCTGATCCTCAGCAAACTCGGGCCGGATGGCCGGCTGCTCGGATTCGACAAAGATCCTCAAGCGATTGCCACCGGGCAAGCGCTAGCGGCCGAAGACGGCCGCTTTGTCGTTGTGCAGCGCAGCTTTGCCGAACTGGGCTCGGAAGTGGCCGAGCGCGGCCTGGATGGCAAGGTCAGCGGCGTGCTGCTCGACCTGGGCGTGTCTTCGCCGCAGCTCGACGATCCTGAGCGCGGCTTCAGTTTTCTCAATGATGGTCCCCTGGATATGCGTATGGACCCGTCCCGTGGCATCAGCGCGGCGGAGTTCGTCAACACCGCGCCGGTGGAAGAAATCGCCCGTGTATTCAAGGAATACGGCGAAGAGCGTTTCTCCGGTCGTATGGCCCGCGCCGTGGCTGAGCGCCGCGACATCAAGCCGTTCGAACGCACCGCCGACCTGGCGGAAGTCTTGAAAGTCGCCAACCCGGCCTGGGAAAAGGGCAAGAACCCGGCAACCCGTGCGTTCCAGGGGCTGCGCATTCATGTCAACAACGAACTGGGCGATCTGGAAGCCGGCCTCGAAGCCGCGCTGGAGTGCCTGGAGGTCGGCGGCCGTCTGGTGGTCATCAGTTTTCACTCGCTGGAAGACCGCATCGTCAAACTGTTCATGCGCAAGCTGGTGAAGGGCGAGGCGGACAACCTGCCTCGCAACCTGCCGGTACGCCACGTGGCTTTCGAGCCGAAAGTCAAAGTCCATGGCAAAGCGCAGACGGCCTCCGATGCCGAGCTCAAGGCCAACCCGCGTTCCCGTAGTGCTGTCATGCGCGTTGCGGAGAAGCTGCGGTGAGCAAGCTTTTCGCCAAGCCACTTCCAGGCGGAAGCTTTTTCATGCTTCTGCTGTTCATCGGCGTCCTGGTGTCCGCGATTGCGGTGTCCTATAGCGCCCACTGGAATCGACAGTTGCTCAACACGCTGTACGGTGAGTTGAGTGTGCGTGACAAGGCACAAGCGGAGTGGGGCCGGCTGATTCTCGAACAAAGCACCTGGACCGCCCATAGCCGGATCGAAGTGCTGGCCACCGAACAACTGAAAATGCGCATTCCCGGCGCGGCAGAAGTCCAGATGGTGGCGCCATGATGAAGCTTGAAGGCGCACTCTTCCCCTGGCGGTTCCGCCTGGTGCTGGGCTTGCTCGGCATCATGGTGGCGGCGATCGCCTGGCGCATCATCGATCTGCAGGTCGTCGATCGCGACTTCCTCAAGGGGCAGGGCGATGCGCGCAGCGTTCGGCATATTCCGATCCCGGCTCACCGTGGCTTGATCACCGACCGTAACGGCGAGCCGCTGGCAGTCAGTACGCCAGTGACCACCCTGTGGGCCAACGCCAAGGAAATGCAGCTGGCCAAGGACAAGTGGCCGGCATTGGCTGCTGCCTTGGGGCAAGACCCCAAGGCGCTGGCCGAGCGCCTTGAAGCGCAAGCCAATAAAGAATTCATCTACCTGGTGCGCGGCCTAACGCCCGAGCAGGGCCAGCAAGTTCTCGATCTCAAAGTGCCGGGGGTGTATGGCATCGAAGAGTTCCGGCGCTTCTACCCGGCCGGCGAAGTGACCGCGCATATGGTCGGCTTTACCGACATCGACGATCGCGGCCGCGAAGGGGTCGAACTGGCTTATGACGAGTGGCTCGCCGGAGTTCCGGGCAAGCGCCAGGTCATCAAGGACCGGCGCGGCAGACTGATCAAGGATGTCCAGGTCACCAAAAACGCCAAGGCCGGCAAGCCCTTGGCGTTGTCGATTGACCTGCGCCTGCAATACCTGGCCAACCGCGAGCTGCGCAATGCCATCGTCGAGAACGGCGCCAAGGCCGGCAGCCTGGTCATCATGGACGTGAAGACCGGCGAGATCCTGGCCATGGTCAATCAGCCGACCTACAACCCGAACAATCGTCGCAACCTGCAACCGGCGATGATGCGCAACCGCGCCATGATCGACGTGTTCGAGCCGGGTTCGACCATGAAAGCCATCTCCATGAGCGCGGCGCTGGAAACCGGCCGCTGGAAACCGAGCGACACCGTCGAGGTTTATCCAGGCACGCTGCAGATCGGCAAATACACCATTCGTGACGTATCCAAGAGTGAAGGCGCGGTACTCGACCTGACCGGGATTCTGATCAATTCCAGTAACGTCGGCATGAGCAAGATCGCCTTCGATATCGGTGGCGAAGCCATCTTCCGCCTGGCCCAGAAAATCGGTCTTGGCCAGGACACCGGCCTCGGCTTCCCGGGCGAACGTGTCGGCAACCTGCCGAATTATCGTGAATGGCGCAAGGCCGAGACAGCCACGCTGTCGTATGGCTACGGCATTTCGGTGACCGCGATCCAGCTGGTTCACGCCTTCTCGGCCCTGGCCAATAACGGTCGCATCGCTCCGCTGACTCTGATCAAAACCGACAGGACACCGGAAACCGCCCAGGTGATTCCGGAAAAGGTCGCCAAGACCATGCAAGGCATGTTGCAGCAGGTGATCGAGGCGCCGCGTGGCGTGTTCCGTGCCCAGGTACCGGCTTATCACGTGGCCGGCAAGAGTGGTACTGCGCGTAAGACTTCGGTCGGTACCAAGGGTTATGCCGAGAACTCCTACCGCTCCCTGTTCGCCGGTTTCGGCCCGATGAGCGATCCGCGCTACGCCATCGTCGTGGTGATCGACGAGCCGAGCAAGGCTGGTTACTTCGGTGGTCTGGTATCGGCGCCGGTGTTCAGCAAAGTGATGTCCGGCACCCTGCGTCTGATGAATATCTCGCCGGACAACCTGCCACCTACCCAACAAGCCAATGCGGCACCAGCTAAAGGAGGGCGCGGCTGATGTCTCTTAGCCTGAACAAAATTTTCGCCCACGCTGGTCGTGATCTGCTGATTCGCGAGCTGACTCTGGACAGCCGTAATGTGCGCGCCGGCGATCTGTTTCTCGCGGTGCCTGGCGGCAAGTTCGATGGTCGTGCGCACATCGCCGACGCCTTGCAGCGCGGTGCGGCTGCGGTGGCTTATGAAGTCGAAGGCGCGACCGTCCTGCCGATTACCGACGTGCCGCTGATTCCGGTCAAAGGCCTGGCGGCGCAGCTGTCGGATATCGCCGGGCGTTTTTATGGCGACCCGAGCCGCAACCTCAACCTGATTGGCGTGACCGGTACCAACGGCAAGACCAGCGTGACCCAGTTGGTGGCGCAGGCACTCGATCTGCTGGGCCAGCACTGCGGCATTGTCGGCACCCTCGGCAGCGGTTTTTATGGCGCGCTGCAAAGCGGCATGCACACCACGCCGAACCCGATTGCCGTGCAGGCCACCCTGGCCGACCTGAAAAAGGCCGGCGCCAAGGCCGTGGCGATGGAAGTGTCGTCCCATGGTCTGGACCAGGGGCGAGTCAGTGCTCTGGCCTTCGACGTGGCGGTGCTGACCAACCTGTCTCGCGATCATCTGGATTATCACGGCACCATGGAAGCCTACGGCTCCACTAAGGCCAAGCTGTTCGGCTGGACCGATCTGGGGTGCCGTGTCATCAACCTCGACGATGACTTCGGTCGGCTGCTGGCCAGTGACGAACAGGATTCGCGGTTGATTACCTACAGTCTCGAGGATCCGCGGGCTTATCTGTACTGCCGCGAAGCGCAATTCGACGACGAAGGCGTGCGTGCAATCCTGGTGACTCCGCAGGGCGAACATCATCTGCGTAGCACCTTGCTCGGTCGTTTCAACCTGAGCAACGTGCTGGCCGCTGTCGGCGCCTTGCTCGGCCTGGATTACGCCCTCGACGAAATCCTTAACGTACTGCCGAAACTGGAAGGCCCGGCCGGTCGCATGCAGCGCTTGGGCGGTGGTTCGCAACCGCTGGTGGTGGTCGATTACGCCCACACCCCGGATGCCCTGGAAAAGGTATTGCTGGCCCTGCGTCCCCATGCCAAGGGCCGTTTGCTGTGCCTGTTCGGCTGCGGCGGCGATCGCGATCGTGGCAAGCGTCCGCTGATGGCGGAAGTGGTCGAGCGTCTGGCCGATGGCGTTCTGGTCACCGACGACAACCCGCGCACGGAAGATCCGGCGCAGATTTTCGACGACATTCGTGCCGGCTTCAGCGCAGTGGACAAGGTCGAGTTCGTTTCCGGTCGCGGCCTGGCCATTGCCCAGTTGGTCGCCGGCGCTTCGGCGGACGACGTGATTGTCCTGGCCGGTAAAGGTCATGAGGACTATCAGGAAATCAATGGCGTGCGTCTCGACTTCTCTGACCTGGTGGAAGCCGATCGAGCGCTGACCGTGTGGGAGGTGGCCCATGCTTAAGGCCCTGAAACTCAGTGAGCTGAGCGGACCGCTGGCGGGGCGCCTGCTGGCTGGCGATTGCAGCTTCGATGGCGTGAGCATCGACAGCCGGGCGATCAAGCCGGGCCAACTCTTTATTGCCCTGGCCGGCCCACGTTTCGACGGGCACGACTACCTGAATGAAGTCGCCGCCAAAGGCGCCGTCGGTGCCCTGGTCGAACGCGAAGTGCCAGACAGCACGCTGCCGCAGCTGCTGGTCAGCGATACCCGGCAGGCGCTCGGCCAACTGGGGGCGTTGAATCGCGCGGCTTTCACCAAGCCGGTAGCGGCGATTACCGGCTCCAGCGGCAAGACCACGGTCAAGGAAATGCTTGCGAGCATCCTGCGCACGCGCGGGCCGGTGCTTGCCACGCGCGGCAATTTGAACAACGACCTGGGCGCGCCCTTGACCCTGCTGGAACTGGCCCCGGAGCACACCGCGGCCGTGATCGAGCTGGGGGCTTCGCGCATCGGCGAAATTGCCTACACCGTGGGGATGACCAAGCCGCAGGTCGCCATCATCAATAATGCCGGTACCGCTCATGTGGGCGAGTTTGGCGGGCCGGAGAAAATCGTCGAGGCCAAGGGCGAGATCCTTGAAGGGCTGGATGCTTCCGGTACCGCTGTGCTCAACCTCGACGACAAGGCCTTCCCTATCTGGAAAGCCCGCGCCGCTGGCCGTCAGGTGCTGAGTTTTGCCCTGACCAACAATGCCGCCGACTTTTACGCCTCGGATATCCAGCGCGATGCCCGTGGCTGCCCGAACTTCACCCTGCACGCGGGCAACGGTTCCGAGCGTGTCCAGTTGAACCTGCTGGGTACCCATAACGTTGCCAATGCCCTGGCCGCTGCCGCTGCCGCGCATGCCCTGGGCGTGTCGTTGTTCGGCATCGCCACCGGGCTCAACGCGGTGCAGCCAGTCAAGGGCCGCACTGTCGCCCAGCTGGCGAAAAACGGCATGCGGGTAATCGACGACACCTATAACGCGAACCCCACGTCAATGTGCGCGGCCGTTGATATACTCGCCGGCTTTTCCGGTCGCACCGTCCTGGTGCTCGGAGATATCGGCGAGTTGGGCGATTGGGCGGAGCAGGGGCACCGCGAAGTGGGTGCTTATGCCGCCGGCAAGGTGTCGGCGCTCTATGCCGTGGGCCCGATGATGACCCACGCGGTCGCCGCCTTCGGTGAGCACGCCCGACACTTCGCCAGCCAGGCCGAGCTGATTGCAGCCCTGGGCGCCGAGCAAGATACAAACACCACTATTTTGATCAAGGGATCGCGCAGCGCGGTGATGGAAAACATCGTCGCGGCTTTGTGTGGTTCCAGCACGGAGAAACATTGATGCTGCTGCTGCTAGCGGAGTACCTGCAACAGTTCTACAAAGGCTTCGCGGTCTTTCAGTACCTGACCCTGCGCGGGATTCTCGGGGTACTGACTGCACTGGTGCTGTCCTTGTGGCTGGGGCCGTGGATGATCCGCACTCTGCAGACCCGTCAGATCGGCCAGGCAGTGCGTAATGACGGTCCGCAATCGCACCTCTCCAAGTCGGGTACTCCGACCATGGGCGGCGCGTTGATTCTTTCGGCAATCGGTATCAGCACCCTGCTGTGGGCCGACTTGAGCAACCGTTATGTGTGGGTGGTGTTGCTGGTCACCCTGCTGTTCGGCGCCATCGGCTGGGTCGATGACTATCGCAAGGTAATCGAGAAGAACTCCCGTGGCTTGCCTAGCCGCTGGAAGTACTTCTGGCAGTCGGTATTTGGCCTGGGCGCGGCGATCTTCCTGTACGTCACCGCACAAACCCCGGTCGAAACCACCTTGCTGATCCCCATGCTCAAGGACGTCAGTATTCCGCTGGGTATCGGCTTCGTGGTCCTGACCTATTTCGTGATCGTCGGCTCCAGCAACGCGGTCAACCTGACCGATGGCCTCGACGGCCTGGCGATCATGCCGACCGTGATGGTAGGCGGTGCCCTGGGCATCTTCTGCTACCTGTCGGGTAACGTGAAATTCGCTGAGTACCTGCTGATTCCTTACGTTCCGGGCGCGGGTGAACTGATTGTGTTCTGCGGCGCGCTGATCGGCGCCGGGCTCGGTTTCTTGTGGTTCAACACTTACCCGGCACAAGTCTTCATGGGCGACGTCGGCGCGCTGGCGCTGGGCGCGGCCCTGGGCACCATCGCGGTGATCGTTCGCCAGGAAATCGTCCTGTTCATCATGGGCGGCGTGTTCGTGATGGAAACCCTGTCAGTGGTCATTCAGGTGGCCTCCTTCAAGTTGACCGGTCGTCGTGTCTTCCGCATGGCGCCGATTCACCACCACTTTGAACTCAAGGGCTGGCCCGAGCCGCGTGTGATCGTCCGTTTCTGGATCATCACCGTGATTCTCGTGCTGATCGGCCTTGCCACCCTGAAGCTGAGGTAGAACGAGTGTCTCTGATCGCTTCTGACCACTTCCGCATCGTTGTCGGCCTCGGCAAGAGCGGCATGTCCCTGGTTCGCTTCCTGGCGAACCGGGGCGTGTCGTTTGCCGTCGCCGATACGCGGGAAAATCCACCGGAACTGGCCACGCTGCGCCGTGACTATCCGCATGTGGAAGTGCGTTGTGGCGAGCTGGACGTCGACTTCCTGTGCCGTGCCGACGAGCTCTACGTGAGCCCCGGCCTGGCCCTGGCGACCCCGGCCCTGCAAGCCGCCGCCGCCCGTGGGGTGAAACTCTCCGGCGATATCGAGCTGTTCGCGCGTAACGCGAAGGCGCCGATCGTCGCCATCAGCGGTTCCAACGCGAAAAGCACCGTGACCACCCTGGTGGGGGAAATGGCTGCGGCGGCGGGCAAGCGGGTCGCCGTGGGCGGCAACCTGGGCACGCCGGCCCTGGACCTGCTCAGCGACGACGTCGAGCTGTATGTCATGGAGCTGTCCAGCTTCCAGCTGGAAACCACCGACCAGTTGGGGGCCGAAGTGGCCACCGTGCTGAACATCAGCGAAGACCATATGGACCGCTACAGCGGCCTGCCGGCGTATCACCTGGCCAAGCACCGGATCTTCCGTGGCGCCCGGCAAGTGGTGTTCAACCGCCAGGATGCCCTGACTCGGCCATTGATCGGCGAAGGCCTGCCGTGCTGGACCTTTGGCCTGAGCAAACCCGATTTCAAGGCGTTCGGCCTGCGTGAAGAGAATGGCGAGAAATACCTGGCCTTCGAATTCCAGAACCTGATGCCGGTGCGCGAGCTGAAGATCCGTGGCGCCCATAACCAGTCCAACGCCCTGGCGGCGCTGGCCCTGGGACATGCGGTCGGCCTGCCGTTCGATGCCATGCTCTCGGCCCTGCGCACCTTCGCCGGCCTCGAGCACCGCTGCCAATGGGTTCGTGACCTGGATGGCGTGGGGTATTACAACGACTCCAAGGCCACCAACGTCGGCGCCGCACTGGCGGCCATCGAAGGCCTGGGCGCGGATATCGAAGGCAAGATCGTGCTGATCGCCGGTGGCGACGGCAAGGGTGCCGAGTTCAAGGACCTGCGCGATCCGGTGGCGGCCAACTGCCGCGCCGTGATCCTGATGGGCCGCGATTCCGACAAGATCGGCGAGGCCATCGGCGATGCCGTGCCGCTGATTCGTGTCGGCTCCCTGGTCGACGCCGTGGCGCAATGCCGTGCCGCCGCCCAGTCCGGCGACGTGGTGCTGCTGTCGCCTGCCTGCGCCAGTTTCGACATGTTCAAGAATTACGAAGACCGTGGTCACCAGTTCGTCCGCGCCGTGGAGGATCTGGCATGAACCTGAGAGACATCATCAAGCCTTATCCATCGCCGATCATCACCGGGCGCGGCGTCGACCTCGACTTCCCGATGCTCGCCGGCTGCCTGACGCTGCTTGGCCTCGGGCTGATCATGATCGCCTCGGCCTCCACCGAAGTGGCGGCGGTGCAATCGGGCAGCGCCCTGTATTACATGATTCGCCACCTGATCTACGTGGTGCTGGGCCTGGGTGCCTGCATCGTCACCATGATGATTCCGATCGCCACCTGGCAACGCCTGGGCTGGATGATGCTGCTCGGTGCCTTCGGTTTGCTGGTGATGGTGATCATTCCGGGGATCGGCCGTGAGGTGAACGGTTCGATGCGCTGGATCGGTTTCAGTTTCTTCAACGTCCAGCCTTCCGAGATTGCCAAGGTGTTCGTGGTGATCTACCTCGCCGGTTATCTGGTACGTCGCCAGAAAGAAGTGCGCGAAAGCTGGATGGGCTTCTTCAAGCCGTTCATCGTGCTGCTGCCAATGGCTGGCCTGCTGCTGATGGAACCGGACTTCGGTGCCACCGTGGTGATGATGGGGGCGGCGGCGGCGATGCTGTTCCTCGGTGGGGTCGGGCTGTTCCGTTTCTCCTTGATGGTGGTCCTGGCGGTCGCGGCGGTGGTCCTGCTGATTCAGATGCAGCCCTATCGAATGGCGCGCCTGACCAACTTTGCCGACCCTTGGGCCGACCAGTTCGGCGCTGGCTACCAGTTGTCCCAGGCCTTGATCGCTTTTGGCCGCGGCGAATGGCTGGGCGTTGGCCTGGGCAACAGCGTGCAGAAGCAGTTCTACCTGCCGGAAGCCCACACCGACTTCGTGTTCTCGGTCCTGGCCGAAGAGCTGGGCGCCGTGGGTTCCCTGTGCACGGTGGCGCTGTTCGTCTTCGTTTGTATCCGTGGCATGTACATCGGCCTGTGGGCCGAGAAAGCCAAGCAGTTCTTTGCCGCCTATGTCGCTTATGGCCTGTCGTTCCTGTGGATCGGCCAGTTCCTGATCAACATCGGGGTGAATGTCGGCCTGCTGCCGACCAAAGGCCTGACCTTGCCGTTCCTCAGTTATGGCGGCAGTTCGTTGGTGATCTGCTGCGCCTGTCTGGGCCTGCTGCTGCGTATCGAGTGGGAGAGTCGGACCCACCTGGGCAGCGAGGAAATGGAGTTCAGCGAGAGCGACTTCGCCGAGGAGCCAAGCCATGGGCGCTAATGTGCTGATCATGGCCGGTGGCACCGGCGGTCATGTATTCCCGGCGCTGGCCTGTGCCCGCGAGTTCCAGGCGCGCGGTTATACCGTGCACTGGCTCGGCACCCCGCGCGGTATCGAAAACGAGCTGGTGCCGAACGCCGGCCTGCAATTGCACCTGATCAACGTCAGCGGCCTGCGGGGCAAGAGCAAGCTGTCGCTGCTCAAGGCGCCATTCGTGCTGCTCAAGGCCGTGCTGCAGGCGCGTCGGATCATCCGTCAGCTCAAGCCGGTCTGCGTGCTGGGCTTTGGCGGTTATGTGACCGGCCCTGGCGGTGTCGCGGCCAAACTGTCCGGTGTGCCGGTGATCGTTCATGAACAGAACGCGGTCGCCGGTACCGCCAATCGGCTGCTGGTGCCGTTGTCGGCCCGAGTCTGCGAAGCTTTCCCGGACACCTTTGGTGCCTCCAGCAGCCGGCGTACCACCGGCAACCCGGTGCGCACCGAGCTGTTCCTCGATACACCGCGCGAGGCCCTGGCCGGACGCAAGGCGCGTTTGCTGATCCTGGGTGGAAGCCTGGGAGCAGAGCCGTTGAACAAGTTGCTGCCTGAAGCCCTGGCGCTGGTCTCCCCCGAACTGCGTCCGGAAGTGTTTCATCAGGCCGGTAAAAACCACGATGAAGTGACTGCAGAGCGCTATCGCGCCGCCGGCGTCGAGGCGCAGGTGCAGCCGTTCATCAAAGACATGGCCCAAGCCTACGGCTGGGCTGACCTGGTGGTCTGTCGCGCAGGTGCGTTGACCGTCAGTGAACTGGCTGCCGCCGGTCTGCCTTCGATGCTCGTGCCTTTGCCTCACGCCATCGACGATCACCAGACCCGCAATGCCGATTATTTGGCTCGTGAAGGCGCTGCCTTCCTGATGCCGCAAAGAACGACTGGCGCAGCGGACCTTGCCGCTCGCCTGACAGAGGTTTTGATGCAACCGGAACGACTCAACAGCATGGCCGACGCCGCACGTCGCCTGGCCAAACCCGATGCCACCCGTAGCGTGGTCGATATCTGCCTGGAGGTGGCCCATGGTTGAGAATCAGAAAGCCATGCCACAACCGGAAATGCGCCGTATCCGTCGCATCCACTTCGTCGGTATCGGCGGCGTGGGCATGTGCGGGATCGCCGAAGTACTGCTGAACCTGGGCTACCAGGTTTCCGGCTCCGACCTCAAGGCGTCGCCGGTCACCGAGCGCCTCGAGTCCTTTGGTGCGCAGATCTTCATCGGCCATCGTGCCGAGAACGCCGCCAACGCCGATGTACTGGTGGTGTCCAGCGCCGTGAACACCTCCAACCCGGAAGTGGCCACCGCCCTGGAACGCCGCATCCCGGTGGTGCCGCGCGCGGAAATGCTCGCCGAGCTGATGCGCTACCGCCACGGCGTCGCCGTTGCCGGTACCCACGGCAAGACCACCACCACCAGCCTGTTGGCCTCGGTGTTCGCCGCCGGTGGCCTGGACCCGACCTTCGTCATCGGTGGCCGGCTGAATGCAGCTGGCACCAATGCACAGCTGGGCACCAGCCGCTACCTGATCGCCGAAGCCGATGAAAGCGACGCCAGCTTCCTGCACCTGCAGCCGCTGGTGGCCGTGGTGACCAACATCGACGCCGACCACATGGCGACCTACGACGGTGACTTCAACAAGCTGAAGAAAACCTTCGTCGAATTCCTGCACAACCTGCCGTTCTATGGCCTGGCCGTGCTGTGCCTGGACGACCCGGTGGTGCGCGAGATCCTGCCGCAGGTCAAGCGTCCGACCGTCACCTACGGTTTCAACGAAGGCGCCGACGTGCGCGCGATCAATGTACGCCAGCAGGGTATGCAGACCTTCTTCACCGTGCTGCGTCCCGATCGCGAGCCGCTGGATGTCTCGGTGAACATGCCGGGTAACCACAACGTGCTGAACGCCCTGGCGACCATCTGCATCGCCACCGACGAAGGCATCAGCGATGAAGCCATCGTCCAGGGCCTGTCGGGCTTCCAGGGCGTGGGACGTCGCTTCCAGGTCTACGGCGAACTGCCGGTGGATGGCGGCAATGTGATGCTGGTGGACGACTACGGCCACCACCCGACCGAAGTCGCGGCGGTGATCAAGGCCGTGCGCGGTGGCTGGCCTGAGCGTCGCCTGGTGATGGTCTACCAGCCGCACCGTTTCAGCCGCACCCGCGACCTGTACGACGATTTCGTCCAGGTATTGGCGGACGCCAACGTCCTGCTGTTGATGGAAGTCTATCCAGCGGGCGAAGAGCCGATCCCGGGGGCGGACAGCCGTCAGCTGTGCCACAGCATCCGTCAGCGCGGTCAATTGGACCCGATCTACGTTGAGCGTGGGGTCGACCTTGCGCCGCTGGTCAAGCCGCTGCTGCGCGCCGGCGACATCCTGCTGTGCCAGGGCGCCGGTGATATCGGCGGTCTTGCGCCGAAGCTGCTGGGCAGCCCGTTGTTCGCGGGCGCCGTGCCTGCCGGTCAGGGGAAGTCGAAATGACCGCCGCCTACGCCTCTCTGTTTTCGACCCTCGCGCCGAAGGATTTCGGTCGCGTCGCCGTGCTGTTCGGCGGCAAGAGCGCCGAGCGCGAAGTCTCGCTGAAGTCCGGTAACGCCGTGCTCGAAGCCTTGCTGAGCGCTGGTGTGGACGCCTTCGGCATCGACGTCGGTGACGACTTCCTGCAGCGCCTGCTGAACGAGAAGATCGATCGCGCCTTCATCATCCTCCACGGTCGTGGCGGCGAAGACGGCAGCATGCAGGGCCTGCTGGAATGCATGGGCATTCCCTACACCGGCAGCGGCATCCTGGCTTCGGCGCTAGCGATGGACAAACTGCGTACCAAGCAGGTCTGGCACAGCCTCGGTATTCCGACGCCACGCCACGCCGTGCTTGGCTCCGAGGCCGATTGTATTTCTGCGGCTACGGAACTGGGCATGCCTTTGATCGTCAAACCGGCGCATGAAGGTTCCAGTATTGGTATGGCCAAAGTGACATCCGCGTCCGAACTGATCGACGCATGGAAAGCGGCCAGCACCTACGACTCGCAAGTTTTGGTTGAACAATGGATTCAAGGTCCGGAGTTCACCATCGCCACGCTGCGCGGCCAGGTATTGCCACCGATCGCCCTGGGCACGCCCCACACGTTTTACGACTACGACGCCAAGTACCTGGCTTCCGATACCCAGTACCGGATTCCGTGTGGCCTCGACAGCAATAAAGAGCAGGAGCTCATGGACCTGACGGCGAAAGCCTGCGGGGCGCTCGGTATCGTCGGTTGGGCGCGTGCCGACGTGATGCAGGACGCTGATGGCCAGTTCTGGTTCCTGGAAGTGAACACCGCTCCCGGCATGACCGATCACAGTCTGGTTCCGATGGCGGCCCGTGCCGCCGGTCTGGATTTCCAGCAGCTGGTTCTGGCCATCCTGGCGGAGAGTGTCGTCAGTAACGCAGAGCCGCGAGGTTAAGGCCATGCAAGGCGCCCAGCTACGTCATCAGCAACCCGCTCCCGGCCGCAAGCCGGTGCCGCGCGGTGCCAGCCGGATGGTGGCCAAGGAGCCGATGTCGGCGCGCCTGCCGAAAGCCAACTTTGGCGTGCTGAAAAGCCTGATGTGGCCGGTGCTGCTGGTCGCGCTGGGCTTCGGCACTTACGAGGGCGCGCAGCGCCTGTTGCCCTATGCCGACCGGCCGATCACTAAGGTCGCGGTGCAGGGCGACCTGAGTTACATCAGCCAGCAGGCGGTGCAGCAGCGGATCGCGCCCTACGTCGCGGCGAGCTTCTTCACCATCGACCTGGCGAGTATGCGTACCGAGCTGGAACAGATGCCATGGATCGCTCATGCCGAGGTACGGCGTGTGTGGCCGGACCAGGTGGTGATTCGCCTGGAAGAGCAGTTGCC
This sequence comes from Pseudomonas sp. GW821-FHT09E12, assembly GCF_059416085.1. Lineage (NCBI taxonomy): Bacteria > Pseudomonadati > Pseudomonadota > Gammaproteobacteria > Pseudomonadales > Pseudomonadaceae > Pseudomonas > Pseudomonas sp. GW821-FHT09E12. The sequence goes on along the minus strand of NZ_JBWKOM010000012.1, from coordinate 72,764 downwards.
GGTGGCCCGTTGGGGCGACGAGGCGCTGTTGAACAACCAGGGCCAGGCCTTCACCCCGCGTGAGCTGGCGAACTACGAGCACTTGCCACAGTTGTTCGGCCCGCAGCGGGCCCAGCAGCAGGTGATGCAGCAGTACCAGGTGTTGAGCCAGATGCTTCGCCCGATGGGTTTCTCCATTGCCCGTCTGGAGTTGCGCGAGCGCGGCAGCTGGTTCCTGACCACGGGGGCCGGCAGCGCCGGTCCTGGTATCGAACTGTTGCTCGGACGCGATCACCTGGTGGAGAAGATGCGCCGCTTCATTGCCATTTATGAAAAAACGCTGAAAGAACAGATTACGAACATCGCGCGCATCGATCTGCGTTATGCCAACGGCCTGGCCGTCGGCTGGCGGGAACCTGTAGCGCCCACGACGGCCCAACCCGCCGTCGCGAAGAATTAAGAAGAGGCAGGACCATGGCAAACGTGCAAAGCGGCAAAATGATCGTCGGTCTGGATATCGGTACCTCCAAGGTGGTGGCGCTGGTAGGCGAGGTCGCGGCCGATGGCACGCTGGAAATCGTCGGTATCGGCACCCATCCATCGCGCGGCCTGAAGAAGGGCGTGGTGGTGAATATCGAGTCCACCGTTCAATCGATCCAGCGCGCGGTAGAAGAAGCGCAACTGATGGCCGGTTGCCGTATCCACTCGGCGTTCGTCGGCGTGGCGGGCAATCACATTCGCAGCCTGAACTCCCACGGCATCGTGGCGATTCGTGATCGCGAAGTGAGCTCGGCGGACCTGGAGCGGGTACTCGACGCGGCGCAGGCCGTGGCGATTCCGGCCGACCAGCGGGTGCTGCACACCCTGCCGCAGGATTACGTGATCGATAACCAGGAAGGCGTGCGCGAGCCCCTGGGCATGTCCGGCGTACGCCTGGAAGCCAAGGTGCACGTGGTGACCTGCGCGGTGAATGCCGCCCAGAACATCGAAAAGTGCGTGCGTCGCTGCGGCCTGGAAATCGACGACATCATTCTCGAACAGCTGGCCTCGGCGTATTCGGTGCTGACCGACGACGAGAAAGAGCTGGGCGTGTGCCTGGTGGATATCGGTGGTGGCACCACCGACATCGCGATCTTCACCGAAGGCGCAATCCGCCATACCGCGGTGATCCCGATTGCCGGCGACCAGGTGACCAACGACATCGCCATGGCGCTGCGTACGCCGACCCAGTACGCCGAAGAAATCAAGATTCGTTATGCCTGCGCCCTGGCCAAGCTGGCCGGTGCCGGCGAAACCATCAAGGTGCCAAGCGTCGGCGACCGTCCGCCGCGCGAGCTGTCCCGCCAGGCCCTGGCCGAAGTGGTCGAGCCGCGTTACGACGAGCTGTTCACCCTGATCCAGGCCGAACTGCGTCGCAGCGGCTACGAAGACCTGATCCCGGCCGGCATCGTGCTGACCGGCGGTACTTCGAAAATGGAAGGCGCGGTCGAACTGGCCGAAGAGATTTTCCACATGCCGGTCCGCCTGGGCGTGCCGCACACCGTCAAAGGCCTGTCCGACGTGGTGCGCAACCCGATCTACTCCACCGGCGTGGGCTTGCTGTTGTACGGGCTGCAGAAGCAGTCCGACGGTATCTCGTTCTCCGGCATCGGTAGCCGAGACAGCTACAGCAGCGATGAACCCAAGGCCGCCTTGCTCGATCGCATCAAGAGCTGGGTGCAGGGCAATTTCTGAAGATTTACCGCAACACCGTTGTAAGCAGTAGGCGAAAAAACTAGAGAAATGAAAGGAGAGGGAAAATGTTCGAACTCGTAGACAACGTCCCCGCAAGTCCGGTAATCAAGGTTATCGGTGTCGGCGGTGGCGGCGGCAACGCCGTCAATCACATGGTCAAGAGCAACATCGAAGGCGTCGAATTCATCTGCGCCAACACTGATGCTCAAGCGCTGAAAAACATCGGCGCGCGGACCATCCTGCAACTGGGTACCGGCGTGACCAAGGGCCTGGGTGCTGGCGCCAATCCTGAAGTCGGCCGTCAAGCCGCCCTGGAAGACCGCGAGCGTATCGCTGAAGTGCTGGCGGGCACCAACATGGTGTTCATCACGACCGGCATGGGCGGTGGTACCGGTACCGGTGCTGCGCCGATCATCGCCGAAGTGGCCAAGGAAATGGGCATCCTCACCGTTGCGGTGGTGACCCGTCCGTTCCCGTTCGAAGGTCGCAAGCGCATGCAGATCGCCGATGAAGGCATCCGCGCGCTGAGCGAAAGCGTCGATTCGTTGATCACCATTCCCAACGAAAAACTGCTGACCATCCTCGGCAAAGACGCCAGCCTGCTGTCGGCTTTTGCCAAGGCCGACGACGTCCTGGCCGGTGCCGTTCGCGGTATCTCCGACATCATCAAGCGTCCGGGCATGATCAACGTCGACTTTGCCGACGTACGCACCGTGATGAGCGAAATGGGCATGGCGATGATGGGCACTGGCTGCGCCAGCGGTCCTAACCGTGCACGTGAAGCGACCGAAGCGGCGATCCGCAACCCGCTGCTGGAAGACGTGAACCTGCAAGGCGCGCGCGGCATCCTGGTGAACATCACCGCCGGTCCCGACCTGTCCCTGGGTGAGTACTCCGACGTGGGTAGCATCATCGAAGCCTTCGCTTCCGAGCACGCCATGGTCAAGGTCGGTACCGTTATCGATCCGGATATGCGCGACGAGCTGCACGTGACCGTGGTTGCCACAGGTCTGGGCGCGAAAATCGAGAAGCCTGTGAAGGTCATCGACAATACCGTGCAAACCTCCATGGCCGCTGCACAGGCGCCAGCACCTGCGCGTCAGGAACTGCCGTCGGTCAACTACCGTGATCTGGACCGTCCGACCGTCATGCGCAACCAGGCCCAGGCCAGTGCTGCGACTGCGGCGAAGCTGAATCCGCAAGATGATCTGGACTACCTGGACATCCCGGCTTTCCTGCGTCGCCAGGCCGATTGATGGAATGTATCAGGGGTATTAGGGTGATTGGTGTTCAGCAAAGGTCTGGTCTGCTATTATCGCCAGCCTTTGTTGATACCAGTTCGCAATTTGCGCTGAAGCGGCCCAAGCCATGATTAAACAACGCACCCTGAAGAATATTATCCGTGCCACAGGTGTAGGCCTGCACTCCGGGGAGAAGGTTTACCTGACCCTCAAGCCTGCGCCTGTCGACACCGGCATTGTGTTTTGTCGTGCCGACCTGGACCCTGTGGTGCAGATTCCTGCTCGCGCGGAAAACGTTGGTGAAACCACTATGTCGACCACCCTGGTCAACGGTGACACCAAAGTGGACACGGTGGAGCACTTGCTCTCGGCCATGGCTGGCCTGGGCATCGATAACGCCTACGTCGAGCTCTCCGCGTCCGAAGTCCCGATCATGGATGGCAGCGCTGGACCCTTCGTATTCCTGATTCAATCTGCCGGCCTGGAAGAACAGGACGCAGCCAAGAAGTTCATCCGCATCCTTCGCGAGGTGACAGTGGAAGACGGCGACAAGCGCGCCACTTTCGTGCCTTTCGACGGTTTTAAAGTGAGCTTTGAGATCGATTTCGATCACCCGGTTTTCCGTGACCGCACCCAGAGTGCAAGCGTGGACTTTTCCAGCACTTCGTTCGTAAAAGAAGTCAGCCGCGCCCGTACCTTTGGTTTCATGAGTGATATCGAGTACCTGCGCAAGCACAACCTCGCACTCGGCGGCAGCGTGGAAAACGCCATCGTGGTCGACGCGGATGGTGTACTGAACGAGGACGGCCTTCGCTACGAAGACGAATTCGTGAAGCACAAGATCCTCGACGCAATTGGTGACCTCTACCTGCTGGGCAACAGCCTGATAGGTGAGTTCAAAGGCTTCAAGTCGGGCCATGCACTGAACAACCAGCTTCTGCGCAAGCTCATTGAGCAGAAAGACGCTTGGGAAGTCGTGACCTTCGAAGATGCCAGCACTGCACCGATCTCTTACATGCGTCCGGTTGCGGCCGTGTAAGTAACACTCTCTTTCCTTTAGTTTTTAAAGGCTGCCTTCGGGTGGCCTTTTTTTATGCCTGCAGATTGCTGCACGGCTGATGAGGTCACGGGACCCGTAGGAGCGAGGCTTGCCCGCGATGAGGCCTTAACCTACCACCCGGTTTCGCCCTTCGGCCTTGGCCTGGTACAGCGCCTTGTCGGCCATCGAGCACAGCGCTTCCAGGCTGGACTTCGGCGTGCCCGCCCAGGTGCTGAGGCCGATGCTGATGGTGATCGGCGAGGCACCGTCCCGGATCGGCGGCAGGCGCTCGATCGCCACGCGGATATGCTCGGCGATACGCCGGGCGCCTTCGTTATCGGTCTCCGGCAGGACCACGGCGAACTCTTCGCCGCCGTAGCGTGCGGCCAGGTCGCCGGGACGACGGATATTGTCACTGATCACCCGGGCCACGATGCGCAGGGCTTCATCGCCGAGCGGGTGGCCGTAGCGGTCGTTGAAGGCCTTGAAGTGATCCACGTCCAACATCAGCAGCGACAGGGCGCTGTGGGAGCGTTGCGCGCGTCCCCATTCGCGGGCCAGGGTCTGGTCCAGGCTGCGGCGGTTGTCCAAACCGGTGAGCGCGTCAGTGGCGGCCAGTTGCGCGAGTTCCTGCTCGGCGCTCTGGCGGCGGCGCAATTCCCGGCAAAGCAGCCAGGTCAGCCACAGCAGGCCCAGGCACAGCGCACCGGTAGCGCCGCCGACCACCAGCGCGGTGCGCTGCCAGGAGGCGAAGACTTCATTGCTGGAAAGCGCCACGATCACGATCAGCGGCAGGTCTCCGACCTGGGAGAAGGTATACAGGCGCGGCTGCTGGGTGCTGGACATGCCTTTGAAGCTGCCGTTCCCCTCGCGCAGGATGCGGATGAAATTGGGCCGTTGGCTGAAGTCCTGACCGATCAGGTTGTCCGCTCGCGGTGGTTCCTGGGCCAGCAGGATACCGTCGCGACTGATCAGGTTGACCGAGCTGTCGCGGCCGACATTCAGGCTTTTGAACAATTGGCTGAAGTAGTCCAGGCGCATGGCTGCTTCGGCCACGCCGAGGAACTCCCCGCGCTCGCCGGACACCCGGCGGCTGAAACTGATGCGCCAATCCAGCTCGGGCGGGCGGGCGCGGAACGGTCGGCTGATCAGCATGCCCGGATCAGGGTTATCCACATGGGACTGAAAATACTCCCGGTCGGAAAAGTTGCCCTGGCGCGGTTCGACCGAGGCGGAGTCGGCGAGCACATCGCCGCGCGAGTCGAGCAGCAGGATGTTGCCCTTGTAGGGGGCCGCGGTGGCCCGGTCGAACAGCGCCATATGGCGAATGGTCGGCGATACCTGTTTCAGGTCGTCGCGTTGCGAGGCGCTGATCAGGCCACGCAGGGATACGTCGTACAGCTCGACGTTGCGCAGCACGTCGGCGTCGATCAATTGCACGATGTTGGAAGCCGCGCGGGTGGCGGCCATTTCGGCGCTGCCGCGTTCGCGAATCAGCAAGAAGGTCACGATGCTCAGGATGGAGATGACCATCAGTGAGCTTCCAAGAATCAGCATCCTTTCCGACCGGGTCAAAGTGGTCGTGCTGCGGGGTGTCGCACTACTCACACTCATGGTTCTGACTTCTGCGGTGTGTACGTTTCAGGGGTGGTTCCGGATGAAGCAAGCAGAGTTGCAGAGACCGATCGCGCCTGCGGGCGCATGTATAAATCGCAGACAAAAAAAAGGCCAGCAAAATGATGCTGGCCTTTTGCTTATTCGCGCTTAGAACACACTGAATGGGTAATCGACGATCACCCGGTATTCGTCGGTGTCATTGTCCAGCGCCCCATAACCGTTGCCGCCACGGTTGGTGGCCCACTGCAGGCGGACCGCCAGATCCTTGGCCTGGCCACCCTGCACCACGTACTTGAGGTCAAGGTCGCGTTCCCAATGCCTGGCGTGCTCGCCGCCGGCGCTGTACCAGTTGGCGTAGCCACGGCTGTGCGGGTCGACCTTGGTCAGGTCCAGCTCGCCGCGCGAGTAGGAGAGCGCCGAAGTCAGGCCCGGCAAGCCGAGGCCGGCGAAGTCGTAGGCGTACTTGAGTTTCCACGAACGCTCGTTGGGGCCGTTGAAATCCGAATACTGCTGGGAGTTGTCCAGGTAGATGCTGTCACCCTGGTTGATGTAGTCGAACGGGGTGTTGCCATTCACCCGCTGGTAAGCGGCGGTGAGGCTATGGTGGCCGACGCCCAGGGTGAAATGCAGGCTGTAGGTGTTGTTGTCGATGTCGCCCAGCAGCGCGTCGCCGGTGTCCTGGGTGTGATAGAAGTGCAAGCCCGGGTTCAGGGTCACCCGCTCGTTCAGCGCATAGCTGTAGTCGAGGTCGTAGTAGTACTGGTTCCAGATGTCCTTGAGTTCGGCGGCGTACAGGCTGCTGGTCAGCCCGGGCACGCCGCTCCAGGCCACGCCGGCCCAGTTCAGGTGGCGGCTTTCGTCGCCATTCGCCAGTTTGCCGTAGGCCGTGTCGATACGTCGGCGGCCGCTCTGGTTATAGGGCTTGGTGAAGCTGGCCTGGCCGCCTTCGAGCAGCCAGCCGTCGAAGCTGTGGTTGGCCAGGCTGACCCCGCGGAAGGTCTGCGGCAGCATGCGGCTCTGGCCACCGGCGATCACCGGATTGTTGAGGAACAGATCGCCGGCCTTGAGCTCGGTGTCGAAGGCGCGGATTTTCAGGGTGGCGCCAGCCGTGGAAAACGAGGTCGGCGCTTTGCCGCTGCCATCGCTGACCGGCAGGATGCTCGAGCTGTCGGTTCCGCCACCGCCATCGAGTTTCAAGCCAAGCATGGCGTTGGCATCGATGCCGAAACCGACCGTGCCCTGGGTATAACCCGACTCGAAGATTCCCAGGAAACCCTGGCCCCATTCGATATTGTCGGGAGCCTGCTGGTGGCGATTGCGATTCATGTAGTAGTTGCGGGCGTTGAGCTTGAGGCTTGCGCCTTCGACGAAGCCTTCGGGGCTGGCCTCGTCGGCGGCCTGGACACAGGGGGCGATAGTTGCAGCCATTGCAATGAACAACGGGCTGAGAGTTGAAGTGACCTTCACCGGTAAAAAGCTCCTTGGATGAATGATGACAGTTGTTATTGTCGATTCGGGTGTTTCTTGTTCTGGGTGAAACGAATGAAACAGGCAGTTCTACATGGCAAAAAAAAGCCGCTGTTATCAGCGGCTTTAAGACAACTTACTCCAGGGTTAGAGCAGAGAAGTTGTCGAGGGAAACGAGTCGGTAGCGGGTGTCAGCTGTCCTTCTGAACGTCCGGCTGGCGTTGTTCCGCCGTGATTTCCTGCGGCTGCTTGCCGTTCTGTTGCTTGGCAGCCAGCGCTTCCTGGGCGTCCTGGAAGGCAGCGGCGCGCGCGGCGTTATGCGCGGCGAAAGTCTGCGATTCTTCGGCCATGGCCATAGGGGCCAAGAACAGGGAGGACAAAACAAAGGCGCTGGCAATACCCATACTGTTGGACATTTCTGAAGACCTTCTTGCAGAGCAAGTTCAAATTAGGTGCGACAAAAATATAACTTCAAGACGGCTGGAAAAAGCGCCGAACAGGATAAGCACTGTTACGCCAAAAGCAATAGTTGACACCGCTTCTGTAGGCGCCAGGCTGGCCGGCGATAGAGGTAATGCGATGTATCTGACATGCCGCCATCGCGAGCAATCGAGCGTCGACCACAGAGGAGAGGGAGAGCTCAGATTGGCAGGTAGAGGCCGAAGGTGTTCATGCCGTCATCGCTGCGCACGAACACGTCGCCGCCGTGCATCAGGGCGATGGCCTTGACGATCGCCAGCCCCAGGCCGTGGTTGGCACCGCTGTTGCTGCGGGAGGCGTCGACCCGGTAGAAGCGCTCGAACAGCCGGGGCAGATGCTCGCGTGCGATGGCCTGACCGGGATTGCTCACGCCGATGCTCACCTGGTGTTCCTGCACATCGATCTGCACCCGGATCACCTGCCCGGGCTCGGTGTGCTGCACGGCATTGCTCAGCAGGTTGATCAGCGCCCGGCGCAGGTGGGCGATCTCGATCTGCACCTGGGCATCGCCGCGGACCTCGACCTTGACCTGGGCGTCTTCGAGGATGAAATCCAGGTAGTCCAGGGTGGTCGCCACTTCTCTGGCCAGGGAGGTGCTGGTGAGCTTGGTGGCCTTGCTGCCCTGGTCGGCGCTGGCCAGGAACAGCATGTCGTTGATGATCGAGCGCAGCCGTTCCAGCTCTTCGAGATTGGATTGCAGCACCTCGAAATAATGCTCGGCGGAACGTCCGCGAGTCAGCGCCACCTGGGTCTGGCCGATCAGGTTGGTCAGCGGCGAGCGCAATTCGTGGGCGACGTCGGCATTGAAGGATTCCAGGCGCGAATAGGCTTGTTCCACCCGCTCCAGGGTCGAGTTGAACGAGTTGGCGAACTGCGTCAGCTCCGGCGGCAGCGACGACAGCTGCAGGCGTCCGGAAAGCCTCGGTGGGGCCAGGCGCTGGGCTTCTTCGGACAGCCCGATCAAGGGCTTGAGGCCGATGCGCGCCACCCAGTAACCCAGCGCCGAGGCCAGCAGCACGCCGATGATGGCCAGGCTGATCAGGGCAATCAGCAGTTGGTGCTGGGTCTCGTAGAAGGTCTCGGTGTCGATGGCGATCAGAAAGCGCAGCGGCGGGCGCAGCTCCTTGGCCGGCAGCTGGCTGACCAGCACTTTCAGCGGATAGGGATGCCCGGGCAGGGTCAGGTCGCGCATGCCCAGCGGGCCCTGGGCGAAGCGGCGGATCTGCGGGTCGGGGTTGCCGTATTCGTAGGCGGGATCGCCGCTGACCACCCAGAAACGGATGCGCTTGTCTTCTTCGCTGAGCAGCTTGAGCTTGTTGTTGATCTTGGCCCAGTGCTCCGGGTTGCCGAAGCGCGTCAGGGCCGACTCCAGCACGCTGTAGCGCGCGTCCAGCTCGGCCTCGGGCAGCAGGCCCAGACCCTTGTCCACCTGTTGATAGAGCGCGCCGCCGATCAGCAGGAACACCAGCAGGGCGACCAGGGTGAACAGCCCGCTCAGGCGCAGGGCAATCGAATTACGAGGCACCGCGGTTCTCCAGCACATACCCCATGCCGCGGATGGTGTGCAGCAGTTTCTGCTCGAACGGCCCGTCGAGCTTGGCCCGCAGGCGCTTGATCGCCACCTCGACGACGTTGGCGTCGCTGTCGAAGTTGATGTCCCAGACCATCTCGGCGATCGCGGTTTTCGACAGGATCTCGCCCTGGCGCCGGGCGAGCACACTGAGCAGCGAGAACTCCTTGGCGGTCAGGTCCAGGCGCGTACCAGCGCGGCTGGCCTTGCGGCTGATCAGGTCGATCCACAGGTCGGCGATGCTGATCTGCACCGGTTCGTGGCCGCCGCTGCGGCGGGTCAGGGCCTGCAGGCGCGCCACCAGTTCGAGGAAGGAAAAGGGCTTGCCCAGGTAATCGTCGGCGCCATCGCGCAGGCCCTTGATGCGGTCTTCGACGCGCTCGCGGGCGGTGAGCATGATCACCGGCGTCTGCTTGCGCGCGCGCAGCGCCCGCAGCACGCCGAAGCCGTCGAGGCCGGGCAGCATCACGTCGAGCACGATCACCGCGTAGTCGCCTTCCAGCGCCAGGTGCAGGCCCTCGACGCCGTCGCGCGCGAGGTCCACGGTGTAGCCTTGTTCGGTCAGGCCACGGTGCAGATAGTCCGCGGTTTTCTCTTCGTCTTCGATAATCAGAACGCGCATGACCCCGCCTCAGGATGTGCTTGCCAGCGCTGGCGCTGGTGTGGGCCGATGGAATAGCCGCTCGAGCCACAAGTATATGACCGGAGTGGTGAACAGCGTCAGCGCCTGGCTCACCAGCAGGCCACCGACCACGGCGATCCCCAGCGGCTGGCGCAGCTCGGCGCCGGGGCCATAGCCGAGCATCAGCGGCAAGGCGCCGAGCAAGGCGGCGAGGGTGGTCATGATGATCGGCCGGAAACGGGTGATACAGGCCTGGTAGATCGCCTCCTGCGGCGACAGCCCGCCCTTGCGCTGGGCTTCGAGGGCGAAGTCGATCATCAGGATGCCGTTTTTCTTGACGATGCCGATCAGCAGCACCAGGCCGATCAGGGCCATGATCGAGAAGTCCTGGCCCAGCAGCCAGAGCATGATCAGCGCGCCAAGGCCGGCCGAGGGCAGGGTGGAAATGATCGTCAGCGGGTGGACGAAGCTCTCGTAGAGCACACCGAGGATGATGTACACCGCCACCAGCGCCGCGAGGATCAGCCACGGCTGGCTGGCCAGGGAACTCTGGAAGGCCTGGGCCGCGCCCTGGAAATTGCCGGCGATGGAGGCGGGCATGCCGATCTGGTTTTTCGCCTGGTCGAGCATGATCACCGCGTCGCCCAGGGCCACGCCGGGGGCCAGGTTGAACGACAGGTTGGCGGCCGGGAACATGCCGTCGTGGGCGATGGACAACGGGCCGACGGTGGGCGGGTCGACCTTGGCCAGCGCCGACAGCGGCACCATCTCGCCGCTCAGGGGCGAGCGCAGGTAGAAGTAATTCAGGCTCTCGGCCTTGCCGCGCTGCCGGGCGTCCAGTTCGAGGATCACGTTGTACTGGTTGGTCTCGGTCTGGAACTCATTGACCTGGCGCTGGCCGAAGGCGTCGTAGAGCGCTTCGTCGACGTCGGTGGCGGTCAGGCCGAAACGCGCCGCGGCGCTGCGGTCGATGCTGATATGGGTGATGCTGCCGCCCAGTTGCAGGTCGTTGGACAGGTCGCGAAAGGCCGGGTTGGCCCGCAGTTTTTCCGTCAGGCGCTGGGTCCAGGTATTCAGCGTCGGCCCGTCGTTGCTCTTGAGCACGTACTGGTACTGGCTGCGGCTCGGCCCGGAGCTGAGGTTGATGTCCTGGCCGGCCCGCAGGTACAGGACGATGCCCGGGACCTTGGCCAGCTGCGGGCGAATGCGGTCGATGAACTGGCTGGCTGAGACGTCCCGCTGGCCGCGGTCCTTGAGGGCGATCCAGAAGCGGCCGTTGGCGATGGTCTGGTTGTTGCCGGTGACGCCCACCGAGTGGGAGAAGGTTTCCACCGCCGGGTCGGCGCCGAGGATCTTCGCCAGGGCCAGGTGTTTTGCCACCATGTCCGGGTAGGAGATGTCGGCCGCCGCTTCGCTGGTGCCGAGCACGAAGCCGGTGTCCTGGACCGGGAAGAAACCCTTGGGAATGAAGACATAGCCGGCGATGGCCAGGCCCAGGGTCAGGCCGAACAGGCCGAGCATCAGCCGTTGATGGGCCAGGGCTCGGCGCAGCCCGCGCTCGTAGAGTGCCAGCAGGCGTTCGCCGAAGCCCGGGCGATCATGGGGATGATCAGTCGGCGCGCGCATGAACAGCGCCGCCAGGGTCGGCGCCAGGGTCAGCGACACCACCACCGAAATCAGGATGGTCGAGGTGGCGGTCAGGGCGAACTCCTTGAACAGCCGCCCGACCACGCCGCCCATGAACAGCAGGGGAATGAACGCGGCGATCAGCGAGAAGCTGATGGACACCACGGTGAAGCCGATTTCGCCGGCGCCCTTGATCGCCGCCTCGCGCATGCCGTCGCCGGCCTCCAGATGGCGATGGATGTTCTCCACCACGACAATCGCGTCGTCGACCACGAAGCCCACCGAGATCACGATCGCCACCAGGGTCAGGTTGTTCAGGCTGAAGCCCATCACATACATCAGCGCGAAACTGGCCACCAGCGACACCCCGAGCACACTGGAGACGATCAGCGTCGCCGACAGCTGGCGCAGGAACAGCGCCATCACCGCCACCACCAGCAGCACCGCGATCAGCAGGGTGATTTCCACTTCATGCAAGGACGCGCGGATGGTCTTGGTGCGGTCCGAGAGCACGGTCACGTCCACCGAGGCCGGCAGCATGGCCTCCAGGCGCGGCAACTCGCCCTGGATACGGTCCACGGTGTCGACGATGTTGGCCCCCGGCTGGCGGAAGATCACCAGGTTGAGCCCCGGCTGGTCGTTGGACCAGGCCTGCACGTAGGCGTTTTCCGGGCCGCTGATGACCCGGGCGACGTCCTTGAGCTGCACCGGTGCGCCGTTCTTGTAGGAGACGATCAACTGGCCGTAGTCCTCGGGATGGAACAGCTGGTCGTTGGTCGACAGGGTCGAGATGCTCGACTCGCCATACAGCGCGCCCTTGGCCAGGTTGAGGCTGGCCTGCTGCAGGGCGACGCGGATATCGGCCAGGGTCAGGCCGATGGCCGCCAGCCGGTCGGGCGAGGCCTGGACGCGGATCGCCGGGCGTTGCTGGCCGGTGATGTTGATCAGGCCGACACCGTCGATCTGGCTGATCTGCCGGGCCAGCAGGGTTTCCACGTAGTCGCTCAGTTCAGTACCGGGCATCTGCGTGGAACTGATGCTGAGGATCAGCACCGGGCTGTCCGCCGGGTTGACCTTGCGCCAGGTGGGCAGGCTCGGCATGTCGTCGGGCAGCTTGCCCGAGGCGGTGTTGATCGCCGCCTGTACTTCCTGGGCGGCGGTGTCGATGCTCTTGTCTAGGGTGAATTGCAGGGTCAGGTTGGTCGAGCCCAGGGCGCTGCTGGAGGTCATCTGGGTCATGCCGGGGATGGCGCTGAACTGCACCTCCAGCGGTGTGGCCACCGAGGACGCCATGGTTTCCGGGCTGGCGCCGGGCAGTTGCGCGGTGACCTGGATGGTCGGGAATTCGGCCTCCGGCAGCGGCGCTATGGGCAGCCGGGGAAAGGCGATGGCGCCCAGTAGCACCAGGGCGAAGGTCAGCAGCAGGGTGGCGACCGGATGGTCGACGCACCAGGCGGATATCGAGCCGTGGCCCTTCATGGCTGTGGCTCCGCGTTCGCCGCCTGGATCTGTTGCGGCGGTTCGCTGAGCACTTCGATATGTGAGCCGGCCTTGAGCCGCGACTGGCCGTCACTGACCAGCAGGTCGCCGGCCTGCACGCCCTTGATGATGTTCTGGCCGCTGTCCTGATAGACCATCTGCACCGGGACGATTTCCACCTTGTCGTCCTTGACCCGATACACAAAGTGTTTGTCCAGGCCGCGTTGCACCACGCCGGGCGGTACCACCAGGGCGGCTTTTTCCACGGCGGTCTGGATCTTGATGGTCACCAGTTGGCCGGGCCAGAGCTTTTGCCCGGGGTTGCTGAATTCGGCCTTGGCGCGGATGGTCCCGGTGTTGGTGTCGATCTGGTTGTCGATCAGGCTCAGGTGGCCTTCGCCCAGGCGCTCGCCCGTGTCGGAGTTGGTATCGGCGCCCAGGTAGGCGTCCACCGAGGCCGGGTGCTCGGCGACCAGCAGCCCCTGCAGGGTCGGCAGCATCTGTTGCGGCAAGGAAAACTCGACCGCGATCGGGTCGATCTGGGTCACCGAGAACAGGCCCTGGGTATCGCTGGTGCGCAGGAAATTGCCTTCGTCGACGGTGCGGATGCCGACGCGGCCGGACACCGGCGAGCGGATCTGGGTATAGGACAGCTGCACCTGCGCCGCATCGATGGCGGCCTGGTTGCCCTGGACGCTGGCCTTGAGCTGGTTGACCAGCGCCTGCTGCTGGTCGTAGGTCTGCTTGGACACGCCATCATCCACCGACAGCAGCTTGTAACGCTTGAGGTTGACCTGGGCCACTTGCAGTTGTGCCTGGTTTTCCGCCAGTTGCGCCCGGGCCTGGTCAAGGCTGGCGCGGATCGAGCGGTCGTCGATGGTCGCCAGCAGGTCGCCGGCCTTGACCAACTGGCCTTCCTTGACCAGCAGCCGGCTGAGGATGCCGTCCACCTGGGGGCGAATCACCACGCTGTGCAGCGACAGCACCGAGCCGATGCCACTGACATGCCGCGGTACATCCTGCTGGGCGACGCTGATCACCCGCACCGGCACGGCGGTCGGCGCCGCCAGTTTGGGGCTGGGCGGCTTGAGCAGGGACCACAGGCCAGCGGCGGCGAGAACGGCGAGCACGCCTGCGAGCACAAGGGTTGTTTTTCGATTACGCATGGACGCCAGCGCCGGGGGGGCAGGGGGACGGGAAGATGGCCAGAATCGATGGCCCCTTTATAGCCGGCCGACCCGGTCAGCAACGTGACGCCTGCCTGACAGCGCTGTCAGCAAAGGCCGACCGATGACCTTTGGCCGATGACGGTCGCGGCCGCTCAACGATCCGTAACGCGGGTATACTGCCGGCCTTCGCGGCCCGCTTCCCCGGGCCCGGCCTTTGCTTTTCACCCGGAGCTTCCATGACTACCCCAGCACAACCGCCTGTGTCCGACGCGCCCAGCGCCGACCAGGTCGACGACGCCAGCGCGCCTGGCGAAGGCAAGCCGGCGATCGCGCCGTTCAAGTTTCCGTTCAAGCCGTCCGAGTTCGCCCAGGCCAAGAATGCCCAGCAACCCTGGTACAAGAACGGCGCCACCAACGGCCACACCAAGACCCCAGGCGCGGCGCCACCCGGCACCCGCCGCTCGATGGGCAAGCGCTGAGTCCAAGCTTCTGTAGCCGCTGCCGAAGGCTTGGGCCGCGTTCGGACGATCGACCGCGAAGCGGGCGCACGACCTTAAGATCGCCGAAGACCTTCGGCCTTATCGCAGCCTGCGGCAGCGGCTACAAGTTCCGCGAATGCCGCGATATCCCAATCCGTGCAGCCGCTGCCGCAGGCTGCGTACGAGCGGCGCGCTCGCAACGATTTGACGGACACCGGAGACTCTGCGGGTCAGCGGCAGGGCTTCATGCTGCCCGCAGGGAAATGAAGGCGTAGGTGAGCGGCGCCTCGGTCACCACCTGGGCGCCGGCGTCCTGCACCTGCTCGGCAATGTCTTCACCGGATACATGGAACAGCCACTCGCCGGCCGGCGCCGCCAGCGGTTGCGCCTGGACCCGCTCGATGGCTTCGGCCAGGGCGGCCATGTCCGGCAGGTAGGCGGTAAAGCCATCGCCCTTGAGGGCGGTGGTGTGAATGCCCAGCAGTTGGCAGATGGCTTGTTTGCTGTGGATATCGTCGCGGTCGGCCTGGCGCGAGCGCTGGATCAGTTCGGCCAGTTCCTGGTCCACCAGCTCACCGCCGACAATCAGCTGCGGGCCTTTTTCCCAGGACTCGGGCGGGCAATCCTTGATCGCCGGGTTGAGCGGGATGTGCGGATTGATTTCCATCGGGTAGATACGGCACACCAGCGGCCGGCGCTCATAGATCCGGCACAGCTGGTCTTCGTCAAGATTCCGGCAGGGGCCGACGTTGTAGGCGGCGAAGGTGATCGCCACGTGGGCCTGGGCATTGCCGCTGGGCACCACGCAGGAACGCCGTTCGGCGTGCTCGCGCTGCTGGGCTGGCAGCCCCAGGCCATTGCTCAGGAACCCTTCCACCAGCACGATCACCTGGCCGCCATCCAGCGCCCACTGGCGGGCTTCGCCGAGGGTCAGGGGAACGTGATGATCGTTGCAGCACTTGCCGCAGCCTACGCAGGAAAAACGAGTATTCATTGAGCCGGCAGCCATAGTCGAAAGGCGGAAGCGGCGACGGAATGACTCACATCGCCCTCTAAATAGCGCTCTCGAAGCAAGTTATGCGCCAGTCACCGGCCCTTGGCCTCGAGGGCGGGACGGATCGAATCCCACTCGGTGACGTGGACGCTCTTGCGCTGTTTGTCGTACAGGCACAGTTCCACGCCAATCTGGCCCTTCATGTGTTTTTGCGGGTACTGGCCCTGGAGCAGCAACGCGCTGTAGCCGACCCGGTCGTCGAACTGTGCGGCGTTGCCCAGCACTTTGACATTCTTCAACTGACTGGCCTTGGTGCAGCTGGCCCGTACCTGCTTGTCGAAGGTCGCCCAGGCGTCCGGGCTGGAGGCCTGGGCCTGGCTGGCGAGGAGGGTGGTGAGGCAGGCGAAGCTCAGGGACAGGGCATTCATGGCGGGGCGCTCCTTCGTTCACGAGTGTGCGCGGGAGTATGCCTGAGGCGCCGACGATGAAAGATATTCCTGTAGCCGCTGCCGCAGGCTCGGGCCGCGTTCGGACGATCGGCCGGAACGGCCGCGGCGATCTTGAAATCGCTGAAGGTCCTGCGGACCTTATCGCAGCCTGCGGCAGCGGCTACAGGTTACAGCGGCGTGTGGGGAACCTGCTCACGGCGGATCGCGACCATGCCGACGCTGTCGTACAGCCCGCGGGCTCGCTGGTTGTCTTCCAGCACCCGCAGGTCGACAAAGGCTTCGCGGCGCTGGCGGAAGACCTCGAAGGCCTGCAGCAGCAAGGCCCGTCCCAGGCCCTGGCCGCAGGCCCGCGGATGCACCACCAGGTCCTTGATATAGGCGCTGGTCCAGCACTGGATCACCCCGACGACGCCCTCGGCATCCTGCGCCACCAGGCACAGTTGCGGGTCGTATTCGGCGTCGCTTTCGAAACGCTGGCGCCAGCTGTCCAGCTCCGGCACGCGCCCGCCGCCGTCCTGGTAGCCAAGGTGCATCAGGCCATGCACCGCTTCGGCCAGTTCCGGCCGATAGCTGTCGAGGCTGAAGGCGGCCGGCCAACTGGCGGGATTCGATTGCCCGGTCAGGTCGCGGCGCATCAGCAGGCAGTAGTCGTCGGCCATGGCTCAGGCGCTCTGGGCGGCGACGTGACGGGCCGCTTCGATCAGGCAGCGGGTCAGGTCCGGCGAGGAGAACTTGGTCAGCACCGCGTTGGCGCCGGCCAGGCGGGCCTTTTCCGCGTTCATGGCACTGTCCAGCGAGGTATGCAGCAAGACGTAGAGGTGGGCGAAGTCCGGGGTCTCGCGCAGGGTGCGGGTCAGGGCGTAACCGTCCATCTCCGACATCTCGATGTCCGAGACGATCAGGTTGATCTCCTGGGCGGTGCCTTGCAGGTCCAGCAGGCAGTCGATGGCCTCCTTGGCGCTGCGCGCGGTGTGGCATTGCAGGCCGAGGTTACGCAGGGTATGCACCGACTGCTGCAGGGCCACCTGGCTATCGTCGACCACCAGGATCCGCGCGTTACCCAGCAGTTCGGCGTCTTGCATGCTCAGCTCGGTCGGCGCGGTTTCGATCTGCGCCGGGGCGATGCCATGGATGACTTTCTCGATGTCCAGCACCTGCACCAGGGTGCCGTCGACCTGGGTGACCCCAGTGATGTAGGACTTGACCCCGCCGGAGCCATAGGGCGGCGGGCGGATATCGGTGGTCAGGCAATGCACGATCTTGCTCACCGCCTGCACATGCAGGCCCTGCTTGGAGCGGCTGACGTCGGTGACGATCAGGCAGCCGCCCTCCGGGTCTTCCAGCGGCCGTTCGCCGATGGCCCGGCTCAGGTCGATGACCGACAGCGAATTGCCGCGCAGGGTGGCGATGCCTTTCACGTGCGGGTGCGATTCCGGCAGTTTGGTCAGCGGTGGGCAGGGAATGATTTCACTGACTTTGAGCAGGTTGATCGCCATCAGCTTGCCGCTGCGCAAGGTGAACAGCAGAAGCGAAAGAGAGTCTGCGCGGGCTTTGTTGGAAGACATAAAAACCTTCTGTGGAAAAAAGGTGGTTCGCGCCATGGGCCGCGAACAGCTAGCGATAACGGGTTATCGACGCGCAAAGGGCTGGCTTTAGGCTTAATCCCAATATCCGCGACCCGCGCAATCCGTAGCCGCTGCCGAAGGCTGCGATCGAGGACGCAGTCCTCGCAAGATCAGCCACTGCGTCGTTTCGGTCATACCTCATGTATCGGGTTCATGGCCGTTTCGTGGCAATGCCGCCCAAGCCGATCGCAGCCTTCGGCGGCTACAGGTGAGTCACTTCAAGCCTAGCCTCTTGGCCATGCGCCCCAGGTTGGCGCGGTCCAGTCCCAGCTCGCGGGCGGCGCTGGCCCAGTTGTGCTGGTGGCGCTCAAGGCAGGCACTGATCAGTTGGCGCTGGTAGTTTTCGGTGGCCTGCCGTAGATCGCCGGTGCCGGGAAGGTCGGCCATGGCCGTCGCAGCCGGGGGCTGGGGCGTGAGCGGCGCCGAGGCGTCCGGCAGGTCCAGGTCGGTGGCGCTCAGGCTGAGGATCTTCGGTCGTTCGCGGCAATTGCCCAGGGCCTTGAGGGCGCTGCGGCCGATCAGGTGTTCCAGCTCACGCACGTTGCCCGGCCAGGCGTAGGCCAGCAGCGCCGCCTGGGCATCGCTGGTCAGGCGCAGGCTGCCCAGGCCCATGCGCGAGCGATTCTGTTCGAGGAAGTAGCCGCTGAGCAGCAGCACATCGCGGCCGCGGTCGCGCAGGGCCGGCACCAGCAGCGGGTAGACGCTGAGGCGGTGATAGAAGTCCGCGCGATAGCGGCCGCTGCGCACTTCTTCGGCCAGGTCGCGGTTGGTGGCGGCGATCAGCCGCACGTCGACCTGATGTTCCTGGTCCGACCCCAGGCGTTGCAGCTGGCCGCTTTGCAGCACGCGCAGCAGCTTGGCCTGGACGGTCAGCGACAACTCGCCCACCTCATCGAGAAACAGCGTGCCGCCATTGGCCAGCTCGAATTTGCCGCGGCGGTCGTTGGTGGCGCCGGTAAAGGCGCCCCGCACATGGCCGAACAGTTCGCTTTCCACCAGGGTATCGGGCAGGGCGGCGCAGTTGAGGCTGATGATCGGTTTGTCGGCACGGGGCGAGGCGGCGTGGATGGCCTGGGCCACCAGTTCCTTGCCGACCCCGGTTTCACCGGTGATCAGCACCGTCAGGTCGCTGCCGCCGACCAGGCCGATTTCCTCCAGCAGGCGTTTGTGGGCTTTGCTCTGGCCGATCATCTCGCGGTTCTGGCCGCTGGCCTGGCGATAGACCTCGGCGCGCTGGTGTTCGTCTTCGGCGCGCAGGGCCAGGCGCTCGATGCGCTCGGCGGCGTTGACGGTCGCCGCCGCCAGGCTGGCGAATGCCTGCAGGGCATCCAGTTCGATGGGTTCGAAGCGCTGTGGGTCGAGGGCATCCAGGGTCAGCAGGCCCCAGGGGCGCTCGTCGATAAACAGCGGGCAGCCCATGCAGTCGTGGACTTCCAGGTGTTCGTGCAGGCCATCCACCAGGCCGTCGTAAGGGTCCGGCAACTCGCTGTCGCTGGCGAAGCGGGTAGGGCCGGGGTGGCTGAGCAGGGCGGCGAAACGCGGGTGTTCGCTGACCTTGAAGCGTCGGCCCAGGGTGTCGGTGCTCAAGCCGTCCACCGCCAGCGGCACCAGCCATTCGCCATCCAGGCGCAGCAGCGCGGCGGCGTCGCAGGGCAGCAGGGCGCGCATGGCTTCCAGCAGGCGGCGGTAGCGTTCGCCTTCGGGCAGTTCGCGGGACAGGTCGGAGACCAGGGGCAACAAGGCGGTGAGCAGGGATTTTGCGGTCATAATGACTCCGTATGGTCTTAATGACTATAAGTGCGGCTTTGTCGATATGACTACAATTATTTCAACTAATTGATTTATATGGTTTTTATTTTTGGCACGAAAACTGATTGGTAAAGGGCAACCTGCAAGTAGTCAGAAAGCTCAGGAGTTGTACTTATGCTTAGCGTCGAAGATCGTGCCATCATCAAATCCACCGTACCGTTGCTGGAAAGCGGTGGCGAAGCCCTGATCACCCACTTCTACCGGATGATGCTCTCCGAGTATCCGCAAGTGCGCCCGCTGTTCAACCAGGCGCACCAGGCCAGCGGCGACCAGCCACGGGCCCTGGCCAATGGCGTATTGATGTACGCCCGGCACATCGACCAGCTCGACCAATTGGGCGATCTGGTGGCGAAGATCATCAACAAGCACGTGGCCCTGCAGATCCTGCCGGAGCATTACCCGATCGTCGGCAGTTGCCTGTTGCGCGCCATTTCCGAAGTGCTGGGCGAAGAGATCGCCACGCCGGCGGTGATGAACGCCTGGGGCGCGGCCTATAACCAGCTGGCGGACATCCTGATCGGTGCCGAAGGCGCGATCTACGACCAGAAGGCCCAGGCCCCGGGCGGCTGGCGTGGTGCGCGGGAGTTCAAGCTGGTCCGCCGCGAGCAGGAGAGCGCGGAAATCACCTCGTTCTATTTCGAGCCTGTGGATAACGGCCCGATTCTCGCTGCCGAGCCGGGGCAGTACATCGGCATGCAGCTGTTCCTCGAGGGTGAGGAAATCCGCCGCAATTACTCGCTGTCGGCCCTGTCCGACGCCGGCCAGTACCGCATCAGCGTCAAGCGCGAGGCCGGTGGCCGCGCTTCCAACTACCTGCACGACCAACTGCAGATCGGTGCCAGCATCCAGCTGTTCCCGCCAGCGGGCGAATTCACCCTGGCGGACAGCGACAAGCCGCTGGTGCTGATCAGTGGCGGCGTCGGTATCACCCCGACCCTGCCGATGCTCGAAGCCGCGTTGGCCACCGAGCGTCCGGTGCACTTTATCCACTGCGCGCGCAACGGTGGGGTGCATGCGTTCCGCGATTGGGTCGACGGCCTGGCCGCGCGTCATCCACAACTCAAGCGCTTCTACTGCTACGCCGAAGACGACGGCGTCAGCCCGGCGGCGGACAAGGTCGGCCTGCTGAGCCAGGAGCAACTGGCCGAATGGTTGCCGCAGGAGCGTGACCTGGACGCCTACTTCCTCGGCCCGAAAGCCTTCATGGCGGCGATCAAGCGCCACCTCAAGGCCCTGGGCGTACCGGAAAAACAAAGCCGCTACGAGTTCTTCGGCCCGGCCGCGGCGCTGGAGTGACCCCTCCGGCCAGCCTCCGCCCGGAGGCTGGCCTCTTTGTAGCCGCTGGCGCAGCCTGCGATCGAGCGTGCAGCGCTCGCAATGCTTTCCCCCGAGTACTCAGGCAAACCGCGAGCTCAGGCCTGGCGGTCGCTGCGCAACCGATCGCAGGCTGCGCCAGCGGCTACAGGGGCGCACTCGTAAAAATCCTTTAAAGGTTAATCCGTTCTTAACCTGTTTATCGTTAATTCCCCGATGCTGATGATAGGCGCTCGTTCGCACTGATCAGGATCATCCCATGCAACTCTCAGCCATTTCCCACATCGCCCTGGCCGCAACCCTGCTCGCCAGTCCCCTGGTTTTCGCCGAGCCGACCTTGCTTCAACCGCAGACCCTGATCGCCGATCAGAGCCTGCCCAAGGCCCAGCGTGAAGCCATGGAGCTGGCCGCGCGGCGCTACGGCAGTTTCTGGAACAGCGGCGATGAAAGCCTGGCCAGGGCCGCGCTGGCGGAGAATTTCGTCGATATGACGCCGCCTGCAGGGCGGGTCCAGGGGCCGACGGGGCCGCTACTGGCGTCGCGGTTCTTTCGCACGGCGGTGCCGGACCTGAGCGCAGACATCGAGCAGATGATCGTGGCCGGGGATCGGGTGGTGCTGCACCTGCATTTTCGCGGGCACTTCAGCGGGACCTTCAATGCACTCAAAGGTCATGGTCAGCGTGTAGACTTCCGGGCAACCGACATCTATCAGATCGCCGATGGCCGGATCACCGCCAATTGGCATATCGAAGACAACCTCAGCCTGATGCAGCAGTTGCAAACGCTGCCGTCGGGTTGAGCCACAGACAGAAAGGAATTGAGGATGACTGACGACACACTGCGTTTGGGGCGCGAGCGACGTTTTCTGGTGTTGCTGGGGGTTATCTGCCTGGCGCTGATCGGCGGCGCGCTGTACATGCAGGTGGTGCTGGGCGAGGCGCCGTGCCCGTTGTGCATCCTGCAGCGCTACGCGTTTCTGCTGATCGCGATTTTCGCCTTCATCGGCGCGGCCATGCGCAGCCGTCGCAGCCTCACCGTGCTGGAAGCGCTGGTAGTGATCAGCGCGCTGTTCGGGGCGGCGGTGGCGGGGCATCACGTCTACACCCAGGCCCATCCTGCGGTCAGTTGCGGCATCGATGTGTTGCAGCCGATCGTCGACAGCCTGCCGCTGGCGACCGTCTTCCCGCTGGGGTTCCAGGTCGATGGTTTCTGCTCCACGCCGTACCCGCCGGTGCTGGGCCTGTCCCTGGCGCAGTGGGCGCTGGTGGCCTTTGTGCTGACCCTGGTGCTGGTGCCGCTGGGCATCATTCGTAACCGTCGCAAGAGCGCCTGACCCGGCGCAAAAAGCCCCGGTCCCGATGTTCGGGGCCGGGGCTTTTTTGCGTGTAGGACAATGTGTGAAGGGGGCGTGATATGGGGCAATCGGATGCGCGATAAAAGTGCGACATGTTGTCACATGGTGATGTCGCAGCTGTGTTTCAGAGGATGACGTCGAGACGATTTTTCTTGCGCCAGGAGCGAAAAAAGTCTGTCAGTTCGTGTCGGCGCGGTGAACGGCCAGGCAAGCATAGCCTGCTATCTAAATAAATCGGTTCAGCCCTCGTTTTACAAGGGGTAGCGCGATGCCATCGGTGGATTTTGTACGGGTGAAAGGCGCCTTTTTCGACTTGGCTGGAAGGTGTTTTTGGGGCTTTTTATTGCGAATGAATCTCGATATGATCGCGACCCGTTGCAATAATCGCCACGCATTGTTGCGCGAGCCGATAAAAATTATTTCGGGATAAGACATGGTTTATAAAACGCTACATATCTACAATCGCCCGCACTGAATTTCCGGCGCTGCTCACCCCTGAGCATACGGCGGCGGTCGAGGGGCGTTGGACGCTCCATGCGACCCCAGGTGTCGGCACCTTCCAAATATCCGCACCAAATGGAATTGGTCTGTAAAAGGCCTTTGACCACGAATTCGAATAAGAACTCACTGCTAGCCCAGGATTTGTCAAACAACGCGTAACGCGTCGGGCAGGCCCTTATTCAATCGAAGAAAAAATGCCAACCCTTGGCACGGTGAAGTGTTGGCGATCAAAACCCAACTGCATGGCGCAAGCTGCTTTAGAGGTCGTGAGATGAGTAAAAACAGGTACCCCCGATTACTAGGCTTTTTGCCGCTGCTTGGCATGATGTTAATGCTGGGAGGCTGCAAGTGGACCTTGCTCGACCCGAAGGGACAGGTCGGTCTGGATGAGCGAAACCTGATCATCACCGCTACCCTGCTGATGCTGCTGGTCGTGATTCCGGTGATCGTGATGACCTTCGCGTTCGCCTGGAAATACCGCGCGTCCAACACCAACGCGACCTACGCGCCCAAGTGGTCGCACTCCACCAAGATCGAAATCGCGGTGTGGCTGGTCCCGATCCTCATCATCATTGCCCTGGGTTATGTGACCTACAAGTCCACCCACGCGCTGGACCCGTATCGTCCGCTGGAATCCGACGTCAAGCCGATCAACATCGAAGTGGTCGCGCTGGACTGGAAGTGGCTGTTCATCTACCCGGACCAGGGTATCGCCACTGTTAACCAGATCCGGTTCCCGGAGCACACTCCGCTGAACTTCAAGATCACCTCCGACGCTGTGATGAACTCGTTCTTCATCCCAGCCCTGGGCGGCCAAATCTATGCGATGGCAGGCATGCAGACCAAGCTGCACCTGATCGCCAACCAGAAAGCTGAAATGGAAGGCATCTCCGCTAACTACAGTGGCGCTGGCTTCACCGGCATGAAATTCAAAGCGATCTCGACGAGCCAGGAAGATTTCGACGCCTGGGTAGCCGAAGTCAAGGCCGCACCTAAACAGCTTGATCAAGCTGAATACGAAGCCCTTGCCAAGCCAAGCCAGAACAACCCTGTCGCGCTGTACTCCTCGTACACGCCGGACCTGTTTCAGAAAATTGTCGACAAGTATGAAGGCATGAAACCAGGCGCACCGGTCAAGCACGAGAAGAAAGAAGTGGCCGCTGTGGAAGGGACTGACATGAGCTCGCATTCAGCTGCTGGGGCAGAGGAGTAAACGATGTTTGGTAAATTAAGTCTGGACGCGATACCGTTCCACGAGCCGATTGTCATGGTGACCGTTGCCATGATCATCCTCGGTGGTCTGGCGCTTGTCGCGGGTATCACGTACTTCAAGAAATGGTCCTACCTATGGACCGAATGGCTGACTTCGGTCGACCACAAGAAAATCGGCGTGATGTACATCATCGTCGCCATGGTCATGCTCCTGCGCGGCTTCGCCGACGCGATCATGATGCGTACCCAGCTGGCCATGGCCACCGAGGGTTCGCCGGGCTACCTGCCTCCTGAACACTATGACCAGATCTTCACCGCCCACGGTGTGATCATGATCATCTTCATGGCGATGCCTTTCTTCACCGGCCTGATGAACCTTGCAGTGCCGCTGCAGATCGGTGCGCGTGACGTTGCCTATCCGTTCCTCAACTCCCTGAGCTTCTGGCTGCTGGTTTCCGGCGTCGTGCTGATCAACCTGTCCCTGGGCGTCGGCGAATTCGCCAAGACCGGCTGGGTTGCCTATCCGCCGCTGTCGGGCCTGCAATACAGTCCGGGCGTGGGTGTCGACTACTACATCTGGGCGCTACAGCTATCAGGGCTAGGGACGACGCTGACGGGGGTCAACTTCCTGGCCACCGTGCTGAAAATGCGTACCCCTGGCATGAAGATGATGGACATGCCGATCTTCACCTGGACCTGCACCTGGGCCAACGTGCTGATCGTGGCTTCGTTCCCGATCCTGACCGCTACCCTGGCACTGCTGACCCTCGACCGTTACATGGATTTCCACATTTTCACCAATGAACTTGGTGGCAATCCAATGATGTACGTGAACCTGTTCTGGGCTTGGGGTCACCCTGAGGTGTACATCCTGATCCTGCCGGCGTTCGGTATCTTCTCCGAAGTCATCTCGACCTTCTCGGGCAAGCGCCTGTTCGGCCACCACTCGATGATCTACGCTTCCGGCGCGATCTCGGTACTGGGCTTCATGGTCTGGCTGCACCACTTCTTCACCATGGGTTCGGGGGCCAGCGTCAACGCCTTCTTCGGCCTGGCGACCATGCTGATTTCCATCCCGACGGGGGTGAAGCTGTTCAACTGGCTGTTCACCATCTACCACGGCCGTCTGCGTATCACCAGCCAGGTCCTGTGGACCCTGGGCTTCATGGTGACCTTCGCCATCGGCGGCATGACCGGCGTACTGCTGGCCATCCCGGGTGCTGACTTCGTACTGCACAACAGCCTGTTCGTGATCGCGCACTTCCACAACGTGATCATCGGTGGTGCCGTGTTCGGCTACATCGCCGGTTTCAGCTTCTACTTCCCGAAAGCGTTCGGCTTCAAGCTGCACGAAGGCTGGGGCAAGGCTGCATTCTGGTTCTGGATCTCGGGCTTCTTCGTCGCGTTCATGCCGCTCTATGCACTGGGCTTCATGGGCATGACCCGTCGTCTGAACGCCACGACCAACCCTGAGTGGGTGCCGTACCTGTACGTCGCCATGTTCGGTGCGGTGATGATCGCCATCGGTATCGCCTGCCAGCTGATCCAGCTGTACGTCAGCGTGCGTGATCGCAAGCAGAACCAGACTGTTTCCGGCGACCCGTGGAATGCCCACACCCTGGAATGGTCGACTTCGTCGCCACCGCCGTTCTACAACTTCGCCGTACTGCCGAAGGCCAATGGCATCGACCCGTTCACCGAAGCCAAGGAAAACGGTACCGCGTACCAGAAGCCTGCTCGCTATGAACCGATCCACATGCCGAACAACACCGCCACCGGCCTGGTGATGGGTGCTCTGTTGACCGTCTTCGGTTTCGCGATGATCTGGCACATCTGGTGGCTGGCGATCGCTAGCCTGGCCGGTACCGTGATCTATTTCGTGATCCACGCGGCTCGCGATGATCAAGGCTACATGGTGCCGGTCGACGTGATCGAACGCATCGAAGCCGAGCAGCACGCTCGCCTGGTAGCCGAGAAGAAGATTCCGGCCAACCGTGTAGAAACCTCGTTGGAACAGGCTTAAACCATGTCGAACTTAGTGACCAATGCTGGACACACCCATGTCGATGACCATGGGCACGATGACCATCACCACGACTCGGGCGAGATGACCGTATACGGTTTCTGGCTCTACCTGATGACCGACTGCATTCTGTTTGCGTCGATCTTCGCGGTGTACGCGGTACTGGTAAATAACGTAGCGGGTGGCCCGTCGGGCCACGACATCTTCGAACTGCCTTACGTGCTCGGCGAAACCGCCTTGCTGCTGTTCAGTTCGATCACCTACGGCTTCGCCATGCTGGCGTTCTTCCGGGGCAACAAGAAGCAGGTCCTGGGCTGGCTGGCCCTGACCTTCCTGTTCGGCCTGGGCTTCATCGGCATGGAGATCAACGAGTTCCACCTGCTGATCTCCGAAGGCTACGGCCCTAGCCGCAGTGGCTTCCTGTCCGGGTTCTTCACCCTGGTCGGCACCCACGGTCTGCACGTGACCGCCGGCCTGATCTGGATGGCGATCATGATGTATCAGGTCAACAAGCACGGCCTGACCGCAACCAACAAGACCCGCCTGAGCTGCCTGAGCCTGTTCTGGCACTTCCTGGACGTGGTCTGGATCTGCGTCTTCACCGTTGTTTACCTGATGGGGACTATGTAATGGCTAATGCACACTCCCATGACAGCCATGATGCGGGCCACGGCAGCGTAAAGTCGTACGCCATCGGCTTCATCCTGTCGGTGATCCTGACGATCATCCCGTTCGGCCTGGTGATGTACCCGACCCTGCCGAAATCCATCACCCTGATGATCGTGCTCGCCTTCGCGGTGATCCAGGTCCTGGTTCACTTGGTGTACTTCCTGCACCTGGACCGCTCCGAGGCCCAGCGTAACAACGTGATCGCGTTCGTCTTCGCTGCCCTGGTGATCGTCCTGCTGGTTGGTCTGTCGTTGTGGATCATGTTCAGCATCCACACCTACATGATGGCGAAGTGAGGTAAGACCCGATGTCGCTCAAGCACTTTATCCAAATCACCAAACCGGGGATCATTTTCGGTAACGTGCTTTCTGTGGCGGGCGGTTTTTTCCTGGCCTCCAAGGGACATGTCGATCTGGCCATCTTCCTGGCCGCGATGATCGGCACGTCCCTGGTGGTGGCTTCCGGTTGCGTGTTCAACAACTGCATCGACCGTGACATCGACCTGAAGATGGAACGCACCAAGAACCGTGTGCTGGTCCAGGGCCTGATCTCCCTGAAAGTGGCACTGGTCTACGCGACCATCCTGGGTGTCGCCGGCGTTGCGTTGTTGTACAAGGTGGCCAATCCGCTGGCGGCGCTGTTTGCCGTGATCGGCTTCGTCATCTACGTCGGCTTCTACAGCCTGTACCTCAAGCGCAAGTCGGTGCACGGCACGCTGGTGGGCAGCCTGTCGGGGGCGATGCCGCCGGTGATCGGCTACGTGGCCGTGAGCAACAGCTTCGACATGGCCGCGCTGACCCTGCTGGTGATGTTCAGCCTGTGGCAGATGCCGCATTCCTATGCCATCGCGATCTTCCGCTTCAACGATTACCTGGCCGCATCGATTCCGGTGCTGCCAGTGAAGCGCGGCATCCTGGTGGCCAAGAAGCACATCCTGCTCTACATCCTGGCGTTCCTGGTGGCGACTCTGATGCTGACCTTCAGCGGGTATGCCGGCATGAGCTACCTGGCCGTCGCGGCCGCGATGGGCATGTACTGGCTGTACATGGCCTGGACCGGCTACAAGGCGGTGGACGACACCGTCTGGGCGCGCAAGCTGTTCGTGTTCTCGATCTTCACCATCACCGCGCTGAGCGTGATGATGTCCCTGGATTTCAAGGTACCGAGCGAGCTGCTGCTGACCTACGCGCCATAAGCTGCAAACGCTATGAAAAAGCCCCGCCTTCGAGAGAAGCGCGGGGCTTTTTTATTGAGTGTCAGTCAGTGGGCTGTTTAAATATTCAAATGACTCTATTCATGCAGGAAGCAGAATGATGAAGAAAAAAGCTGTTGTCGTATTCAGTGGCGGGCAGGACTCGACGACCTGTCTGATCCACGCATTGCCGCTCTATGATGAAGTGCACTGCATTACCTTTGATTACGGTCAGCGCCACCGCGCAGAAATCGAAGTGGCGCAGCAACTCGCGAAGCAATTGGGGGCGACAGTCCACAAAGTGCTGGATGCCTCGCTACTCAATGAATTGGCGATCAGCAGTCTCACTCGGGACAATATCCCGGTTCCTACGGTGAACAGTTCGGGCGAAAGCCTGCCCAGCACTTTCGTACCGGGAAGGAATATTCTGTTTCTGACCCTGGCCTCTATCTATGCCTACCAGGTAAAGGCTGAAACGGTCATTACCGGGGTATGTGAAACGGACTTCTCCGGCTATCCCGATTGCCGTGACGAGTTTGTAAAGGCCTTGAACAAGGCCGTCGAGTTGGGCATGGAATACCGCCTGCGCCTTGAGACTCCGCTGATGTGGCTGAACAAGTCGGAGACTTGGGCGCTGGCGGATCATCACCATCAGTTGAGCCTGGTTCGCGAGCAGACCCTGACCTGCTACAACGGCGTTATCGGCAGCGGCTGTGCCAATTGCGATGCATGCAATCTTCGCAGCAGAGGGCTGAATGAATATCTGGGGAACAAGGCAGAAGTCATGAACAGCTTGAGAAGCAAGATGAACCTGCAATGAAGGCTTGATCGACCGTCTCAATGGAGTTCAACACTGCATCTGCCTGCTGGATGAGTGTTGAATCCATCAGCTCGAGCCAAGCGTGGTCGTACTATTTTGCCTGGCTGTCCGTTATGTATTTCTTGAACAGTGACCTTGCGCCATAGGCAGGCAAGATGTTGAAGAAGGCAAAACATACCTTGATCGCGATCTGCACATAAATCATGTTCAGGATGTCGTTGTTCTCCATCGAGCCGTAAAAGGCAATGTAGCAAAACACGAAGCTGTCAATAATGACCGCGAACAGCGTGCTCAAGAATATCCGCAGGAACAGGAATCTGGAGTTGGTCAGCTCTTTTATTTTGCATAGCAAGTAAGAGTTTATGTTTTCCGAAACCAGGAACGAGACCGAAGATGCCACCAGCACGGATGACACATGAATGATGACGTCGTTGTACGGGGTGTCGAGCTTCCAGCCCGGCAGGCCGGGAAGAAAGGTCGAGCCATACAGAAGGACGATAATCATGGCGTTGCTGGCGAAGGCAAAGAAGATCGCTTTTCTTGCCAGCCTGAGGCCAAAGTTTTCGTTCAACAGGTCAACGATCAGGAAGGTCAGAGGGTAAAGAAAGGTGCCCGGAGTGATAATGATGCCAAGTGATTCAAGATAAATGGGCTTGGTGGCGGCAATGCTGGTGAATATATAAAATGTAAAGAGCAGTAGATTCAGGATGATATAAATCATCCATGAGCTTTCGTGGCGGTCATTCAGGTCGTATGCAGTAAGTGCTCCTCCTTGGGAGTAGAGCTTCTTGTAAATATTTTTAACTTCCATTTTGTTCAGGTTTTCCATTATTTCGCTGTTAAGCACTTCGCTTAATTTGATCTTTATGACTTTGCCTGTGGCGATGATCATGATCACGGCCAGGTTCTTGTTGTTTTCAAAGCCCAGAAGTTTGTATTTGCTGTTCTCGAGTTCGCCTTCATAAGCTGTCATTGAATCGCTCCTCGATGATGTCACCCACCACAAATACTCGATCTGAGTCGGAGCATGGCTCATTGATGATGAACAGCTTTTTTGTCTGCCTGTCGTAAACCAGTTTTTCCTTGTCGTCGGTCGATGTGCCCTTTTGAATGATCAACAGGTCACCGGCCTCGTACAGGCCCTTGATCTCATTCTCGAGCAGCACCGCTATCAAGTTGTAGGATGCGCCGAAGTAATAGGTCAGTGGATGAAGTATGGCCAGTTCGCCAATCCGTTTGTCCATGTTGATCATCAGCAGGCTTTCCTTGAGGATCGGAACCGCCGCCGGGTTCATGTTTCCTTGTGGGGAAATACTGCTGTCGATGATCTCCTTCTCTTCAAAATCGACGGTTTCTATTTCTTCATAGGAGACACCGAAGAAATCGGAGATTTTGCGAATGGTGGATTGCTGTACGTTGCTGACCTTGCCTTCCAGGATGTTGTATATGGTCGTTCGGGTCAGGCCGCTGGCATTGCACAAAGACAGTTGCGTCTCGCCGCGACTTTTTATCAGGTATTTGATGTTGCTCTTCAAATACTCTGTTCTTTCTCTTCTGTGCATCAAATGCTCACCATTTCCTTATAGTCGCCACGCATAGGGTCTTTCATGGAATGCGTGCCGTGCATGACATTCAACTGCTCGACGCCAAAGGTGAGAACAGTCGGATTGATGCGGCTAGAGCTTGTCGGGTTCTTTCGTGGCCTGTACCAACTCGCTAGCACTCCTTTAGCCAGCCTGCATCCATCCTGGGATATTTCGCTGTCGGTATGGGGCGCGCTCGGAATTGTCGGGAGGGTCCGGACCGGAGGCGCCGCGGCGGCAAGTGTTGCATGTCCCAGTCATGACAATAAAGCCCCGAAACGTCCGGTGCCCTGGCCTCGATTGACGAATATTCGGCGGCAACGCAAATCTGCTGTCCCCTCCTGATTCTCGGAAAAGAAGCATTTTGTTTGGAAAATGTTTAATTCTTTGATTAATTAGCGGCTCGCGAACGTTAAATCAGGAAGCGTGCTGTCGTTCGTGGCACGCAAATGACAAGGAAGGAATACCGAACGATGGCAGCTTATACAGCACCACTGAGGAACCAGGCCGACCTGCTGCGACGAGGTTTGGCGGATCTGCGGGCAGAAGACGCCGAACTGGCTGGGATCCTGGACGCTGAAGTCAGGCGTCAACACCGCACACTGTCCCTGGTTTCATCTTCCTGCGCGGCCAACCCTCGAATCCTCGCGGCGTCTGCCTCGGCACTGGTCAACGTCACCGCCGAGGGCATACCAGGCAAGCGCCATCATGTCGGCTGCGAGAACGTCGATCTGGTCGAGTCCCTGGCGATTCGCAGGGCGCGGGAGCTGTTCGGGGCGCAATATGCCAGCGTACAGTCGCATTCCGCCTCCAACGCCAACTACCAGGTGCTTGCTGCCCTGCTCGAGCCCGGGGACACCATTCTCGGCATGGCCCTCGATCATGGCGGGCACCTGACCCACGGCAGCCCTGTCGCATTCACAGGCGCTCACTACAAGGCGATCCGCTACGGCACCACATCGCAGGGCGTGATCGATTACGCAGAAGTACGCCATCTGGCGCTCGCCCATCGTCCGCGCATCATCATCTGCGGTGCGACGGCCTATTCCCGGGTCGTGGACTTCCAACGCTTTCGCGCTATTGCCGACGAGGCCGGGGCTATCCTGCTGGCGGATATCTCCTCTATCGCCGGGCTGGTCGCAACGGGTCGACATCCGAGCCCGATCGACGTGGCGCACGTCACCACCGCGTGTACCCACAAGCAACTCGCGGGGCCGCGTGGCGGCCTCATCCTTTCCGGCCGGGACGCCGACACCAAGGTTCCCGGCCTGAGGGCGAGCTTCAGTCGTGTCCTTGAGCAAGCGGTATTCCCCGGGATGCAGGGCTCGCCGGCGGTCAACATGATTGCCGCCAAGGCGGCTGCGCTGGGCTACGCGATGACCCCGGAGTTCGACGCCTACATGGGACGGATTCGCAGCACGGCCGATGCAATGGCCAGCGCATTCATGGCGCAGGACTACGAAGTCGTGGGCGGGGGGACGGAGAACCACACGATTCTGCTCAGGCTGCGTGGTGGGGTTAGCGGTTCGATTGCCGCCTCGGCACTGGAGCGATGCGGCATCATCGTGAGTAAAAACCGCGCACTGGGGGAAACCCGATCCTCATTCGTCGCCAATGGCTTGTGTATCGGCACGGGCTCCATCGCCCAACGCTACATCGATCCCCAGGGCTGTCGTGAAGTCGTCGAACTGGTCTGCCGGATACTGGACAAGGTGACGCCCCTCAGCGAGCAGAAGTACCGCCTGGAGCCTGAGCTGCAGGAACAGTTCCGTCTTCAGACCGAGGCTTTGTGCGCGATGTATCCCATCGCCGATTACCGGGGCAACTGAGGGGCCCCGGCCTTTGATTCGTAGGAGCCAGCCGGCGAAGGGCGCACTGCACTGTTGCCCGATCCGCCGTCTGCGCGAGCCAGCCCGCGGGTACGGGTTACTGCTGTTGTAGAGCGCTGTAGCCTTCGAACGCGGTCTGCTGCTGGATCGCGGTGACGATGTTCTTGCGCGTGGCCGGCTGTTCGTTGCCGTCCTTGTCGAAGAACACTTCGCTTTCCAGTTCCGCTTCGTCGCCTTCGCCGACAAAGGCGAAACCGAGGAACTCGAAGGCTTCACGGTCGACGTTGGCCTTGGAGCGCGGGCGGATCGGCAGGGTGACGCTGATGCCGTCCTTGCTGATGGCGAACACTTCCATTTCCTTCTTGGCCCGCGAGGCCTTGCTCTTGCCGCCACCCGGGCTGCTGATGGCCTGGTGGGTCTGGTTCAGCACCTTCAGCGCCAGGCCGTAGACCAGCTCCTGGAAGCTCGGGTCATCCTTGTAGCTGGACAGGATGCGGCTGATCGGGAATTTGCTGCTCAGGTCTTCCAGGGCGGCGCTGTCGGCGGCCTCGGCGTCCTTGAGCTGTTTGAGTTGGCCCATGAGTTCATAGGCGCGGTCGTCGTCGAAGCGGTCGTGAGCCTGGCGGATCTCGGCGCGCAATTCGCGGATCTGGTCGCTTTCCTTGGTGGACTGGAAAGCGTCGAGGACCATCTCGCTGATGGTCTTGGCCTGGGAGACATGCTGTGAAAGATTGATGGCGTTTTCGTATTCCGCTTTGGACGACAAGGCGTTTACGGATTCTTCTGTATTGGAATCGGACATTGATATTTCACTACTTCGTTTAACTGGAAATGAGGCTAGAAAAGCACCGGGCCTTTTCAGGGCGCCTAATTTATGGGACCGAGGCCCCATTGTCACGGACCAACGGACCGGTGCGAAAAGGCGTGGCTCTACTGACCCGCGATCGACGGGAAAATTCCGGCACCGATCATCCCAGGCGAGCGTTCACCGGGCAACGCTTGGCGTCGCATGGCAGCCGTTCCTGTCTCATTTCCTTCAGCGTCGCGCCTGCTGATGAAACTCGGCGAACGAGACCATGCGCTGGCGCGCCGGGTCCCACAGCTTGAGCCGCAGGCAGCGGTAGATATCCCGTGGGTGCAGTGAGGTGGTGATCGGCGATTGCAGCGCCGGGATCGCCGCCATGGCTTGCGGCAGGCGGTAGAAGGGGATGCCCGAGTTGGCGTGGTGCACATGGTGGTAGCCGATATTGGCGGTGAACCAGGCCATCAGTGGGCCGGTGCGCATGTAGCTGGAGGAGAACACCGCGGTGGCCGCGTAGTCCCAGTCGGCGCGCTCGGGGTAACGCACGCCGGGGAAGTTGTGCTGGCAGTAGAACATATAGGCGCCCAGCGCCGAGCCGGACAGGCTGGGGACCAGCACCCCGTACAGCAGGATGTCCGGCGCCAGCAGCGCCAGGGCGACGGCGCTCGCCAGGTTCAGCGCCAGGGCCAGCAGCGACCACAGTCGATGCCGCGGCTGGGTGATCAGCGAGACCATGCAGATGCTGAAAATAAAGATACTGAATGACGCCAGCAGGATCATCAGCGGGTGTCGGGCGACGCGGTAGCGCAAGCGCTTGAGGCGCCCGGCGCGGGCATATTCCTCGGTGGACAGCAGGGGAAAGGTGCCCAGGTCAGTGTGAGTAGAGAGCAGCGGCAGGCGGTTTTTCTGCGCGCCGACATACTGGCAGCTGTGCCCGTGGTGGTAATCGTGGGACTGCTTCCACAGTGTCGGCGGGGCCATCAGCAGCAGGCCGAAGGTCTTGAAAAACACCTCGGCAAAACGCGAGCCCTTGAGGATCGCACCGTGCATGTAGTCGTGGTACAGCACGAACATGCGCACCAGGGACAAGCCCAGCAGCACACTGCAACCCAGGCGCAGCGGCCACCACAGCGGCAGGGCCACGGCCGCGCCGAACAGCCCGATCACCAGCAGCGTCGAGTAGAAATGCCACCAGCTCAGGCGGCGGTTTTCCACGGTGAAGGGCAGGGTCTGGCGAATCAGCTCTTTGCCATAACGCGCCAGCTGCTCGCGGTCCAGGCCGTCGGTGGGCCAGGGGATGGCCCCCGGCTGGTGCGGTTCTTGGCCTGCGCCGGCGCGGCAACAAGCAGAGGCGGTCGAGGTGTCCAGCGTGCGCATGCTCGGTGCTCTCCTTAGCCGATAACCGCTTCGTCGGGGCTGTGCTGCATGAACAACTGTGGCCGCCGGTCCTTCCACGGGCATGCCTGTTCCAACTGGCCGGCCAGGCGGAACAACAGGCCTTCCTCGCCAAAGGCCGCGCTGAGCATCAGGCCGATCGGCAGGCCCTCGGCGTTCCAGTGCAACGGCAAGGAAATCGCCGGTTGCCCCGAGGCGTTATGGATGGCAGTGAACGGGCTGTAGTCGATCAGCGGGCCGTAGGTGCTTTCCAGGTCGCTGGAATGGATATCCACCACGCCGTTGCGCAGCGGCGGCCGGGCCAGGGTCGGGGTCAGCCAGCAGTCGTAGGTCTGGTG
The DNA here is from genome assembly GCF_059416085.1 of Pseudomonas sp. GW821-FHT09E12. Taxonomy (NCBI): domain Bacteria; kingdom Pseudomonadati; phylum Pseudomonadota; class Gammaproteobacteria; order Pseudomonadales; family Pseudomonadaceae; genus Pseudomonas; species Pseudomonas sp. GW821-FHT09E12. The sequence continues at coordinate 38,353 of NZ_JBWKOM010000012.1, read as the reverse complement.
GAAACGCGCCATTTCCCGACCTACCTGCTGCAACACCAGCTCGGACATCTGGTACTCCACCGCGCTGACGCCAAGGCCGCGTTGATGCACGGCCTGGGTCAGGTTTTCCAGCTCGCCGGGCAACGGGCCGCGTCCCAGTTGCAGGCTCATCAGTTCCACGGCGAAGGCAATGCCGGAGAACCACAGGGCGCTGAAGGCTTCGGCGAAGCTTTGCAGGTCCAGCTGCGGCGCCGCTTCTTCCACATGGTGGCCGAGGGATTCGAGCAGGCGCGCGGTGCTTTCCACCGCCGCGATGCAGTCGGGGTGCAGCGGCCGCCCGGCCGGGTCGGTACTGGAATAGGCGATGCGCAGGCGCCCCGGTTCGCGGCCGAGCTGGTCGAGAAAACGCCCCTGCATCGGCGGCGCGCGATACGGGTCGCCCGGCACCACGCCATGGGTGGCATCGAGCAGGGCGGCGCTGTCGCGCACGCTGCGGGTCAGCACATGTTCGTCCAGCAGGCCGCTGAGCAGCTCGCCGAAGTCCGGGGCCAGGGAGTTGCGCGCCCGGGTCGGCTTGAGGCCGACCAGGCCGCAGCAGGACGCGGGAATGCGGATCGAGCCGCCGCCGTCGTTGCCATGGGCCGCCGGGACCATGCCGGTGGCCACCGCGGCGGCCGCGCCGCCACTGGAGCCGCCAGTGGAATACTCCAGGTTCCACGGGTTGCGCGCCGGGCCATGGAAGGCGCCTTCGGTGGTGGGCAGAATGCCGAACTCCGGGGCGTTGGTCTTGCCGACGAACACCAGTCCGGCCTGGCGAAAGCGCTTCACCAGCTCACAGTCCTGGGGCATGACCCGCGCTTGCAGCATGCGCGAGGCGAGGGTCGAAGGCAGGTCCTGGCAGTCGCCGAGGATGTCCTTGAGCAGGAACGGCACACCGTGCAGCGCGCCGGTCGGCGGCGCCTTGTCTTGTGCGGCGGCCTGCGCCCGGGCCTTGTCGTAGGCTTTGTAGACCACGGCGTTGACCGCCGGGTTGAAGGCTTCGATGCGGCGTATGGCTTCCTCCAGCAGTTCGGAGGGGCGTACCTGCCCGGTCCTGACCAGATCGGCCAGGCCGACCGCATCGAAGGTGGCGTATTCGCTAAAAGACATCCTGTTCTCCCGTGCTGCGCACGCTGCTGGCGATACCGGGGCGCTCCCGCTCCGGCCTGGGTTTGATGGCATGGCCGGTTGCACAGGCCCGGCTTGCACGGGCCTGGATATATCGGCTTCACATCCTTGAAAAAAGCTGATGACTGCAAGTGATATGGCAAAAAGCCATGCATGCATCGAGCTGTGAGGCGAATATGCGCCGGGGGCGGAAATTGCGGGTATACGCCGTTCGGAGTATTAACTTCGACTGCGCGCTCCCAGAGGATGATCAAGCGTAATGGATGCGCAAGGCCGCAGATTTCGGGCCTTGCGGGAGATGGCTAAGTACGGCTGCCTGGACACAAAATAATGACTACGAACGACCACGATAGCGACGTTCCGTATGCGAATTTTTCGGAATGTCTGCAGCTTCACGCCCATACGATCCCGGACCGATTGGCCTATCGTTTTCTGCACAACGGGCGAGACGAAGAAACCCTGATCACCTTCTCTGAACTGGACCGCGCGGCCCGAGCGGCGGCGGTCCGGCTGCAGGGGCATTGCCAGGCGGGGGACAGGGTGCTGATCCTGCTCAAGCCAGGCCTGGACTATGTGATCGCCTTCATGGGCTGTCTGTATGCCGGGCTGGTGGCGGTGCCGGCCTACCCGCCGGGGGCGACCAAGACCCTGGACCGGCTGGACGGCATCATCGACGACTGCCAGCCGACGGCGGCACTGGCCAGTGGCGAGGATGTCCCGACCATCCGGGCCCGGCTGGGGCAGGCGCAGAGTCCGCGGGTGCTGGACATGGCGAGTCTCGATCTGGCCCTGGCCAGCGAGTGGCGGGCCGTCCCGGTAACCCGGGACGATATCGCCTTTTTGCAATACACCTCCGGCTCCACCGGGATTCCCAAAGGAGTGGCGGTGACCCACGGCAACCTGATTCACAATTCGCGCAGCATCAGCCGCGGTTTTTTGACCCACAAGGACAGCCACCTGGTCAGCTGGCTGCCGCCGTATCACGACATGGGGCTGATCGGCGGCATCCTGCAATCCTTGTTCGTCGGCTTCGGCTCGACCTTGCTGGCGCCGATCCACTTCCTGCAACGGCCGCTGCGCTGGTTGCAGGCCATCAGCACCTACCGCGGCACCGTCAGCGGCGGGCCGAATTTCGCCTATGAATTGTGCCTGCGCAAGATCAAGGACGAAGAGCTGGCCGGCCTCGACCTGAGCAGCTGGGAGGTGGCGTTCAACGGCGCCGAGCATGTGCGGGCGCAGACCATTGCCGCCTTCCATGAGCGTTTCGCCCGCGCCGGTTTTGCCAGCACCTCGGCCTTTCCCTGCTACGGGCTGGCCGAAGGCACGCTGATGGTCAGCGCCGGCGGCAGCAAGCGCGAGCCGGTGATCCGTCAGTTCCATGCCGGCTTGCTGGAGGACAATGTGGCATGCCTGCATGAAGGCCCGGGCAGCGACGCCGAGTTGCGCCTGCGCACTCTGGTCAGCAGCGGCCGCGGCATCCCCGGGCAGGGTCCGTTCATCTGCGACCCGCACACCGAGCAGCCGCTGGAAGACGGGCGGGTCGGGGAGATCTGCATCCTCGGCGACAGCGTCGCCAGCGGTTACTGGCAGCGCCCGGAGAGCACCGCCGCGGCCTTTCGCCCGGCCCCGCCGGCGCTCGGCTGGTCGCGCTACTTTCGCACCGGCGACCTGGGCTTCCTGCTCGACGGCGAGCTGTTCGTCACCGGGCGGCTCAAGGACCTGATCATCGTCAATGGCGTCAACCATCACCCTGGTGATATCGAGAACACCGTGCTGCGCACCCATGACAGCTTTCGCCCGGATGGCACCGCGGCCTTCAGCATCGAGACCGGCGACAGCGAGCAGGTGGTGATCGCCCAGGAAATCGAACGGCGTGCCTTGCGCAGCCTCGACCTGCCACAGCTGTTCAGCGACTTGAAAGCGCGGCTGTGGCAACAGCACCAACTGGCGCGGCCGGTGCTGTTGCTGGTGTTCGGCGGGTCGTTGCCGCGTACCTCCAGCGGCAAGATCAAGCGCCAGGAGTGCCGCAAGCAGTTCGCTCCCTGGCTGGCGGCACTCGATGATGCCGCGCCGGCCGAAGTCCACCCGCTGGACAAGTCGGTGGTCGCGGTGGAGAGCAACGGCCGGGTATTGCGTGGCATCACCGTCGACAGCCAGGTCGTGGAAGCATGACCAGTCTATCGATCGGCCCGGTGCATGCGCCCAAGCCCGCGGCGTTGCTGTTCGCCCAGCCGGCCTTCTGCGAACCGCGGCTGGAACTGGCCAGCCGCCCGCGGTCGGTGCTGTCGTTGCCGCCCACCGACAGCCAGCAACGGCTGCAACTGACCAGCGTGCTCAACTCCATCACCTCGGCGCGCAGCATCGCCGAGCTGACGCAGCAGACCCAGCTGGCGCTGCCGCAGATCCTGCCCTGTGAGAACTTCGTGTTCGCCAGCGGCCGGGTCCGCGCGCACCGGGTGTTCTTTTCGCACCTGATTCATCCGGACAGCGTCTCCGATGACCTGATCAAGGCCATCGTCGGTCGCGACGGCATGATTCCGCCGCTGGGCATCGACCCCATCGAGCATTGCGGGCGCCCCAAGTTCACCACCCTGGAGCGCCTGGGCAACTCGCAGGACCAGGTGTGGGCGAAGATCTTTCGCGAACACGGCATACGCAACCTGGGCTGGACCCTGCTGCCCGGATTGCACCGCAACACCTTCACCGGCTACTTCTTTCACAACATCTCGGCCACCGTGGCCCATGAAAGCAAAATGCGCATGATGGTCTTCGCCCCGTACCTGCACATTGCCCTGAACCGGGCGCTGGGCAGCAAGCTGTTGCGCCACAACCCGGGGCCGAACCATCAACTGTTGTCCATCCTGTCCAGCCGCGAAGCGGAGATTTCGCACTGGGTGGCCCGAGGCAAGACCAACTGGGAGATTGGCCAGATCCTCGGCATCAGCGACAAGACCGTGAAAACCCATCTGCAGAACATCTTCTCTAAACTCCAGGCGTCGAGTCGGGCGCAGATCGCGGCGTTGTTCTGCGACGAGTGAGTGCTGCCTGCCTGTCTTTCATCCGGTAACCCTTCCACAGTGCTGACGGGGGTCAGTGCTTCGGCGTCGCCTGCGCCTCTGTAGGAGCGGCCGGTCGACGCTCGATTGGCCACGATGGCGGCGGTGGTTTCGCTGCTTGTTTTGGACGGGGTACATATCCATTCTTGGCTGGCGGCAGGGGAAGGCTTCTGTAGGAGCGAGGCTTGCCCGCGATGACGATGGTGGCCTCGCTGGGGATGTTGGTCGGTGTACATATCCATTTCTGCGGTAACGGTTGCTGGCGGTTCCGCCCTTACGGCGGGTCACTTTTGGCAAACGCCCGGAATGCCGGCCCAGCCAAAAGTAACCAAAAGGTCTCGCCCCTGCGTACGGCCTTCGTTGCGCTCAGGTTCCCTCGCTCCGGCGTCCATCAGGGGGCATCGACTCCGGTCGGCTTCGCTTCGACCTCCATACGATGTCCTCGACTGCGTCGAGGGGCGCTGCGCGCCATCCCCCTGATGAACGCCTCCGCTCGGCCTCCCGATGGGGCGGGTAGATCAAAAGCCAAAGCTGCGCCATGCGCGACCTACCGGTCGGCGCTAAACCTTGTAGCCGCTGCCGAGCTTGCGAGGCTGCGATCGACTGCGCAGCAGGCGCAGGGATCTTGAGACCGCTGGAGGACCTTCGGTCCTATCGCAGCCTGCGGCAGCGGCTACAGGGCTCGCTACTCCTTACGGAGTATTGAGCTGAACCGGCATGACGCCGAGCATCGGGGTGTAGCAAATAGCCTGCTCCGTCGGGTTATCCACACTCAACACGCGTTTGCATCATGACGCCTGCCCAAGCGTTGATCCGCTGGTTTCACCACGCGGTTGGCGCGGGCCAACGGCCATGCAAAGGAAGCGAAATACGCTGGGAGGCGACTGTGCACATAGACGAAATAACCTTTGCCGTGACCGAAACCCTGGCCAGCCTGCTGGAGGTCGATTCCGGGTCGCTGGACGTCGAGCGCTCGTTCCACGAGATGGGCGTCGACTCGGTGCTGATCGTCGGCCTGTCCGCCGAGTTCGAGGACCGTTTCGGCATCTCCCTGGACCCTGAGCTGGCCTACCTGCACGACACCGTGAGCAAGGTCAGCCAGCACCTGTACGGCGTCATCAACCAGGGCGCGTTCGGCGCAGTGAGGGAGGTCAGTCATGGCTGATTCATTGCTCAATATCACCCGCCAGGAACTGCTGGAATTCGTCGGCCTCAACGAGACCGTGGTGCGCGCCCAGGGCACCCGCATCGAAACCGCCAGCGGCCAGACCCTGATCGATTTCGTCGGCCAGTTCGGCGCGGTGCCCTTCGGTTATGGCGCGGCGCCTATTACTGAGGCGATCCACACCTTTCTCGCCAGCGGCCAGGCCTCGCTGGTCCAGCCGCTGATCAACCCCGGCGCCGAAGAACTGGCGCGACGCCTGATCGAGCTGGCGCCGGGTACCCACTCGAAGGTGACCTTCACCACCAGCGGCGCGGAAACCGTCGAAGCGGCGATCAAGCTGTGTCGCGCCGCGACCCAGCGTGAGCTGGTGATCGGCACCCTGACCGGTTTTCACGGCAAGACCCAGGGCGCGGTCGGGGTCACCGGCAAGGCCACTTACCGCGAGCCGTTCCAGATCCGCGCCGACGGTTTCAGCCATGTGCCCTATGGCGACCTGGAGGCCCTCGAGGCGCTGCTGAAAACCCGGCGCGCCGCGGCCTTTTTCGTCGAGGCGGTGCAGGGCGAGGCGGGCATGATCACCCCGCCGCCAGGCTACCTGCTGGCGGCGCAGAACCTCTGTCGCCAATACGGCACCCTGTTCGTGCTCGACGAGATCCAGACCGGCCTGGGCCGTACCGGCGAGCTGTTCGCCGCCACCGCCCACGGTCTGGAACCGGACGTGGTGCTGTTGGCCAAGGCCTTGGGCGGCGGCGTCGCGGCCATCGGCGCGTGCATCTACGGCGAGCAGTGCTGGAGCCGCGATTTCGACCGGCACCACAGTTCTACCTTCGCCGTGAACGGCTTCAGCGCCGCCATCGGCCTGGCCGTGCTCGACCAGCTCACCGCCAACGACGGCGCCCAGCTCAAGCATGCGGCGGAGCAGGGCGCCTACCTGTACGCCGGGCTGTCGCGGCTGGTGCAGGACTATCCCGAGGTGTTCCACAGCCTCGACGGCCGCGGCCTGATGCTCGGCCTGAAGTTTCGGCGCTGGAGCGGCGAGCGCCTGTATACGCTGTCCCTGGCCAGCGCTTTCGGCGCCCTGGTGCCGATCGTCTGCGGCTACCTGAAAAGCCGGCATGGCGTGTACTGCCTGCCGACCCTCACCGAAGGCAATGTGCTGCGCATCCAGCCGCCGCTGTGCATCGAGCGCGCCGATATCGACCTGCTGCTCGAAGGCCTCAAGGCGGTGGCGGAACTGGTGGTGCATAACCAGCAACACCGCTTGATTCTCGAAGCCCACGGTTATGCCGGGCCCCGGGGGGCCCTGAGCCCCTGGATCGCAGCGGGCAAACCACGCAGCAGCGGGCGTTGCCTGGGGCGCTTCGCCTTCCTGCTGCACCCGACCACCGCCGAGAGCGTCAACGGCGACAGCGTGGTGGACGGCCTGGGGCTGTCGGCGGCGGAAAAAACCTTTATGCAGGGCTGGCTCGACGACTTCTCCGAATGGGCCAAGCCCGACCTCGACGCCGGGGTGTCCTATCACGCCCGCCGGGTCTACAACGATGCCGGCGACTACGTCGAAGGCTGGCTGGTCGGCAGCCTGCTGCAACCGCGCGACCTGATGCGCCTGAGCCTGGGCAAGCGGCGCAAGCTGCTGGCCAACTACCTGGACAGCGTCGCCGAGCTGGAGGTGGATTTCGTCGGGCTGGGGGCCTACACCTCGGTGATTTCCAGTGCCGGCGTGGATGTCATCAACGAGCGGTTCCATACCACCACCGGCAACAGCCTGACGGCCATGGTCGGTGTCGATGCGCTGCTGAGCACTTGCGCCAACCGCGGTGCGCCGCTGGCCAAGCGCCTGACCGGGGTGATCGGTGCCTACGGTTCGGTGGGGCGCCTGGCCAGCCTGCGCCTGGGGCGCTTCTGCGAGCACCTGGTCTTGCTCGGCAATGGGGCCAATCGGGGCGCCATGGACGAGCTGCGGCTGGTGGCCGGCGAGTTGTATCGCGATGCCTTGCTGCAGATCCAGGGCGGCCACAGCAGCGGCATCGCCAAGACCCTGGTGCTGCTCCTGCCGAGCCTGGCCAGCGTCGAGCAACTGCTGGATCGCGACCTTGGCGACGAGGAGCAATTGCGCACGCTGTTCGACAGCGTCGATGCCCTGGCCCAGGGCAAGCCGCAGGTGCAGCCGCCGCTGGTGATCACCGCGGACCTGGGCCACTGGCTGCCGCGCCTGGAAACCGTGCTCTCGGCCACCTCCAATGGCTCGGCCTTTATCGACCCGCTGGTGCTGCATCAGAACGCGATCATCTGCGACTGCGCGCAGCCGCCGGACATCGGCCACGTCACTCTGGCACTGCGCCCGGACGTCACGGTGATCGAAGGCGGCCTGATCCATCTGCCCGACCGCAGCCAGCGTTTCGGCCAACAGAACCTCACCGGTCTGCCCACGGGCGTGACCTTCAGCTGCCTGGCCGAAACCATGGTCCTGACCATGGCCGGCCTGCAGCGCGACTACAGCATCGGCAAGCGTCCTCCACTGGAGGATGCCGAAGCGATCTTCGACCTGGCCCGAGCCTTCGGTTTCGCCCCCGCGGTGGAGCAGTTGATCGAAAAAGCCGGTTAACCCTGACAACGAGAAAGGAGTCCACACCATGTCGATGCACAACGCCCGCAACGCCACCGAGAAGTACCTGCCGGGCCTGCTCGCCGCCCTCCGGGAGCGCGGCCTGATGGCCCTGGAGCAAGCCGACCCGGCCGTGCTCTGCGGGCTGTTTCGCGACTACCGCGCCGCCGGCCTGATCATCCCCGAGACCTACGGCGGCCTCGGCGCCTCGCCGGAGGAAACCGTGGAGATCCTGCGCGCCATCGGTTCGCTGTGCCCATCCCTGGCGGTGATGATGACCATGCATCACCACACCATCGCCACCATCGTGCAACTGGGCGGGTTGATCCCGGCGGCGGAAGAGCTGCTGTGGGGCATCACCCAGAACCAGCTGCTGATCGCCTCGGCCTTCGCCGAGGGCAAGCCGGGCTCGGAGATCTTCAATCGCAGCGTCAAGGCGCGGCCGGTGAAGGGCGGTTTTGTCCTCGACGGCAGCAAGAAGCCCTGCACCATGAGCCACCACATGGACGTGATCGTGGTCGGCGTCGCCTGTGAACAGGACGACGGCAGCGTCAGCCAGGGCTTTGCCGTGGTCTTTGCCGATGGCAGCACGATCACCCGCGAACCCTTCTGGAACGCCACGGTACTGCGTGCCACCGACAGCAACGAACTGGTGTTCAACGGCGTGTTCGTGCCCAGCGAGCGCATGCTGCTGGCCGACGGCGCCGACAGCGAAGAAGTGGCCGCCACCGCCATGGAAACCTCGCTCAACGGCCTGAGCTGGTTCCAGCTGATGGTCGGCGGCAGCTACCTGGGCGTGGCTTCGGCGCTGGTCGACCGGTTGCTGAGAAAGCCCTTCGCCGACCCCGCGCAACTGGCCCTGCTGTGCATCGAGCTGGAGGGCGCCCATCAGGCGCTGCTCGGCACCGCCGGCGAACTGCAGGCGCAACAGGATGCGCCGATGAACACCTACCACAAGGCGCTGTGCACGCGCTTCCTGGTGCAGGCGGCGATCGAGCGGGCGACCAACCTCAGCGTCGAGCTGTTGGGTGGCATGGCGTTCATCGCCTCCGACGAAGTGGCCTATCTGCTGGCGGCCTCCCGGGCGATCGGCTTCCACCCGATCTCCCGTAGTGCCGCCACGCCCTTGCTGGCGCAGTTCCTGCGCGAGTCCTACAGCGCCTGATTCGCCTGCTACCGCAGTCGGAGCTTCGGCGCCCCTGGCGCCGCTCCGGCCTCGGCAACATGCCTAATGGAGTAGAAGCATGAGTAGCGATTTTCTCTATCCGCCGCGCCCGGCCAATGTCGGTCGCGGGTTTCACTGCCTGGCTATTCCGCTGTTCAGCCTGCTGCTGGTGTTCAACACCGCGGCCATCGCTGTGATTCTGGCCCTGTCATGCACCTTGCAGGCCGGGCGCCGGTCGTTGTCGTGGCTGCCGGGCATGAAGGCCCTGGGCAACTGGCTGGTGACGAGCTATCACCGCTTGTTGCAACCCCTGGCCGACCGCTTGCTCAAGGACCCGCGGGACGAGCCGATCCTGGCCGCCGCCATCAGCCTGGGCCTGACCGCCGGGCCGGTGTTCATCGCCCAGCTGTGGCTCAAGGAAATCTCCTGGCTGCTGGTGCTGCTGTTCTACGCCTTCGTCTATGGGCCGAACATTCGCGGCTTTGTCCGCTCCTTCAGCGCCATGCATCAGGAAGGCCATGTGCCCGGCGGTATCTTCAAGCGTTCGAGCCTGCTCGATCGCTGGGTCGGCAATTCCTTCCTGTACATGTTCTTCGCCATTCCCATGGGCCTGATCCCCCATGCGGCGGCGCACCTGCAACAGCATCACCGGGAAAACGCCGGGCCGCTGGATGTCTACGCCACCGCGCGCTACGACCATGCCAGCGCCTGGGATTTCGCCGTGTATATGGTGCGCGAGGTGATGTACCAGCAGTTCATGGTTTCGCCCTGGCTGTACTTCAAGAGCAAACACAAGCGCAGCCAGGCCCGGGCCATGGTCATGGGCAACCTGGTGCATGTCGGGCTGTTCGTCGCACTGGCGTGCTACAGCCTGCCGATCGCCGTGCTCTACATGCTGGTGCCCTGGTGCGCGAGCAACTTCCTGATGGGCGTCATCCACTGGAGCCAGCACGCCTTCTACGGCGGCCAGCAAGACCCCAAGGACTGGATGTACAACACCGTGACCCTGCTGGAAACACCGGTGAATATCCTCAACGAGGGTTACCACGCCTGCCACCATCACTGGTCCGTCGGCCACTGGTCGGAGAGCCCGGCGCTGTTCGAGCGGCTCAAGCCGGAACTGGCGGCCGCAGGTTCCATGGTGTTTCGCGACCTCAGCGTATTCGGCCTGTTCGTGCTGCTGATGCTGCGCCGCTTCGATGCGCTGGCGGACAAGCTCGACTGGTGGCAGCCGCTGGACCACGCAGAGAAAGTCCGCCTGCTGCAATTCCGGGTGCTGCCGGCGCCCATCGCGGCCCATGAACATGCCCATCAACGGCGCCTCGCCACACCGCGCAACGCCGACGAACCCACCCCCGCGCACAGCGCCCTGGGCCAGCCATGAACCGTCCCCTGACCTTGAAAGTCGCCGCCATCGAACGGGAAACCGACGATGCGGTGACCATTCACCTCAAGCAGCCGCTGCTGCGCAAAGTCCGCTACAGCGCCGGGCAGTACCTGACCCTGGAGGTCGACGTCGACGGCGCCAAGGGCTGCCGCGCCTATTCCATCAGCAGCACGCCGGGGCTGGACAAGACCCTGTCGATCACCGTCAAGCGCGTGGCCGGCGGCAAGGTTTCCAACCGCCTGGTGCAGGAGCTGAGCGCCGGCGACGCGGTGCAGACCCTCGGCACCCACGGCCGCTTCACCTTCGCCCCGCAGCCGGGCCGGGGGCGGCACCTGGTGCTGCTGGCGGCGGGCAGCGGGATCACGCCGATCTTCTCGATCCTCAAGTCGGCGCTGCACTTCGAGCCGGATGCCCAGGTGTCGCTGATCTACGGCAACCGCAATCAGGAGTCGGTGATCTTCCGCGACAAGCTCGACCAGCTGCGCCAGACCTTCGGCGAGCGCTTGCAACTGGTGCATGTGCTGTCGCGGCCAGACACCCCGGGGGCCCACGAAGGACGCCTGACCCGGCAGCGGGTGATCGACATTCTCGGCGCGCTGCCCGGCCCGCAAGCCCGCGAATACTACAGCTGTGGCCCCAGCGGCATGATGGACGAGGTGACCGCCGCCCTGGAGACCCTGGGCATCGCCCCGGAAAGCGTGCACCAGGAGCGTTTCACCCCGGCCAAGGCGCCAGTGGCCAGTGGCGACACGGAAAAACGCGTGGAACTGCTGATGCAGGGCCAGGCGTTCAGTTTCACGGTCGCCCCGGGCCAGACCCTGCTCGACGCGGCCCTGGCCAGCGGCGTGCAGCCACCGTTTTCCTGCCGCAGCGGTTTCTGCACGGCCTGCGTCTGCACCCGGCTGGCGGGGCAGGTACGCATGCGCGAGGACCATGGGCTGTCGGCGGACGAACTGAACCGGGGCCAGGCACTGTTGTGCGTGGGCTATCCATTGACGGACGACGTGCGCCTGCAAGTCGATTAGCGATACAGACAGAGGAAGGTCAATTCATGAATCATTCAACCCACCACGCCGCCGAGGACGAACTGCGGCTGGCCAAGCGCGCCGAACTGCGGGTCGACCGCGAGCGCCAGGCCCAGCTGCAGGCACTGATGCAGCCGCAGCCGCTGAAGTTCGTGCTCTGGTCGGTACTGCATGTGCTGGTCTGGTGCGCGGCGGCGCTGTACATCCTGCTCGGCGACAACCCCTGGGGCCTGGCGCTGGCGGTGCTGGTGCTGGGCAACCAGCTGCATGCCTTCACCGTGCTGCAGCACGATTGCGGGCATGCCAGCGGTTTTCGTTCGGCGGCGCTGAACCTGTGGGTCGGGCGCTTCATGGCCTGGTTCATCGTGTTCCCGTTTTCCTCCTTCACCGAGTGCCACAAATACCATCACCGCTACCTGGGCGACCCGGACAAGGACCCCGACGACTGGAACTACACCGGCGGGGTGAAGTGGATGTTCCTGCGCATCGCCGTGTTCGTGCCGCGCTTCATCTACTTTTCCCTGGTGCGCTACGGCAAGGCGGTGCGCAACCGGGTGCTGCGCGAGCTGGCGTTCAATCTGCTGTCGATGGCGGCGATCGGCGCCTGGTGCTACAGCCAGGGGCTGATGCTGCAATTCGTGCTGATTTTCATCGTGCCGCTGCTGTTGCTGGCGCTGGTGATCAACCCGATTTCCCGGGGCTATGAGCACTTCCCCATGGCCACCCTGGCGGTTGGCGACCCGCAGCGCCTGGACCTGGCGAAGAACACCGTGACCGTCAGCGACCGGCTGATCGGCCTGTTGTGGGCCAATATCAACTACCACGTCGAGCATCACATCTACCCCGGCGTGCCCTTCGTCAACCTGCCGCGGCTGGCGGCGCTGCTGGACAACAAGCCCTACCTGCGCGACCGCTGGCTGCTGGCGCGGATGTTCGCGCGACGTCCGGTAACAACTTGCGCCGAACCTCGGCGAGCGGCGTGAGCTACATTTACAGCGCCCGAAGGAGCGCCACTCACCGAGGATTCACGGATGACCTGTATTTTCTGCCAGATCGCGGCCGGCGAATTGCCCAGTGCCCTGGTCTATCGCGACACCCACTGCATGGCCTTCATGGATGTGCATCCGCTGGGGCAGGGGCACTTGCTGCTGATCCCGCTGGCCCATGTGGAAAAACTCGAGCAACTGCCCACGGTCATCCGCCAGCACCTGTACCAGGTGTTCGATACCCTGCTCGCCGCCCAGCGGCGCGCCGGCTTCGGGGTGGAAGGCACGCACCTGATCGTCAACGACGGCAAGGCCACCAACCAGCACATTCCCCACGCCCACCTGCACCTGGTGCCGCGGCAAAGGGGCGATGGGCTGGGTTTCGGCCTGCGCATGTTCATGCACTTTACCGGTATATTCGGCCGCCGCACGCCCCTGCAGACCCTGCGCCGCCAGGCCCTGGTGATCGCCGCCGAACTCGATCCGCAGGCGCTGGAGAACCTGGCGCACCGGACCAGCAGGCTGCACGCAGCGTCAACCTAACCGCCAGGGCCGGTGAGCGGCCCATCCTCGATCCACGGAACTTCGGAATGAACAGCCGTGCATGCGCTGCGGGCGGTCTCGCCCGGCGTTTGTGCCGCCAGGAGTCAGGAACATGAGTGCGCTACTTCAGGAGCAGGCCGACCCCGCGCGGGTCTATCGGGTCGTGATCATCGGCGCCGGCTTCTCCGGCATCGGCATGGCGATCAACCTGCGCCAGCGCGGCGAACAGGACTTCCTGATCCTCGAACAGGAAGCCGGCGTCGGCGGCACCTGGTGGGTCAATCAGTACCCCGGCTGTGCCTGCGATATTCCTTCCCACCTCTATTCGTTTTCCTTCGAGCCCAACCCCGACTGGTCGCGACGCTTTTCGCCGCAGCCGGAGATCCGCGATTACCTGCGGCACTGCGCCGACAAGTATCAGGTGCTGCAACACTGTCGCTTCAACACCGCGGTCACCGGCTTGCGCTGGCTGGAAGAGCGCGCCCTGTGGCAGGTGACGGATGCCCGTGGCGGCGTGCGTTTTGCCCAGGTGGTGGTGGCCGGCACCGGGGCCTTGTCGACCCCGGACTATCCCCGACTGCCGGGGCTTGAGCGCTTCAAGGGCCGGGTCTTTCATTCCCAGCAGTGGGACCATGACTATGTCCTGGCCGGCAAGCGGGTGGGGGTGATCGGCACCGGCGCCTCGGCGATCCAGTTCGTGCCGCAGATCCAGCCGCAGGTGGCCAGCCTGGCGGTGTTCCAGCGCACGCCGCCGTGGATCATCCCCAAGCCGGACCGGGCCTTTTCCACGACCGCCCAGCGCCTGCTGCGGCGTTTTCCCGCGGTGCAGCGGCTGTTGCGCGGGCTGATCTATACCGCCCATGAAACCCGGGTATTGGGTTTCGTGTTCAACCCGCGGCTGATGGCTCTGCACAAATGGCTGGCGCTCAACCTGCTGCGGCGCCAGGTCAAGGACCCGGAACTGCGCCGGCGCCTGACCCCGGACTACGCCATCGGCTGCAAGCGCATCCTGCTGTCCAACGATTATTTTCCGGCGCTGGCCCAGGCCAATACCCGGCTGGTCACCAGCGGCATCCGTGAAGTCACCGAGGATGCGCTGATCACCGTCGACGGCCAGCGCCATGCCCTGGATGCGCTGATCTTCGGCACCGGCTTCAAGGCGCGCACGCCATTCCCGGCGGGGATGATCCTCGGGCGTGGCGGGGGGGACATAGTCAACACCTGGCAGCAGGGCAGCGAAGCCTACAAGGGCACCACGGTCAGCGGCTTTCCCAATCTGTTCCTGTTGATGGGGCCCAACACCGGCCTGGGGCACAACTCCATCGTCTACATGATCGAGTCGCAGATCGCCTACATCCTCGGCGCCCTGGACACCCTGCAACGCCTGGGCGTGACCAGTGTCGATGTCGACCCGCAGGCCCAGGCGCGTTTCAACCAGGGCCTGCGCCACCGGCTGCGCGGCGCGGTATGGAGCGTCGGCCATTGCCAGAGCTGGTACATGGACCCCAGCAGCGGGCGCAACGTCGCCCTGTGGCCAGGGTTCAGCTGGCAGTTCCGCCAGCAGACCCGTTATTTCGATGCCGAGGCCTATCGCCTCACCTTGCACCCCCAAGGAGTGAAACCATGAGCCATCCGGGCAAGAGCGTGTTTGTGTTCGGCCTGTACATGTTGTTGCTGGGCGCCGCGTTGGTGCTGGCGCCGAACCTGTTGTTGCCGTTGTTCGGCTTCGCCCTGACCGATGAGGTGTGGATCCGGGTGATGGGCCAGTTGGCCTTGTACCTGGGCGTCTATTACGTCTGGGCCGGCTACACCGAGCGGCGCGAGTTGATGGCCCTGACGGTGGCGATCCGTCTGTCGGTGCCGGTGTTTTTTGCCGCCTTCGTCGCCGCCGGGCTGGTGTCGCCGGTGCTGTTGCTGCTGGCCTTGCCGGACCTGTGCGGCGCGCTCTGGACCTGGCGCGCGCTGAAGGCTGCGCGGGCTTCCCGCCAGTCGCTGGGTAACGCCTGACCCCGCCAGTCTTCTGTTGCCTTGTCCCGCCAGCTAACCCTGGCGGGGTACTCCTTTGCAGTGATTACCGCGCGGCTGCATCCCCTCCATACTCGCCACCAGCCCTGGCGGGTGACACCCATGTGGCGTCCGGAGACCTGCCGACACTTCAAAGGATCCACGATGAAGATTGAACTGATGCAACTGGCCGGTCGTGACGGCGACACGGCCTACAACCTCGAGCGGGTCCTGCAGGGCATTGCCGACTGTGATGACGACATCGACCTGCTGGTCTTCCCGGAAACCCAGATCAGCGGTTTCGCCAACCAGCAGCAACTGGCCGAGGTCGCCGAGCCATTGGACGGGCCGAGTATCCAGGCCGTATTGCGGGCGGTGCGCGCCAAGGGGGTCGCGGTGGTGGTCGGCATCGCCGAAAAAGCCGCCGGCCATTACTACAACACCTCGCTGCTGGTGACCCCCGAAGGGGTGGCGACGAGTTATCGCAAGACTCACCTGTGGCCCGACGAGCGCGGCCTGTTCCAGCCCGGTGACCGTTACACCACCGTGCTCTGGCGGGGCGTGCGGGTCGGCCTGCTGATCTGCTACGACATCGAACTGCCGGAAAGCGCCCGCGCCCTCGGCCAACTGGGCGCCGAGCTGATTCTGGTGAGCAACGGCAACATGGACCCCTACGGCCCGGTGCACCGCACCGCGATCATGGCCCGTGCCCAGGAGAACCAGGTCTTCGCGGTGATGGTGAACCGGGTCGGCAGCGGCACCGGCGGCCTGGTGTTCGCCGGTGGCAGTGCGCTGGTCGATCCCTTCGGCCGGCTGCTGTTCGAGGCCGGCCGCGACGAGTGCCGGCAGGTGGTGCAGCTCGACCTCGGGCAACTCAAGGCCGCTCGCCGCGATTACGACTACCTGCACGACCGGCGCCTGCAACTGTCCGGCGAATACGTCGAGCACGCCGATGGCCGTCGCGAGCTGTTGATCCCTTAAACCCCATCGCTGTTTTTCCGCCGCTTTCGGCCCTGCCATAACAATCCATAATCAGCAGGCGAGGCGCACGTCCCTTAGGCGGGTGCCAACGCTCGGAGTCCTCAGATGAAAGCTATCCGCTGTTTGCCCCTGGCCCTGGCCGCACTGTTCGGTTTCGCTACGGCCCAGGCCGCCGAACCGAGCGTGCATTTCTACAACTGGTACGACTACATCGCCCCGGACACGCCCGGACAGTTCCACAAGGAAACCGGCATCAGCGTGCTGCAGGACACCTTCGACAACAGCGACGTGATGCAAAGCAAGCTGATGGCCGGGCGCAGTGGCTATGACGTGGTGGTGGCCAGCAGCGACCTGCTGCCGAACCTGATCAAGGCCGGGGTACTCCAGGAACTGGACCGCAGCCAGCTCGGCAACTGGTCGCACCTGGACCCCGAGATGCTGGCCAAGGTGCAGAGCAACGACCCTGGCAACCGCTTCGCCGCACCCTACCTGTGGGGCACCACGGGCATCGGTTATGACGTCGACAAGGTCAAGGCGCTGCTCGGCGACCAGGCGCCGGTGGACTCCTGGGACCTGATCTTCAAGGAAGAGAACCTGGCCAGGCTCAGCCAGTGCGGGGTGGCCATGCTCGATGCACCGAACGAAATCATCCCCATTGCCCTGCATTACCTGGGCCTGCCCTACAACAGCCAGAACCCCGAGGATTACAAGAAGGCCGAGGCCTTGCTGCTCAAGGTCCGGCCGCATATCCGCTACTTCGATTCGTCGAGGTTCATCTCCGACCTGGCCAACGGCAACGTCTGCGTGGTGGTGGGCTGGAGCGGCGGGGTGTTCGATGCCCAGGTCGCCTCGCAGAAAGCTAACAACGGCCGTCATCTGGTCTACAGCATTCCGCGCGAAGGCGGGCCGGTCTGGGTGGAGAACCTGGTATTGCTCAAGGACGCGCCGCACCCACAGGACGGCCTGAAGTTCATCGACTACCTGTTGCGTCCGTCAGTGATTGCCCTGTCTTCCGACTACCTGGGCTACCCCAACGCCAACCGCGATGCCACGGCGCTGGTGGAGCAGAAAATCCGCGACAACCCGGGTGTCTATCCGTCCAGGGAAGTGATGGCCACGCTGTTCCCGCTGGAACCGCTGCCGCTGAAAATGGAACGGGTGCGTACCCGGGTCTGGAGCAAGATCAAGACCGGGAGCTGAGCTTGGGGGAGTGGACAGCCATGCTGGCCAAGGGGAAAGGGGCGTCGCGCAAGGAAGGAGCAGAACTGGCTACATCCGTGTAGCCAGTTCCGAAGGGTCGGTACTACGCATTGTTCAATGAAGCTCCTGAGCAAAGTCGCAGTGAGCCAGGCGGGATATCTCGATTCATATCCACAACGGGTTCTTCATCGAACTCGAACCTGCTGCCTGAACGCCCGGTGTCGCTATTACTTGAGCGTTACATCGAGCATCGGCGGGATGTAACCGTAGTCGTACTCAGCCACCACGAAGGTCTGTTGCCCTTTGATCCTGATCCCGACCGTCGGTGCTTCGGTACCGCCGATACGAATCTGCGTGCCGCTTTCGTCGGTCGGTACGCTGTCGATAAAGGAGGTCACCAGGCCGTTGGGCATCACACAGTGCGAGTAGGTCTGGAACGGCTGGGAGGACGGGTTGCCCAGCACCAGGCCGGAACCGTTCAACGGCACGTAGGGACCGAACAGCGAATCGGCGACAAAACCGTACACCCCGTCCGGCCCGGTCACGCCGTCGGCATAGGTGAAGGTGTGGCTGATGGTGAACAGGTAGTACTTGCCGTCCTGGAACACGAAGTGCGGGCGTTCGGTCTGGTCGTTGACGCCGACCGCGGTCAGCAGCGGCGGCAGCATTTCCCAGTCGTCGCCGTCTTCGTCGCGGGCCACGGCGATACCGACGCAGGCGGTCTGGAAACGGGAGTTGCCGACGTCTTCATAACCTGGCGGCACGTCGCCGATTTCTGCTTCGCCCACTGTGTGCGAGCCGCGCTCGCCGGCCACGTTGCCTTCGAACAGCATGTACAGCTTGCCGTCGTTGGGGTCGCGGAACGGCCATGGATCGCGGAAGCCCCAGAAGGGGTTTTGCGCTTCGGTCTGGTACATCTTGCCGTCGGCCTCGAACAGCGGCTTGACCTTCTCGAAGCCGACCATGCTGACGCCATGCTCGGTGGTCACCACCCGGCCGCGCACCTTGACGATGGTCGCGCCTGGCGTGACGGCGGTGTAGTACAGGTCCACCTCACCCTGTTCGTTCAACAGGATCGGCGTGCCGGCCCATTCGCGAACCGTGGGCGAAACGCCTTCGGCCATCACCCGGCCACCCAGTTCCCAGTCCTTGCCGGTACGGGAAAACCAGTAGTACATCTTTGCCCGACCATGGCGGTCGTTCCAGTCGCGGGTGATGTCGTAGTTGCCGTTTTCGTCGATGTACTGCGGGTCGTTCGGATGACGATCCGCGGTCAGGGTGAAGATCACCGACCAGCCGTCGACGGAGGTCACGTTACCGTCCAGGTCGCGCAGCGGCATGGTGTCCCAGATGAACACCTCGTTGCTCAATACTGGGAAATCCGCACTGACCAGTGGCTGGGTCGTGGTGGGATCGTCCGCATGGACTTTCAGCGCATCGGCCCGGGTCCAGAGGCTGGGTTGATGGGGTGTTTTGCCGAATTTTTCAGTGTTGCTTTTCATAGGTAATACCTCGTCCGTGAATGGATTCACATAAATGTTCATCAAAAAATACTGTATGTGCATACAGTAATTTCACCTTAAGCGAGGCGATTTTTTGGGTCAAGGGTGAATTTGCATTTATGCATAATTGCCGTTTTTGTTGGAGCTGATACGTTTCAGCTGGTTGTGTTTCCAGAAGTTTGTTTTTCGGCCTGATCAACGACGATGCCTGCAAAATGCGCGCTTGGAACCGTTGGTCGATCCGAGGGGCAGGGAAGGGGGAAAGGAGGGAGACGGAACCAGGTGGAGGGTGGGCGCCGAACCTGGGCGGATCGGTCAACGCCGCCGAGCGCTGCGAACATTGTCGCTGTCATGGCGCGGACGTAGCCTGAGCCCTCGTCGCCTGAATCACGGTCAGCAGAGGGGGATAGCTCTCATGAAGGGTGCAATCGACGCATGGGCACAACCGGCCAACGGCCGGGCGCGGCTGTTGCTGCCGGAGGTGGCGCGGCTGTTCGAGAAGTCAGGTTCCGCGCATTTGCTGGACCAGCCGCTGAGCATCGAGCAGACCGTCGAGCTGATGGACCAGGCCGGGGTCGAGAAGCTGATGCTGGCGGCCTGGTGCCGGCCGGAGCGCTGGGTGTTCAGCAACGATGAAATCGCCGCCTATACCCGGGCTTATCCCGAGCGTTTTGTTGGTGTGGCCACGGTGGACCTGAGCCGGCCGATGGCGGCGCTGGCCGAGCTGGAGCGGGCGGTGGACGAGCTGGGCTGCAAGGCCCTGCGCATCGTGCCCTGGCTGTGGAAACTGCCGCCCAACCACCGCCTGTACTACCCGCTGTACGCCAAGTGCGTGGAGCTGGGCATTCCCTTCTGCACCCAGGTCGGCCACACCGGCCCGCTGATGCCTTCGGAAACCGGGCGGCCGGTGCCTTATCTGGACGAGGTGGCGCTGGACTTCCCGGAACTGCGAATCGTCGCCGGGCACATCGGCCACCCCTGGACCGACGAGATGATCGGCCTGGCCTGGAAGCACGACAATATCTACATCGACACCTCGGCCTACCTGCCGGCCTATTACCCGCCGCAGCTGCTGCATTTCATGCGCACCTACGGGCAGGACAAGGTGTTGTTCGGCAGTAATTTCCCGCAGTTGCCGTTCGCCAAATGCATGCAGCAGGTCCAGGCCCTGGAGCTGCCGGAGCCGGTGCGGGACAAGTTCCTGCAGGGCAATGCGCGGCGGGTATTCGGCTTGTAGCGCAGCGCCTCAGGCGTGGTCCTGGTAGCGGCGCCGGCTGAAAAACAGCGAGCTGCCCATGGCCACCAGCGCCACGGCAATCAGCCCGGCATCGATCTCGCCCAGCATGGGCGGCAGGAACAGAATCCACAGCAGCCCGGCGAGGCCCAGGGCCAGGCCTGTCCACTTCCTCAGCGGGTAAGGCTTCATCCAGTAGTACAGCGGCGTCAGCAGCAGGTAGACCAGCACAAAGGGAATGTACTGCTTCATGAGTCTTGCTCGCCGCGGCCGAAGATTCCTGGGCTGGCGGCCATGGGCCGCTCTCTGTAGCCGGGACACGTCATGTTGCACTTCCTTGTCGATGGCATGAGGCGCGCCAGTGTCCACGGCGAGCGGCTTTTGTGCAAACGCGCGGTGTCATGCCAACCGCGCCAGGCAGCCCTCGAGAATATCCAGCCCTTCTTCCAGCACCTGCGGCTCAATGGTCAGTGGCGCCAGCAGGCGGATGATGTGCCGCGACTTGCCGCTGGGCATCAACAGTAGGCCGGCGTCCCGCGCCGCGCTGAGCAGTGCGCTCAGTTGCTCCGGGGCCGGTGAGCCGTCGGCCCTGACCAGCTCGATGCCGCGCATGGCGCCGACCCCGGTCAGGCGCCCTAGATAAGGTGTCAGGCGCTCGGCCCGCCAGCGTTGGTAGCGGCTGACGATGGCCTGTTCCTGGCGCTCGCCCCAGGTTTGCAGATTGAGGTCGCTCATCTCGTCCAGGGTCGCCAGGGCCGCTGCGCAGGCGATGGGGTTGCCGGAATAGGTGCCGCCCAGGCCGCCCTTGGGCAGGTTGTCCAGCAGCGCCTTGCGCCCGAGCACCGCGCCCAGGGGCACACCGCCGCCGATGCTTTTGCCCAGCAGGACCAGGTCCGGTTCGATCCCCAGCCGCGAGAAGGCGAAGCGCTGGCCGGTACGGCCGAAACCGGACTGGATTTCATCGGCGATCAGCAGGATGCCCTGTTCATCGCAGAAGCGTCGCAAGGCACGGGCGAACTCGACGTCCAGGGCCAGGAAACCGGCCTCGCCCTGCACCGGCTCGACAATGAAGCAGGCCACTTCGGCGACATCGATCTCCACGCTGAACAGCCGGTCCATGGCCTTCAGCGCCTCCTCGCAGGTCACGCCGTTGTCCGCGCTCGGGTAGGGCAGGTGGTACACCGGGCCGGGCAGCACGCCAATCTTCTGCTTGTAGGGCGCGACCTTGCCGTTGAGGTTGAGGGTGGCCAGGGTGCGGCCATGGAAGCCGCCGTCGAAGGCGACCACCGCCGTACGCCCGGTGGCGCCCCGGACGATCTTCAAGGCATTCTCCGCCGCCTCCGCGCCGCTGTTGGTGAGCATGCCGCTGACCGGGTAACTCAAGGGCACGAAGCGCGCCAGCCGTTCCATGAACTCCACATAGGGCCCGTGGGGCGCCGCGTTGAACGCGTAGTGGGTCAGCCGGGTGGCCTGCTGCTGGATCGCCGCCACCACCCGCGGATGACAATGCCCCAGGTTGAGCACGCCGATCCCGCCGACGAAATCGATGTAGCGCTTGCCATTCTCGTCCCACACCTCGGCATTCTTGCCGTGGCTCAGACGGATGGGGTGAACGATGGAAATCGACTGGCTGATGCTTTCGCTGCTCATGGGCTAAGGGCTCTGTCTGCCTGGAACATGCGGGCTATCTAAGCCAAGAGCGGGGTGGGGCCGCAAACGAAATAAAGTGCGGGGGTCAGTATGAAAATTCCGGATGTTGGGGTGGGGGCGGGATCAGCCGTTAAGCAGCGCGGCGTTCCTGGCCCTGGCCCGGCGCTGACGCAGCAGGGCGACCAGCACCACCAGCACCACGACACCGAGGACAATCGGCAGGCGATAAGGCTTCAAATCACCGAACAGATGCTCCAGCGCATCGCCGGCCCAGTAGCCGCCGCAGACGAACAGCGTGGCCCAGAGCAGCGCGCCGAGCATATTCAGCAGGGTGAAACGCAGCGGCGACAGACCGCTGGCGCCGATCACCACCGGGCCGACCCAGCGCATGCCATACATGAAACGCACCGCCAGCACCGAGGTCGAGGGGTAACGCCGGATCAGCCCGGTCACCCGCTCGATGGCGGCCTGCTGGCCCTTCAGGCGCGGCAACAAACGCCCGCCGAAATGCCGCCCGCTCCAGAACAGCAACTGGTCGCCGAACATCCCGCTGACCGTCGCCACGGCAATCACCACCCACAGGTCCAGCACTTGCTGATGCGCCGCCATGCCGCCCAGGATCAGCACGGTTTCGCCTTCGAGCAGGCAGCCGAGGACGATCACCCAGTAACCGTAGGTCGCGAGCAGGGCGTGCAGGTCGAGGTGTTCGAACATGGGAATCCGGGAGCCTTTGAAGAGCTAATGGGGTGGTGCGATCAACCGGCTGAACCATAGCGTGTCCGAGCGAATCCGTTGTTGCGAATCGCTCGGCGGGGTTTAGTCTTCCTCCGGCGCCAGCATCCGGGTTTTCGGCGCGCCATTGGCGTTGTGCTGGTAGATCTCCCGGGGCTGGCCGTTGTCGTTGAAGAATACCTGGCCAATGCCCGCCGAGTTCCACAGTCGTTCGCCGGCCTCGCGATGTTCGGGGCTGTAGGGCACCACTCGCATCAGCCGGCGGCGGGTGAACCAGTTCAACGGCGAGCGCGGCGAATACAGCCAGCGATTGAGGCGGTCGAACCATTCCAGCAGGGTTGGCGGAAACTCGTTCTTGATGCCGCTGCTGGTGATCTGCCAGATCTTCGGCCCGCCCTTGCGGTGGCGGATCAGCACTTCGTAGACGAAGGAATAATGCACGTCGCCGGAGAGGATCACGTAGTTACCCGGGGTGCGCGAGTGGCGAAAGATATTCAGGATCACCTGGGCCGCGCCGCGGTGGGCCATCCAGTTTTCCGCGTCCACCAGCAGTGGGTGACCGCACCAGCTGAAGACCTTCTGCACCGTCTCGATCAGCTTGACGCCGAACACCGGCGCCGGGGACACGATGATCGCCGACGGGTGATCCAGCAGTTCATGTTGCAGCTCGCTCAGGGCTTCCCAGTCGAGCAGGCCCGAGGGCTGCGCCAGGTTGAACTCGCTGCGCCAGCGCCGGGTGCGGGTGTCCAGCACCACTAGCGCCGGGGTGGTGGGCAGCGTGTATTGCCATTGCTGGAAACGCAGCAATTCGTCGATCAGGGTGTCCTGGGTGCTGCTGTCCAGGTAGCGCGCATCGCCCTGGGCCTCGGCGCTCAGGGCGCGGGTGTGTTGCAGCGGTGTGGCGAAGGCATCCGGATTGTTGCCCCAGCCCTGGCACAGCATGTAGGCGATCAGCGCATTGCCGATGATGCGTTTGGAAAACGGATGGCCGTAGGCGGTTTCTTCCCACTGGGCGCTGAGGTTCCAGTCGTCGGTGATGTCGTGGTCGTCGAAGATCATCAGGCTCGGCAGGTGGGCGAACACCCGCGCCACGCCGTCCAGGCCCTTGGCGAAAGCCTCGATCCGCAGTTGTTCGCGCTGGTAGCGCTGCTGCTCCTTGGCATCCAGCTGCGGCGGTCGTGGATCGATCAGGCGCCAGGGCAGCGGCGACCAGACCAGCAGGTACATGGCCATGACTTCGGCAAAGGTCACCAAATGGTTGTCGGCGCTGCTGCTGGTGAAGATCGGCTTCTTCACCCCGCCGAAGAAACGCTCGCGCAGGGTCTCATTGCTTTTCAGCGCCGGCAGCAATTCGGCGCGTTTGTAATAACTGGCGCGATGCCGGTAAAGCGCGGCGCTGTCGCTCACCACCGCGCCTTCCAGATGCTCGCCGAACAAACCCAGGCGCTCGATCAGCGCATGAATCGCCCTCAGCATCGGTCCGGCCACATCGTCGGCGTACACCTGGTCGCCGGTCATCAGCAGCAGGGCAGGGCGTTGCTGCGGATCGGCTGTTTCTTCCAGCAGGCGATCGACGCAAAGCAAACCCTCGTCCGCCGAATGATGGGGCTTGCGGCAGGAGCCGTGGACCAACTGCTGGATGCGGCTGTGCAGCACAAAATCCGGCTGCTGCTTTTGCCCATACAGCAGATGCGGCGCCCACTCGGCGATCCCCGAACTGGAGCCGTCGGCGTTGGCGATCAGCAGGTCATAGTCGATGCGCACATCGCAAGGCAGGGGATTGTCCAGCGGCAGATCGATCAGGTGGATAAACGCGTGCTGGCCTACCGGGATTACCTGGCACTGCTCGGCGCTGAGCGGGTAGTCGCGGATTTGCGCCTCGCTGCCGGCCTGCAAACGCAATGTCAGCTCCAGCGCACGCGAGCCCACCAGCCATAGCACCAGCCGCGTGGGTTCCAGGCGGCGCAGCAGAGGGCCGGCGAGGACGCAGGGCAAGGCGATGCTGGAAGCGGTCGATGGCGACGGTTGAGACATGCAGGTTCGAGGCTCTTGCGGCAAACGGAGGCGGGGATAGTACCGCAGCCAGTGTCGAAGAGTTGTCAGCGAGTGCTTGGGTTGCTTGGGGGGAGTCGCGCAGAGGGGGGTAAGAACTGCGCGGTGCTCGTAGGGGGTTACGGGGTCTCGGGTTTATTGATTCCCCGAAGGAGTTCGGCAACGGGTAATTGCAAGGTGTTGGAGTAGTAGGCTTTGTAGCCATAGGCGGTGATGACGGCTTTGCAGGGGATACTTTGTTTGTTGGCTAAAAGCTCATTCAGTTTGCTTTGGGAAAGAAAAGTATTGGATTGTCCATTGTTGGGTGTTTCGTAAAGTGGTAGTCGAGTCGTGAAGTTAGATGCTGATGTTGAAGTTTGAATAGCATCCTCTTTAATCAAGCCGGCGGCATAGTACATGGGGGTATGACCAACGGATAGGTCTTGGTCATCACCTAAGGCACAGATGAAAAACGCTGCAGCTATCCCGTCTCTTACACCCTCACCGTAGAGATTTAGTAGTTTTACGTTCGAGTTGTAATGGATGGTGTACAGCGGAAGATAATCTTTTCGTTCGATAGAGAGGAAAGTCAGATCGGCGATTACTTTTCCATGATCTTTGGCGCAGGATGAGCAAATAGCGATTAATAGCAGGAGCAGTATTTTTTTCATTTGCTGAACTCCTTTGTAATGGACTCGAAAATCAGGTCGCAAGCGGACTTTCGACCTGCAATGGCCCCTGTGAACATGCCGAGTGCATTAGCATGGTTTGTATTCATGCTTACATTGAGGTCAGGCCCGCTGCTTATTAACCATTTTTCCCCAAAGTTAGCGACGCCATCCGATCTATCGGGATTGGAGGGTGTGGCTTTGATGTTTATCCACTGCTCGGCGACGGGAGTTGGTACTGATCCGTAAATATCTGATCCGAGCCATACCAGTGCACCCTCGCCTACAGGGTCGAGAGTGACCAGAATTTTGATGGTGTAGCCCCAATTGGCCATGATGCTGGTCAGGTGCCCGCTATTCCAATCACCCAGGCTGTGGCCGATTATATAGATAGGGCAAGACTTATACGGAATGATATTCAGCACATTTTTTTGAATATCTTTTTTTCCTCTGATTTCGTTGTACCCCAGCCACTCAGACCGGTACTTGCCTTGTAACTGGAGTTGTACCGCCCGGTCATCTAGAGGTCTCTTTGCCTCATTGATGTTGGCGTAGGGACCAGAGAAATAATAGCTTTCCTTATCCCCTGCACCCCCGACAAAAAACACAATGGCCTTGGTGCTCTCGATAGGAATGACTTTGTCACTCTTGTCTTTTTTATCTGTAAGCGTGTGCTCGGCTTTCAACTTGACGGGTTTACCGTTTGCCGAGGTAATGGTGTTGGCTTCCATGCGTCACTCTTCCAAAAACAACTTGATGCTTTCTGCAACATGCGAGCTGATTTCATGGGTGAAACCAGCGGCGTCCGAAACCCCATGCTCAAGGCGCCCATCGGCCCGTTAGATCACGTAAGCATGATTGGGCATCGGTTCGCCCGTTACATCGTTCACCAGCTTCAAACGGTCAGTGAAGTTAACCGGCATGGGCAGGAGCCCGGAGAAGGGGGGCGTTGACCACCGTGTCGCCAATGATGACGGTGCCGGAGCCCCCGACGATGATGTTGCCGTGCCCGCCGGTGCTGTCCAGCGTGGCGGCGTTCAAGCCATTGATGAAAACAGTGCTGGAAACCGCCCCGGTTATCGGGCTGCCACAAGCTGATTGGTCACTCTTTCGAGCGGCGGCCAGGCCGTCGAAAGTGACATTGGGCGAACCCGTGACGATAGGGTTGGTGCCGTGGCCGGGAAGCGGGCAGGCGGTTGGGTCGCTGACGCGGGCAGCGGGTTTGCCACTCATGATCGGTCCTTGAAGTGTTGCGAGTCATCCCTTTGGGGCGCGCATGATGCAGTAGCCGAGCAGGTTCTTCAAACCTGAACGGAAAGCTATTTTGTATAAGAGTGAGCCTGACGCGGCTGATCTGAATCGAGTGGAGTTACACCGGTACTTGAGCGTCATTCAGCTCAACCTTCAGTGCTTGGTTGTCCTGAGATTTATCAGCGAATCTCCCTTGAACGTCTTCCGGTAGTCGGTGGTGGACGGCGCGATGGCAAAATAGTAGCTTCGATCCCCAGCGCCTCTGCTTACGGCCCCCAAAAAATGCCGTGGTCCGGCTCTTCATGCTCATTAAGGAAGACGTTCTACCCTAGCTGCCACCTATCAAGGATGAACCATGGCCACCAAGTCCACGCACTCGAACCAGCAAAAACACCTCGCCGTGCTTATCGACGCCGACAACGCCCAGGCGTCGATTGTCGAGGCGTTGTTCGAGGAAATCGCCAAGTACGGCATCGCCAGTGTGAAGCGCATGTACGGCGACTGGACCGGGCCGCAGTTGGGCGGTTGGAAGAAGCTGATGCTGGAGCATTCGATCCAGCCCATCCAGCAGTTCTCCTACACCAAGGGTAAGAACTCCACTGACAGTTCGTTGATCATCGACGCCATGGACCTGCTTTACACCCGGCGTTTCGACGGCTTCTGCCTGGTGTCCAGCGACAGCGACTTCACGCGTCTGGCCGGGCGTTTGCGCGAGGAAGGCATGACGGTATATGGCTTCGGCGAAGAGAAAACGCCCAAGCCCTTTGTCGTGGCCTGTGACAAGTTTATCTACACCGAAATTCTCCGGCCCCAGGATGTCACTGAGACCGCCGCCCAGGGCGATAAGGCCCAGGTCACCCCCGGTCCCATCGAGGAGACGGGCAAACAACCAGCCGCTTCATCTTCCAGCAGTCCGGCAAAAGTACCGGTGGAGTTCATCGCCAAGATCCTCGATGACATCGCCGAAGAGGACGGCTGGGCACCCTTGGCCATGTTGGGCACCACCATCAGTAAGGTGCGTCCCGCCTTCGACTCCCGGCTGTACGGCCACACCAAACTCAGTGGCCTGATCCGTAGCCAGAGCAAATGGTTTGACCTGGACACCCGTGGCGGCTCGCCCACCGGCGGGGCGGTGTTGTACGTGCGCAACAAAAATAGAGCCCCCGACCAGCAGGCTCGCTGAGTTGGTCGGCCACGACCGATTCGATTGACCTTCCCAGGAGTGATCCATGCGTAACCTTTGTGCCAGCTTGTTGATCGGCGCGACCGTTCTGTTGTCAGGCTGCAACACCACACCCTATGACAGGGCCACCATCTATTACGATCGCACGCAGTTCACGACTCAAGTCAGCAAAGACTTCCCGGACATCAAGGGACCGATCCTGCAACACGGTCGCTGCTCGCTACTGATCTCCACTCCGGGCTCTACCACCGGTACCTACCACTTCTGCACCTTCGCCTTGACTCAGGACGAACTCTACGTCCAAGACTGGGACGCCACGGCGCTGAAATACAAGGAAATCCTGCGGGTCGACTTGTCGACCCTGAGCAAGGTCGCTTTGGATTCGTACTTCCGGACCAACCAGGTGCAACTGATCGAACAACGCCGTCAGAGCGCACTGAGTGTGATGATCGATGATGGTGGCTATCACGACACGGCGGCGACGGAGCGCATGTACGAGACCATCAAGAAGCGCGGAGTGACTGTGGTGAAGAGCGAAGGAATGATGATGCCGCCGGCCCCTCCGACACCGGTGGTAATTCCGATTGTTATTCCGCGATAAGTTTATCTATTAAAGTGCATGAAAAGTTATAGGGTGTTGGTTGTGCTAGGTAGTGTGTTTTTTTGAATGTTATTCATTGGTTTTAGATAGGGGCAGTTTGTAGGGAATGCTGGCTGCTATATGAGAGAGAAGGCAGGATGCAAAAAAAGGCCCTTAAAGGGCCTTTTTGTATTCAGGTGAAGCGCTCAATTAATTTCATTGCACTAACCGATAACAGCTGCTTCCCCCAAGTCCCCATACAATATAATGCGACATGATGAGTCTTCTTTTAAATGGCTGAGGGAAAGTGCCTATCTCGTTGGCGTCCAGTATGCCTTTTTTAACGTAGGAAGTAGGTCGGGCTAAGAAGCCTGCCACCATACCGACCATTACAAGCCTTCCCCAAGGGGCCATGTGAAGATAGAGCCTGCTCCCGGTTATTGCCTTGCAGTTTTTAACGTGGCCAAGTATTTCCTCCATACGGGTGTACCCCCAATAGAGATAGATACCAGCCATGCTGAATATTCCAAGAAAAGTCAGGGCGCATAAAACAACAAAAAATCATGTGGGGAGCTAATCAGGTTTGTTTTACCTTCTTGTGGGTGGGGTTTTAAGCTTTCTCGCTCTTGGTTTGTCTATTGCCAATTCTAATGCCTGTGCAACTTTAACTTTTGTGTTGACTTTGAATCTGTGTGTCGTTTGTTTTTGTTATCTAATTAGTCTCATTGCTATATATTCGATGAAGAAGCTTGTCAGCAGTCCCCCCAGAATATAGTGTGAGGCGATCAGCTTTTTTTTGAGCGGCTCAGGGAAGTTGTTTACCTCGTCAGCATCTAGTAGACCCCTTTTAATAAAATAACCGGAATATGTCAAAAACCCTGCTATCCCTCCGATTAACGCCATTTTTCCCCAGGTTCCAAAATATAGAAAAGCCCTTTGCTGATTTACTATTTTGCTGTTTTTGAAGTATGCAAGCGCTTCATTTAGATGAGTGCGAATCCAATAGAGGTGCACACCGATCATAATGAAGGCCCCGAGGAAAGTTATACAACCAAAAGAGACCAGCACAATTTCGGCAGTCGTTACGTTACTCATTTCCCGACCTCATAAATAACCTTCCCTGAATACTCTCCGAAGCGCTCACCCGCCTTACCGGCTACATAAACACCCCCACCGACCAATACCAGGCCACATATGACGCCACCAACACCTCCTGTGGAGGCTGCAACTGCCGCACAGACAGTCGCCGCACCGGAATGTATAACGGGGGTAGCGATTGATCCGATAGCTACCCCGCCAATAAAGCTTCCGGCCTCAGTGAACTTCACCTTCTCGCACGCCTGCTTGCTTCCCGCCAAACAAACATCCTGCACCTTTACATAAGAGGCCCCACCGCCTAGAGCAACCCCAATCCAACCGCCCCACTGAAGCACCTTGGATGCTCTGGATACGCCCTCAATATGTGTAGCGTACCCCGGTATTTGCCCCACTGCGCCCGCTTGGGGCCAGCGATGCACCAAGCTTTGGCTGGAAATCCCCAAGGCGCTTTTAAGACTCGGATGATCTGGGAAGGCAATGCTCATTTTCGTGATGGACGTCAGCTTGGCGTCCAGTTTTGCAAACAGCTTTCTCCTTTCACTAAAGAACTCGACGCTGCGCAGATGCCCATCCCGCAGGAAGAAGTTTTGGTGGAGTGCTTCGATGTCCTGCAAGGTCCCTTTCAAGCCGTTTATATGATTGCCCGCTGCTGCCGCAGTAACGTTTAAAGCAGTCGAACCATAGGACAGTATCGACTCAACCTGGGCCCGATACTTGAGCATAAAAACCGCTTCCTCATCGCTCAGGGATGCCAAGGCCGCGCTGACCTTTTCCGCCGCTTCCATCAACAGCGCTTCTTCGCGAGTGCATTGGTAGTTGTCAGGATGACTGAGCACGACCAGTTGCCCAGGTTTAGCATCGTTTGAGAGTTGAGGATTGAGCCGACGGAATTTCTCCAGCACCGCCTTATCGGCTTGACCGAACAGCACCGTCTCCAGTGCCGCTCGGCTCATAGGCGTTTGCACGATATGAAAACCCGGCTCTACCAGATGCTGCGTGTCCTGCACGGACAACGGCGGTGAAACGATATCGCCGTGAGCAACGCTCAGGCCGCGCACCTGATCCCGCGGCACCGCATTGGCAAACTCGTTTTGCGGGTAGCCCTTATGAATGGCGTCGGCCCAGCGCTGGGTATTGATCACCGCCGGCCCGACGCAATCGCTGTCGAGCGGGATGGTCGGTTGATTCCCGGAGCAGACCGTCCACTGAGTGGCTACCAGTCGGTTGGCCCCGGTCGGGCAGCCACATTGCACCAGGCTGCCCTCCACCGCCGTGGCTTGCTGGTCATCCACCCAGGTGTGATGGCCCTCGGCGATAAAACCTACTGTCTGGCATACCGGGCACCAGACCGGGTCGGCAATGCGGGCCACTCGTTGATTCACGACAAAGGTGGTGCCCGAGCCGGCGATGACCTTGCCGCCGGTTGTGGTGGGGTCGCCTTCCCTGATGACAAAATCCATGGCGTACGTTCCTGGTGAGGGATGGGCCCTCGAACGTAACGACGAATATCAGGCTGCTGAATCAGGCGATCCTGAAATGCCTATCTCCTCGGCTGGCCTCAGCCCCGCCGACTCATAACGACGCAAGATCGCTGTCCACCCCTCGCACCAACACCTGCGGTTCCCCCTGCTTGATCACCCACCGTATCAACTCGCTCACGCTGATACGGTGCTGGCGTTCGACCCATTCCAGGCCTTCGGGGCTGTAGTGCTCGCTGTAGCGGCTGAGGGTCAGGTGCTGCTGGTCGTCTGACAGGCGTAGGCTGACTTCGCGGCATTGCAAGGAGGCGTCGCCGTGTTTGGCCACGCGTTGCAGCAGGACCAGGGCGTCGGTTTCAGAAGTCATCATGAGTCGCTCCTTCACAGCGGTTTTTCGCGGGGCTGGTAGCGCCTTGCTTGCCTTCCTGCACGAAGGCGGCGCGGTGTTCGGCGTTCACGTCGCGCAGGGCGCTGTAGTAGTCGGGCATCGTTTTCAGGCTGTCGGTCAGCGGCAGCAGGGCGGCGCGACCGTCCACTACGCCGCCGACCATGGCGACGGTGCCCAGGGTCTGCACGGTGTCGCTGTTGTCGCCGAAGGGGGAGACCACGAAGTTGAGGATCTTGCCCACGGAGTCGCGGCTGTTGTCGGTGCCCAGCAGCGGCAGTTCGACGATGGGACCGTTGCCGATGCCCCACACGCCGAAGGTCTGGCCGAAATCGGCGGTATGGCGTGGGATGCCGAGCGGGTCCGAGACGTTGAACAGGCCGAGCACGCCGACCGTGGTGTTGACCGCAAAGCGCCCCAGGCTGTTGACCGAGCGCTGTGGGTTGCCCTGCAACAGGTCGTTGATGAAGACCTTGGGCTCGCCGAAGTTGCTCGCGAAGTTGTGCACACCCTGTTGCATGAAGTCGGGCAGGTGGCGGTAACCGCGGGCGACCGGTGCCAGTGCGTAGTCGTCGACGGCTTTGTTGAAGGCGAACACGCCACGGTTGACTGGCTCGGCGGGGTCATAGATCGGATAGTCGACCTTCGCGCAGTCGGTTTGAGTGGTGGGGCCCGGGCTGGTACAGCCCGCCAGGTAGGACAGGGACAGCAGCAGGGCGGTATGACGAGGCAGGCGGACGGAACACAGGAATGAGCGCATGGGCGGCGGACTTTGGGAACAGGGAGGCCGATGCTGGCATGGGCGTTTTGCTTAAAGATGTCTGCTTTATTGCGTGGTTGTCGGTTTGTTACCGCGCTGAAATATATGACGGGCCGCGTCCAATGGTTTTGAATGACAGCTCATTCCGAGCTTGAGTGATACACACTGGTGAGCAGTCTGTTGATCGTGGACGACGACCTTGAGGTCCTCGCGCTGCTGAAGAAATTTTTTGTGCAACACGGCTACTCGGTGGAAGTCGCCACCGAGGGCGCTTCGCTGTGGGCGGCGCTGGAGCGGCAGGTGCCGGACCTGATCATTCTCGACCTGATGCTGCCGGGGGAAAACGGCCTGACCCTGTGCCAGCGCCTGCGCCAGCAGCACGCCGTGCCGGTGATCATGCTGACCGCCATGGGCGAATTGAGCGACCGCGTGGTGGGGTTGGAAATGGGCGCCGACGATTACCTGAGCAAGCCCTTCGATGCCCGCGAGTTGCTGGCCCGGGTGCGCGCGGTGCTGCGCCGGGCCGGGGAGAGTCGACCGGTGACCGGGGAGGTGCCGCGCCCTTTGATCCGGTTCGCCGACTGGCAACTGGACCTGACCCGCCGCGAACTGCGCTCGCCGGACCAGGTGATGATCCCGCTGTCGGCGGGGGAGTTCGACCTGCTGCTGGTGTTCGTCGAGCATCCGCAACGCATCCTCACCCGCGAGCAGTTGCTCGACCTGGCGCGCGGGCAGGCCCATGACGCCTTCGACCGCAGCATCGATGTGCAGGTCAGTCGCCTGCGGCGCAAGCTGGAGTTCGACACCAAGCGCCCGGCGATGATTCGCACGGTGCGCAATGGCGGCTATCTGTTCACCCCCAGCGTGACCCGCCAATGAGAGCAAGACACAGACCGGGCGGCCCGCGCGACACCATCGCCCGCTGGATCGCCCTGACCACCCTGATGGCGATGCTCACCGCGTTGGCCTTCAATGCGCTGTTCGTGCAGTTGGCCGGGGTCTGGGCCAAGCCGCCGTTGAGCGAATCCGGCCTGGTGGAAAAGATCGCGTCCATCAGCAATCTGATCGACGCCTCGCAACCGCTGCAACGCGCGCGCTTGGCCGAGTCGGTCAGCGACCACGGCCTGAGTGTGACCTGGCACCCCACGCGACGGGATATCGAGGTACCGGTAGTCGATGAGCCGGAGTACCGCGAGGATTCGACGAAACTCAAACAGCTGCTCAGGCCGGGGCCAGGGCACATTGAAACCTATCAGCCCAGCGACTGGCCGGAGCCGGGCGGACCTTATGCGTTGTTGATCCAGATGAGCGACGGCTCCTGGCTGATGTTCTCCTCGGTCTCGCGCAACTGGGGGCTGGATGAGGGGCCGCGTAACCTGATCGTGATCGGGCTGGTGTTGTTGTCCACTGTCCTGGTCGCCTTGATCGCCACCCGCCGCCTGGCCAAGCCCTTGCAGCAGTTCGCCCTGGGCGCGCGGCGCTTTGGCGTGGACTTTCGCGCGCCGCCCATCGAGCCGGTCGGGCCCCACGAGATTCGCCAGGCGATCCTCGCGTTCAACGCCATGCAGGCCCAGTTGCAGCACTTCATCAAGGACCGTACGCAGATGCTCGCGGCGATCTCCCATGACCTGCGTACCCCCCTGACGCGCATGCGCCTGCGCGGCGAGTTCATCGAGGACCCCGAGCAGCAGCGCCGGCTGTTCCATGACGTCGACGAGATGCAGGCGATGATCAACTCGGCCCTGGACTTCTTCCGTGACGACGCGCGGTTGGAGGAGGCGACGTCCTTCGATCTGGCGGAGCTGCTGCAAACCCTGGTCGACGATTACCGCGACCAGTCCATCGACATCGCGTTCAGCGGCCCGCCGCGCCTGGTGTATTTCGGCCGCCCGCTGGGGCTCAAGCGGGTCATGAGCAACCTGCTGGAAAACGCCATCAAATATGGCAGCGAACCGGCGATTGAAGTGGTGGCGGATGCCGAGCAGGTGACGGTCTGTGTGCTGGATCGCGGGCCGGGGATTCCCGTCGAGTGGCAGGAACAGGTGTTCGAGCCGTTCTTCCGCATGGAAAGCTCGCGCAACCGCAATACCGGCGGCGTCGGCCTGGGGCTTTCCGCGGCGCGGGCGATCGTGCTGGAGCATGGCGGCGAACTGCGCTTGCGCAACCGTGACGGTGGCGGGCTGCAGGCCTGTGTGCTGTTGCCGATGACATACCTGTAGGAGCGAGCTCGCTCGCGATAGCGCCCGACCGGACGGCCCGGCCGCTGGCCGCTACGCGGATCGCGAGCAAGCTCGCTCCTACAGGGGACACAAGTTAGGGCGAGGGGGGATTGGGCATGAGGTTGTCCCGGTACACCCGCTCGTCTTCCTCCATCACCCGCGACGCCCGGCCCACCAGCACAGGGTCGGGTTGATGGGCCACGCGCAGGTTCTTGCCCGGATAGTCGAGGGAATGCAGGAAGTGGCGGATGCAGTTGATCCGCGCGCGTTTCTTGTCGTCCGACTTGATCACTGTCCAGGGCGCATCGGCGGTGTCGGTGTGGAAGAACATCGCCTGTTTGGCGGCGGTGTATTCGTCCCACTTGTCCAGCGACTTGATGTCGATGGGCGAGAGCTTCCAGTGCTTGAGCGGGTCGTCGCGGCGCGAAATGAAGCGGCGCAGTTGCTCGTCGCGATTGACCGAGAACCAGTACTTGAACAGCAGGATGCCGCTGTTGCACAGCATGCGTTCCAGTTCGGGCGTCTGGCGCATGAACTCCAGGTATTGCAGGGGCGAGCAGAAATCCATGACCCGCTCGACCCCGGCGCGGTTGTACCAGGAGCGGTCGAAGAACACCATTTCCCCGGCGGTGGGCAGGTGTTGGATGTAGCGTTGGAAATACCACTGGCCCTGTTCCTGCTCGCTGGGTTTTTCCAGGGCGACGATCCGCGCGCCCCGCGGGTTCAGGTGCTCCATGAAGCGCTTGATGGTGCCGCCCTTGCCCGCGGCATCGCGTCCCTCGAACAGCACCACGACGCGCTGCCCGGTTTCCTTGACCCAGCTTTGCACCTTGAGCAGTTCGATCTGTAATTCCTGCTTGGCCTTTTCATATTCGGCGCGGCGCATGCGGCTGCGGTACGGGTAACTGGCCGGCAGCTTGGCGGTGGAGCTGTCTTCATTACTGCCATGGGGCGCGCTGGCTACCTGCAAGGCGACCGGCTGCTGGCTGATGGCGCTGATTTCCGCCTCGGCGTTTTTGGCCGCGGCAGGTTTACTGGCCGCACGAGGCCGGCGCGGGCGTGGGGTGGCGGGCTTGCGTGGGGCGCTTTTGCTGCTGGCCGTGACCGTCGGTTTGGCTGTGGGTGTGGCTTTTTCGGGAAGGGGACGCGCGGTGGATTCTTCGCTCATATCGGGCCTGTCTGATCGCTCCAATGTCTTTCAGACAGTCTATGGCGCACAAGTCAGGGCTTCTTGATGCGTATCAAGGAAGCTTTTGAGCAGGTTTGCATTGGCGCTTTTTAGTCCTCTGTAGGCGCGAGGCTTGCCCGCGAAACAGACGCTGCGCAGTGCCAGTCTCTCCGCGTCATCGTTCATCGCGAGCAAGCTTCGCTCCTACGGAATCCTGGCGCGCAGGGGCTGCGGCACTTTTCTGCAGGCGAAAAAAAAGACCTTGAATCTCAAGGTCTTTTTTAAGTTTGGTGCCCGAGGGAGACTTGAATGTTCCATAAGCCCCGTGGTCTGCAGCGATATCTTGATAGAAGGGATACAGATAGGGATACATAGTTTTGAGTGCTTCTG
This sequence comes from Pseudomonas sp. GW821-FHT09E12, assembly GCF_059416085.1. Taxonomy (NCBI): domain Bacteria; kingdom Pseudomonadati; phylum Pseudomonadota; class Gammaproteobacteria; order Pseudomonadales; family Pseudomonadaceae; genus Pseudomonas; species Pseudomonas sp. GW821-FHT09E12. Next base: position 2,761 of record NZ_JBWKOM010000012.1, on the reverse strand, counting down.
GACTCCTAAAGATGCGAAATTTGGGATGGCGCCGAAGAAGTATTTGCTCTACAGGTACACTCATTGCTTTCAAGGTTAGCCAGGATGCTCTCGTAATGCCTTACACACTCTCGATTCCAACGACTGACGGCGACGTTTCACTAACCCTCGAAAATGGGACGTCGGCAATTTTGGTGGGCGCTAACGGAGCTGGCAAAAGCAGGCTCGCTGTCTTTCTAGAAGACGCCGGCGGTGAAGAAATTCATAGGATTTCAGCACATCGGGCTTTGGAGCTTAAGCCCGAAGTCGTGAAGATAAAAGAAAGCCAAGCATTAAATGGCCTCAGGTTTGGTCATGCCGCTGATGACATTCATCTCGGCCACAGAAAGGGTTATCGTTGGGGTTCTAAAGCAGCCAGCAAGCTACTGAATGACTTTGACTTCCTCCTTCAATGCTTATTCGCGGAGCAGTCACGCACAGCTCTCACGACGCATCAAAACTCACGCGCAGGAAATAGCCAGCCGGCAATAGCAACTAAATTTGAACAGCTCCAAACGATTTGGGAACATCTATTACCGCATCGCGAGCTTTTATTTAGTGGAGACGATATCCAGGTGCGGGTCCCTGGCAGTGAGAGTTTATACAGTGCAGCAGATTTGAGTGACGGTGAAAGAGCAATTTTTTATCTCATCGGTCAAGTGTTGCTGGCTTCTGATAACTCAGTACTTGTAATTGATGAACCTGAGTTACACATTCACCGGTCGGTTATGAGTAAATTATGGGATCAGTTAGAAAGCGTTCGGCCGGATTGCGCGCTTTTGTTTATAACACATGATCTAGAGTTCGCAGCTTCGAGAGTTGGCTTGAAGTATGTGATTCGTGATTATCGCCCTGCTGGCCCTACATGGGCGATAGACGCGATACCCGCAGATACAGGTTTTTCGGAAGAGATCACAACGTTGCTACTTGGCAGCCGTCGCCCTATTCTATTCGTTGAAGGCGATACCAACAGTCTAGATAAAGCGGTCTACCGATGTGCATATCCTCAATGGACCGTGATGCCCCGAGGTTCGTGTCAAGACGTTATCCATGCGGTCTCAACGTTGAGAACCAATACTGCATTCACGCGAATTCACTGTTCAGGCATTATCGATGCCGACGGGTACGAGCCAGCGGAAATTGAAAACCTTGGGCGCTTAGGGATAGCGGTTTTACCTGTTTCAGAGATAGAGAATCTTTTTTTACTACCTGATGTCAGTCGGGAAATAGCTATTTCGGAACATTTATCACTGGAGGAAGCGGAAGAGCGCCTCTCGTTGTTGAGGAGCGATCTCCTTACATTAGCGGGGCAGCCTGCTGTGATTGAGCAAGTTGTACGCATGTACTGCCTACGACGTATTGACCGCTCTCTCAAGAGAACCGATCTCAGCCAGGAGCCTACGATTGAAGCCATCAGCGTTGCTTATCAGGAGCAGACGAGAAATATCGACGTTCAAGCAATTGCTCAAGAGCGTCGAAATTACGTTGCTGCTGCGATTGATGAGGGTGACCTCGCGAAACTTCTGTCATTAGTGGATAACAAGGGAATGCTAGCTAAGGCCGCAAGCCGATTGAAAAACACTAGCCGAGGTCCGTTCGAGGGATGGCTTACCCGGATGCTTCTCAACGAGCGGGCTCCCGGGCTTGTTCGAGCCTTGCGTCGGGAGCTGCCCGAGATCCCAGAACCACAATAATCCATAGCCTCATGCACTCGAGTTCTATTCATCAAAATGTTGCTCTAGATGCCTAGAGGCTGCTGTGGACCCTGCGCAGCTTTCTTCGGCACAGGGTCGGAAACCCGAAAAGTCATAGAGGTGACAAGGCTCTAGACTTACTGAATTTAAACATTGAAATTGAAAACCCTGAAGGAAAAATATTATTGTGTACTTGGTTTTTCTCGAGAACTCATGACCAGACTTCGATGTGTCCGCTTGATTAAAGAAGACTGGTGGTGTTTGGTTTTTAGGTCGCGAAATTTGATGTTAGATACTTAGGGGAGTTCTAAGTGTTCGTGGACTATGGCAACAATAAACTTTCCGCTGGACTCCTTGGCTGGAGGATGAACGTGAATTCTATTTTGATGTGCCTGTATTTTTGCATGCCACTCGCAATATAGTTCTCTAGCTTCGATGGTTATCTCGCGAGCTCGGCGACAGTTGGCATTACGGTAGACGTTCGGGTTCTCCGGTGATATATCTACGTTAAAACCAATGAAGCGACGCTCAATTATTTGATTAGATGGAGCTTGTGACGGGTCCAACCCCATAGCCTCATTTGGAGCTAAGGCTGGAGGCGGACACATAAAAGCCCACGTGCCGTAGTCATTGAAAACTGCAAAATGCCTCTTAACTTCATTTCGATGTTCGAGATACCCCCCAGATAGCCGATGCAGACCGGTCCAAACATCGGGATGAATATATAAAGAAGGAAACGCATGTGGTGCCAAGCGACGCAATGATTCGTAAGTGTCGCCTTCTACATCAATCGCAGTGCGCCAAAACGCTAAGGTGCTCGTTTCATCAGTTACCCAGTGAACGTTTGCAGCACCAACTCGTGAGCTAGTTGAATAGACCCCTTTACGATTAAAACTTAGACATGCGACGGCTCGCCCAGCTCGAACATTGTGGTGAGCCCATGCGACGTCTGAATTTTCCGCGACATTTGTTTGAATCGCCCCGGATTCTCTAGACACCTTGCAAGCTCATTGCGTAACGCTTTTCAAACTCTGCCGGTGACAGCTGAT
>NZ_JBWKOM010000011.1:0-259668 GCF_059416085.1 Pseudomonas sp. GW821-FHT09E12 | reverse complement strand
GGCGTCCCCTAGGGGACTCGAACCCCTGTTACCGCCGTGAAAGGGCGGTGTCCTAGGCCACTAGACGAAGGGGACACGCTACAACATTCACTCCCTGCCGCGTTTCGCTGTGTGCTTTACGCTGCAAGTGGCGCGCATTCTATGGATGGATTGGAGGGTCGTCAACCCCCTGATATAAATTTATTTAAATCAATGACTTCGGGGTGGTTTGCGAGCCCTTTCGGGCATTTGTGCAGCCTGTGCCTTGACGCCTATATTCTGACACTCGACAAGACGCTATAGTCCACATCCTTAGGTAATGGCAATATGAAACCAGCCAGACATTTCCTATATAAGCAGAGAATCGGCCTGTTTCTGCTCGTCGACCTGCGCTAGGCGCCCCAAGGCTAAGTCACTACACTCGCCACTCGTACGCGAACCCCAGAAAGAGGTCTTACACGGTGACACCACTCATGATCACCCTGCTAGTAGTAGCCGGGATCGTAATATTGATCGCCATTGGCTACATGAACCATGTGGTGGAAAACAATAAACTGGAAAAGGCCCGTACCAAGGTCGAACTCAATGACCGCCTGCGCCGCTGCGGCGAAATCACCGAGACCTTCCCCGGCCAGTTCATGTCGCCAGGGCTCAAGCTGCTGATGACCCGCCTGGAGCTCAACGTCGTTCAGCGTCTGTTGAACCTGAACAAGTCCGATGCCGCGCTCAAGGCGCGTATCGCCGAGTTGAACGCGCTGGTCGGCCAGGGCGAATCGATTCCGGTCAACAACCCGCCCTGCCCGATCCAGACCGAAGCCAAGGCCAAGGACGTGCGCTTTCTTCTGGAAGCCCTGCATGGCCAGGTGACTCGCGCCGCCCAGGACGGCTTCCTGCCGACCAACGAAGCCAAGCACTGGATCCGGGAAATCCGCCACATCCTGGTGCTGCTGCACATTGAGTTCTTCAACAACCTCGGCCAGTACGCCCTGCAGCAGGAACAACCCGGCCAGGCGCGCCTGGCGTTCGAGCGCGGCGTGCAATACCTGCGCAAGCAGCCGGATCCGGCGGTCTATCGGGAACAACTGGAGTACCTGGAAAAACTCCTGGCCCGCTCCAACGCGATGGTGCTGACCAACACCCAGCCGGTCGAAGGCGAGGTCAACCAATTGACCGAAGGCCTGAAGGTCGTCGAAGCCGACGCCGACTGGAAGAAGAAAGCCATTTACGACTGACCGGCAACAGCCGCGCGAGCAATACGCGCGGCACGGCCTAAAGGCTGCGCCCCTGGCGGCGCAGCCTGTAGCAAGCATCAGCGGCATTACAACCGGAAATGCCCGACCATCCCCTTCAACTCCGCCCCCAACTGCGCCAGCTCGATGCTCGACGCCGCATTGCCCTGCATGGCCAGTGACGACTGATCGGCGCTGGCGCGGATACTGGTGACGCTGCGGTTGATCTCTTCGGCGACCGAGCTTTGTTGCTCGGCGGCCGCGGCGATCTGCTGGTTCATCTGCTGAATCAGCGACACCGCCGTGGCGATGCTGCCCAGCGCGCTTTCGGTCTGCAGCGCATCGCTGACCGCCAGCTTGACCAGTTCGCCGCTGCTCTGGATCTGCTGCACCGAGGACTGCGCCGCCGAACGCAGGGCACTGACCAAGCGTTCGATCTCCTCGGTGGATTGCTGAGTGCGCTTGGCCAGGGCCCGCACTTCGTCGGCGACCACCGCGAAGCCCCTGCCCTGCTCGCCGGCACGCGCCGCTTCGATGGCCGCGTTCAGCGCCAACAGGTTGGTCTGCTCGGCGACACTCTTGATCACGCTGAGCACGGTGCCGATGTTCTGGATCTCGGCGCTGAGGCTTTCAATGCTGGAGCTGGCGCTGGTGGCCGAATCCGCCAGCTGTTCGATGCGCTGCATACTCTGGCGCACCACCTGCTGGCCACTTTCGACCTTGTCGTCGGCGGTCTGCGCCGCCTGCGCGGCTTCTTCGGCGTTGCGCGCGACGTCGTGCACGGTGGCGGTCATCTGGTTCATCGCCGTCGCCACCTGCTCGGTTTCTTCCTTCTGGCTGCTGACTTCCAGATTGGTCTGTTCGGTCACCGCCGACAGCGACTGGGCCGAGCTGGCCAACTGTTCGATGCCTGCCTGCAGGCCGCTGACAATACTGCTCAGGCCGCTGCCCATCTGTTGCATCGCCAGCATCAACTGGCCAATTTCGTCCCGGCGCGTCACCTCCACCGTCGCGCTCAGGTCACCGGCGGCGATCTGCTGCGCCACGCGCATCACGCTGCGCAGCGGGGTGACGATCAAACGGGTAATGATCCAGGCCGCCAACACGCCCACCAACAACGCCAGGGCCGAAGACGCGACGATCAACAGCGAGTTCTTTTTCAGCTCCGCCTGCATCGACTGATCCTGCGCACCGTACGCCTGGTCGACCCGCTCCATCACCTGCGCGGCGCGCTCGTGCAGTTGCTGATAGACCTTTTTCTCCTGCGCCAGCAAGCCAGTGTATTCGGCGAGCTTCTCGCTGAAACCACCGATATGCCCGACCACTTCGTTGAGCACCGTCTGATAACCGGCGTCCTTGACCAGGGTCTTGAGCTGCTCCGCCTGGGCCAGGGCCTGGTCGGCCTGTTCGATCTTGCCCTGCTCGACCTCTTCCTCGCCCTTGCGGCTCTGGTCCAGGCGCACCCGGGCTTCGTTCATGGCTTGCAGCATCAAGCGCGAAACCTGGCTGACCTGATTGGCCTGCTCGACGAACTCGCTGCCCTCCTTGCCGGCGGACTCCTTGAGGCTATAGGTACCGTCGTCGGCCAGGCCGGCCTGCAGCACGTCGAGGTTGTTGGCCACGCTGGACACTGACCAACTGGCCATTTCCAGCGCCAGGTCCTTGGCCTGGGTCAGCTCGACGAACTCGTCGAAGGCCTTGCGGTAAGCCCCCAGCGCCTGCTCGACATCGGTCATCACCGGCACATTCGCCGCCGAACGCTCCTTGAGCTGCGCCGCCAGGGTCAGCAAGGCGCCGACGCCCTCGTGCAAGGCGTCCGCGGTTTTGGCGTCACCGTGCAAGGCATAGTTCTGCTCGAGCAGGCGGACCTTGAGCAAGCTGCTGTTGAGTGACGACATCTGCTTGAGGCCCTCGAAGCGCTGGCTGATGGTCTGCAGGGACCAGACGCCGATGGCGGCCACCAGCGCCGTCAGCAGCAGCACCAGGGTGAAGCCGACACCCAGTTTTTTCGCCATGCCGAAGTTGGCAAAACGTCCGTTCGTGCCCGAATTCATTGCGCTCAGTCCCCTTCCAGTCCCCAATGGCAACAGGGCCATTGTCCAGTTTTGCAGGTTCGCAACGGGCTGCACTGGAGCACAAGTCTCTGGCGTCGGAATAATGGCAAAAAGCTACGTTCAGGTCGTTTTCAGAATGGTCGAGGTCGATCCGGTACAACCCTGGCAACGCTTGGTCACCAGGGCCGTCCCTAAGGCAGGCGAGCGTCAGATGGCGGTGGCGCCACCGTCTACCGCCAGCGCATGGCCGGTGGTGAAGGCCGCGCCGTCGCTGCACAGATACAGCACCGCGCTGGCGATTTCCTCGACCTTGCCGATCCGCCCAACCGGGTGCATGGCCGCGGCGAATTCGGCTTTCTTCGGATCGGCCTCGTAGGCGCGGCGGAACATATCGGTGTCGATCACCGCCGGGCACACCGCGTTAACCCGGATTTTCTTCTTCGCATACTCGATGGCCGCCGACTTGGTCAGGCCGATTACCGCATGCTTGGAGGCGGCATAGATGCTCATCTTCGGCGCCGCGCCGAGGCCGGCCACCGATGCGGTATTGACGATGGCCCCGCCGCCCTGGGCGAGCATCAGCGGCAACTGGTGCTTCATGCACAGCCAGACGCCCTTGACGTTGACTCCCATGATCGCGTCGAACTCGTCCAGGGTGCCGTCCGCCAACTTGCCCTTCTCGATTTCGATCCCGGCATTGTTGAAGGCATAGTCGAGACGGCCGTAACTGCTTACCACCTGCGCCATCAGGTTCTGCACATCCGCCTCGTCGGTAACGTTGCAGCGCACGAACAGTGCTTCGCCACCGGCGGCGCGAATCAATTGCACCGTGCCCTCGCCACCGGCGACGTCGAGGTCGGCCGCCACCACTTTCAGCCCCTGCGTGGCGAACGCCAGGGCCGTGGCCCGGCCAATACCCGCCGCTGCGCCGGTGACCAAAACGACCTGGCCGGAAAACGTCATGCTCATGGTGATGCCCTCGATGGAATGCATGGATCGGATTCGCCCAGTCTAGGCACAGGCAACGAGCACGCGGCAGCACTATCAGAGGGCCGGTTGCCCACTTATCCGCAATGGTGATGAAGGCTGCCATACCACCATCACGCCTCTGGATCGCCCCCTATTCGCTACAGCGTCAAACCTTGCGGCACCAGGGCTGAAGGTCTATCAACTAGGGTTCCATCGATCCTTGAGTGCCTGCCATGACCGCCCAGACCAATCGCCAGTTTCTGCTCGCCAAACGCCCGGTGGGCGCGGCGACCCGCGAAACCTTCACCTACCAGCAGGTTCCCGTCGGCGAACCCGCGACGGGGCAGATCCTGGTGAAGAATGAGTACCTGTCCCTAGACCCGGCCATGCGCGGCTGGATGAACGAAGGCAAGTCCTACATCCCGCCGGTGGGCATCGGTGAAGTGATGCGCGCCCTGGGCGTGGGCCAGGTGATCGCCTCGAACAACCCCGGCTTCGCCGTCGGCGACTACGTCAATGGCGCCCTGGGCGTGCAGGACTATTTCCTCGGCGAGCCGCGCGGCTTCTACAAGGTCGATCCGAAACTGGCGCCGCTGCCGCGCTATCTGTCGGCCCTGGGCATGACCGGCATGACCGCCTATTTCGCCCTGCTGGACGTCGGTGCGCCAAAAGCCGGTGAAACCGTGGTGCTATCGGGCGCGGCCGGCGCGGTGGGCAGCATTGCCGGGCAGATCGCCAAGATCAAAGGCTGTCGGGTGGTCGGCATCGCCGGCGGCCAGGACAAATGCAAGTTCCTGATCGACGAACTGGGCTTCGACGGGGCCATCGACTACAAGAGCGAAGACGTCCATGCCGGCCTCAAGCGCGAATGCCCGAAAGGCGTCGACGTGTATTTCGATAACGTCGGCGGCGACATCCTCGATGCGGTGCTCAGTCGCCTGAACTTCAAGGCCCGGGTGGTGATCTGCGGCGCCATCAGCCAGTACAACAATAAGGAGGCGGTCAAGGGACCGGCCAACTACCTGTCGTTGCTGGTCAATCGCGCGCGCATGGAAGGTTTTGTGGTGATGGACTATGCGGCCCAGTTCGCCGCCGCCGGGCAGGAAATGGCCGGCTGGATGGCCAAGGGGCAGCTCAAGAGCAAGGAGGATATCGTCGAAGGCCTGGAGACCTTCCCGGAAACGCTGATGAAGCTGTTCAGCGGCGAGAACTTCGGCAAGCTGGTGCTGAAGGTTTGAACGTGGCTCTTTGAATCAGGCTGTCTGTACGATCGTTTCGCGAGCAAGCTCGCTCCTACAAGGGCCTATGCACTCTCTGTAGGAGCGAGCTTGCTCGCGATAGCGCGAAGCGCGCTTGCACTATCGCCGACAGCCAGCACTCCGCTGCCGGATTCAGGCCAGCTCGGCCACCACAGCCGCCAAGGCCTTGGCCGGATCCACCGCCTGGCTGATCGGACGGCCGATCACCAGATAATCGGAACCGGCATCCAGCGCCTGGCGCGGGGTGAGGATGCGCCGCTGGTCGTCCTGGGCGCTGCCCGCCGGACGGATCCCCGGGGTCACCAGTTGCAGCGACGGGTGCGCGGCCTTCAGCGCCTGGGCTTCCAGGGCCGAACAGACCAGGCCATCCATGCCGGCCTTTTCCGCCAGGGCGGCGAGGCGCAGCACCTGCTCCTGCGGCTCGATATCCAGGCCGATGCCGGCCAGGTCTTCACGCTCCATGCTGGTCAGCACGGTCACGCCGATCAGCAGCGGTTTCGGGCCGCTGCGCTGGTCCAGCACTTCGCGGCAGGCCGCCATCATGCGCAAGCCGCCGGAGCAGTGCACATTGACCATCCATACGCCCATCTCCGCGGCGGCCTTGACGGCCATCGCGGTGGTGTTGGGGATGTCATGGAATTTCAGGTCGAGGAAGACTTCAAAACCCTTGTCGCGCAGGGTGCCGACGATTTCCGAAGCGCAACTGGTGAACAGTTCCTTGCCGACTTTGACCCGGCACAGCTTGGGGTCCAGCTGATCAGCCAGTTTCAGTGCGGCGTCACGGGTGGGAAAGTCCAGGGCGACGATGATAGGAGTCTGGCAAGCGGACATGAAGGGGCTCTCAGGCAAGTCGAAATCGGCGCGGATTGTAGCGCAAGCGACGGCGCTCCGGGACCCGATGATCGGTAATTCATCGCCAACGGCAGCTCCCGTATCGATAAAACCGTGCAAATGCCCGACCCTGGCGGCAATTGTGTCGAGCCCGATACACTCCCGACACGCCGGCAACAACCCGCCCGGCTACCCTCGCCAGCCGCAACACTCCCGAACAGCACTTCCAGCCCCAGGGCCGGACGCCTATGCTGAAGCCACCACCTCGCCGCCCATCTTTGTGGTTGGCAGCCTACCTGGCAGACGATCGCACGCATGCACAACATTCCAGCTCCCCTCAATGACGATCAGAAAGCACCTGGCACGGGTGACGACAAGCGCTGGAACACCCGGGCGCTGATCGTCGACGACGATGTACCGATCCGCGAACTGCTGATCGACTACCTGGCCCGCTTCAATATCCACGCCACCGGCGTGACCGACGGCGCGGCGATGCGCCAGGCCTTGCAGGCGGAACACTTCGACGTGGTGGTGCTCGACCTGATGCTGCCCGGCGAAGACGGCCTGTCCCTGTGCCGCTGGCTGCGCACCGAGTCGGACATCCCGATCCTGATGCTCACCGCCCGCTGCGAACCCACCGACCGGATCATCGGCCTGGAACTGGGGGCCGACGACTACATGGCCAAGCCCTTCGAGCCTCGGGAACTGGTGGCGCGGATCCAGACCATCCTGCGCCGGGTCCGCGACGACCGCACCGAGCAGCGGGCCAATATCCGCTTCGACAACTGGCGCCTGAACAGCGTGCTGCGCCAGTTGATCTCCGCCGACGGTCTTGTCGTACCGCTGTCCAACGCCGAATTCCGCCTGCTCTGGGTGTTCATCGAACGCCCGCGCCGGGTCCTGAGCCGCGAACAGTTGCTGGACGCCGCCCGTGGGCGCTCCATCGAAGCCTTCGATCGCAGCATCGACCTGCTGGTCTCGCGCCTGCGGCAGAAGCTCGGCGACGACCCGAAATCGCCGCAGTTGATCAAGACCGTGCGCGGCGAAGGCTACCTGTTCGACGCCCGAGACATCGGCTGATGCGTGGGCGCTTCGATACGCTGTTCGGCCGCCTGTTCGGGGTGCTGCTGATCGCGATCGTGCTCGCCCACCTGCTCGCCTTCTTCTGGTTCCGTCTCTACGGCCCGCCTCCGCGCCCGCCGGCCAGCGAATTCAGCGGCCAGTCACAGCCCGGCGGCGGGCGTTTCGAGCCGCGGCCACCACGTCCCTGGTTCGGCGGCCCGATCGTGCCGCTGACCTTCCAGTTCATCTCGCTGATCATCGCCGCCTGGTACGGCGCCAAGCTGTTGACCCGGCCGATCCAGCGCCTGAGCGATGCCGCCGAGCGCCTCAGCGAAGACCTCGACAGCCCGCCACTGGACGAGTCCGGCCCACGGGAAGCGCGGCAGGCGGCCCACACCTTCAACCTGATGCAACGGCGCATCCAGGAGCAGGTCAAGCAACGCGGGCGCATGCTCGGCGCGGTCTCCCACGACCTGCGCACGCCGCTGTCGCGCCTCAAGTTGCGCCTGGAACAGATCGCAGACAACAAGCTGCAGGGCCAGATGCGCCAGGACCTCGACGACATGATCAGCATGTTCGACGCGACCCTGAGCTACCTGCACGAACAGCGCACCAGCGAAGCCCTGCAGTGGATGGATGTGCAGGCGCTGGTGGAATCGCTCTGTGAAAACGCCCAGGACCAGGGCGCCGACGTGCAGACCAACGGCCATTGCGCGCCCCTGCAGGTGCAGCCGATGGCGTTGCGTTCCTGCCTGAACAACCTGCTGGACAACGCCCTGCGCTATGCCGGGCATGCCCGCATCAGCCTGCAGGACAGCCGCGAGCAGGTGCTGATCCGGGTCATCGACCATGGCCCGGGCATCGCCGAAGACCAGCGCGAAGCCGTGTTCGAACCCTTCTACCGGCTGGAAGGCTCGCGCAACCGCAATTCCGGCGGCGTCGGCCTGGGCATGACCATCGCCCGCGAGGCCGCCGAACGCCTGGGCGGGCAACTGCACCTGGAAGAAACCCCCGGTGGCGGCCTGACCACCGTGGTGCGCCTGCCCCGCGTCTGAACCGCCCGTGTGCCGGGCGGTACCCGGCTCCCGTCCACGAACCTTGCCCCCGGCGGCGTTAACGTCGCCGCCTGATCATCCGCCACCACCGTACCGCTGTAGCCGCTGTCGAGCAGCGGCTACAGACGCTTGTCTTCGCCCCGCGCCTGGCTCGCGCTCCAGTCGGTCAACAGGCTGTAGGCCACGGCCAGCAGAGTCGGGCCGATGAACAGGCCGATGAAGCCGAACGCGATCAGCCCGCCGAAGACCCCGAGCAGCACGATCACCAGCGGCAGGTTGCCGCCGCGGCTGATCAGGTAGGGCTTGAGCACGTTGTCGACGCCACTGATGATGAAGGTGCCCCAGATACCGAGGAATACCGCCATCCCATATTCGCCCTTCCAGGCCAGCCAGGCGGTGGCCGGAATCCATACCAACGGTGGGCCCATGGGAATCAGGCTGAGCAGGAAGGTGACGATCCCCAGCACCAGCGCACCCGGCACGCCGGCGATCAGGAACCCGATCAGGGCCAGGACTGCCTGGGCCGCGGCGGTGCCGATCACACCGTTGACCACCCGCTGCACCGTACCGGCCACCAGCTCGATGTAGTAGCCGGCGCGGTCGCCGATCAGGCGCTCCAGCAGCCCGTGGACGAACGCCGCCAGGCGCGGCCCGTCGCGATAGAAGAAAAATACGAAGACGATGCTCAGGGTCAGCTCGAGGATCCCGCCACCGATCTGCGCGCTGCGGGCCAGCAGCCAGTTGCCGACCTGCCCCAGGTAGGGCTTGATCGCCAGCATCATCGCCGCGCCCTGCTGGTCGATGCTGTTCCACAGCCCCACCAGCCGTTCACCGACGAAGGGCACGCCGGCCAGCCAGCTCGGCGCTGCGGGCAGGCCATCGACCTGCACATCCTTGATAAAGGCGGTGGCGTCACGCACATGGTCGGCCAGGTTGAAGCCGAGCCAGACCAGCGGCGCCGCCACCAGCAGCATCCAGCCCAGGGTCAGCACGGCCGCGGCCAGGGCCTCGCGTCCATTGAGCCAGCGGGTCAGCAGGCGCATCAGCGGCCAGCTGGCAAACGCCAGGACCGCCCCCCAGAACAACGCGGACCAGAACGGCGCCATGACCCAGAAACTGGCGCCGAACAGCACCAGAAGCAGGATCTGCACCAACAGGCGATCATTATTGAGCATTTGGGATCTCGAGAAAGGTCAACTCACCAAGCGTAGGCGAACGGTGGATGCCCGTTCGCCCAAGCCCGTTCAATGCAGCGGTTCAGCGCAGCAACTCAAGACGCAGGCCAGGGGCCTCGCGGCTGCCGGTTTCCATGCGTGCCGCCCGCACGCCCTGGCCGATCAGGGCCTGGCGCCAGGCTTCGGCATTCGGCCCGGAAACACTGACCCGCAAGGTGGTATCGAGGTTCAACCCGCGCGACAGCAAGGTCAGCCAGGTCGGCTGGGGCTCGCCGCCGAGCTTGGGCAGGTCCAGCTCGCCGGTGTCCTTGAGCTGGCGCAACAGGGTGGCCGAGGTCGGCAACAACTCGCCCAGGGGGGTGCTGGCGTCGAATTGCTCGACATGCAGGTACGCCCGGCGGTTGCCGCGGGTAATGCTGTACAGGGCCACCAGCGAATTGTCGTTGGGCGCGGCCAGGCGCAACAGCAGGTACGCCTGCTGGGCATCGGCGCCATACAGCTTGGCGTTGCCGAACACCTCGTTGGCCCACAGGCTGCTTTCCCCGCAATCGCGGGCCTGGCACCAGAACAACAGTTCGGCGCCCTGCCCCTGCAAGGCTTCGCGGGCGGCGGTAAAGGCCGCGGTCGAGGAATGTTCCGGCGGCAACTCGTAGGTCACCGAAGTCGTGGTGCCACGAGCGCCGACCTGGCCATCGAAACGCAGCTGGCCGCTAATCTTGCGGATCGAGCCCATGGGGTAGATCCGCTCCATCTCGGCCGCCGGACGATAGTCGACAATCTGCGCGTCAGGCATGCGCGGCACGATCGGCAAGTCATGGCTGCCGGGCAAATCGGCGGCGAACAGCAAGGGGCTGACAGCGGACAACAGCAGGACACTGAATAAACGCATGGGTGCTCTCATCGGATCAGCATGGCCTGGGCGCCCTTGATGACACTGGCGTCATCCGTGCGTTGCGGGACCAGCAGCCCGCGCTGCACCGCCGGCCGCGCCTCGAGGGTCGCCATCCAGCGTTGCAGGGCCGCCAGGCCGTCCACCGAAACCCCGGACCATTCATGGCCGCGCACCCAGGGAAAGGTGGCGATATCGGCAATGCTGTAGTCGCCGGCAAGGAACTCGACCTCCTGCAAGCGGCTGTCGAGCACCTCGTACAGGCGCCGGGTTTCATGCTGGTAACGATCGATGGCGCCCTGGAGCTTTTCCGGAAAATAACGGAAGAACACGTTGGCCTGGCCCTGCATCGGGCCGATGCCGCCCATCTGGAACATCAGCCACTGGATCACCCGGGAACGGCCCTGGGGATCGCTGGGCAGCAGTTGCCCGCTGAGTTCAGCCAGGTAGATGAGAATCGCGCCGGACTCGAACACCGCGAAATCACCGTTGGCGCGGTCGACAATCGCCGGAATCCGGCCATTGGGATTGATCTTGAGAAAGCCTGGAGCCTTTTGTTCCTTCTTGTCGAAACTCAGGGCATGCACCGTATAGGGCAGGCCGAGTTCCTCGAGCACGATAGAGACCTTGTGGCCATTCGGGGTCGCAGCGGTATAGAGATCTATCATGGTTGTCTCCCATTTCAACCCGCCCAGCCTCGACAGTTGCCCGCTGCAAGTCAAGAAACGGCGAAAAACCTATTGAAACAGTCTGCAACAAGGGTGGCACCGTCTTCGTCGTTCAAGTGCAGGTGATGGCCTCCGGGCAGCTGTTCCCGACTGAAGGGTAGCCGCTCCAGCAACTCCGGGTGCTTGGCCAGCATGCCGTCGGCCGCCACCACCAGATGGGCCGGACAGGCCAGGCGCTGGACGAACGTCAGGGCCTGCTCCTGGGTCAGGCGCAGCGGCGAAGCCAGGGTCAGGCGGCTGTCGCTGCGCCAGGTGTAGCCCCCCGGGACCGGCATCAGGCCGCGTTGCGCGAGCAGTTCGGCGGCTTCGCGGCTGACCGCGACCATGCCCTTCATCCGCGCCTCGATGGCGCGGTCCAGGGTGGCGTAGACCGGCTTGCGCTTGTCCCGCAGGTCCAGCTGGGCCTGCAGGGCCATGCCCATGCGCTCGGCGGCGTTTTCCCCGCTGGCGGTCGGCGGAATCACCCCATCGATCAGCGCCAGGTGGCTCACCCGCTCGGGCAACGAGCCGGCCAACACCAGCGAGACGATCGCCCCCAGGGAATGCCCGAGCAGGCCAAAGCGTTTCCAACCCATCTGCTCGGCGACCTGCAACACGTCATATACGTAATCCCAGAGCGCATAGCTGGCGCCCAGGGGGCGGTGTCCGGAATGGCCATGCCCGGCCATGTCCAGGGCGACGATGCGCAAGCCACGCAACCTGGGCGCCAGCCGCGCAAAGCTGTTGGCGTTGTCCAGCCAGCCGTGCAAGGCAATGACCGGCAGGCCGTCCTCGGGGCCGAACAGGTGCGCCGCCAGCTCGATATGCGGCAGGCTCAGGCGGACTTCTTCCACCGCGACGCTCATGCGCAGCTCCGTTCGGCGCGGGCCTGCCAGCGGCTGAAGAGTTTTTTCAGCAGGGCCGCAGTGTCCTGCGGGCGCTCCAGCGGGAACATGTGCCCGCCCGGCATGCTCAGGGACTCACCATGGGGCATGCGCCCGACACTGCTGGCGTGGTGCTTCATCACCACCCGGCTCTGGCGCCCGCGCACTACCGCCAGCGGCACCTTCAACTGCCGGGGGCGGCCCGGGCTGGTGTGCGGCACGCCGCGATAGATACTGATCTCGGTGGCCGGGTCGAAACGCAACCGCAAACGGCCGTCGACCTGATGCAGGCCATGTTGCAGGTAGGCGTCGAAACACTCGGGGTCGAAGCCGCGGAACAGGGTCTTGCCGGCAAAATACTTGCGCGCCGACTCCAGGTCGCTGAACTCCTCGCGGCGGCCCAGGGTCCGGCCGGCGGGGGTCAGGCGATCGATGAAACCGAACCGCTTGGCGGCGCGAATCACCCATTGATCGGCACGGGTCAGCACCGGCGAATCGAGCATCACCACCCCGCGATACAGCTCCGGACAACGCAGCGCCGCATGCAGATGCAGGACGCCGCCGAAGGAATGGCCGACACCCCACACCGGCTCGGCCTGCTGTTGCAGATGGTGGATCAGTTCGTCCACCAGGTTCAGCCAGTTGTCGTCCGCCGGAAAGCGCGGATCGTGGGCGTGCTGCTGCAAATGCGCCACCTGATATTCGGGTGCCAGGGCGGCGAACAACTTGCCATAGGTACCCGAGGGAAATCCGTTGGCGTGAGTGAAAAACACCTGTTGCGACATACCGGCTAACTCATGAACAAAAAACGATGGCTGATTGTCCGCATGCCATTACCCGGCGGCAATGACAGTAACGGTCAAGAATGATGACACTCCGCTTCAGCCTATGGGTACCACTCAACGTGCCGGCGGCGTCTGCCCCAGGGGCACCACGGCCATGGTCAGGCGCGATACGCAGCTGGCCTTGCCTTCGTCGCTGCAGAGGCGAATATCCCAGACATGGGTGGTACGCCCGATATGAATCGCCCTGGCCACCGCCGTCACCCGGCCGGAGCGCAGGCCGCGCAAATGGTTGGCATTGATCTCCAGGCCCACGCAGTAGAACTTGCTGGCGTCGATGCACAGGTAGCTGGCCATGGAGCCGACCGTTTCCGCCAGCACCACCGAGGCGCCGCCGTGCAGCAGGCCATAGGGTTGATGGGTGCGATGGTCGATCACCATGCTCGCGGTCAGGGATTCGTCGTCGAAGGACTCGAAGCGGATGTCCAGCACCTCACCGATGGTGTTTTTCTGGATCGCGTTCAGTTGCTCGATGTTCGGGGTGGTACGCCATAGGCTCATCACTGCATCCTTTAGGGAGGTTATCCGCGCTCAATCCTGCCACAGCACCGCTTCGGAACGCTCGCTCCACTCTTTGAAGCGCTCGCCGTAGGCGGCTTCGATGACATTGCGCTTGATCTTCAGGGTCGGGGTCAGAAAGCCGTTTTCCACCGCCCAACTGTCCTTCACCACCACCAGGCGGTGCAAGCGTTCATGTTTGTCGAGCGCGCCATTGACCTCGTCAAGCAGGCTTTCCAGGCTCGCATGCAGGCCACCACGGGCGTTGCCTGCGGCGTCCTGCAAACCGGCCGCGGACAACACGCACAAACCCAGCGGCGCACTCAGGCCATCGCCGACCACGCACACCTGCTCGATCCGCGAATGCACCGCCAGGCGGTTCTCGATCGGCGCCGGGGCCACGTACTTGCCCTTGCTGGTCTTGAAGATCTCCTTGAGCCGCCCGGTCAGGCGCAGATTGCCCTCGGCGTCCTGCTCGCCCTTGTCGCCGGTGCGCAGGAAACCATCCGCGGTGACGGTTTCCGCGGTCTTCTGCGGGTCCTTGAAGTAGCCGAGCATGGTCGCCCCGCTACGCACCTGGACCTCTCCGGCCTCGTCGATCCGCACCTCGACGTCCGGGCAGGGCCGGCCGATCCAGCCGGGTACATGCTGGCCGCTACGGCCAATATGGGAATAACCGCAACTTTCGGTCATGCCGTACACCTCCAGCACGTCGAGGCCCAGGCGCTGGTACCAGTCCAGCAGGGTCTGCGGCACCGGCGCGGCGCCGGACAAGGCGACCCGCAGGGCGTCCAGCCCCAGCCCGGCCAGTACCTTGTGCCCGATCCGCTTGCCGATGAAAGGCAGGCCCAGCAGGAACTCCAGGCGCTTGGCCGGGACCTTGCTGTACACGCCCATCTGGAACTTGGTCCAGATCCGCGGCACGCCGAACAGCGCCGTGGGCCGCGCCCGCTGCAAGTCGGTGAGAAAGGTCTCCAGGCTCTCGGCGAAGAACACCGTCTGCCCGGTATAGATCGCCGCCATCTCGACGAACATGCGCTCGGCCACATGGCACAGCGGCAGGTAGGACAGCAGCCGGTCCGTCGGCCCGAGGCCGAACAGCTGGGTGCCGCGTGAAGCCGCGAAACCCAGGGTGCCGAAGCTGTGCATCACGCCCTTGGGCAGGCCGGTGGTGCCCGAGGTGTAGATGATGGTCGCCAGTTGCTCGGCGGCGGGGTTGGGGTCGTCCTGGATCGGCGAGCACTGCTGCAACTCGTCCCAAGTGAAGTCGAAGCGGCCTTCGGGACAGATCGGCAGGCTGATGGTGGGCAGCCCGGACTTCACGCCGGGGGCCATCGCCGGCCAGTCGTCGAGCTTGCCGATGAACACCAGGGCCGACTCGGAATGCTCCAGCACCTGGGCCACCGAATCGGCGGTCAGGTTGGGATACAGGGGCACGGAAACGTGACCGGCCATCCAGATCGCCAGGTCGGCGATGATCCAGTGGGCGCAGTTCTTGGAAATGATCGCGACATGACTGCCCGGTGGCAGCTCGCGGGCGCGCAGCCAGTGGGCGGCGCAGCGGGCCTGGTGGCCGACATCGGCCCAGGTCAGTTCTTCGACCCGGCCACCACCCAGGGGCTGGACCAGGAAACGTTGGCGGGGATGACGAGCTTCGCGCTCGTAGAACACTTCCAGCGGCAAACGAAAAGCAGCAGACATGCGACTCGCTCCTTTGTTTTTGTTCTGATCGTGAGGCTAGCCAACCAAGCACTTGCTCGGGCGACTATTCCACGCACAAAGAAACGCCGCAAGTTAAGAAATGTAGCGAAAAGAACAGATCGTGGTAGGAGCGAGGCTTGCCCGCGATGAGGGCGGACGCGCTGCTTCGGACAGTCCGCGCCGCTTCCTTCGCGGGCAAGCCTCGCTCCCACGAGTTCAAGGGCTCTGGCTCAGGGATTCCTGATGCTGTTGAGGGTCATCAGGCCGGCCAGAGGCCAGTCGCCTTCGAGTTCCGCCAGGCCCGCGGTGTGCATCGGCTGGGGATTGCGCAGATGACCGTGCTGCAGAAAGCCGATCAGGTTGCCCACCAGCGGCTGGTGGCTGACCAGCAGCACGTTGTCCGCCGAGTCGAGCTGGGCGACCACCGACAGTGGGTTGTTGTCCGGTGTCAGCCAGGACACGGTGCGGATTTCCGCTTCGAAGCCCAGGGCTTCGCGCACCAGCTTCGCCGTCTGCTGCGCCCGCGCATAAGGGCTGGCGATGATCGCGCTGAGCGGCTGGCCGATCAGGTGCGCGGCGCTGCGCAGCGCCTCCTCGCGGCCATGCTCGGTCAGGTTGCGCTCGGCGTCGCTGCGCGCGTGAGGCTCGGCTTCACCGTGACGCAACACCCAGAGCTTCACAGCTTGGGCTCCTCGTCACGCACCGGATGGGGCGCCGGTGGCACCACATGCGGCGCTTCACCTTCAGGGGCCCGCGGGGCCGGCCAGTCGGCGAACGGCCAAGGCTTCTGGTCGGTATGGAAACTGCCGAAACGACCGATCTGCGCCAGGAACTGGCTCAGGCTGTCGCCGAAGTTCATCAAGCTGGCGCTCGGCGAGCCGTAGATCAGCCGGTAGATCAGTTGCACCAGCACCAGCGCGCCAAGGATGAATTGCGCCACTTGCCAGACCAGCACGAACACCAGCATCCACAGCACACGCAGCAGGATGGATTCGTACTTGGCTTCGGAATTCGTATCGTTCATGTCTCGCTCCTGTCCTGCTCAGTTGAAACCACTGGTGGAGATAAAATCGACATCGGTTTTCGGCTCGCCGCGCATCAGCAGCTCGATGACCTGGTTCAGCGTGCGCCCCTCAAACAGGATGGCATGTAATCCGGCCACCAGCGGCATATATACGCCCACTTCCTGCGCCTTGACCTTGAGCACCTTGAGGGTGTTCACGCCTTCGGCCACCTCGCCGAGCCGGTCCACCGCCTCTTCCAGGCTCAGGCCTTCGCCCAGGGCAAAACCGACCTGGTAGTTGCGGCTCTTGGGCGACGAGCAGGTGACGATCAGGTCACCGACCCCCGCCAGGCCGAGGAAGGTCATCGGGTTGGCGCCCTGGCTGACGGCGAAACGGGTCATTTCCGCCAGCGCCCGGGTAATCAGCATGCTCTTGGTGTTTTCCCCCATGCCCAAGGCCACAGCCATGCCGGCAATGATCGCGTAGACGTTCTTCAACGCCCCGCCCAGCTCGACGCCGAAGCGGTCGGCGCTGGCATAGACGCGGAAGGTCCGGCCATGCAGGGCCGCCTGCACACGCTGGCAGAGTTCTTCGTCTTCACTGGCGACCACGGTGGCGGTCAAGGCGTGCTCGGCCACTTCACGGGCCAGGTTCGGCCCGGACAGCACGCCGATCCGCGCTTGCGGGGCGATGTCTTCGAGGATTTCGCTCATCAGCTTGAAGGTCTGTGCTTCGATGCCCTTGGTCAGGCTGACCAGCAGCTTGCCGGCGAGCAACTGCGCATGGGGCGCCAGCACCGAGCGCAGGGCGCTGGAGGGCAAGGCGACAAAACACAGGTCACTGTCGTTCAGGGTGGCCAACAGATCGGTCACCGGCTCCACCGCCGGATGAATCTTGATGCCTTTGAGGTAACGCGGATTTTCGCGATGAATGCGAATGGCCTCCGCCTGCTCCGGGTCACGCATCCACTGCCGCACCCGATGACCGTTCTCGGCCAGCAGATTGGCCACGGCGGTACCAAAGCTTCCGCCTCCCAGGACCGCGATAGGGCGCTGTTCAGTCATATGCAATCCGTCAATCCATACAGTGGCGATGGCGGCATTATACGGGGCGCCCCTGCGGCGGCCAGCCCTGTGAACAATTAGGCACAAATGCCGGGAAAACACCGATTAGGACGGGGAATGTCGGGGTTATCGACTGGAAAACCCGGTCATCTCGGTTAACATGCGCGGCAATTACTCGTTATCAAGGCTGTGCCGTGCATCCTGGCCCTCCCCTCTCCCGCCCATCCCTGTTGCTGGCGCTGCTTTGCAGCACCCCGGTGCTGGCCGACGATCTGTTCCTGGACAGCCAGCCGCTGCCGGAAATCCTCACCGCCACCCGTCTGAAACAGTCTCCTGCGGCCGTGCCCGGCAGCATGACCGTGCTCGACAGCGAACTGATCAACGCCAGCGGCGCCCGCGATATCAGCGAGCTGCTGCGCCTGGTGCCGGGGATGATGGTCGGCAATATCAGCGGCAACCAGGCCGCGGTGAACTATCACGGCACCAATGCCAGCGAAGCGCGCCGCATGCAGGTGCTGATCGATGGACGCTCGGTGTACCGGGCAGGCCTGGCCACCGTGGACTGGAGCGACATTCCGGTGGCCATGGAGGACATCGAGCGCATCGAGGTGTTCCGCGGCCCCAATACCGTCAGTTACGGCGCCAACGCGCTGATGGCGGTGATCAACATCATCACCCGCTCGCCCGCCAACAGCCACGGCACGCGGATCAAGGTCACCCGCGGCCAGCGCGGCATCAGCGACTGGTACGCCAGCCAAGGCACCGGCTGGGACAGCGGCGACCTGCGTCTGTCGCTGTCCGGGCAGGAGGACGACGGCTTCGACAGCGATCGCAACGGCGCCGACTACCGCGACAGCCGGCGCTTGAACCGCTTCAGCCTGTCGGTCAGCCAGATGCTCGACGAGCGGCAGAGCATCGACTGGCAACTCAGCGCCAAGGAAGGCAGCAACCAGCGCCCCTATACCTACCGGCCAGTGTTCTCCGGCATCACTTCGGCCGGCTACAACTCCGACGTGATCGCCAAGGACTATGCCGGCTCGCTGCGCTGGAACCTCGACATCAACCCGGAGCACAGCCTTTATATACAAGGCTCGGCCCAGCACTGGGACCGCCAGCAGAACTGGCGCGCCTGTGACGCCGAAGTGTCGTTCAGCCCGGAACTGACCCGCCTCTGGCAGCTCAACCCGAACTACGCCGAACTGCTGGCCCGGCACATGGACAACTTCACCGGCTCCGGCGCCCCTCCAGGCACCGCGGCCGAACAGGCCCTGGCGAACCAGGTGCTGACGCAATGGAAGGACGGCGCCAAGCGCACGGTCTGCGGGGATATCGACCAGAGCGCCCGCGAATCGCGCTACGACCTCGAACTGCAGGACACCCTGAGCCTGTCCGACGGCGTGCGCCTGGTCAGCGGCCTGAACTATCGCTACGACCGCGCCGACTCGCAAACCTATTTCAACGGCACCCTCGACGACAGCACCTGGCGCGCCTTCGGCCAGCTGGAATGGCGCGCCACCGAACACTGGCTGTTGCAGGGCGGCGCCATGTTCGAGGACTCGCAACTGAGCGGCAGTTCGCTGACCCCGCGGGTGGCGGTCAACTACCTGATCAACCCGCGCCACGGCCTGCGGGCGGTGTATTCGGAAGCGATCCGCTCGCCGGACATGTTCGAGAACAACGTCAACTGGAGCTACCGGGTCACCAAGCTGAGCCCCACCGCCTACGGCCAGCCCAGCGCCCAGTACTTCGTCAAGACCCGCGGCCCGGGCAACCTCGACCAGGAACGCATGCGCTCACGGGAACTGGGCTACAACGGCTTTTTCGCCGATCTCGGGCTGAACCTCGATGTGAAGCTGTTCTACGACGAAATCAGCGGGATGATCAGCGAGCCGCTGCGCAACAACCAGTACATCGCCAGTAACAGCAACAGCTCACGCTTCGCCGGCACTGAAACCCAATTGGACTGGCGCCTGAACCCGGCGGACCGGCTGCGCCTGACGTACGCCTATGTCGACGCCGAAGCCAGCAACCCGCTGGACGAGCAATTGACCGCGCGCCACAGCGGCTCGGCGGGCTGGTTGCGCGACTGGGGCCAGGGCTGGTCCAGCGCGCTCTTCTACTATGGTTCCAGCGCGCTCAACGGGTATCGCTTCGAACGGGTCGATACCCGCGTCGCCAAGCGTATCCCCTTGGGCAAGGGCAGCCTGGAGCTGGCCGGCGTGCTCCAGCAACGGCTCGACGACGAGCCCACTACCTTTGTCGACAACAACTATGACTCGCACCACGTCCTCTACTTCAGTGCGGAGTTGACGTTCTAGCATGAGCCACCGTCAGTCAGGGATGACGCCTGCCTTGAACCGTTTCCGGGTTCGCCTGCTGCTGTTCTGTTGCCTCTGGGGTGCATTCCCCGCATGGGCGGCCCAGGTGTTGCTGACTGGCGCCGAAGACAGCACCGGTGTGCGGGCCTTCGCCCAGGCACTGGCGCAACAGCGGCCACAGGACGAAGTGCGCTTCGAACTCCTGGCCAACCTGCCTGCCCCCGGTCAATTGCCAGCGGGCACCCGGCTGATCCTGCTCGACCCGGCCAGCCTGGAGTGGCGCCAGAAAGATACCCAGGGCCCGGCCACCCTGGTGCTGCGCATCGGCCGGATCCAGGCTCAGCAGCGCCTGGGGACAACGTCTTCGCCCCGGCTGAGCCTGTTATGGAGCGACCCGCCGCTGGCTCGGCAATTGCGGCTGATCCGCAAGATCCTGCCCCAGGCCCGGCGGATCGGCGTGCTCTACGGCGCCGACAGCGAATTCCTGCTCAAGGAGCTGCACCGGGCCGCCCATCCCCTGGGGCTGGAAATCGTCGCCGAGCGCTGGGACGACACCAATGACAGCCGTCCGCTGCAAAGCCTGCTGAAAAGCAGCGACGTCCTGCTGGGGCTGGACGATCCGCAGCTGTACAACCCGAAAACCGCGAAGAACCTGTTATTGAGCAGCTATGCCCGGCAACTGGCGCTGATCGGCCCCAATGCCGGCTTCGTCAAGGCCGGCAGCCTGGCCAGCACCTACAGCGACCAGGAAGACTGGCTGCAGGTGCTCGACGATTTGCTGGACCGGCCCACGACCCACTGGCCGCGTACCCTGTATCCACAACCGTTCAAGGTGTTGAGCAACCCGCAAGTGGCACGCTCCCTGGGTGTCGAACCGATTGACGAGCAATCGGTGGCGACCCAGCTGGCCGAAGGAGAAAAACGCCCATGACCTTCCGTCGCCGTTGGGACATCAGTACCCGCACCCAGATCATCTGCCTCGGCCCGGCGCTGCTGCTGACCCTGCTGCTGATCAGCTTCTTTACCTTCGTACGGATCCAGGATCTGCGCCAGGAGCTGAACCACACCGGCCAGTTGATCGCCAACCAGCTGGCGCCGGCCACCGAATACGGGGTGATCTCGGGCAACAGCGAAGGTCTCGAGAGCCTGCTCAAGGCCACCCTGGCCACGCCCCATGTGCGCTTTCTCGAAGTCCAGGACAGCCGCAACAAGATCCTGGTGTACGTCGAGCAGCCTTCGGAGACCCACAACCGCTCACAGCAGGTCGAAGTGTTCCAGGCCCCGGTGCGCCTGCAACGCATCCAGCTCAGCAACGACTTGTTCCAGGACGACCCGAGCGCCAGCGTGAGCGCCAGCGAGGACTACCTGGGGCGGGTGATCGTCGGCATGTCCAACGACGCCTTCAGCCAGCGCCAGCAGGAGATTCTGTTCAAGGCCGGCATCCTCGCGCTGTTCGCCCTGCTGTTCACCTTCCTCCTGGCCCGCCGCCTGGCGGCCAGCCTGTCGCAGCCGATCAGCGCCATGGGCACCGCGGTCAAGGCCATTCAACAGGGTGACTTCAAGACTCCGCTGCCGATCGTCGACGATGCCGAGCTGGGCGATCTTTCGCGGCATATCAACAACCTGGCCGCCGGCCTCGAGCAGGCCAGCCGCGAGCAGCACCAGGCCATGGCCCAGTTGATCCAGACCCGCGAAGAAGCGGAGCGGGCCAACAACGCCAAGTCGGATTTCCTGGCGATGATGAGCCATGAACTGCGCACGCCCATGAACGGCGTGCTGGGCATGCTGCAACTGCTCGAAACCACCGAAATGACCGATGAACAGCACGAATACGCGGCGCTGGCCTCCGAGTCCACCGAGCACCTGCTCAAGGTGATCAACGACATCCTCGACTTCTCGCGCATCGAGCGCTCGGCCCTGGAGCTGGAGCACATCCCGTTCAACCTCGCCGAACTGATCAGCAGCTCGGCCCAGGCCTTCCAGCACAGCGCCGCGCAACGCGGGCTGGACCTGCAACTGCGACTGCCGCCCGGCATGGAGTCGCTGCAGGTCAAAGGCGACCCGACGCGCATCCGGCAGATCCTGGTGAACCTGATCGGCAACGCCTTGAAGTTCACCGAGCAAGGCAGCGTCACCGTCGAGCCGCAATGGCAGGCCCTGGACCACGAGCTGCTGTGGTTCACCTGCAGCGTGCGCGACAGCGGGATTGGCATCAGCACCGAAAGCCTGGAACTGATGTTCAACGCCTTCCAACAGGCCGACAGTTCGATTTCCCGGCGTTATGGCGGCACCGGCCTGGGGCTGCCGATCGCCCGCACCCTGGCCGAACGCATGGGCGGCACCCTGCGCGCCCAGAGCGAGGAAGGCCGCGGCTCGGTGTTCACCCTGGAGATCCCGCTGGCGCTGTACCAGCAAAGCCTGCCGGTGCTGGCGCCGCGGGTGCACAGCGGGCATGCCCATGGCGAAGGACGCAACGTGCTGCTGGTGGAAGACAACCCGGTCAACCAGACTGTGATCCAGGCCATGCTGCGCAGCCTGGGCTTCACGGTCAGCATCGCCACCGATGGCGCCCAGGCCATTCGCAGCGCCGAGAGCCTGATCTTCGAGGCGATCCTGATGGATTGCCGGCTGCCGCTGATCGACGGCTACGAGGCCACCCGGCAGATCCGCCAACTGCCCGGATGCGCCGATCTGCCGATCATCGCCTTGACCGCCAACGCCTTGCAGGGCGACCGCGAAGCGTGTTTGTCGGCGGGAATGAACGATTACCTGGCCAAGCCGTTCAAACGCACGGATCTGCAGCAAATTCTCCAACGCTGGGTGCAGTAGCGGCCACTTATCGACCATCTGCGACTGGCGTGGCGGGCGAAAGTGCGGCAGTCTTAGGCACCCGAACAGGCCCCTCACAGGGCCTGTATAATAATTTCAGTGCACAAGTGTACATTCATGTCCCTTGTGCTGTGACTTTCACCACAACGCAATAGTCTATGAGTAGGCTGCCGGCTCGAGGCATGAACGCTTCGATCGGCCGGGAAGATTTGCCCCACCCTGCCGCATGGGACTATTGAGGAGCTCGCATGACCAAACAAAACGCCTTTACTCGGGAAGATCTGCTGCGCTGCAGTCGCGGTGAGCTGTTCGGCCCAGGTAACGCGCAACTGCCCGCCCCGAACATGCTGATGGTGGATCGCATCACTCATATCAGCCAAGAGGGCGGCAAGTACGGCAAAGGTGAATTGGTCGCCGAGCTGGATATCACCCCTGACCTGTGGTTCTTCGCCTGCCACTTCGAAGGCGATCCGGTGATGCCGGGCTGCCTGGGCCTTGACGCCATGTGGCAACTGGTCGGTTTCTTCCTGGGCTGGCAAGGCCTGCCGGGCCGCGGTCGCGCCCTGGGCTCGGGCGAAGTGAAGT
Organism: Pseudomonas sp. GW821-FHT09E12; assembly: GCF_059416085.1. Classification (NCBI taxonomy): domain Bacteria; kingdom Pseudomonadati; phylum Pseudomonadota; class Gammaproteobacteria; order Pseudomonadales; family Pseudomonadaceae; genus Pseudomonas; species Pseudomonas sp. GW821-FHT09E12. Next base: position 236,734 of record NZ_JBWKOM010000011.1, on the reverse strand, counting down.
TCTTTGGCCAGGTGCTGCCGACCGCCAAGAAAGTCACCTATAACATTCATATCAAGCGCGTCCTCAAGGGCAAGCTGAACATGGCCATCGCCGATGGTTCGGTCAGCGTCGACGGCCGCGAAATCTACACCGCCGAAGGCCTCCGGGTCGGCGTTTTCACCTCCACTGACAACTTCTAAGGGTTATCCGCATGCGCCGCGTCGTTATCACTGGTCTGGGCATCGTTTCGTGCCTGGGCAATGACAAAGAGACCGTCTCCGCTAACCTGCGTGCAAGTCGCCCTGGCATCCGCTTCAACCCGGAATATGCCGAAATGGGTCTGCGTAGCCAGGTTTCCGGCTCCATTGACCTCAATCTCGAAGAGCTGATCGATCGCAAGATCTATCGCTTCGTCGGCCACGCGGCGGCTTACGCCTACCTGGCCATGAAAGACGCCATCGCCGACTCCGGCCTGACCGAAGAGCAGGTTTCCAACCCGCGTACCGGCCTGATCGCTGGCTCTGGCGGCGCCTCTACCCTGAACCAGATGGAAGCGCTGGACATCCTGCGCGAGAAAGGCGTCAAGCGCGTCGGCCCATACCGCGTGACGCGGACCATGAGCAGCACCGTTTCCGCATGCCTGGCCACGCCGTTCAAGATCAAGGGCCTGAACTACTCCATCGCTTCCGCCTGCGCCACCAGTGCTCACTGCATCGGTACCGCCATGGAACAGATCCAGATGGGCAAGCAGGACATCGTGTTCGCCGGTGGCGGTGAAGAAGAACATTGGAGCCAGTCGTTCCTGTTCGACGCCATGGGCGCCCTGTCCAGCAAGCGCAATGACACCCCGGAACAAGCCTCCCGCGCCTACGATGCCGACCGTGACGGCTTCGTCATCGCCGGCGGTGGCGGCATGGTGGTGGTCGAGGAGCTGGAACACGCCCTGGCCCGTGGCGCGAAGATCTACGCCGAAATCGTTGGCTACGGCGCGACGTCCGACGGCTACGACATGGTGGCGCCAAGCGGCGAAGGTGCAATCCGTTGCATGCAGATGGCCATGTCCACTGTCGACGCACCGATCGACTACCTGAACACCCACGGCACCTCGACTCCGGTCGGCGACGTCGCGGAAATGAAAGGCGTGCGTGAAGTGTTCGGCGACAAGGCTCCAGCCATCAGCTCCACCAAGAGCCTGTCGGGTCACTCCCTGGGCGCCGCCGGCGTTCACGAAGCGATCTACTGCCTGCTGATGATGGAAGGCAACTTCATGGCCGGTTCGGCCAACATCGACGAGCTGGATCCGGAAGTGGCCGACATGCCGATCCTGACCAAGACTCGCGAAGACGCCACCATCAACACCGTGATGAGCAACAGCTTCGGCTTCGGCGGCACCAACGCCACCCTGGTCCTGAAGCGCTGGCAGGGCAAGTAAGCCCCGCCTTTGCCACATGAAAAACGCCCCGACTGGTTCGGGGCGTTTTTTATTGGGCGACTGTTTTCCCCCGCGCAAAAGCACTTACACCGAAAAACGCGCCACCAGGGTGTTCAGGTCCACCGCCAGCCGTGACAGCTCCTGGCTCGCGGCGCTGGTCTGGTTGGCCCCGGCCGAGGTCTGCATGGCCAGGTCGCGGATGTTCATCAGGTTGCGATCCACCTCCCTGGCCACCGCCGCCTGCTCCTCCGAGGCGCTGGCGATCACCGTGTTGCGCTCGTTGATCAGGGTGATCGCCCCGGCGATTTCCTCCAGCGCCGTCCCCGCCGCCTTGGCCAGCTCCAGGGTCGAGCGGGCCCGACTGTTGCTCTGCTGCATGGAGCTGACAGCCTGCTCGGTGCCCAGCTGAATGCCGCCGATCATCTGCTCGATCTCCTGGGTCGATTGCTGGGTGCGATGCGCCAGCGCCCGCACCTCGTCCGCCACCACCGCGAACCCGCGACCGGCATCCCCGGCCCGCGCCGCCTCGATGGCGGCATTCAGGGCCAGCAGATTGGTCTGTTCGGCCACCGAACGAATCACATCCAGCACCTTGCTGATGCCATACACCTTCTGCGCCAGCTCTTCGACCTGGGAGGCGTTGGCAGTCACGTCGTCGGCCAGGGACTCGATGGACTGTACCGTCTGGCGCACCTGCTCACGCCCATGCTGGGCAATCAGGTCGGACTGGCGGGAGGCTTCGGACGTTGCCACGGCATTGCTGGCCACCTCCTCCACCGCAGCGGTCATCTGGTTCACCGCAGTCGCCGCCTGTTCGATTTCCTGGCTCTGCTGGTGCAGGCCGCGGGTGGCGTCCTCGGTCACGCAACTGAGTTCCTCCGAAGCGGAAGCCAGCTGGCTGGAAGACTCGGAAATACGCCGGATGGTCTCCCGCAGGCTGTGCTGCATGGCCTTGAGCGCCTGCAGCAGGCGCGCCGGCTCATCCTTGCCGCTGATCCGAATGTCCTCGGTCAGGTCGCCGCCGGCCACCACCTCGGCCACGTTCAGCGATTGCGAGAGCGGCAGCACGATGCTGCGGGTGAGCAACAGGGCCAGGACAATGGTCATCAGGCCCGCCACCACGATCATCACCACCACCCAGACCTTGGCGTTGCTGAACACCGCCCTGGCCAGCTCGGTGGCCAGGTTGGCGTTGTGCCGGTTGAGGGCCACCAGCTCATTGAGGGTGCCCGCCAGCTCATCGGCCAACTGGCTCATCTCGCCATTGACCACCGCAACCGCATCCTCGACCCGCCCCTGCTGCGACAGCGCCATCACCTGGTTCTGATGCTCGAGGTAGCGCTTCTCGGCGGCCTTGTAGCGATCGAACAGCACACGCTCTTCCGGCAGCACAATCAGCGCGTTATAGCGCTCCTGGGCCACCGTCATGCCGCGCTTGATCTCGTTGAGTTTGCTTTCGTTCTGCGCCAGGGCCTGGGGGCTGCGGTTGATCAGCAAGCGCATGGTCAGCGCCCGGACCCGCAGCAGGTCCTGATTCATTTCGCCCACCGACATCACACTGGGTAGCCAGTTGTTGTCGACCTCGTCGGACTGCGCGCGCATGTTCGACATCTGCAGCAGGGCGAACGCCCCCAGGCCGAACACCATCAGCGCCAGCAGGCCGAAGCCCAGGCCCGCGCGCGGTGCAATGTTGAGACTCCTGATGCTCATTCTCCGGTTCCTTCCAAAAACGCTGCATTCGCCATACAGCGGGCTGCTCTTGAAGGTATCGGGTCGCGGAAAATTTGCTTAAGACGAAAACGTGATATCAAAACGCCCAAGCACTCCGATGCCTAGGCGTAAACGATTCAGCGTACGGTAAAACGCTGCTGGACCAACAAACGGTCGCCCTGGAATACCATGAAACGCCACTCGCCGGGGATCACCTCATGACTCTCGGTGAACTCATAGGCCATGATGTCCTGCGGCGCGCCCGGCACCAGTTTCTGGGTCACTTCGAGCTTGTCGTGACGCTGGCCATCCGGGGTACGGATGCCCGGAGTGAAATACAACAGGGTCAGTGGCACATCCTCGGCCACCTTGCCGGCCAACTGATAACGCAGGCCGAACTTAGTGCCCAGCCGCGCGGGCACGATCTCGGTCTGCTCGATGTTTTCGTTGCTGCGCCGCAGCACCCGCTCACCCGACTGCAACGCGGCCTTCGGCCCCTCGAACACACCATATTCCACCGGGCCTTCGACACGGACTTCAGCACTGGCAAGGCCACTGAGCATCATCAGCGCCGCCAATGCGCTTAAACGGGTGAGGTGCATATCGCGCTCCTTGATTGAGATGGCGCGAGCCTATGACGCAGGCATGACAGGCTGATGACAAACCTGCATCACCAGCACCTTGGCAACGCCCACGAACCGGAGCCACCCAGGATCAACGTGCGCGCGGCAGCACGGCGAGGAAGTTGTCCCGGGCCACCTTGCGCGCCACGGCCTCCGGCAAGGCATCGAGGAAGGGATCGAAGCCGCGCATTTCCCGCCCCAGCTTGTTGAAACGCCCGACAACGTCCGAACCCAGCATGAAGCGCTCGGGAAAGCGCTCCACCAGCTTCAGCCACTGCGCCCGAGGCACGCCCTGCTCATCCAGCAGATATGGCCTGAGCACGCTCCAGGACAGGTCGATGTAGAGGTTGGGATAAGACTCGAGCATCCGCGCCAGGGTCGGCAGGAGAAATTCCAGCTGCACCTGATGCCGGTGGATCTCCATGCTGGTGCCCGCGTGGGCCCAGATAAAGCGCGTGTGGGGATGATTGCGCAGCGGCTCTTCGATTTCCGCCAGGTACAGCGGGTTCTTCTCGCGCTTGGAGGTGATGTTGGAATGCAGCATCACCGGCAGGTCGTTTTCCGCCGCCAGGTGATAGATCCGCGTCATCGCCTCGTTATTGGCCCGCGGTGTATCGCCGGAGGTCAGCGCGGTCAGGTCGTCGTGGCGGGTGAACACTTCGCCAATGCCCTGCCACAGCCCCGGATTGAGGTCGAGCATGCGCTGGATATGGGCGTCGGAGTTCTTGTCGTTGGGGTTGAAGCCGGACAGGAACGGATGAAAATGCTGGCGCTGCTCGGGCGTCAGGCGGTTCACCGCGGCAGCGACAATCACATCGGTGGCGCTGTACCAGTAGGCATCGGCGTCGTCGCCGGCGTAGTAGCGCGGCCGCTTGGGTTCGTCTTCATGCCATTTCTTGGCCACCGGGATACCGGAAATCATCACATGTTCGATGCGATTGTCGGCCATGGCCTTGAGCAGCTTGTCCATGCCCGCCGACTCCTGGAAGAAGTCGACGTAATGCAAGTGAGCATCGCTGTAAGCGTAGTCGCGGGCCTGGACCCAGGCGCTCGGCAGCAGCAACAGCAAGGTGCTCAGGTAGATCCAGTGCATGGGCGGGCTCCCGTCGGTTGACGCTGGGTAGACCCTGCCCCGCAGGTGACGGTTCAGAAAAAGGGGAACGCACGGCAAGCGTAATGCTCTATAACTGCACCACCTTTCAACGTCTGTTCCGACTGCTCACCACTGCCCGAGGTCCGCCATGACTATCACCGTCAACACCGAGTCCAGCGAAGGTTTCCGCCACAGCATCCAGATCGATGACCATCAATTGTTCGCCGACCTGCCCAAGACCCTGGGCGGCGAAGGCTCCGCGCCGGAACCCCACGACTTTTTCGATGCCGCCCTGGGTGCCTGCAAGGCCCTGACCCTCAAGCTGTATGCGCAGAAAAAAGAGATTCCGCTCACCGGCGTCACGGTCGAGGTCAAGCACGACAACAGCCAGGAGCAGAAAGGCAAATATGCGCTGCACGTCAAGCTGACCCTCAAGGGCGTGCTCACCGACGCCCAGCGTGAAGAACTGCATCGCGTCGCCGACCGCTGCCCGGTGCACAAGCTGATGACCACCGCCGAGGTGAGCATCGAGACCCACCTCTCCGAAGGCGCCTTCAGCCAATAGCGCCAAGGGTTGCACAAGCGGGTTATGCTCCCGGGCATAACCCGATCAGCCTGGAATGCACCATGAACACACCGCTCGTGATTCGCCCTCGCGCCGAGGACGTCGAAGGCCAACCCATCCTGCGTCCGCTGCCCTCGGCCCAATGCCGCAGCGTCGGGCCCTTCGTGTTTTTCGATCACATGCTGCAAACCCGCTACCCCGCGGGCAAGGGCATGAATATCCGCCAGCATCCGCATATCGGCCTGTCGACCCTGACCTACCTGTTCCAGGGGCAGATCCAGCACAAGGACAGCCTCGGCTCCGATCAGGTGGTGAACCCGGGGGATGTCAGCTGGATGACCGCCGGCAGCGCCATCGCCCACGTCGAGCGTACCCCGCAGGCGCTGATCGACAGCGACTTCAGCATGCACGGCCTGCAAGTCTGGCTGGCTTCGCCCAAGGCCCATGAACAAGGCCCGGGGCACTACAGCCATCACCCGGCCGCGACCCTGCCGGTCAGCGACAACCTCGGGGTCAAGATCCGCATGATCGCCGGCAGCGGTTTCTGCCTGGAATCGCCGGTGCCAGTGCTCTCCCCGACCCTGTATGCCGAAATACAGCTACAGACCGCGACCACCCTGCTGATCCCCGCCGAACATGAAGAGCGCGCCCTGTACGTGCTCGAAGGCGACGCCCAACTGGATGGCGAGCCCGTCGAACCGCACTCGCTGGTGATCCTGCCGGCCGGAACCACACCCACCCTGTTCGCCGACAGTGATTGCCATGCCGTGCTGTTCGGCGGCGCGCCGCTGGATGGTCCACGACGGATCAACTGGAACTTCGTCTCCAGCGACCCTGCGCGTATCGATGAAGCCCGCCAACGCTGGGCCGCCGGCGACTGGCCGACAGTGCCGGGGGAAAGCGAAAGAATCGAACTGCCCAAGGGCAAAGGCTCGCCGTCACCCCTGTAGCGCCGGGCGCTCGGTGATCCGGACAGGTCAAGCGCCGGGCCAGGCTTCCCCCGCCGCCTGGTTGCGCAACCAGGTACCGGCCGGCGCGAGCGGTTGCGGGTAGCCGGATCCCGGCCTATGGTCCAAGCGATGCATTGCCTGCGACCGGCGCGCGATGATTCGCCGTGGGTCGCCCATCCAGCGCAGCTTTGCGCAGCGAGGTGACGACATGCCGAACGACTCCCGTCCCGCCGTACTCGAACTGATCGGCAACACGCCGCTGGTGCGTGTCAGCCGTTTCGATACCGGCCCCTGTACGCTGTTTCTCAAGCTTGAATCGCAAAACCCCGGTGGCTCGATCAAGGACCGCATCGGCCTGGCGATGATCGATGCCGCCGAGCGCGATGGCCGCCTGCGACCCGGTGGCACCATAGTCGAAGCCACCGCCGGCAACACCGGCCTCGGCCTGGCCCTGGTCGGCCGCGCCAAGGGTTATCGAGTGGTCCTGGTGGTGCCGGACAAGATGTCCACCGAGAAAGTCCTGCATCTCAAGGCGATGGGCGCCGAAGTGCACATCACCCGCTCCGATGTCGGCAAGGGCCACCCTGACTACTACCAGGATATGGCCGCACGACTGACCAAGGAGATTCCCAACGCGTTCTTCGCCGATCAGTTCAACAACCCGGCCAACCCGCTGGCCCACGAATGCAGCACCGCGCCGGAAATCTGGGCGCAGACCCAGCATGACGTGGACGCCATCGTGGTCGGCGTCGGCTCGGCCGGCACCCTGACCGGCCTGACCCGGTTCTTCCGCCGGGTGCAGCCGGACCTGGCCATGGTCCTGGCCGATCCGGTCGGCTCGGTGATGGCCGAATACAGCCGCAGCGGCGCCCTCGGCACGCCCGGTTCCTGGGCGGTGGAAGGCATCGGCGAAGACTTCATTCCGTCCATCGCCGACCTTTCCAGCGTGCGCAAGGCCTATTCCATCAGCGACGAGGAAAGTTTCGAGCACGCCCGCCAGTTGCTGCGCGCCGAGGGTATTCTCGGTGGCTCTTCGACCGGTACCCTGCTGGCCGCGGCTCTGCGCTACTGCCGCGAGCAGACTGAGCCGAAGCGGGTGGTCAGCTTCGTCTGCGACACCGGCACCCGCTACCTGTCGAAGATCTACAACGACCAATGGATGAACGACCAGGGCCTGCTGCAACGCAAAGGCTACGGCGACCTGCGCGACCTGATCGCGCGGCGCTTCGAGGACGGCCGGGTAATCAGCGTGGGGCCGGACGATACCCTGCTCACCGCCTTCCAGCGCATGCGCCTGGCCGACGTCTCGCAACTGCCGGTACTGGTGGATGGGCAGCGGCTGGTCGGGGTGATCGACGAGTCGGACATCCTGCTGGGCGTGCACGAAGATGCTTCACACTTTCGCAAGACCGTGGCCAGCGCCATGACCGATCAGCTGGAAACCCTGCCTCCCGGCGCCAGCCTGGCCGAACTGGAGGCGGAACTCGACCGTGGCTTAGTGGCGATCATCGCCGACGCTTCGGGCTTCCACGGCTTGATTACCCGGGTCGACATGCTCAACCACTTACGGAGATCACTGCCATGAGCCAACAGGATGAAAGCGGCGCGCCACGCGCCTTCGCCACCCGGGTAATCCATGCGGGGCAAACGCCGGACCCTTCCACCGGGGCGCTGATGCCGCCGATCTATGCCAACTCCACCTATGCCCAGCAAAGCCCCGGGGTGCACAAGGGGCTCGACTACGGGCGCTCGCACAACCCCACGCGCTGGGCCCTGGAGCGCTGCGTGGCGGACCTCGAGGGCGGCACCCAGGCCTTCGCCTTCGCCTCCGGGCTGGCAACGATTTCCACCGTGCTCGAACTGCTCGACGCGGGCGCGCATATCGTTTCCGGCAATGACTTGTACGGCGGGACGTTCCGTCTCTTCGACAAGGTGCGCCAACGCAGCGCCGGCCATCGCTTCAGCTTCGTCGACCTGACCGATCTGTCGGCTTTCGAAGCGGCGCTGCAGGACGACACCCGGATGGTCATGGTCGAGACCCCGAGCAATCCCCTGCTGCGCCTCACCGATCTCGCCGCCATCGCGCGCATCTGCCGGGCGCGGGGCATCATCTGCGTCGCCGACAACACCTTTGCCAGCCCGTGGATCCAGCGTCCGCTGGAGCTGGGCTTCGATATCGTGCTGCACTCGACGACCAAGTACCTCAACGGCCATTCCGACGTGATCGGCGGTATCGCGGTGGTCGGGCAGAACCCCGACCTGGTCGAGCGCCTGGGCTTCCTGCAGAACGCCGTGGGAGCGATCGCCGGGCCGTTCGACGCCTTCCTCACCCTGCGCGGGGTAAAGACCCTGGCGCTGCGCATGGAACGCCACTGCAGCAACGCCCTGGAGCTGGCGCAATGGCTGGAACGCCAGCCACAGGTGGCGCGGGTCTACTACCCGGGCCTGCCGTCCCACCCGCAGCACGCACTGGCACGGCGGCAGATGCACGGTTTCGGCGGGATGATCTCCCTCGACCTGGACTGCGACCTGGCCGGCGCCAGGCGTTTTCTCGAGAGCGTGCGGATCTTTGCCCTGGCCGAGAGCCTGGGCGGTGTGGAAAGCCTGATCGAGCACCCGGCGATCATGACCCACGCCAGCATTCCCGCGGACACCCGGGCGCAGCTCGGCATCGGCGACGGGCTGGTGCGTTTGTCCGTGGGGGTCGAGGATGTGGAGGACCTGCGCGCCGACCTGGCCCAGGCACTGACGCGAATCTAAATGGCCGACAGGCACAAAAAAGCCCGCCTGGCGTACAAGGCGGCTCACTGAGAGCCGCATTGCATCGCCAAGCGGGCTTGTGGTTCCCGGGGCTCAGCCCTTGAACACTTCATCCAGCAGGTTGTGCATCGAGGTGAAGGCGCGACGGGCGGTCTTGGCGTCGTACATCATCTTGCCCGGCACATTGGCGTGCGGATCGGTGAAGGAATGCACCGCGCCGCCGTAGCTCAGCAGTTGCCAATCCACGCCCGCGGCATTCATTTCCGCTTCGAAGGCCGGCAACTGCTCTTTCGGTACCAGCGGGTCGGAAGCGCCATGCAGTACCAGCACCGAGCCCTTGATGTTCTGGGCGTCGGCCGGGTTCGGCGTATCCAGGGTGCCGTGGAAAGACACCACGGCTTTCAGCGGCGCGCCGCTGCGCGCCAGCTCCAGGGAGCAGCAGCCGCCGAAGCAGAAACCGAAGGTGGCCAGCCTGGCCTTGTCCACCGCGGCTTCCTGCTGGCTTTGCAGCGCCTCGAAAGCCGCCTGCATGCGCTTGCGCAGCAGGGCCCGGTCATCCTTCAGCGGCATCATGGCGGCGCCCGCCTCGTCGCCGTTGCTCGGACGGACCTGTTGCCCGTACAAGTCGGCGATCAGCACCACATACCCCTTGGCGGCCACCGCCTCGGCGATCTTCTCGGCACCGGCGCCGACACCCATCCAGTTCGGCGCCATCAACAACCCCGGACGCGGGCCCTGCTGGCTGACATCGAACGCCAGGCGGCTTTCATAGGATTGACCATCAATCTGGTAGACCAGGGAACGAACAGTGACTTGGCTCATTTCAGACTCCTGATTCAAAAACACCGGAATGAAAAAACCCGCCGAAGCGGGTTTTTATACAACGCAGTTAAACCGACAGTTCAACCAGCAGCTTGTTCAGACGACGCACATAGGCGGCCGGGTCTTTCAAGCTGTCGCCGGCCGCCAGGGCCGCCTGATCGAAGAGGATGTGCGACAGGTCGCCGAAGCGCTCGTCGCTCTGCTCGCCGTCGAGTTTCTCGATCAACGGGTGAGCCGGGTTGAATTCGAAGATCGGCTTGGAATCCGGCACCTTCTGCCCGCTGGCCTCGAGGATCTGGCGCATCTGCAGGCCCAGGTCCTGCTCGCCGATCGCCAGGATCGCCGGGGAGTCGGTCAAGCGGTGGGAAACCCGCACTTCGCTGACGGTATCGCCCAGGGCGGTCTTGATCCGCTCCACCAGGCCTTCCTTGCTCTTGGCGACTTCTTGCGCGGCCTTCTTGTCCTCTTCCGAGTCCAGGTTGCCCAGGTCCAGGTCACCACGCGCCACGTCGACAAAGCTCTTGCCGTCAAAGTCGCTCAGGTAGCTCATCAGCCACTCGTCGATGCGGTCGGTCAGCAGCAGCACTTCGATGCCTTTCTTGCGGAAGACTTCCAGGTGCGGGCTGTTCTTGACCTGCGCGTAGGTTTCGCCGGTGAGGTAGTAGATCTTGTCCTGGCCTTCCTTGGCGCGTGCCAGGTACTCGGCCAGGGAAACATTCTGCTCGCCGTCGTCGCCCTGGGTGGAGGCGAAGCGCAGCAGGCCGGCGATCTTTTCCTTGTTGGCGAAGTCTTCGGCCGGGCCTTCCTTCATCACCTGGCCGAAGTTTTTCCAGAAGCCCTTGTATTGCTCAGGCTCGTTCTTCGCCAGTTTTTCCAGCATGTCCAGCACGCGCTTGGTCAGCGCCGACTTCATGGAGTCGATGATCGGGTCTTTCTGCAGGATTTCCCGCGACACGTTCAGCGACAGGTCGTTGGAGTCGACCACGCCCTTGATGAAGCGCAGGTACAGCGGTAGGAAGGATTCCGCCTGGTCCATCACGAACACGCGCTGCACGTACAGCTTCAGGCCTTTCGGCGCTTCACGCTGGTACAGGTCGAATGGCGCACGAGCCGGCACGTACAACAGCGAGCTGTATTCCAGCTTGCCTTCGACCTTGTTGTGGCTCCAGCTCAGCGGGTTCTCGAAATCATGGGCGATGTGCTTGTAGAACTCCTGGTATTCCTCGTCCTTGATTTCGGTACGCGGACGGGTCCACAGGGCACTGGCGCGGTTGACGGTTTCCCATTCCTGCGCAGGCTTCTCCTCGCCCTCAGCGGCAGCGGCCTCTTTCGGCAGCTCGATCGGCAGGGCGATATGGTCGGAGTACTTCTTGATGATGTTGCGCAGGCGCCAGCCGTCGGCGAACTCGTCTTCGCCGGACTTCAGGTGCAGGACGATGCGGGTACCGCGGTCGGCCTTGTCGATGGTCGCGACTTCGAACTCGCCTTCGCCCTTGGAGGACCAATGCACGCCTTCGCTGGCGTCAAGGCCGGCGCGGCGGCTGAAGACATCGACCTTGTCGGCGACGATGAAGGCGGAATAGAAGCCCACGCCGAACTGACCGATCAGGTGCGAATCCTTCTTCTGGTCGCCGGTGAGGTTTTTCATGAAATCGGCGGTGCCGGACTTGGCGATGGTCCCCAGGTGGGTGACCACATCGTCCCGGCTCATGCCGATGCCGTTGTCTTCGAGGGTGACGGTCTTGGCCTCCTTGTCGAAGCTCACACGGATTTTCAGCTCCGCGCCACCTTCCAGCAACTCAGGCTTGGACAGGGCTTCGAAGCGCAATTTGTCGACAGCGTCAGAGGCGTTCGAGATCAGTTCGCGAAGGAAGATTTCCTTGTTGGAATACAGCGAATGGATCATGAGGTGCAGCAGTTGCTTTACCTCGGTCTGGAAGCCCAGGGTTTCCTTTTGAGTTTCCACACTCATGGTCATCAAACTCCAATCAGATGGCATAAGCCGCGCCCGGAGGGCTTACGGCGGGATGTCCACAGAGTTGGGGGCTATACCTGAGATTTCAAGACCCTGGACTTTCTTCGAGCTTGAAATGTGCGCGGGCGGTGGCAATCGGCTCCTCCGCGCTGCTCTGCCAGGCGGTGATGGCCACGTTCGCCACCCGCCGTCCCTGGCGGCAGACCTGGCATTTGGCATAGGTATCGCGAAATTGCCCGGCACGCAGGTAATCGAGGGAAAAGTCGATGATCTTCGGCACGCCCGGCGAGCCGGTGCCAATCAACAGATGCAGGGCCGCGGCCAGCTCCATGAATCCGGCGATCACCCCACCGTGCAGGGCCGGCAGCAACGGGTTGCCGATATTGTCGCGGTTGGCGGGCAGGCGAAACAGCAACTCATCGCCCTGCCGCGAACACTCGATGCCGATCAGTCTGGCGTAGGGAATCAATTGCAGCAGCGCGGCATAATCGCCTTGCTGGTGGGCATGCAGCACTTGCTTCTGGAAATCGTCGCTCATGGCTGCTCACCCTTGATGGCGCCGGCAAAACCTTTGCTGCCCTTGATGCCCTTGCCCATGCGCATGAAGGTGCCCACCACATGGGCAACAGGGTGCTCGGGGTCATCCTGATAGGCAAAACCACGGGTGAAAATCACATCGGTGGTCACCCGGTAGCACTGGGCAAAACCATACACGCTCTTGCCTGGCTGCGCCGGGTGCATGTAATCGATGCGCAGGTCCAGGGTCGGGCAGACCTCGAACTCCGGCAGGACGCACAAGGTCGCCATGCCACAGGCGGTGTCCATCAACGAGGTCAGCGCACCACCGTGGATCACTCCGGTCTCGGGGTTGCCGACTATCTGCGGGCTGTAAGGCAACATCAGGGTGATGCCGTCTTTTGAGGCGCTGTGCACGCTCATGGCCAATACCTGGCAATGGCGCAACGCCGACAAAAATCGCGTCGCACGCTCAAAAACAGGGTTTTGCTCCATAAGGAAATTCTCTAGTTGGTGTCAAAACCGCTCGGTTAACGCGGCAGGTAAAAGTTCCATATTGCTGGCACTTTATATATCTTTAACTTTCAAGGAACTTAACCTGTAGAGCCATGCTCGAAAGGCCAGAAGATATCTTCAATAAGGAGAAACACCCCATGCGTAAGACTTTAGCTATTGCCCTGATGCTGACCGCTTCCCTCGGTCTCGCTGCCTGCGATAAAAAATCCGAGGACAAAGCTCAAGATGCCAACCAACATGCTGAGCAAGCTCAACAGAAAATGAATGAAGCTCAGGATAAAGTGAACGAAGCTGCAAAAGAAAACGCCGAAGCAGCCAAAGATCAGGTTGAATCGAGCAAAGCAGCGGCTGAAGAAGCTGCCAAGGAAGCCGCTCCTAAAACCAACTAATCCGGTTTTAGTGCAGCAAAAAGAAAGCCCGCCTAGTGCGGGCTTTACTTTGTCTGCAATAACGCTAAGCCAACAGGCTGCGAAAAGTCGGACTAAGCATCAGCAGCAATGAGCAGAGCAGACCGATAAACCAGACCAGACTGCGCTGCCAGGCAAGATCCGCCCAATAGCAAAGCAGATAGATAACCCGAGTAATGACGAAGACGATCGCCAGGCCGTCGATCAACCAGCCCTGAGTCTGGGTGGTATGGGCCATCAGGACCCCGACCGCGAATAACATGAAGGCTTCGAAACTGTTCTGGTGCGCCGCCACTGCCCGGGCACCGAACCCTGTGAGTTGTGTCTGTTGCTGACGTGGCAGGTGATTGTCGTAACCGCCCTGCTCTTTCATCGCTCTGGCTACTGGTATGCGCGCCACGTAAATCAACAGCGCGCTGATAAACACACACCAAAACGCAATACTCATCAGGCTATCTCCTTGTTCGCCTCGGGCAATGGCGCCTCTGTAGGGGTATAGACCATCACGTCCAACACGTCGGAATGAAACTCCCGGCGGTACAGCACCAGCACCACGCCCGCACTCATCAACATAAACAGCCAGGGGCTGACGAACCAGGCCAGCATGCTCATGCCGAAGTAATAGGAGCGCAGACCGAAGTTGAACTGGTTGGCGGCCATGGAAATTACTCGCGCGGCCCGCATTGCAAAGGCTTTTCGCTCCTGTTCGGAAACATGCCGCTCACCGATCATCGGTGCCGAGCCCACGAGAATGGCCGCGAAGTTGTACTGGCGCATGCACCAACTGAAGGTGAAAAAGGCATAGACAAACACCAGGGCCAGGCACAGCAGCTTGATCTCCGACATGCCCTGGGAGGCCTGCTGAACCATGGGAATGTCGGCCAGCAGCGACACCGCACGCTCGGAAGCACCAAGCACGGTGAGGATACCGGCGAGGATAATCAGGGTGCTGGAGGCAAAGAACGAGGCGTTGCGCTCCAGGTTGCCGATCACGCTGGCGTCGGCAATGCGGTTATCGCGCAGCAGCATGCGGCGCATCCAGTCTTCCCGGTACAAATGCAGCACGCTGGCCAGGCACGCGGTGTCGCGGCCCTTCCACGTGGCGTAGCGGGTGTAGCCGCCCCAGCAGATGACAAACCAGAGGGCGGCGATGAGATGGATCAGGTTGGCTTCGACGAACGACATGCAGGTTCCCGGATAGGCGTTGGCAGAGTGCGGATACAACTGGCACTGCTTCGACGTTGATCGAGGAAAAAAGACACCATCGGCCGCCCATAAAAAATGCCCCGTATCGCGGGATACGGGGCATTTTCATGGCTACTCGGTGCCCGCTTGTGACAGGCCCCGGCAGATAGCGGTTTAGGCCAGCGCTTCGCTGCGCTTGCCCAGCAGGCGGTCGCAGGCTACCGCGACCACCAGGGTCATGACCGAAGGCACCAGCCACGCCAGGCCCTGCTCGCTCAGCGGCAGGTGCATCAACTGGGTTGGCATCCAGTCCGCCAGGCCGGCGCCCTTGAGGGCGTCGATCAGGCCGAACAGGAAGGACACCAGCATTACCGGACCGACGATGCGGCCTTGCTCATGCCAGAAGTCCTTGCAGAAGCTCAGGGCCACCAGGGCGATGCACGGTGGGTAGATCGCGGTCAGCACCGGGATGGAGAAGGCGATCAGCTTGGTCAGGCCCAGGTTGGACACCAGCAGCGAGAACGCCGCCAGGATGATCACCAGGGTCTTGTACGACAGCGGCAGTACGCGGCTGAAGTACTCCGCGCAAGCGCAGGTCAAACCGACCGCGGTCACCAGGCAGGCCAGGGAAATCAACACGGCGAGGAAGCCGCTGCCCAGGGAGCCGAAGGTGTGTTGCACATAAGCATGCAGCACCGCCGCGCCATTGGTGGCACCGGCCGCGACTTCATGGCTGCCCGAACCCAGGCGGAACAGGCTGACATACACCAGCGCCAGGCCGATACCGGCAATCAGCCCGGCGATGATCGCGTAACGGGTGATCAGGCGTGGCGACTCGACACCGCGGGAACGGATGGCGTTGACGATGACGATGCCGAACACCAGCGCGCCCAGGGTATCCATGGTCAGGTAACCATTGATGAAGCCCTGGGAGAACGGCGCCGCGACGTATTCGGGCGTCGCAACACCGATATCACCGGCCGGCAAGGCGAACGCGGCGATGCCCAGTACGGCCAGGGCGATGATCTTCAGCGGCGCGAGGAAACGCCCAACGGTATCCAGCAGGCGTCCCGGGTAGAGGGAGATGAAAAACACCAGCAGGAAATACACCGAGCTATAGAGGAACAGCGCCAGCGGGCTTTCGCCGGTCAGGGGCGCCAGGCCTACTTCGAAGGACACGGTCGCGGTACGCGGCGTTGCAAACAACGGGCCGACCGCCAGGTAGCAGACCGCCGCCAGCAGGCCGCCGGCGATCTTGCCGATCGGGCTGCTCAGCGCGTCCATCGCCCCGCCGACCTTGGCCAGCGCAATGACAGTCACCACCGGAAGCCCCACAGCGGTGATCAGAAAGCCCAGCGCCGCGATCCAGACGTTAGGTCCGGACTGCAAGCCGACGATAGGCGGGAAGATGATATTGCCGGCCCCGACGAACAGGGCAAAGGTCATAAAACCCAGTGCCAGAATGTCCTGGCCTTTCAACACTTTCATTAAGGAAATACCACACTACTGAATCGGAATTTAGAGAGGGATTTCCCTTATGGGTGAGGGAAATGCTGTCGGTCCGTATAGGACTGACCCGTTTAGCGCGCGGCTTCCTTGTGGGACGCAGACGCAAAAGAGGCGGCTAGACTACCGAATTTGTAAGACAAACGCACTGTTAGAGGGCGAACTGTCCGATCAGCGACATTTGCGTGTCGCGTTTACGTATCAAAAGCAGCTGCAAGGTACAAGTTTCAAGCGACAAGCTTCTCTTGCAGCTTGTCGCTTGAGGCTTTGCAACTGCTCTTAACGAACAAAGGCCACCCGAAGGTGGCCTTTGTTGGTGGAGCGTCAGCTAAGCGCGGGGCTTACTTGACAGCCCAGCCAGTCAGCTCGGCCAGGGCCTTGCCGATGTCTGCCAGCGAACGCACGGTTTTCACGCCTGCGTCTTGCAGAGCAGCGAATTTCTCGTCTGCAGTGCCTTTGCCGCCAGAGATGATTGCGCCAGCATGGCCCATGCGCTTGCCCGGAGGAGCAGTCACACCAGCGATGTAGGAAACAACCGGCTTGGTCACGTTAGCCTTGATGTAGGCAGCCGCTTCTTCTTCAGCCGAACCGCCGATCTCACCGATCATCACGATCGCTTCGGTCTTCGGGTCTTCCTGGAACAGCTTCAGGATGTCGATGAAGTTGGAGCCAGGGATCGGGTCACCACCGATGCCGACACAGGTGGACTGACCGAAACCGGCGTCAGTGGTCTGCTTCACGGCTTCGTAAGTCAGGGTGCCGGAACGGGAAACGATACCGACCTTGCCTGGCAAGTGAATGTGACCTGGCATGATGCCGATCTTGCATTCGCCTGGAGTGATCACGCCTGGGCAGTTAGGGCCGATTAGGGTAACACCCAGCTCGTCGCACTTAACTTTAGCGTCCAGCATGTCCAGGGTAGGAATGCCTTCGGTGATGCAGACGATCAGCTTGATGCCGCCGAAAGCCGCTTCCAGGATGGAGTCCTTGCAGAAAGGAGCTGGAACGTAGATCACGCTGGCGGTGGCGCCAGTGGCAGCTACAGCGTCTTTCACGGTGTTGAAGACAGGCAGGCCCAGGTGCTCGGTGCCGCCTTTGCCCGGAGTTACGCCGCCAACCATCTTGGTGCCGTATTCGATGGCTTGCTGGGTGTGAAAACTACCTTGCGAACCGGTAATACCCTGGCAGATAACTTTGGTGTCTTTATTGATCAGGACGCTCATTATTTGCCCTCCGCAGCTTTGACAACTTGTTGAGCAGCGTCGGTCAGGCTGGTAGCAGCGATGATGTTCAAGCCGCTTTCTGCCAGTACTTTAGCGCCCAGTTCAGCGTTGTTGCCTTCAAGGCGAACAACAACCGGGATTTTCACGCCGACTTCTTTCACTGCACCGATGATGCCTTCGGCAATCATGTCGCAACGAACGATGCCGCCGAAGATGTTGACCAGTACTGCAGCGACGTTGGTGTCGGACAGGATGATCTTGAAGGCTTCGGTCACGCGCTCTTTGGTAGCACCACCACCTACGTCGAGGAAGTTGGCTGGCTTGCCGCCGTGCAGGTTGACGATGTCCATGGTACCCATGGCCAGGCCGGCACCGTTGACCATGCAGCCGATGTTGCCTTCCAGCGCTACGTAGTTCAGTTCGAACTTGGCAGCGTGTGCTTCGCGCGGATCGTCCTGGGACGGATCGTGGAAAGTCTTCAGCTTAGGCTGACGGTACATGGCGTTGGCGTCGATGTTGATCTTCGCGTCCAGGCAGTGCAGATCGCCATCAGCCTTGATCACCAGCGGGTTCACTTCCAGCAGTGCCAGATCGTGGTCCTGGAACAGTTTGGCCAGGCCGACGAAGATCTTGGCGAACTGAGTGACTTGCTTGCCTTCCAGGCCCAGCTGGAAAGCCAGCTCGCGACCCTGGAATGGCTGAGCGCCAACCAGTGGATCGATAGTAGCCTTGAGGATTTTCTCAGGGGTGTCGTGAGCGATTTTCTCGATGTCCACGCCACCTTCGGTGGAAGCCATGAACACGATGCGACGGCTCGAACGGTCGACGACAGCGCCCAGGTACAGCTCTTTAGCGATATCAGTGCACGATTCAACCAGGATCTTGGTGACTGGCTGACCATTGGCGTCAGTCTGGTAAGTCACCAGACGCTTGCCCAACCACTGTTGAGCGAATGCTTTAGCGTCTTCTTTGCTGCGAACCAGCTTTACGCCGCCCGCTTTACCGCGACCACCGGCGTGAACCTGGGCTTTGACAACCCACTCGGAGCCGCCGATCTTGTCGCAAGCTTCTGCTGCTTCTTCCGGGGTGTCTACCGCGTAGCCTTTGGATACTGGCAGGCCGTATTCAGCGAACAGCTGCTTACCCTGATACTCGTGAAGATTCATGCTTTTTACCGTCTTCGTTAGGTACTGCGCATTCGGCGCTGCGCTCTTGATGAGTGCCGCGCCACCTGTGACCGCTCCTCACCGGACTCCCCTGCCCCGCATCCGCAGCCTGGGCTGCGGCACAGCGCATGAAGATTCCCGTGAGGTCGAGTCCAGCGGACGTTCCGCGGTGAGTCTTGCTCGCAAGGCTCACGACGGGCAATCCGCCGTGGTTTCTTATTGTCTTAACGCTTTTTGCGGTTGGCGATGTGGATGGCGCCGCCATTCACTGCCAGTGCTGCTTCGTGCAGGGCTTCGGACAGGGTCGGATGGGAGAAAACCATCATGCCCAGGTCTTCGGCGCTGGTGCCGAATTCCATGCCGATCGCACCTTGCTGAACCAGTTCTGCCGCGCTTGGGCCGATCACGTGAACGCCCAGTACACGGTCAGTCTTGGCATCAGCGATGACTTTTACGAAACCGCCGGTGTCGTTGGCTGCCATGGCACGGCCGCTGGCTGCGAACGGGAAGGTGCCGACGTTAACTTCAACGCCTTCAGCTTTCAAGGCCTGCTCGGTCTTGCCGACCCACGCGATTTCCGGGTGAGTATAAATAACCGAAGGGATCAGGTCATAGTTCATCTGAGCCTTGTGGCCCTTGATGCGCTCGACGACCATGATGCCCTCTTCCGAGGCCTTGTGAGCCAGCATCATGCCGCGAACCACGTCGCCGATCGCGTAAACGCCCGGTACGGTGGTAGCGCAGTGATCGTCAACGTGCACGAAACCGCGCTCGTCGAGGGTCACGCCGCAATCGGCAGCCAGCAGATCAGTGGTCACTGGACGGCGACCAACGGCTACGATCAGCTTGTCGAAAGTGATGTTCTGTTCGCCGTTGGCATCGGTGTAGGTCACGACCACTTCTTCGCCGTTGACCTTGGAGCCGGTGACGCGAGCGCCCAGCTTGATGTCCAGACCCTGTTTGGTCAGGGTTTTCAGCGCTTCCTTGGAGACGGCGGTGTCGGCAGCCATCAGGAAGGTGTCCAGGGCTTCCAGGACGGTCACTTCAGCGCCCAGACGGGACCATACCGAACCCAGCTCCAGACCGATCACGCCAGCGCCGATCACGCCCAGGCGTTTTGGTACGGATTGGAATTCCAGGGCGCCGGTGGAGTCGACGATCACTTTCTGATCGACCGGAGCCGGTGGAATGTCGATTGGACGGGAGCCCGGCGCCAGGATGACGTTCTCGGCTTCGATCACTTCCACCGAGCCGTCAGGCTTGGTGACTTCGACTTTCTTGCCGGCCAGCAGTTTGCCGTGGCCCTGGATGGAGGTCACGCCGTTGGCCTTGAACAGGGTGGCAACACCGCTGGTCAGGTTTTTCACGATATTGGCCTTACGGCCGACCATCGCAGGCACGTCCATGGACACGCCAGCGTGGCTGATACCGTGGATCGCGAAACCGTCTTGGGCTTCGTGGAATTTCCAGGAGCTGTCCAGCAGCGCCTTGGAAGGGATGCAGCCGACGTTCAGGCAAGTACCGCCGAGGGCCAGCTTGCCCTCCTTGTCGGTATATTTCTCGATGCAGGCAGTCGTGAGGCCGAGTTGCGCAGCTTTAATGGCAGCTACATAGCCGCCAGGGCCTGCGCCAATCACTACCACGTCGAATTTCTGAGTCATGTGTCATTCCTTCTCGAATCAAACCGGACGGCCTCTTGTGGAGGCCGTCGTGGGACGAAGCTGTTCGTTTCGGCGAAAGGCCGATCATCGCTGATCGGCCCATGCTACGAAATCAGATATCCAGCAGCAGACGAGCCGGGTCTTCCAGCAGGTTCTTGATGGTAACCAGGAAGGTCACTGCTTCTTTGCCGTCGATCAAACGGTGATCGTAGGACAGAGCCAGGTACATCATCGGACGGATAACCACCTGACCGTTGATCGCCATAGGACGCTGCAGAATGTTGTGCATGCCCAGGATCGCCGCTTGTGGCGGGTTGACGATCGGAGTCGACATCATCGAACCGAAAGTACCACCGTTGGTGATGGTGAAAGTACCGCCGGTCATCTCTTCCATCGACAGTTTGCCGTCACGGGCTTTCTTGCCGAAGGTGGCGATGCCGCCTTCGATTTCAGCCAGGCTCATCAGTTCGGCGTTACGCAGAACCGGAACCACCAGCCCGCGGTCGCTGGACACGGCAACACCGATGTCGGCGTAACCGTGGTAAACGATGTCGGAGCCGTCGATCGAGGCGTTGACCGCAGGGAAACGCTTCAGCGCCTCGGTAGCAGCCTTGACGAAGAACGACATGAAGCCCAGGCGTACGCCGTTGTGGGACTTCTCGAACAGATCCTTGTACTTCGAACGCAGAGCCATGACTTCGGTCATGTCGACTTCGTTGAAAGTGGTCAGCATCGCCATGTTCGACTGGGCTTCGACCAGACGCTCGGCAACCTTGGCACGCAGGCGGGTCATCGGAACTCGCTTCTCGACGCGGTCGCCAGCAGCGAATACCGGAGCAGCGGCGGCAGGAGCAGCGGCCTTGGCAGGCGCGGCGGCTGGAGCG
Source organism: Pseudomonas sp. GW821-FHT09E12 (assembly GCF_059416085.1). Lineage (NCBI taxonomy): Bacteria > Pseudomonadati > Pseudomonadota > Gammaproteobacteria > Pseudomonadales > Pseudomonadaceae > Pseudomonas > Pseudomonas sp. GW821-FHT09E12. Next base: position 215,761 of record NZ_JBWKOM010000011.1, on the reverse strand, counting down.
GCTTTCTTGGCGGCAACGGCGGCAACCACGTCTTCCTTGGTCACGCGACCGCCTTTGCCGGTACCGGCAACGGAAGCGATGTTGATGCCGTTCTCTTCAGCCAGCTTGCGCGCGGCAGGAGCAGCGATTGGATCGTCTTCGCCTTCGGCGGCAGGCGCTGCGGCCTGGGCGGCAGCCGGTGCGGCAGCGGCTGGAGCAGCAGCGGCGGCAGCGCCTTCGGCGATGGAGCCCAGGACCTCGTCGGACAGAACAGTGTCGCCTTCGTTCTTGACGATAGCGCCCAGCACGCCGTCAGCGGTGGCCAGAACTTCCAGCACGACCTTGTCGGTTTCGATGTCGACGATCAGCTCGTCGCGCTTGACGGCGTCGCCCGGTTTTTTGTGCCAGGTGGCAACGGTGCCATCGGCAACCGATTCCGGGAAAGTGGGGGCTTTGATCTCGATAGCCATTATCTGTGGTTCCTTAAATTCGGTTTCAGGTGCGCGAAGGCGTTAAACAGTGAAAGCATCTTGCAGCAGTTTTTCCTGCTGCTCGGCGTGCATCGACGCGTAACCGCATGCAGGTGCAGCAGAGGCTTCACGGCCCGCGTACTCGAGTACGAGCGACTTGTCGTGATTGCCAACGATGCGGCGCATGTGGTGCTGGCTGCAGTACCAGGCACCCTGGTTCATCGGCTCTTCCTGACACCAAACGACATGCTTGAGGTTGGTGTACGGAGCCAGGACTTCGTTCAAGTCGTCCTCAGGGAATGGGTACAGCTGCTCGATACGCACGACGGCGATGTCGTCGCGGCCTTCGGCACGGCGTTTTTCCAGCAGGTCGTAGTAGACCTTGCCGCTGCACAGAATCAGACGATTCACGTCTTTTGGATCCTGGGCATCGATTTCCGGAATAACGGTCTGGAACGAACCTTCCGCCAGATCTTCCAGGGTCGAGATGGCCAGTTTGTGACGCAGCAGCGACTTCGGAGTCAGAACCACCAGCGGCTTGCGCAGCGGGCGAATCACCTGACGACGCAGCAGGTGGTAGATCTGGGCCGGGGTGGTCGGCATGCAGACCTGGATGTTGTGCTCGGCGCACAGCTGCAGGTAACGCTCCAGGCGAGCCGAAGAGTGCTCCGGACCCTGACCTTCATAACCGTGCGGCAGCAGCATGGTCAAGCCGCAGAGACGGCCCCACTTGTGCTCGCCACTGGTGATGAACTGGTCGATCACCACCTGGGCACCGTTGGCGAAGTCGCCGAACTGGGCTTCCCAGATCACCAGCGCGTTTGGCGTGGTGGTCGAGTAACCGTATTCGAACGCCAGTACGGCTTCTTCGGACAGGAACGAATCGTACAGATCGAAACGTGGCTGGCCGTCGTACAGGTGCTGCAGCGGAATGTAGGTGCTGGCGTCTTTCTGGTTGTGCAGGACCGCATGACGGTGCGAGAACGTACCGCGGCCGATGTCCTGGCCGGTCATGCGAATCGGGTGACCTTCGAACGCCAGGGTCGCGTATGCCATGGTTTCAGCATAACCCCAGTTGATCGGCAGGCCGCCGGCTTGCATCTTCTGACGGTCTTCGTAGATCTTCGCGACCTGGCGCTGGACCACGAAGCCTTCCGGCAGTTCCAGCAGCTTGGCGGACAGTTCCTGCAGGGTCTTCAGATCGAAGGTGGTGTCGTGACGTGCAGTCCAGGCGTGGCCCAGATATGGACGCCAGTCCACGAACAGCTCTTTGTTCGGCTCTTTGACCAGGCTCTTCACGACGTGCAGGCCGTTGTCCAGCGCGTTGCGGTATTCGTCGACTTTCGCCTGAACACGCTCGGCGTCGAGCACGCTTGCCTGGACCAGACGATCGGCATACAGCTCACGGGTGGTGCGCTGCTTGGCGATCTGCTGGTACATCAGAGGCTGGGTGCCGCTTGGCTCGTCCGCTTCGTTGTGGCCGCGACGACGGTAGCAGACCAGGTCGATCACCACATCGCGCTTGTACTGCATGCGGTAGTCGATGGCCAACTGGGTCACGAACAGTACGGCTTCCGGATCGTCACCATTCACATGGAGGATCGGCGCCTGGATCATTTTCGCGACGTCGGTGGCGTACTCGGTGGAGCGCGAGTCCAGCGGGTTGCTGATGGTGAAACCGACCTGGTTGTTGATCACGATGTGCACGGTGCCGCCGGTCTTGAAACCGCGGGTCTGCGACATCTGGAAGGTTTCCATCACCACGCCCTGGCCTGCGAAAGCAGCGTCACCGTGGATCGAGATTGGCAGAACCTTGTCACCGGTCTGGTCGTTGCGGCGATCCTGACGGGCGCGCACCGAACCCTCGACCACTGGCGAAACGATCTCCAGGTGGGACGGGTTGAAGGCCATGGCCAGGTGAACTTCACCGCCGGTGGTCATCACGTTGGACGAGAAGCCCTGGTGGTATTTCACGTCACCGGAGCCCAGTTCGACCTTCTTCTTGCCTTCGAACTCGTCGAACAGCTCGCGCGGGTTCTTGCCGAAGGTGTTGACCAGGACGTTGAGGCGACCACGGTGGGCCATGCCGATCACGACTTCCTTGGTCCCGTAGGAACCGGAACGCTGGATCAGCTCGTCGAGCATCGGGATCAGGCTTTCGCCGCCTTCCAGGCCGAAACGCTTGGTGCCCGGGTACTTGGTGCCCAGGTATTTTTCGAGGCCTTCAGCTGCGGTGACGCGCTCGAGCAGATGACCCTTGATATCCGTGGAATAGGTCGGACGGCCGCGTACGCTTTCCAGACGCTGCTGGAACCACTGGCGCTGCTCGGAATCGGTGATGTGCGTAAATTCAGCGCCGATGGTGCGGCAATATGTCTGCTGCAACGCTTCGTGAATTTCGCGTAGGCTCGCTTCCTCTTTGCCGATGAACAGGTCGCCGGCACGGAAGGTCGTATCAAGATCGGCATTGGTCAAGCCGTAATGATTGATTGACAGGTCTGCAGGTGCAGGACGCTGCCACAGCCCCAGCGGGTCCAGCTGGGCTGCCTGGTGGCCGCGCATACGGTAGGCCTGGATCAATCGCAGCACTTCAACTTGCTTCTTCTCGTGCTCGCTGCTCACGCTACCGGCGGATACCGGCTGGGCGCGGCGCTGGTTCTTTGCCAGCAACACGAAGTGATCGCGGATTGTCGAGTGCGAAACATCGATGGCAGTGCTGCCGTCGGTAGGCAACTTCTGGAAGTAAGTGCGCCACTCTTCTGGCACAGCGTTAGGGTCGTGCAGGTAGAGCTCGTAGAGCTCTTCCACATAGGCAGCGTTACTACCGGATAGGTAGGCGCTGTTCCACATGCGCTGCATCACGCTTTCTTGCATGCTTGGTCACCCTCGGTTAGGGGAACACCACCGGCGAAGACACCGAGCAAACTTGCAAAAGTCCGAGTGCAGCGACCAAAACAAGCCACTTAGGATCACGCTGATAGTCCGGGTACCAGCCCGGATGCCCCTGCTTGTCTCATTTCTTCAAAATACGAGCGGCAACTTTGTGAGCTGCTGCTCAGCTTAAAACTACGGCGCCGGTTGAAGCCTGCGCCGTAGCCTCTACGGGTACAGCGGTCCTGCCTTTACAACAACTGGGTTACAGCAGCTGAATCACACGCCGCTCGAGAGCAGCATGTTACGTATGTGACCGATGGCCTTAGTCGGGTTCAGGCCTTTCGGACAAACGTTGACGCAGTTCATGATGCCGCGGCAGCGGAATACGCTGAACGGATCATCCAGCGAAGCCAGACGCTCGGACGTCTTGGTGTCGCGGCTGTCTGCCAGGAAGCGATAAGCTTGCAGCAGGGCAGCTGGACCCAGGAACTTGTCCGGGTTCCACCAGAAGGACGGGCAGGAAGTCGAGCAGCAAGCGCACAGGATGCACTCGTACAGACCATCGAGCTTTTCGCGCTCTTCAGGGGACTGCAGACGTTCGATGGCCGGAGCCGGCGTGTCGTTCTGCAGGAATGGCTTCACCTTCTCGTATTGCTTGTAGAAGATGCTCATATCGACGACCAGGTCACGGATAACCGGCAAACCTGGCAGCGGACGAACAACCAGCTTGTTGTTCTTCACCACGGCAGACAGCGGCGTGATGCAGGCCAGGCCGTTCTTGCCGTTGATGTTCATGCCGTCGGAACCGCAAACGCCTTCACGGCAGGAGCGACGATAGGAGAAACCTTCGTCCTGCTCTTTGATCAGCGCCAGTACGTCCAGCACCATCAGATCCTTGCCACCGGTGTCGACCTGGAAAACCTGGGTTTTCGGCGCGGAGTCGGTGTCAGGGTTGTAACGATAAACTTCGACTTGCAACATATCGATCACCCTTTAGTAAGTCCGGACTTTTGGTTCAAAAGTCGGAACAGTCTTCGGCGAGAAGTTAACGGCACGCTTGGCAACGCGCTTCTCACCCGGGAAGTACAGGGTGTGGCACAGCCAGTTTTCGTCGTCGCGGTCTTCGAAGTCTTCACGGGCGTGGGCGCCGCGGGACTCTTTACGCACTTCGGCAGCGATGGCAGTGGCTTCGGCCACTTCCAGCAGGTTCTGCAGTTCCAGTGCTTCGATACGCGCAGTGTTGAACGCCTGCGACTTGTCGTTGATCTTGACGTTGGCGATGCGGGTACGCAGCTCGGCCAGCTGGGCGATGCCCTTCTGCATGTATTCGCCGGTGCGGAATACGCCGAAGTAGTTCTGCATGCAGCTTTGCAGCTCGCGACGCAGGGTCGCCACGTCTTCGCCGTCGGTACGCTCGTTGAGGGCGGACAGACGTGCCAGGGCCGCATTGATGTCGGCGTCGGTGGCGTCGTCGTATTCGATACCATCGGTCAGCGCTTTTTCCAGGTGCAGGCCGGCAGCGCGGCCGAATACCACCAGGTCGAGCAGCGAGTTGCCGCCCAGACGGTTGGCACCGTGAACCGATACGCAAGCCACTTCACCCACTGCGAACAGGCCAGGGATGATTTCGTCGTTGCCTTCGGCGTTCTGGGTGATCGCCTGACCATGAATGTTGGTGGCAACGCCGCCCATCATATAGTGGCAAGTCGGAACAACCGGAACCGGAGCAACCACCGGGTCAACGTGAGCGAAAGTCTTGGACAGTTCGCAGATACCTGGCAGACGGCTGTGCAGCACTTCCTCGCCCAGGTGGTCAAGCTTGAGCATCACGTGGTCGCCATTCGGACCGCAACCGTTGCCGGCGATGATTTCTTTCACCATCGAACGGGCAACAACGTCACGACCGGCAAGGTCCTTGGCGTTCGGAGCATAACGCTCCATGAAACGCTCGCCATGCTTGTTGATCAGGTAACCGCCTTCACCACGGCAACCTTCGGTAACCAGTACACCGGCGCCGGCGATGCCGGTCGGGTGGAACTGCCACATTTCGATGTCTTGTACCGGCACGCCGGCACGCAGCGCCATGCCGACACCGTCACCGGTGTTGATCAGGGCGTTGGTGGTGGATGCGTAGATACGCCCTGCACCGCCGGTCGCCAATACGGTGGCTTTCGCGCGGATGTAGGTGGTTTCGCCGGTTTCGATGCAGATCGCGATCACACCGACGAACGCGCCGTCCTGGTTCTTCACCAGGTCAACAGCGTAGTACTCGTTCAGGAAGGTGGTGCCGGCTTTCAGGTTGCCCTGATAAAGGGTGTGCAGCAGCGCGTGACCGGTACGGTCGGAAGCCGCGCAGGTACGGGCAGCCTGGCCGCCTTTACCGTAGTCCTTGGACTGGCCGCCGAAAGGACGCTGGTAGATACGACCGGTTTCAGTGCGGGAGAACGGCAGACCCATGTGGTCCAGCTCGAAAACCGCGGCTGGGCCTTCCTGACACATGTATTCGATAGCGTCCTGGTCACCGATGTAGTCGGAACCCTTGACGGTATCGTACATGTGCCAGCGCCAGTCATCGTTCGGGTCGGCCGACGCGATGGCGCAGGTGATGCCGCCCTGGGCCGACACCGTGTGCGAGCGGGTCGGGAACACCTTGGTGATCACTGCAGTCTTGTGGCCGCCCTGGGCCAGCTGCAATGCGGCACGCATGCCGGCGCCGCCGCCACCAATGATGATGGCGTCGAAAGAAATCGTTGGAATGTTAGCCATGAATCAGATACCCCAGAGAATCTGCACACCCCAGACGAAGTAGGCGAACATTGCAACGCCGCATACTGCCTGGAAAAGGAAACGTACTGCAGTCGCCGACTTGCCCAGCGCCATCGGCGTCAGGTAGTCGGTCGAAATGGTCCACATGCCGACCCAGGCGTGAGCGCCCAGAGCAACCATGGCCAGCAGGCTGAAGATACGCATCCAGTTGTTGGAGAACAGTGCGTGCCATTGCTCGTAGCCAAGGCCCGGGTTCGCAACGAGGTATCCGATCAGGAAGATGAAATAAGCCGCGAGAACAACCGCAGACACACGTTGTGCCATCCAGTCATAGAGGCCCGAACGCGACAGGTTCGTGACGTTAGTTACCATATCCAAACTCCTGCCAGAACGATTACCACCACGGATACGGCGATAACGATTTTAGAGCCCAGCTTGCCGCCTTCCAGCGTCTCACCGATGCCCATGTCCATGATCAAATGGCGCACACCGGCAACCAAGTGATACAGCAAGGCGGACAGGATGCCCCAAATCACTAGCTTGGCTAGCGGACTGGTCAGACACGCTTTCACCTCGCCGAAGCCTTCCTCGGAGCTGAGCGACTTGTCCAATGCATAAAGCATGATGGCAAGGCTCACAAAGAGGATGACACCGGAAATACGGTGAAGGATGGACGTGTAAGCAGTGACTGGGAGTTTGATGGTCCTTAGGTCTAGGTTTACAGGTCGTTGGCTATTCACGGCTTTTTTCACACTGAAGAGCCCCTAACAATCAGGGCAAAGTTGTTGGGGAGTGCACTGGTCAGGTACCCACCACCCAGGGAGTGACGACCCCCATCAAACCGGGCCCGAAAGCCCATGGCGGTCGGTGGCCGAGTATAGACAGTTAGGCTACTAATGACAACGCAATCACCTTCCCCTAATAGCTCATTGCGTTAGGCGGATAAAAGGCGTAAATGGCGGGGAATTTCGAGGAAAAAGTCCGGTTAAAGCCTTCTGGGGCAAGACTTTAGGCAAATTGACATTCGGATTTATCTCACTATAGTGGTGCGGGCCCTGCGTGGGGGGTCTGTCTGATGATTTCAAGCATAAATAGGAGGCCACATGGCTGACAAAAAAGCGCAGTTGATCATCGAGGGCGCAGCCCCCGTCGAGCTGCCCATTTTAACCGGCACCGTTGGTCCCGATGTAATCGATGTTCGGGGCTTGACGGCCACGGGCCGCTTCACCTTTGACCCGGGTTTCATGTCGACCGCCTCCTGCGAGTCGAAAATCACCTATATCGACGGCGACAACGGCATTCTGTTGCACCGCGGCTACCCGATCGAACAGCTGGCTGAAAAGTCGGACTACCTGGAAACCTGCTACCTGCTGCTCAACGGCGAATTGCCGACCGCAGAACAGAAGGCCCAGTTCGTCGGCAACGTGAAGAACCACACCATGGTTCACGAGCAGTTGAAGACCTTCTTCAACGGCTTCCGTCGCGACGCCCACCCGATGGCGGTCATGTGCGGCGTAGTCGGCGCCCTCTCGGCCTTCTACCACGACTCCCTGGACATCAATAACCCGCAGCATCGCGAAATTTCCGCGATCCGCCTGGTTGCCAAGATGCCGACCCTGGCCGCGATGGTTTACAAGTACTCCATGGGCCAACCCATGATGTACCCGCGCAACGACCTGTCGTACGCGGAAAACTTCCTGCACATGATGTTCAACACCCCGTGCGAGATCAAACCGATCAGCCCGGTGCTGGCCAAGGCAATGGACCGGATCTTCATCCTCCATGCCGACCACGAGCAGAACGCATCGACCTCCACCGTACGCCTGGCGGGCTCCTCGGGCGCCAACCCGTTCGCCTGTATCGCTGCCGGTATCGCTGCACTCTGGGGCCCGGCTCACGGCGGCGCCAACGAAGCCGTACTGACCATGCTCGACGAAATTGGCGATGTCTCGAACATCGACAAGTTCATCGCCAAGGCCAAGGACAAGAACGATCCGTTCAAGCTGATGGGCTTCGGTCACCGCGTCTACAAGAACCGCGACCCGCGCGCCACCGTCATGAAGCAGACCTGCGACGAAGTGTTGAAGGAACTGGGCATCACCAACGATCCGCAACTCGAACTGGCCATGCGCCTGGAAGAGATCGCCCTGACCGACCCGTACTTCATCGAGCGCTCGCTGTACCCGAACGTCGACTTCTACTCGGGGATCATCCTCAAGGCCATCGGCATTCCGACCAGCATGTTCACCGTGATCTTCGCCCTGGCGCGTACCGTCGGCTGGATCTCGCACTGGAAAGAAATGCTCTCCAGCCCTTACAAGATCGGCCGTCCTCGCCAGCTGTACACCGGCTACGAGTCGCGCGACATCACCAAGCTGGAAGACCGCAAGTAAGACCTGTTGCCTTGCGCTAACGTCTTGACTGCAGCGGATACGGCCTCTTTATAGAGGCCGTATTTGTTTGTGCTCCCCTCCCCCGCCATTTCCCTGTAGCTGCCTGCATTCGGCCGCACAGCGGATGTGGAATGCCAACTCCACATCACTCTCACGCTGAACGAGCTTGCGAGCACTGCGCACTCGATCGCAGGCTGCGCCAGCGGCTACAAAGGGCGACGCCAATAAAAATGCCCCTGTCTCTCGACAGGGGCACTGGTTTGCAACTCAGCTTATATATAGAAGCCGATACACAGGGGCCTTAGTGCGATACCGCCCCGCTGGCTCCCAGGCCGGTCTGCGAGCGTACGAACTGCGGGAAGAACAGCGCCCGCTCATTGTCAGCCGCAGTGGACTTGTCGGTGATGGAGAAGAACCAGATCCCGATAAAGGCAATGATCATCGAGAACAGCGCCGGGTACTCGTAAGGGAAGATGGCTTTTTCATGCCCCATGATCTGCACCCAGATGGTCGGGCCAAGGACCATCAGGCCAACGGCGCTGACCAGGCCCAGCCAGCCGCCAATCATCGCGCCGCGGGTGGTGAGCTTCTTCCAGTACATGGAAAGCAGCAGCACCGGGAAGTTGCAGCTCGCCGCGATGGAGAACGCCAGGCCGACCATGAACGCGATGTTCTGGCTCTCGAACAGGATGCCCAGGGCAATCGCCAGCACACCCAGGCACACGGTGGTGATCTTCGAGACGCGGATCTCATCCTTCTCGTTGGCCTTGCCTTTCTTGATCACGCTGGCGTACAGGTCGTGGGAAACCGCCGAGGCACCGGCCAGGGTCAGGCCAGCCACCACCGCCAGGATAGTGGCGAAGGCCACCGCCGAGATGAAGCCGAGGAACACGCTGCCGCCCACGGCATTGGCCAGGTGCACCGCCGCCATGTTGTTGCCGCCGAGCAGAGCGCCCGCCGCGTCCTTGAACGCCGGGTTGGTGCTGACCAGGAGGATCGCGCCAAAACCGATGATGAAGGTCAGGATGTAGAAGTAGCCGATGAAGCCGGTGGCATACAGCACGCTCTTGCGCGCTTCCTTGGCGTCGCTCACGGTGAAGAAGCGCATCAGGATGTGCGGCAGGCCCGCGGTACCGAACATCAGCGCCAGGCCGAGGGAGAACGCCGAGATCGGATCCTTCACCAGACCGCCCGGGCTCATGATTGCTTCACCTTTGGGGTGAACCTTGGTGGCTTCGGAGAACAGCATGTTGAAGTCGAAGTTGACATGCTTCATGACCATCAGCGCCATGAACGAGGCACCGGACAGCAGCAGGACCGCCTTGATGATCTGTACCCAGGTGGTCGCCAGCATGCCGCCGAACAGCACGTACAGCACCATCAGGATACCCACCAGGATCACCGCCACATGGTAATCGAGGCCGAACAGCAGCTGGATCAGCTTGCCGGCACCGACCATTTGCGCGATCAGGTAGAACGCCACCACCACCAGCGAGCCGCAGGCCGACAGCGAGCGGATCTGGGTCTGCCCCAGGCGATAGGACGCCACGTCGGCAAAGGTGTACTTGCCCAGGTTGCGCAGGCGCTCGGCGATCAGGAACAGAATGATCGGCCAGCCCACCAGGAAGCCGATCGAATAGATCAGGCCATCGTAGCCGGAGGTGAACACCAGAGCGGAAATCCCCAGGAAGGACGCCGCCGACATGTAGTCACCGGCAATCGCCAGGCCGTTCTGGAAACCGGTGATCTTGCCGCCCGCGGCATAGTAGTCGGCCGCCGACTTGTTGCGCTTGGAGGCCCAGTAGGTGATGCACAGGGTGGCCCCGACGAACAGCACGAACATGATGATCGCAGAGACATTGAGGGGTTGTTTATGCACTTCGCCGGTCAGGGCATCGGCCGCCCAGAGACTGGGAGCAAAGGCCGCGACGCTAAAAAAAGCCAACAGACGCCGGATCATTGCTGAGCCTCCTTGAGAATCTCATTGTTCAGGTCGTCGAATTCGCCGTTGGCGCGTCGCACGTAGATACCGGTCAGGACAAAGGCCGCGACAATCAACCCGACACCAATGGGAATACCCCAGGTGATGGATGATTCAGGACTGAGTTTTGCCCCCAGCACATGGGGTCCGTAGGCAATCAGCAGGATGAAGCCCGAATAGAGCCCGAGCATGACCGCCGACAGTATCCAGGCGAATCGTTCGCGCTTGCTGACCAGCTCCTTGAAACGCGAGCTGTTTTGAATCGAGAGGTAAATGCTGTCGTTCATTGTTTTTATCCTCGCAGCACAGATTTTAGTTGGAACCGAGGGTCTGTTGGCGCTTGGTGACGACCGCGACGGCGGCCCACTGGGTGCAGGGCAAGGCACGAGGAACGCAGTTTGGTTGTTCCAAATAAGTTCCGAGTAACGCCGCCCTGCGCCCAGTGGGCCCCGTCCCTTCGGGTTGCGTGCCAACTTGCGCGAGGCTGCGTTGCGGGATTTGCCAAGGGAACAACCATTGGCGGCATCCCGCGCCTTGCCTCGCACAAGTTGGCCCAGCAACGCGGTTCGTCACCAAGCGTCAACAGACCCTCAGCCACTCTATGCAGCTCTGGAGCCGGTTCCAGACGACCTTAGTATTAGAACGACAGTACCCCCGACACAGGCTTTTGCACCGGGCAAAACAAAAGGCCGCCGGGTGCGAACACCCGGCGGCCTCGAGACCTGCGAGCTAGACGCTTCCCGGTCAGTTAGCGGTCCACTCGGCAACGCGCTCAGGGTGCTTGGCCACCCAGTCCTTGGCCGCCGCTTCCGGCTTGGCGCCCTCTTGAATAGCCAGCATCACCTCGCCGATTTCATCCTTGGAGGCCCACTGGAACTTCTTCAGGAAAGCCGCAACCTCCGGCGCCTTCTTCTCCAGGCCTTTGCTACCGATGCTGTTGACGGTTTCAGCGGCGCCGTAAACGCCTTTCGGATCGTCCAGGAAGCGCAGCTTCCACTTGGCGAACATCCAGTGCGGCACCCAGCCGGTGACCGCGATGGATTCGTTCTTCTCTTCGGCGCGGGTCAACTCGGCAATCATTGCCGCGCCCGAGCTGGCTTGCAGTTTGTAGTCCAGACCGTAGTCCTTGATGGCCTGGTCGGTCTTGAGCATCACGCCCGAGCCGGCATCGATACCGACGATCTTGTTCTTGAAGGTGGTGTCACCCTTCAGGTCGGCAATGCTCTTGGCCTTGACGTACTCCGGCACGATCAGGCCGATTTTCGCGTCCTTGAAGTTGGGACCGTAGTCGACCACCTTGTCCTTGTTCTTGGTCCAGTACTCGCCGTGGGTCACCGGCAGCCAGGCCGACAGCATGGCGTCCAGCTTGCCGGTGGCCACGCCCTGCCACATGATCCCGGTCGCCACGGCCTGCAATTTCACGTCATAACCGAGTTTCTGCTTGATCACCTCAGACGCTACATAGGTGGTCGCCACACTGTCCGACCAACCGTCGACATAGCCGATGCTCAGGGTTTTGCTATCGGCGCTGGCCAGGGTTGAACTGATCGCAAGTACCAGACCGGCACCTGCGCCTAAGAGTCGTCGCATCTTCATCGTTACTTCCCCGAAAGTGCTGCGCCCGACGGATGCCGAGCCGCGTCAACCTGTTGTTATGGTGCACAGCGCCCTCATCACGCCCCACCAACTTGCTCGAACATCAGCGCGATTGCCCTATGAGAGCTCTGACGCGTCGATCATCAACCTGACGCCAAAGGCGACCTGCTCTGACTGCGACCTCAAAACATTCAGCAACGACACTAGTTCGCCAGTAATCAGGGCATGCCCAAAACAGTCGCCCAATCCCGCCCGAACTTTGCATGGCAAAATCATGCAGGCCACCTGGGCAGCGGCAAATCCGGGTAAGATGCCCCGCTTTGTTTCCTGACGGCCTGACCATGCCCTCGATTGCCCGCTTCCCGCTCCTGCCCTATCTATTCGCCTGCCTGCTGGGAGTCTTCGCGCTCTGCGGTTTCTGGTACGGCCTCGGCCAGCCGGTGGTGCTGCCGGATGTCGCCAGCGCCAGCCACAAGCTGCAATGCGCGTCCTACACGCCGTTCGACAAGGACCAGTCGCCCTTCGACCAGCCGTTCAAACTGCGCCCGGAGCGCATGGACGCCGACCTGGCGCTGCTGGCGACCCGCTTCGAGTGCATCCGCACCTACTCCATGACCGGCCTCGAAGCCCTGCCGGACCTGGCGCGCAAGCACGGCCTGAAACTGATGATCGGCGCCTGGGTCAACAGCAACCCGGTGGACAGCGAAAAAGAGGTCGACCTGCTGATCGCCTCGGCCAATGCCAACCCGGACGTGGTGAGCTCGGTGATCGTCGGCAACGAAGCCCTGTTGCGCAAGGAAGTCACCGGCCCGCAACTGGCCAGGCTGATCAACAAGGTCAAGGCCCACGTCAAGCAGCCGGTCACTTACGCGGACGTCTGGGAGTTCTGGCTCAAGCACCCGGAAATCGCGCCGGCGGTGGACTTCCTGACCATCCACCTGCTGCCCTACTGGGAAGACGATCCGTCCAACATCGATGCCGCACTGAACCATGTGGCGCAGGTGCGCCAGGTGTTCGGCAACAAGTTCGCGCCCAAGGACGTGATGATCGGCGAGACCGGCTGGCCCAGCGAAGGCCGCCAGCGTGAAACCGCCCTGCCGAGCCGGGTCAACGAGGCCAAGTTCATCCGTGGTTTTGTGGTCATGGCCGAACAGAATGGCTGGCATTACAACCTGATCGAAGCCTTCGACCAGCCGTGGAAGCGCGCCAGCGAAGGTGCGGTCGGCGGTTACTGGGGGCTGTTCGACGCCGATCGCCAGGACAAGGGCGTACTCGCCGGGCCGGTGTCGAACCTGCCTTACTGGCCATTGTGGCTGGGCGTGGGCGGGGTGATCTTCGTTGCCACGCTAATCCTCGGTGGCCGGGTCCGCGGTACTCGCGCGGCGCTTACCCTGCCACTGCTCGGCGCCCTGGCTGCCTGTTCCATCGGCGCCTGGGGCGAGCTGGCGCGGGTCACCAGCCGCTTTGCCGGGGAATGGTTCTGGGCGGGCCTGCTGCTGGCCCTGAACCTGCTGGTGCTGGCCCACGCGGCACTGAGCCTGAGCACCCGCGCCGGCTGGCGCCAACGTATGTTCAATCGCCTGGAAAAGCATGCGGGCTGGCTGCTCGCCGGCGCCGGTTTCGCCGCCGCGGTGATGATGCTGGAGCTGGTGTTCGACCCGCGTTATCGCAGCTTCCCCAGCGCCGCCCTGCTCCTGCCGGCCCTGGTCTACCTGTGCCGCCCGGTGCGGGTGCCGCGTCGCGAAATCGCCCTGCTGACCTTTATCGTCGGTGCCGGCATCGCTCCCCAGCTGTATCGCGAAGGCCTGGAAAACCAGCAGGCCTGGGGTTGGGCCCTGGTCAGCGTGCTGATGGTCGCCGCCCTGTGGCGCAGCTTGCGGGCTCGCAAAGCCTGATGCCCGCAGGAGCGAGGCTTGCCCGCGATGGCAGCACCGCGGTGTAGCAGCAATACCGCGCCATCGTGCATCGCGAGCAAGCTTCGCTCCTACGCCACCGCGCGAGGCGCTCGCACCAGCCGCAAGGCACCGATCACGATGGCAAACACCGCCAGGCTGGTGTTGTAGAGCGCCAGCGCCGGAAAGCCGAACAGCAGCGCCAGCACCGCCAGGCCCCAGCCGGAACGGCCCGGCACCACGAAGGCGATCAGGGACGCCGCCAGCGCCGCCCAGCCCATGACCTTGAAGTGGATCAGCAACCCCAGGCTGGAACGCGCCTGGCACTCCCAGCGGCTGGCCTCGTCGACACAGACGCCGACCCATCGAGCGTCCTCCATGAAGCCGTAGCGCACGCCATAACTGGCGGCCAGCCACAACGACAGGACAACAAGCAGCAGAATCAGGGGAAGACGGCGGGACATGAAGCACTCCGATAAGCGAAAACGGCGCCCAGCATAATCGCCCGAGGCCGGTAAGCAAGCTTGTTACACAGATAACTGTTGAGCAAACAGCGGCAAAGTGTATCGTCTGGCAACTATTACCGCCGATCCGGCTTTGCCCTGCCTTGATCGTTTTTTGTGCCGTGCCATGGCACTTCGGCAGCAACCCGGTGGTCATAGCCTGCGAACTTCACCCGGCACCTTCCTCTACAGGGATTTAGTCATGCTCCGTTCCTTGCGCTTCGCTGCCCTGTTTGGCGGCCTTATTTCGAGTGCGTCCGCGCTCGCGGTCGACATCGATGCCGCCAGCTATGGCTACCCCTTGACCAATCCGTTCGAGGCGACCATTGCCACCACTCCGCCGGACCTGCGTCCGAAGCTTCCGAGTGACGACGACATCAATCAGGCGGACCGCAGCCTGACCTTGCGCCCCGAGCGCGAGTTCATCCTGCCGGACAACTTCTGGGCCGTGAAGAAGCTCACCTACCGCATCGCCGAGCAGGATCATGCCGCGCCGCTGATCTTCCTCATCGCCGGCACCGGCGCGCGCTATGACAGCAGCCTCAACGAGTACCTGAAAAAGCTCTATTACCAGGCCGGCTACCACGTGGTGCAGCTGTCCTCGCCCACCAGCTTCGACTTCATCAGCGCCGCCTCGCGGTTCGCCACCCCCGGCGTGACCAAGGAAGACGCCGAAGACCTATACCGTGTGATGCAGGCAGTACGCGCGCAGAACCCGAAACTGCCGGTCACCGACTTCTACCTCACCGGCTACAGCCTCGGCGCCCTGGATGCGGCCTTCGTCAGCAAGCTGGACGAAACCCGACGCAGCTTCAACTTCAAGAAAGTCCTGCTGCTCAACCCGCCGGTCAACCTCTATACCTCCATCACCAACCTCGACAAGCTGGTGCAGACCGAGGTCAAGGGCATCAATAACACCACCACCTTCTACGAGCTGGTACTGAACAAGCTGACCCGCTACTTCCAGCAGAAGGGCTACATCGACCTCAACGATGCCCTGCTCTACGACTTCCAGCAGTCCAAGCAGCACCTGAGCAACGAGCAGATGGCGATGCTGATCGGCACCTCGTTCCGCTTCTCCGCCGCCGATATCGCGTTCACCTCGGACCTGATCAACCGCCGCGGCCTGATCACCCCGCCCAAGTACCCGATCAGCGAAGGCACCAACCTCACGCCGTTCCTCAAGCGCGCCCTGCAATGCGACTTCGACTGCTACCTCACCGAGCAGGTGATTCCGATGTGGCGCGCCCGCACCGACGGCGGCAGCGTGCTGCAACTGATCGACCAGGTGAGCCTGTACGCACTCAAGGATTACCTGCAGGACAGCCCGAAAATCGCCGTGATGCACAACGCCGACGACGTGATCCTCGGCCCGGGCGACCTGGGGTTCCTGCGCAAGACCTTTGGCGACCGGCTGACGGTCTACCCCCATGGCGGCCATTGCGGCAACCTCAACTACCGCGTCAACAGCGACGCCATGCTGGAGTTCTTCCGTGGCTAAACATTTCCTGCTCATCGCTGCGTTGTTCTGCGCAGGCTATGCCAATGCCGACGACGGCCAGACCGCAACACCCGTGGTCGCAGACGGGGACGGCTTCACCCAACCGCTCAAGCGACTCAAGTTCAACCCGGGCCTGGACCAGCGCGAGTTCGAGCGCTCGACCCTCAACGCGCTGAACGTCTACGACCCGCTGGAGTCGTGGAACCGCCGGGTGTACCACTTCAACTACCGCTTCGATCAGTGGGTGTTCCTGCCGGTGGTCGACGGTTACCGCTACATCACCCCGAGCTTCCTGCGCACCGGTGTGAGCAACTTCTTCAACAACCTGGGCGACGTGCCGAACCTGGTCAACAGCCTGCTGCAGTTCAAGGGCCAGCGCTCGCTGAACACCACCGCCCGCCTGCTGGTCAACACCACCCTCGGTATCGGCGGTCTCTGGGACCCCGCCACCCGCATGGGCCTGCCACGCCAGAGCGAAGACTTCGGCCAGACCCTGGGCTTCTACGGCGTGCCGGGCGGCGCCTATTTCGTCCTGCCGATCCTCGGGCCCTCGAACCTTCGCGACACCGCCGGATTGGCCGTGGATTACACCACCGAGTCGGCGATCAACTTCCTCAACGTGTCCGAGGTCAGCTCGAATCACCCGGAACTCTGGGTCCTGCGCGCTGTCGACAAGCGTTATCAGACCAGCTTCCGCTATGGCCAGCTGGACTCGCCGTTCGAATACGAGAAAGTCCGCTACGTCTACACCGAATCGCGCAAGCTGCAAATCGCCGAGTGATCCCTCCAGGGCCCTGCCATCCTCGCAGGGCTCTTTTCTTCGCCCTCCCCTCACCACCTGTACCTTCTCCGGACCCGGAAAAATCCTCATTGGAATTTTCCAGGCAAGTAGATACGATGCTAATCATTAGCTAGCTATCTATGTGCCTTGCCAATGAAAAACCTCGCCCTGCGAATCCCCGATTTTTGGCTGGCCGTCCTGGCTCCCAGCCGCAACGACCTGCTGTTCGCCATCAGGAACATGATCGCCGGGGTCATTGCCTTGTACCTGTCCTTTCGCTTCAACCTCGAGCAGCCGCAATGGGCCCTGACCACGGTATTCATCGTCAGCCAGCCCAGCAGCGGCATGGTCCTGGCCAAGGGCGCCTTCCGCCTGCTCGGCACCTTTAGCGGGGCCGTGGCCTCGATCGTGCTGATCGGCCTGTTCGGCCAGGCGCCCCTGCTGTTTCTGTTGGCGATGGCGCTGTGGCTGGCCTTCTGCACCACCGGTGCCTCGCTGCTGCGCAATCACGCCTCCTACGGTTTCGTACTGGCCGGCTACACCGCAGCGATCGTCGCCCTGCCCGCCACCGCACATCCGCTGCTGGTGTTCGATCAGGCCGTGGCCCGCTGTTCGGAAATCAGCCTGGGGATCATCTGCGCGGCGATCGCCAGCACCGTGCTCTGGCCACGCCGGGTCGAACAGGCGTTGGCCACCCAGGGCAAGCTCGCGTGGCAAGCCGGCATGCGCGCCGCGGCCTCCGAACTGATCGGCCAGGACCAGCGCAAGGGGCTGCTGGAAGCCCTCGGCAAGCTGGTGGCGGTCGATGCCCAGCGCGATCACGCCTGGTTCGAAGGCCCCCAGGGACGGCGACGTTCACAGGCCCTGCGGGTGCTCAGTCGCGACTTGCTGAGCCTGCTGCGTGCGGCCCGTGGCGTGGCCCGCCAGCGGCTGATGCTCGACAGCGCGGCGAATGCCAGCGTGGCTCCCCTGATCGAACAGCTGGCCACGGCCCTGGAACACAGCCACCAGCAAGACATCGCCCAACTGTCCTCACGCCTTCAAGAGGCGCTGCAGGACCGCAGCTTGCCTCAGGACGCGCATCTGTGCCTGATGCAACTGGCACAAGTGCCGGTGCTGCTCGAACGCAGTGCGCAAACCCTGCAGGCCGTCGAGCAAGCCCGAGTGCCCGATGGCGCGCCTGGCGCCCTGTCCTGGCACCGCGATATCGAGCAAGGCATTCTCGGCGGCCTGCGCAGCGCCCTGGCGTTTCTCGCCGTGGCCGGCTTCTGGGTGCTCTCGGCCTGGCCCTCAGGCCTGGGCGCGGTATCGATCTGCGGAGTGGTGCTGAGCCTGTTCGCCGGCCGGGAAAACCCTTCCGCCTCCAGCCTCAGCTTTCTCAAGGGCATCGCCCTGTCGGTGCCGGTCGCCGGCTTCGTCGGCCTGGGATTGCTGCCCGGTTGGGACGGTTTCCCGCTGTTGTGCGTGGGCCTGGGGGTGCCGCTGTTTTGCGCCTCGCTGTGTATGAGCAAGCCGCGGATGGCGCCGATCGCCTCGGCGTTCTGCATCTTTTTCATCAACAACGTCGGCCCCGGCAACCTGATGACCTACGACCTGGCCAACTTCCTCAACAAGGCCATGGCCACCCTGGTTGGCGTCGGCATCGCGGTCCTGGTGTTCCGCCTGGTCAGCCTCAACCCCGGCGAACATCACTATCGGCGGATGTTCCGCGCCTCGCTGTTCGACCTGGCGCAACTCACCTCGCGCCCGCTGGAGCAAGCCGAGAGCTGGTTCGGCGGGCGCATGGCCGACCGCCTGATCCGCCTGGCGCGCTATTCCGAAAGCCTGCCCCAGGAACGCCGCCAGCACTGGGACAACGGCCTGCTCGGGCTCGACCTGGGCGACGAACTGCTGCAACTGCGCGCCAGCCTGGGCGCGGCGACCGGCGCCCTGGCCGTGGAACGCGGGCACTACCTGCTGAGCATCGCCACGCTGCTCAAGTCAGGCGGTCCGGCGCCACACCGCAGCGATCGACTCGACGCTCCGACCGTCGCCCTGCTCAAGGCTCTGGAACAGGCGCCGCAACTGCCGGAACAGGATCTGGAAATGGCCAGGGCGGCGCTGCTGCAACTGCAATTCACCTGGCACAAATGGTGCCGCCTGACTCGCCACGAACCCGGCGTGGCGGCTGTCGCCCAGGGGTAATGAGCGAGCAAAAAAAACCGCCACGCGCCGGTGGCGGCGGGTAGCGGCATAACGCCCTGGGAAAGCCCCTCAGGCTTGCAGCAACGGGAACAGCGAAATCACCAGCAGCAAGGCCATGCCGTAGTTGAACAGGCGCAGCCAGCGCGGGTCGCGCAGGACATTGCGCAGCACGCTGCCGAACCCGGCCCAGACCCCGACGCTCGGGGCGTTGATCAAGGCAAACAGGCTGGCGATCACCACCACGTTGAAAAAGTAGCCCTGCAACGGCGTGTAGGTGCTGATGGCCCCCAGCGCCATGACCCAGGCCTTGGGGTTGACCCACTGGAACGCCGCGGCGCCCCAGAACCCCAGCGGCCGGCCCTTGCCGTCGACTTCCTGGGACACCGGCCCGGAACGGGCGATGTTCCAGGCCAGGTACAGCAGATAGGCCGCACCGACGTAGCGCAGCACCTTGTACAGCACCGGGTAGGCCTCGAACACCGCGCCCAGGCCCAGGCCCACGGCCAGCACCAGCACCAGGAACCCCGAACTGATCCCGAGGATATGCGGCACCGTGCGGCGGAATCCGAAATTCACGCCCGAAGCTAGCAGCATGGCGTTATTCGGTCCGGGGGTTACCGAGGTGACAAAGGCAAACAAGGCGAAAGCCAACAACAAGTCGATCGACAACGGCATACAGTCATCCTGAGAAGTACATGCTCCGAACAGAGCCCTGAGTCATTGTTTTCGCCCCGGCGATCGCCACGGGCGAGGCTTATCCACGCTTACAGCAAGGACCCGATGAAGCCCGCGGCGACCATCGCGTAGAACGCGCCGCAGACCAGGCCGAAAGCCTTGCGCGTGCGGACGAAAAACGGCTCCGCCGAACGCGCGGAAAAGGCCAGGGCATAGGCGCAGAAAATCACGAAACCGGCGACCGCACAGCTGCCCACCAGCACGAAGCTGGCCCAGGACGGCGCCGTGGCGCTGAGGCCGACGGTGGTCACGGTGAACCAGGTCAGGGCCGCCTTGGGGTTGGTCAGGTGGATGCCCAGCCCTTGCAGGTAGAACCCCAGCGTGCGGCTCTGTTTGGCCCGGGCGCGGTTGAGGTTGACCGCGCTCGAGCTCAGGGCACCGCGGATGGATTTGTAGGCCAGCCACAACAGATAGCAGGCGCCGAGGATCTTCAGCCAGACCAGCACCTGGGTGTTGGACATCAGCAAGGCCGAGACGCCCGCGGCCGTCATCGCGCCCCAGCACAACGAACCGGAAATGACCCCGGCCGCCAGCGCCAACCCCGGGGTACGCCCGTAGCTGAGCGAGGTGTTGGCAATCGCCAGGTTACCCGGGCCAGGACTGGCGGTTCCGATGACATAAACGGCCATAGCAGCACCAAAGCTCGATAAATCAAACATTTGACGGTCTCTCGTAGAAGTCGCGGGAGCAGGGTTTACCAACCGGGGATGCCGCCCCGCTCGGGCCGGCATCCATCCTCGCTACTTGAAGCAGCGATGATCGGGTTCTTCGGCCCGGATCTTTTCCATCCAGGGCTTGAGTTCGGATTGCTTGTACAGCCGCTCGCCCCAGCGCTCGGGCGAAACCGGCAGCGGACGGCCTTGCAGGATGTAGTCGGTCAACAGGTGGATGAACTGCTGCAGGCAATAGGCGCCGACATGCAGGCGCAGCGAAGACGCGGTTTCCGCCGGGGCGATATTGAAACGCGCAACATGGATGATGTCGCCGCTGTCCACCGAGGGCGCCAGGTGATGGCAGGTCGAGCCGTAGGTTTCATCCTGGTAGTAGATCGCGTAGTGCTGGCTGCCCAGGCCACGGTACTTGGGCGGCGCCGGGTGCAGGTTGATTGCGCCCTTGCGGGCCCGCTGATAGATGCTCGGCGGGAAGATGAAGTCGCCACGATAGGAAATGATCCAGTCGCCTTCCCAGTCTTCCAGGTGATACGGATAGGGGTCGCCCGGGTCCCAACAGAACACTTCCAGGTTGGAAAAAACCGTCTTGGCGAATTCAACGCCGTGATCGCACCAGTCCATGGTGCACACCGACAATAGAACTTTGTCCTTGCATGGTTCGATGGTCTGCATAGTCTTTTCCACTATTGGCTGTTGGTACATTTCGAAAACACCCCCGGTCCGCCCTCCCCGCTAACCCTGCTGGCAGGCCTCGACCACCGCCGTGAAGCGCTCGACCATTTCGGCGATTTCCGCTTCGCTGGAGATGAACGGCGGCGCGAACAGCACGTGGTTACCGTGAACACCGTCGGCGGTTCCGCTGCCCGGATAAATCAGCAGCCCTTGTTCCAGCGCCTGCGCCTTGAGGCTCGCGGCGTAACGGCCGCCACCGTGATAGGGCTCGCGGGTATTCCGGTCCTGAACGAACTCCACGCCGACGAACAGACCGCGCCCGCGCACATCGCCGACATGCTCGAAGCGCGCCAGGCACTCGCGCAGGCCGTGGCGCAGTTGCTCGCCGCGCAGGCGCACGGCCTGCAGCAGGTTCTCGTCCTCGATGACCCGCTGCACCTCCAGCGCAACGGCGCAGGCCAGCGGATGGTTGACGTGGGTCTGGCCGTTGCCCAGCACCCCGGAGTTGCCCGCCATGGCCTCATGCACCTGGCTGCTGACCAGCAACGCCGAGATCGGCTGGTAACCGGCCGCCAGCCCTTTGCCGACCGCGACCATGTCCGGCACGATGCCGTCGTCCTCGTAGGCGAAGAACCTGCCGGTACGGCCCATGCCGGCCATCACCTCGTCGAGGATCAGCAGCACGTCGTGGCGCTCGCACACCGCCTTGATCTTGCGGAAGTACCCCGGCACCGGCGGCACCGCGCCGTTGGTGGAGCCGACCACGGTCTCGGCGAAAAACGCCGCGACCCTGTCGCTACCCAGCGACCTGATTTTTTCGTCCAGCTCCAGCGCCAGGCGCGTCCCGTACTGCTCGTCGCTTTCATCGGTCCCCTGATGGCGATAGGCATAACAGGGCGAGACGAATTCGGCGGCTCCCAGCAACGGCTCGAAGACCCCGCGACGCTGCAGGTTGCCGGATATCGACAAGGTCCCCAGGGTGCTGCCGTGGTAGCTCTGCTGCCGCGAGATAAAGATCGATTTGCCCGGCAGCCCGCGCTCGCACTGATACTGGTAGGCAATTTTCATCGCCAGCTCCATGACCTCGGAGCCGCCGGAGAGAAACTGCGCCTTGGCCAACCCGCCGGAGGACCCCACCAGCAGGTCCGCCAACTCCTCGGCGGCGGCTGTGGTGAAGCTGCCGGCGTGGGCCCAACTGAGTTTTTTCGCCTGCTGCTCGATGGCCGCGGCGATCCGTGGGTGTCCATGTCCCAGGCTGGAAACGGCCACCCCGCCGCACGTGTCGAGGTAGCGTTTGCCCGAGGCATCCTCAAGCCAGACCCCAGCGCCATTGACGGCGAGAATCGGTGAGGCATTCAAGTTCTTGTAGATGACCGTTGACATGGATCCGAGCCCTTGCAGTTATGCGGCCTAACGGGTGTTTTCCGGGTGGTCCCACGCCGTCGAGCCTTGATGGAAACGCTGGCTGAAGCGCGAGGAATTGAATATCCGGCGCGCCCAGCCGATCGGTAGCAACACCACAGCGAACATCAACAACGAAAGCAACCTGAGCATGGCCTTGTCTCCTGAATAAAAAGTGAGTGAGCGATCAGTCCAGCGGGATCTCGTTGCGCCAGTCGACCTCTTCGACGAACTCCGGCTGGGTCGTGCGCTCGAGAATGAAGTTGCCCAGTACCAGCACATCCATCTCGGTGCGCATGAAGCAGGCGTAGGCTTCTTCCGGCTTGCACACGATCGGCTCGCCGCGCACGTTGAACGAGGTGTTGACCAGCACCGAGCAGCCGGTGCGCTTCTTGAAACTGCGCAGCAGATGGGTGAACGGCGCGTTGTTTTCTTCGGTCACCGTCTGCACCCGTGCCGACAGGTCGACGTGGGTCACCGCCGGCAGCTGCGAACGGATCGAGTTGATGCTGCCCAGGCCACGCTCAGGGCCACCCGGCTTGCGCGATTCCTCGGTCTTGATCGAGTCGGTGACCTGCGAAACCATCAACATGTACGGGCTCTTCTCGCAGATGTCGAAGTAGACCTGGGCGTCCTCGTCCAGCACCGCCGGGGCAAAGGGCCGGAAGGATTCGCGGTACTTGATCTTCAGGTTCATGGTGCGCTGCATCTCGGGATTGCGTGGATCGCCGAGGATCGAGCGCGCGCCCAGGGCTCGCGGGCCAAATTCCATACGCCCCTGGAACCAGCCGACCACGGCGCCGTCGGCCAGGTGCCGCGCGGTTTCGTCATACAGCTCGGCACCCTCGAAGCGCCGGTATGGATACTGGTTGGCGTCGAGAAACGCCTGGATCTCTTCATCGCCAAAGCCCGGCCCCAACAGGCTGCCGCTCATGGCGTCGAGCTTCTTGCTGCCCAGGTGCGGGCGCCCGGTGCGCTTGACCGAATAATCCATGGCCGCCCCCAGGGCACAACCGGCGTCGCCGGCCGCGGGTTGAATCCAGATCGCGTCGAAACGTCCGGAACGGCTGAGCACGCCGTTGGCCACGCAGTTGAGCGCCACGCCACCGGCCAGGCACAGGTTGCGGTAACCGGTCTGCCGCACGGCCGCGGTGGCCAGCCCCAGCACCACTTCCTCGGTCACCTGCTGTACCGAGGCCGCCAGGTCGCATTCGCGCTGGGTGATCGGGCTCTCCGGCTTGCGCACCGGACCGCCGAACAGCTCCTCGAACGCCTCGCCGACCATGCGCTCGCCACGCAGGTACTCGAAGTACTTCATGTTCAGGGTGAAGGAGCCGTCGGCGCGGATGTTGATCAGTTCCTTGCGGATCTTGTCGGCATAGATCGGCCGGCCGTAAGGCGCCAGGCCCATGAGTTTGTACTCGCCGGAGTCGACCTTGAAGCCGCAGTAATAGGTGAACGCCGAGTAGAACAGGCCGACCGAGTGCGGATAGGAAATCGAGTTCATCAGGTCGAGCTTGGAACCGTCGCCCTTCCAGATCGTGGTCGAATGCCATTCGCCGATGCCGTCGATGCACAGCACCGCCGCCTGCTCGAACGGCGACGGGAAAAACGCCGCCGCGGCATGGGAACGGTGGTGCTGCGAGGCGATGGTGAGCGGACCAGTACCACGCCCCAGTTCCTCGAGCTTCTCGTCGATGAACTTGAGCACATTGAGCTTCCAGCGGATCCATTCCGGCATGGTGCTAATGAAGGTGCGCGCGCCGCTGATGCCGCCACTGGCGAAGGAGGAAATCATCCGCGAGAACTTTTCCTGCGGGTCTTCGTAGTAGACCACCGCGGTCAGCTCATCGAGGCCGATACCCTCGGCGTCCAGGCAGTACTTGATGGCATTGGCCGGAAACGCCGCGTCGTGCCGCACCCGCGTGAAGCGCTCTTCCTGGGCCGCCGCCACCGGCACCCCGTCCTTCACCAACGCTGCTGCGCTGTCGTGATAGAACGCCGAAATCCCTAATACGTAAGTAGCCATTTAAACGCTCATCCTCATAGCTTCATGCCAATCCATGGAAATTCCCTGTGTCTGTGCACAGTCCGTCATCCGTGCAACCAACTTGAGACCGGCAGGCTTTTTAATGCCGGAATCAACGACACCACCAACAACACACTCATTGAAATATTGAACAGCCGCAGCCGGTTCGGCTCGCTGAGAAAGCGCCGCAAATAACGTCCGAACAGCACCCAGACCATCGAGCAGGGCGAGCCGAAGAGAAAGAAGATCAAGGCGATCAGCAGGATCTGCGCACTGTAGGAACCGACCGGCGTGGTGTAGGCCAGCACCGCACCCACCGCCATGATCCAGGCCTTGGGGTTGACCCACTGGAACAGCGCGGCGCCGGTGAAGCCCAGCGGGCGCCCGCCCTGGTCATCGAGATCGACCGTGGGCGCCGTGGCGATCCGATAGGCCAGGTACAGCATGTACAGGGCACCGACCACCTGCAGGATGTCGTGCAGGCTGGGATAACGATGGAATACCGCGCCGGCGCCGAATCCCACCGCGATCAGCATCAGCGGAAAGCCGATGTTGATGCCCGCAACGTGGCGCAGGGTGCGGCTGATGCCGAAGTTGACCCCGGAGGACATCAGCATCACGTTGTTCGGCCCCGGCGTCACGCAGGTGGAAATCGCGAACAGGATGACGGCGTAGTAGTCCAGATTCTGCATGCCCCAGGCTCCGCTCAACGATAGTCTTCAAGGGTGCCGCGGCGACGAATGTCGACCGACACGCAATGGAAGCCGCCACTGAGGCTGCGGGCATGGCGCATTTTCAGCGGCGCCACATCGATACCGTGTTTTTCCAGGGCGCGAATCAGCGGCACCTGCTGGTCGTTGATCACCGCCAGCGCCGGGTTGACCATGATGAAGTTCATGCCCTGCCAGATCGATGCGCGCGGGTAGGACCAGCAATAGCCGGTGTCGACCATTTCCGGCGCCCAGATGATGTCCCAGTTCTTGAACAGCGCCGGTACCTGGTCCTTGCGGATCCGCTCCGGACACAGCACCACCAGCCCCGGGCGGACCACGGTGATGGTGGTATCCAGGTGCGTGCCGTCGTACACGCCGCTCACCGGGTGCACCCGGTAACGCTCGCCCAGCACCCGCTGCAACCACTGACAGCCCAATTCGTTGCCGCTGCGGGAAACCAGATAGAGGATGTCCTCGCCGATGCGGATTACGTTGGCGGCGTCGAAGATCGGCTCGTCATTGGCAATGATCGAGCCGTCCTTGGGGTTGATCCGGTAGGTGCTGTCCAGCAGCTGCGGCTTGGGCGCGGAGATCCAGTTGGAGCCGCTGGCAAAGTATTCGGCCAGGTGCCGGCGATAGGCGAACGGTTCCAGGTAACGGCTGCGCAGCGCCATCGGCGCCTCGATGATGGTCTGGCCGATGGGCAGCAGCACATCCCGCGGGCAGTAGTTGTATTCGCCATCGGTTTTCCAGGCTGGGGTGCCGAATACCGCGCGATGATCAGTGACGTCCGGCCGCCGCACTATGACCCCGTGGGAACGCAGAAAGGCGGCAAAGGCGTCCAGGTCCTCGCTGGCCTCCTCGATGACCTGCTGCGGATAGGGGCCGGATGGAATCTCCTCGATGTAATCGTGCTGCTCGCTGTAGTCCAGGGCGAACAGCCCGCGATCAGGTCGCGGCACCTGTGCGCCCTGGGCGACACCGACGATCATTTCTTCCAGCGGATCCCACTCGTTGTGCACATTGACCAGAGACATGGACACTCCTTGATGTTCAGGCCGTTACGCCCACCGGCACGGCAGGGACAATAGGTTCGTGATGAAACAGCGCCTGGTCCTCGCCCCGCGTCTTGCTCCGGGGCAGCACCGCACCCGCGGAGCCGATACCCAGGCGCCGCAACCAGGACGTCAGGCGGTCCGGCTGCGGTGCCAGGGACTCGTAGCCGACGCGGACCCGCTGCCAGTGCTCTGCCAGCTCCGCCGGCTTCGACGCGGCGACCTGGCGCATATAAGCGTCGATGGCGTCCACCGCCCAGGCCGAATGCCCGGTGGAGACGTTATCGATGGTGTTGTGCAGGTCGACGAACGCGGTGCTGAAGCCGTAGTGCCTGAGGAAGCGCCGGGCCGAGCGATAGCTGCCGCCCACCCCCGACAGCTCCATCGCCAGGTTCATGCCGAGGATTTCCGGCATGAAGGTCACCGGCAACTTGCCTAGGCACAGCCAGTAGACCGGCAAGCGGAACGACGCCTCGCGCAGCCGCTCATCCTCGGCGAACTCGCGGGCACCGGTGGGCGCCAGCTCCAGCCCCATCTGGCGCAGGCCGTCGCGGTAGATTTTCGGATGGTTCAACGCATAGGAGCCGTTACCCAGCTCATCCCAATAGGTCTGGAACAGCGCGTAACCGACATGGGACGAGGCCAGCGTCAGGTCGGTAAAACCCTGGAGCCAGGCGCCGTCGATCAGGGTCAGCGGCGCCAGTTGCAGGGTGGAGTCGACGATTTCTTCGCGCGACGGCATGGCCGCCGGGTCGCTTTCTTCGAACTCCTGGCCGTGGCGGTCGTGCTTGTCCAGCAACCATTCGCGCAAGACGCCGACATTCCAGGCTTCAGGCAAAGTGCGTTCGGAGCTTTGCAGCGAGCGCCGCGACTGTTCCAGCCAACGGGTCACATAAGCCTGGGCAAAAGCCTGGGTGCGCGGCGCCAGCGCCCTGCCCTGCAAAACGAAATAGGCCTCGCGCAAGCTCTTGGGCCACTGGCCCTGCTCTGCAATGTTCTCGCCCAGCACCTGCCGAACCTCTGCATTGCAAGGGGTTGGCGCTGGTGCTTCGGCAGCTTCCGCACGCTGGATCGGGCCGGGCAGACCATCGATCCACTTGCGGATGACGCTCAGGTCAGCCTCGCTGAAAATCCGGAACATGCGCCCGTTCGGCGCGACCAGTGTATTGACCAGCAGGCTCTTCTCGGCATTGCCCGGCACGATCAGACGGCTGCGCGAAAGCATTTCCAGCAGCGGCACGGGGTCGACCTGGGCCTCACGCAGCCACTGCGCCAGGCTGCGGCCTTCCATCTTGTAATCCTGGTGATAGACCGCGCCGGCCCGGGCCATGCGCTGGATCATCTTGCCCATCAGGCGCTCGGGCGATACCGCGGCCCGGCAGTGCGCCAGCAATCGTTCGTTGAAGGTTTTCAGGGCCGCGAACAACCATTGGGCGCCCGCCTCCAGTTGCAGGCGGCGAAGGCTGCCCTGGCTGGCGACCTGCTCGCAGACCCACTGGGAGACTTCCAGCGCCGAACTGTCGCCCGCGGTTTCATCCAGCTGGTTCAGGTCGAGCCGGTGGACGTCCAGCTGCTGCGCATCCAGCACCGACCACCATGGGCTCAGCCCCAGGGCACGCCAGGCATAATCGATGCCGCACAGGGTGTCACCAAAGGCATCGCTGCGGCGGCTGACCGCTTGCAGCAATGCAGGTAATTCGAACAGTTCGTCAGGCAGGTCGGGGAGCGTGGAAAGTTCGAACGGCGAAACCGCATAGGCGGTCAGCCCCGACTGTACCAACAGCGATTTGAAGTGATCGGCGCGCGATGCCAGGGGCCGCCCGACGCCCACGTCGTGGGCCAGCAGCTCCATGAGCTTGAGCTGCGCGCTGTCCTCGAAGACACCGGGGGCGCTCATGCCTTGCAACCAGCAGCCCAATACCGAGGCCAGTGGCGCAGAGTGCACCAGCAGCGCCTCGGCGAATTCCCGTTGGTTGCCCAGCTCCGCGGCCTGGCTGGCCAGTTCGCGGTAAGCCCGGGCCTGCTCGTCACGCCAGTGCTCGATCTGTACCCGCAACCCGGCCAGGCCACCCGCACCGGCTTCACCCGGTGCGGCCAGGCCCATCAGTCGCCGAATACTGACATCCCCCAGAAAGCTCTCGGGATTGCTGACTGATCGATAAAACTGGCGCCACATACTGTTTACTTCCCTTCCAGGTTGGAGACCAAGGCAATCCATTGCCGGCCCTCAGTCATCGGCAAGCAATGACGTCGGGTGTCGAGATCAGAACATCGGGTAGATCGAAGAGTCCGGCTTCTTCTTTTTCTTCTTGCCGAACAGGCGTTGGAACAAGCTCTTGATGTAACTCATGGCAGACTCCTTTAAAGAACATCGAGGATGATTTTCGAGACGAAATCGTTCCCCTGGTCGGTGAAGTGAATACGGTCGACGAACAACCACTGTTCAGGCCGCAGGGCCTCGGACAGCAGCGGTGTAATGTTCACGAAACGCACGCCCATCTTCTGTGCGCCTTCGCGCAGGCGGGCGGCATAGGCCTCGCAGACGCTGGGCTGCAGGATGTCGCCATAGACCTCGCTGAAACTGCCGGCGCGATCCAGCTCGGCGAACAGCTGTTCTTCCTCGTCGCACCCCTTTTCCCGGACCCAGCCGGCCAGCGGCTGCAGAATGAAGGTCAGCTTGGCGCCCATATCGGCCGCCAGTGCGCGCCAGGTATCCAGGTGACGCAGGGTCAGGTCGGCGGCGTAGTCGATCTGCTCTTCCATGGTCGGTGGCGGCTCGGGCGTCGGCTCTTCCTGTTCCTTGCCGAGCAAGGCGCGGAACATGCCGCGCTTGGGGGCCTGAGTCTCCGGACGCATGGCGTCGAAGAACTGATTGCAGTTGAAGAAAGCGCCGTGTTCGCCACGGCTGCTGTGTGGCTGGCGGGCCAGTCCCAGGTTGTTGAACCCGGAAAACAGCACGATCTCGTCGACCTTGGGCAGCAAATGACGATAAAGGGTGAAGAGCGTCAGTTCCTGGGTCGAGTTGAAGCTGCGTCCGCCGAAGTTGATCCAGGGTTTGCTGTCCGGATCGTTCTCGGCCAGGCGCGAAGGCAGTGTCCAGGCATCCGAGCTGGCACCGATGCCAAACACGGTCGAGCTGCCGGCCAGCACCCGCACGCTCTTGGCGTGGCGGCTGTTGACCACCGAATACTGTATGCCCAGCAACTCCGAATAGCGGAAGCCCGAGGCATCTGTATTGACCACCTCCGAACGGTGGTCGGTAGGATGGAAATACATCAAATAAGGAAGCCAGCGAACCTCACCACCGTCGGTGAATTTCTGCTCGTACTCAGCCATCTGCGGAGTCAGTTTGATCCTTGCCGTCATTACCCTGCTCTTCCTTGAGAAGTCATCGTCTAAAGTAGCCTGAGGGGGAAGCCCGTAACACGTTGCCCGGGGGGACTCTGAATTGCGCCGCAACTGTATTTAAGAACAACCAGTACAGTGCGATGCGGGCCATCTTCCCAAAGGCAACCACTGTCTTATAGGTACACGACGGATGATTTTTCTCAGTACAGATTGCCTTTTCGCCCTAAAAAATTTTCAAAAAAAGTGAAATCTGTAACTTTTTATACGACAGATGAGTCGCTACAGTCCCCCGCATGACTCGATACCTGAATCTCGCCGAATACATCAGCAGCCGCATTGAGCAGGGGTTATACGGACCGGGGGAGCGTCTGCCTTCGGTGCGGGCCCTGAGCCTCGAGCACGGCGTCAGCCTCACCACCGTGCAACAGGCCTATCGGGTTCTGGAAAGCTCGGGACTGGCTATTCCCAAGCCCAAGTCGGGCTATTTCGTCCCAGCCGGCCGGCGCTTGCCGGAGCTGCCAAAGATGGGACGGCCGTCGTTGCGGCCTGTGGATATCTCCCAGTGGGACCTGGTGCAGGAGCTGATGCGCCAGGAGCAGAACGCCAATGCCATTCAACTGGGTTGCGGCATGCCCGACACCACCGCGCCGACCCTCAAGCCGCTGCTGACCGCCCTGGCGCGGATCAGCCGGCGCAGCGACAGCCCTAGCCTGCAATACAACCACCTGCAAGGTGTGCTGAGCCTGCGCGAGCAGATTGCCCGCCTCGGCGTCGATTCCGGTTGCCGCCTGACGCCCGCGGAAATCGTCGTCACCAGCGGCTGCCAGGAAGCCCTGTCCATCGCCATCCGCGCCCTGTGCGAACCCGGCGACATCGTGGCCATCGCCTCCCCCTGCTTCCACGGCATCATCCAGCTGCTCAAGGCCACCGGCCTCAAGGCCCTGGAGATTCCCACCGACCCGGTCACCGGCATCAGCCTGGAAGCCATGGAAATGGCCCTGGAACAATGGCCGATCAAGGCCATCCAGCTCACGCCCAATTGCAACAATCCGCTGGGCTACATCATGCCGGACGATCGCAAGCGCGCGATGATCCGCCTGGCCCAGCGCTACGACGTGCCGATCATCGAAGACGATATCTATGGCGACCTGGCGTTCCGCTACCCGCGGCCGCGCACCCTGAAGTCATTCGACGACGACGGGCGCGTGCTGCTGTGCAGTTCGTTCTCGAAAACCCTGGCGCCAGGACTGAGGATCGGCTGGATCGCCCCGGGACGTTACCTGCCGCAAGTGCTGCACATGAAATACGTCGGCTCCGGCACCACCGCTACCCAGCCGCAGCTGGCGGTGGCCGAATTCATTGCCAAGGGTCACTACCTGCCGCACCTGCGGCGGATGCGCAAACAGTACCAGCGCCATCGCGACCTGATGACCGAGTGGGTCAGCCGCTATCTGCCGGAAGGCACCCGGGTCAGCAAACCCCAGGGCGGGTTCACCTTGTGGGTGGAGCTGCCAGACGAGTTCGACACCTACACCCTGAACCGGCTGCTAGAAGCCGAGGACATCCAGATCGCCAACGGCAATATCTTTTCCGCGGCCGGCAAGTACCGCAATTGCCTCAGGCTGAACTTTGCCGGCGTGCCCAACCGCAAGATCGAACAGGCGATCAACAAGATCGGCCTGGCGGTCGCGCAACTGCTCCCCGCCTGACACCCCTCGCACCTGCCCCTCGCCACCGCGGCGAGAGGCAGGTGCGAATCAGGCCCTGGCCGCGCGCCACAGCTTGCCGCCCAGCGACACCACGACCAGTACCGCGGCGCCGGCGATGATGCCGGCCACGGCATTGAGCAGCGTCGGCATGATCAGCGAAAACCCGCCAACCGCCTCGGCCGTGTGCGCGGTGACAGTCTCGATCCAGTGATGCGCCGCCGGCACGCCATGGGTCAGGATGCCGCCGCCGACCATGAACATGGCTGCGGTGCCGATCACCGAGAGGCTTTTCATCATGTAGGGCGCCGCGCGCAGGATCGCGCCACCGATGCTTTTCGCCACCTGGCCCGGCTTCTGCGTCAGCCACAGGCCAAGGTCGTCGAGCTTGACGATGCCGCCCACCAGGCCATACACGCCGACGGTCATGACGATGGCGATGCCCGAAAGCACCACCACCTGCTGCATCAACGGTGCGTCGGCGACGGTGCCCAGGGTAATGGCGATGATCTCGGCCGAGAGAATGAAGTCGGTACGGATCGCGCCCTTGATCTTGGTCTTCTCGAAGGCCACCAGATCGGTGGCCGGGTCCGCCACGGCTTCGATCAGTTGCTGGTGCTCGGCCTGATCCTCGGCCTTGCTGTGGAGAAACTTGTGGGCGAGCTTTTCAAAGCCCTCGAAGCACAGATAGGCACCGCCGAGCATCAGCAGCGGTATCACCAGCCAGGGCGCGAAGGCACTGATGGCCAGGGCCGCGGGTACCAGGATCAGCTTGTTCAGGAACGAGCCCTTGGCCACCGCCCAGACCACCGGCAACTCACGCTCGGCGCGCACCCCGGAGACCTGCTGGGCATTGAGCGCGAGGTCGTCCCCCAGCACCCCGGCGGTCTTCTTCGCCGCCATCTTGGTCATCAGCGCCACGTCGTCGAGTACCGCGGCAATATCGTCGATCAGCACCAGCAAACTGCTTCCGGCCATGGATCAGGGTTCCTTGAGGTGATAAATGCTGCGAAGCATAACGCGCAACGAGGGCCGCCGGGGCATTCTTGAGCCTCGCGCAAGGCCGGTGCTACCATGCGCAACCGCCCGAACAGGCAAGGAATCACCTGGTTTATGAGCACCATCCGCGAGCGCAACAAAGAACTGATCCTGCGTGCCGCCAGTGAAGAGTTTGCCGACAAAGGCTTCGCTGCGACCAAAACCAGCGATATCGCGGCCAAGGCAGGATTGCCCAAACCCAACGTCTACTACTACTTCAAATCCAAGGAAAACCTCTACCGCGAGGTCCTGGAAAGCATCATCGAGCCGATCCTCCAGGCTTCGACCCCGTTCAACGCCGACGGCGTGCCCAGTGAAGTGCTGAGCGGCTACATCCGCTCGAAGATCCGCATCTCCCGCGACCTGCCCTTCGCCTCCAAGGTGTTCGCCAGCGAGATCATGCACGGCGCTCCGCACCTGAGCCCGGACCAGGTCGAACAACTCAACGCCCAGGCCAAGCACAACATCGATTGCATCCAGACCTGGATCGATCGTGGCCAGATCGCGCCCATCGACCCGCACCACCTGATGTTCAGCATCTGGGCCGCGACCCAGACCTACGCCGACTTCGACTGGCAGATCTCGGTGGTGACCGGCAAGGCCAAGCTGGACGAGTCCGATTACGAAGCCGCCGCCCAGACCATCATCCGCCTGGTGCTCAAGGGCTGCGAAACGGACAAGTAAGCCAGCCCTTGTAGCCGCTGCCGCAGGCTGCGATAAGACCGAAGGCCTTCAGCGATCTTCAGATCTTGCGCACCCGTTGTGTGCGATCGCAGCCTGCGGCAGCGGCTACACGGCTACAGATCAGGCACTCACGCCCGCATCCGCCAGCAAGCCCTGCGCCTCGATGGCGCTGATCGCGCACTGCTCGTCGATGTCCGAGGTGTCGCCGCTGATGCCGATCGCCCCCACCACCGCCCCCTGCTGATCACGAATCAATACCCCACCCGGTGCCGGCACCACGCTGCCCTGCCCCAGGCTGTTGAGCGCGGCAATGAACGCCGGCCGCTGCTGCGCATCCAGCGCCAGCAGGCGCGAGCCCTTGCCCAGGGCGATCGCGCCCCAGGCCTTGCCGATGGCGATCTGTGGCCGCAGCAAGCTGGCCCCGTCTTCGCGCTGCAAGGTCACCAGATGCCCGCCGGCGTCGAGTACCGCGATGGTCAAGGGTGCCGCGCTGATCTCGCGGCCGAAGGCCAGGGCCTTGCCGGCCAGGCTGACTGCAACGTTCAAGGTTAAAGCGCTCATGGGTGCCGTCCTTATTTTGTTATTGGGAAAAATCTGGGAGTTCCGATAAGAAGATCGATACAACAAATAGAGCACAACAAATTATGTTTTTGTATACAATAATTTTCATAAACCCCTGCTTACGACGAAAAGCCGCCTGTTTACCGGCACCGGACGAACGCACCCCAGCGCTAGAGAAAATGGATTGACCTGCGACGCTCGCCGTGAATACACTCTGCGCAAAGAAACTTGTATACAATTACAAAACGTAAGAGGCACAAAACCATGAGCAAAATGAGAGCAATCGAAGCCGCCGTTCTGGTGATGCGCCGTGAAGGGGTCGATACCGCCTTTGGCATCCCGGGTGCCGCCATCAACCCGCTGTACTCCGCCCTGCAAAAGGTCGGTGGCATCGATCACGTCCTCGCTCGCCACGTCGAAGGCGCCTCGCACATGGCCGAGGGTTACACCCGCACCAAGGCCGGCAATATCGGCGTGTGCATCGGTACTTCCGGCCCTGCCGGCACCGACATGGTCACCGGCCTGTACAGCGCCTCGGCCGACTCGATCCCGATTCTCTGCATCACCGGCCAGGCCCCGCGTGCCCGCCTGCACAAGGAAGACTTCCAGGCCGTCGACATCACCAGCATCGTCAAGCCGGTGACCAAGTGGGCGACCACCGTCCTGGAACCCGGCCAAGTGCCCTACGCCTTCCAGAAAGCCTTTTATGAAATGCGCTCCGGCCGCCCCGGCCCGGTGCTGATCGACCTGCCGTTCGACGTGCAGATGGCCGAGATCGAATTCGACATCGACGCCTACCAGCCGCTGCCGCTAGCCAAGCCTTCGGCGACCCGGGTCCAGGTCGAAAAAGCCCTGGCCCTGCTGGATCAGGCCGAGCGTCCGCTGCTGGTCGCCGGTGGCGGCATCATCAATGCCGATGCCAGTGAGCTACTGGTGGAGTTCGCCGAGCTGACCGGCATCCCGGTCATTCCGACCCTGATGGGCTGGGGCAGCATCCCCGACGATCACCCGCAGATGGTCGGCATGGTCGGCCTGCAGACCTCCCATCGCTACGGCAACGCCACCCTGCTCAAGTCTGATGTGGTCCTGGGCATCGGCAACCGCTGGGCCAACCGCCACACCGGTTCGGTGGACGTCTACACCGAGGGCCGCAAATTCATCCACGTGGACATCGAGCCGACCCAGATCGGCCGGGTGTTCACCCCGGACCTGGGCATCGTCTCCGACGCCAGCTCGGCGCTGACCGTGTTCATCGAAGTCGCTCGCGAATGGCAGGCCGCCGGCAAGCTGAAGAACCGCAGCGCCTGGCTGCAGGATTGCCAGCAGCGCAAATCGAGCCTGCAACGCAAGACCCACTTCGACAACGTGCCGGTCAAGCCACAGCGCGTGTATGAAGAGATGAACCAGGTGTTCGGCAAGGACACCTGCTACGTCAGCACCATCGGCCTGTCGCAGATTGCCGGCGCGCAGTTCCTGCACGTGTACAAGCCACGCCACTGGATCAACTGCGGCCAGGCCGGCCCGCTGGGCTGGACCATTCCGGCGGCGCTGGGGGTGGTCAAGGCCGATCCATCGCGCAAAGTAGTGGCGCTGTCCGGCGACTACGACTTCCAGTTCATGATCGAAGAACTGGCCGTCGGCGCGCAGTTCAAGCTGCCGTACATCCATGTGGTGGTGAACAACTCCTACCTGGGCCTGATCCGCCAGGCACAGCGCGGTTTCGACATGGACTACTGCGTGCAGCTGTCCTTCGACAACCTCAACGCACCGGAACTCAACGGCTATGGCGTGGACCACGTCGCGGTCGCCGAGGGCCTGGGCTGCAAGGCGCTGCGGGTATTCGAGCCGTCGGGCATCCAGCCGGCCCTGCGCCAGGCCCAGGAAATGCTCGAACAGTTCAAGGTGCCGGTGATCGTCGAGATCATCCTGGAGCGTGTCACCAACATCTCCATGGGCACCGAGATCAACGCAGTCAACGAATTCGAAGACCTGGCGCTGGTCGGCAACGACGCCCCGACCGCGATTTCCCTGCTCGACTGACCCCCCGATGTAGCCGCTGCCGAAGGCTGCGATTGCATCCGCAGGATGCGCAAGATCTCAGGATCGTCGAAGGCCTTCGGCCTTATCGCAGCCTGCGGCAGCGGCTACAGGGATTGATACCTCTACAGGAGACCACCATGCCGCGTTTTGCCGCCAACCTGTCCATGCTGTTCACCGAACAGGACTTCCTCGCCCGCTTCAAGGCCGCCGCCGAGGCTGGCTTCAGTGGTGTCGAATACCTGTTCCCCTACGAATTCAGCTCCGCCGAGATCAAGGCGCAACTCGACGCCCACGGCCTGACCCAAGTGCTGTTCAACCTTCCCGCGGGCGATTGGGTGAAAGGCGAGCGCGGCATCGCCTGCCTGCCGGACCGGGTCGAAGAGTTCCGCGCCGGGGTCGACCTGGCCATCGCCTACGCCCAGGTGCTGGGCAACACCCAGATCAACTGCCTGGCCGGTATTCGTCCGCAAGGTTTCGACGATGCCACGGTGGAAAAGACCTTCGTCGCCAACCTCAAGTACGCCGCCGAGAAACTCCAGGCCGCGGGCATCAAGCTGGTGATGGAAGCGATCAACACCCGCGACATCCCGGGCTTCTACCTGAACAACACGGCCCAGGCCCTGTCGATTCGCGAACAGGTCGGCAGCAGCAACCTGTACCTGCAATACGACATCTACCACATGCAAATCATGGAGGGCGATCTGGCCCGGACCCTGTCCGGCCACCTGGACGCGATCAACCATGTCCAGCTGGCGGACAACCCGGGGCGTCACGAACCGGGGACCGGCGAGATCAACTACCGCTTCCTGTTCGGGCACCTGGACAAGATCGGCTACCAGGGCTGGGTCGGCTGCGAATACAAGCCGCTGACCACCACCGAAGCGGGCCTGGGCTGGCTCAAGAGCCACAACGCAATCTGATCGGCAACCGCGTCATCGTTTATCGCTGTAGGAGCGAGCTTGCTCGCTCCTACAGAGGGCGTGCTACCTAACAAAAAGAGGATTTTCTCATGGCTAAAATTGGATTCATCGGCACCGGCATCATGGGCCACCCAATGGCCTCCAACCTGCAGAAAGCCGGTCACAGTCTGTTCCTGTCCCAGCACCACGACGCGGCCCCGGCCGACCTGGTCGCCGCCGGCGCAGTTGCCCTGGCCAGCCCCAGGGAAGTGGCCCAGGAAGCCGAGTTCATCATCGTCATGGTCCCGGATACCCCGCAGGTCGACGACGTGCTGTTCCGCGCCGACGGCGTGGCGGCGGGCGTCGGCCCGGGCAAGGTGGTGATCGACATGAGCTCGATCTCGCCGACCGCGACCAAGGCCTTCGCCGCCAGGATCAACGAGAAAGGCGCGCAGTACCTGGATGCCCCGGTATCCGGCGGTGAAGTCGGCGCCAAGGCGGCGACCCTGAGCATCATGGTCGGCGGCGACAGCCAGGCCTTCGAGCGCGCCCTGCCGCTGTTCCAGGCCATGGGCAAGAACATCACCCTGGTCGGCGGCAACGGCGACGGCCAGACCGCCAAGGTGGCGAACCAGATCATCGTCGCCCTGAACATCCAGGCGGTGGCCGAGGCCCTGCTGTTCGCCGCGAAAAACGGCGCCGATCCGGCCAAGGTGCGCGAGGCGCTGATGGGTGGCTTCGCCTCCTCGAAGATCCTCGAGGTGCACGGCGAGCGCATGATCAAGGGCACCTTCGACCCGGGCTTCCGTATCAGCCTGCACCAGAAGGACCTGAACCTGGCCCTGCAAGGCGCCAAGGAGCTGAACATCAACCTGCCGAACACCGCCAACGCCCAGCAAGTGTTCAGCACCTGCGCGGCCATCGGCGGCAGCAACTGGGACCACTCGGCGCTGATCAAGGGCCTGGAACACATGGCCAACTTCTCGATCCGCGACCAGTAAGAGAACGCCAGGAAATCCCCTGTAGCCGCTGCCGAAGGCTGCGATCGCCTGCGCAGCAGGCGTGCACTTGCACATCGCAGGAAGGTTCTTCGAACCTTATCGCAGCATTCGGCAGCGGCTACAGGCTGCGTTACAGCCACACCTCGAATAACAAGAAATCCGGGAGCCCGCCATGTCGGTCGATCCGCAACAATTCCTCCGTGAGCTGTTCGCCACAGCCATCGACGCCGCCCACCCGCAGCACGTCCTCGAAGCCCATTTGCCCAGCGACCGCAGCGGCCGGGTGATCGTCATCGGTGCCGGCAAGGCCGCCGCGGCCATGGCCCAGGTGGTCGAACGCTGCTGGTTGGGTGAAGTCAGCGGGCTGGTCGTCACCCGCTACGGCCACGGCGCGCCCTGCGAAAAAATCGAAGTGGTCGAAGCCGCCCATCCGGTACCCGATGCCGCCGGCCTGGCCGTGGCCAAGCGCGTGCTGGAGCTGGTCAGCGACCTGTCGGAACAGGACCGGGTGATCTTCCTCCTGTCCGGCGGCGGTTCCGCCCTGCTGGCCCTGCCCGCCGCGGGCATCAGCCTGGCGGACAAGCAGTCGATCAACAAAGCCCTGCTCAAGTCCGGCGCCACCATCGGCGAGATGAACTGCGTGCGCAAACACCTCTCGGCGATCAAGGGCGGCCGCCTGGCCAAGGCCTGCTGGCCGGCCACCGTCTACACCTACGCGATTTCCGATGTACCGGGCGACCTGGCCACGGTCATCGCTTCCGGCCCCACCGTGGCCGACCCCAGCACCTCGGCCGAGGCCCTGGCGATCCTCAAGCGCTATGCCATCGAGGTCCCGGCGGCGGTGCGCACCTGGCTGCAAAGCCCGGAGTCGGAAACCGTCAAGCCCGGCGACCCGAGCCTGGCCCGCAGTCACTTCCAGCTGATCGCCCGGCCGCAGCAGTCGCTGGAGGCCGCCGCGGTGAAAGCCCGCCAGGCCGGTTTCAGCCCGCTGATCCTCGGCGACCTGGAAGGCGAGTCCCGCGAGGTGGCCAAGGTCCACGCCGGCATCGCCCGCCAGGTGGTGCTGCATGGCCAGCCGCTGGCGGCGCCCTGCGTGATCCTGTCCGGCGGCGAAACCACGGTCACCGTGCGCGGCAATGGCCGCGGCGGGCGTAATGCCGAGTTCCTCCTGAGCCTCACCGACAGCCTCAAGGGCCTGCCCGGCGTCTACGCCCTGGCGGGCGATACCGACGGCATCGACGGCTCCGAAGACAACGCTGGCGCGATCATGGCCCCGGACAGCCATGCCCGCGCCGCCGCCCTGGGCCTGAGTGCCAGCGACGAGCTGGACAACAACAACGGCTATGGCTATTTCGCGGCCCTGGATGGGTTGATCGTCACCGAGCCGACCCGCACCAACGTCAACGACTTCCGCGCCATCCTGATCCTCGAGAGCCCAAAACATGACGCCTGACAAAAAGGTCAAAATCCTCGCCACCCTCGGCCCGGCCATCGACGGCATCGACGATATCCGCGAGCTGGTGCAGGCCGGGGTGAATATCTTTCGCCTCAACTTCAGCCACGGCGACCACGCCGATCACGCCCAGCGTTACCAGTGGATCCGCGAAGTCGAAAAACAGCTGAACTACCCGCTGGGCATCCTCATGGACCTGCAAGGCCCGAAACTGCGGGTCGGCACGTTCGCCGAAGGCAAGGTCCAGCTGCACCGCGGCCAGGCCCTGCGCCTGGACCTGGACAGCACCCCGGGCGACCAGCGCCGGGTCAACCTGCCCCACCCGGAAATCCTCAAAGCCCTGGAGCCGGGCATGGACCTGCTGCTGGACGATGGCAAGCTGCGCCTGCGGGTCATCGCCAAACACGCCGACGCCATCGACACCACGGTGCTCAACGGCGGCGAGCTGTCGGACCGCAAAGGCGTCAACGTCCCGCAGGCGCTGCTCGACCTCAGCCCGCTGACCGCCAAGGATCGCCGCGACCTGGAGTTCGGCCTGGAGCTGGGGGTGGACTGGGTCGCCCTGTCGTTCGTGCAGCGCCCCGAGGACATCCGCGAAGCCCGCGCATTGATTGGCGACAAGGCGTTCCTGATGGCCAAGATCGAGAAACCCTCGGCGGTCACCCAACTGCGCGAGATCGCCGAACTGAGCGACGCGATCATGGTGGCCCGTGGCGACCTGGGGGTGGAGGTGCCGGCCGAAAGCGTGCCGCAGATCCAGAAGAGCATCATCGGCACCTGCCGCCAGCTGGGTAAACCGGTGGTGGTGGCCACGCAGATGCTCGAATCCATGCGCTTCTCCCCTGCCCCGACCCGGGCCGAGGTCACGGACGTGGCCAACGCGGTGGCCGAAGGCGCCGACGCGGTGATGCTCTCGGCGGAAACCGCCTCCGGCGAATACCCGCTGGAAGCGGTGCAGATGATGAGCAAGATCATCCGCCAGGTGGAAAGCGGCCCGGACTACCAGGCCCAGCTCGACGTCAGCCGGCCCCAGGCCGAAGCCACGGTGTCCGATGCCATCAGCTGCGCGATC
The DNA here is from genome assembly GCF_059416085.1 of Pseudomonas sp. GW821-FHT09E12. Taxonomy (NCBI): domain Bacteria; kingdom Pseudomonadati; phylum Pseudomonadota; class Gammaproteobacteria; order Pseudomonadales; family Pseudomonadaceae; genus Pseudomonas; species Pseudomonas sp. GW821-FHT09E12. Next base: position 175,763 of record NZ_JBWKOM010000011.1, on the reverse strand, counting down.
CGCCGCATCAGCAGCATCCTGCCGGTGGCGGTGCTGGTGAACTACAGCGAGTCCGGCAGCTCCAGCCTGCGCGCGGCCCGGGAACGGCCGACGGTGCCGATCCTCAACCTGACGCCGAACCTGTCCACCGCGCGGCGCCTGACGGTGGCCTGGGGCGTGCACTCGGTGGTCAACGACCGCCTGCGTCAGGTCGACGAGGTCTGCTCCACCGCCCTGGAAATCGCCCAGGCGCAAGGCATGGCCAAACGCGGCGACACGCTGTTAATCACCGCCGGCGTGCCATTCGGCCAGCCGGGCTCGACCAACTCACTGCGCATCGAAACCCTGATCTGAGCATGTAGCCGCTGCCGAGCCTGCGAGGCTGCGCTCGAAAACGCAGTCTTCGCCAGGCCCGAGCACTGGACTTGCCTGTGGAACACGGCATTGCCTGATTGACGGCCGCTACGCGCCCGATCGCAGCCTCGCTGTGCTCGGCAGCGGCTACAAGAGCCCACCTCATGCCTTCAGAACACTTCAACGCGCACTGCCCCGACTGGGCCACCGCCCTGCTCAACGGCTTCAGCCAGATCTTCCTCCAGCGCCATCCGCTGTGCGGCCTGCTGTGCATGCTGGCCATCCTGCTGAGCGCTCCGGCGTTGCTCGGTGGCGCGCTGCTGGGTGGCGTGGCCGGGCTGCTCACCGCGCAGCGCCGGGGCTATGCCAAGGCCGACCGGCAAGCCGGGCTGTTCAGCTACAACGGGGTCTTGCTCGGCCTGCTCCTGAGCCTGCGCTTCGACTGGTCGGTGCTGCTGCCACCGCTGATCATCGCCTGCGGCGGCGTCAGTGCGATCCTCACCCGGCAATGGCTCAAACGCGCCCGCGATCAATATTGCCTACCGGCCTACACCGCGCCCTTCGTCGGCCTCGGCTGGCTGCTGCTGGGCCTGGCCGCGCCGCTGCCCGCCAGTGCCGCCGCGCCCTGGGTCGAGCCCGATGCGCTGGCGCTGCTGCAGGCACTGATCCAGGGGCTCGGCCAGGTGATGTTCCTCGAACATCCGCTGGCCGGGGTGCTGATTGCCCTGGGGTTGCTGCTGGCTGATCGCCGGGCGGCTGCCTGGGCGCTGTTCGGTTCAGCGGTGGGCCTGGGCTTCGCCCTGCTGCAACAGGACCACGCCGGCGCCCTGCCGGGCCTTGGCGGCTACAACTGTGCCCTGGTCGCCCTGGCCCTGAGCCAGGACCGCCGCCGATCCTGGTTGGCCCTGCCGGGAATGCTCCTGGCGCTGCTGCTCGCCCCGGGCTTCGCCGCGCTGGGCCTGCCCGTGCTCACCGCACCCTTTATCCTCGCCTGCTGGCTGGTTCGCGCCGCGCTGCGGGTGCTGCGCCAGGCCGCCGTGGACAGCACGCCTTGCGCTACCGGGGCCAATCCCCCTAGGCTTCGCTGACCTTCGATTCAGGCGAACAACATGGACAGCAACACGGACAACAACCGGCACTGGCGCGAGCGTCTCTACGTCATGATTTTCCAGACCGACACCGTGGCCGGTCGACGCTTCGACAGCACCCTGTTGCTGATCATCCTCGCCAGCCTGGTGATCGTGATTCTCGACAGCATCGACGAGGTGCATCAGAACTACGCCAATGTGCTGGCCTATATCGAATGGGGTTTTACCCTGATCTTCGCCATCGAATACAGCCTGCGCCTGTACTGCTCGCCCAAGCCGTTGCGCTACGCCTTCAGTTTCTACGGCTTGGTGGACCTGCTGGCCATCGTGCCGGGGATCCTCGCCCTGTATTACAGCGACGCCCAGTACCTGCTGATCATCCGGGTGATCCGCATGCTGCGCATCTTCCGCGTGCTCAAGCTCAGCCCGTATCTCAAGCAGGCCAACTACCTGATGTCGGCGCTGCGCGGCAGCAAGCAGAAAATCATCGTGTTCCTGCTCAGCGTATCGACCCTGGTCACGGTGTTCGGCACCCTGATGTATGTGGTCGAGGGGCCGGAGCACGGGTTCACCAGCATCCCCAAGGGCATCTACTGGGCCATCGTCACCCTGACTACCGTGGGTTTTGGCGACATCGTGCCGAAGACGCCACTGGGCCAGGTGATTTCATCGATGGTGATGATCACCGGTTACTCGATCATCGCCGTGCCCACCGGGATCTTCACCGCGGAACTGGCCAATGCCCTGCGCGGCGAACAGCTCAAGCACGACTGCCCGGTGTGCAGGAAGAACGACCATGAGCACGGCGCCGCGTTCTGCTCGCGGTGTGGCAACGCGCTGTTCCCGAAAGTGGTCCAGGAAAACTGAATAAGCAAAGCACTTTTTAATCTTTAAAGAGATATACCGCCCCGGCTATAGTCGGCGGCAAATTGCCTTCACTCTCTAATAAAAGGAATGTGCAGTGAAAAAACTCGTTAGCGCCTCTCTCCTGGCCGCCGGCCTGGCACTGGGCAGCGCCGCCCAGGCCGCTCCGACCCTGCTCAACGTTTCCTATGACGTGATGCGAGACTTCTACAAGGACTACAACACTGCCTTCCAGAAGCACTGGCAGGCCGAGCACAACGAGAACATCACCCTGCAGATGTCCTTCGGCGGTTCCAGCAAACAGGCGCGCTCGGTGATCGACGGCCTGCCGGCCGACGTCATCACCATGAACATGGCCACCGACATCAACGCCCTGGCGGACAATGGCAAGCTGGTGCCGGACAACTGGGTGACCCGCCTGCCGAACAACAGCGCGCCCTTCACCTCGGCCACCGTGTTCATCGTGCGCAAGGGCAACCCCAAGGCCCTGAAAGACTGGCCGGACCTGCTCAAGGATGGCGTGCAGGTGATAGTGCCGAACCCCAAGACTTCGGGTAACGGCCGCTACACCTACCTGTCGGCCTGGGGTTATGTGCTGAAGAACGGCGGCGACGAGAACAAGGCCAAGGACTTCGTCGGCAAGCTGTTCAAGCAGGCACCGGTGCTCGACACCGGTGGCCGCGCCGCGACGACCACCTTCATGACCAACCAGATCGGCGACGTGCTGGTGACCTTCGAGAACGAAGCGGAAATGATCGCCCGCGAATTCGGCCGCGATCAGTTCGAAGTCATCTACCCGAGCGTCTCCGCCGAAGCCGAGCCACCGGTGTCGGTGGTCGACAAGGTGGTCGACAAGAAAGGCTCGCGTGCCGCGGCCGAGGAGTACCTGAAGTACCTGTGGTCGCCGGAAGGCCAGGAAATCGCCGCCAACAACTACCTGCGCCCACGGGACCCGAAAGTCCTGGCCAAGTACACCGACCGTTTCCCGAAAGTCGACTTCCTCTCGGTGGAGAAAACCTTTGGCGACTGGCGCACCGTGCAGAAGACCCACTTCAACGATGGCGGGGTTTTCGACCAGATCTACGGCGGCAAATAACGCCCCCGGCCCATGAAAAAAGCGACCCTCGGGTCGCTTTTTTATTGCTCGCGCCTAAAGCCCGGCGGCTACATCGACCAGGGCGGCGCCCCGAACCTCGTGCAACTCAGGCAACATCGCCTCGGCCTCGACCTCGATCAGCCACTCGGGCAAGGACAAGCCACTGACGATGATCCACGAGGACACCGGCGGCTGCTGGGGGAAACGCTGCAACAGCACCTGGCTGATCTGTTCCTGCTGGTCGCGGGCTGCCTCGGCAATGTAGATCCGCAGCATGACCACGTGGCTCAGGTCGCCGCCCGCCGCCGCCAGGACCCGGGCGATATTGTCGAAGCTCTGCTCGGTCTGCTCGCGCAGCCCCGGGCCGACGCAGACCTCGCGCTCATCGACACCCACCTGGCCGGACAGCAGCAGGCGCCGCCCACCGCGCACCTCCACGGCCTGGCTGAAACCGTACTGCTGGGAATTGAAGACACTGGGCGGATTGAAGACTGATGTGTGCATGGGACCTCCGCTGCGATAGACGACCGCAAACCCTAAACCAAGCCCCTGCACAAGGCCATCCGAAACCAGGCCGTTGAAACACCTGGCAACGTAACCGCCAGCCAGCTACATCGGCGGCGTCACCCCATCCTTGCCGGCGGAGATCGATTGCGCGGTGAGCGTGCCGTCCGCGCTCTGGGAGACGAACATCACCACCTTGACCCCGGCCTTGAGCAGGCTGCGGTCACCCGGCACCAGGTTGACGATGGGCACGTCGTCCGGCACCAGGATCGTCTGCTGGCCGCCCTTGTAGTTGACGGTCAGGGTCCGGCCGTTGCTCACCACCAAGTCGCCGACGCGGCCATTGGTCATGCTGCTGCCCTTGACCAGATCGAAAGGCCGATGACCGTCGCCGGTGCCGGCCATCTGCGGTGGAAAAACATGGACCTCCAGCGCCTTGAGGCTGCCATCGGCCTGCGGCACGGCGGCCGAACCTATGTAGCTGCCGGGCTTGATGTCCTCGATATTGGCCAGGGTCACGGCGCGGACCTGGGTCTGCGGCGTGAGGTTGATGGTGACGTTCTCACCACTGTTGACGTGCACCCGCACCGCGTCGCCGGCGATGCTGGTGATTTCCCCGCGCACGCCGATGCGCATGCCCGGTGCGTCCTGGGCCTGGGCCAGGCCGGCCAGCAGCAGTGCGCCGAGGGTGATCGCTTGGGCGCCGCCGAGCAGGCGGCGAAGGCACAGATTCATGGGACGGGCTTCCTGTGATGAAAGGTGGCACAGAGGTCTAAACGAAAGCACTCCAGCGTCCACGGAACAATGAGCGAGCTATGGAACTGAATGTAAGTAAATGTATCATCGCAACGCGATCCCGGTCGTCGTCTGCCGCTCTCGGCCGGCCCCGCCAGGCATTTATTCCTCCCGGGCATGAATGCTATCGCTCGTCAGCTTCTACCGCGTCACGGGCCAGCCCCTTAGCCTCGCCCGCATCCCTTTCGCTGCAACGAGAATCGCCATGACTTCCACGACCCAGGGGCTGCCCGCCGCCACCACGACCATGACCCGCGGCATGGTGCTGCTGTTCGCCTTCTGCTGCGGCGCCATCGTCGCCAACATCTACTATGCCCAGCCGATCATCGAGCTGATCGCCCCGGACATCGGCCTGAGCAGCACCATGGCCAGCCTGATCGTGTCCCTGACCCAGATCGGCTACGCCCTGGGCCTGTTCTTCCTGGTGCCCCTGGGCGACCTGCTGGAAAACCGCCGGCTGATGATCCTCACCAGCCTGGTAGCCATCGCCAGCCTGCTGGGCGCCGGGTTCACCGAGCAACCCAACGCCTTTCTGCTGGTCTCGCTGCTGATCGGCTTCAGCTCGGTGTCGGTACAGATCCTGATTCCCCTGGCCGCGCACCTGACGCCGGAAGCCTCCCGCGGCCGGGTGGTCGGCGGCATCATGGGCGGCCTGCTGCTGGGCATCCTGCTGGCACGCCCGGTGTCCAGTGTGGTGGCCGACCTGTTCGGCTGGCGCGCGATGTTTATCGCCGCCGCCGTGCTGATGGCCGCCATCAGCCTGGTCCTGCTGCTGACCGTGCCCAAGCGCCAGCCTGCCCACAGCGCCACCTACGGCCAGTTGCTGCGCTCGCTGGGCACCCTGCTGCGCCAGCAACCGGTGCTGCGCCAGCGAGCGTTTTACCAGGCCTGTATGTTCGCCACCTTCAGCCTGTTCTGGACCGCGGTGCCGCTGGAGCTGGCGCGCAATCACGGCCTGTCGCAAAGCCAGATCGCCCTGTTCGCCCTGGTCGGAGCCATCGGCGCCATCGCCGCGCCCATCAGCGGACGCCTGGCGGATGCCGGCCACACCCGCGTCGCCTCGTTGCTGGCCATGCTGTTCGCCGCCTTGAGCTTCCTGCCGGCCTTTGTCCACCCGGCCTACAGCGTCATCGGCCTGGCAGTGACCGGCGTGGTCCTGGATTTCTGCGTGCAGATGAACATGGTCCTCGGCCAGCGCGCGGTCTATGCGCTGGATGCTCATAGCCGCGGCCGCCTCAACGCGCTGTACATGACCAGCATCTTCATCGGCGGCGCCGTCGGCTCGTCGATTGCCAGCGCGGTGTACGAACACGCCGGCTGGCTGGGCATAGTCGGCGTCGGCAGCGCCTTGCCGTTGCTGGCCCTGCTGCGTTTCCTGAGCACTTCGCAGAAGGCGCTGCCTGTCCCGGCCTGAGCCCGGGCTCAAGCCGCAGCCTGATCGATGTCTTCACCGGTGCGGTCGCGAATCCACAGCAACACCAGGGTGGACAAGGCGACCGTCGCCATCATGTACCAGGCCGGCGCCAGCGCCTGCTCGGTCACCTGCAGCAGCCAGGTGACAAAAAACTGGGCGAAGCCGCCAAACACCGAGACCCCGATACCGTAGGCCGCCGCCATGCCGGTGGTGCGCACCGACTTGGGGAACATCTCCGGCAACATGGTGATGCCCGGCACCGTCTGCAGGGTCAGCAACACCGAGAGCAGGCCGATGATCAGCAGCAGGTTGAACAGGCTGGGGGCGGCGATCAGCCACTGGAAACACGGCACTATCACCACCAGGGTCAGCAGGCGCGAGCAGAAAATCACCCGCTTGCGCCCACAGCGATCGGCCAGCCAGCCCACCAGCGGCGACAACACAAAACAGACCGCCCCCACCACCACGCTGGCCAGCAGGCTGGAGGTGGTCGGCAGGCCCAGCACCCTGGCGGCATAGGCCGGCATGTAAAAGGCGATGATCTGGGTCGAGACCATGGCCCCAAGCATCAGCAGCACGCTTTTGCCCAATGCCCGCTTGTGCTGGCCGAACAGCTCGCGCAGCGGACTGCTGCGGGCCGCATGTTCCCTGGCCTGCTGGCTGTGGGCAGTCGACAGCCCGACCACCAGGGTGTCTTCCAGATGGCGACGGATGTACCAGCCCACCGGGGCGGTGAGCATGCCGATGAAAAACGGCACCCGCCAACCCCACTCGTTCATCGCCTGTTGATCCAGCCCCGCCACCAGCGCCGCAACCATGATCGCGCCGAGGAAGATCCCCAGCGACTGGCTGCCGAACTGCCAGCTGGCATAAAAACCCCGTTGCGATGCGGGGGCGTGTTCCACCAGCAGGGTGGTCGCCGCCCCCACTTCGCCACCGGCGGCAAAACCCTGGATCAGTCGCGCCAGCGCCATGATCAGGGGCGCGGCCATGCCGATCTGGCCATAGGTCGGGGTCAAGGCCATCAGGCCGCAGCCCAGGCCCATCAGGAACAGGGTCAGGGTCATCGCCGAGCGACGGCCGAAGCGGTCGGAGTAGGAACCGATCAGCAGCGCGCCGATCGGGCGCATCAGGAAACCCACGCCAAAGGTCGCGGTGGTCAGCAGCAACTGCCCGTAAGCGGACGCCGCAGGGAAAAACAGCGGCCCGATAAACAGCATCAGAAAGCTGAACACCGTGAAATCGAAAAACTCCAGGGCATTACCGATAGTGGTACCGACAATCACCCGCCGACGGGAAACACACAGATTCGTCGCCGCAACCGGCGCGAAGGATTCGGAAACAACGGCCATGACATTCTCCTTGCAGACAAGGGCTACGCACCCACGACCGGCCGGGCCCGAACAGGCCCGGCCGGAGCGATCACCAGAGGCTGCAAGTCAGTCGACCGGCTCGAGAAAGGCACTCACCAGCTTCACCCAGTAGCTGGCGCCGTAAGGCAGGCAGGCGTCATTGAAGTCATAGGCCGGGTTATGCAACAGACAGCCGCCCGCCGTCCCTTCGCCGTTGCCCATGATCAGGTAGCTGCCGGGGCAGGCTTGCAGCATGAAAGAGAAATCCTCGCTGCAGGTCATCGGCTGCATATCGGCGACCAGCCCCTCCTCGCCCAGCCACTCCAGGGCCACCGCCCGCGCCAGGGCGGTTTCCCGCGGGTGGTTGTAGAGCACCGGGAACGCGTTGGCGCTGACCGTGACCTCGGCAGTCGCGCCGAATGCCTGGGCCTGGGCGTGGGCCAGCGCCTCGATGCGCTGTAGCAACAGCTCACGGGTCGTCTCTTTCAATGCCCTGACCGTCACCGCCAGTTCGACGCGAGTGGGAACCACCGACGAACTGCTGCCGCCGTGAATCGCCCCGACCCCGACCACGCCCATTTCCAGGGGCGGCAGGTTGCGCGCCACCACCGTCTGCAACGCCATGACCAGCGAGGCCGCGGCGACTATCGGGTCGACCGTGTCCTGGGGCATGGCGCCGTGACCGCCACGGCCATTGATGCCAATCGTCACGGTGTCGGCCGAGGCCATGAACGGCCCGGGGAGAAAACCGAACTTACCCACCGGCAACCCCGGCCAATTGTGCATGGCAAAGACCGCATCGCAGGGAAACAGCTGAAACAGCCCATCCTCGATCATCTTCCGCGCGCCCACATGCCCTTCCTCGGCGGGCTGGAAGATCAGGCGCACAGTGCCATCGAAGTCGATGCTCTGGGCCAGGCACTGGCCGGCGGCCAGCAGCATCGCGGTATGCCCGTCATGGCCACAGGCATGCATCTTGCCGTCATGCCGACTGGCATAGGGCAAGCCGCTGGTTTCCAGGATCGGCAAGGCGTCCATGTCCGCGCGCAGGCCGATGACCCGGTTGCCCCGGCCCTTGCGCAACGACGCCACGACGCCGGTGCCGGCCAGCCCGTGGTGAACCTCATAACCCCAGCCGCGCAGCTTGTCGGCGACCAGGCGGCTGGTTTCGAACTCCTCGTAGCTCAGTTCAGGATGGGCGTGCAGATGCTGGCGCAGCGCAACCATGGGCGTCGTCAGCTCGCGTATCTCAGGCAGGATCGTTGGGCTCGGCATGGGTTTCTCCTCAGCAGTGATAGATGGCCTGATCGTCGGCTGAGACGCTGTCAGGCTCTTGTAGGTCTTTCAGGCAGATCAGGCTGGCGGCCAGATCTGTGGGAACCAGTCCTGGCGCAGGCGCTGGCCTGCTTGCATACCGTGGTCAGGGTACGGCGGCGATGTCCTGCCAGGGCGCTCGGCATAACGCACGTCCTCGCCCAGCCAGCGCAGCGACAGCACGCGCCGGCGGGCCTGGCTGAGATTGCCGCGTGCGCCGTGCACGGTGCGGAAGTCGAACAGCACCGCGTCCCCCGGCTCCATCTGCCACTCCAGCACCTGCATGCCGGGGTCGACATCCGGGTCCGGCACCGGCCGATAGCGGCTGACATCCTCGTAAAAGCTGCTGTCGTCCTTCCAGCGCAGCGGCAGCACCCATTGCGGCCAGAGGTGGGAGCCGGCGATCAGGCGCAAGGTCGCCTCGCGCACCGGGTCCACCGGGATCCACAGGCTGACGGTCTGCTCGCCATCGAGAAAGTAATAGGGAATGTCCTGGTGCCAGGGTGTCGGCTTCTGGGTGCCCGGCTCCTTGACCAGTACATGATCGTGAAAGAACTGCGCACTGGGCGACTGCATCACCGCTGCCGCAATCGCCGCCGCGGGCGACTCACGGACCATGGCAACGAATTCGGGAATGCGCTCCCAGTTGCAGTAATCGTCGAAAAAACCACCCGGCTCGCCGGCCGCCACCACGTTGGTGGCATAGGGGCCCGGCTCGCGCTGGTTACGCTCGATACCTGCGGCGATCGACCCGACCCAGTCCTTGAACACACCACGTAGACAAATGGCGCCATCGCGTTGAAAAGCCGCGATATCCGCCGCTGATACCAAAGGGCTGACTGACCTGTTCATAGGGGCTCCTGCGTGACGGCCGCCATGATCGCGGCGACCACCGCCAGACTATTGCCCCAGGCTCATCCAAAAATAAAATAATATGATCCGATCTGGCTCCTCGGAATTTCTTATGAAGATCAGTCTGCGCCACCTGCGCTGCGCCCTGGCGGTCACCCGCCACGGCAACATCACTCAGGCCGCCGAGCATCTGAACGTATCGCAGCCGGCGGTCTCCGCCGCCCTCAGCGAACTGGAAGGACACCTGGGGCAAGTGCTGTTCATTCGCCAGCGCGGACAGGGAGTGACGCTGACGCCGTTCGGCCGCCTGGCGATGGACAAGGCCCAGCAGATAGTGGCCGGCGTGCATGAGCTGGAACGCCTGGCGGACCACGACGACACCTTGTCCGGCGAACTGATGCTGGCCTGCTTCGAGGACCTGGCGCCCTATTGCCTGCCGCAGCTGTTGCGCGGCCTCAAGGAACGCCACCCGGCGATCGAGGTGACGATTCGCGAATACGGCTTCGACCAGATCGGCAAGCAATTGAGCAACGGCAGCCTGGACGCCGCGCTGAGCTATGACCTGGGCTTGCCGGATGGGGTACAGAGCACAGTGCTGTGCGAACTGTCGGCCCATGCGCTATTGCCGGCCGAGCATCCCCTGGCCGGTCACCGCGAGGTCAGCCTGCGCCAGCTCTGCGATTACCCCCTGGTGCTGACCGAACAGGCCTACAGCTGGCAGCATTTCCTCGACCTGTTCCGCTTCCATGGCTTGCAGCCGCAAAACTTCAGCAAGACCTATTCTTTCGAACTGCAGCGCGGGCTGGTGGCCAACGGCTTTGGCGTGGCCGTGGCCTATACCCGGCCTTTCGGCGACCACAGCTATGACGGGCGGCCGCTGGCGATCCGGCCGATTGCCGAACCGCTGCCGCTGCAACGCATCGTGCTCGCCCAGTCTCGGGCCCGCAGCCATTCGCCGCTGGTCAACGCCCTGCGGGAACAGGCCCGGCAATGGTTCGGCGAAAGCCCGGGGTTTGGCTGGCACCCATAAGCGGCGCCGCGGCTCGACGGCGTTCCACACAACACTCGATCGTTCACACACAAGGAGTCCCAATGGACCGGCTGGCAGCCATGCAAACCTTCGTTCATGTGGTGGAAAGCGGGTCCTTTTCCGCCGCCGCCCGGCTTCTGGATATCGGCCAGCCGGCCGTATCGAAAACCATCGCCCAGCTGGAGGCGCGGCTGGCGGTGCGGCTGTTGCTGCGCTCGACCCGCGGCCTGACGCCCACCGAGGCCGGCATGGCGTTTTTCGAGCGCGCCAGGCGGGCCCTCGAAGAGGCCGACGAAGCCGATCTCGCGGCGCGCGGAGCCGGTACGGGGCTGCGCGGCACGCTGCGAGTCTGCGCCGCGGTGACCTTCGCCCGCCTGCACATCGTGCCGCACCTGGGGACCTTTCTCGAACACCACCCCGAGCTCGACATCGACGTGGTGCTGGATGACCGCAATATCAATCTGGTGGAGGCCGGCATCGACGTCGCCCTGCGCATGGGCCCCTTGAGCGACTCCGGGCTGACCGCGCGGCGGATCGGCGAATGCCGGCGCGTGGTATTGGCCACCCCGGACTACTTCGCCCGCCACGGCGAACCCGCCTGCCCCGCCGACCTGAGCAAGCACCAGGCGATCGTCTACAGCCTCGGCGGCGGTGCCCACTGGCGCTTCGAACGGGGCGACGAACAGCAATCGGTGACGGTCCGCGGGCGGATTCGCGTCAGCGCCGCAGAGGGGTTGCGCGAGTCGGTGCTGGGCCATCAGGGGCTGACCATGGCCTCGCAATGGATGTTCGCCCCCGAGCTGGCCAGTGGCACGGTGCGCGAAGTGATGTCGGACTGGACGCTGCCCCGCCAGGAGCTATGGGCGGTGTTCCCTACCGGGCGGCTGACCAGCGCCAAGGCCCGGGCCTTCGTCGAGTTTGTCCAGCAGCTGCTGGCCCGCCCGGATGCCACTCAAGGTTGAGCGACGTCAGATTCGCCCACGTACCAGCACTTCGACCTTGGCCGCCTCGCCCCAGCGTTGGACCCGTTCGATCAGCGCAGGGTCGGTTTCGCCCACCAGATACAAGGTTTCGATCGATTGGGCAGCCGCCCACTCGACAAACCCGCACTGCTCGAAGGTGTCGATAGCCGCCAGCTGGAACTCGTTTTCGTAGAAGCCGGGCACCACGGCGACCTGGGCATCGACGGCACTGACTTCAGGCAGGAACGGACAGGCCAGGTGCACCACGTCCCACTTCGCCACGCGCCAGTTGCGCAGCGCTTCGTCGAAGCGGCTGCGGGCGCCGCGGACAAACCCCAGGCCATCGATCACCATGCGCCGGTTGATGATCATCCACACTTTGCGTTTGCGCGGGGCCTTGAGCAGCACCTCGCCGGTGACCTTCGAGGCGCGCAGGGCCAGGGCGAACACCAGCAATACTGGAACGAAGTAGCGATAAACCGTCTCCGTCTCGGTGGCGCGGGTCAGCTCATACAGCCTGGAAACCTCGCCCCGGGCCTTGCGCTGGTCGCCCAGGGTTTCATCGAGGCGGCCGAGCCAGGCCAATACGGGCGGCGCCGAATACCGGGCGCGAAGCTCATCCAGCGCCTGGACCACCGTCCCCACCGAGAGCGCCGTCAGCCGCTCCTGCGCCGTTCTCTCCAACGTGGCAAAACGCTGACAGAGCTCGTTCACCTGCGCGGCATCGGCGGCGCTATAGAGAGTCGCGGCGGCACGGCAATGCTCCGGCCCCAACAGATCGTCGATCTCGGCCTTGAGGCGCCTCTGGGTCGAGGCTTCATGGGACTCGGCCAGTCGATAGTCGCTCTGGAACCATTCGGTCCTGACGCTCTGGGTCTCGCCGATCAGCGCCAGCGACGCCAGCAACAGCCAGCCGTAGTCCACGCGCTTCCAGCCGATCTCGCCCAGGGGAAAGACCGAGATGAAGCTCCAGCAGAAGAAGTAGTAGAGGAAGATGAACAGCACCAGCAAATACACCGGTGCCAGGGAGAAGTAGATCAGCTGCGGCACTTCGACATCGGCGAAGCCATGCAGGGCGAGCAGCACAGCGACAACACAGAGCCCGAAGGCCATGGGCGCGAAATAGGGTTTGTTCAGGCTTTTCTTCATCGGGCGCTCGGATGGCGATACTCAGGAACACCCCGGGGTATCGGCCATCCAACCGACCGCTTGAACCGGACTCGCCCGCGGTCCGCTCAGTGGTCGCCGCTTACGGGGAGGAGCTTACTGAGAGCCGCTTACTGGAACTGGCGCCCCAGGCCCGACGGCACGCCGTGGATATCGGTCTCTTCCCATGGCCCGTCGGGGCTGATGGAACGGCTCCAGCCGTTGTTCCAGCGGTAGTAGGTGCGCTGGCGGTAGAAGGTGTTGGTCTGGTTATCCAGCACATAGACGCCCAGGCGCGGATCCCAGTGGCTGTTGCCGCCCGGTGGCGGCGCGAAGCTCGCGGAAGTGCGCGGCAACGGCTTGGCCGGCTTGATCGGCGTGGCGGGTTTGCTCGGGGGGCCGGGCGTCGGCTTGGTAGTGGGTTGCGCGGGTGGAATCGGTGGCAGCGTCTCGGGTGGCGTCGGCTGCTGGACCGCACAGGCGCTCAACCCCAGGACCAGTGTTAACAGGGTGATACGAGCAATGGCGGTCATGGCGGCTTCTCTTATTTATCCGGGCTGTCGATGGTCAGTTGTTGCGGCGCGGTGGTGCTGCTGGCCAGGGGCTTGCTGCGACCGACCCACTCGCCGGCAGTCGGTTGGCCGGCGCGGGAAATGCGTGCAACCAGTTGGACTTCCGGGAAGTTCGACAGTTTCAACTGCGGCATCATCGCGTCGGCATCCCCCAGCTCCACCGTCACCGGCAGGTCGGCCACGGTCAGGCGCTTGGCCGCCAGTGGCGCCGGCGGCCCGGAAGTGGCGCGGGCAAAGATGAACACGCTGTCGCCCGGCTGCACCTTGGCTTTCAGCTCGGCGGCCAGGTCGACACGCACCTTGAGCAGCGCGGCGGCCTTGGGCGCGGGCGCCTGGGCCACTTTGCCGCCGCTGGCCAGCAGCTTCTCGGTGGCCCGGTCGATACCGCCCTGCAGCGCGGCGCGCGAGTTGTCGTCCGCCGGCAATTGCGCCAGCAGGCGGTTCCAGTAATCGATGGCCTCTTGATAACGCTCGCCTTCGAAGGCGGCGATGCCCAGCAGGCCGAGGCTGGTGACTTCCTTCGGATCGGCCTTCAGCGCTTCGTCGGTCAGGGCCTGGACCTTGTCCGACCACCGCTTGCCGTCGGCGAAATACTGCGCCTGCGCCCACTGGCCGAGCAGTTCCGGCTGGCGCCCGGCCAGGGCCACGGTGCGCTCGAAGATCTTCGCCGCATCCGCCGGGCGGTCCTGGGCCATGTAGGTACGACCGAGGAAGTACAGGCCCTCGGCGGAATCCGGCTGGGCGGCGACCGCGCGCTCGAGGCGGCGGGTCATCTCTTCCATGGATTGCGGGGCCTGGGCGAATTCACGGGTCAGCTCGACCTTGTCGCTGGCGCCGAAATGCAGGTAAAGGCCCAGGCCCAATAGCGGCACCAGCAGCGCCGCCAGCAATGGCAGCGGCTTGCCCAGGCGCGATACCCCAGCCAGTTCCGCGCCCTCGGTGTCGGCCAGCAATTCGCGCGCGGCTTCGGCGCGGCCGCTGTCCATCTGCTCGGCGCTGAGCACGCCTTCGGCCTGCTGGCCTTGCAGCTCAGCCACGCGTTCTTGATAAAGCGCCACGTTCAGCGCGGTACGATCCTCTTCACGCTGGGCGCGACGGCCGCGTAGAACCGGGATCAGCAGAAAACTCAGGGCTACCAGGAGCAGCAGGCCTGCGGCGAGCCAGAAATCAATCATTCGCGGTCTTTATCCAACAGTTGGTCGAGGCGCTGACGCTCCTCGGCGGAAAGTGTGCTCGGGTTGTCGCTGCGCTGCACGCGCCGACGCCGGACGATCACGGCGATGATCACCACGCCCCCCAACAGCAGGCCGGCGGGGCCGAACCAGAGCAAGGCGGTCTTGCCGGTCAGGGCCGGCTTGTAGCGCACGAAGTCGCCATAGCGGTCGACCATGAAATCGATGATCTGCTGGTTGTCCTTGCCTTCGCCGAGCATGCGGAAGATCTCCTTGCGCAAGTCCGCGGCGATCGGCGCATTGGAGTCGGCGATGTCCTGGTTCTGGCACTTGGGGCACCGCAGCTCTTTGGTCAACTCGCGAAAGCGCTCGCGCTCGGCGTCGTTGGCGAATTCGTAGGTATCGATCGCGGCGTGGGCCACGCCAGCGATACTCAGGCCCAGGACGGCCGCGGCCAGCCAACGCTTCATGGCTTGGCCTCGTCGGCCAGGGCCTGATACTTGGCAGCCAGCTTCTCGCGCCACACCGTTTCGTCGATCACCCCGACGTATTTGTCGCGGATGATGCCCTTGGCGTCGATGAAGAAGGTTTCCGGCGCGCCGTACACCCCGAGGTTCAGGCCCAGGGTGCCCTCCTCGTCGCGAATATCCAGCTGATAGGGGTTGTGGAATTCGACCAGCCACTTCAGGGCGTCGGCGTTGACGTCCTTGTAGTTGACGCCGTAGATGGTCACGCCCTGCTGCGCCAGCTTGTTCAACACCGGGTGCTCGACCCGGCAGGAAATGCACCAGGTGCCCCAGACGTTGACCAGCGCCGGCTTGCCCAGCAGGTCGGCGCGGGTCAGGGTCTTGTCGCCCTGCACCGACGGCAGGGAGAACTCCGGGAACGGCTTGCCGATCATCGCCGACGGCAGCTCGGCCGGGTCCAGGTACAACCCGCGGTACAGGAACACCGCCACCAGCAGGAACAGCGCCAGCGGCAACAACATTATCCAGCGTCTCATGCAGTGGCTCCTGTCATGCCCAGGGCTTCGCGCACCCGGGTCTTCACCTTGACCCGGTAACGCCGGTCGAGGGCCGCCAGCAGGCCGCCGAAACCGGTGAGCAGGCCGCCGAACCAGATCCAGCGCACGAACGGCTTGACGTGCACCCGCACGGCCCAGGCGCCATCACCCAGCGGCTCGCCGAGGGCGACGTAGAGGTCACGGGTGAAACCGGCGTCGATGCCAGCCTCGGTCATCACCGAGTTCTGTACCGTGTAGAGGCGTTTTTCCGGGTGCAGCACAGCAACCTCCTTGCCGTCGCGGACCACTCGCACCGTGCCCTTGTCGGAGGTGAAGTTGGGGCCTTCGAAATGTTTGGCGCCCTCGAAGATGAAGTGATAACCGGCCAGGTCCATGGACTCGCCCGGCTCCAGGCGCAGGTCGCGCTCGGCGCTGTTCTGGCTCGACAGCACCACGCCCAAGGCGCAGACCGCGATGCCCAGGTGCGCCAGTTGCATGCCCCAGTAGCTGCGGGTCAGGCCCGGCAGGCCCTTGACCAGGCCTTTGTGGCGGGTCTTGTCGAAGATGTCGCGGACCCCGGCGAGCAACACCCAGGCCGCCAGCATGAAGGTCGCCAGCACTGCCCAGTTGAAGTCGCCGTAGACGATACCGGCCACCACCGCCAGTGCGGCGCTGCCCAGCAGCACCGGGGTCAGCATGCTTACCAGCCATTTCACCGGGGTGTCTTTCCAACGCACCACCACGCCCACCGCCATCACCACCATCAGCAGCGCCATCAGTGGAATGAACAGCGCATTGAAGTACGGCGGGCCGACCGACAGCTTGGCCCCGGTCAGGGCGTCCAGTACCAGCGGGTACAGGGTGCCCAGCAGGATCATCGAGGCCGCCACCACCAGCACCAGGTTGTTGCCCAGCAGCAGGGTTTCCCGCGACCACAGGTTGAAGCCGACCTGACTCTTGACCACCGGCGCGCGCAGGGCGAACAGGGTCAGCGAACCACCGACCACGAACAGCAGGAAGATCAGGATGAACACGCCGCGCTCAGGGTCCGAGGCGAAGGCGTGGACCGAGGTCAGCACCCCGGAACGCACCAGGAAGGTCCCCAGCAGGCTCAGGGAGAACGCGGCGATGGCCAGCAGCACGGTCCAGCTCTTGAACACGCCGCGCTTTTCGGTGACCGCCAGCGAATGGATCAACGCGGTGCCCACCAGCCACGGCATGAACGAGGCATTTTCCACCGGGTCCCAGAACCACCAGCCACCCCAGCCGAGTTCGTAGTAGGCCCACCAGGAGCCGAGGGTGATACCGATGCCGAGGAATGCCCAGGCGACTATGGTCCAGGGCCGCGACCAGCGCGCCCAGGCCGCGTCCAGGCGACCGCCAAGCAAGGCTGCGATGGCAAACGCGAAAGCCACGGAGAAACCGACATAGCCCATGTAGAGCATCGGCGGGTGCACGATCAGGCCGATGTCCTGCAGCAGCGGGTTGAGGTCACGGCCGTCGCCGGGCACCTGCGGCAGAATCCGCGCGAAGGGGTTGGAGGTGACGATCAGGAACAGCAGGAAGCCGGTGCTGATCATGCCCATCACCGCCAGCACCCGCGCCAGCATCACTTGCGGCAACTGCCGGGAGAACACCGACACGGCGAAGGTCCAGCCCCCGAGGATCAGCGCCCAGAGCAACAACGAGCCCTCGTGGGCACCCCATACCGCGCTGAACTTGTAGTACCAGGGCAAGGCGCTGTTGGAGTTGCTGGCGACATAGGCCACCGAGAAATCGTCGACCATGAAGGCATAGGTCAGGCAGCCGAAGGCAAATGCGAGAAAGGTAAACTGCCCCCAGGCCGCAGGCTGCGCCAGGCCCATCCACAGACGGTCGCCGCGCCAGGCGCCGAGCAGCGGCACCACGGCCTGGACCAGGGCAAAACACAGGGCCAGGATCATCGCCAGATGGCCGAGCTCGGGAATGAAGATTGCGGATGTCATCGCTCAGCCCTCCTTGGCCGGAGCCGGCGCCATTTGCCCACTGTCTTTCAGGGCCTTGGTCACTTCCGGCGGCATGTACTTCTCATCGTGCTTGGCCAGCACTTCGTCGGCCACCACCACGCCATCGGCGTTGAGCTTGCCCAGGGCGACGATGCCCTGCCCTTCGCGGAACAGGTCCGGGAGGATGCCGCGGTAGGTGATGGTCACGGCCTTGTTGAAGTCGGTGACCACGAAGCGCACGTCCAGCGAGTCCGCCGAGCGTTGCAGCGAGCCCATCTGCACCATACCGCCGGCGCGGATCCGCGTGTCATGGGGGGCTTCGCCGTTGGCGATCTGGGTCGGGGTGTAGAACAGATTGATGTTCTGTTGCAGGGCGCTCAGCGCCAGGCCGACGGCAACGCCCACGCCGCCCAGCACACCGAGGATGATCAACAGACGCTTTTTACGCAGCGGATTCACTGATTGTTCTCCCGGCGCAGACGACGCGCCTCTTGTTGCAGGTAACGCTTGCGGGCCAGCAACGGCACCGCCACGTTGAGGATCAGCACCACCAGGCAGATGCCGTAGGCTGACCAGACATACAGGCCATGATGGCCCATGGCGAGAAAGTCGGCGAAGGACGAAAAACTCATGATGCCGCCTCCAGGCTGTTCTGCACTTCGGCCCTGACCCAGCTGGCGCGGGCTTCGCGCTTGAGCACTTCGAGACGCATGCGCAGCAACAGCACGGCGCCGAAGAAACAATAGAAGCCCAGCACGGTCAGCAACAGCGGCAGCCACATCTCGACGGGCATCGCCGGCTTTTCGGTGAGGGTGAAGGTCGCGCCCTGGTGCAGGGTGTTCCACCACTCCACCGAGTATTTGATGATCGGGATGTTGATCACCCCGACGATGGCCAGCACCGCGCAGGCCTTGGCCGCACTGTCGCGATTGCTGATGGCGTTGCCCAGGGCAATCAGGCCGAAGTACAGGAACAGCAGGATCAGCATGGAGGTCAGGCGCGCGTCCCAGACCCACCACGAGCCCCAGGTCGGCTTGCCCCAGATGGCCCCGGTGACCAGCGCCACGGTGGTCATCCAGGCACCGATGGGCGCCGCGCATTGCAGGGCGACGTCGGCCAGTTTCATCTTCCACACCAGGCCCACCACCCCGCACACCGCCAGCATCACGTAGATGGACTGGGCCAGCATGGCGGCGGGAACGTGGATGTAGATGATGCGAAAGCTGTTGCCTTGCTGATAGTCCGGCGGCGCGAAGGCCAGGCCCCAAACGACGCCGACGGTGATCAGCAGCAAGGCTGCGATGCTCAGCCAGGGCAACAGCTTGCTGCTGATGCCGTAAAACCACTTGGGCGAGCCGAGCTTATGAAACCAGGTCCAGTTCATACTGTTTCCATCACGGGTGCCGCGCGTTGTCACGCACAGCCAGGGTCTTTACTGATCAAAATTTGATCAGACCTCATTATTCGCCGACGCTGATCTTCAGGCCAGCCGCTATTGCAAAAGGTGTCAGCGTTACTGCCAGGGCGGTCAGGCTCCCAAGCCACAGCAGGTAACCGGTCGCCGGCATACCCTGCAAGGCCGCCTGCAAGGCGCCGCTGCCGAGAATCAATACCGGGATGTACAGGGGCAGGATCAGCAGCGCCAATAACAGGCCGCCACGCTTGAGTCCTACCGTCAACGCCGCGCCCACCGCTCCCAGCAGGCTGAGCACCGGAGTGCCCAACAGAAGGGACAGCAACAGCACCGGCAGACAGGCTGTGGGCAGACCGAGCATCAGTGCCAACAGGGGCGCAAGCAATACCAGTGCCAGGCCGGAAAAGGCCCAGTGTGCCAGCACCTTGGCCAGAACCAGAAGAGGCAGGGGGTGCGGCGAAAGGACCCACTGCTCCAGGGATCCGTCCTCGAAATCACTGCGAAAAAGCCCGTCCAGCGAGAGCAAAACCGATAATAAGGCCGCTACCCAGACTAGCCCTGGAGACAAGGTTTGCAACAATTGTGTCTCAGGTCCCACCGCCAACGGGAACAGTGAGACAACGATGGCGAAAAACACCAGCGGGTTGGCCAGTTCGGCGGGACGGCGGAACAGCAGCCGGGATTCGCGGGCAACCAGCAGTCCGAAAACACTCATACGGCCCAATGCCCCAGATCGATGTCGCGATAGCCGGCCGGCAGGCGGCTCAGTGTGTGGTGGGTGGTGAGGATCACCATGCCGCCGCGTTCGCAGTGGCCGGCCAGGTGTTCTTCCAGTTGCGCCACGCCCTGTTTGTCCAGGGCGGTGAAGGGTTCGTCGAGAATCCACAGCGGCGGGCTGTCCAGGTACAGCCGGGCCAGCGCCACCCGGCGCTGCTGGCCGGCGGACAGGGTGTGACAGGGCACATCCTCGAAACCGCGCAGGCCGACCGCCGCCAGGGCCTGCCAGATCGCCTCGCGATCGGCAGGCTGATGCAGGGCGCAGAGCCAGCTGAGGTTTTCCTCGGGGGTCAACAGGTCCTTGATCCCCGCCGCATGGCCGATCCACAACAGGTTGCGCGCCAGCTCCGCGCGCTGGGCGTTGAGCGGCTGGCCGTTGAGCAGCACCTGGCCGCTGGTCGGCTGCATCAGCCCTGCCAGCAGGCGCAACAGGCTGGTCTTGCCGCTGC
This sequence comes from Pseudomonas sp. GW821-FHT09E12, assembly GCF_059416085.1. Taxonomy (NCBI): domain Bacteria; kingdom Pseudomonadati; phylum Pseudomonadota; class Gammaproteobacteria; order Pseudomonadales; family Pseudomonadaceae; genus Pseudomonas; species Pseudomonas sp. GW821-FHT09E12. The sequence goes on along the minus strand of NZ_JBWKOM010000011.1, from coordinate 155,641 downwards.
CGTTGGGACCGCTGATCTGCAACATGTCGCCGCTGGCCAGACGCAGTTCGAGCTTTTCGAAGAGCAGCCGCAGGTCGCGCTCACAGGCAAGCGCTACGGCTTCTAGAAGAGGACTGGTCAAATGATCGCGGGCCTTTACGGTTCAAGTCGGCGGTGGAGCAGCCGTTAAAGAGATGCAGAATAAACGCATCGGCGGCCTGTTCCAGAGAGCTGCGTCAAACTTTTGCGATGTTTTCGCCACGCTCCCCGAAGACGGGCGGCATTATACATGCGATGCCCTACTCTCAAGAGGGCTTATTTCTCCACAGGTTGTGTCCAGATGACAGGCGAAATCACCCTTCCTCCGCTGCCCCAACTGACGCCGGGAACCGTGCGCGCGCTGCCGATCAGCGGTGAGCTGCTCAAGTTGCTGCAGCCCCTGGAAGGCCTGATCGCCGCCGGCCAATCGGCCAAGGCCGAAGTACTGTCGCTCAAGCAGGCGGACCAGACGTTCCAACTGTTGCTCAAGCTGACCCTCGACAGCGGCCGGCAGACCACCGTCCAGGCCACCAGCAACCAGCCGCTGCCCCTGGGCACCAGCCTGGCGGTGACCCAACCCTCGGCCGGCAACCTGGCCATCACCGTGCAGCAGGCGATTGCCGCCAGCGTCGCCACCCTGACCCGCCTCGACACCGCACAGCTTCCCGTGGGCACCCTGCTGCAGGGCAAGGTGCTGACCACCCAGCTACAACCCCAGGCAGCCGGACAACCGGCGGTCTACCGCTCGCTGGTGAGCCTGTTCAACACCGCCCTGATCGGCAGCACCCTGAGCATCGACAGCCCGCAACCCCTGCGCATCGGCAGCCTGCTGAGCGCCCTGGTGCAAGGCTCGCAGAGCTTGAGCTTCGTGCCGCTGAGCGGGCGCCAGGAGCAACTGGCGATCGCCCAGCAACTGGCCGCCCAGCAAAGCCGCCAAGCCTCGCTGACGGGCCTGATCAATGCGTTGCAGAACCTGCCGCCCTCCGACGACACCTCCAGCGAACTGCGCGCCGCGGTGGACAAACTGCTCGCCGGCCTGCCCGACCTGCAGCAACTGAGCAACCCCAAGGCGCTGGCCCAGGCCCTGGGCAACAGCGGCGCCTTCCTCGAATCGCGGCTGCTGGCCGGCGACAATCCGGCCCTGGCGGCTGACCTGAAAGGCAACCTGCTGCGCCTGATCGCCCAGATAACCCCGGGCCTGCCGGCCAGCACCAGCTTCAACGCGATCATTGCCGCCAACACCCTGGCCCAGGTGCTGCCGAGCTTCGTGCGCAGCGCCCTGGGGACCCTCGGCCAGGTCAGCGCCAAGCCCCAGCCCGGTGGCTTCCCCCTGCCCTCGCGGCTGCTGCAAAGCCTTGAGGAGGAAGGCGACCTGGAACACCTGCTGCGCCTGGCCGCGGCCGCTGTTTCGCGCCTGCAGAGCCATCAGCTGGCGAGCCTGGAACAGAGCGGCCTGACCGATGACGGGCGGCTGCTGACCACCTGGCAACTGGAGATCCCGATGCGCACGATGCAGGACGTCGTGCCCCTGCAGGTCAAGTTCCAGCGCGAAGACCCGGCGGAAAAACCGCCCGAGGAAAAACGCGAGGAACGCGAACCGAAACAGCAGCTGTGGCGCGTCGAACTGGCGTTCGACCTCGAGCCCCTGGGCCCGCTGCAGGTGCAGGCGCAATTGCTCAAGGGCCGCCTGTCCAGCCAGCTCTGGGCGCAGCGGCCATTTACCGCGAGCCTGATCGAAAGCCATCTGGGCAGCCTGCGTGAACGGCTGCTCGCGTCCGGCCTGGATGTGGGCGATCTGGACTGCCATCTCGGCACACCGCCGCAGGGCCCGAAAACCCGACTGGAACAACGCTGGGTCGATGAAACCGCATGAATAATCCCAACCCGCCACGCCAGGCCATCGCCCTCAAGTACGACGGCCAGCACGCCCCCACGCTGACCGCCAAGGGTGACGACGAACTGGCCGAAGCCATCCTGAAAATCGCCCGCGACTGTGAAGTGCCGATCTATGAGAACGCCGAGCTGGTGAAACTGCTGGCGCGCATGGAACTGGGCGACAGCATTCCCGAGGAGTTGTACCGGACCATTGCCGAAATCATCGCCTTCGCCTGGAACCTCAAGGGCAAGTTCCCGGCCGGGCATGAGCCGCAGGAAGCGGCGCTGGAGAAAGATGTGACGGAAAGCGGGGAGGATTACTGATCTGTAGCCGCTGCCGCAGGCTGCGATCGGCCGGTACGGCCGCAGGGATCTCAGGATCGCTGAAGGCCTTCGGCCTTGGCGCAGCCTGCGGCAGCGGCTACAGAGGGATTTCAGCTTTTGTGCAACTTACTCATCAACTCAGCCTCGGCCTGGGTCAAGCCGCAGGACTGAGTCAGTTCGTCGACGCTGGCGCCCATGCCCACCAGGCGCGCGGCCTGGGCGAAGGACAAGCTCGACGGATCGCGCTGCTCCAACTGGGCCAGCTTGTCCGGCAACGGGCCGACCACCGCGCGCAGCTCATGCAGGTCTTCACCCATGCGCACCGTACCGTTCTGGTAATCGTCGACGCGCTTGGCCAGGTCCTTGATGCGCTGATCGCGCAGCGCATCGCCCTGGGCCTGCTGGGCGGCGATCTGCCGCTGAGCGCGAATATAGGCCAGGAACATCGCCAGTGTGCCTGCCCAAAAGAGGAACAGGACAATAACCGCAACCTCGAGAATCAATCAGATACTCTCCAGTTCCGACCACTCTTCTTCGCTCATCATCTTGTCCAGCTCAACCAGAATCAGCAGCTCGCCGTTCTTGTTGCACACGCCCTGGATGAACTTGGCCGACTCTTCGTTACCGACGTTCGGCGCGGTCTCGACTTCCGACTGACGCAGGTAAACCACTTCCGCCACGCTGTCGACCATGATCCCGACCACTTGCTTGTCGGCTTCGATGATCACGATACGGGTGTTGTCATTGACCTCGGTGGGCACCAGGCCAAAACGCTGGCGGGTGTCGATCACGGTCACCACGTTGCCGCGCAGGTTGATGATGCCCAGCACGTAGCTCGGGGCACCCGGTACCGGTGCGATCTCGGTGTAGCGCAGGACTTCCTGCACGCGCATCACGTTGATGCCGTAGGACTCGTTATCCAGCTTGAAGGTTACCCATTGCAGGATCGGATCTTCGGAACTCTGTGCAGACGACGACTTATTCATACCCCTGACCCCTCAAAAAACCGTTGGAAACGGTGTGTGTTCTGTGTGGCCGCACCGTCGGCGCAGCCTGTTGTTGGTCTATATCGGCTTCGGCGCCGGTTTACTGATAGCCATGTGTTTCGCACCGCCGCTGGCGATCAGTTCGGCCAGCTCGGAAACGTCCAGCAGCGCGCACATATGCTCGATGACCGTGCCCGCCAGCCATGGCCGCTGGCCACGGTGGCTGCGCCATTTGATTTCGTTCGGGTCCAGGCGCAACGAGCGGCTGACCTGATGCACCGCCAGCCCCCACTCGTAGCCCTGGACCGAGATCACGTATTGCAGGCCCTGGCGGAAGTCGTCGCGGTAGCGATCCGGCATCACCCAGCGCGCGGTATCCAGCACCTTCAGGTTGCCGGCCTGGCTCGGCAGGATCCCGAGGAACCACTCCGGCTGACCGAACAGCGGCGTCAGTTCATGCCCCGCCAGGGAGTAGATCGACCCCAGGCAGACCAGCGGCACCGCCAGGGTCAACCCGGCGACATCGAACAGCAGGCACTCGAAGGGTTCCGCCGCCCAGCTCGGCCGGTCGTCACCCGCCACCGGGGGCGGCGTGCTGCTTGGCGGCCGATGCACCTCGACCACCGGTTCGACCAGGCCTTGCAACAAGGGCGCAACGGTCGACAAGGTGGCCGGCAATGGCGCGGGCGCCTCCAGCACGGGGGCGACCACCGCTTCCTCGACCCGCACTACCGGCGCGACAACCGCAGCCGGCGCAGGCTGGGCCTGGGCATCGCGAGCCTGTTCTTCGAGCACCGCGGCCTGGAACTCATCCAGTACCTCGCTCGACACTGCCACCTCTGCAACGGCTGCCTGAACCTGCGGCAGCGCCTCGGGAACCGCGAATTCTTCTTCGGTGGCGTCCTGCAGCAACGCGTCCAGGTAGGACTGCAGCGCCAACTGCGGCCGGGACGTGACGTCGACAGGACGGTTCATAAGGATGCCCACGGATAAAACCCAGCACAGTGACCTGTAGGGTTTATCGGCCAGACCGGCAGCAGACTTGAATGCTCCGCCACGTCAGGCCACCTGCGGGACAAGTTGCTGGGCCAGCAGGTGCTTGAGCAAGGCGCGATAGGCCAGTACGCCGCGGCTCTTGCCGTCGAACTGCGAAGGTGTCAACCCGGCCCGGCTGGCATCGCGCAGGCGCGTATCGACCGGGATATAGCCTTGCCAGATCTCATCCGGGAACTTGTCGCGCAGCACCCGCAAGGTGCCCAGGGACGCCTGGGTGCGGCGGTCGAACAGGGTCGGCACGATGCTGAACGGCAGCGCCTGTTTGCGCGAGCGGTTGATCATCGCCAAGGTATTGACCATGCGCTCCAGGCCCTTGACCGCCAGGTGCTCGGTCTGCACCGGGATCACCAGTTGCTGGCTCGCCGCCAAGGCATTGACCATCAGCACGCCGAGCAACGGCGGGCTGTCGATCACCGCATAGTCGAAATCCTGCCACAGCTGCGCCAGGCTCTTGGCGATCACCAGGCCCAGGCCGCTCTGCCCCGGCGACTGGCGCTCCAGGGTAGCCAGCGCGGTACTCGAGGGCAGCAGGGAAATACGTTCGTCGCTGGTCGACAGCAGCAACTGCCCGGGCAAGCCCTCGGGAACGCTGCCCTTGTGCAGGAACAGGTCGTAGTTACTGTGTTCCAGGCTGTCGGGGTCATAGCCGAAATAGCTGGTCATGGAGCCGTGGGGGTCGAGATCGACCACGACCACGCGCTTGCCCGCCTCGGCCAGCAACCCGGCTAAAGCGATGGAACTGGTGGTCTTACCGACGCCACCCTTTTGATTGGCAACTGCCCAGACTCTCATTCAGATTGTTCCTCCCGGCAAGCACGGGCCCACCGAGAAATAGCACCCAGTTATAAAGCCGGTGACGGAGAATTGACGGCACTCTCGCGTCCCGGCGTCTTGACTGACGTAGGTGCAGTTTGTGTGCCAGCCCGCTTCAATGCCGCATCCGGTGTTGCATGGGCGGTGCCGGTGCCCGTCAGGCTGCGGCGTACGTCGAGATTGCGCGACACCACCAGCACCACCCGACGGTTGCGGGCACGGCCATCGGCCGTCGCGTTATTGGCTACCGGCTGGAACTCGCCGTAGCCCACCGAAGCCAGGCGCTGCGGATTGACCCCCTGCATCGCCAGCATCCGCACGATGCTCGCCGAGCGGGCCGACGACAGTTCCCAGTTGGTCGGGTACTGCGCGGTCTGGATCGGCTGGTTGTCGGTAAAGCCCTCGACGTGAATCGGGTTGTCGAAGGGTTTGAGGATCGCCGCCACCTTGTCGATGATGTTGAACGCCAGGTCGCTGGGCATGGCATCGCCGCTGCCGAACAACAGGCTGGAGTTGAGTTCGATCTCGACCCACAGCTCGTTGCCGCGCACGGTCATCTGGTTGGAACTGATCAGGTCGCCAAAGGCCGCGCTGATATCGTCGGCGATGCTTTTCAGCGGATCGCTGGCACCGGCGATACCGGCGTCGGTCTGCTCGCTGTCCTTGACCAGCGGCTTGGCCGGGGTCACGGTCTGGGGCCGCTCCTCACCGATGGGAATCGGTTTGAGGGCGCGGTCCGAATCGGTGAACACACCGATCAGCGCTTCGGAAATGACCTTGTACTTGCCCTCGTTGATCGAGGAGATCGAGTACATGACCACGAAAAAGGCGAACAGCAAGGTGATGAAGTCCGCGTAGGACACCAGCCAACGCTCGTGGTTGACGTGTTCTTCATGCCGGCGACGACGGGACATAGTCCATTACCCCCATCAATCCATGAAGCCTTGCAGCTTCAACTCAATGGAACGAGGGTTTTCACCTTCGGCAATCGACAGGATTCCTTCAAGCAACATTTCGCGATAACGCGACTGCCGCAAGGCTATGGACTTGAGCTTGGCGGCGATCGGCAGCAACACCAGGTTGGCGCTGGCCACGCCGTAGATGGTCGCGACGAAGGCCACGGCGATGCCGCTGCCCAGCTGCGAAGGGTCGGCCAGATTGCCCATCACATGGATCAGGCCCATGACCGCACCGATGATACCGATGGTCGGCGCGTAGCCGCCCATGCTTTCAAAGACCTTGGCCGCCTCAATGTCGCGGCTTTCCTGGGTGTAGAAATCCACCTCCAGGATACTGCGGATGGATTCCGGCTCGGCGCCGTCCACCAGCAGTTGCAGGCCCTTGCGCGAATAGGTGTCGGGCTCGGCATCGGCCACGCCTTCCAGGCCCAGCAGGCCTTCCTTGCGGGCGGTCAGGCTCCAGTTGACGACGCGGTCGATGCCCCCGGGCAGGTCGACTCGCGGCGGAAACAGGATCCAGCCGAGGATCTGCATCGCGCGCTTGAAGGCGCTCAGCGGCGATTGCAGCAACGCCGCACCGATGGTCCCACCCAGCACGATCAGCGCCGCCGGACCATTGGCCAGGGCCGACAGATGACCGCCTTCCAGGTAGTTGCCACCGATGATGGCGACGAACGCCATGATGATCCCGATGAGGCTTAGAACATCCATCAGAGACAGGCCTCGACCAGATGCTTGCCGATGTCGTCCAGGCCGTACACCGCATCCGCCAGCTCCGCCTTGACGATCGCCATCGGCATCCCGTAGATCACACAGCTCGCCTCATCCTGGGCCCAGACCGCGCTACCGCCCTGTTTGAGCAGGCGCGCGCCTTCGCGACCGTCGGCGCCCATGCCGGTGAGGACCACCGCCAGAACTTTGTCGCCGTAGGACTTGGCCGCCGAACCGAAGGTGATGTCCACGCACGGCTTGTAGTTCAGGCGCTCGTCGCCCGGGAGGATTTTCACCGCGCCACGGCCGTCGACCATCATCTGCTTGCCGCCCGGTGCCAGCAGCGCCAGGCCCGGACGCAGGATGTCGCCGTCCTCGGCTTCCTTGACGCTGATCCGGCAAAGCTTGTCCAGGCGCTCGGCGAACGCCTTGGTGAAGGCCGCCGGCATGTGCTGGATCAGCACGATCGGCGCCGGAAAGTTGGCCGGCAACTGGGTCAGCACCCGCTGCAGCGCCACCGGGCCACCAGTGGAGGTACCGATGGCCACCAGTTTGTAGGCCTTGCGCTTGGGCGCCGGCGACGACGCGCCAGCGGCCGGCGTACGGGCGGGAATCGGCGTCGCCGCCGGGCGCGCCGTGGCCGTGCCGCCGAAACTGCCGGTGCTCGTTGGCGCAGGCTTCGGTGTCGCCGCCGGTTGTGGCGCCGGCGTACTGTAGCTGCTGAAACGACGGTTACTGCGCGAGATGCTATGGACCTTCTCGCACAGCAGTTGCTTGACCTTCTCGGGATTGCGCGAGATGTCTTCGAAGTTCTTCGGCAGGAAATCCACCGCGCCGGCATCCAGCGCATCCAGGGTTACCCGGGCGCCTTCATGGGTCAGCGAGGAGAACATCAATACCGGTGTCGGGCAGCGCTGCATGATGTGCCGCACGGCCGTGATGCCATCCATCATCGGCATCTCGTAGTCCATGGTGATCACGTCCGGCTTGAGCGCCAGCGCCTGATCGATCGCCTCTTTGCCGTTGGTCGCGGTACCGACGACCTGGATATTGATATCCGCTGAAAGAATTTCCGAGACGCGGCGGCGGAAAAAACCCGAATCATCCACCACCAGGACCTTGACTGCCATAAACACTCCGTTAGGCGGGGCAAGGCAAATGGCCCCGCCCCTCCGGTATTCAAATACGCCGTGCGGCGTAACGCTTGAGCATGCTCGGAACATCGAGAATCAGGGCGATGCGGCCGTCACCGGTAATGGTGGCGCCCGACATGCCTGGAGTCCCCTGGAGCATCTTGCCCAATGGCTTGATGACGACTTCTTCCTGGCCGACCAGTTGATCGACGACGAAGCCGATCCGCTGGGTGCCGACCGAAAGGATCACCACATGGCCTTCGCGCTGCTCTTCGTGAGCGGCGGAACTGACCAGCCAGCGCTTGAGGTAGAACAGTGGCAGCGCCTTGTCGCGGACGATCACCACCTCCTGGCCGTCGACCACGTTGGTGCGCGACAGGTCCAGGTGGAAGATTTCGTTGACGTTGACCAGCGGGAAGGCGAACGCCTGGTTGCCCAGCATCACCATCAGGGTCGGCATGATCGCCAGGGTCAGCGGCACCTTGATGACGATCTTCGAACCCTGCCCCTTGGTCGAGTAGATGTTGATCGAACCGTTGAGCTGGGAAATCTTGGTCTTCACCACGTCCATGCCCACGCCGCGGCCGGACACGTCGGAGATCTCGGTCTTGGTCGAGAAGCCCGGGGCGAAGATCAGGTTGTAGCACTCGGTGTCGCTCAGGCGATCGGCGGCATCCTTGTCCATCACCCCACGCTTGACCGCAATGGCGCGCAGGACGTTCGGGTCCATGCCTTTGCCGTCGTCGGAGATCGACAGCAGGATATGGTCGCCTTCCTGCTCGGCCGCCAGCACCACCTTGCCGCCACGGGACTTGCCCGCTTCCTCGCGCTCTTCCGGCGACTCGATACCGTGGTCGACGGCGTTGCGCACCAAGTGCACCAGCGGGTCGGCCAGGGCCTCGACGAGGTTCTTGTCGAGGTCGGTCTCTTCGCCGACCAGCTCCAGGTTGATCTCTTTCTTGAGCTGGCGGGCCAAGTCGCGAACCAGGCGCGGGAAGCGCCCGAAGACCTTCTTGATCGGCTGCATCCGGGTCTTCATCACCGCGGTCTGCAAGTCGGCCGTGACCACGTCGAGGTTCGACACGGCCTTGGACATGGCTTCGTCGCCGCTGTTGAGCCCCAGGCGCACCAGGCGGTTACGTACCAGCACCAGCTCGCCGACCATGTTCATGATTTCGTCCAGCCGCGCGGTATCGACCCGCACGGTGGTTTCGGCTTCGCTGACCGGCTTTTCCGCCGGGGCGGCAGCCGGAGCACGAGCAGGCGCCGGAGCAGCGGCTGGAGCCGGTTTTGGCGTTTCGGCCTTGGCTTCGGGCTTCTTCACCGCTGGCTTGGCGACGGCGGCAGGCGCCGGAGCCGTGACGGCCGTTGCGCTACCCACGGTCGCCGCGGCAGCGGGCACTTCAGAGAACTTGCCCTTGCCATGCAGCTCGTCGAGCAGGGATTCGAATTCCTGGTCGGTGATCAGGTCGCTACCGGCGGCGGCCGCGCTTGGCGCAGCCGGCGGTACCGCCGCTGCTACCGCGGAGTCCAGCGCATCGACCGCAAAGTTGCCTTTGCCATGCAGCTGATCCAGCAGGGCTTCGAACTCGTCATCGGTGATTTCGTCGCTGGCCGCGGTTTTTTCCGCAGCCGGCGCCGTGGCCGAAGGGGCCACCGCATCCGGTGCGAACTGGCCCTTGCCATGCAATTGATCGAGCAGCGACTCGAACTCGGCGTCGGTGATTTCGTCGCTGGCCGCTTCGCTGCCGGCGGCGGGTGCCGCGGGAGCAACAGCAGCCGGGGCTTCGGCCTCGGCCTTGGCGGCATTGAGCGAATCGAGCAACTGCTCGAACTCGCTGTCGGTGATATCGCCGGACTCGCTTTCGGTCGATTCGGCGACCGGCTCGGCAACGGCTTCAACAACTGCCTCAACGTCGGCCACCGGCGCGGCGACCTCCTCGGCCCCCGCAGGCTCGGCCAGACGGGCCAGGGCAGCCAGCAGCTCCGGAGTGGCGGCGGTGATCTCGGTACGCTCGCGCACCTGGCCGAACATGCCGTTCACCGCGTCCAGCGCTTCGAGCACTACGTCCATCAGTTCCGCGTCGACGCGACGCTCACCCTTGCGCAGGATGTCGAACACGTTCTCGGCGATGTGGCAGCACTCCACCAGCTCGTTGAGCTGGAGGAAGCCGGCGCCCCCTTTTACAGTGTGAAAACCGCGAAAAATTGCGTTGAGCAGATCCGCATCGTCCGGCCGGCTTTCCAGCTCGACCAGTTGTTCGGACAGTTGCTCTAGAATCTCGCCGGCCTCAACCAGAAAATCCTGAAGGATTTCTTCATCGGCGCCGAAGCTCATGTATGGGTGCTCCTAGAATCCAAGGCTGGAAAGCAAATCGTCGACATCGTCCTGACCGGATACAACGTCTTCACGTTTATCGGCATGAATCTGCGGACCTTCACCCTTGGCCAGATGTTTTTGCGGATCTTTTTCAGCGAGGATCGATTCACGGTCATGTTCGATGCCGGCAAAACGATCGACCTGGCTGGCCATCAGGACCAGTTTGAGCAGGTTGCTCTCGACTTCGGTGACCAACTGGGTCACGCGTTTGATCACCTGACCGGTCAAGTCCTGGTAGTCCTGCGCCAGCAGAATGTCGTTGAGGTTGCTCGATACCGCGCGCGTGTCTTGCTCGCTGCGGGTCAGGAAACCGTCCACCCGGCGGGCCAGGTCGCGGAATTCCTCGGCGCCCAGTTCGCGGCGCATGAAACGCCCCCAATCGGCGCTCAGGGCCTGGGCTTCGCTGCTCAGGCCATTGACCAGCGGGGTCGCGCTCTCGACCAGATCCATGGTGCGGTTGGCCGCGGCCTCGGTCAGCCTGACCACATAGGACAGGCGCTCGGTGGCATCCGTGATCTGTGAAACTTCCTCGGCTTGCGGCATATGCGGGTCAATCTGGAAATTGACGATGGCGCTATGCAGCTCGCGGGTGAGCTTGCCGACCTCCTGGTACAGGCCGCGATCACGGGTCTGGTTGAGCTCATGGATCAGTTGCACGGCTTCGCCGAACTTGCCTTTTTCAAGGCTGTCGACCAGTTCGAGTGCGTGTTTTTTCAGGGTCGATTCGAAATCGCCCAATGAAGATTCGTTGTGCTCCATAGCTCCCCCGTGGCGGAATGATTCCACTCTCAACCGATGCGTTCGAAGATCTTCTCGATCTTCTCTTTCAACGCCTGGGCCGTGAAGGGCTTGACCACATAACCGTTTACGCCGGCCTGGGCAGCTTCGATGATCTGTTCGCGCTTGGCTTCAGCGGTCACCATGAGTACCGGCAGGTGCTTGAGTTTTTCATCGGCGCGCACATGGCGCAGCAGGTCGATACCGGTCATGCCGGGCATGTTCCAGTCCGTTACCAGAAAGTCGATGCTCCCACTGTTGAGGACCGGAATGGCGGTGGTGCCATCGTCAGCCTCGACCGTGTTGGTGAAGCCCAGGTCACGCAACAGGTTTTTTATGATCCGCCGCATCGTTGAGAAGTCATCAACGATGAGGATTTTCATGTTCTTGTCCAATTCGACCTCCAAGCAGTCTTAAACGCGTCCAGCACCTGAACGCGCCATTCAATCAATCAGGCAGAGCACTCAACGACTGCATGGAATACACACCGCAAGTCCGGCCACGTCGTGCCAGTCTCGCCCGCAGTGTCCCCCACACTGCCTGTCAGCGCGCTCGCCACTCTCCCAAACGCCCCCGCAAACGGGCCGCGCACTGGCTGTGTAACTGGCTGACCCGCGATTCGCTGACTCCCAGGACCTCACCGATTTCCTTGAGGTTCAGCTCTTCGTCGTAGTACAGCGCCAAGACCAGTCGCTCACGCTCCGGCAAATTGGCAATCGCGTCCGCCAGCGCGGCCTGGAAACGTTCGTCCTCCAGGTCGCGCGACGGCTCGAGATGAGCACTCGCGCCATCCTCATGCAGCCCTTCATGCTCGCCGTCCTGCAACAGGTCGTCGAAGCTGAACAGGCGACTGCCCAAGGTGTCGTTCAAAATCCCGTAATAATCGTCGAGACTCAATTGAAGTTCGGCCGCAACTTCATGATCTTTAGCGTCACGACCGGTTTTAGCTTCAATTGCGCGAATGGCATCGCTCACCATCCGGGTATTGCGATGTACCGAACGCGGCGCCCAGTCACCTTTACGGACCTCATCGAGCATCGCACCACGGATACGGATACCCGCGTAGGTCTCGAAACTCGCGCCCTTGCTCGCGTCGTACTTGGTCGACACTTCGAGCAGACCGATCATCCCGGCCTGGATCAGGTCTTCGACCTGGACACTGGCCGGCAGGCGCGCCAGCAAGTGATAGGCAATACGCTTGACCAGAGGCGCATAGCGCTCGATCAATTCGTACTGGCTGTCACGTGCCGACTTTTTGTAAAGGTTGTAGCCGCTGGCGCTCATAGCACCGGTCCCGCTGTCTGATGCACGAGCCGCTCGACGAAAAATTCCAGATGTCCACGTGGGTTGGCCGGCAACGGCCAGGTATCGACCTTCTGCGCGATGGCCTTGAATGCCAGCGCGCATTTCGAACGCGGAAACGCTTCATAGACCGCACGCTGCTTTTGCACGGCCTTGCGCACGCATTCGTCGTAAGGCACGGCGCCGACATATTGTAGGGCCACGTCCAGGAAGCGATCCGTGACCTTGGTCAACTTGGCGAACAGGTTGCGCCCTTCCTGCGGGCTCTGCGCCATGTTGGCGAGCACGCGGAAGCGGTTCATGCCGTAGTCGCGGTTGAGCAGCTTGATCAGCGCGTAGGCGTCGGTGATCGAGGTCGGCTCGTCGCAGACCACCAGCAACACTTCCTGGGCCGCGCGGACAAAGCTGACCACCGAGTCGCCGATGCCGGCGGCGGTGTCGATCACCAGCACATCGAGGTTGTCGCCGATGTCGCTGAAGGCCTGGATCAGGCCGGCATGCTGCGCCGGGCTCAGATGAACCATGCTCTGGGTGCCGGACGCCGCCGGCACGATACGGATTCCACCCGGCCCCTGCAGCAGCACATCGCGCAGCTCGCAGCGGCCTTCGATCACGTCGGCGAGGGTCCGTTTGGGGGTCAGCCCCAATAGCACGTCGACGTTGGCCAGGCCCAGGTCGGCGTCCAGCAGCATGACGCGCCGGCCGAGCTCCGCTAGGGCCAGGGACAAGTTCACTGACACGTTAGTCTTGCCGACGCCACCTTTGCCGCCGGTCACCGCGATCACCTGTACGGGATGCATGCTGCCCATGTTCGTTCTTTACCTTGTCTTACTTAGACGGGGCCACATAACTGGCTGCGCGTTCACCAACGGAACAATGCCTGGCAGACCATCGATGTAGGTACATTGCAATCTTTTCATGATTCCCTCAGCCAACCCGCTTGGTCGGGTTGTGGTAGAGGTCAGCGAACATGTCAGCCATGGCTTCTTCGCTGGGTTCTTCCTGCATCTGCACGCTCACCGCACGACTGACCAGCTGGTGACGACGCGGCAAGTGCAGATCGTCCGGAATCCGCGGGCCATCGGTCAGATAGGCAACAGGGAGTTCATGACTGATCGCCAGGCTCAACACCTCACCAAGGCTGGCGGTTTCATCCAGTTTAGTCAGGATGCAGCCGGCCAGCCCGCAACGCTTGTAGCTGTGGTATGCGGCGGTTAGAACCTGTTTCTGGCTGGTGGTTGCCAAGACCAGATAATTTTTTGCCCGGATGCCACGTCCAGCCAGGCTTTCCAGCTGCATGCGCAGGGCCGGGTCGCTGGCTTGCAGGCCGGCGGTGTCGATCAGCACCACACGCTTGCGCAGCAGCGGATCGAGGGCTTGCGCCAGGGACTGGCCCGGGTCGACATGGGTCACCGAGACGTTGAGGATCCGGCCCAGGGTCTTGAGCTGTTCCTGGGCGCCGATGCGGTAGCTGTCCATGCTCACCAGCGCGATGTTCTGCGCGCCGTACTTGAGTACATAACGCGCGGCCAGCTTGGCCAGGGTGGTGGTCTTGCCCATGCCGGCGGGGCCGACCATGGCGATCACACCGCCCTCCTCCAGTGGCTCGACTTCCGGGGTCACGATCATCCGCGCCAGGTGGGCCAGGAGCATGCGCCAGGCCTGGCGGGGTTCGTCGATTTCAGTGATCAGCGCCAGCAGGTCGCGGGCCAGCGGACCGGACAAGCCGATACGCTGCAGGCGCCGCCACAGGTTGGCCTGTTCGGGCCGGCTGCCTTGCAGCTGGCTCCAGGCCAGGGAGCCGAGCTGGACTTCCAGCAGCTCGCGCAGGCCATTGAGTTCAAAACGCATCGAGTCCAGTGCCCGCTGATCGACAGCCGGCGCGGCGACTACCGGGGCCGGGCGCTGGGGCTCGTTGAATGTAGGTTCGATCAGCGGCTCGGCGGCGGTCAGCGGCAGGCCGGCGAACAGCTGGCGATTGGTGCTGGCATCGCCGTCGCCACGCAGGCTCAGTTCGGCCTGGGCGGTGACGATGCGCGACTGAGTCTTGCGCAGTTCGTCCTCGAGCTCCATGTTCGGCACCCGTGGCGCCAGCGCCGACAGCTTGTAATCCAGGGCAGCCGTCAGCTCGACACCGCCGGCGATGCGGCGATTGCCAATGATGGCGGCGTCGGCGCCCAGCTCATCACGAACCAGCTTCATGGCCTGACGCATATCGGCGGCGAAAAAACGCTTAACTTGCATAACCCACTACCTCAGCCGTTGGGCCCTACTGTCGCAACGATGGTCACTTGCTTGTTGTCAGGGATTTCCTGGTACGCCAACACGTGCAAGCCCGGGACCGCCAGGCGCCCGAACCGCGAGAGCATCGCGCGGACCGGACCGGCTACCAGCAGAATCACCGGTTGACCTTGCATTTCCTGGCGCTGCGCGGCTTCGATCAACGAACGCTGCAGCTTCTCAGCCATGCTTGGCTCCAACAGGACACCCTCTTCCGAGCCTTGTCCTGCCTTCTGCAGACTATTGAGCAAAATCTGTTCCAACCTGGGCTCCAAGGTGATCACAGGCAGCTCGGACTCAGTACCTACAATGCTTTGCACGATGGCGCGCGACAATCCGACACGCACCGCGGCCACCAAAGCGGCAGTATCTTGACTCTTGGCGGCATTGTTCGCGATGGCCTCGGCAATGCTGCGGATATCGCGCACCGGCACCTGTTCGGCCAGCAGCGCCTGCAGCACCTTGAGCAGCTGGGACAACGAAAGCACGCCCGGCACCAGCTCTTCCGCCAGCTTCGGCGAACCCTTGGCCAGCAATTGCAAGAGCTGCTGGACTTCTTCGTGGCCGATCAGCTCGCTGGAGTGCTTGTACAGAATCTGGTTGAGGTGGGTGGCGACCACGGTGCTGGCGTCGACCACGGTGTAGCCCAGCGACTGCGCCTGGGCGCGCTGGCTGATCTCGATCCACACCGCCTCCAGGCCGAAGGCCGGATCTTTGGCGTTGATGCCGTTGAGCGTGCCATAGACCTGCCCCGGGTTGATCGCCAGCTCGCGATCCGGGTAAATCTCGGCCTCGGCCAGGATCACCCCCATCAGCGTCAGCCGGTAGGCGCTGGGCGCCAGGTCGAGGTTGTCGCGAATATGCACGGTGGGCATGAGGAAGCCCAGGTCCTGGGACAGCTTCTTGCGCACGCCCTTGATCCGCGCCAGCAATTGCCCACCCTGGTTGCGGTCCACCAGGGGAATCAGGCGGTAACCGACTTCCAGGCCGATCATGTCGATCTGGGTCACGTCGTCCCAGCCCAGTTCCTTGGTTTCCAGGGCGCGGGCCGGCGAAGGCAGCAGCTCCTGCTGGCGCTTGACCTCTTCCAGCGCCTTGACCTTGACCACGTTCTGGCGTTTCCAGAAAAGGTACGCGGCACCGGCCGCCAGGGCCGCCATGCTCAGGAAGGAAAAGTGCGGCATGCCCGGCACCAGGCCCATCACCGCCATCAGGCCAGCGGCGACAGCCAGGGCCCGGGGCGAGGCGAACATCTGCCGGTTGATCTGCTTGCCCATGTCTTCGGAACCGGAAGCACGGGTCACCATGATCGCGGCCGCGGTGGACAGCAGCAGCGATGGCAATTGCGCCACCAAACCGTCACCGATGGTCAGCAAGGCGTAGACCCGGCCGGCATCGCCGAAGGACATGTGGTGCTGGAAGATACCGACCGCCATGCCGCCGATCAGGTTGATGAACAGGATCAGCAGGCCGGCGATGGCGTCACCGCGGACGAACTTGCTGGCACCGTCCATGGAACCGTAGAACTCGGCCTCCTGGGCCACTTCCGAGCGGCGGGCCTTGGCCTGGGCCTGGTCGATCAGGCCGGCGTTGAGGTCGGCGTCGATGGCCATCTGCTTGCCCGGCATCGCATCGAGGGTGAAACGCGCGCTCACCTCGGAAATCCGCCCGGCCCCCTTGGTCACCACCACGAAGTTGATGATCATCAGGATCGCGAACACCACGATACCGACCACATAGTTACCGCCGATCACCACCTCGCCGAAGGCCTGGATCACTTTACCGGCGGCGGCGTGACCGTCCTGGCCGTGGAGCATCACCACCCGCGTGGAGGCCACGTTCAGCGCCAGGCGCAACAGGGTCGCCACCAGCAGGATGGTCGGGAACACCGCGAAATCCAGCGGCCGCAGGGCATACACGCAGACCAGCAGCACGACGATCGACAGGGCGATGTTGAAGGTGAAGAACACGTCCAGCAGGAACGGCGGCACCGGCAGCATCATCATGGCCAGCATGACCAGCAGCAACAGCGGCACCCCCAGGTTCCCTCGACTGAGGTCGGCCAGGTTAGTGCGAGCCGTACTGATTAACTGAGAGCGATCCACCGGTATTCCCCGTTCCCTTGAAGCAAACTTTTGACGCCTGGAGGCGGCGCAGGGCGGGTATTGCAAGAAGCCTTCCAACTTTTGCCTGGAAGGCAAACTGATTTATGGCGTTGCGCCATCAGTCGTCACACAAGGCGCTTTCGCACCATCGCGAGCAAGCTCGCCCCTACAGGCCGGGCGTGGATTCTGTAGGAGCGAGCCTGCTCGCGATAACGTCGGCACAGCCAACGCCGACCTCAGGAATCGCGACGCAAATCCGGCGGAATCGGCAGGTCCTTGAGCGGATCGGGACGCTTGCCTTTACCGGCCCGGTGCTGGCGAATCTGATAGACATACGCCAGCACCTGGGCCACCGCCAGATAAAGCCCGGCGGGGATTTCCTGCTCCAGCTCGGTGGAGTAGTAGATCGAACGCGCCAGCGCCGGCGATTCCAGCAACAGCACCTCGTTGGCCACGGCGATCTCGCGGATCTTCAGCGCCAGGAAATCGCTGCCCTTGGCCAGCAACACCGGCGCCCCACCCTTCTCGGCGTCGTACTTGAGCGCCACGGCGTAGTGGGTCGGGTTGGTGATGACCACATCCGCCTCGGGAATCGCCGCCATCATCCGCCGCTGCGACATCTCGCGCTGGACCTGGCGAATCCGCTGCTTGACCTCGGGGCGCCCTTCCTGGTCCTTGTGCTCGTCACGCACTTCCTGCTTGGTCATCAGCAGCTTCTTGTAGCTCTGGTACAGCTGCACCGGCACGTCCACCGCGGCGATCAGGATCAGCCCGCAAGCCATCCACAAGGTGCTCCAGGCCACCACTTGCACACTGTGGATAATCGCCTGCTCCAGCGGCTCGTGGGCGATCCGCAGCAGGTCGTCGATGTCCGAAGACAGCACCGACAAGGCCACGATCAAGATCACTACGAACTTGGCGAAGGCCTTGAGCAACTCGATCAGCGAGGTCGGGGACACCATGCGCTTCATGCCGCTGAGCGGGTTCATGCGGCTGAACTTGGGCGCCAGGCTCTTGGTGGAAAACAGCCAGCCGCCCAGGGAGATAGGACCGATCAGCGCCGCCAGCACCAGGGGCAGCAGGATCGGCATCGCGGCGATAATCGCGATCTTGCCCGAATGCAGCAGGTACAGGCCCATGGCGCCGGGGCTGAGCAGCACCTCGCGCGGCAGGGAGAAATTCAGGCGCATGATTTCCAGCAGGTCCCGGGCCACTCCCGCGCCGTAGATCAGCAGGCCGGCGGCGCCGATCATGGTGATCGCCAGGGTATTGAGTTCTTTGGAGCGGGCAATCTCGCCCTTTTCCCGGGAGTCCTTCTTGCGTTTCTCCGTGGGGTCTTCTGTTTTGTCCTGACCGCTCTCGCTCTCAGCCATGGCTCAACGCGCCTGTGCCAGGTTGCGCAGCAACTGCAGGGCCTCGACGGCCAGCGGTTGGTACTGGTTGAGAATGTCGCCCAGGCTGACCCAGAAAATCACCAGGCCCAGCACCAGGGTCAGCGGAAAGCCGATGGAGAAAATGTTCAACTGCGGCGCCGCGCGAGTCATCACGCCAAAGGCGATGTTCACCACCAGCAACGCGGTGATCGCCGGCAATACCAGCAACAGCGCGGCGCCCAGCACCCAACCCAGCTTGCCGGCGATGTCCCAGAAATGGTTGACCAGCAGCGCGCTGCCCACCGGCAAGGTGGTGAAGCTCTCGGTCAGCACCTCGAAAACCACCAGATGCCCATTCATGCCGAGGAACAGCAAGGTCACCAGCATGGTCAGGAACTGCCCGATCACCGCCGCCGAAACACCGTTGGTGGGGTCGACCATGGAGGCGAAGCCCATGCCCATCTGCGTCGAAATGATCTGCCCGGCGATCACGAAAGCCTGGAAGAACAACTGCAGGGAGAAACCGAACAAGGCACCGATGATGATCTGCTCGGCAATCAGCAGCAGCCCGCCGAGATCCAGTGCATTGACCGCCGGCATGGGCGGCAGCCCCGGCACCACCACGACTGTGATGGCCAGGGTGAAATACAGGCGGATACGGGTCGGCACCAGGGTCGTGCCGAAGACCGGCATGGTCATCAACACGGCGCCGATACGAAACAGCGGCAGCATGAAGCTGGCGACCCAGGTGCTGATCTGCGTATCGGTAAGCGCCAGCAGAGACATGATTCAGCCGATCAACTGCGGAATACTGCCGTACAACTGCAGGATGTATTCCATGAAGGTCTGCACCAGCCAGGGACCGGCGACGATCAGCGTCACCAGCATCACCAGCAGGCGCGGCAGGAAGCTCAGGGTCTGTTCGTTGATCTGGGTGGCGGCCTGGAACATCGCCACCAGCAAGCCCACCAGCAGGCTGGGGATCACCAGGATGGCGACCATCATGGTGGTCAGCCAGAGCGCTTCGCGAAACAGGTCTACCGCAACTTCAGGCGTCATTGCGCACCACCCGCCAACAAGGTTTTAAACACCGCCGAAACTGCCCGCCAGGGTGCCGATGATCAGCGCCCAGCCATCCACCAGCACGAACAGCATGATCTTGAACGGCAGGGAAATGATCAGTGGCGAGAGCATCATCATGCCCATGGCCATCAGCACACTGGCGACCACCAGGTCGATGATCAGGAACGGAATGAAGATCATGAAACCAATCTGGAACGCGGTCTTCAGCTCCGAGGTGACGAAGGCCGGCACCAGTATCGTCAGCGGCGCCTGGTCCGGCGTCGCGATATCAGTGCGTTTGGACAGGCGCATGAACAGCTCCAGGTCGCTGCTGCGGGTCTGGGCCAGCATGAAGTCCTTGATCGGCACCTGGGCCTTGGCCACCGCGTCCTGGGCGCTGAGCTTCTCCGCCAGGTACGGCTGCAGGGCATCCTGGTTCACCCGGTCGAACACCGGGGCCATGATGAACATCGTCAGGAACAGCGCCATGCCGGTGAGGATCTGGTTCGACGGCGTCTGCTGCAGGCCCAGGGCCTGACGCAGGATCGAGAACACGATGATGATCCGGGTAAAGCTGGTCATCAGCATGACGAACGCCGGAATGAAGCTCAGCGCGGTCATGATCAACAGGATCTGCAGGCTGACCGAGTATTCCTGCTGGCCGTCGGCATTGGTGCCGAGGGTGATCGCCGGGATCGACAACGGGTCGGCCGCCAGCGCCAGCGGCGCCGCCAGCATCAGGGCCAACATCAAGAGGAGGCGCAACGGCATTACTTCTTATCCTTCTGATCCTTGCCCAGCAGCTCCATCAGGCGCTGGGCAAACTCCGGAGTCGCCTGCTCGGTGCTCGGCACCTGCACCGGCTCCTTGAGCACATGCAACGCAGTGATGGTGCCCGGCGTCAGGCCGAGCAGAATCTGTTCGTTGCCGACCTGCACCAGCACCAGCCGGTCCCGCGGGCCAAGCGCACGCGAACCGATCAGCTCGATGACCTGGCCCTTGCCGGCCGGTCCGGCCTGCTGCACCCGGCGCAACAGCCAGGCGAGGAAGAAGATCAGCCCCACCACCAGCAACAGGCCCAGCACCAGCTGGGTCAGCTGCCCGGCCACGCCGCTGCTGCCAACCGCTGGCGCGGCGGTACCGGCCACCGGCTCGGCGGCCAGGGCCCAGAGCGGCCAGGCCAGGAACAGCGCGAGTGCCTTTCTCACTTAGCGCAGCTTCTTGATGCGTTCGCTCGGGCTGATCACGTCGGTCAGGCGGATGCCGAACTTCTCGTTGACCACCACCACTTCGCCATGGGCGATCAGAGTGCCGTTGACCAGCACGTCCAGCGGCTCGCCGGCCAGGCGATCGAGTTCGATCACCGACCCCTGGTTGAGCTGCAGCAGGTTGCGAATGTTGATGTCGGTGCTGCCGACCTCCATGGAGATCGATACCGGGATATCCAGGATCACATCCAGGTTCGGACCGTCGAGGCTCACCGGCTCGTTGTTCTTCGGCACGCTGCCGAACTCTTCCATCGGCAGGCGATTGGACGCCGGCGCGCTGGCCGCATCGGCCGCCAGCAAGGCATCGATATCGTCTTGCCCGGCGTCGCCGGTTTCCTGCAGGGCAGCCGCCCACTCATCAGCCAGGGCCTGGTCTTCTGCGGAAGTCATTTCGTGTTCGTCAGCCATGTTGTCCTCGGCGGGCAAAAAATCATTAACAAAGCGAATTCATAACAACGCCGCTCAACGGCGCTCGATCGGCTCGACCACTTGCAGGGCCAGGTTGCCCTTGTGCGAACCGAGCTTGACCTTGAACGCCGGTACGCCGTTGGCGCGCATGATCATGTCTTCAGGCAGCTCCACCGGGATCACATCCCCTGGCTGCATGTGCAGGATGTCGCGCAGGCGCAACTGCCGGCGGGCGACCGTGGCGCTCAAGGGCACATCCACATCCAGCACGTCTTCGCGCAGGGCCTTGCTCCAGCGCTCGTCCTGGTCGTCCAGGTCCGACTGGAAGCCGGCGTCGAGCATTTCCCGCACCGGCTCGATCATCGAGTACGGCATGGTCACGTGCAGGTCGCCACCACCGCCATCGAGTTCGATATGGAAGGTCGAGACCACGATCGCTTCGCTCGGGCCGACGATGTTGGCCATGGCCGGGTTCACTTCGGAGTTGATGTACTCGAAGTTGACTTCCATGATCGCCTGCCAGGCTTCCTTCAGGTCGACGAAAGCCTGCTCCAGCACCATGCGCACCACGCGCAATTCGGTCGGGGTGAATTCACGGCCTTCGATCTTGGCGTGACGACCGTCGCCGCCGAAGAAGTTGTCCACCAGCTTGAACACCAGCTTGGCGTCGAGGATGAACAGCGCGGTACCGCGCAGCGGCTTGATCTTCACCAGGTTGAGGCTGGTCGGCACGTACAGCGAGTGCACGTATTCGCCGAACTTCATCACCTGCACGCCGCCCACCGCCACGTCCGCCGAACGGCGCAGCATGTTGAACATGCTGATACGGGTGTAGCGGGCAAAACGTTCGTTGATCATCTCCAGGGTCGGCATGCGTCCGCGGACGATGCGATCCTGGCTGGTCAGGTCGTAGCTTTTGACGCTGCCGGGCTCGGCGGCGTGTTCGGTCTGTACCAGACCGTCATCGACGCCATGCAGCAGCGCGTCGATCTCATCCTGGGACAGCAGGTCCTGCACGGCCATGTCGTGTTCCTACTGCAGTACGAAGTTAGTAAAGAGCAACTGCTCGACCACCACTTTGCCGACCTCTTTCTGCGCCACTTCCTGCACGCTGGCGGTGGCCTTCTGACGCAGCATTTCCTGACCGACCGGAGTCGCCAGGGTGTCGAAGCTCTGGCCGGAGAAGAGCATGACCAGGTTGTTGCGGATCACCGGCATATGCACTTTCAGCGCATCCAGATCGGCCTGGTTGCGCGCCAGCAGGGTGATGCTCACCTGCATGTAGCGCTGGCGGCCGTTCTGCGTGTAGTTGGCCACGAAGGCTGGCGCCATGGGCTCATAGATGGCCGCCGGCTTGACGCTGCTGGTCGCCTCGGCCGTCTCGGCAGGCTTGCTCTGGGCACTGCTGTGCATGAAGTACCAGGTCGCCCCGACGGACAAACCGATCGCCAGCAACAAGGCCAGAACAATCAAGAGGATAAGCTTGAGTTTGCCTTTCCCGGCGGGTGTTTTCTCTGCTGCTTCGCTCTTCGCCATGCCAATAATCCGTCACTAATCGGGTTTTCACAGTCGCACGGCAAGGCAAGAGCAAGTGTTATGCCAGATTTGTCTGAACTGGGATGAACTGAAGGGATAGGGGAAGCGCAAAGCAAAAGATCGCCAGCCGCGGCGCCACACGGCTGGCGATCTTCTGTTCAATGACGCCCGAAGCGGGTCAGGCGTAATAGTCGACGGCGCTGCTGCCGATGACCGTGCTGGTGCTGGCGGCGACTTCGGCGACGCTCGGCGGCAACTCTTCATCCATCCCATCCAGACGCCCGCCGCTGGCGCTGGTGCCGTTGCTGCGATGCTGCCCCTGCTGGGCCTGCTCCTGGCCACCCTGCCAGTTGCGCGACTGGTCGGAGACGTTGACGTCCACCTGCCCCATGCCTTGCTGGTGGAACATGTCGCGCAGGCGATGCATCTGCCCTTCGAGGGCCTCGCGCACGCCGACATGGGCACTCATGAAGGTCACCTGGGTCTGCTGGTCCGGCACCATGTTCACGCGAATATCCAGGCGCCCCAGCTCGGCCGGCTGCAACTGGATCTCGGCCGACTTCAGATTGACGCTGGACAGGTACATGACCCGGTTGACCACTTCTTCGGTCCAGCCGCTCTGATGCATGGCCAGCGGCTGGTTCACCGGGACGGCATTGGCGGTCTTGGGCGTGGCCGCCTGGGTCAGGGCTGCCAGGCGGTTGGCGAAATCGTCGACGCGGGTGTCGCTGGCAGCGCCCTTGAGGTCCTTGAGACCGTCATCAAGCAGGCCGCTGAAAGCCTTTTCGCCGCCCTGCTCGGTGCTGTCCTTGTCCACCTGCAGGTCCAGCATAGTGGCCATGCCGCTGGCGAAGGTCTGGGCCGAAGTCGGTCCGTCATCGGCCACCACGCTCGGCGACGCCTTGTTCTGCGCCTGACTGGAAGCCGAGACATGGCCGCTCTGCTCCATGGCCAGGCGCACCACCGGCAACGCATCCAGCGGATCGGCTTCAGGATCGAATTCCGGATCGACCGGCACCGGCGTCGCGGTGCTGGCCACCACCGGTATCACCGGCTGCGTTTGCGGCTGCACTGGCGGCTGTGCCGGAACCGGCGCGACCGCCACTTCCGGCTCGGGCGCCGGCAACGGCTGGGTCGCCTGCATCAGCGCCGGATCGAGGGTCGGGTCGACCGGCGTGCTCTCGGCCAGCGGCTGATCGCTGCTCGCGGCCTGGTCATCGGCGACTTTTTTGTCACTGGCGACAGCCTTGTCGGCAGGCAAGGTTTTGCCGCTATCGGCAACCGCAGGCTCGGAGGCGGCAGTCTTGCCCTTGCCCGGATCCACCTTGGCAGCGCTTTCGCCCCCCTTGTCGCGAGCCGGCTTGATCGGGCCGTCGGCAGCCGCTACCGGCTTGCCGAGTGCCTCCTTGGCGAACACCCGGGCAAAGCTTGCGCCTTTGTCCCCG
Organism: Pseudomonas sp. GW821-FHT09E12; assembly: GCF_059416085.1. Taxonomy (NCBI): domain Bacteria; kingdom Pseudomonadati; phylum Pseudomonadota; class Gammaproteobacteria; order Pseudomonadales; family Pseudomonadaceae; genus Pseudomonas; species Pseudomonas sp. GW821-FHT09E12. The sequence goes on along the minus strand of NZ_JBWKOM010000011.1, from coordinate 131,830 downwards.
GGCTCGGCGGCGCTGGCCTGGGGGGTGGCGGAAGACGCTTGAGTCTTGGCCTGGGAAGCGGCCTGAAGAAACATGTTCGGGGTAAGGGGCATGAAAACGGTCTCCGCTGCACTGGGATCGTAGGTACAGTTGGGAGACTTGTGTGCAAAGGTCGAGCCAGCTTTGCTGGCTCGCGGGAAAAAACCTGGGCTGCAGCGGTTTTTCAGCAGTGAAAACGCTGGCGTTCCTGCTCGCACAGCTGGCGGACAATGGCGAATTCGCCATCGATCTCGCCCACCAACTGCTCGATACCGCGCAACGACGAGCCCTGGGCACGCTGCTCCAACTGATGACAGAGCTCGGCCAGGCGAATCGCCCCCATATTGCTGCTGCTGCCCTTGAAGCTATGGGCAGTGGCGACAAGTTGACGGGGGTCGTCGACCTTGTGCAACTGGCGCAAACGCTCTTCGGAGTCACAGAGGAAGGTGTCGAGCAACAACGGATACTCATCCTCCATGACTTCCTGCAATGCGTTCAGCACCTCGTGATCCAGATGAATCTCAGACACTTGCTCACTCCTTGATCAAGAATCGGCGAATTATGCCAGAGGCTCCCAAGAAAACTCCACGCAGGCACTACGACCATCGTCAGACCAGCTGGCACGCCGGCTGAGCTGACGGATCAGGCTGACGCCGCGCCCGGAAAGACGATCGCCATCGATGGGCCGCGCCATCACCCGCCCGACATCGAAACCGCTGCCACTGTCCTCGACCCGGATCAGCAAACGACCGCCAGCCCCTTGAGGCTCCACTTGCAGGTGCACCCGCACAAACCCCTCCTGCAAGGCTTCGAGGCGTACCGCGCGCTCCCGGTAATAGCGGGAAAACCCCTGGGCATCGCGCTTGAGACTCGAGTCCAGGCCCAATACGCCATGCTCCAGGGCATTGGAATACAACTCGGCCAACACACTGTAGAGCGCCCCGCTCTGCGCCCGCAGGCCATGCACCTCCAGCAGCAGTTGCAACAGGTAAGGCAAAGGATTGAAACGTTTGAGGGTCGCGGCGCGATACTCGAAACTCACCGACCAGTCCAACGGGCAGGACTGACCGCTGTCGGAGTACACCAGCGCCGGCGGCGTCAGCTGCCGGGCCTCGAGCAGGCTGACCTCGACCATGCTCACATCGTCCCGCGCATCCCCGCCAAACTCGCTCAGGGCCCGCTGGATCTCCTCGAACAACAGCTCCGGCTCGCGGTTGGCGGCAAACACCCGCTGCAGGCGCTCGACACCGAACAGTTGCTCATTGGCGTCGCAGGTGTCGATCACCCCATCGGACAACAGGAAAACCCGGTCGCCCAGGGCCATGGGAAAGACTTCGGTGCGGTCGTCGAATGCCTCGGCGCCCAGCACCCCCAGCGGCAAATGGTGCGCCACCAGCGGCACCCGCTCCCCGCTTGCCAAACGATGCAGGTAGCCATCCGGCATGCCGCCGTTCCACACCTCCACCGCCCGCCGCTGGAAACTCAGGCACAGCAGCGTCGCACAACAGAACATGCCGACCGGCAGGATGCGCTTGAGCTTGGCATTCATCTCGCGCAGGGTTTCGGGCAGTCCGTAACCCTTGGCCGTCATGCCGTAAAACACCTCGGCCAGGGGCATCGCGCCCACCGCCGCTGGCAAGCCGTGGCCCGTGAAATCCCCCAACAGCACATGCATGTCGCCTGTCGGGGTAAAGGCAGCCAGCAGCAAATCGCCATTGAACAGCGCGTACGGCGACTGCAGGTAGCGGATATTCGGCGCGCTCAGGCAGCCGGAATGCGCCACCTTGTCGAACACCGCCTTGGCCACCCGCTGCTCGTTGAGCAGGTAGTCATGATGCTGGGTGATCTGGTCGCGCTGCTGCAGCACGGTTTCCTGCAGGCGCCGCAAGCGATCCATGGCTTTGATCTTGGCGGCCAGGATCACCGGGCTGTAGGGTTTTGCCAGAAAATCGTCGCCACCGGCTTCCAGGCAGCGCGCCAACGCCTCGCTCTGAGTGAGCGAGGTCAGGAAAATGATCGGCACCAGCGCTTCGCCAGCCAGACGCTTGATCTGCCGGGCGGCCTCGAAACCGTCCATCACCGGCATCATCGCGTCCATCAACACCAGGTGCGGGCGCTGCTGGACGAACAGCTCCACCGCCTCGGCGCCGTTACTCGCCGTCAGCACTTCGTGCCCCTGGCGCCGGACGATGCTCGACAGCAACATGCGGTCGCTGGTGCCGTCCTCGGCGATCAGCACGCACAGAGGTGCCTCACTCGACTGCATGTCGATCAACTGATGTCGAACAGCTTGTCGAAATTGGAAATGGCGAGAATCTTGCGCACGTCCGAGTTGCTGTTGATCACTCGCACGTCGGAATCGTCGCCGCCGGCGTGATCGCGCAGCAACAGGAGCATGCCCAGGGCGGAACTGTCGAGGTAGGTGGCGTCTTTCAGGTCCACCACTATGGAGTCGGGCCTTTTGTTGAGGCGCTCGTAGGACTCGCGAAACTCTTGATGACGGCCGAAATCGAAACGCCCCTTGATCGAAATCGTCAGTTTGTGCCCGTCCGGTGAAACTTCAGTAACGACTGACATGATTCGCTTCCTTGTGATTGGCAATCTGTACAAGGTTTAGCACCCCGTACAAGCCTGGGCAACCCGAACCGCCGAAGCGTCGCTGACGAGCGCCTGGCGGCGACGAATGGGGTGGCGCTCAGTACGGATCCTGGCGCGGCAGGCGCTGGGACAGCTCGTCGAGCAGCTTCTGCTCGCGCTTGTCTTCCAGTTGGCGGGCCTCATCGATGTAGCGTTGCACCAGCTTGCGCAAACCCTCGACCCGGGCATAGGCCTGCTGCCAGGTTTCCCGGGCGCGGTTGAGGTTGTTCTGGTGCCAGGCCAGGCTTTGCCGCTGCTGGCCCACGGCGATTTCCAGCTGATTGAGAAAGTGCTGGTAGTTCATCAGCCACTGGCCGGAAACCCCAGCACTGCCCCGCTCGATCCACTGTTGCTGGTATTCGGCACGAAAGCGTTCCAGGTCCCCCAGCTTGCTTTCCGCCAGGCGCACCTGGCCCTGGAAATGCCCCAGGCGCTGGGCGGCGGTGCGCTCGGCGCTTTCGGCCATATCGACCACCGGCGCCAGACGCGCGGCACGGCTGTTGGCCATGACGAATTAACCGCCCGGCGCCGGAGCGAAAACCATCTCCAGATGGGCTTCGCTTTCACCCAGGCTGATGCTGTCGTTGAGCCCCTGGCGCAGGTACGCAACCATCGACGGCTGCAGCGAGATGGCGGTGTCGGTTTCGCGATCGCCGCCCGGTACGTAAGCGCCGACGCTGATCAGGTCGCGCGCCTGTTGGTAACGCGACCACAGCTGCTTGAAATACTGGGCGCGAGTCATATGATCCGGGGTCACCACCGCCGGCATGACCCGGCTGATGGACGCCTCGATATCGATCGCCGGGTAATGCCCCTCCTCCGCCAGGCGCCGCGACAGCACGATGTGCCCGTCGAGCACACCACGCGCCGAGTCGGCGATCGGGTCCTGCTGGTCGTCGCCTTCGGACAACACGGTATAGAACGCGGTGATCGAGCCGCCACCGGCCTCGGCGTTGCCCGCGCGCTCCACCAGTTTCGGCAGCTTGGCGAAGACCGACGGCGGATAGCCCTTGGTCGCGGGCGGCTCGCCGATGGCCAGGGCGATTTCCCGCTGGGCCTGGGCGAAACGGGTCAGGGAATCCATCAGCAACAGGACGTTCTTGCCCTTGTCCCGAAAGTATTCGGCGATACGCGTGCAGTACATGGCCGCGCGCAGGCGCATCAGCGGCGCATCGTCCGCCGGCGATGCCACCACCACGGAGCGCTTGAGCCCCTCTTCACCGAGGATGTGTTCGATGAACTCCTTGACCTCACGGCCCCGCTCACCGATCAGACCGACCACGATGATGTCGGCCTCAGTAAAGCGGGTCATCATGCCCAGCAGCACACTCTTGCCCACACCGGTACCGGCGAACAGGCCGAGACGCTGACCGCGGCCCACCGTCAATAATCCGTTGATGCAGCGAATGCCCACGTCCAGCGGCCGGCTGATGGGGTCGCGCTTGAGCGGGTTGATGGTCGGACCGTCCATCGGCACCCAGTCCTCGGCCTTCATCCCGCCTTTGCCGTCCAACGCACGGCCAGCACCGTCGAGGACCCGCCCGAGCATGCTCATGCCCATCGGCAGGCGGCCAGTATCGGCCAGCGGCACGACCCGGGCGCCGGGCGCGATGCCGGCGACGCTGCCGACCGGCATCAGAAATACCTTGCTGCCGGAGAAGCCCATCACCTCGGCCTCGACCTGCACCGGGTGATAGCTGTCGTCGTTGATCACCATGCAGCGCGTGCCCATGGCCGCCCGCAGGCCTTCGGCCTCCAGGGTCAGGCCGACCATGCGCAGCAGGCGGCCTTCGAGAATCGGCTGGTTCGGCAGTTCGGTGGCTTCGGCGTAGCTGCTCAGGCGCTTGCCGAAGCTGGTGCGGTCAAGGCGCATCGGCGGGGTCCTGCGCGGCGTCGACAGGGTCGACATCCGCGGCGGGCTTGCCGGTGGCGGCCCCCAGCTCGACGCTCAGGTCCGATTCGGCGGGATGCAAAGCCTGCTCATGAAGCTGGTCGGACAGCTTGTCCATGATCTTGGCGATCCGGGTTTCCATGGTCGCGTCGATCCGGCTGTGCTCGGTCTCGACCCGGCAGCCGCCCGGCAACATGGCTTCGTCCTCGACGATGCGCCAGCTTTCCTCATGGCGCTCGCGCAGGCTTTTGACCTGGGCGAAATCCTGCGGATTGATGTACAGCCGCACGTTGCCCACACCCAGCGGCAGCAGCTTGAGGGCTTCGCGCATGACGTGTTCGATCTGGCTGGAGTCGATGGCCAGCTCGCGCTGGATCACCTGGCGCGTCATGTGCTGCACCAGGTTGACCAGGGCCTTTTCAATCTGTGTGTCCTGCTCGGCGATGGGTTCGAACAGATTGCCCATCAGCGTTTCCAGCGCCTCCAGCTTGGCACTCAGGGCCACGTCGGCTTCCTGGCGGACCTTCAGCGTGGTGCTATGGAAACCTTCCTTTTCGCCCGTGGCGAAGCCTTCGTTATAGGCTTCCTGGCGAATGCTCTCGAGCTCTTCGAGGGTCAGCGGCTGGACTTCTTCCAGCGGCACTTCCTCGATCTGCGCCGGCGGCTCTTCCACCGGCTCCGGCTCGGGCTCGGGTACATGGGGGTCGAAACTGGGCAGCGCCCAGACGTCGAAACCACCGACGTCCCGAGCGCGAATCAGGTCGCTGTGGGATTCATCACTGCTGGACGACATAACGCGACCTTAGATCATTTCTTCGCCGCCCTTCCCGCCGAGAACGATTTCTCCGGCTTCGGCCATACGGCGGGCAATGGTGAGGATTTCCTTCTGCGCGGTTTCCACATCGCTGACGCGCACCGGGCCCTTGGCCTCGAGGTCGTCGCGCAGCAGTTCGGCAGCCCGCTTGGACATGTTCTTGAAGATCTTTTCCTTGACGCCTTCGTCCGACCCCTTGAGGGCCAGGACCAGCACGTCGGAAGACACTTCGCGCAGCAATGCCTGGATGCCGCGGTCGTCGACATCGGCGAGGTTGTTGAACACGAACATGAGGTCTTCGATCTGGCCGGACAGGTCTTCGTCGACTTCGCGGATTGAGTCCATCAACTGGCCTTCGATCGAGCTGTCGAGGAAGTTCATGATGTCGGCAGCGCGCTTGATACCCCCCAGGGTGGTACGCGAGGCGTTGGAGTTGCCGGCGAACTGCTTCTCGAGAATCTGGTTGAGTTCTTTCAGGGCGGCCGGCTGCACGGTATTGAGCGAGGAAACCCGCAGGATGATGTCCAGGCGCGCCTTGTGGTCGAAGTTGCCAAGCACTTCGCCCGCCTGGTCCGGATCGAGGTACGCCACCACGATCGCCTGGATCTGCGGGTGCTCGTAACGGATCACGTCCGCCACGGCGCGCGGCTCCATCCACTTCAGGCTGTCCAGGCCGCTGGTGTTGCCGCCCAGCAGGATGCGGTCGATCAGGCCGTTGGCCTTGTCCTCGCCCAGGGCCTGGGTGAGCATCTTGCGCACATAGTCGTCGGAGCCCACGCCAAGGCTGGTCTGGTCGCCAACGATGTCGACGAACTCGCTCATCACCTGCTCGACCTGCTCGCGATGCACGTTGCCCATCTGCGCCATGGCCACGCCCACTCGCTGGACCTCTTTGGGGCCCATGTGGCGCAGCACCTGCGCGGCGTCGGTGGAACCCAGGGACAGCAGCAGGATCGCGGCCTTGTCGACCCGGGTCAGTTTGGCGGTAGCGGCTCGGTTATCACTCATCTGCGTTAATCCACTCTTTCACGACCTGGGCCACTCGACCCGGGTCTTCTGCCACCAGACTCTTGATTGCGTTCAACTGTGCGTCATAGCCTTCGCTCGGGCTAGGCAGCAGGATGCTTTGCGGGCCGCCGAGGCTGACGCGATCGTTGGCCAGCTCGCCATCCAGGCCGCCCATGCCGCCGAGTTCGACATCGCTGCCCAGACCTGCCAGTTGCTTGCCCTTGCCGCCACCGGTGATGTTGTTGAGCACCGGACGCAACACGCCGAACACCAGGACCAGGATAAACAGCACACCCAGGACCTGCTTCACGATGTCCCAGAACCAGGGCTGCGAGTAGAACGGAATGTCGGCGATCACCTCGCCGCGATCGGCCGAGAACGGCACGTTGATCACGCTGACGCTGTCGCCACGGCTGGCGTCGAAGCCCACGGCGTCCTGCACCAGGCGGGTAAAGCGCGCCAATTCGTCGGCGCTCCACGGCGCACGGCTGGTTTCACCGTTGGCCGGATTGACCTTGACCTGATCGTCCACCACCACCGCCACCGACAGCCGGTTCAGACGCCCCTGCTGTTGCTTGGTGTGGCTGATGGAGCGATCCAGTTCGAAGTTCTTGGTGGATTGTTGACGCTTGTCGTTCGGGTACGGCGCCAGCATCGGCTGGCCGGTGGCCGGGTCCATGATCTGCTGGCCGTTGGCATCCAGCAGCGGCTGGCCTGGCTGCACCATGCCGGCGGCAGCGGTGGCGCCACCGGTGGTCTGCGGTGCGCTGGCCGGCGACGGCGGCTGGTTGCTCAGGGCGCCAGGAACGCCTTGCGGGCCCAGGCTGCTGGAGCGTTGTTCATTGACCGACTGCTCGCTGCGCAAGGCCGGCTGGTCCGGGTTGAACTGTTCGGAGGTCGACTCGACAGCACTGAAGTCCACATCGGCGGACACTTCAGCCTTATAGCGGTCGTTGCCGAGGATCGGCTGCAGGATGTTGTGCACACGCTGGGTCAGCATGCTTTCCATGCGGCGGCTGTAGTCGAATTGCTTGCCGGCCATGGTCAGTTCGGAGTTTTCCGCCTGGTCGGAGAGCAGGTTGCCCTTCTGGTCGACCACGGTGATCTGCGACTTGCTCAACTCGGGAACGCTGGTCGCCACCAGATTGACGATGGCCACCACCTGGCCCGGTTCCAGCGAACGGCCGGAATACAGCTCGACCAGTACCGAAGCGCTGGGCTTGCGCTCGTCGCGCACGAACACCGAGCTTTTCGGAATCGCCAGATGCACGCGTGCGCCCTTGACGTTGTTCAGGCTGGAAATAGTCCGCGCCAGCTCGCCTTCCAGGCCACGACGGTAACGGGTCGCCTCCATGAACTGGCTGGTGCCCAGGCCCTGCTCTTTATCGAGAATCTCGAAACCGATATTGCCGTCGCCCGGAGCCACGCCGGCAGCGGCCAGCTTGAGGCGCGCGCGCGACAGGTCGTCGGCCTTGACCAGCAAGGCACCGGAGTTGGGTTCGACGGTGTAGGGAATGTCGGCGGAGGCCAGGGTGTCCATGACCTGCTTGGCGTCCATGCCGGCAAGGCTGCCGTACAACGGACGGTAATCGGGTTGCTGGGACCACAATACCACGGCAAAACCAATCGCCACGCTGGCAGCCAGACCGACCATGAGGCCAACCTGACGCAACATGGTCATCTCGGAGAGGTTTTCCAGAAAGGACAACCCGAACAGCGGCGGCTTGCCTTCTGTCGGAGTGGCCTTGGCCGGTACGTTATCGGCGACTGCTTCTGCCATGACTCAATCTCGTCCTTAAACCGGCATCTGCATGATGTCTTGGTACGCCTGAACCAGCTTGTTGCGCACCTGGGTCAACGCCTGGAAGGACACACTGGCCTTCTGCGAGGAAATCATCACGTCGGTCAGGTCGACACCGCTCTTGCCGATCTCGAAGGCACTGGCCAGCTGGCTGGACGCCTGCTGAGTGTCGTTGACCTTGTTCACCGCCTGCCCAAGCATGTCGGAAAAACTGCTGCCGCTCACCTGCGGCACCGCGGCCGATTTTGGCTGGGCCATGGCGTCCATTTGCATGGCCCGCATGTCCAACATCAACCGATTAAATTCAATACCTTGGCTCATGGTCTACTCTCTCCGACGACCCGCAATTTTTTGACACTCACGCAGCGGTTAGTGAGGTGTTAGCAACAAGGGTGCCAGCTCCGCGGCGACACCGAACAAAAGCCTGCATGGCTTCAGCCTTAAACGACTCATGTTGCAAACAGATACGCCTCGACATCCATTCCGGCATCGCGCATTTGCGCCAGCTTGTAGCGCAAGGTTCGCGGGCTGATACCCAGGCGCTCGGCCGCCTCCTTGCGTCGGCCACGCTCGGTGCGCAAGGTGTCGATGATCATCTGGAACTCCCGACGCCGCAGATCGTCGCCCAAGGCCCCTGCCGACTCGGCTGGCGGCACCTCGGCCTCCACCGGCGCACTGCGCACCATCGCCACCGCGGCGGGCGCCATGGCAGGCAGCGGCGCACAGGCCAGCGGTCCGCCCAGGCAGAAATCTTCCGGCTGGATCAGACCGCCCTGCTGCAGGATCAGTGCGCGCTGGATGGCGTTGTCCAGTTCGCGCACGTTGCCCGGCCATGGATAACCGAGCAGGCACGCCTGCGCTTCAGCCGACAGCCGCGCGGCAGCGTGTTTCATTTTATTGACGTGTTTGGCCAGCAGGCGCTCGGCCAGCGGCAGGATATCGGCGGTACGTTCGCGCAGCGGGCGCCACGCCAGCGGGAATACCGACAGCCGATAGTAAAGGTCTTCCCGGAACCGCCCCGCGGCCACTTCGCCGGCCAGGTCGCGGTTGGTGGTCGCCACTACCCGGATATCCAGGGCGATGGGCTTGCGCGCCCCGACCCGCTCGACTTCGCGCTCCTGCAACACCCGCAGCAGCTTGGCCTGCAGGGCCAGGGGCATTTCGGAAATCTCGTCCAGCAGCAGGGTACCGCCATCGGCCTGTTCGAACTTGCCGGGCTGGGCGGCGATGGCGCCGGTAAAGGCGCCCTTCTCGTGACCGAACAGTGTGGCTTCGAGCATGTTGTCCGGAATCGCCGCGCAGTTGATGGCGATAAAGGGCTGGCTGGAGCGATGGGACTGCTGGTGGATGTAACGCGCCAGCACCTCTTTACCGGTACCGGACTCGCCCGAGATCAATACGGTGGAATCGCTGCGAGCGACCCGCGCCGCTAGTTCGAGCAGTTGAGCGCTGGCCGGCTCGAATGCCACCGGCCCTTCGCCCTCGGCAGCCCCAAGGCAACCCAGGGCATGTCGCGCCACCAGATCCAGCAGGGCCTTGGGCTCGAAGGGCTTGACCAGGTAGTCGGCGGCGCCTTGACGCATGGCCTCGACCGCACGCTCGACCGCACCATGGGCGGTCATCAGCAATACCGGCAATTGCGGCTGGCGCGCACGCAGCAAGCCCAGCAACTGATGACCGTCCATGCCCGGCATGTTGACGTCGCTGACCACCAGGCTGAACGACTCGCCAGACACCGCCTCCAGCGCTTCCTCCGCACTGCCGACCGCCTTGTAGTCATGACCGGCCAACAGCAGCGTATCCGCCAGGGCTTCGCGCAGGGCGCGATCGTCTTCAACCAGTAGAACCTTGATTGCCATTACCTTCACTCCACTCCTTGAGCGCCGCAGAACAGTGGCAGAACCACCAGCGCACATGTACCGCGCCCAGGACGCGAGCGCAGCAGCAATTCTCCCTGATGGGCACGCGCCACCGCCTTGACGACTGTCAGCCCCAGTCCGGTTCCAGTGGTCTTGGTGGTGAAAAACGGTTCACCCAAACGCGCCAGTACCGCAGCGTCGATACCGCTGCCGCTATCGCTGACGCACAACCGCAAGCTGTTGCCACGGGTATAAAGATGGACTTTCAGGCGCACCTGGCCGGCACTGGCCTGGATGGCGTTCTCGATCAGGTTGAGCACCGCCCCCACCAGCGTGTCGCGGCTGCACAGCAACTCACCCGCAGGGCTGTCGCACTGCCAGCGCACGGGCACGTCCTGCACATGGGTCAGGGCCGCCGCCTGCAGCGACTGCAATAGCGCCTTGGGCGTCACGCGATCGGTCAGCGGCAACTCGCCTCGGGCAAACACCAGCATGTCGCGGACCTGATGCTCCAGCTCATGCAACCGCTCCTTCAGCCGCCCGGCAAAGCGCTGCTGGGTGGCGACAGGCAGCTCCTGCTCGGTCAGGTGACTGGCATACAGCAGCGCGGCGGACAGTGGCGTACGGATCTGATGCGCCAGGGACGCCACCATGCGCCCCAGGGACGACAGGCGCTCATGGCGGGCCAGCTGATCTTGCAGGTGACGGGTTTCAGTCAGGTCGTTGAGCAGCACCAATTGGCCCGGCTCGGCATCCAGCGAACGGGTGGAGATCGACAACCGCCGCCCATCCTTCAACGAAATCTCATGGCCGTCGTCTTCCCGTGGCGCGAAACAACGGGCGATGACATGCCGCCAGAGTTCGCCCTCGAGAGGCAGGCCCAGCAGGTCGCAGGCGGCAGGGTTGGCTTCGCGGACAATGCCCTGGGCGTCGATGACAATGACGCCGCCAGGCAACAGATCGAGGAGGTTTTGCAGACGGTTGGCCAGACGCTCTTTTTCCGCCAGCTCCTGCATGCGCTGGGCGCTGACCACGGCCAGTTCGCCCTTGAGCTCGGTCACCCGAGCCTCAAGCATGCTGTAGGAGTCGGTAAGCTGGCTCGACATCTGGTTGAACAAGGCGAACGCCTGCTCAAGGCCAAGCCGGCTTGCCTGCTCTACGGACGACGTTTGCCCCTGGCTTTCAGGAACAGGAGACATCTGGGCGGCTTGGGGCATCGTGCTCTCTCGCGTGGCTGACCGTCAGTTAAACGGAACGTTGAGAGAGACTTAGCAATACCCGTGCCGGAAAAAAACTGCCCGGTTTTCAACAGGTTAAAAAACAGGCGTCAATCATCCGCCTGTTCATCACCCTCACGACGGCTCATGCCGTACTTGCGCATTTTTTCCACCAGCGTGGTGCGGCGAATACGCAGGCGCTCCGCAGCCCGCGCGACAATGCCATTGGCGTCGTCGAGCGCCTGCTGGATCAGGCCCTGCTCCAGACCACCGAGGTAGTCCTTCAGATCCAGGCCTTCCGGCGGCAGCATGGCGGTGGCGGCGAAGTCCGGTGTATGACCATTGATCGCCACCCGCTCTTCCAGATCACTGCGCAGGCTGTCCACCAACTGCTCGTCTTCGTCGTCGACATAGCGGAATTTCTTCGGCAATTCGACCACGCCGATCACGCCGTAGGGATGCATGATCGCCATGCGCTCCACCAGGTTGGCCAACTCGCGGACGTTGCCCGGCCAGCCATGGCGGCAGAGCGACATGATCGCCGCGGAGTTGAAGCGGATCGAACCGCGCTTCTCATGCTCCATGCGCGAGATCAGCTCGTTCATCAGCAGCGGAATGTCTTCCACCCGCTCACGCAGCGGCGCCATCTCGATCGGGAACACGTTCAGGCGGTAGTACAGGTCTTCGCGGAAACTGCCGACCTCGATCATGCTCTCGAGGTTCTTGTGAGTCGCGGCGATAATCCGCACATCGACGCTCTGGGTCTTGTTGCTGCCCACGCGCTCGAAGGTACGCTCCTGCAGCACGCGCAACAGCTTGACCTGCATCGGCAGCGGCATATCGCCGATTTCGTCGAGGAACAGGGTGCCGCCGTTGGCCAGTTCGAAACGCCCGGCACGGCTGGTGATGGCCCCGGTGAAGGCGCCCTTCTCATGGCCGAACAGTTCGCTCTCCAGCAACTCGGCCGGAATCGCACCACAGTTGACGGGCACGAACGGCGCTTCGCGACGCTTGGAGTGATAGTGCAGGTTACGCGCCACCACTTCCTTGCCAGTCCCGGACTCGCCGAGGATCAGCACGCTGGCGTCGGTATCGGCCACTTGCTGCATCATCTGCCGGACATGCTGGATCGCCCGGCTGGTGCCGACCAGACTGCGAAAGAGGTTGGGTTCGCGATGGCGACCGCGCTCGCGGGCCTGATCGTACATCTCACGATAGACCTGGGCGCGATGCAGGGAATCGAGCAACTTGCTGTAGCTGGGTGGCATTTCCAGGGTGGAAAGCACTCGACGACGCTGGTCTTCCGGCAAGTCAATGGAAGAATTATCGCCCATTAACAAAACTGGAAGGAACTCATCCCAGGTTGAGAGTGTCTTTAACAGGCCCAAAAGTGCACCAGGAGCATTTACAGTCCCGATGAGGACACAGATTACTTCACGACTGGATGACAATGAGCCGACAGCCTGCTGCCAGTCATGGCTACCGCAGGGTAAATTTTCTTCGCCAAGAAAATTTAAAATCACCGCCAGGTCGCGGCGGCGGACGCTATCGTCATCAATCAGCAGAATTTTGGTTTCACGCCACATGCAATAGCAACTTCCCTAGTCAACTCAATGCCCGGAATCAGGGCAAGCTAGACGCTTGTAGGCATTTTGAGCCTGATAGACGTCTGAAATCTGAAAACAGCCACTAGTTAAGTCAAAAAAGCGTGCACAGTCAAATTTATGGCGCACTGGATTCGGATTAACTTAGGGGTTAATTAACCGAACAGATGGTAAACCTTTGCCGCGTTCTGTGCTTGATGGATCTGCGACATCTCGTCGACTATCGCCTGACGCTCCCCTGTCGTCACTTCAAGAAGCTGCCGATAAACCCCCAACAGTTCCTGCAAATTCTCGCGCAACGCGGCTTCATCTTCCGGAGCTTCACTCAAGATGTCTTCCATGCAGGAACGGCAGGCCAGATCCAACTGACCGATCGCTTCCCAATTACGCTCGGCCAGGGCGGCGACCAGTGCTTCACGGGTTTCTTCGATGCGCTGCAATACAAGACTCATGGTGATCTCCTTAGAACTGCGGACCCGGCGCAGCGATGGCATCCCAGCCTTCCTTGACGGTGCGCAGCAGATCGGCGACCTCGTCGAGAATCTTTGGATCGGTCTTGATGTTCGCCTCGGTGAGGCGCGTCATCATGTAGGTGTACAAGCCATCCAGATCGCCCAGGGTGTCGAGTGAGTTTTCCAGATCGAGCCCTTCACGCAAGCCGCCGATAATGCCGATGGCCTTGCTGATGAACACACCCTTGCCGGGAATATCCTTGCGCTCCATCGCCCCCTTGGCCTGGGCGATACGATCCAGGCCGCCTTCCATCAGCATCTGCACCAGACGATGGGGGCTGGCTTCGGAAGTCTGCGCCTGGGCACCAATCTTCTGGTATTGCCGAAGGGCTAACATCGGATTCATGTTCTACCTCATCAAAACTCAAGGGTTCGTATAACCAGCGTATCGACCGGGCGTCAAAAAACTTTAGATCAAAAGCCAAAAGCCCGGAACGCTACAAACGTTGCCGGGCTTTTGGCGCCTGGTATCAATCAGCCTTTCTGTTGCGCAGTCAACGCCTCGAACATCGAGGTGATGTTGCTCGCGGTGGCTTTCAACTTGCCCACCAGGGTGTCCATGTCGTTGTACTTCTTGGTCAGTACCGTCGTCAGAGTTTCGATACGACGATCCAGGGCCTCCTGATCCAGAGTCAGCTTGGCCTTGGCCTTGTTTAGCTCAGTGGTGCGCTGATCGAGAACACCGCCAGTCTGGGCAAAAGGCTTGATGGCGTCGTCCATGCGACTTAGCAGGCCGTTTTCACCGGTGAACAGGGTCTGCACCTCGCCACCCAGCTTTTTGTCGTTCATCGCCGCGGTGAACTTGGTGGAATCGAAATCCAGGGCACCGGTCTTCGGGTTGGTGGTAACCCCCAATTGCGACAGAACGGTCAGCTTGTCACCAGACCCGACCTCAGACAGCGGCGCACGAATGGCCGCCAGGATCGAACGCGGCAACGAGTCGCCGGTCAGCTGCGCCGGGATAGTCAGCTTGCCATTGTCATCCAGGGACGGCTTGGTCAGCGCGGTCACACTGTTGGCCACCGCGTTGTAGGCGTCGACGAACTTCTGGATCGAAGCCTTCAAACCATCGGTATTGGCCGCGACGGTGATGGTCGAGGTGCCTGGCGCGACCAGATTGAAGGTCATCCCGGAAACCGCCTTGTCCACGGCGTTGCTCTTGCTGGTCAAGGCCATGCCGTCAACAGTGAAATTGGCATCCCTGGCCAAGGCACCAATGGAGCCGGCGGAAGTGGCGGTCATCGGCGAACCGGAAGCGCCCACGACGTTGCTACCGTCGATTTCCAGACCGGCAATGCCACTCAGAGAAATATCGGACCCCGCACCGGTAGTGGTCGAACCCACCACCAAACGCGATCCAAAGGAATCGGTCACGATGTTCGCGCTGATACCCGCGCTCTTGAGCGATGCGTCGGCGTTGATCGAGTCACGTACCGACTGCAAGGTAGCGCCAGCTTTTATATCGAGATTGTAGTTAGTGCCATTTTGACTGATTTTCAGGGTACCAGTCGGAATAGCACTGGTAGCGCCACCAGCGAAGGCAGCACTGGTGACTTTCGAGGCGGTCGCAAGATTGCCGACCGAGACGACATAGTTGCCGTTGACCGCGGTGTTGCCAGCGACCGCCGTTACATACTTGTTGTCGGAAGTGGTGGCGGCATAGCCGGGAAATTGCGGATTGGTCTTGCTGCTGAGTTCGGTAATGGTGGTCCGAAAGGTCGACAACAAAGACTTCAAGGTGCCGATGCCGGAGATGCTTGCGGTGTTGTTCGCAGTTCCCCGGTCGATCTGACCTTGCTTGGGCGCTTTGTCAGCGTTTACCAAGGCTTTGACGATAGCACCAGTATCGAGGCCGGAGCCTAGACCGGTACCCGGTAGAATTGGACTTGCCATGGAGATCTCCCTTCAGTGTGTCGCCGGTCTTTTGACCATTACAACGCCCAAAAGAACATAGCAACAAATTTCATGCCAGCTGTCAGACTTTAGCGCTGAACAACAAGCTGCTCGCATCATTCAAACTATTGGCCAACTTCAGGACTTCTTCGTTGGGGATCTGACGAATCACCTCACCGGAGTCGCTGGCAATGACCTTGACGACGACCTTGCCAGAAGGCTCGTCGATAGAGAATTCCAGATTACGTTTGACCGATTGCACAAACTTTTCAATTTCCTGAATGGCCATTTTCAGTTTGTCCTGCTCGGTTTGCGCACTCTTACTCTCTTCCTTGACAGTCGACAGCGCCACAACGTCCGCTTGAGGCTTCTCCACAGGCTTGTCAGCAACAGGCGTTGCCGGCTTGGCTGTTGGATAAGACAAGTTCAGCTTCATGCTCATATCCATGTCCATCACCTCTTAAAGTAAAAAGCGAGAGAGCGCGACCAGCGCACTCCCCCGCCAAAGCTTAGCCAGCTATTACTGAAGCAGTTTCAGTACAGCGGACGGCAGTTGGTTGGCCTGGGCCAGAACTGCGGTGGAAGCTTGTTGCAGAGTCTGCTGCTTGGTCATCTGCGCAGTTTCAGCAGCGAAGTCGGTATCTTGTACGCGACCCAGTGCAGCACTGGCGTTTTCGTTGATGTTCTGCAGGTTGGAAATGGTGCTGGTCAGACGGTTTTGTGCAGCACCGAGGTCAGCACGGCTGGAGTTGATGGTTGCCAGGGCCTTTTCGATTGCGTCGATCGAAGCCTTGGTGCTGGCTTCGGCGGTGGCGCTGCTGTTACCGGTGATGGCGATGGTTGCAGAACCTACGCTCAGAGTTGCAGCGTCGAAGCCGCTGGCCAGAGTGATGGTGATCTGGTTGGTAGCACCGGTGTTGGAACCGACCTGGAAGGTCATGGTGCCAGCACTGCCGTCGATCAGGTTCTTGCCGTTCAGGTTGGTCGACTTGGCGATACGAGTCAGCTCGTCCGACATCGAAGCGAATTCTTTGTTCAGTGCAACACGGTCAGCGGTACCGTTGGAGTCGTTTCGCGATTGAATAGCCAGTTCGCGCATACGTTGCAGGATGTTGGTGGATTCCTGCATCGCGCCTTCAGCGGTCTGAGCGATGGAGATACCGTCGTTGGCGTTTTTGATCGCCATGGTCTGACCGCGGATCTGCGAAGTCATACGGGTAGCGATTTGCAGGCCGGCGGCGTCGTCTTTTGCACTGTTGATTTTCAGGCCGGAAGACAGGCGAGTCATCGAAGTCGACAGAGCGTCGGAAGCGCGGTTCAGGTTCTTCTGAACGTTCAACGATGTGACGTTAGTGTTTACTGTTAAAGCCATGACGAATTCCTCGTTGGTTGGGTACTGCGGCTTCCGGCCCTGGCAACCGCCGGGTATGGCCTAGAGAACCTTCGTAATAGTTATCGTCGGCAATGCAAGTTGCTTTAGGGGATTTTCAAAAAAATTTGCCATCAGCGTGCCACCCCCCGTAAATCAAGGGCTCGGCATTTTTAAATACGTGGAAAAATGGCGCCAGGAAAATGCCGGAGAAGGTCCGGGCGCGAAGATCACCCGCGCAGGCAGGGAATGCTTCAGCCAGCAGAGAGGGAGCGCAGCACTTCAACGCATTCATATTGCAGGTAGTCGGCCAGGGCCAGCCAGTTTTGCCCTTGCTGACATTCGAACATCAGGCCAAGCAAAGTCTCCCAGTCCTGGCGCTGCGCTGGCGGCGCGGTATCGATCAGCGGCTGGATCGCCCCCATCAACTGGACCATGGTCACGGCCGTCTCGACATCGTGCCCCAGGCGGAAGCCCTCGGCGCATTGCTGCAAGCGGGCGATCAGCCCCTCGATCGCGCTCATTGGCTGAACTCCGGATGGTAGGTCGTCCCGGCAATCATCGCCCCGTCCCGACTGCTGTTATAGAAGCGCACCCGTGGATGACCGGCGATAAACCGCTCCAGCTCGCACAGGTAACTGCGGAAATTGAGTTGGGTCCTGACTCGCTGGCCATGCCCGTCCAGCACCCAGTGCCGGGCCGCGCCCAGCTGCGGCCCCAACTCGCCGTCGAGCCAGCCGGCATGCGTCTTGTTCATCGGGAAGGCAAAGTCGGCACCGAACAAGGTGACCTGCTCGGCGCCCATTTTTACCGCCAGGTCCACCGCGGGATGAATCACGCTGCCACCGACATACAGCTGCGCCTTGGGCAATTGCTCGCGTATCCGCGTGTAAATCGGGCTGGCGGAATACCCCACGTAACGCGGTCCCTGCCAGAGCGCCAGAATCTGCGGGTCGACCATCGGCAGATAGACCAGAGTGATGGCTGCCGATTTTTCTGGCGGCAGGTGCAGGCTGGAAATCCGGTGATCGATGCTGACCACGATATCCGGCTCGATCCCCTGTTTGAGCAATGGTCGGTAGGCGGTATCGACACAGATAAACAGGGGACGCCGGGCCTGGGCGCGAATCTCGCGCAAGCGTTCGAAGTGCCGCTCCAGGCTCGGCCCGGTGGCAATCACAAAGATCTCGCGCCCCGGCTGGCTACCGAACAGCTGCGCCACGTCATTGTCGCTGGCCACCAGCTCGGCACTCGCTTGCAGGCGTTGGGCGACCTCCGGGGAATCGGCCACGAAGTCGCGGTTATTGAAGGCCAGGTGCACCTCACTGACCAGGCGATCGCGGATCTTGGCGTTGTAGTCATCCGCCAGCACCAGCTCGGAGGGCAAGGCGAAGAACGGCAGCTGGATTTCCGCCAGATCGCCGGCATAACCCAGTTCGACTCGAGGATCGTTCAACCAGGCCTGCTGATCGAGCAATTGCAGCACCAGCGCAAACACCGCGCCGTTCAAGATGTGCACCTGCAAGCGTTGCAGCGCCGGGTTTTCCAGCAGTATCTGCTGCAAGTCACCCAAGCCGGTGCCGTACAGATGGATCACCGGACTGTCGGCCGGCAGGCTCGCCGCCTGGATCCGAGCTTCCGCGGTGCGATCGTGGCGACTGGTGAGCTGAATGCCGGAAATACTCAAGGTCGAACCCAGGCCTTCGACCAGATCCGCCTGCAACCCAGCACTGTCTTCCGCCAGCAACCGCTCGAGCAGTCGCGGCCAGCGAGCCTGTATTGCCTGGGCATTGCCCTCGAAGCTTTCGCTCATGCTGTCTCGCCTATCTTCATGCAAAAAAAATAGCGCTCAGGGTACACCCTGGGCGCTATTTTTGGATGCCGCGGGATCAACTCATGGGCGATAGATAATCGCCGAGCCCCAGGACAGCCCTACACCGAAGCCACTCAGGGCCACACGTTGCCACTTCGACTCGAGCACGTGCTTTTCCAGCAGCAGCGGAATGCTCGACGATACGGTGTTACCGGTCTCGACCATGTCCTTGATGAACTTCTCCGGCTCGCCTTCGAAACGGCGCGCCACGGCATCGACGATCGCCGCACTGCCCTGGTGGATACAGAACGCATCGATCTGCTCAGCCTTCAGGCCGGACTCATCCAGCAGCTCGTTCAAATGCGCCGGGACTTTCAGCAGGGCAAAGTTGAATACCTGGCGGCCATTCATGAAAAACACGCCATCGGTGACTTTCAAGTGTGGAGCGCCGGAACCGTCGGTGCCGAACTTGGCCTTGCCCAGCTGCCAGGGAGCGTCTTCGCCCATCCAGGTAGCGGTCGCCGCATCGCCGAACAGCATGGTGGTGTTGCGGTCTTCCGGATCGACGATCTTCGAGTAAGGGTCGGCGGTGACCAGCAGGCCGTTCTTCAGGCCCGCGGCTTCCATGAAGCCCTTGAGCGCGTAGATGCCATAGACATAACCGGAGCAGCCCAGGGAAATATCGAAGGCCGCGACGTGGGTCGGCAGGCCCAGCTTGTCCTGGACGATGGCGGCGGTGTGCGGCAGGCCTTCTTCGTCGCCGTTCTGGGTGACGACGATCAGCGCGTCGATCGACTCGCGCGACAGTTGCGGGTTGTTGGCGAACAGCGCATTGACTGCTTCGACACACAGGTCCGAGGTTTCCTGCGTGGCGTCTTTGCGCGGCAGGAAGGCCGAACCGATCTTGCCCAGGATGAACTCTTCATCCTTCTCGAATTTTGCACCTTGTGCGTAATTGTCTACGCCGGCTACAGGCACGTAGCTCGCAATGCTCTTTATGCCAATCATTACGGCTTCCCAATAATAAACAGCTGAATACCCCGACCACCGGACCGGGGCTGCCGACAAACAGACATCCTGGCGCCCCTGACAGGCGACAGCGGGAAGAATAAAAGGCTATCACTGCGCCGTTTACCGGCCAGGCGCCATCTCCCCGATCAAT
This sequence comes from Pseudomonas sp. GW821-FHT09E12, assembly GCF_059416085.1. Taxonomy (NCBI): domain Bacteria; kingdom Pseudomonadati; phylum Pseudomonadota; class Gammaproteobacteria; order Pseudomonadales; family Pseudomonadaceae; genus Pseudomonas; species Pseudomonas sp. GW821-FHT09E12. Next base: position 112,232 of record NZ_JBWKOM010000011.1, on the reverse strand, counting down.
ACAATACAGTGAAGATGCGCGTTATGACTCGCAGGTCACGCTATTTTGCCGAATCAGCCATACAAACGGCTATTCGACAAATGCCCAATCCAGTGCGGTACCGCGCTTGAGGGTCTGGCGCGCGCAACGCCCGAGGACCGCGTCGATGTGCTTGGGGGCCAGCCCCAGGCCCGGACGGATGGCCCGGACGTTATCGCTGCTGAACACCTCCCCCGCCGCCATATCGCGGGTGACATAGAGGGAACGGCGGTACAACACCGACTGCCGCTCGGCCTCGGTCGCGCCGTAACGCACCTGGCCCAGGGCCTGCCAGGCACGTTCGGTTTCCACCACCAGGCTGTGCAGCTCCGCCGGTTCCAGGGAAAAACTCGCATCCACCCCGCCAGCGGCGCGGTCAAGGGTGAAGTGTTTCTCCACCACAGTAGCGCCCAGCGCCACGGCGGCCACTGAAACCCCGACACCCATGGAGTGGTCGGACAAACCGACCTCGCAGCCGAACAGCTGGCGCAGATGGGGAATGGTCAGGATGTTGCTGTTTTCCGGCGAAGCCGGGTAGGTGCTGGTGCACTTGAGCAGCACCAAATCCTTGCAGCCGGCCTCCCGGGCGGCGCGCACGCTTTCGTCCAGCTCGGCGATGCTGGCCATGCCGGTGGAAATGATCAGCGGCTTGCCGGTGGCCGCCACCCGACGGATCAGCGGCAGGTCGGTGTTTTCGAAACTGGCGATCTTGTAGGCCGGCACCTCGAGGCTTTCGAGGAAGTCCACCGCGCTCTCATCGAACGGCGTGGAGAACGCCAGCATCCCCAGTTCCCTGGCGCGGGCGAAGATCGGTGCGTGCCACTGCCAGGGTGTGTGGGCTTTTTCATACAGGGCATACAGCGAAGAGCCGGCCCAGAGACTGGCCGGATCCTTGATGAAGAATTCGCCGTGGTCCAGGTCCAGAGTCATGGTGTCGGCGGTATAGGTCTGCAACTTCAAGGCATGGGCGCCGGCCTTGGCCGCGGCCTCGACGATCTGCAGGGCAACGTCCAGCGACTGGTTATGGTTGCCGCTCATCTCGGCAATGATGAACGGCGGCGAGCCGGCGCCGATCGAGCGCGAGCCGATCTTGAAACTAGTCATTGGGGTTTTCCTTCGATTCACGCGTAAATTCATCAGTGCCCAGATCATCTCCGGCACGGCGCAATGGATTGCCGGTCATCTCGAACAGGGCCGCCGCCACCCGCGATGCACCCTGCCCGTCCACCAGCTGCCGGGAGCGCTGCGCCAGGCTCTGGCGCAACGGGTAATCGCCAACGAGCGCCGCGACCGCCTGGCGGATCTGCTCGACACTCACCTGCTCGCTGGGCCCCAGGTAGACATGCACGCCCGCCTCGGCCAGCAGCCGGGCATTGGCCTCTTGATTGCCGGCCACGCTGATGCACAGGGTCGGCAGGCCCAGGGCGGCGCGCTCCCAACTGGTGCCGCCACCGGCGCCGATAAACAGGTCCGCCTCGGCCATCAAGCGGGAAAAATCACTGACATAGGCGTGCAAACGCCAATGCCCGCGACCGGCCGCCAGTTCCTGCATCTGTGCCCAGGCCGGGTTGCCGGCCCCGGCGACAAAATCCACCTGCAGGTCGTCGAACGCACTCAAGGCCAGCATCGCCTTGTGGGTCTGGCTGGCCGCATCGAAACCACCGAAATTCACCAGCACCCGACTCGCTCGCTCGCGAATGGCGATCGGCGGACAATGGAACTCCTCGCGCAGCAAGGCGAAGTGCGGCCCCAGCAACGCCCGGCACTCGGCGTCGATCAGGCCGGCATAGGCCTGGGGCGTGCCGCTGAAGTTCTGGTCGAGCAACAGATCGACCCCGTGCCGCCGGTTGGCCAGGTCATCGATGGCGGCAATCCGTGGCGCCCATTGCCGTGCCGCCTGCTGCCACTGCCGGTCGAGGCCGTAGTGATCGACCAGCACCCAATCGAATCGCGGCTGATCCTGCAACGCTGCCCGCAAGGCGGCGATATCCGCCTGCCAGGGCAAGGGCGCCTCGATGTCCTGCGCGCATTCACCCGGATAACTCGCCGGCAGGGCGAACGTCTGGAAACCCAGTCCGGCCAGGCGGTCCAATTGCTGCCCGGGCAAGCTTCGGCAAGCGAAAGCCACTGTGGCGCCCTGCTCGTGCAACGCCCTGGCCAGGGTCAGGCAGCGGGCGATATGGCCGCTGCCAATGGCCGGTGAGGCGTCGGCCCGGATCAGCACTCTCACTCCAGCTCTCCACCGGCTTTCAGCGCCGCGTACAGATACTCCGCGCGCAGCCAGTCTTCCTCGGTGTCGATGTCCTGCACCAGATGGCGCGGCAGGATCACCGGCAGGCTGAGCGGGGAAAACACCAGGTCGCCGCGCAACCAGGCCTCGCTGCGCCCCCAATAGAACTGCCCGGCATCCTGATAGGCCGGCGGCAGGTCCTGGGAGCGTGTGTTGCGAAACTCCGGATAAAGCGCAGTCAACACGCCCTGCTCGTCCAGGGTCAGGGCGCGCTGCACCGGAAACGCAAAGCTGCACACGGAAAAGGCGAAGGACTTTTCAGGCTGAGCCTCCAGCGCCGCCAAGCCCTGGCGCAGATAGCGCAGTTGCAACAAGGGCGCGGTGGCGTAAATGCAGCAGGCGTAATCGAAGGTCTCGCCACGCTCGCGCAACGCATTCAAGGCATGCACGATCACCGGCCCGGTGCCGGTGAAATCGTCCGCCAGCTCGGCCGGACGCATGAATGGCACCGTGGCGCCGCTGGCCCTGGCCAGCTCGGCGATCTCCGGGTCGTCGGTACTGACCAGCACCTGATCGAACAACCCGGAGCGCAGCGCCGTGGCAATCGAGCGGGCAATCATCGGCACGCCGTCGAACGGCTTGAGGTTCTTGCGCGCTATGCGTTTGCTGCCGCCACGGGCGGGAATGATCGCGATGGCACTCAAGGCTGGGCGGGCTCCTGGATAAGCTGGCGCAATTGCTCGACCACATACGTCTGCTGCTCATCGTCCAGCGCCGGAAACAGCGGCAGGCTGATGGCTTCGCCGTAGTAGCGCTCGGCCTCGGGGAAATCCCCCACGGTGAATCCCAGGTCGCGGTAATACGGCTGCAGATGCACCGGGATGTAATGCAGATTGACCCCGACCCCGGCCTCGCGCAATGCCTCGAACACCTCGCGATGGGTGCGGCGGATGCGCTCGGGCTGCAAGCGCACCACGTACAGATGCCAGGCCGACTGCGCCTGCTCCTGAGCCTGTGGCAGGGTCAGCGGCAGATCGGCCAGCAGGCGGTCATAACGGGCCGCCAGCTGCCGGCGCCGGGCAATGAAAGCGTCGAGCTTGTCCAGTTGGGACAAGCCCAGGGCTGCCTGCAGATCGGTGATGCGGTAATTGAAACCCAGCTCGGTCTGCTGGTAGTACCAGGGGCCGTGGCTGGGCTCGGTCATCTGCGCCGGGTCGCGGGTCATGCCGTGGCTGCGCAAGCGGCGCAAGCGGTCCGCCAACTGCGGGCTGTTGGTCAGGACCATGCCGCCCTCGGCGCTGGTGATGATTTTCACCGGATGAAAGCTGAACACCGTCATCGCCGCGAATTCGCCACAGCCCACCGGCCGCCCGGCATAGGAGGCGCCCACCGCGTGGGAGGCATCCTCGATCAGCACGAAGCCATAACGCTGCGCCAGCTGCGCCATGGCACGCATGTCGCAGCTTTGCCCGGAAAACGCCACCGCCACCACCACCTTGGGCAGTCTGCCCGTGCGCTCGGCGGCCTCAAGCTTATGCGCCAACGCCCGGGCATCCATGTTCCAGGTGTGCGGGTCGATATCGACGAAGTCCACCTCGGCGCCGCAATAACGTCCGCAGTTGGCCGAGGCCAGGAAAGTATTGGGCGTGGTCCACAGCCGGTCTCCCGGCCCCAGACCGGCGGCCAGGCAGGCGATGTGCAAGGCCGCCGTGGCATTGCACACCGCCACGCCATGGCCGGCCTCGCAGCGAGCGGCCATGGCCTGCTCGAAGCGTTCGATGGTCGGCCCCTGGGTCAGCCAGTCGGACCGCAGCACCGCGACCACCGCATCGATGTCCGCCTGGTCGAGACTCTGGCGCCCGTAGGGAATCATGCCGGCAACCTGGCATGCAGCTCGGCGATCTGGCCCACCGAGAGGAAATGCGGATTGGTGTCGGAGCGGTATTCGAACGCCTCGCCCACCGGCCGCCCCTGTTCGCCCAGGCCGTCCACGGCAAAGTCGACGTTGACGTTGGTAAAGCGGATCGACGGCTGGATGGTGTAGTGATCGGTGAACTCCAGGGTCATGCGCGCGTCATCCAGCGGCACCATCAGCTCGTGGAGTTTTTCCCCCGGACGAATGCCCACCTGCTTGTGCGGAAGGTTTTGCGCCATGCCACGCGCCAGGTCGACGATCCGGATCGACGGAATCTTCGGCACGAAGACTTCACCGCCATGCATGCGCGAGAAGCTGTCGAGCACGAACTGCACCCCGTGATCCAGGGTGATCCAGAAACGGGTCATGCGCGCGTCGGTGATCGGCAACTCGCGGGCGCCTTCGGCGATCAGCTGGCTGAAAAACGGCACCACCGAGCCCCGGGAGCCAGCTACGTTGCCGTAGCGCACCACGGCAAAACGGGTCGGCTGGTCGCCGGCGATATTGTTCGCCGCGACGAACAACTTGTCCGACAGCAGCTTGGTCGCGCCGTACAGGTTGACCGGGCTCGCCGCTTTGTCGGTGGACAGGGCGATGACTTTCTTCACGCCGTTGTCGATGGCCGCGGCAATGATGTTTTCCGCGCCGTTGACGTTGGTGCGGATGCACTCGGTGGGGTTGTATTCCGCCGCCGGCACCTGCTTCAGCGCCGCAGCGTGCACCACATAGTCGATCCCGCGCATGGCCTGGCGTAGACGCTCGGCGTCACGCACGTCGCCGAGGAAATAACGCATGCAGGGCGCATTGAAGGTCTGCTGCATTTCGTACTGTTTCAGTTCATCGCGGGAGAACACCACCACCCGCTTGGGCTGGTATTGCTCCAGCAGGCGCCGGATGAAATTGCGCCCGAACGAGCCGGTGCCGCCAGAGATGAAAATCGATTTGCCGTTGAACATGTCTTGAGTCCTTTTTCCTGTCAGCCAGGCTTATGCGAGCAGCTGCGCCCAGTCGACACTGGCAGGAGCGCCAGGAGTGAAGCCCTTGCCAGTCCGGCTCAGGTTCTGGTTGCAGGCCACATCGTGTTCGAAGCGCGCCTGCCATTTGTCACGCAGCGCCGCCGCGACCTGGGTATCGTCCGCCAGGATGCCCGGATGGAGGATCTGCACCTGCGGGGTCCAGACCGTCAACAGGCCGGCATCGGCCACTTTCAGGCACAGGTCGACATCAGCGAATGCCTCGGCGAAGTGTTCTTCGTCCAGGCCACCGACAGCGTTGTAGACCTCCTTGCGAATCATCAGGCAGGCGCCGGAGACCGCCGAATAGTTCTGCTCGGCGAGCAAGCCGTTCAGGTAGCCGCTGGCGCCTTTCGGCTCACCGGCGAACGCCGCCCCCAGATGCCCGTTCAACCCGAGAACCAGGCCAGCCGAGGTGGTCGCGCCCTTGGCGTCGACCAGGCGCGCGCCGACAATCCCCACCTCCGGCCGCTGCGCCTGATTGAGCAGGCTCTCCATCCAGTCGGCATTGACCACTTCGCCGTTGGCCGCCAGCAGCACCAGGTACTCGCCCCGGGCCTCCTGGCTCGCCGCGTTGTACAGCGCCGAGGCGTTCAGGCGCCGCGGGCTGCGCAGCACGCGGATACGATCACCCTTCTGCTCCAGGCTGGCGAGCCAGTTGGCCAGCTCTTCGGACTGGCTATGGTTGTCGGCGATGACCACTTCGTAGCGTTGGTAGCGCGTGCGTTGCAGCACGCTGACCAGGCAACGCTGCAGCTGCTCCAGATTGTCCTCGCTGCGCAGGATGATCGAGGCCAGCGGACGCTCGGCATGGCCGTAGTTGATCTGGTAGACCCCAGGCTGCGCCGCGCTGACCTGGGCCCGGTAGCCACGGTTGCCCAGATGGCGGGTCAACGCCTGGCTTTGTTGGGTGTTCTCCTCCACCGTCGCGGCCTGGCCGAGCAACAGCGGCTCGGCCAGATGGGCCAGGCCGGCCAGCCCGCCGTCTTCGATCAGGCGCAGCAGCAGGTCGTATTCCATGGCCTGTGGAAAGGCCGTCGAATAACCACCGGCGGCCACCAGTACATCACGGCGAATCAGCCAGTGGCCGGCCATCAGGTCCGGCACGCTTTGCAGCAGGTCGAGGTTGACGCCCGGGCGGAACACATCCTTCAGCGCGCCATCGGCACCGTAGTGGATTTCGTCCATGGCCACCGCGCGGCAACCTTCGGCGCCGAGCAGTTCCAGGCTGGCGCGCAGCAGGCCGCTGGCGGTGAAACGCTCGCCGGCACGGGCCAGGAGCAACCAGTCGCGGGAGGATTGCGTCACGATCTGGTTGATGCGCTCCACATAGTTGCTGGTGCTGACCTTGACGAAATGCACGGTGTCCTGGGCGGTGGTGGTCGCCGGCAGGTCGCCCGTGGTGAAGACCACCACCTGGAAGGACCGGCAATGGCCGTTGACCAGGCTGTCGAAGGTCGCCTGCAGCTTGACCATGTCCGCGTCGAGGTCGAGCAGCAGGATGCCGAAGCTCGGGCCACCGTTGTGCCGGGCCAGGTGCTCGTTGATCGCCTTGAGCTGCTGCGCCTCGGGGTTGCGCGCCTCCAGCCATTTCAGCAGGCGCCCCGAAGGCATGTTTTCCAACAGCGCCGGGCTGTCCTGGAAAGGCAGCGACGCCAGGCGCTCGGCCCAGGCCTGCAATTTGCGGGCATCGTTCTGCTCCTGAAGGTCCTGCCCCTCGCAAGCCAGCAGCGAGGCCGCCAGACGCTGGACCACCTCAAGGTTGAACAGGTTGCACGACAGCGCCTCCCACAGGCGGCTGCGCAGGGTGCGGTCGGTGTCGTTGGGTTGTACCTGCATCAGTTCCTGCTGCTTGAGCAGTACGCCTTCGAGCTCCTGCAGTTGCAGGCGGCCGGCCGGCATCCCATGCATGAGAAATTCGAACTCGGTCAACAAGTCGAACATCGGCTTGTTGTAGAACGGCATCTCGACGAACTGCTCCGGGCCGAACGAACGCACCGGCTCGGCCCCCGGCTCGACCCAGGCCGAACGGAAAATCATCTTGCCGTTGAGCGAGCGCCCGGTGAGCAGGCACTCGGCCATGGCCGTGAAGCTGTCCAGGGCAATCTGTTTGGCCCGCTGTGGGTCCAGGCCGCTCAAGCCGGTAGGCAACGACGCCAAGAACCCGGCGAACGCCTCGCGCTGGGCCACCGACTTGGCGTCGCCGTAGGTCAGCACCGTCAACACATCGGTGTTGTGCTCCGAGGCGTTGTAGTTGACTTCCCGCACGGCGAACGGGATCGGCAGGATCCGCGCCTTGGCCGAGGCCAGTAGGAAGAAGGTATGGCCGATCTCCTGCCATTCGAAACTGGTCCCCGGCGGCAGCAGGCTGTACCACTGTTGCAGCAGGTCGGTGCGGGTCACCGCGTAGAACGGCGGCAGGAAATGGCTCATGAACGCCATGACCCGCTCGCCGGCATCTGCCGAGGCGTAGTCCTCGATCACCCGGCAATCGCGCCGGTAGTAGTTCACCTCGGCGGCGCGGGCCAGGTACATCATCCCGTAGCCATGGCACAGGCCGTAGTCGGGGTTGGCTTCGAGAAACTCCACCGACTCGGTCAGCGCGCCATGGAGCAGGAAGTCGTCGTCGGCGGCAAATACCATGTACGGCGTGGTCACCTGCCCGACACCGTAGGTGAGCTTGTCCTGCAGGCCCTTGTAGGTGTACTGCGGCAGATGCCGGTAGTCGACCTGGGGGAACTGCCCGGCCAGGCTTTCGTCGGCGTGCAGCGAAGAGTCCAGCACCAGGATCTTGCAGGGGTAGGTGCTGTAGTACTGCAAGGTGCGGCGCAAGAACGCCTTGCGATTGTGGGACATCACCACCAGCGTGAAACGCTCGCTCAACGGTGCGCTAGTGTTTTGAGCCTTGTCTTGAACCTGCATCAGTGTTTCCCCACAACCGGCAAAGTGCTGTTACCTGCAAACCATTGAATTCAACGAACGCGACGCAGATAGCCATCCGGCGCCACGGTGATCAGCAGCTTGTTCTGCATCTGGTAATCGATCTCGAAGTCGCGGTTCTCTTCCAGGTAGGCCCAGACCGCGGTTTTCGGGTTGTCGCCCGGGCCCCATGGACGGTCCGGGAAGAAGTCCGCCGGCATGTCCTCGACCACGGTGTCCATCACCACGCAGTAGCTGTCCACCGACACCAGCGGCGCGTACAAACGCAGCTCCTCGAGCACGTGCTCGTGGGTGTGGTTGGAGTCGAGTACCAGAATCACTTTTTTGCCTTCGGCGGCGGCGCGCACCTTGGCGGCAATCGCCGGATCGATGCTCGAGCCTTCGATCATCTTGATGCGCTTGCTCATCGGATGGCTTTCGATGGCTTCGCGGTTATGCGCGCGGATATCCAGGTCGATGCCCAGCACTTCACCGTGGCCCTGCAGTTCGAGCAGCGAGGCGTAGTAGATGATCGAGCCGCCGTGGGCGATGCCGCATTCGATCACCAGGTCCGGCTTGACCCGCCAGATGATCTCCTGCATGGCCATCATGTCCTGGGGCAGCTGGATGATCGGGCGGCCCATCCAGGAGAAGTGATAGCTGTACTTGTGGCCGGCGGACTCGTTGAAGAAGTCGCGCGCCAGGCCCTTGAGTTTCTGGTCTTCGCCCTGGGCGCGGATCTGCTCCTGACACTCGGCTTCGAAGGCTTGGATAATGCTGTTGTCGGTCATGGTCGGGTCTCAATAAACGTCATTTGAACGAAGCGCTGTCGACTGCGTGATAGACATAACGCCCATCGGTCATGCGCTTGATTTCGTCGAGATAGTTGGAATTCATCACAAACAGGTGAGCGCCCTCGGACAAGGTCGCCATGGCCTCTTCGGGGGACGACACGCGAGCGCCGCTCAGGGGCAGATAACGGCCCTGCTTGGCCGGATTGATATCCACCACCTGGTCCACCGAAACGCCCGCGCGCTGCAGGAACAGCGAATAGATCACACCCTTGGAAGACGCGCCCCAGATCGCCGAGCCCGCCTCGGGTTGGGCCTGGATAATCTGCTTGGCCCGCTCGAGGCTGGCAGTGAAATCCAGCGGCATCTTCAGGCGCTCGACCGGCGTCTCGCCGGGCTCGCGCAAGGTGCCGAGGTCGGCCACCACGTACAGGTACTGGCCGCCGAACAGGTGGCCGGCTTCGTGCACTGTGCCGAACATCCGGCGCAGGTCGTCCAGGCGGAAGTAGTTGACGTGCTCGTAGAACACGTCGAACCAGGCGCGATGCTCGACGATCCAGTCGAAGCACGGCACTTCGATGTAGATCTGCCCGCCCTGGTTGGCCTCGGCCATCTGTGCCAAGAACGCCCGCGGGTCGGCAATATGCTCCAGCACATGGCGCAACACCACGGCATCGGCCGACAGGCCCAGGCCAGAGGTAAAGGGCGCCTTGATCACATCGGCGTTATCGCCTTCGTAGGCCGGGTCGATGCCGGTGATGCGATAGCCCCGCTCACGCAGCAGCTCAAGGAAATAGCCCTTGCCGCAACCGACCTCGATCAGCTCGCGGCCCTTGAAATGCCGGGCGATGATGCCCTCGACATCCAGCAGGTGACGCTGGAACTGCGCCGAGTGGGCCTGCTCGTTCTGGTAGTCGCTGTCGTAGCTCAGCTTGTCGGGGTCGAAGGCCTGGTTGAAGATCAGGCCGCTCTCCTCGTCCTGCACCAGCACCATGTCGGCACAGGCCGACGCCCTGGCGCTCTGCGCGTCGGCGAAGGTGCGATTCTGCAGCACCGGCAGGTCCATGACCCGATACAACTCATGCCCCATGTTCTGCTCCCAATAGTTGTTGCAGGCGCTCGTTCGCCCCCCAGAACGCCATGGGTTCGTGGGCGGGATAGGGGTAATGCCCCAGGTTCAGGCGGATCATCGAGCCGCGCTCGCGCACCCGTCGCTCGACCAGCGCACGAACCGATATCGGCTGGCCGCTGGAACAGTTGACCACCCCGGAAAAATCCCGCCGTTGCAGCAACGCCGCCAGGCTGGCGGCGGCGTCTTCGATGGCCAGGTAATCGCGCAGCTGTTCGCCGGCGGACATGTCGAACACCGCATCGCCGGCGTCGATCGCCCGGTCCAGGGCGGCCAGCAGGCTGTTGGGGTTCTGCCCGGCGCCATGCAGGTAGAACAGCCGCGCCCATTGCAGGGTGAAAGGCAGTTGCTGCTGCAGGTTTTCCAGGAACAGCCGCAGGCTGTGCTTGGCCAACCCATAGGGATTGCTCGGCTGCGCCGGCGTCTGCTCGTCGAGCGGACCACTCTGCATACCGTATTCGAAACAGGTGCCGGTGATCATGACCTGGGGCACGCCCGCCTCGACCGCGGCCTTGATGAACCGATAGTCGGCCATCAGGTTGTGCTCGTAGTGGAACAGCGCCTTGTAATTCGGCAGCCCCGGCCAGGCCAGGTGCGCCAGGGCATCGACGCCCTCGACCAGGGCGGCGATATCGGTGTCGGCGGCATGCACGTCCGCGGCCACCCGCTCCACCGCTCCAACCCAGGGCATGGCGGCCAGCTTTTGTGGGTCACGGGCCAGCGCCCGCACCTGGCAGCCGCGGGCCAGCAAGGCGGCGACCAGATGCCGGCCGACAAACCCGCTGGCCCCGGTGACCAGTACCTTAAGGCCACTCACAGCAGCTTCAACTCGGGCACGGCGATCACAAAACGCCCGCCCCACTGGCGAACGTGGGCCAGTTGCTCGCTGACTTCCGACAGCAGGTTCCACGGCAACACCAGCACATAGTCCGGGCGCTCGCTATCGATACGCTCGGGCGCGACCACCACAATCCTGCTGCCGGGCAGGAACTTGCCCTGCTTGTGCGGGCTGGCGTCGGCGACCCAGGCCAGCAAGTCCGGCTTGACCCCGGCGTAATTGAGCAAGGTGTTGCCCTTGGCCGCGGCGCCATAACCCACCACGCGCTTGCCTTCGGCCTTGGCCTGGAGCAGGAAGCGCAACAGGTCATGCTTGATGCGTTCCGCAGCGGGTGCCAGCGTGGCGTAGAACTCGGGGGTCTTCACGCCCGCGTCGAACTCGGTTTGCAACTGCTGCTGCACCGCCGGTTGCACGGCGCGGCGTTCGCCGTCCTTGCGCTGGACGAAAACCCGTAGCGAACCACCATGGGTGGTCAGTTGGCTGACGTCGAAGACTTCCAGTCCGTTACGCTCGCACAGTGCCTGCACGGCGGTCAGCGACAGATAGGAATAGTGTTCGTGATAGAGCGTGTCGAACTGCGCGCCGGCCATCAGCGTCAGCAGTTGCGGGAATTCGAAGGTGGCCACGCCGGTCGGCTTGAGCAGCGTCGCGAAACCGCCGAGGAAATCGTTGATGTCCGGTACATGGGCCAGCACATTGTTGGCCGCCATCAGGTCGGCGGCCCAGCCTTGGTTTTTCAGCTGCGCGGCAGTGTCGCGACCGAAGAACAGCTCACGAATCTCCAGGCCTTTTTCCCGCGCGGCTTGCGCGGTGCTGCGGGTCGGCTCGACGCCCAGACACTTGATCCCGCGAGCGGCCACGTACTGCAACAGGTAACCGTCGTTGGCGGCGACTTCCACCACACGGCTGTCAGCCATCAAGCCAAAGCGCTCGACCATCTCGGCCACATAGCGCTCGGCGTGGGCCAGCCAAGTGCTGGAGAACGAGCTGAAGTAGGCGTACTCGGCATCGAACAGGCTTTCGGCGCTGGTGTAATCCTCGGTCTGTACCAGCCAGCATTGCTGGCACACGGCGACCTTCAGCGGCACCCATTGCTCGGCCTGTTCAAGACGCTCGGCATGCACATAGGCGTTGGATGGTGGCGAGGTGCCGAGGTCGATCAGCGGCAGGCTCAGCGGTGCGGCGCACCCACGGCAGTTCATAGACGCACTCCAGCAAAGTGTTGATCGAGCGCGGGATGGCTGGAATCCCGGGCCGACAGATTATTGACAGGCAACGGCCAAGCAATCGCCAGCCGTGGATCGTTCACCGACAGACCGCCCTCGTGCTCCGGCGTGTAATCGGCGCTGTGCAGGTAGAGCAGCTCGGCGTCGTCGGTGAGGGTCTGAAAACCGTGGGCGAATCCGGCCGGGATCAGCAGGCTACGGCCATCGCCGGCCTTCAGGTGCTCGGCGTGCCAGTGCAGAAAGGTCTCGGAGTCCGGACGCAGATCCACCGCCACATCCCACACCTCGCCGCGCAGGCAGGTGATCAGCTTGGCTTCCGGCGCATTGGCGTTCTGGTAATGCAGACCGCGCACACTGCCCTTCTCGCGGGTACAGGAATGGTTGATCTGGCGGATATGAAACTCGCTGCCGAATGCACTCAGACTGCCTTCGCAGAACAGCCGGGCGAAATGTCCGCGCTGATCTTCGAAGCGCTTGTGCTGGACGCTGAACAGCCCGGCCAGCGGCAGCTGTTTCAAGGAAAACTCGCTCACAGCGCGCCCCGGTACAGGTTCAGTTGAGCGAGGGTCACAGTGCGCATGTCGTCGCCTCGTTGCCAGGCCAGGTGCCAGTCCAGGGTCTGCGCCAGGCATTGCTGCAGCGACCAGCGCGGTTGCCAGGCCAGCAGCTGGCGTGCGCGGCTGCTGTCCAGGCGCAACAGGCCGGCTTCGTGCAGCTCGCTCGGCTCGATCCGCAGCCCGGGGGCGGCCGGCCAGCGCGCGGCCAGCAACTCGACCACTTCACCGACGCTGCACATGTCCGCTTCGCTTGGCCCGAAGTTCCAGGCCCCGGCGAACCGCGGCCCTTGTTCGTAGAGGCCGGCGGCCAGTTGCAGGTAGCCGGCCAGTGGCTCCAGGGCGTGCTGCCATGGGCGCACCGCCTGCGGGTAGCGCAGGGTCACCGGCTCGTCGGCCGACCAGGCCTTGAGCACATCGGGGATCAGCCGTTCCGGGGCAAAGTCGCCGCCGCCCAGTACGTTGCCGGCACGCGCCGTGGCCAGGGCCAGGCCGTGTTCGGCGTACTTGTCGGCCGGGAAAAACGACGCGGCATAGGACTGCGCCAGCAACTCGCAGCACGCCTTGCTGCTGCTGTAGGGATCATGCCCGCCCAGGGCTTCGTTTTCACGGTAGGGCCACAGCCATTCCTGGTTGGCGTAGACCTTGTCGGTGGTCACCAGCACACAGGCACGCACGCCGCCGACCTGACGGATCGCTTCCAGCAGGTTCAGGGTGCCCATCACGTTGCTGGAGTAAGTACCCAGCGGGTCGCGATAGCCCTCGCGTACCAACGGTTGCGCCGCCAGGTGCAGGACGATTTCCGGCTGCGTCTCGGCGATCAGCTCCAGCAAGGCGCCAAGGTCGCGCAGGTCGCCACGCTGGTCGTTGATACCCTCGGCAACCCGCGCCAGCTCGAACAGGCTCGGCTCGGTCGCAGGGTCCAGGGAGAAACCGCTGACTTCGGCTCCCAGGCTTTGCAGCCACAGGGTCAGCCAGCTGCCCTTGAAACCGGTGTGGCCGGTCAGCAGGACCCGCTTGCCGCGCCAGAATTGCGCGCTCAGTCCCACTGCTTCCATGGGGCCTCCCCGCTCTGCCAGAGTTGCTCCAGGTGGTTCTTGTCACGCAGGGTGTCCATCGGATGCCAGAAGCCGTCGTGCTGGAAGGCATGCAACTGGCCTTGCCCGGCCAGCGTGGTCAGCGGCTCGGCTTCCCACACCGTGTCGTCGGCCGTTAGCAGCGGCAACACCTTGGGCGACAGCACGAAGAACCCGCCATTGATCCAGCCACCGTCACCTCTGGGCTTTTCGGTAAAGCCCAGGACGCTGTCGCCATCGCGTTCCAGGGCGCCGTAACGGCCAGGCGGCTGCACCGCGGTGACGGTCGCGTGCTTGCCATGGGCCAGGTGGAAGTCCACCAGGGCACCGATATTCAGGTCGGAAACGCCGTCGCCGTAGGTAAAGCAGAAGGCTTCTTCGTTCTCCAGGTAGCGTCCGGCCCGGCGCAGACGGCCACCGGTCATGGTTTCCTCACCGGTGTCGATCAGGGTCACGCGCCAGGGCTCGCTGTAGTTCTGGTGAACGTCCATGCGGTTTTCCCGCATGTCGAAGGTGACGTCGGAGGTGTGCAGAAAGTAGTTGGCGAAGAAATCCTTGATCGCGTACCCCTTGTAGCCCAGGCAGATCACGAAGTCGTGAATACCGTGGGCCGAGTACTGCTTCATGATGTGCCAGAGAATTGGCTTGCCGCCAATCTCGATCATCGGCTTGGGCTTGAGATGGGACTCCTCGCTGATGCGCGTGCCCAGGCCACCCGCCAAAATAACTGCCTTCATCGTCTCCCCTCTTGTTCGTCACAGGGCTCTGCCAAGCTGTACCGAGCTTTTTGCGGGCCTTCTGGATAAAACCTTGTGCCGTTGGCGGCGCTTCGCTGTTTGACGCAAGCGCTCGTTTTATGGCGATTTCGAGGGGGCTTGCAGGAAACGCGCCAGCTCCTGGGTCCCGGCCCATGGCCCTGACACCGTGGAGAACCCGGAAGGCGACGCCACAAGGATCGCCTTCAGCGGCGAGAAAACCGGCGCACCCTCCCCCTGGATCGCCGCCATAAAAAAGCCAGGCATCGAAAGCCTGGCTTGTTTAGTTGCCGCCCCGGATCAATCCGGCAACCACCCCTGCATCCACAGATTCAGGTTGTTGCCCCGCAGCATGTAGTCACGCAAGACTTCTTCGCGCAGCGCATCGCCCATGCGATAGCTGGCTTCAGGGTCGGCCAGGTGCATGCGGATCGCGCCGATCCATTCCTGGGTGCTGTTGCTTACGACCTTGGTACACGGCAGGTAGCCGCGATAGGCCTCGGTGTCGGTGCAGATCACCGGATAACCGCAGGCGCCGTATTCCAGAAGCCGCAGGTTGCTCTTGCAGTCGTTGAAGATGTGGAACTCCAGCGGCGCCAGGGCCAGGTCGAGATTGAGGCTGGCCAGTTTGAACGGATAGGCCTGCAGGCCTATCACCGGGTGGAACTCATGCACGTAGGGCCGCAACTCATCCGGGCACATGCCGAAGAACACCCACTCGACTTCATTGGCCAGCTCGCGCACTGTCTCGGCGATGATTTCCAGGTCGCCCGTATGGCTGGTGCCGCCGCCCCAGCCCACCCGCGGCTTGCGGGAGGTCCCGCGGCGGCTGGTGAGGGTAGCCCAGGGGTCGGCCGGCAACATGTTCGGCACCACACGGATATCGCTGTGCATGCTCGACAAGACATCGGCCAGCGGCTGGGTGGTCACCACCACGCGGTCACACAGGGCTATGCCCTGGCGCAGCATCTCTTCGGTATTCAGCGGCTGGTTGCGCGCATGGGTGTTTTTCTTCGGCGCGCTGACCACATAGTCGTCGAGTTCAAAGACCCGCAGCGCACTGGAATACTTCTTCATGCGCAGGATGTCGCTCACCGCACCGTCGCTGTAGCGGCATTGCAGGATGATCGAGTCCGGGGCGATACGCTCGATTTCCACGGTCGAGGGCGATTCATAGGCCACCCGGCCAATCAGCCTGCCCGTCGCCTCCAGTTCGGCCAGCGGCGCCGTGACCCGATAGTGGCCCACCGCTGAACTGTTGACCGGCAAACCCAGTACCAGCGGCACAGCGCGGCTACAGAACGGATTCCAGTTATTGCGCAGGCCAGCCTCCAGACTGAAACTGGAGTAGCCCAGGCTCAACGCCGGGTTGTACGCCGGGTCGCGGGCGATTTTCGGCATCCAGCGACGATAGAATGTATCGTGCTCGCGCTCCTGCAAGGCCAATTGCCCGGGCTCTTGCGATACCTCGCGGGCGGCGGTCAGCAGCACGCTGGCATACGGCGTCCAGACCACCAGATAGCCGTTGTCATTGATCCGCAGGCACAGGTCGACATCACCCAGCCCGGAAACGTAATGGACCTCGTCGAGCCCACCGACGCTGTCGAACACTTCCTTGCGCACCATCAGGCAATCGCCGCTGACCGCACTCCAGCTCTGCGGCACCTGCAGACGCTGCATGTAACCGCGGGCACTGGCGGCTTCGCCATAAAACGGCGAGCTTGCCGCCCCGGCCAGGCCAAGAATCAGCCCGGCATGCATGATCGAACCGTCCAGGCCGAGCATCCGCGCACCGACCACACCGACCTCCGGACGCTGGGCATGATTGAGCAATTCGTCCAGCCAGTCGCCAGCGCCAATCAGGCTGTTCGCGCTGAGCAGCAACAGGTATTCGCCACGAGCCTGTTGCGCCGCGTAATTGCCAGTCGCCGCACCGCCAGCACCGGCAAAACGCAGCACCCGCAGCATGTCCGCGCCCAGTTGCGCCATGGCCTGCAACCAGTCCGCCATGGCCGGGTCGCGGCTGCCACTGTCGACGATCAGGATCTCGTAATGGCTGTAGGCGGTCTTCTCGATCAGGCTCTCGGTGCAACGCTGCAGCGCTGCCAGCGAATCCCCGGCCTGGATGATGATCGAGACCAGCGGCCGCCGCGAGTGCAGATAGTCGATGTGGTTGATCAGTGGCAGCTCGTCGTGGCCGATCCGGTGCTCCACGCCGATGCGTTCCAGATGCGCACCGACCAGCCCGGCATTGCCCTCGATCACCTCGGGCAACGACAACCAGTCGGCATAGTTGAACAGCGATTCGAGCTGGATTTCGGCGATGTGCTCGATGGTTTGCGGCCCGGCTTCCTCTACCAGACGCCACAGCAGATCGTGGGGCGCCAGCTCGCCGAAATGCGCCTGGAACCCGCCCAGGGCCATGAAGCGCTGGCGCTCGAAGGCCAGAGCCCGCCCGACATAGGGATAGCCGCGCATCAGATCCAGGTTGAAGTCGGGCTTGAATACCGGGTCGCTGGATTCGCCGTCGACCAGCGCGCCTTCGTCGCTGTAGATGCACAGGGCGCCCGGGATCCCGGCGATGCGCTCGGCGAGGATCAGCAGCGCCGATTCCTTCAGGGTGTCGCCGGCGCGCAGCAGGTAAAACCAGTGGCAGCCTTCCAGTTGCGGCACCAGCGCATTGAGCTGCTGTGGCCACTGCGTTTCCAGCGGCAGTTGCAGCACGCGTTCGTGCTCCGCGCACTCGGCATCGGACAGGACCAGGATCGCCTGCGGCGCATACAACTGCTGCGCCAGGCTCTGCAAGGTCGACTCCAGGGCCACGCCATCGGCAGCCACGTCGATCACAATGGGCACGATCTGCGGTCGCACCGGCCAGCTGCCGATTCGCTGCGGCAAATTGCGCTTCTCGGTCTCGGAGAAAGAGCGGATCGCCAGCCACTCCTGGTAGAACTCGGCATAACTTTCGCTCTCGCCGCCGACCCGACCACTGACCACGGTGTTGCGGTTGCCGAGCACCCGGGTCACGCAGAGTTCGTCCCACTGCCAGGATGGCTCGGACATTTTTGCCAGGTCGACAGAACGCACCCAGCCCGAGGCCGGGGCCGACTCGCCGCTGCGCGCGGCGAGCATCTGCGCCAGCCAGTCCCATTCAAGCTTCTCCGCCCGCTGCATTTCCGGCTGCTTGCTCAAGCGTTCCGGATACAGGCGCTCAGTGCTCAGCACGGTGTTGAGTAGCGCAAGGTTGCCACGCCGCATCAGGCACACGAACAGCGCCAGATCCAGCAGCGCGACAAACCCCGCGCCCTCTTGCGTCAAGGCCGGCAGCAGCTCGCGCACATCGGCGCGGCGCATCAGGGTCGAACTGAAATTGCCGAGGAAGTTGCGCGGCGTGCTCTCGAGGATCGCCAGCATGTCGTCGCCCTTGAGCATGGCGTCATTCGGCGACAACCGGGCGTTCTCGACCCGCGGCGGCAGAATGAAGTTGCCGGCGTCGCTCATCATGCGCAAGCCGCAGACCAGATTGATCTCGGGATGATCGACCAGCACCTGGGCCTGCATGGCAATGCTCGGGGCGAACAGGCGGTCATCATCGCAGAGAATCTTGATCAGCTCGCCCTGCGCCTCTTCGACGCAGCGCAGCAGGTTCTTCTGCATGCCCAGGCGCCGTGGGTTGCGCAGATAACGCACCGGATGGGGCGGCTCGGAGATGGCGTCCACCGCCTGACGGATCTCATCACCGGCCGAGTCGTCGCAGATGACGATTTCGACCCGCTCCCAGGTCTGGGCCAGCGCACTCTCGAACGCCTGGCTGAAGAAGCGCGGATTGAAGGCAGGGATGACGATGCTGACTAGCGGGCGTTGATTCACGACGGGAAACTCTCGAGCGGCGGGCCCGGCCTGGTCAGGCGGGCCGCAGAACCGCTTAATGAAGACGGTTGACGGCTCGACGGCGCGGCCGCGCTCACAGGAGCGCGACCGGGCTCAGGCTCAGACCTTGTTGAACAGGCCCAGCTGGGCAATCTTGCTGAAGGCCAGTTGCGAGGCTTGCAGCATGGTCTGTTGCAGGGTCAGGCGGGTCATCACCTCGGCCGGGTCGGAATCACGTATCGCCGACTGGGTCTGGGTGTTGGCCGAGCTCAGGCTCAGGTTGGTTTCGTTCTGAATCTCCAGCGCCGAACCCCGACCACCGATATCACTGACCGCGCTCGCCACCTGGTTGGCGCCGCTGGCCAGATTGGCCATCCCCGCCTGCAACCCCGCGTTGAGTTTCTGGATGGCGATCGGATCACCGTTGGTCGGTGTATCCAGCACCGTACGCAGCTGGCTAATGGTGTCGAGGACGTTCTGGGTCTGGTGGTTGTTGACCGCCACCACATACTGGTCGCCCGCCGCCGGCGTACCGCTGAAGGTGAAGCCCACGCCAGACGCCGTGGCAGTGGAGCCGGCCATGGTGCCGGTGGAAACCGGCTTGCTGTCGGCGGTCAACGGCGACGCGTACAGCTCGTAGTCGGTGGCGCTGGTGAACTTGAGGATCGCACCACCGCTCGGGAAGCTGGCGTTGTAGGCGTTGCTGTTGCTGACGCTGGCACCAGTGACTACCGCGGTCGACGGGTTGCCCGGACTGCGTGAGACGTTGAAGGAATCGGGCTTGGCCGCCAGGGTGAAGCTGTGACCGGCGATCTCCGTGTTCGGGGGGGTAGCATCGCCGGGTTTCAGGTTGATGCTCAAACGCAGATCGACGCCGCGGAAACTGACGGTCTGCGCTTCTGCGCCTTTGCTGGAGCTGAAGGAGCCATTCTGGCTGGCTTCGGATGTCACGTCGTTGCCGGCGCTGTCGGTGATCTTGAACTGAGTACTGCTGAGGAAGCTGATGGTGTACGGCTCGCCGCTGCGGAACTCGCTGTTGTACTTCGGATTCGAAGACACCTGGCCGTTGGACAGCGTCACCCGGCCATCATCCACCGCCGGGGCGGTCATGCTGACCTGACTGCGGCTGGTGTTGATGGCTTGCTGGAAGGCGGCCCAGCCAGTGGTGTTGGTGGCCATGGACATAGTGTCGCCCACCGGCAGGTTCAGCGTGGTCTGGTCACCATTGTAACTGTAGGTGCCGTCGGAGTTGCGGGTGAACGGCACGGTGTCGCCCTGGGAGCCGGCAAAAATGTACTTGCCGTTTTCATCCTGGGTATTCATCAGGCTCAACAGCTGCTCTTCGATCTGCGCCAGCTCGGCGGCGTTGGCCTTGCGGTCGGCGTCAGTGTAACCGGCGTTGCCGGCTCCGCTCGCCAGTTCCTGGGCACGCGCCAGAACGCTGGTGATGCTGGTCAGGACCGATTCGGCCTGGCCCAGGGACGCCTTGATCGAGGTGGTGTTGGCCGAATACTGGCTCAGCAGCGAAGCCTGCTGGCCCAGTTGCAGCAGGCGCGAGGCGCCTACCGGATCGTCGGCCGCGGTGTTGACGCGAATCAGGCTGCTGGCCTCTTCGCTGCTCTTGACCGCATTGGCGAAATTCTTCTGGTAGTTGGCAGCCGAGGACTCGTAAAACTGGGCGGTGGAAATACGCATGGACTACGACTCCTTAAAGGCTGTTGATCAGGGTGGCGAAGGTTTCCTGCGCCGCCTTGATGATCTGCGAGGACGCGGTGTAGTACTGCTGGTACTTGACCAGGTTGCCGGTCTCTTGATCCAGGTCGACCCCGGACAACGAATCCCGCGCGCCCTTGGCGTTGGCCAGGATCGTCTCGGTGGCCGCGCTGTCGAGCTTGCCCTGGCTGGCCTTGGCACCGACGTTCTCCACCAGCTTGCCGTAGGCATCGACCAGGGTGATGCCCTTGCTGGCCGAACCGGTATCCACCGTCTGCTTGCTCTGCAGGCCCGCCAGGGCGGTGCCGTTGCGGTTGTCGGTGGAACCGGCGCCATTGAACTTGACGTTCAGCCCTTCGCCTTCCTTCGGCGAACCGGCGACGCTCATTTCCACGGTGAAGGTTTTCTGCACCGGCGGTGTGCCGCCGTCGGTGATCGGGTTGCCGCTGGCATCGACCATCTTGATCTGCAGGTTCAGGGTGTTGTTCTGCCCCGGGACGATCGAACCGGTGCCCATCAACGTGCCCTTGGCATCGTAGTATTTGTAGCCCTGGCTGCCGCCCGCGGGGGCGTCGAAGACCAGCTTGACCGGTACCGAATTCTTGATCGCGGTCTGCATCTCGGTTTTGGCGGCCGAGTTGTAGATGTCCAGCGCCGGCTTGACTGTCGGCAGGCCCGGAATACTCAGCGAACCGGTGGCCCCCGGCAGTACCTCGGCATTCAGCGGCGCGGCGATGGCCAGGCGCTTGGCGTCGGTCAGCTCGGTCTTGATAGTGGTGGCCGCGTTACGGGTCGGGGTGATCTTGAAACTGTCGCCGGCGCTCATCGCCCCGCCGTTGAGGCTCAGGGTGAAACCGTCGATCACCGGTGGCGGCGTGGTGGTGGTGCTGAACGCGCCCAGGCTGGTGCCGTCGGAGCGCTTGACCGTGTAGTCGGTGGCGCTGGTGAAGGTCACCTGGTAGTCGCTGATGGTCAGCTTGCCGGTGTCCTTGATGGTCACGTCGAGGTTGCCGGAGCCTGCGCTGTTGTTGCCGTTGGCAATGCTGCGCTGGCTGATCAGGGCCGCACTGTTGATGTTGTTGAACAGTGCCGCGCCGAACTCGCCGTTCTTGTCGATACCTTGTCCGAGCTGGCTGTTGACCTGGTCGGCGATCACCAGGGCCACGCGCCCCAGTTCGTTCATCGCCGGGTCCAGCACCTCGTTGCGATAGCGCAACAGGCCGCCGATCTCGCCACCGGTGACCACCGAGGTCACATCGATAGTGCTCGAGCCGCGATTGAGCTGCAGCGAGGAACGGGTCGGGTCGGTCTTTCCGGGGACCACTTCCAGCTTGCTGGTGGTGTTACCCACGACCAGCGGCTGGCCGCTGCCCAGGTACAGGTCGACGCTCGAGCCGCGCTCCGAGACATCCACCTTGACGAACTGCGACAGCTGGCGCAGCGTCTCGTTGCGCTCGTCAAGCAGGTTGTTGGGCATGCCGCCGCCACCGGAGACTTCGGAAATCTTCTGGTTCAGCAGGGCGACAGTGGCCGCCAGCTTGTTGACCTGGTCAGCCATGCTGCTCAGGTTGCCGTTGATGTTGGCGTTCTGCTCGTTCAATTGGCTGGAAACCGAGTTGAAGCGGTTGCTCAGGGCTTGCGCATCGCTGAGCAGCAATTGGCGCGAGGCGTCGTCGGTCGGCTTGGCGTTGACGTTCTGCATCGAGGCAAAGAACTTGGTCAGCGCGCCGGTGATACCGGTGCCGCTGTCCGACAGCAGCTTGTCCACCGGGGTGATCTGCCCCAGGTAGGCGGCGGCATCGCTGTTCAGCGAGGTGGTGGTCTGCAGCTGGGCGTCCAGATAGCTGTTGTACACCCGGCGCACGTCGGCCAGGGTGGTACCGCTGCCGATGAAGACATTGCCGTACTGGTTCGAAGCCTTGCTGCCCTGCACGGTCTGCTGGCGCGAATAACCGGCGGTATCGGCGTGGGCGATGTTGTTACCCGTGGTCATCAACGACATTTGGCTGGCTGACAGCCCCGACATCCCGATATTGAGCAAACTCATGATTCAGACCTTATAAATTCGTGGAAGCGCCCGCCGCAGCGTAGTTCTCGTAGCTCTTCATCTGCTTGGCAATCTGCGAAATCTTGCTTGCGTAGTCCGGGTCGGTTGCATACCCGGCCTTTTGCAACTCGCGTACAAACTGTTCGGGGTTATCGGCCGACTTCAGCACTTCTTGATAGCGATTATTGCTCTGCAACAAGGTCACCAAGTCGTGGAAGCTGTCCTGATACGAGGCATAGGAACGGAACTCGGCCGTCTCCTTGACCATCTGGCCATTTCTGAATTCGCTGGTGATCGCCCGCGCCTGGTCGCCCTTCCAACTGCTGCCGGCCTTGATGCCGAACAGGTTGTGGCTGCTGCTGCCGTCCTGCTGGCGCATCACCGATTTGCCCCAGCCGGTTTCCAGCGCGGCCTGGGCGACCAGGTAGCGCGGATCGACACCGATGCGGTCGGCGGCCCGCTGCGCCATCGGCAGCATGGTGGCGACGAATTCGTCCGCCGAGCTGAAGGCTTTCTTCGCCGGCGCCAACGGTGGCTGGGCCACGGCGCGACCGTAGATCTGCATGCGTCCGTGGGGCACCGCGGCAAAGCTGCGCGAGCTGTTCTTGACCAGCGCGTCGGTAGCGGCCGTGGTGCGTTCCGGCAAGGCCGTCCGGTTGGCGGCGGCACTGTCGGCCGACGGCACGATGCCCGCCAGCAGGCGATCGGTCAGCTTGCTCGGCAGGGAAATACGCCGCTGATTGAGCAGCGCCATATCGTTATGGGGACCGCTGTCGGCGGCGCGCTGCGGTTCCAGTGCACGAGACGCCCACAACGGGCGCTGACCATTGACCCGCGACAACGGCCCGCCCAAAGCGGTGGTGCCGGCAGCGATGGCGGTTGGCGTCGCGACCTTTTCAGTCAGCGCGACCTTTTCAGCCTGGGCGCCGGGCAGGGTCGCCGCCGCGGCAGGATTAGTAGACTTGTTCTTCGACATCTGGCGCATCAGCACATCGGCCAGGCCGATGCCACCGCCCTCGCGGGACATGGAAACCGCCAGTTGCTGGTCGTACATTTCCTGGTATTGCTTGGCCGCCGGGGTGTTGAGCGGGTTGTCCTTGCCCAGCGCTTCGGTGGCCGAACGCATGGACTTGAGCATTTCGTTGAGGAACAGCGACTCGAACTCCTGCGCCACCTTGCGCATGTTGGCGTCGCTGTTCTTGTCGCCGACCTTGAGCTGGTTAAGCCGGTTGAGGTCCGAGTAGGAACCCGAATCGCCGCTGCTGACCAGACCGCTCTTGCGAATATCCATGGCCCCTACCTCAAATCACGATCAGGTCGGCTTGCAGCGCGCCGGCCTGTTTCAAGGCTTCGAGGATCGCCATCAGGTCGCCCGGTGCCGCGCCGACCTGGTTCACCGCACGCACGATTTCGTCGAGGGTGGTGCCCGGGCCGAACTTGAACATCGGCTTGGCTTCCTGTTCGGCGTTGACCCGCGAGCGTGGCACGACCGCGGTCTGGCCATTGGACAGCGGGCCAGGCTGGCTGACGATCGGGTCTTCGGTGATGGTCACGGTAAGGCTGCCGTGAGTCACGGCGGCTGGCGACACCTTGACGTTCTGGCCGATGACGATAGTGCCGGTGCGCGAGTTGATGATGACCTTGGCCACCGCCTGCCCCGGATCGACTTCCAGGTTCTCGAGGATCGACAGATAGTCGACGCGCTGGCTCGGATCGAGCGGCGCGGTAACGCGAATCGAACCGCCGTCGATGGCCTGGGCCACGCCCGGGCCGAGCATGTCGTTGATCTTGTCGACGATGCGCTTGGCGGTGGTGAAGTCGGAACGGTTGAGGTTCAGGGTCAGGCTGTTGCCCTGGTTGAAACCGCTCGGTACCGCGCGCTCCACCGAGGCACCGCCAGGGATGCGACCGGCCGACGGAACGTTGACCGTGATCTTCGAACCGTCACGCCCCTCGGCGTCGAAACCGCCCACCACCAGGTTGCCCTGGGCGATGGCGTAGACGTTGCCGTCGATCCCCTTGAGTGGCGTCAGCAGCAAGGTGCCACCGCGCAGGCTCTTGGAGTTGCCGATGGAGGACACGGTGATATCCACCTGCTGCCCCGGCTTGGCGAACGCTGGCAGATCGGCGCTCACCGATACCGCCGCGACGTTCTTCAACTGCACATTGCCGGAGCCCGGCGGCACCTTGATGCCGAACTGCGACAGCATGTTGTTGAAGGTCTGCAGGGTGAAGGGTGTCTGGGTCGTCTGGTCGCCGGTGCCGTTAAGCCCGACCACCAGGCCGTAGCCGATCAACTGGTTGGAACGCACGCCGGAAATACTGGCGATGTCCTTCAGCCGTTCGGCTTGAACGTTGCAGGCCGCCGAGAGCAACAGCGCGGCCAGCATGAGGCGTTTGAAATTCAACGTAGCCACCTAGAAAGGGAACAGCGGGCTGAGGAAGAAACGGTCGAACCAGCCCGGCTGGCTCGCATCGGCAAAGGCACCGGTGCCCGAATAGGTGATGCGGGCGTCGGCGACGCGGGTCGAGGAAACCGTGTTGTCGGTGGCGATATCGTCGGCGCGCACCAGGCCGGCAATGCGCACCAGCTCGTCGCCGGTGTTGAGGGTCAGCCACTTCTCGCCGCGCACGGCGATGATGCCGTTGGGCAGCACGTCGGCCACCGTCACGGTGATCGAACCGGTCAGGCTGTTGCTCTGGCCGGACTTGCTGTCGCCCTTGGTGGCCCGGTCGCCGCTGTAACCGACGTCCAGGCTCAGGTCGCCGCCGCCCACCGGGTTATTGGTGCTCAGGCCGCCACCGAAAAACGAGGTCAGGCCGATGCCGGTCTTGCTGTTTTTGTCGACCTGCGAGTTGGCATTCTTGCTCGCCTGGGTCCGCTCGTTGAGGGTGATGGTGATGATGTCGCCCACGCGGAACGCCTTGCGGTCGCTGTAGAGGTTCTGCTCGAAGCCGGCCTGGTAGATCGAGCCGTTGTTGGCCGCAGCCGGCAACGGAGTACGTGGCAACACCGGAGCGTAATACGGGTCATTGGGCTTCGGCGTCGGGGCCACGCAGCCTCCGAGCACGACGAACCCACTCAGTGCGAGAACAGATACAAAGCGATTCATGACCCTACCTCATGGTGTTGCAGGCGGCCGCTGGGCCGCCCCAGGACTTGATTACAGATTCTGCGTGACGAACGAGAGCATCTGGTCGGCGGTGGAGATCACCTTGGAGTTCATCTCGTAGGCGCGCTGGGTGGTGATCATGTTGACCATCTCCTCAACGGTGCTGACGTTGGAGGTTTCCAGGGTGTTCTGCAGGGTGGTGCCGAAACCGTTGAGGCCCGGGGTACCGACTTGCGGCGCGCCGCTGGCGGCGGTTTCCAGGAACAGGTTGTTGCCCGTCGCTTGCAGGCCGGCCGGGTTGATGAAGTCAGCGGTCTGCAGGTTGCCGATCACTTGCGAGGCCGGGTTGCCGGCTGTGGTGATCGAGACGGTGCCGTCCTGGCCCACGGTGAAGGTCTGGGCGTCGTCCGGCACGACGATCGTCGGTTCCAAGGCGAAACCGCTGGCGGTGACGATCTGGCCGTTGCGGTTGAGGTGGAAGGTGCCGTCACGGGTATAGGAAGTGGTGCCGTCCGGTTGCAGGACCTGGAAGAAACCGCGGCCGTTGATGGCCATGTCCAGCGGCTGCTCGGTGGTCTGCAGGCTGCCGGCGGTGAAGTTCTTCTGGGTGCCGACGATGCGCACACCGGTACCCAGTTGCAGGCCCGACGGCAGCTCGCTGTCCTGGGTCGACTGGGCGCCAGGCTGACGCTTGATCTGATACAGCAGGTCCTGGAACTCGGCGCGATCACGTTTGAAACCCGTGGTCGAAACGTTCGCCAGGTTGTTGGAAATGGTGGTCAGGTTAGTGTCCTGGGCGGACAGACCTGTTTTGGCAACCCACAGAGCCGGAAGCATTCGATTCTCCTCGTGCGCCTGTTTTACGGCGCGACGTACTGGTAATTAGCTGATCTGCAAGACCCGAGCCATGGCCTGGTCGTCTTCTTTGGCGGTGTTCATCATCTTGATGTGCAGCTCGAACTGCTTGGAGAGCGCCAGCACCGAGGTCATTTCCTCGACCGCATTGACGTTGCTCGACTCGAGGAATCCCGAGACCAGTTGCACATTGGCGTCAGCCGCTGCCGGCTGGCCGTCCTTGGTATGGATCGAACCGTCCAGACCCTTGGTCATGTTCTTCAGGTCCGGGTTGACCAGCTTGATGCGGTCGACCTCGGCCATCACCCGTGGGCCTTCGCCCATGGCGCGGATGCTGATGGTGCCGTCCTGGCCGACTTCCACCTGCTGCTCCGGCGGCACGGCGATCGGGCCGCCGTTGCCGATCACCGGCATGCCGTTGCCGGCGCGCAGCACGCCCAGGGCGTCGATGTTCAGGCTGCCGGTGCGCACGTAGCTTTCACCGCCCTCCGGGGTCTGCACGGCGATCCAGCCATTGCCGCTGACCGCCACGTCGAGGTCGCGACCGGTTTCCACCAGCGAGCCCGGGGTGAAATCGGTAGCCGGCCGTTCGGACATGGCAAAGGCCCGCGCCGGAAAGCTGTCACCAAACACCGGCATCGAACGCGCCTGCTCCAGGTCGCGCTGGAAACCGTTGGTGGAGATGTTCGCCAGGTTGTTGGCATGCGCCTTTTGCGCCAGCGCATTCTGGCTGGCACCGGTCATGGCCACATAAAGGTACTTGTCCACAGTCTTTCCTCTGCATGTCGGACGTTTGCCGTCCACCGCTGTACTGCTGAGCCATAAGCAATAAGCGCACCAACTTGTTTTTCGGGCGGCCGAAGGCAGGAAATCCGGGAACTTGAGGGCGTTCGAAGGGAATCGGTCGATTGTGTCAAAGACGAAAAACCGGCGCAGATATGCCGCTTACGGCAAGCCTCGGCCTCCAGGGCACTCCCCTGCCTCGCCGCTGCTCCTGTAGCCGCTGCCGCAGGCTGCGATCGAGGCCGCAGGACTCGCAAGGCTGGCAACGCATGACCTCGACCCGATCGCAGGCTTAAGGCCTGGCGCCTGCTGCGCAGCCGATAGCAGCCTTCAGCAGCGGCTACAGGATTCAGTTTTCGTCGGTGTTCTTGCCGACTTCGTATTCGCGCAGTTTGTTGGCGATGGTGGTGTGCGACACGCCCAGGCGCTTGCCCAGCTGGCGGCTGCTGGGGTGCTCGGAATACAGGCGTTCGAGCACCGCCTTTTCGAAGCGCCCGACGATGTCGTCGAGCCCGCCTTCCAGGGAGAAGTCACCAAGGGGTTGGCGCACGCCATAGTCCGGCAGGCGGATGTGCTCGGCCTTGACCGTGCCGCCGTCGCACAGGGACACCGCCTGGAACAGCACGTTTTCCAGCTGCCGCACGTTGCCCGGCCAGTGGTAATGACTGAGGCGCTCCATGGCCGCCGGCGCCAGCCTGGGCAAGGCGCAGCCGATCTGCCGGCTGGCCTGGTCGAGGAAGTGCTCCACCAGCGGTGTCAGGCCGTCGAGGCACTCGCGCAGCGGCGGGATGTGCAACGACAAGACGTTGAGGCGGTGATACAGGTCCTGGCGGAACTCGCCGCGGGCGCACAGCTCGGACAAATCGACCTGGGTCGCACAGATCACCCGCACGTCCAGGTACACCTCTTCGTCGCTACCGACCCGACGGAAGCAGCCGTCCTGCAGAAAACGCAGGAGCTTGACCTGCAAGCGCGGGCTCATCTCGCCCACCCCATCGAGAAACAGCGTGCCGCCGGCGGTCAGTTCCAGCAGCCCGAGCTTGCCTTCGGCCCGCGCACCTTCGAAGGCCCCCGGCCCGTAGCCGAACAGCTCGGTCTCGGCCATGGATTCCGGCAGGCCAGCGCAGTTGAGCGCCATCAGCGGCGATTGCCCGCGCGGGCTGGCCAGGTGGCAGGCGCGCGCCAGCAGTTCCTTGCCGGTGCCGGTCTCGCCCTCGATCAGCAGCGGCGCGTCCAGCGGTGCCATGCGCCGCGCTTCGCGGACCACCGCGGCCATGACTTTCGAACTCTGGAAGATGCTGTCGAACCCGCGCAACTCCTGCTTGCGCACGTTATAGATGCGCTCGCCGACCCGGTCCGCGCGGTGCAGCGTCAGCACCGCGCCGGCCATGGCCTCGCTGTCGTCGTGCTCCGATTGCAGCGGCGCGATGTCCGCCAGAAACACGTCACCCTTGACCTTGACCCGCAGGCCGTTGATCCGCGATTTGTTGGCCCGTACCAGTTCCGGCAGGTCGAAATCCTCGGCATAGCGCGACAGCGGAATCCCCGGCACCTCGTCCACTCGCACGCCCAACAGCTGCGCCGCCGCGCGGTTGGCGGCGACGATGGAACCGCCCATGTCGATGGACAACACCGGAAACTCCAGGGCCCCAAGCAAGGCATTGAGCTCCATGTGCCGCCGCTCGCTGGGCATCAGCCCGACCCGCTTGACCCCGAACACCCCGGCGATCGACTCGAACTTCGGCCGCAATGCCTGGAACTGTAGATTGATCAGGTTCGGACAATGCAGGTAGATGGCATTGCCATGCTCGCCGCCCACCTCGCCCCGGGCCACGTTGATGCCGTACTCCACCAGCAGGTTGAGAATGTCGCGCAGGATGCCGATGCGATTCTGGCAGTGGACTTTGATACGCATAGAAGGAAGGCCCGAGACAGGTAATGGAGGGCGTGAATGCCAGAAAGCGGCGTTTTTGACACCGTCCGACAGGAACTTTCTGCGGTGTGACGCAGATAATCGTCAAGATTATGTGACAGTCACCGGCCTTTTCAAATCGACTATTCTCAGTAATAGCGGACCTGCAACGCTTTCGTAACGAAAACTTTACGAAATCAGCCCTGATCCGCCCATTACGTTCACGTCAACCTGCTGCATGGGCTGCAACCTTGGGTTATCTCTAGCGTCAACTGATAACAAGAAGCAGCCCCTGACAGGAGAGCAGCATGAAGCAGACGCAGTACGTGGCCCGCGAGCCCGACGCGCAAGGTTTTATCCACTACCCCGATGAAGAACACGCGGTGTGGAACACCCTGATCACCCGTCAGTTGAAAGTGATCGAGGGTCGCGCGTGCCAGGAATACCTGGACGGCATCGAGAAACTCGGCCTGCCCCACGACCGCATCCCGCAGCTGGGCGAAATCAACAAGGTGCTGGGCGCAACCACCGGCTGGCAGGTCGCCCGGGTGCCGGCGCTGATTCCCTTCCAGACCTTCTTCGAATTGCTCGCCAGCAAACAGTTTCCGGTCGCGACCTTTATTCGTACCCGCGAAGAACTGGACTACCTGCAAGAGCCGGACATCTTTCACGAGATCTTTGGCCACTGCCCACTGCTGACCAACCCCTGGTTCGCCGAATTCACCCACACCTACGGCAAGCTCGGCCTGCAGGCCACCAAGGAAGAACGGGTGTACCTGGCGCGCCTGTACTGGATGACCATCGAATTCGGCCTGCTGGACACCCCGCAAGGCCAGCGCATCTACGGCGGCGGCATCCTCTCCTCGCCGAAGGAAACCGTCTACTGCCTGTCGGACGTGCCCGAGCACCAGGCCTTCGACCCGCTGGAAGCGATGCGCACCCCGTACCGCATCGACATCCTGCAACCCATCTACTTTGTGCTGCCCAACCTCAAGCGCCTGTTCGACCTGGCCCATGAAGACATCATGGCCCTGGTGCACCAGGGCATGCAGATGGGCCTGCACGCCCCCAAGTTTCCGCCCAAACCCAAGGCGGCCTGAGCGCCCTGCCCTCGCGCGGCGCTCATAAAACCCGTAATTTCCAACAAGAACCGATTTCAGGAACCCACCATGACCGCTCTCAACCAAGCCCATTGCGAAGCCTGCCGCGCCGATGCCCCACAAGTCAGCGACGAAGAGCTGCCGGTACTGATCAAGCAGATCCCCGACTGGAACATCGAAGTGCGCGATGGCGTCATGCAACTGGAAAAAGTCTTCCTGTTCAAAAACTTCAAGTTCGCCCTGGCCTTTACCAACGCAATGGGTGAAATTTCCGAGGCAGAAGGTCATCATCCTGGCCTGCTCACCGAATGGGGCAAGGTCACCGTGACCTGGTGGAGCCACTCCATCAAGGGCCTGCACCGCAACGACTTCATCATGGCCGCTCGCACCGACGAAGTGGCCAAGACCGCAGAAGGACGCAAGTAATGCATTTCGACGCCATAGGCCGAGTACCCGGCGACCCGATTCTTGGCCTGATGGAGGCCTATGCGTCGGACAGCAACCCACGCAAGTTCGACCTCGGCGTCGGTGTCTACAAGGATTCCCAGGGCCTGACGCCGATCCCTCGGTCGGTCAAGCTGGCCGAGCAGCGCCTGGTCGACCGGCAGACCACCAAGATCTACATCGGCGGCCACGGCGACGCGGCCTTTGGCAAGGTGATCAATGAACTGGTGCTGGGCGCCGATTCGCAACTGATCGCCGAACGCCGCGCCGGCGCCACCCAGACCCCGGGCGGCACCGGCGCACTGCGCCTGAGCGCCGACTTCATCGCCCACTGCCTGCCGGGCCGTGGCGTGTGGTTGAGCAATCCGACCTGGCCGATCCACGAAACCATCTTTGCCGCCGCCGGCATCCAGGTCAGCCACTACCCTTACGTCGGCAGCGACAACCGCCTCGACGTCGAGGCCATGCTGGCGACCCTGAACCAGGTGCCCAAGGGCGACGTGGTACTGCTGCACGCTTGCTGCCACAACCCCACCGGTTTCGACCTGAGCCACGACGACTGGCATCGGGTGCTGGACGTGGTGCGCAGCCGCAACCTGCTGCCGCTGATCGACTTCGCCTACCAGGGCTTCGGCGACGGCCTGGAGCAGGATGCCTGGGCGGTACGGCTGTTCGCGGCCGAACTGCCCGAGCTGCTGATCACCAGTTCCTGCTCGAAGAACTTCGGCCTGTACCGCGACCGCACCGGCGCGCTGATCGTCTGCACCCGGGACGCGGAAAAGCTGCTGGACGTACGCAGCCAGCTGGCCCACATCGCCCGCAACCTGTGGTCCACCCCGCCGGATCACGGCGCCGCGGTGGTCGCCACCATCCTCGGCGACCCGGAGCTGAAAAGCCTCTGGGCCGACGAAGTGGAAGCCATGCGCCTGCGCATCGCCCAGTTGCGTTCAGGCCTGGTGGAGGCGCTGCAACCCTTCGGCCTGGCCGAGCGCTTCGCCCATATCGGCGTGCAACGCGGGATGTTCTCCTACACCGGCCTGACGCCGGAGCAGGTCGGCAAACTGCGCGATCAGCACAGCGTGTACATGGTCAGCTCCGGCCGGGCCAACGTCGCCGGCATCGACGCCACCCGCCTGGACCTGCTGGCCGAAGCCATCGCCGAAGTCTGCAAGTGACACCCTGATCGCGAGCAAGCTCGCTCCTACAAAAGCACCTGCCTGTAGGAGCAAGCTTGCTCGCGATGCTCTTCAACGATCCCCCGCCCGATGAAACTCCTTTCATCCTAAAAGCCGTGATAAAAATCTTTTTGTCATTTCCAGTGCTGTATCCTGCCCAGGCTTTTTAAAAGCGCGGATCTACCCAGCGATTTAAAAAACAGACCTTGCGAGGAGCAACGAACATGCACGAGATTCCTAATCTCCCCTTCCCAAGCCTGCACGAAACTGAGCAGACAACCCCGCAACAAGCCGGCGCCCAACAGCCCGAGCCGAAAGAAGCCGCACCCGGTCACAAGGCCGACAGCGAAGACTGACCGCAACACCCAGACAGTGTGGAAAGCGCTCTTTGATGCGCTTTCCACACCGCCTGAAACCCGCTTTCGAGAACCGCCTCCATGACCGACGCCTTCAGCGAAACCCAAGCCAGCGTGCTGATCGGCACCGCCGAAAAGATGATCGAGATCTGGAACCGCCTGACGCCGGAAAAACAGGCCGCCCTGCTGGCGCGCTTCGGCACCCAGGAAAACGCCCTGGCCGCCCTGGTCACCACGCAATTGCTGGCCCCTGTAAAAGCCTGAGCCTGCCGCGCGCAAAAAAGTGCGGATGGGCATCGATTTCTCCACCTGAATCGTTTCAACCCTCGGTATCATAAGCAGCCTATCTATCTCTGCCGCGTCCGTGGACCTTTCCCATGCCAGATACCCAGCGCCCCTTGGCGGTCACGCTGCAAGTCGTCTCCATCGTCCTTTTCACCTTTATCGGCTACCTGAACATCGGCATCCCCCTGGCCGTGCTGCCGGGCTACGTGCACAGCGAACTGGGCTTTGGCGCGGTGATCGCCGGGCTGGTGATCAGCGTGCAATACCTGGCCACCCTGCTCAGCCGCCCCTATGCCGGGAAGATCATCGACAACCTGGGCAGCAAGCGCGCGGTGATGTACGGCCTGGCCGGCTGCGGCCTGAGCGGGGTGTTCATGCTGTTGTCGGCATGGCTGCACAGCTTGCCGGTGCTGAGCCTGGCCAGCCTGCTGGTCGGGCGCCTGGTGCTGGGCAGCGCCGAGAGCCTGGTGGGCTCGGGCTCCATCGGCTGGGGCATCGGCCGCGTCGGCGCGCAGAACACCGCCAAGGTGATTTCCTGGAACGGCATCGCCAGCTATGGCGCGCTGGCCGTCGGCGCGCCGCTGGGGGTGTTGCTGGTGGATCGCCTGGGGCTGTGGAGCATGGGCGTGAGCATCATCCTCCTGGCGCTCCTGGGCCTGGCGCTGGCCTGGCCGAAACTGGCGGCGCCGATCGTCGCCGGCGAGCGCTTGCCATTTATCCATGTCCTGGGCCGGGTATTCCCCCACGGCTGCGGCCTGGCCCTGGGCTCGATCGGCTTTGGCACCATCGCCACCTTCATCACCCTGTATTACGCCACGCAGAACTGGTCCAACGCGGTGCTGTGCCTGAGCCTGTTCGGTGCCAGCTTTATCGGCGCGCGCCTGCTGTTCGGCAACCTGATCAACCGCCTCGGCGGCTTTCGCGTGGCAATCGCCTGTCTGTCGGTGGAAACCCTGGGCCTGTTGCTGTTGTGGCTGGCGCCGGATGCCCATTGGGCGCTGGCCGGCGCGGCGTTGAGCGGCTTCGGCTTCTCCCTGGTGTTCCCGGCGCTGGGGGTGGAAGCGGTCAACCTGGTTCCCGCCTCCAGCCGTGGCGCGGCGGTGGGTGCCTATTCGCTGTTCATCGACCTGTCGCTGGGAATCACCGGACCGCTGGCCGGGGCGATCGCCGCCGGTTTCGGTTTTGCCTCGATCTTCCTGTTCGCCGCCCTCGCCGCCTGCAGCGGTTTGCTGCTGAGCCTCTACCTGTACCGCCAGGCGCCGAAGTATCGCGAGGAGCGCGGCGAGCGTTAGTAGTCGACCTTGCCGCGGCCGGCCTTGATGTTGCCGCGCTTGCTCTTGGACTCCAGGCGCCGGGTCTTCGAGCCCAGGGTCGGCTTGGTCGGCCGGCGCTTCTTCTCCACCTTGATGGCACTGAGGATCAGCTCCACCAGACGCTCCAGGGCATCGGCGCGGTTCTGTTCCTGGGTCCGGTATTGCTGGGCCTTGATGACGATCACCCCGTCGCTGGTAATGCGACTGTCGCGCAGTGCCAGCAACCGCTCCTTGTAGAACGGCGGCAGCGACGAGGCCGGAATGTCGAAGCGCAGGTGCACCGCGCTGGAGACCTTGTTGACGTTCTGCCCACCCGCGCCTTGCGCGCGAATGGCGGTCAACTCGATCTCGGCATCCGGCAGATGCACGTTGTTGGAAATCACCAGCATGGAAAAGGCATCCGCTTTCAGGGCGTTCAGGATACCGCGCCTGCGGATTTGCAGCGCCCACAAAAAACCCGGCCAAAGCCGGGTTTTCCGTTACCGCGCGAGCCTCACTTCAGCGAAGCGTTGGCCGCCTGCAGGCTATGCTGCGCGCTGCGCTTGTTCTTGATGCCGTAGCAGACCCACATGAAAGCGACCCAGACCGGAATCGCGTACACCGAGATCTGGATGCCCGGGATCATCAGCATGATGCCGAGGATGAACACCACAAACGCCAGGCAGACGTAGTTGCCGTAGGGGTACCACAGCGCCTTGAACAGCGGCGATTGTTTCGTGCGGTTCATGTGCTGACGGAACTTGAAGTGCGAGTAGCTGATCATCGCCCAGTTGATCACCAGGGTCGCGACCACCAGCGACATCAGCAGCTCCAGGGCGTGCTGTGGGATCAGGTAGTTGAGCACCACGGCAACGAAGGTCACCACCGCCGAGGCCAGGATCGACATCACCGGCACGCCGCGCTTGTCGATCTTCGCCAGGACTTTCGGCGCGTCACCCTGTTCGGCCATGCCCAGCAGCATGCGGCTGTTGCAGTAGGTACCGCTGTTGTACACCGACAAGGCCGCGGTCAGGACCACGAAGTTGAGGATGTGCGCCGCGGTATCGCTGCCCAGCATCGAGAACACCTGGACGAACGGGCTGCCGCTGTAGGCATCGCCGGAGGCATTCAGGGTCTCCAGCAGGCTGTTCCATGGGGTCAGGGACAACAGCACGACCAGGGCACCGATGTAGAAAATCAGGATGCGGTAGATCACCTGGTTGATGGCCTTGGGAATCACGGTCTTCGGCTTGTCGGCCTCGGCCGCGGTAAACCCGAGCATCTCCAGGCCGCCGAAGGAGAACATGATGATCGCCATGGCCATCACCAGGCCGCTGACGCCATTGGGGAAGAACCCGCCGTGCTCCCACAGGTTGCTCACCGAAGCCTGCGGGCCGCCGTGACCGCTGACCAGCAGGTAGCTGCCCAGGGCGATCATGCCGACGATGGCCACCACCTTGATGATCGCGAACCAGAACTCGGCTTCACCGAAGACTTTGACGTTGGCCAGGTTGATCAGGTTGATCAGCACGAAGAACGCCGCGGCCGAGGCCCAGGTCGGCACGTCCGGCCACCAGTAGTGCACGTACTTGCCGACCGCGGTCAGCTCCGACATACCCACCAGGATGTACAGAATCCAGCAGTTCCAGCCCGACAGGAAACCGGCGAAACCGCCCCAGTACTTGTGCGCGAAATGGCTGAAGGAACCGGCCACCGGTTCTTCGACGATCATCTCGCCGAGCTGGCGCATGATCATGAAAGCGATGAAGCCGCAGATGGCGTAGCCGAGGATCATCGACGGCCCGGCCGACTTGAGCACGCCGGCGGAGCCCAGGAACAATCCGGTACCGATCGCGCCGCCCAGGGCGATCAGTTGAATATGGCGATTTTTCAGGCCGCGCTTCAGCTCGCCTGAATGCGAGTTTTGTCCACTCATGAAAAGGGTCTCACGCAAGGTTTGATGATGTTCGATAGACGTTGCAGCCGACAGCAGGCTTAAGCAGCGCGGATCAAACCCCAGCGCAGGCACCAGGAGTTCAGCGTTTGTTTAACGGTCATGCGTCACCTGTTTGTTTTTATCTGTGACGAAATCGAACCCACCACGCTTGTGACGCGGCGGAGTGAACAAGGCGGATAGCCTTGAGATTATTGGCCTTGGGAGCGTGTCTCGAGCATTCGAGCCAGAGCTCGTCACGCGTCGAAACCAGTCGTTGAGGCGCAAAATGCGCGGATACGCAGTTGGGTCACAGTTAAAACGCCGCGCATTGTACACCCCTGACTCCCTGCCGCCAGACGCGGCTTATCAGCACGTCGGGTGCCGGAATCGCACGGGGCCAACTCGATGCTCGGCATCGGCGGCAAGGTTCGGGACAGACCCGTCGGGGTCGTCGACGAAGGTACGACAGCAATCGCCCTTCGGAGGGAATCGGTTGAGGTGAGCCACGGCGTTCATTGCGCCTCCTTCTTGTTATGCACCTGCACACAGGCATGGGCTGCATCACACCTGCCTTGAGGCCGCGGAACAAGCGGCTTGGAGCCCGGCGGCGGGCTGTATCGAGGCAACAACGGAAGGTTTTTCTTACAGCGCCGAGCAAGGGTCGATTCGATGAATCGATAGCGGGTTTTTCGTAAGTATTTCTTTACAAGGCGGAACGTATTTTTTCCACTTCAGATCAGTGACATCGGCGACTGCAAATTGACGGCCAGCGTTTTTTTATCTGTCTGTTCGCTCAGCTTTTTGTTTTTTCTTGATAATTTTCCAGCACAAAAACAGAAAAAAAAGTTCAATAAAAATAATTCAATTATTTTTTTGCATTTCAAAAAACCCTGGACTAGGTTTCCAGCCACTTGCCGGACCACACCCCCGGCAAGCCGAGCGGCCACGTTGAGCAGTTGGGGCTTTCAAGCACTCCCCGTAGAACGCCCGAGCCGTCTCACCGACTGCTTATCCGAAACTGCTTTTATCCGAAAAAGTCATCTAGGAGATTCACGATGCAAGCACTGGAAAAAGACTTGGACACTGAACTGCAACTGGACGATTGGTTTGAAGCAGCGACCCACGAGGCCGCGGTGGAAATGATGCAGGCCGACGCGGTAGTACCGTTCGGCACGGCGATGTGGCCTTTGTAAAAAGGGCCTTCAGGCAGGAGCGGCCCGGCGGTCGCCCCTGCCTCCATCCGCTGTCTGTCAGGGAGGATCCATGGACAACACCGCTGCCATCCGGCATTTCCTTTACTACCTCGAACACCACCCGGCCCTGGCCGAGCGCCAGAGCGCCAGGGTCCTGATCGGCCACACCGCCGAATATGCCGCCACCAGCGCCGCCATCATCGAGCAGGCCGGTGAGCCCTTCAGTTTCACAGCCCTGCGCCTCGACCTCGAACCCACCTCGGCGCTGGCCCAGGCCATCGCCGACTGCGATCTGTATATCTTCTTCTACGACTCCTCCACCCTCTCGCCGCCCCGCCCGCAAGGCCCGGAGTTCATCCAGGCGCTGCAGGGCGTGATGGCCGAGAACTGGAAGAAGTCGCTGCTGTTCAAGGACTACGGCGACTACTTCTACGACACCTTCAGCGTCGAGCCGCAACGCATCGCCGAGCTCAACGCGACCCTGATCCAGCATATGTCCGAGGCCACCACCCTGAGCTTTCGCGACGACCACGGTTCGTACTTCGAAGCGCCGCTGGACAGCATCAAGAAGTGGACCAACATCAACGGCGTGGGCAACTACGACCTGGCCCCCGGAGAAATCGCCAGCCACAGCGAGGCCATCAATGGCCGGGTGAAATTCGTCGGCACCTTCCTCGGCACCATCCCCTTCGCGCGCAAGTACGGCGTGCTGCAATCGCCGCTGGAACTGTGGATCGAGAACTCCACCATCAGCCGCATCGCCACCGACGTGCCGGGGCTGGCGGATGACTTCAACAAATACCTGGATGCCAACCCATCCAACCGGCGCATCGAGGAACTGGGCATCGGCACCAACGAAGGAGTGAAAGACCTCTACGCGCGCAACTCGGGTTTCGAGGAGCGCCATTGCGGCCTGCACTTGGGGCTGGGCGGTGGCGCCAAGGGCAGCCATCACCTGGACCTGATCTTTGCCAGCGGGGTACTGGCGCTGGACGACAAGCCGGTGTTCGATGGCAGGTTCGTGTTCTGAGCCTGTAGCCGCTGGCGCCGCCTGCGATCGGCTGCGTAGCAGTCGCAAGATTCCGGAACGCGAATAGCCCGCCAGACCTCTGTTGACGGCTTTTACGGCCGCTACGTCGGAATGCCGTCCAGCCCGATCGCAGGCTTCGCCAGCGGCTACATAGAGGCAAAAAAAACGCCAACCCTGAGGTTGGCGTTTTTTCTTGTCGCTTACAGCTTGCGGCTCAAGGCTGCCTCACTCGGGCTTGCGGCGACCGAACCCCGGGCGCTGGCCGGAACCGGCCGGAGCGCCACGGCGCTTGCCCGACGGTGCGTCCTTGTCGACCAGGACGATGCCCGGACGCTTGGACTTCGGCGCTGGCTTGGCCGGGCGCTTGGTGTCGCTCGGACGATCCGCCACTGGCGTACCACGACCCGATTCCCCCCGACCGGCAGCCGGACGCGGCGCCCGTGGAGCGCGCTCGCCATCCTGGCGTGGCGCAGGTTTGCGGCCTGGACGCTCGCCTTCGATCTGCGGCTCGCGCGACGGGCGCGGGGCACCGGCGGCAGGCGCGCCATGGGCCGGACGCAGAGTCCGCACGCGCTCGCTCTTGCCCACCGGGCGCGAGGATTTGCGCTGCATGCGTTCCAGCTTGTCCTTGCTCTTGGCGTTGAGCTGCGGCATCGCCACCGGTGTCAGGCCAACCTCGGCGCTGAGGACGTCCACTTCGTACTGGCTCATTTCGCGCCAGCGGCCCATCGGCAGGTCGGAGTTGAGAAACACCGGACCGAAACGCACGCGCTTCAGGCGACTGACCACCAGGCCCTGGGATTCCCACAGGCGACGTACTTCACGGTTGCGGCCTTCCATCACCACGCAGTGGTACCAGTGGTTGAAACCTTCACCACCGGGCGCCTGCTGGATGTCGGTGAACTTGGCCGGGCCGTCTTCGAGCATCACGCCGGCTTTCAGGCGCTCGATCATCTCGTCGTCGACTTCGCCACGCACACGTACCGCGTACTCACGGTCCATTTCATAGGACGGGTGCATCAGGCGGTTGGCCAGCTCACCGTCGGTGGTGAACATCAGCAGGCCGGTGGTGTTGATGTCGAGGCGACCGATATTGATCCAGCGGCCTTCTCGCGGACGCGGCAGCTTGTCGAACACGGTCGGACGGCCTTCCGGGTCGTCGCGGGTGCAGATCTCGCCGTCGGGCTTGTTGTACATGATCACGCGGCGGACCGATTCGGACGCCTCTTCGCGCTTGATCACCTTGCCATCGATGGAGATGGCGTCATGCAGGTCGACGCGCAGGCCAAGGGTGGCCTCTTTGCCATTGACCTTGATCCGGCCCTGGCTGATCCAGGACTCCACGTCACGGCGCGAGCCGACGCCGATACGGGCGAGGACTTTCTGCAGCTTTTCGCCTGCTGGGCCGATTTCCTGTTGGTCTTGCTGATCTTCACTCATCTGGGCACCTCCCGGTGTGTCGATTCAGGCTTGAGCGGCCTGAACGGTAATAAAAACAGGTCTTGTGGCGAAGGGATCGCCAAAGGGTCGCGAATCATACGCTCATGGCGTCGGTTGCGCATCAGAGACTAGCCGATAAGTGGTGGCCTACCGATTTTTCCGCTGGCCGGTGGCAGCCCGACAGTGGGCGCCTGACCTGTAGGAGCGAGCGGGCGGCGATCCGGATTGCCCGCGATAAAGGCTGATGCGGTGTGCCAGGCATATTCTGGCGTTGCCGATCGCGGGCAAGCCTCGCTCCTACAGAGGCCTAGAGGCCTGGCTCAATCGTCTTCGAGCAGGCGTCTTTCGTTCTCGATGGCCTCGGCCAGCGCCAGGGCTTCGGCCTCTTCGTCGCTCAGTTCCGGAGCCGGCGGTTCCAGTGCCGCCACGGCGGCCAGCAGCTTGGCGCGGGCTTCGGCGACGCCGAGCACATCGTCATCGACTTCCTGTTCGTCGTCGGCGTCCGCTTCGAGTTCGGTATCGTGCTCGACTTGTACTTCGGCTTCGGCTTCGGCTTCGGCACGAGTGTGCGCTTCGGCCCTGATCTCGGCGTCCACCTCGGCGCCGGCAATAACATCGTCCCCGGACGACTCGACCGCGCCATCGCGATGCAGATCGTCGAAGTCGGTCTTGATCCCCTCCTCCATCGAGTCCAGCTCCAGCAGCAAGGTGTGGAAACTGGTCTCTTCCTTCGGCTCTTCCGGTTCGGTGCTGGCGTCGGCCAGGGCTTGCAGGCTAGCGGGCACCGGTACGTCGTCGAAGTCGAGGACCGGCTCGGTCTCGATCTCGCGCAGCTCGGCCAGCGGCGGCAGGTCGTCGAGGTTCTTCAGGTTGAAGTGATCGAGAAATGCCTTGGTGGTGGCGAACATCGCCGGCTTGCCCGGCACATCACGGTAGCCGACCACCCGAATCCACTCGCGCTCCAGCAAGGTCTTGACGATCTGGCTGTTGACCGCCACGCCCCGCACATCCTCGATCTCGCCACGGGTGATCGGCTGGCGGTAGGCGATCAGCGCCAGGGTTTCCAGCATCGCCCGGGAGTAACGCTGGGGCCGTTCTTCCCACAGCCGGCCGACCCAGGGCGCGAACTTTTCCCGCACCTGCAGGCGATAACCGGAGGCCACTTCCTTGAGTTCGAAGGCCCGCCCCTCGCAGGACTTGCCCAGAATGGTCAGGGCCTTCTTGAAGACCGCGGGGTCCGGCCGCTCGCCTTCCTCGAAAAGCTCGAACAGGCGCTCCATGGATTGCGGTTTTCCCGAGGCCAACAGAAAGGCTTCAAGCAGTGGCGCCAGCTCGCGGGGTTCATTCAGATTCATTGTTTCAGCTCGTTATTCGGCTCGCGCCCGCACATGGATAGCCGTGAAGGGCTCATTCTGTACCAGCTCGACCATGGATTCCTTGACCAGCTCGAGGATCGCCATGAAGGTCACCACCACCCCCAGGCGTCCTTCTTCCGCGGTGAACAGCTCGACAAAGGGCACAAAACCACCGCCCTTGAGCCGCTCCAGCACCTCGCTCATGCGCTCGCGGGTGGACAGCGCCTCGCGACTGACCTGATGGCTTTCAAACATGTCGCCACGGCGCAACACCTCGGCCATGGACATCAGCACCTCTTCCAGGGCGACATCCGGCAACAACTTGCGCGCCCGGGCTTCCGGGGCGTCGAGCTTGGGCACTATGACGTCGCGGCCGACCCGGCTCAGGCCGTCGATGCCTTCGGCGGCGGCCTTGAAGCGCTCATACTCCTGCAGGCGACGGATCAGTTCGGCGCGCGGGTCTTCCTCTTCCTCTTCCACCTCGGCCGAGCGCGGCAACAACATGCGCGACTTGATCTCGGCGAGCATGGCCGCCATCACCAGGTATTCGGCGGCCAGCTCCAGGCGCACCGACTGCATCAACTCGACATAGCCCATGTACTGGCGGGTTATTTCCGCCACCGGGATGTCGAGGATGTCGATGTTCTGTTTGCGGATCAGATACAGCAGCAGGTCGAGCGGGCCTTCGAAGGCTTCGAGAAAGACTTCCAGGGCGTCCGGCGGGATGTACAGGTCCAGCGGCATTTCCATGACCGCCTGGCCATAGACCATCGCA
This sequence comes from Pseudomonas sp. GW821-FHT09E12, assembly GCF_059416085.1. NCBI lineage: Bacteria > Pseudomonadati > Pseudomonadota > Gammaproteobacteria > Pseudomonadales > Pseudomonadaceae > Pseudomonas > Pseudomonas sp. GW821-FHT09E12. Next base: position 71,094 of record NZ_JBWKOM010000011.1, on the reverse strand, counting down.
AAGGGCAGCTCCTGCTGCGCTCCGGCCTGGTCGTCGACGTGTTCCACTGCGGACATTCAGGCCTCGACCATGAAGGGAGCCGGGTCGCCGCAGCCGATACGGATCACTTCCGGCTCGCCATCGGCCAGGTTGATCACGGTGGAGGCCATGATGCCGCCAAAACCGCCATCGATGATCAGGTCGACCTGATGCTCGAGCAGTTGGCGCATTTCATAAGGGTCGTTCATCGGCTCGGTTTCGCCGGGCATGATCAGGCTGACACTCATCAGCGGCTCGCCGAGTTCGGCCAGCAGCGCCAGGGCGATCGGATGGCTCGGCACCCGCAGGCCGATGGTGCGTTTCTTCGGGTGCAGCAACAGCCGCGGCACTTCGCGGGTGGCGTTGAGGATGAAGGTATAAGGCCCAGGCAGATGCGCCTTGAGCAGGCGAAAGGTGCCGGTATCGATCTTGGCGAACAGGCCCAACTGCGACAGGTCGCTGCAGATCAGCGCGAAGTTGTGTTTGTCATCCAGTTGCCGCAGGCGCCGCACGCGCTCGACCGCACTCTTGTCGCCGATCTGGCAGCCAATGGCGTAGGACGAGTCGGTCGGGTAAATCACCACGCCCCCTGAGCGGATGATTTCGACAGCCTGTTTGATCAGGCGCGGTTGCGGGTTTTCCGGATGAATCTGGAAAAATTGACTCACATTCTCTACCTGTTCAGACGGCGGCAATAATTGGGTCATGTTTGAACCGACACCAGAGCGGCGGCAGATCCTCCGGAACCGGGCGATACTCGCCTATCTCGGACCAGCCTCCAGGGCCATGAAAATCACTGCCGGCGCTCACCAGCAGACCGAACTCCCGAGCAAGGATGGCCAGGCTGCCCACCTGCTCGGCGGGTTGATGGCCATTGACCACCTCGATCGCGTGGCCACCTGCTTGAATATAGTCGGCAATCAGGCGGCGACGTTTGCTGCGGGTGAAATCGTAATGCCAGGGATGCGCCAGGCTGACCCAGGCCCCCGCCGCGCGCAACGTCTCGACGGTTTCCTCGAGGGTCGGCCAGTGCTGCTTGACGTCGCCCAGCTTGCCGGCCCCCAGCCATTTGCGAAAAGCTTCGGCGCGGTCCTTCACGAAACCGGCGCGCACCAGGTAATCGGCGAAGTGCGGCCGGGCCGGCGCATTGCCGCTGTCGCCCAGTTCCTGCTGGATCGCCCGGGCCCCTTCGAGGGCGCCCGGCATGCCTTTGAGCGCCAGCTTGCGGCTTATTTCTTCGGACCGCAGCCAGCGACCGTCGTGCAATTTGCCGATGGCTTCGACCAATGACGGCGCATTGACGTCGAAGCCGTAGCCCAGCACATGAATGGTCGCCCCACCCCAGGTACAGGACAATTCGACGCCATTGACCAGTTGCATGCCCAGTTCATGGGCCGCCAGGCGCGCCTCGTCGAGGCCTTCCAGGGTGTCATGATCGGTCAGGGCCAGGACTCGCACGCCTTTCTCGAACGCACGCGCAACCAGAGCCGCGGGCGCCAGGGCGCCATCGGAGGCCGTGCTGTGGCAGTGCAAATCAACATTCACGGGACTGTTCAACCTCAAGTCAGCTGGCGCTTTCGCTACCATGGATGTTTGTTATTATGCCGCCACATCCTGCTTCTGGCTGCCACTGTGAAACAATTCATCGACTTCATCCCGCTGTTCCTGTTTTTCATCGTCTACAAAATCGATCCCCGAGTCGTCGACATTGCCGGTCAACAACTGACCGTAGGCGGTATCTACAGCGCCACGGCGGTGTTGATCGTCAGTTCCCTGGTGGTCTACGGCGCGCTGTTCATCTCCCAGCGCAAGCTGGAGAAAAGCCAGTGGCTGACCCTGGTCGCCTGCCTAGTGTTCGGTAGCCTGACCCTGGCCTTCCACAGCGAGACCTTCCTCAAGTGGAAGGCACCGGTGGTCAACTGGCTGTTCGCCCTGGCCTTTATCGGCAGCCATTTCATCGGCGACCGCCTGCTGATCAAGCGCATCATGGGCCACGCGCTGAGCCTGCCGGATCCGGTCTGGACCCGCCTGAACATCGCCTGGATCGCCTTCTTCCTGTTCTGCGGCGCCGCCAACCTGTTTGTCGCCTTCACCTTCCAGAGCATCTGGGTCGACTTCAAGGTCTTCGGCAGCCTGGGCATGACCGTGCTGTTCCTGGTCGGCCAGGGCATCTACCTGTCGCGCCATCTTCACGACACCGAACCCACCACGTCGAAAACCGAGGACTGACATGCTTTACGCAATCATTGCTACAGACGTCGCCAACTCCCTGGAAAACCGCCTGGCCGCGCGCCCGGCGCATCTGGAGCGGTTGCAGCAGCTCAAGGCCGAAGGTCGCGTGGTACTGGCCGGGCCACACCCTGCCGTCGACAGCAATGATCCTGGCGCCGCGGGTTTCACCGGCAGCCTGATCGTCGCCGAATTCGACTCGCTGAGCGCCGCCCAGGCCTGGGCCGACGCCGACCCTTACGTCGCCGCCGGTGTCTATGCCAGCGTCGTGGTCAAGCCGTTCAAGCAAGTCCTGCCGTAAATCCTCTCCCTCGCGGTGAACCTTATCGGTTCATCGCGCTCTCAATCGCTCATTATTCTCGTTTGACTGCCGACAACCTGCCCAACACTCGATTGGAATCAGGAGTTGCGATGCGCCAAGGTCTGTTGTGCCTGTTGTTGGTCATGTTAACGATCGGGGCGAGCGCCTCCGCCGAAGAAACCACGGACCCGGGGCATTCGACGCCTTTGTCCCTGAGTGCCGGCAGCCAGATCAACGAATTGCAGCAGCGCCTCAAAGACAGCGAGCGCCAGCGTGAAGAGCTGACCCGGCAATTGCAGGGTGCCGACAGCGAGCGCGAAAGCGCCCAGCTGAGCCGCCTGCGCCAGGAGAATCAGCGCCTCAAGCTGCAACTGCGCGAAGTCCAGGCCAGTTCCGTGCCGCGCCTGCTGACCGATCAGCAACAGTGGTTCGTCACCGGCGCCGGGGTAGCGCTATTGGCCCTGCTCTGCGGTATCTTCGCCAGTGGTGGACATAGAAAGCGTCGACAATGGCTAAATTGAGTGATTCATGAGCGACCTGTTACTGATTGACGATGACCAGGAGCTCTGCGAGCTCCTGACCAGCTGGCTGGGCCAGGAGGGTTTTCAGGTACGGGCCTGCCACGATGGCCTGAGCGCCCGTCGCGCCCTGGCCGATCACGCCCCGGCGGCGGTGGTGCTGGACGTGATGCTGCCCGACGGCAGTGGCCTGGAACTGCTCAAGCAACTGCGCAGCGACCACCCGGACTTGCCGGTGCTGATGCTCTCGGCCCGCGGCGAGCCCTTGGACCGCATCCTCGGTCTGGAGCTGGGCGCCGACGACTACCTGGCCAAACCCTGCGACCCGCGTGAACTGACCGCCCGCCTGCGCGCTGTGCTGCGCCGCAGCCACCCGACCGCGGTGTCCAGCCAGATGGAGCAGGGCGACCTGTGTTTCAGTCCGGTGCGCGGCGTGGTCAGCATCGACGAACAGGACATCACCCTCACCGTTTCCGAAAGCCGCCTGCTGGAAGCCTTGCTCAAGCAACCGGGCGAACCGCTGGACAAGCAGGAACTGGCGCAGATCGCCCTGGGCCGCAAGCTGACCCTGTACGACCGCAGCCTTGACATGCACGTCAGCAACCTGCGCAAGAAGATCGGCCCGCACCCCGACGGCCGCCCGCGCATCGTCGCCCTGCGCAGCCGCGGCTACTACTACAGCCTCTGACTCTGAACAGATCCCTGGTCCTGCAGCCGCTGCCGCAGGCTGCGATAGGGCCACCGCCGTCCTGCATTCGCAAGATCCCCGCGAGCGTACCGGTCGTTCGCAGCCTCGCAGGCTCGGCAGCGGCTACAGGGGTTATGTCAGTTTCGCCAAAAAACGTCTTTACCCAAGCTTTACCCTTCGCTGACCGCCGCTGACCTTGCTCTGCGTAATCTGCACACATCCGGAACTGACCGGGAATGAGACAAGGAGATACACCATGCGCAAGACCCTGATCGCTCTGATGTTCGCCGCCGCCCTGCCGACCGTGGCCATGGCCATGCCGGAAGGCGCAGGCCCCATGGGGCCGATGGATGGCCCGCGCCACAGCGAACACATGCGGGGCAAAGGCCCTTACAGCCAGCTGGACCTGAGCCAAGAGCAGCGCCAGCAGATCCGCAAGCTGATGGGTGAGCAGATGCACGAGCGCAAGCAGCTGGTGCAGAAGTACCTGGAAAAACTGTCGCCGGCCGACCAGAAAGCCATGAAGGACGAGATCGCCGCCAAGCGCCAGAAAACCGAAGCCGACATCCGAGCCCTGCTCAAGCCGGAACAACAGAAAGAGTTTGACGCCATTCAGAAGAAACACGCCGAGCGCCGCGCCGAATGGGCCGAGTTCAAGGCCTGGAAAGCGCAACAGCCGCAAAAAGCGCAATAATACTTTAGCGCTTATCCCACAGCCCAGTGGCGCCCCCACTGGGCTTTCCTTGTTTGAGGACTTCCCGTGCGTTCATTGTTCTGGCGCATCCTCGCCAGCTTCTGGCTGGCCATCACCCTGGTTGCAGGGCTGTCGATTCTGCTTGGCCACATGCTGAACCAGGATGCCTGGATCCTCAGTCGCCATCCGGGCCTCAATACCCTGGCCGAAGAGTGGACGCGCACCTACGAAGAACAAGGCGAAGACGCCGCCCAGGAGATCCTGGAGCAGCGCAAGCACCAGTATCACGTCAACGTGCAAGTGCTCAACGACGCCGGCGACCCGGTGGTCCGCGGCACCTTCCCGCGCCGCGCGGCCGCCTTGGAGGCCCGCCAGAACAACGATGACCGGCGCCTGCCCTGGCGGCGCCTGACCGCCGAATACACCAGCCCGAAAACTGGCGAGACCTACCTGCTGATCTACCGCATCCCCCACCCGGAACTGGACGCCTGGCACCGCGACAGCCTGCTGTGGCCGCTGAGTGCCCTGACCATCGCGCTGGTGGTGCTGACCCTGTTCAGCCTGCTGGTGACCCTGTCCATCACTCGCCCCCTCAGCCGTTTACGCGGTGCGGTGCATGACCTGGGACAGGCCACCTACCAACAGAACAGCCTGGCTCGCCTGGCCGCCCGCCGCGACGAGTTCGGCGTGCTGGCCAAGGACTTCAACCGCATGGGCTCGCGCCTGCAAAGCCTGATCGGCAGCCAGCGCCAACTGCTGCGCGACGTCTCCCACGAGCTGCGCTCGCCGCTGGCGCGCCTGCGCATCGCCCTGGCGCTGGCCGAGCGGGCCACGGTCGAGGAGCGCGAGCGCCTGTGGCCGCGCCTGACCCGCGAGTGCGATCGCCTGGAAGCGCTGATCAGCGAAATCCTGGTGCTGGCCCGGGTCGATGCCGACAACGCCAGCGCCGAAGAGGTGGACCTCAACGCCCTGCTCGATAACCTGCAGAAGGATGCCCAACTGGCCTGCCCGGAACAGCCGGTGAACATCCAGGCCGAATCGCAACTCAGCCTCAAGGGCTGGCCGACCATGATCGAGCGGGCGGTGGACAATCTGCTGCGCAATGCCCAGCGCTTCAACCCGGCCGGACAGCCGATCGAAGTACAGGCATTGCGTCAGGGGGACAGGATCGTGCTCAGCGTCCGCGATCACGGCCCCGGTGTGGAGGCCGAACATTTGCGCCAGCTGGGGGAACCCTTCTACCGCGCCCCGGGCCAGACCGCGCCGGGTCACGGGCTGGGCCTGGCCATCGCCCGACGTGCCGCGGAACGCCATGGCGGCAGCCTGACCCTGGACAATCATCCGCAGGGTGGTTTTATCGCCAGCCTGGCGTTGCCGTTGGTGCCAGGCGTTAGCGCTCAGGCCTGAAAAGCATCGCGACTCTAGGATCAGGCCTTGCCCGACCAGGCGCTGACGAACTCCGCCGTATCCACCTTGGGCGCGACCCGTGGCTCGTTCAGCGGTGTGCCCAGGTACAGGAAGGCGATGATCTCTTCACCTTCGCCCAGGCCAAGGCCCTTGGCGACATGGGGCGAATAGGACAGCTCGCCGGTACGCCACACCGCACCGATACCCTGGGCATAGGCCGCCAGCAGGATGCCGTGGGCGGCACAGCCGGCCGCCAGCCGTTGCTCCGACTTCGGCACCTTGACGTGTTCCTGCAGGCGAGCCACCACAACCACCACCAACGGCGCGCGCAATGGCATGGCACGGGCCTTGTCCAGGGCCGCCTGGGTCACTTCGCCCCCCTGCAATTGCACCGCCTCCACCAGCAGCTCGCCCAACTGTTCGCGGGCCGCGCCTTCCACCGTCAGAAAGCGCCACGGCCGCAACTGGCCATGATCCGGGGCGCGCAATGCCGCCGCGAACAGCGCTTCGCGTTGCGCCGCCGTCGGCGCCGGGTCCACCAGACGCGGTACGGAAACACGGTTGAGCAATGCGTCGAGAGCCTCCATCGGCCACCTCCTGAAAAAAATGTCCGGCCATTCTACCGGGAAGTGCCTTCCGGGTGCCGGTTTACATGCTCTGCGCCGCAGGTAGAATGGCGCCCTCCTTATCAGCCCCGAGCGGACCTCATGGCTTTGCCGACCCTACGGATCATTGGTTTCATCATCGGCATTTTCCTGATCACCCTGGCCATCGCCATGGTCATTCCGATGGCGACGCTGGTGCTGTTCGAACGCACCGGCGACCTGCCGTCGTTCCTCTGGGCCAGCATGATCACCTTCGTCGCCGGCCTGGCCTTGGTGATACCGGGGCGCCCGGAACATGTGCACCTGCGTCCGCGGGACATGTACCTGCTGACAGTGTCCAGCTGGGTGGTGGTGTGCATCTTCGCCGCCCTGCCGTTTTTGCTGACCCAGCACATCAGCTACACCGACTCGTTCTTTGAAAGCATGTCCGGCATCACCGCCACCGGCGCCACCGTGCTCAGCGGCCTGGACAACATGTCGCCGGGCATCCTGATGTGGCGCTCCCTGCTGCACTGGCTCGGCGGCATTGGCTTCATCGGCATGGCAGTGGCGATCCTGCCGCTGCTGCGCATCGGTGGCATGCGCCTGTTCCAGACCGAATCCTCGGACCGCTCGGAAAAGGTCATGCCGCGCTCGCACATGGTGGCGCGGCTGATCGTGGCGGCGTATGTCGGCATCACCATTCTCGGCAGCCTGGCCTTCTGGTGGGCCGGGATGAGCCTGTTCGACGCGATCAACCACGCAATGTCGGCGATTTCCACCGGCGGCTTCTCCACGTCCGACAGCTCGCTGGCGCACTGGCCGCAACCGGCGGTGCACTGGGTGGCGGTGGTGGTGATGATCCTCGGCAGCCTGCCGTTCACCCTGTACGTCGCCACCCTGCGCGGCAACCGCCGGGCGCTGATCAAGGACCAGCAGGTCCAGGGCCTGCTCGGGATGCTACTGGTGACCTGGCTGGTGCTCGGCACCTGGTACTGGTGGACCACCCAGCTGCATTGGCTGGAAGCCCTGCGTCACGTTGCGCTGAACGTCACGTCGGTGGTCACCACCACCGGTTTCGCCCTGGGCGACTACAGCCTGTGGGGCAACTTCTCGCTGATGCTGTTCTTTTACCTGGGCTTCGTCGGCGGCTGTTCCGGCTCGACCGCCGGCGGGATCAAGATCTTCCGCTTCCAGGTCGCCTATATCCTGCTCAAGGCCAACTTGAACCAGCTGATCCACCCGCGCGCGGTGATCAAGCAGAAGTACAACGGTCACCGTCTCGACGAGGAAATCGTCCGCTCGATCCTGACCTTCTCGTTCTTCTTCGCCATCACCATCTGCGTGATCGCCCTGGCGCTGTCGCTGCTGGGTGTGGACTGGATGACCGCCCTGACCGGCGCGGCCAGTACGGTGTCGGGGGTCGGCCCGGGCCTGGGCGAAACCATCGGCCCGGCCGGCAACTTCGCCACCCTGCCGGACGCCGCCAAGTGGATTCTGTCCCTGGGCATGCTGCTCGGGCGGTTGGAGATCATCACCGTATTCGTGCTGTGTATTCCGGCATTCTGGCGTCACTGACAGCGGCCCCGGATTCCTGCAATCGCGCCCGGTATTCGCCGGGCGTGGCATCGAACCAGCGGCGAAAAGCGCGGAAAAAGTTGCTCGGATCGGCAAACCCCAACAGATAGGCAATCTCCAGCAGGGTCATGCTCGGCTGCGCCAGGTACTGCTCGGCCAGTTCACGCCGGGTGTCGTCGAGCAGAGTCTGGAAACTGGTGCCCTCCTCCTGCAGACGCCGTTGCAGGGTGCGCTGGGACAGGTGCAGGGTCTGGGCCACGGTTTCGCGCTTCGGCTCGCCCTGGGGCAGCAACCGGCACAACGCCTGGCGGGCCTTGTGTGTCACCCGGCTTTCGGAGAAGCGCGCCAGGTACTCACCGGCAAAGCGGTCATGCAGCCGCGCCATGGCCTCATTGGCGGTCGGCAACGGCGCTTCCATATCGGCCCGCTCGAAAATCAACGCATCGTAAGGCGCGTTGAACACCAGCGGCGCATGAAACGCCTGCTTGTAGGGCTCCAGATCGACCGGTACCGCCCCCTGCATCAGGACCTGGCGCGGCTGCAGCGTACGCCCGGTCAGCCAGCCACACAGCGCCAGCGCACAGGCCAGCGAGGCTTCGGCACTTTGCCGGGTCGGCGGCAGATGATCGCCGTGCACCGTCAGAATCAGCGCATAACCTTCAGGTAAAAGTCGGAAACTCAGATCAGCGCTTTCCGCGATGATCCGCTGATAGCGCACCAAACGCTGGAAACCCTCGGCCAGGGTACGACTGGACATCAGGGCATACCCGGCCACGTTGAAGGAGGCCGGTCGCACCACCTTACCCATGTTCAGGCCGATCGCCGGGTTGCCGGACTGCTCCACCGCACGCTGCCAAAGACGCGTCATCGAGTCCTGGGGGAAGCGTGCGTCCGGGTCGTCCAGCGCGGCATAGTCGAGCCCGATCTGCTTGAACAATGCACGGCAATCCAGGCCGTCCATCTCCAGAGCTTTGACAATTCCCATCGCCCAGCTTGCAGAAGTCGTTCGTTCGCTCATGGTGGGTTCTTTTACATGATGAGCCGCATGCCACGGCCGATTTCCCAAGGATACCAACCCATAGAGCGTAATTTACATCGCTTTATTTACAAGGGTTCCAGGCAGTTCATCTTAGCCAGTTAGGGATCGATAGAAGCTATGGGACTCCGCAATGCCAATATAATGGCATTGCGCCCTTCCATCTCGTGCTGTCCAATAGGCTGAATAGAATCCTATCGCCAATGGCAATCCGCATGAGCATCATGTAATGTGCATGCCAATTTATATACCGTTCCGTGCAAAGGACCGCAGCAAATGCTCCTGTTTTTTTCCGCTCTTCTACTGTGCATTCCTTTGCGAATCTTTGTTCCAGCTTTGGGTGTCGAGATTGCCCCGGCTGATGTACTGTGCCTATTTGCGCTGTTCTATGTATTAACAATCCACCCTAAAATAAACCGCTGGCTTCTTCTTAGTATTTTCCTGTCACTCACCTCACTAATCTTCGTCCAATCGATATACATGCCTGGCAATATCGGTCGCGCATTACTTTCCATGGCTTTTTTCTTCAAACCATACTTAATCTACCTGCTAGGACAAAGCCTTGGAGTACGAAATTTTCAGCCAGAAAAGTTCAACAAGACAATCGTCTTGCTTCTTTCTATCACAGCCTTTGCAGCCACTGTCGACGCCATATTCGTCAAACATCATGTAGCTGCAATTGCAGAATTCGAAAGGATACCTGGAGAGTGGATTCTGGGCGGTATATTCGATCCTACTTTCTTTGGTTTGAAATTCCACGGCAGTAATGGCATCAATGGAATTGCCGTATTCTTTTCTTTTGCATTTATGACGTTGCTAGCGCTCGGCGTCGTTATGAAACCCGTAAAAAATGTAAAAATCATTGCATGCATCGGCATGCTATGCTGCTTGATTCTGGTTCTTGGCAGTGGCTCAAGACAAGCCGCCTTTGGCGTGCTGATCAGCGGGATTTGTTATTTGCTCATGGGAAAAATGACAACTAACAGACTATTTTGGGCGAACCTTTCCGGGGTTTTCGCGATACTGGTGACACTAGTCGTAATAACGTTCTTCTCACAATATTTCGTCGAACTGTTTGCGAAGGCTCGAATAATGGCCGAGAACATCTCCGATGGAAACTGGGACGCCGTATCCTCTGGAAGACTGGGTCTATATGTAATCCTTGTCGAAGATTTGTTAAAAAGCCCAATATTCGGCACCGGGTTCAGCGGCTATGGCATTTTCGACTCTGGACTGGGTTACTTTGAAAATGATGTCAGTACTTCCGGGTATACCCCTCACAATCAATACCTGGGTGCACTGTGGAAAATGGGGGCTCTCGCGGGGATCTTCTACTTCGCCTTCCTTTGGAATATCACCCGCCCATTCTTTAGAAACCCACAAAAAACCAAATACCAACGCAATCTATATATCGCGACAGCTATTCTTATCGTTCCATTTTTCATTGTATTCAATGTATTCCAGGATGGTTTGTCCTCACCATCCACTGGACCATTATTGCTTTTCCTCATTGGTTACTACAGGCAGGGGCTCGAATTGAGCTATCTGGATACCAATGAGACTCCAGATAACAAACCGGCTCAGCCGGTTGATGCCAAGCTACCGACATAAGGTGGCTGGCAGCCCCCCTTGTGCGCTACAGCTAGCCAAGGTCACTACGAACCGTCTGCCCCGGCTGTCCCAATAGCTCACTGGCCCAACGCAAGCCTCCACCATCCAGCCGCCAGAGCGGCCCTCCCCTTGCTGGAGAACTCAGAAGAAACCCGGCACGTTACTCGAACCGGGCTTGCCGTGCCTGCGCTTCAAGGCTGCGGCGTCGGTTGGAGGAACATCCGCTGCAAGTTGCGTAACAGCTCATAAGGACTGAACAGCAATCACAAGAATGTATCGCTGCTGGATATCTTCACCTGAAACAAAGGCAGATTAGGTGCGGAAGCATTTCTCAAAGACAAAAGGACTATGGCCATATAGCCTCTAAACCTTATTTCCCGAGTTTCATTCCAAGGATACTAAAGTGGCGCCTATTGTCACTGGCCCCAGCCTTTGATGACTCTAGACTCAAATAAGCTCCCCGCAGAGCGTCCCGCTGGCAGAACAACAACCACAGAGATCGCAGTCGTGGATAACATCAAGCAATTCAATAGCTTCGCCGAGTTCTATCCGTATTACCTGAGCGAACACAGCAACAGCACCTGCCGCCGCCTGCACTTCGTGGGCACGACCCTGGTGATCTTCATCCTCGCCTTCGCCATCGGCAAAGGCGCCTGGCTATTGCTGCTGGCCCTGCCGGTGGCCGGCTACAGCTTCGCCTGGGTCGGTCATTTCTTCTTCGAGAAGAACCGCCCGGCCACCTTCCAGCATCCGCTCTACAGCCTTCTGGGCGATTTCGTCATGTACCGCGACATGCTGACCGGCAAGGTGCCGTTCTAGGCCTGGCCGGACAGCAAGCCGTCCTGCACAGCCAGTGCAGGATTGGATCCAGGGCATAGACTCCCATCGTTGCGCAAAAAAACAACAAGAGGATGGCCGATGAACGCTCACGCCCGTTTCACCCACATGAAGGATGGCACCCAGGAAGACTGGGCGATCATCGCCGCGGATTTCAGTGCCTACGCCAAGCAGTTGCCGGCGCGCATCGTGGCGCACCTGAAGTTGCTCGAGGGCGATTTTGGCGGCTTCCCGGTGGACCGCCTGACCCACTCGCTGCAAACCGCCAGCCGGGCCTGGCATGACGGCCGCGACGAGGAATACGTGGTCTGCGCCCTGCTCCACGACATCGGCGACACCCTGGGTTCCTACAATCACCCGGACATCGCCGCGGCGATCCTCAAGCCCTTCGTCAGCCCCGAGAACCTATGGATGGTGGAGAAGCACGGGATCTTCCAGGGCTACTACTTCTTCCATCACCTGGGCATGGACCGGCACCTGCGCGAACAATTCAAGGACCACCCGCTGTATCTGCAGACCGCCGAGTTCTGTGCCAAGTACGACGCCGCGGCGTTCGATCCAGGCTACGACAGCCTGCCCCTGAGCTTTTTCGAACCCATGCTCGAACGCCTGTTCGCCCAGCCGAAAAACTCGATCTACAAGGCGGCCATAAAGGAACACGCACCGGCCTGAGGCCTGCTGCGCAGGCTATCGCGGGCAACTCGGACGCCGCCCGTTCGCTCCTACAGGGTACGCGGCATCTGTAGGAGCGAGGCTTGCCCGCGATAACGTCAGATCAGGCGACCAAAGCCTCAAGCCAGCTCCGCGACCTTGGCCTGTTCGGCCTTGCGCTGCGCCTCCCGCGCCTGGGCGTCGGCCAGGCGATACAGTTCGATGGTGCCGTCCCAGTGCTCGATCAGGGCGGTGCACGACTCGACCCAATCCCCGCAGTTGAGGTAGTCCACCTCGCCGACCTTGCGGATCTCGGCATGGTGAATGTGCCCGCACACCACGCCGTGCAACTCGCGCTTCACGCATTCGTGAGCGATGGCTTCCTCGAAGTCGCTGATAAAGCTGACCGCGGTCTTGACCTTGTGCTTGAGGTAGGCCGACAACGACCAGTAACCGTAGCCGTAACGCGCCCGCCAGTGATTCAGCCAGCGATTGAGGGTCAGGGTGAACTCGTAGGCCGAGTCGCCGAGAAAGGCCAGCCAGCGATGGTAGCGGGTGATGACATCGAACTGGTCGCCATGGATCACCAGCAGGTGCCGGCCGTCGGCGGTGACGTGCACCGCCTCGTCCACCAACTGGATATTGCCCAGGATCAGCTTCGAATAACGGCGCAGGAATTCGTCGTGGTTGCCGGTGACATAGATCACCTCGGTGCCGCGCTTGCTCATGGTCAGCAGGCGGCGGATGACGTTGGTGTGTGCCTGGGGCCAGTACATGCCGCCGCGCAGCTTCCAGCCGTCGATGATGTCGCCGACCAGGTAGATCCGGTCGGCGTGATAGCCCTTGAGGAACTGCGACAGATGCTCCGCCTGGCAGTCCCGGGTGCCCAGATGCACATCGGAAATCCACAGGGTGCGCACGCGTTGTTTACGGCTGGGTCTGGCGAGTTCGGCACTGGTCATGGGCACGCTCCTGCATTTTCTGCGAGCTTGCGCCCCAGCGATTAATCGCCTGTGACAGAAATACGGCAGTCCGATGACAACGCTGAAGCCCGGGCCGCCGGTGTAGACTGCCGTTCTGCCAAGGAGACTGCGATGAGACCGATCCTCACGCTACGCCAATACAGCCACGACCTGATCGTCCACAGCCACGAACACGCGCAACTGGTGTTCGGCCTGTCGGGCCAGCTCGACTTCGAGGTCGACGGCCAGGGCAGTCAGGTGGTCCAGCAGAGCTTCGTGGTGGTGCCTTCCGGCGCCCATCATACCTGCGGCAGCCCCAACGGCAGTCGCTGCCTGGTGCTCGACGTGCCCGACGAACATTGGCTGCTGCAGTCGCTGGGCGATCACGCCGATGCCAGTCGCCGCCTGCTCGACAACCCTGGGCGCCTGCCCCTGGATACGGCGCAGAGCCAGCTGGTCAACTGGCTCGCCGGCAGCCCGGTCAACGACCCGCTGATTGCCCAGCAAGGCGCCGTGCTGTTACTGGCCAGCCTCAACCAGGCCAGCCCCGCCAGCGTCGGCGGCCGACGCCTGCCCTATGCCGCCTTGAATGCCCATATCGATAAACACGCCGCCCATCCGCTGCAAGTGGCCGACCTGGCGCAAATCGCCGGACTGTCCAGCGCTCGCCTGCATGCGCGGTTTGTCGCCGAATGCGGGCAGACGCCGATGGACTACATCCGCAGCCGGCGCCTGCACATGGCCGCCGGGCTGTTGCGCGATTCGGCACTGCCCATCGGCGAAATCGCCAGCCGCGTCGGCTACAGCTCCCAGAGCGCCTTCGCCGCCGCGGTGCTGCGCGAGTTCGGCGTCTCCCCCGGCAAGCTGCGGCGCGCGACGGGCCAGCGCTAGACTGTCGACAAAAAACGCGAGGATCGCGACAGACCGGGTCCTGCCCAGGCTTTTAGACTGGCACCGCTCCGCTCAACCGTTTTGAAGGATTGAAATGACTCCGCGTACTGCCCTTGGCGCCCTGCATATCGGCGCATTGATGTTCGGCCTCACCGGTGTATTCGGCAAACTCGCCGCCGCTTCGCCGGCCATCATCGTCTTTGGTCGCGCGGCGTTCGCGGTGCTCGCCCTGGCGTTCTTCGCCCGCTGCGCCAGCAGCATCCGCTGGCAACGGCTGCAGGCCACGGACTGGTGGCGCCTGTTGCTCAGCGGCCTGCTGCTGGCCGGGCACTGGGTGAGTTTCTTCATCGCGGTGAAAGTCGCCGGCGTGGCCATCGCCACTCTGGGCTTCGCCAGCTTCCCGGCCTTCACGGTGATCCTCGAGGGGCTGATCTTTCGTGAGCGGATCCGCCTCAACGAGATCGTCCTGGTGGCCCTGGTCAGCGTCGGCCTGGTGCTGGTCACGCCGGACTTCGACCTCGCCAGCGAAGCCACCAGCGGGCTGCTCTGGGCCGTGGGATCGGGTCTGCTGTTCGCCCTGCTGTCACTGAACAATCGCGCCAGTTCCGCGCGCATCCCGGCGGTGCAGGCGGCACTATGCCAGAACGTGGTGGTTGCCTTGTGCTTGCTGCCGGTGGCGGCCCCAGGACTGAGCGAGGTCCGGGCCCTCGACTGGTTGTGGATCAGCTTGCTCGGCATCTTCTGCACCGGCCTGGCCCACAGCCTGTTCGTCGCCAGCCTCGCGGTGATCAAGGCCCGCACTGCGGCGGTGGTGTTCGCCCTGGAGCCGGTCTACGGGATTACCGTGGCCTGGCTGCTGTTCAACGAGACGCCGACGCTACGGATGCTGATCGGTGGCGTCTTGATCATCCTCGCCATCGTGGTCTCCAGCAGCCTGTCCGGCTCAAGCAAAAAAGCGCCAGTGGCAGAAGTCGCGTCTCACTGAGTGCGGTCGTTGTGGCCGAGGTCGCGCTGCGGATCGATCTGGTCGCGCACCCGCTGCTTGAGTACCTTGGCTTCGGGAAAACCGCCATCGGCCTTGCGTTCCCAGATCTGTACGCCGTCGCAGGTAATGCGGAACGTGCCGCCGGTGGCCGGCTCCAGGGACACCTTGCCCAGGTCGTCGCTGAAGGTGCTCAGCAGTTCCTGGGCCAGCCAGGCGGCGCGCAGCAGCCACTGGCACTGGGTGCAATAGGTGATGACCACTTCGGGTTTACGTTCTGACATGGTGCTGCCGACTCCTGGGCTCAAGGGCGTCGTTATAATAGCCGCCTTTATCGCTCGCCCCGAGATCCATGATGCGTCGTTTGCTGTCCTGCCTGCTCCTGTGTTTGCTCCCCGTGTTCCTGCACGCCGCCGAAGCGCCACGGCCGAAGATCGGCCTGGTGTTGTCCGGCGGCGCCGCCCGTGGCCTGGCGCATATCGGCGTGCTCAAGGCCCTGGAGGAGCAAGGCGTGAAGATCGATGCAATTGCCGGCACCAGCATGGGCGCGGTGATCGGCGGGCTGTACGCCTCGGGCTACAAGATCGACGAGCTGGAAAAACTGGCCCTGAGCATCGACTGGCAACAGGCGCTGTCCGACGCGCCACCCCGGGAAGACATACCGTTTCGTCGCAAGCAGGATGACCGCGACTTCCTGGTAAAACAGAAACTCAGCTTCCGCGACGACGGCAGCCTCGGCCTGCCGCTGGGGGTCATCCAGGGCCAGAACCTGGCGCTGCTGCTGGAAAGCATGCTGGCCCACGCCAGCGATACCCGGGACTTCGACAAGCTGCCGATCCCCTTCCGCGCGGTCGCCACCGACATCGCCAGCGGCGAGAAAGTAGTGTTCCGCAAGGGCCACCTGCCCCGGGTGATCCGCGCCAGCATGTCGATCCCGGCGGTGTTCGCTCCGGTGGAAATGGATGGCCGGCTACTGGTGGACGGTGGCATGACCGACAACATTCCGCTGGATGTGGCCCGCGACATGGGCGTGGACATCGCCATCGTGGTCGACATCGGCACCCCGTTGCGCTCGCGCCAGCAGTTGGCGACCGTGGTCGATGTGCTGAACCAGTCGATCACCCTGATGACCCGGCGCAACTCCGAGGAACAACTGGCGACCCTGCACAAGAATGACGTGCTGATCCAGCCGCCCCTGGCCAGTTTCGGGGTCACCGACTTCGGCCGCGCCCAGGAAATGATCGACGCCGGCTACCGCGCCACCCGCATCCTCGACCCCCGCCTGGCGCCGCTGCGCCGGGCCGAACCGATGGATGCCGAACTCAGCGCCGCGCGCACGCCGAGCCAGCGCACCCCGATCATCACCGCGATCCGGGTGGAAAACGATTCGAAGGTCAGCGACGACGTGATCCGTTACTACATCCGCCAGCACATCGGCGAGCCTCTGGACCTGGGCCGGCTGCAGACCGACATGGGCACGCTGTATGGCCTGGACTACTTCGAGCAGGTGCAATACCGCGTGGTCCACAAGGGCAATGACCACACCCTGGTGATCAACGCCCGGGGCAAACGCAGCGGCACCGACTACCTGCGCCTGGGGCTGAACCTGTCCGACGACATGCGCGGCGACAGCGCCTTCAACCTGGGCGCCAGCTACCGGGTCAACGGCATCAACAGCCTCGGCGCCGAATGGCTGACCCGGGTGCAGATCGGTGATCAGCAGGAGCTCTACAGCGAGTTCTATCAACCATTGGATGTCGGCTCGCGCTACTTCATCGCGCCTTACATCGGCATCGAGTCGCAGAACATCGAAGCCGTGCTGGATAACGACCCGATCGCCGAATACCGCCTGGAGCGCTACGGTTTCGGCCTCAATATCGGGCGCCAGATCGGTAACAGCGGCGAGATTCGCTTCGGTGTCGGCGAGGCCTGGGGCAAGGCCGATGTCCGCGTCGGCGACCAGGACCTGCCCAGCGAAAGCTTCAACGAGGGCTACTACGAACTGCGCTACTCGTTCGACTCCCTGGACAATGTCTACTTCCCCCATGAGGGCGAGGACATCGGCCTGTCGCTGCGCCAGTTCGAACCCAGCCTGGGCTCGGACAAGCGCTACCGGCAGTGGGAGTTCAAGCTGGACAAGGCCCTGAGCAGCGGCCCGAACACCTTTATCCTCGGCGGTCGGTATGGCCGGACCCTGGATGAGGCCGAAGTGGTGACCTCAAGCTTCGTGCTCGGCGGCGCCCGCCAGCTGTCGGGCTTCCGCCAGGATGCGCTCTCGGGCCAGAACATCAGCCTGATGCGGGGCGTCTACTACCGGCGGCTGACACCCCGCTCCTACCTGCCCCTGGACTTCCCGCTGTATATCGGCGGTTCCCTGGAGCGAGGGCGGGCCTGGAACAACGACAACGAGTTCGACAGTGGCTACATCAACGCCGCCAGCATCTTCCTTGGTTTCGACACGCCGCTGGGGCCGCTGAATTTCAGTTACGGCATCAACGACGACAACCAGAAAGCGGTCTACCTCAACTTGGGCCAGACGTTCTGAGGCTTGGTGTCCGACTCGGCTTCGGCCTTGCTGCCGGCGCCCGGTTCGTCTGGCTCCTCCAGGCGCCAGACGATCGAATCGGCATTGAATGGCGCCGGTGCTGCGGTAGGAGACGCCGGAGCGCTGGAGGGCTCGGAAGGTGCGATCAGGTCCCAGTCGACATCGATCGACGGCTCGCGATCAGCCAACCGATCTCCTGCCACGGGCTGTACCGGAGCAACAGGGGGCATTGATCTGAACGACTCCTGGGCTGCCACCGTCGTCACAGCACTGGCCAGCGTTCGTGTGGGCCGACTCTCGGGGGCCGTCTGTGCCTCCGGTACGGCGGCGGACTGACGACGGCGACGCACGACCAACACCACCAGCCAGGCCGTCAACAGCAAAGCAGCAAGCATCAGCCAGGGATTCGAGCCTTCATCAGTCTCCGGGGCCTGTTCGGCTGGCTGGGGTGGGCTGGCGGCGGTGGGTGTCGCGGCCCCGGGCGCCGGGGCAGGATGATCGGCAGGCTTGCTCCGGGCTTCGGCCAACTGACGTTGCAACTCCACCAGCTGTTGCTGCTGGCGCGCCAGTTGTTCGTCCCGCTGCTGCAATATGTTGCGCAACTCTTGGGCCTGGTCCTGCAATTGCTGGTTGGCCTGCAGGGCTTGCGCCAGTTGTCCGGCCGCGGGATCGCTCGCCTTGGCCGCCGCGGGTGGCGCCTGGGTGGCGATCGCCGGTTCGGGTTTTGCTACCCCCCTGACCGGGGCCGGCACTATCTCGGGGCTGCCCGGGGGATCGATCAGCAGCGTGTATTCGCGCAACTGCCGGCCATTGGCCTGGTTCACCTGCAGCAGGAAATCCAGGAACGGTTCGTTCACCGGCTTGCTCGACACCACCCGGATTACCCTGCGCTCGCCCTGCAAAACCTGGGTAAAACGCAAATCTTCGAGAAACGGCAAGCGCTCGATACCGGCCTGTTTGAACTCGCCGGCCGTCGCCAGGCTGACCGACAACTCGCCCTCCTCCAGGCCTTGCGCCTGCACCAGGGCGATCTCCGCCTCCAGCGGCTGGTTCAGCGCCGAATGCACGGTGATTTCACCCAGGCCCACCGCCGAGGCCAGGGACGAATACAAGGCCGCCAGCACCGGCAGAAGGAACAAGGAACGATTCTTCGCCACCCAGGACGACCCGACGAAACCGCGCAGAGCGGCCAGCAGACTCTGGAACATGAGCACCCTTTTTGAGGACCGAAAGCGACCACAGCGGCGATACGCTGGCTGCGCATGCCGCTGTGGACCTGGTATTTCTTATAGTCCGCCGGTGTCGGTAGCTCAAAAATCCGCGACGCTAGTTATGCCTCAAGACTTTTCCAGATTGGCCAGGATATGCGCATGAACCCGCATGCATACCCGCATATCCTCTTCATCGACACCGACGAACAATTCACTGCGCAGGGCTGTGGCGATGGTTTCGATCTGTTCGATCAAGGGCAGCGCCGGGGCGCACAGAACGATCTTCTTCGCCCGGCGATCCTCGACCACCGACTGCCGTTGCACCAAACCCTGGGTTTCCAGGCTGTCAAGCAGCCGCGCCAGGGTCGGTCCTTCGACGCCGACACTCTGGGCAAGTTCACGCTGGGTCGGGGCTTCATCGAAACGGGCGAGGTGCAGCAGCACCAGCCAGCGGGCCTGGGACAGGCCAAGTCCGGCCAGACGGCGATCCAGTTCGGCGCGCCAGCCTCGGGACATCTGCGCCAACTGCATGCCAAAACGGTGTTGATCGGTTAACGGCATAAACAACTCATGAGTTAGTAGACTGAAAATTAAGAAAAACTAATTATTAGTCAGCTAAGCATGACAGTTGCCGAGTGGCAAGGTTTGGCATGAACTGAATCGTTACATCTTGCCGCCGTGGGACTCACATCTCGAATTCCGATTCCAGCGCCGCACGCACGCAATACAGCACACCTTCCGGCACGCGACCGGCAAACAGCTCGGCCACTTCGCTCACCGAGGGCAGCTCGCCTTCGCCGTCGAGAAAGGCGTCCTGGATCTCGCCGAGCAGGTCTTCCGGCAGATCCAGCGCCTGCTCCAGGGACAGCTGCTGCTTGCCCACGGCCTCGGCGAGCATTGTGTAAACGTTCTTTTCCGAGCACTGCAATTGCCCGGCGATCTGCAGTGGCGTCATGCCGGCGCGGGCCAGGGTAATCAGCTCGTGGCGGATGTCGGCCACCACTTTCGGCGCCTCCACCTGGCCGCCCAACACTTCGAGGAATGCCTCGCCATAACGCTCCAGCTTGCGCGCGCCGACACCGCTGACCCGGGCCATTTCCGCCAGGGAGCCGGGCTGGCTGCGGAGCATTTCCAGCAGGGTGGAATCGGGGAAAATGACATAGGGCGGCACGCCATGTTCTTCCGCCAGCTTGCGCCGCAAGGCGCGCAAGGCTTCCCACTGTTCGCGCTCTTCGCCACGTACCAGTTGGCTGGCCTGGCTGGTGCTGCTCTTGGCGGCGGTCTGCGGCTTTATGTCGCGGCGCAGCTCCAGGCTCACCTCGCCCTTGAGCAGCGGCCGGCAGCTGTCGCTCAGACGCAGGCCGCCGTAGCCTTCCAGATCGATGTCGGCCAGGCCGCGGGCCACCAGTTGGCGGAACAGCGAGCGCCATTCGCCTTCGCTGCGCGCCTTGCCCACGCCGAACACGGAAAGATGCTGATGGCCGAAGCTGCGGACCTTTTCCGTGTCCTTGCCCAGCAGCACGTCCACCAGGTGGCCGACCCCATACCGCTGGCCAGTGCGATAGATCGCCGACAGCGCCTGGCGCGCCGGCTCGGTGGCATCCCAGGTCTGCACGCCGTCGACGCAGTTGTCGCAATGGCCGCATGGCTGTGGCATGTCTTCGTCGAAATAGGCCAGCAGGGTCTGGCGCCGGCAGCGGGTTTCCTCGCACAGCGCCAGCATGGCATCGAGCTTGTGCTGCTCCAGGCGTTTGTGGCGTTCGTCGCCCTCGGAATTCTGCAACATCTGCTTGAGCATCAGCACGTCCTGCAGGCCGTAGGCCATCCAGGCATCGGCAGGCAGGCCGTCACGCCCGGCACGCCCGGTTTCCTGGTAATAGGCCTCAAGGGACTTGGGCAGGTCCAGGTGCGCCACGAAGCGCACGTTGGGTTTGTCGATGCCCATGCCGAAAGCGATGGTCGCGACCATGATCAGCCCTTCCTCGTTGAGGAAACGCTTCTGGTGATAGGCCCGCAGCTCGCTGGGCAACCCGGCGTGATACGGCAGCGCCGGAAAGCCCTGCTCGCAGAGGAAGGCAGCAACCTCGTCGACCTTCTTGCGCGACAGGCAATAGACGATGCCGGCGTCGCTGCGTCGTTCGCTGAGGAACGCCAGCAGCTGCTTGCGCGGCTGCTCCTTGGGAACGATGCGATAGAAGATGTTCGGACGGTCGAAACTGGAGAGGAAACGCTCGGCATCCTGCAGGTGCAGGCGATTGACGATTTCCTCGCGGGTGCGCTTGTCGGCGGTGGCGGTCAGGGCGATGCGCGGCACCTGGGGGAACATTTCCGCCAGCTGGCCCAGTTGCAGGTACTCCGGACGGAAATCATGCCCCCATTGGGACACGCAATGCGCCTCGTCGATGGCGAACAGGGCGATGTCGAGGTTCTGCAGGAACGCCAGCATCCGCGGCTGCACCAGGCGCTCCGGCGCCAGGTACAGCATCTTCACCTCGCCCCGCCGGATGCGCGCGGCCAGGTCGCGCTGCTGTTCGGCGCTCAGGGTGGAGTTCAGCGCCGCCGCGGCGACCCCGAGTTCCTCCAGGGTCGCGACCTGATCGTCCATCAGCGCGATCAATGGCGAGACCACCACCGCCAGGCCTTCGCGCAGCAGGGCCGGGACCTGGAAGCACAATGACTTGCCGCCGCCGGTAGGCATCAGTACCAGGGCGTCGCCGCCACTGGCCACACGCTCAATGATCGCACCTTGGCGGCCACGGAAACTGTCGTAGCCGAAGATGTCCTTGAGGACGCGTTGAGCCTGTTCGAGCATGAAAAACTCCAAAAATCGCTGAAATCCCTGTGCGCAGGCTGGCCGAAAAGGCCACGGTTTTCACTGACAAATCCGTTAGCGGACTTTTCCTGGACCGTCACGACGCCTGCCGGGCATCACAAAACGCGCAAGTATACCCGAGCA
Source organism: Pseudomonas sp. GW821-FHT09E12 (assembly GCF_059416085.1). Lineage (NCBI taxonomy): Bacteria > Pseudomonadati > Pseudomonadota > Gammaproteobacteria > Pseudomonadales > Pseudomonadaceae > Pseudomonas > Pseudomonas sp. GW821-FHT09E12. The sequence continues at coordinate 49,395 of NZ_JBWKOM010000011.1, read as the reverse complement.
CTTGCCGGCGAAGGGTGCCGACAATGGACCGCCGGTAACCTTCAGGCTCAGCATGAAAAGTGGCTGCGCGCTGGGCGCCTTCGGCGCTACGCAGGCCATGCTGCGTTAAAAACAGGCTCGGAATGCTCATTTAGGAACCTAAAGTCGGATGCGACCCCAGCCGTTCCTCGCCTGTTTGCTCTATCGACCTTCGCTCGCCGACTTTTCCTGCAAACCCTGGAAGCGTGCAAATCTGCGCTGCGGCTGGCCTGGGCGCTCAAGAAGGCCTAGAATTCAGCATCGTTTATTCCCAAGGTAGCCCTTCAATGTCCTTCGCTGAGCAATTAACCCGCCTGCAAGCCTTCCTCGACGCCGATGAGCTGCATGACGAGGCGCTGGACTATGTGGCCGCCCACGGCTACCTGACTGCGCTGTCCATCTGTTCCGAAAGCGTGCCCGATCGTGAGTGGATCGACGCCCTGTTCGCCGAGGAGCCGCACTACAGCGACGCCGCCCAGCGCGAAGAGATCGAATCCACCCTGATTGCCCTCAAGGCCCACATCGCCCGCCAACTGGCTTCCGACGAAGAGTTCGAGCTGCCGTGCGACCTCGACCTCGGCGACGAGCCGGACGACTCCGACCTGCGCGGCTGGTGCATCGGTTTCATGGAAGGTGTGTTCCTGCGCGAAGCAGCCTGGTTCGAAACCGCCGAGGAAGAAGTCAGCGAGATGCTCCTGCCGATCATGGTCGGCTCCGGTCTGTTCGACGAACAACCCGAGTTCTCCGACATCGCCAGCGATGCCAACCTGATGGACGACATGATCGTGCAGATCCCGGAAGCCCTGACCGCGCTGTACTTGCTGTGCAACGCGCCGGACGAAAAACCGGCCATTCTCAAGCCCCGTCACCACTGAGTCACCGCCTATGGCCAAGCCCATAGGCAACCGCCCCCTGATCCTGCGTTACGTTCTGCTGGCCATCGGCTGGCTGAGCGTAGTGCTGGGGGTGACCGGCATTTTCCTCCCGGTATTGCCCACTACGCCCTTCCTGCTGCTGGCCGCCGCCTGCTTTGCCCGCAGTTCGCCGCGCTTCTATCGGTGGCTGGTGGAACATCCGCGGCTCGGCCCGTGGATCCGCGATTACCTGGACGGCCACGGCATTCCGCTCAAGGGCAAGGTCTACGCCATCGGCCTGATGTGGCTGAGCATCGGCCTGTCCTGCTACCTGGTGCCCCTGCCCTGGGCCCGCGGCTTCATGCTGACCAGCGCGGTGCTGGTGACGATCTACATCCTGCGCCAGAAGACCCTGCACAAGCCTTGAACCCGGCCCTGCGCATCGCCTTCCTCCGTTCGTGGCAACCCGACCAGTTGCCCATGCTCGCAAAAAATACCGCCTAGACTTCAGAAACCTGCATTCGAGCAGCCCGCCATGCCCGCACGTTCGCGTCGCCCCGAGTGGACACTGCTCCGGTTTCGGCTGGCCGGCTGGTCGCTGTTGCTGGTCTGTTTGTGGACCGACCCGGGCAATGTGCGGGCGAACTGGGAATTCGTTTCTGCCCTGAGCACCTTCGAGTACCGTCATCAGGTCCTGGGCCCGGCCCGGGAACGTCTCGAGGCCTGGAACCAGTTATTGCGGGACCTGACCGAGCGACCGGAATACGAACAACTGAATGCCATCAACCGCTTCTTCAACCAGCAATTGAGCTTCAAGGAGGACCAGCGCACCTGGCAGCAGAGCGACTATTGGGCCACGCCGATCGAGGCCCTGCTCAAGGGCGCCGGGGATTGCGAGGACTATGCACTGGCCAAGTATTTCAGCCTGCGCAGCCTGGGGGTCTCCAGCGACAAACTGCGCCTCACTTACGTCAAGGCCAGGCGCGGCAACCGACCGCACATGGTCCTGGCCTATTACCCCAGCCCCGGCGCCGGACCGCTGATACTGGACAACCTCAGCAGCGACATTCGTTCCGCCGCCCAACGCCAGGATCCGAACCCGGTATACGCCTTCAATGCCGAGGGGCTGTACCTGCCCGGAGTGGCTGGCGACACGCGCAGCATCGACCCGAAAAAACTCTCGCGCTGGCAGGACGTACTGAAAAAGATGCGGGACGAGGGCTTCACGGTGGGTAATGGCTGATCCGACAAGGAGTGCCGAATGTCGCTACTCAAGCAACTGTTCATCGCCATCTGCCTGTTCCTGCTGGTGGCCTTCAGCGGCAGTTTTTTTGTCAGCCTGGAAAGCTCCCGCGAGCAGATGCTCAACCAGCTGCGCTCCCACGCCCAGGATGCGGCCACCGCCTTGGGCCTGTCCCTGACCAGCCAGGTCGACGACCCGGCGATGATGGAACTGATGGTCAGTTCGATCTTCGACAGCGGCTACTACAACAGCATCCGGGTGGTGAACATCGAAGACGAAAGCATTCTGGTGGAGCGTTCGGTGCCTGCCAGGATCGAGGGCGTACCCCAGTGGTTCGTCAGGCTGGTGAGCCTGCGCCCGCAGGGTGGCGACGCCCTGGTCATGCGTGGCTGGGAACAGGTGGCGCGGGTGGAAGTGCTGAGCAACCCGCAGTTCGCCCTGGCCAGGCTCTGGGACAGCAGCGTCGGCAGCCTGCTCTGGCTGCTGGTGTGCGGCTTGCTCAGCGCGGTATTCGGCGGCTGGCTGCTGCGGCGCCAGTTGCGGCCGCTGGACGCCATGGTCAAGCAGGCCGAAGCCATCAGTCATCGCGAGTTCCTCAGCCTGCCGACGGTGCCGCGCACGCCCGAGCTCAAGCGGGTGGTCCTGGCCATGAACCAGATGGTGGAAAAACTCAAAGCCCTGTTCGCCGAAGAGGCCGCGCGCAGCGAGAAACTGCGGGCCGAGTCCTATCAGGACAGCCTGACCGGCCTGGCCAACCGGCGCCTGCTGGACGAACAGCTCGGCGATCAGTTGCTGCTCAACGAGCAGAGTGGCGATGGTTATCTGCTGATGCTGCGGGTCAATGACCTCAGTGGCCTGAACCAGCGCCTGGGTGGCCAGCGCACCGACGCCCTGATCAAGAGCATCGGCGACCTGCTCAAGCGCATCAGCGCCCAGGCCGACCGCCGCCACTGGCTGGCGGCGCGCAATCGCGGCGGCGAATTCAGCCTGCTGACACCGGGCCTGGACAGCCGCGGCGCCGAGCGCCTGGCCATGGAAATCAGCGCCACCCTGGAGAACCTGCGCCTGACCGGGGCCAGCGACTGCACACCGGTGGCGCACCTGGGCATAGTCGCCTACCGGCCCGGCGACCCGCTGAGCGGCGTATGGTTGCGCCTGGACCAGGCGCTGGCGCACGCCCAGCAGCACCCCGAGCGTCCCTGGGCATTGCTGCAGGCGTTCGCCGCCGGCCCCAGCCAGCCGCAGCATGACTGGCGCGCCTGGATCGACGATGCCCTGAGCAACGGCAAGTTGAAGTTGTATTTCCAGCCGGTGGTGCAGTGCGCCGACACCAGCGAGGTGCTGCATCACAAAGTGCTGGCGCGCTTGCTCGACCCGCAGGGCGAAGCCATTGCCGCCGGGCATTTCCTGCCGTGGATCGAGCGCCTGGGCTGGTCGGCACGCTTCGACCTGGCCATGCTCGAACACACCCTGGATTATCTGCTCGAGCATGCCTGGCCACTGGCCCTGAGCCTGTCTGGCAGCACCCTGCGCGACCCCGACGCGCTGCGGCGGATCCTCGACCAGCTCAAGGCCCTGCCCGACCTGGCCAAGTTACTGACCCTGGAAATCGACGAACGCCAACTGCCCTCGGCCAGCGAGCTGCAGCAATTGAGCCAGCACCTGCGGGACAGCGGCTACCGGATCGGCTTGCAGCATTTCGGCGGCAACTTCAGCCAGATCGGCAACCTCGCCCACCTCGGCCTGGCCTACCTGAAAGTCGATGGCAGCTACATCCGCGACATCGACCGGCAAAGCGACAAACAGCTGTTCATCGAGGCGATATTTCGCGCCACCCACAGCATCGACCTGCCGCTGATCGCCGAACGGGTCGAAACCCAGGGCGAACTGGACACCCTCAAGGCCCTGGGCCTGTTCGGGGTCATGGGGCGGCTGATCGGCCCACCGGAACCGATGTAGCCCCTTCCCCCGCACAGCCCCGGCGCCGACCTCGGTCGAGGCTGGCGCCGGGCCCGCCGGGCCTCAGACGGTATCGACCTTCAACGAATGGTCGTTGAGCATGCCGTTGATGATGGTCGCGGTATCCGCGCCCCCCGCGATCACTCCGCCCGCGCCCGGCGTCACCCCGTAGTGCTCCGCCAGGTTGACCCCGGCCAGATCGATGGTCTGGGTCGGCGAGGCCCCCGCCGCCGCGCTGACGTCGATACTGGTGATCAACGACGGACCGCTGCCAGTGACCGTGAAGTGCAGGTAATCATCCAGCGATGCGCTGCTGGCGTTCTCGCCCTGCAACAGTTGCGACAGGTCGAGTTTGTCGATACCCGGCGTGAAGTCGGTGACCAGGTCATGCCCGCTGTTGCCCTGCTGCCACTGGAAGGTGTCGCTGCCGCTGCCACCGGTCAGGGTGTTGTTGCCCATCCCGCCGATCAACAGGTCGTCGCCGCCACCGCCGTTGAGCACATCGTTGCCCAGGCCGCCGGTGATGATGTTGGCGTTGTTGTCGCCGGTCAGGGTGTCGTTGTAGTTGGAGCCCACCAGGTTTTCGATGGCGGTCAGGGTATCGGTCCCGGCGCCACCGGTGTTCTGCGCACCGAGCAGCGAGAGGTCGACCGTGACCCCGGCACTGGCATGGGCGTAGCTGGCGGTGTCGTTGCCCGGGCCGCCGTCGAGCAGGTCGTTGCCCGGCCCGCCGAACAGCAGGTCGTTACCCGCGTCGCCATGCAGGGTGTTGTTGCCGCTGCCGGCGATGAGCACGTCGTTGCCGTCGCCGGCATTGATCAGGTTGTCGCCGCTGCCGGCCAGCAGCACATCGTCGCCAGCGGTGCCGGTCAGGGTATGGCCGTCCTGATAACTGATGCTCACCGCCGCGCTGTCGCTGCCGCCATGGCTGTCGCTGGCGGTGTAGGTGCCGTGGTAATCCGGCGTGGATTCCTGGCCGCCCGCGTAGTTGACGGTCATGGTCAGCTGGTAGTTTTCCGAACCGTTGGCGTTGCCGCCGCTGGGGTTGGTCAGGTTGGTGATGTGGATCTGGTAGATGCCGTCCGCCCCCGCGGTGAACGAGCCGCCATCGGCGATCGCGGTGTAGGCCCCGCCATTGAAGGCATACTCCATGCCCACCCGGCCCGCCGTCAGGTTGTGATCCAGGTTCAGGGTCTCGCCCTGTTTCAGGCTGACGCTGATCACATCCTCATCGTTGTCATTGCCGTTGTTGATGCTGCCCAGGAAGCCGCTGATCACCACCGCGGCCGTCATCGCCGCCGTATTGGCATTGAACGAGGCCCGGGCGACGCTCAGGGTCTGGTTGGACCCTCCGGTGAAGCCGATGGTCTGCAGGCTGCCGGCGGTAAAGTCCGCCCCAGGGGACAGCCAGCCGGTGTTGAAGCTGGTCGGCGCAGCCGTCAGCGGATCGCCGTTGGCATCACTGTCGTTGGCCAGCAGGGCATCGGCCGGCACCACGATAGTGCCCGACAGAATGTTGGTGATGATGTGGTCGTCGCCCGCCACCGGCGCCGCGTTCGGATTGACCTTGACCACCAGGGTCGAGCTGGCCAGGTCGCCGTCGTTATCGCTGACGGTAAAGCCGACTGTCTCGGTCAGCACCACGCTGGTGACGTTCTGCGAGCTGTAGGTGTAATCGCCGGTGTCGAGTTTCACCACCAGTGTGCCGCCGTTGTTGGTGGCGATGCTGAGGCTGTTGTCCAGGGTATTGAAGGTGCCGTGGTTGACCCCGCCGCTGAAGCTCAGCGAGCCCTGGTTGCTATTACCGTTGGGGTCATAGGTGTAGGTGGTGCCATCGACCACCAGGGTCTTGATGAAACCGCCGTCGGCGCCGAACGAGCCACCTTCGCCGAGCAGGCTGCCGGTGACCGGGGTGCCCTGTACCGTACCGGCCAGCACCGAGTCGAGCTGGTTCAGGTCGGTGACCACCACGGCATTGGTATCGATGTGGGTACTGCCGTCATAGGCCAGCGGGTCGAGGTTGCTGTTGCTGACACCGCTGCCCAGACCGATTGCATAGTTCTTGATGCCGTTGGCGTCGAGGAAGGCTTTCCAGGCGGTCTCGTCGGCGGTGCCGATCTCCTGGCCATCGGTGGGTTTGCCGTCGGAGAAGAAATAACCGACGTTCTGCGCCCCGCTGATCTGGCCACTGGTGACAAACGCCAGCTTCGCCGCGGCCACGGCCGCATCGTAGTTGGTGCCGCCGCCCGCGGTCAGGGAGGCGATGATCGACTTGGCCGTCGCCACATCGACCCAGATCGGCGTCTTGTCCGTGGCGCTGCTGCTGAAGGTGACGATCTGCACCTTCACATCGCCCATGTCGTCGTACTTGTCGAGCAAGGTGCTGATCGCCTGCTTGGCCAGTTCCAGGCGCGACAGGCCGGGGACGCCCGACGGGTCGGCCATGCTGCCGGATACGTCGATCACCAGCAGCAGGTTGGAGTCGACCTCCAGCGCAGTGACCGCCCGCTCGCTGGCGACCGCCTGGGGTACATCGTCGACGATGCTGATCTGGATGGTGCTGGTGGTGGTATTGCCCACCGCGTCGGTAGCCTTGTAGGTGAAGCTTTCGCTCAGCACGTTCGGGCCGTCGTTGGCGTTCGGCGAGGTTTTCGGCGCCGAGGTCAGGGTGTAGCGATAGGTGCCGTCGGGGTTGAGCAGGATCTGCCCGTAAGTGCCGGTGGCGCTGCCGACCAGGGTGTAGGTAATCGCACCACTACCGCCGGTGACCGCGCCGACCAGGGTCCCGGTGGCGGTTTCGCCGGTATTGCCCGGGTCACTGCCGGTCACCGTACCGGCCGCCAGGTCCTGGCCGTCCTTGCTCAGGTCCAGGGCCTTTTCGAAGACAGTGATGTCCTGGTCGGTGACCGCCCTGAGTTCGTTGCCGCAGATCTGGATGGTGATGGTGGTGGTGCTTTCATCGCCGTCCGCGTCACGCACGGTGTAGACGAACACATCTTGCGAATCAGGAGCGGTGACCGAGTTCGGATTGCTGTGATAGGTCGCGTTGCCGAAGGCGTCCAGGGTCAGCGTGCCATACAGGCCGTTGATGGTAGTGTTCAAGCCGCCAATGGCCGAGGTCGAGGTGTCGCTGCCGGCGCGCACGCCGACCACCGCACCAGTGATTGCCGGGCCATCGGCGCCGCCAATGTCGTTACCCAGCACGTTGCCGCTGAGGGTCGTGCCTTCGTCGGCCATCACCACATCAGGGTGAGCGGTGGGCAGGTCGTCGACGATATTCACATCCAGCACCCCGGAGGCGCTGCTGCCGTCGCCATCGCTGGCGAACACATTGAAATGCTCGGCGATGCTGTTGGCCCCCAGCCCCGTCGGATGGCTTTCATTGTCGAGCAGGGTGTAGCTGTAGGCGACGACACCGATACTGGCGTCGTAGCCGGTAATGGTCAGCACGTTACCCAAGGCCGTCAGGATCGATTGCGGGAAGCTCGCGGCCACCCCGCCCGTTACCACGTTGATCCCGCCCACCGTCAGGGTTTGCAGGCCGTCCGGTGCGTTGACCAGGAAGAAGCCGCTCTGGGTCAAGGCCGGGGCGTTGGGGCTGGTGCCATCGCTGAGGTGCTTCTCGTAGACCGTCAGCTCGCCGCCCTCGATATCCAGGCAGTGCAGGGTCACGCAGTCGTCGTTGTTATGGACGTTCAGCACCAGGTTGGCGGTGCTCGGGTCGCCATCGGCGTCGGTGATTGTGTAGGCGAAGGTCTCGGTAGCGCTGCCATTGCCCTGCAAGGCCTTGAAGTCGGCGTCCGCGGTGTTGAGGGTGTAGGTGTAGGTGCCATCGGCTGCGAGGACCAGGGTGCCGTAGGTGCCGGTGAAGGTACCGGCGGTCACTGGGCCTGTGGGTACGCGGTCAGCGCCCTGCACGTCGTTGGTCAACACATTGCCGCTGAGCACCAGCTGGCTTTCCGAGGCCACGCCATTGCTGTCATCGACTGCCGTTGGCAGGTCGTCCACCACATTCACATCCAGCGAACCGCTGGCCGTGCTGCCATCGGCATCGGTCGCCACCACATTGAAGTGTTCGCTGAGGCTGTTGGCGCCATTGGCGGTTGGGTGATCCTCGTTGTCCATCAGGGTGTAGCTGTAGCTGATCACCCCGGTGGCGGCGTTATAGCCCGTGATGGTCAGGGTGTTGCCCAAGGCCGTGGTCACCGATTGCGGGAAGCCTGCGGCCACCCCGCCCGTCACCAGGTTGATCCCGCCGACCGTCAAGGTCTGCAGGCCATCCAGCGCGGTCACAGTGAAGGTGCCGCTTTGGGTCAACGCGCCCGCATCCGGGCTGCTGCCGTCCGCCAGGTTTTTCTCGTAGACCGTCAGTTCGCCGCCGTTGGTATCCAGGCCATCGAGGGTCACGCCGTCATCGTTGTTATGGATATTCAGCACCAGGTTGGCGGTGCTCGGGTCGCCATCGGCGTCGGTGATGGTGTAGGCGAAGGTCTCGGTGCCGTTGCCCTGCAAAGCCTTGAAGTCGGCGTCCGCGGTGTTGAGGGTGTAGGTGTAAGTGCCATCGGCCGCGAGGACCAGGGTGCCGTAGGTGCCGGTGAAGGTACCGGCGGTCACTGGGCCTGTGGGTACCCGGTCAGCGCCCTGCACGTCGTTGGTCAACACATTGCCGCTGAGCACCAGCTGGCTTTCCGAGGCCACGCCATTGCTGTCATCGATTGCCGTTGGCAGGTCGTCCACCACATTCACATCCAGCGAACCGCTGGCCGTGCTGCCATCGGCATCGGTGGCGACCACATTGAAATGTTCGCTGAGGCTGTTGGCGCCATTGGCCGTTGGGTGGGCCTCAGTGTCGGCCAGGGTGTAGCTGTAGCTGATCACCCCGGTGGCGGCGTTGTAGCCCATGATGGTCAGGGTGTTGCCCAAGGCCGTGGTCACCGATTGCGGGAAGCCCGCGGCCACCCCGCCCGTCACCAGGTTGATCCCGCCGACCGTCAGGGTCTGCATGCCGTCCAGCGCGGTCACGGTGAAGGTGCCGCTTTGGGTCAACGCGCCCGCATCCGGGCTGCTGCCATCCGCCAGGTTCTTCTCGTAGACCGTGACTTCGCCGCCTTCGGCATTGAGGCCCTGAATCACCACCGTGTCGTCGTTGTTGTGCACCTGCAACACCAGGTTGGCGGTGCTGCTGTCGCCGTCGGCATCGGTCAGGGTGTAGGTGAAGCTGTCCGTACCGTTGCCGCCGCCCTGAAGCGCGAGGAACGCCGGGTCGCTGGTATGCACGGTGTAGGTATAGGTACCGTCGGCGGCCAGCACCAGGGTGCCGTAGGTGCCGTTGAAGGTGCCGGCGCTGATCGGTCCGCTGGGCACCCGGTCGGCGCCTTGCACATCGTTGGTCAGGACATTGCCGCTCAGGGTCAGTTGGCTTTCCGAGGCGACGCCATTGCTGTCGTTGAACGCCTGGGGCACATCGTCGGTGATATTGATATCCAGCGAGTTGCTCGCCGAATCGCCATTACTGTCGCTGGCGACCACGGTGAAATGTTCGCTCAGGTTGTTGGCACCGTCGGCGGCGGAATGGATTTCGTTGCCGACCAGAGTGTAGCTATAGCTGACCGTACCCGTGGCAGGATCGAAACCGGTGATGGTCAGGGTGTTACCGAGGGCGGTGGTGATCGACTGCGGGAAGCTGGCGGCCACCCCGCCACTGACCACGGCGATCCCGCCCACGCTGAGGCTGAGCAGCCCGTCGGGGGCGGAGACACTGAAGGTACCGTTCTGCACCAGCGCCGCGGGATTGCTCGCCGAGCCTTGGGGCAGATTGGCTTCGCTGAGGGTCAACTCGCCATTGGCGACCGACAGGCCGCCCAGGGTGACCGGGTTGTTCGGTGGGGGCGGGGGTGGCGGTGCGATACCGCCATCGTCGCTAGGCGGTACCGCGGCAATCCGCTCAGGCACGAACTCGGGAATGCCGTTGAAGCCCGCGGTGGGGAAACCAATGATCGGCTCGACCCGACCCGCGACTTCTTCAAGCAGTACAAAGGTATGCCCGCCACCCAGGGCGCCAGCGGTGCCACCCGTAGCACCGGGGCCGGCCGCGGTGGCTTCGCCAGTCTGCGTCGGGTCGGCGCCGGCAGCGATGGCTTTCTGCAGTTGCTCGACATCGGTCAGTTGCGCCTCGCTGGGGGTCACGCCTTCAGGAGCCTGCACATGGGGCGCCTGGTTCGCCAGCAGTTGCGGGGTCAATTGCAGGCTGCTGTCGCGCCCGAGGGTCAGTTCCTGGCCGTTCTGCAGATGCACGGCTACTGCGCCCTGCGCACCGGTCACCAGTTGATCCCCCGCAAACAGACGATCGCCTTCTACCAGAACGCGCCGGCTGCCATCCGCCGCTACCGCTACCACCTGCCCGATTACCTTACTGACGACACCGATTAACCTAGCCATGAGCACTTCCTCCGCTGCCGACCGCTATCGGCATCTGGTTGCACGGAAAAGTGCTATGGCGTTATCGGGTCACCGACGGGAAACGCCAGCCTGAAGGTTCGCTGATTGCTGCTCAGTCGAACCTGCGCACCGGCCTTCCCTCTCGCTCGTCCCTCGCTGGCCTGCTGTTTCTGCCGAAGGCAAAACCGAATGCAATCAAACGCATTCAGGCTTCGGACAGCCCTCCCGCGAAAGTCGCGACATGGATTCAAACACTGCAAGTGACAAAAAAATGTCGCTGTAAAATCCGTATCGCACCCTCCCCACCGCTCCTCTCCCGCCCTATGTCGCAAATTTTGTTGAACCTTTTCAAGCTCCTAAAAAGCCCTCTAGAGCCTATAAATACGGGGCTTGCGAACTGAACAATGTGCTGGATTTCACAGAGTGCATAAGTTTTTTTCAGCATAAGCCTTATGAGAAATTCTTCTTAGCTTGCGCTCAGGATGTTCTTAGCTCTGTTGTTACAAGCCTGAAACGGTTTGACCTATAAAGTTCGTCATTTTTTTGGCGACTGCAAAGCACTATACATGGACCAGGGAGATGTACTTCATGCGCGTTTTTACCCCCCTCAGTAGCGCGATTTTATTAGCCATGGCCTGCATTCATCAGGCCCAAGCCATGTCTCTGACGGAGGCGATTCAAAGCACGCTGGACAACCACCCGGAACTGCGCGCGAGCCAGAACAACCGTCTGTCGGCTGATGAGGACGTCAAGGTCGCCAAAGGGGGCTTCTATCCATCGCTGGACCTGAATGCTGCCTATGGCCGTGGCTACAGCGACAACACCACCACGCGCGCGTTGGGCAACCATCACACCGAGACGTTGACCTATACCCAGTCGGAGTTGCGCCTGCGGCAAATGCTCTTCGACGGCTTCAATACCGCCAACGAAGTCGGGCGTACCCAGTCGGTCTCCAACTCGCGGGCCTACTACACCCGCGGTACCGCCGAGAGCCTGGCCCTGCGCACCATCGAGGTGTACCTGGAAGTGCTCAAGCGCCGCGAACTGGTGACCCTGGCCAAGAACAACCTGCAGGCGCACCTGCGGGTCAACGACCAGATCGGCCTGCGCAGCGAACGTGGCGTCGGCAGCACCGCCGACCTCGACCAGTCCAAGGCCCGTCGCGCCCTGGCGGAAAACAACTACGACACGGCGCAGGTCGACCTGGCCGACGCCGAGGCCAACTTCTTCAGCGCCGTGGGCCGTATGCCCGACGAACTGGAAAGCCTGCCTTCGGTGCGCGGCGAGATCCCCGCCAGCCTGCCGGATGCCCGGCAGAGCATGCTGGAGAACAACCCCTACCTGAAATCGGCCCAGGCCGACGTACAAGCGGCCGAGAGCCAGTACGAGGTCGCCAAGTCGCCGTTCTACCCTCGCTTCGATGCCGAGGCCGCGGTGGGCGCCAACGACAACGTGCAGGGCGACAAGGGCCACGACAATGAATGGCGAGTGGGCGTGGTGATGAACTACAACCTGTTCCGCGGCGGCAGCGACAAGGCCCGCCTGCAATCGGACGCGCACAAGATCAACCAGGCCATGGACATCCGCAACAACGCGCTGCGCATGCTCAACGAGAACATCACCCTGGCCTGGAACGCCATGCTCAACGCCAAGAAGCAGACCCCCACCGCTCGCGAATACGCTGAAACCACCACCCGCGTACGGGCCGCTTACCAGGATCAGTTCGGCCTCGGCCAGCGTACCCTGCTCGACCTGCTGGACAGCGAAAACGAGCTGTACAACGCCAACCGCCGCTACACCGAGGTGCGCTACACCGAGGAGTTTTCGATGTATCGCGTGCTGGCGAACATGGGCGAGTTGTTGAACAAGGAAAAAGTCGTGGTGCCAGCCGAAGCGATCGCCCAGACCGAAGTGAAGAGCGAAGCCCGACTGCCTGAGATGCGTTAAGTCCTCGGAGGACTTCAATGTGACCAGCATGGAACCCGGGAGCTCAGGCGTCGATCCGCGCCTGAGCTTTGATGACCCGTTGTTGGACGGATTGTTGATCCTCTGCAAACTGCACGACTGCACCGTCAGCCGGGCCAGCCTCAGCGCGGGGCTGCCCCTGGCCCAGCAACGCCTGAGCCTGGACCTGCTGCCCCGCGCCGCGGCCCGCGCCAGCCTGCAGGCCCGCCTGCTGCGTCGTGAGCTGTCGGCGATTTCCAGGCTCAACCTGCCGGTGCTGCTGATCCTCAAGCATGGCCGCTGTGCGGTCCTGCGCCGCTGGGGCGATGACGGCCAGGCGCTGATCCTGCCCAGCGAAGCCGAAGGCGGCGAGCAGTGGGTCAGCCAGGCGGAGCTGAACGATGACTACAGTGGCCAGGCGCTGTTCGCCCGGCCACGCCACGAACTGGAAGAACTGCGCAATTCCCTGGTGCCGCGGGTCGAAGCCTGGTTCCGCGACACCCTGAAACTCTCGCGCTGGCTGTACAGCGACGCGATCCTCGCCAGCCTGCTGATCAACCTGCTGGGGTTGATGGTGCCGCTGTTCGTCATGCAGACCTACGACCGCGTGGTGCCCAACCAGGCCACCTCGACCCTCTGGGTGCTGGCCATCGGCCTGTTGATCGGCACCGGCTTCGAGCTGGTGCTGCGGGTGGTGCGCGCCCATCTGCTGGACAGCGCCGGCAAGCGCACCGACGTGATCCTCTCCGCCACCCTGTTCGAGCGCATCACCGGCATGGCGATGAAAGCCAAGCCGGCGACCATCGGCGGCTTCGCCCAGAGCATCCATGACTTCCAGGGCCTGCGCGAGTTTCTCACCGCCGTGACCCTGACCAGCCTGATCGACCTGCCCTTCGCCGTGCTGATGCTGCTGGTGATCGGCCTGCTCGGCGGCTGGCTGGTGGTGATCCCCTTGCTGGCGTTTCCCCTGACCATCGTCTTCGCCATGCTGATCCAGGCCCGCCTGCGCGACACCGTGCAAAAGAGCCTGAGCCTGGGCGCCGAACGCCAGGCGCTGCTGATCGAGACCCTCGGCGGCCTGGAAACCCTCAAGGCCTGCAGCGCCGAAAGCGAACGCCAGCACCGGTGGGAAAGCACCCACGGCGCCCTCACCCGCCTCGACAGCCACGCGCGCAATCTCTCGGCCCTGGCCACCAACGGCACCTTGTTCATCCAGCAGTTCTGCGGCATGGCGACCATAGTCGCCGGGGTCTACAGCATCATCGCCGGCAACCTCAGCGTCGGCGCGCTGGTCGCCACCTACATGCTCGGCAGTCGGGTCCTGGCGCCGCTGGGGCAGATCGCCGGGCTGATCACCCGCTACCAGCAGGCGCAACTGACCATGCGCAGCACCGACGCCCTGATGGCCCTGCCCCAGGAACGCGATGCCCGCCAGCGCCCGCTGGAGCGCACGCAACTGCAAGGCGCGCTGGCGCTCAATCAGGTGACCTTCCGTTATCAGGGGCAGAATGCCGCGGCCCTGAGCAATATCAGCTTCAGCATGCAGCCCGGCGAACGCATCGGCATCATCGGCCGCAGCGGCTCCGGCAAGAGCACCCTGGGGCGCCTGGTCATGGGTTTCTATGCCCCCGAGGAAGGCCAGTTGCTGCTGGACGGCCTGGACCTGCGCCAACTGGACGTGGCCGACCTGCGCCAGCAGATCGGCTATGTCGCCCACGACCTGCCGCTGCTGGCCGGCAGCCTGCGCGACAACCTGACCCTCGGCGCCCGCTACATCAGCGATGCGCGCATGCTCGAGGTCGCCGAGCTGACCGGAGTCACCGAGCTGGCCCGCCAGCATCCCCAAGGCTTCGACCGGCCGGTAGGCGAGCGTGGCCAGTTGCTGTCCGGCGGCCAGCGCCAGGCCGTGCTGCTGGCCCGGGCGCTGCTGCTGGACCCGCCGATCATGCTCCTGGACGAACCCACCAGCGCCATGGACAACAGCAGCGAAGACGCCCTGCGCCAGCGCCTGCACGCCTGGGTGCAAGGCAAGACCCTGCTGCTGGTGACCCACCGCACCTCGATGCTCAGCCTGGTGGAGCGGCTGGTGGTCCTGGACAACGGGCGGATCGTCGCCGACGGGCCGAAAGAAGCGGTCATCGATGCACTGCGCAAGGGCCGTGTCGGCTCTGCGGCGGTCTAGGAGTCGCCCCATGCCTGCCTCATCGCAATCACGCGGCTACTTCGCCAGCCTGCGCAAAAGCGCGGAAAGCGAGTTCATGCCCGAAACCGCCGGCGCCTCGCTGCAGGATTCGCCCCGCGGCTCACGCATCGTCGTCTGGCTGACCACCGGGCTACTCGTCAGCGCCCTGCTCTGGGCCAAGTTCGCGGTGCTTCAGGAAGTCACTACCGGCGAAGGCAAGGCCATCCCGTCGAGCAAGGTGCAGGTGGTGCAGAACCTGGAAGGCGGCATCGTCACCGAGATCTTCGTGCGCGAAGGGCAGATGGTGAACAAGGGCGACACCCTGCTGCGCCTGGACGACACGCGTTTCCTGTCGAACAAGGGCGAAAGCGAGGCCGATCGCTATGCCTTGATGGCCCAGGTCGAACGCCTGTCCGCCGAAGCCGAGGGCCGGCCGTTCAAGCCGTCCGACGAAGTGGTGGCCAAGGCGCCCCAGGTGGCGGAGGACGAACGCTCGCTGTACGAACAGCGCCAGCGCCGTCTGGCCAGCGAACAGCGGACCCTGAGCGAACAGCTGCGGCAAAAGACCCAGGAACTGGCGGAATTCCGTTCGAAACAGGGGCAATTCAGTTCCAGCCTGGCCCTGCTCAACCAGGAGATGAACATGTCGGCGCCGCTGGTAAGTACCGGCGCGGTGTCACCGGTGGAGATCCTGCGTCTCAAGCGCAGCGCGGTGGAAATCCGCGGCTCGCTGAATGCCACGACCCTGGCCATTCCCCGGGCGGAATCGGCGATCAACGAAATCAGGAGCAAGATCGACGAGTCCGAACAGGGCTTCCGTTCCGATGCCGCCAAGGAACTCAACGAGAAACGCACCGACCTGTCGAAAATCACCGCCTCGAGCATCGCCATCGACGACCGGGTGACCCGCACCACCGTGACTTCGCCGGTGCACGGGGTGATCAAGCAGCTCAAGGTCAACACCATCGGCGGCGTGGTCCAGCCGGGCAGCGACATGCTGGAAATCGTGCCGCTGGAGGACAACCTGCTGATCGAGGCCAAGGTGCGGCCACAGGACGTGGCCTTCCTCCATCCCGGGCAGAAAGCCATGGTCAAGTTCAGCGCCTACGACTACACCATCTACGGTGGCCTGAGCGCCAAGCTGGAACTGATCGGCGCCGACACCATCGCCGACGACAAGGGCAACAGCTTCTACCTGATCCAGGTGCGCACCGACAAGAACCACCTGGGCGGCGACCTCAAGCCGCTGCTGATCATCCCCGGCATGGTCGCCACGGTGGACATCATCACCGGCGAGAAAAGCGTGCTCGACTACCTGCTCAAGCCGGTGCTCAAGGCGCGGACCGAGGCGATGCGCGAGCGCTGATAACACGTCCCCTGTCGCCGCTGCCGCAGGCTGCGCCGGGTCGCGCAGCGGCCCCTGGGCCTGACACCACGTACCTCCTGCAAGACCGAGGCGCCTGGATCGGCGCCCGCTTCGCGGTCGATCGCAGCCTGCGGCAGCGGCTACAGGTCTTTTGTCTGTTGGTGGTTACGTTGGTAGGTGTCTTCGCCCATTGCCGCGATCTGTCCGTCGATCAAGGCCTCGAAAGGCTTCAGCAAGGGCGCGAACGTGGCCGGTGCCTCCAGGACCTGCAGGGCCTGGACGATGGCCTCGATGGTCGACAGGGCCCCCGGCCCGGGCGCCTTGCGCAGCCGGTAACGGGACACGGTGCCTTCGGCCAGGGTCACCCGGGGCAACGCGGCCAGCAGCGGATTGAGGTGCAGCAACTTGCGCGCCTTGCGCCAGGTACCGTCGGGCACCACCAGCAGCAAGGGCTGCTCGTCCGGCACGCTGGAATAGGCCTGCAATGGCTGCGCGTCCTCCGCCGGGAATAGCAGGCGCGCCTGATACCCGGGACAGTTCAACAGCTTCGGCAGATCGGCAAACACCTCGCCGACGATCAACTCGGCATTGTTCAACCCCAACGCCGCCAGCCGCGCGGTGTTCAGCGCGTGGCTCACTTCGCTGGGATGCTGCAACAGGAGTATCCGGGTGCGGCTGTCCAGCCGTGGAATCAGCGGGCACAGGCAATGGGTTTTCGGGCGCAGGCAACGCGGGCATTGAATTCTCGACATGGACGCCTCCTCAGGCCTGATTGAGCTGCGCCTTGAGCAGGTCGCGGAACGTCTGGATCAACGGTTCGCGGCTGCGCCCACGGCGCACGATCATCGAAAACGGCGCCTGATAACCGAAGGTCGCCGGCAGCAGCACGCGCAAGTCGCCCTTGTCGGCCCAGGCCTGGGCGTAATGCTCCGGCAGGTAGCCGATGTAGGCGCCGGACAGCACCAGGATCAGCTGCGCCTCCATACTCTCCACCGTCGCCGCGCTGTGCTTGAAGCCGTGGCGCGCCAGCTCGGCCTGGCTCCAGTAGCCACGGCCGACCATGCGCTGCTGGGTGATCACCTGCTCGGGGATACGCCGCTCGTTGAACAGCGGGTGCCGGCTGCTGCAATACAGCCAGTGCTGCTCGCGGTACAGCGGCATGTACACCAGCCCACTCATGCGCGTGGAGAACGCACCGATGGCCAGGTCCAGGCGGTTGTCCTGCACGCCGAGCTGCAATTCATAGGGGCTGAGTACCGACAGATGCAAATGCACCGCCGGGTGTTCCTGGCTGTAGGCGCCGATGGCTTCGGCGAACGGCAGGGCCTTGTCGCTCACCGTCGAGTCGATCACCCCCAGGTTGAGGGTGCCGCGCAGTTCGCCCTTGAGCGCCGCGGCGTACTGCTCGAAACCCTCCAGCTCTCCCAGCAGGCGCAGGGTTTCCTGGTGGAACAGCTCGCCCTTGCTGGTCAGGCTGAAACCGCCGCGGCCACGGTGGCACAGGACCAGCCCCAGGGCCGATTCGAGCTGGCTCATATAGGTGCTGATAGCCGACGTGGAGAGGTTCAGTTCGTGCTGGGCATTGGCGAACCCCTGATGCCGCACCACGCTGACGAAGATGCGCAATAGTTTCAGATCAGGTAAAGCGTTGGCCATGGGAGCTCCACAAGGAAAATCGACAACGGGGATCGGGTGTCAGGGTCATCCAGACCTCATTGGCGTTCCTTCATGAACAGCGTCGCGGCGCCGATTATGACCGCTGTGCGGCCAATCGCGGGCAAGCCTCGCTCCTGCTTCTGTAGGAGCGAGGCTTGCCCGCGAATGATCTCCGGTCCGGGCAGTGCCGCTCTCACAGGGCCAGAGTCTATCCTTTACACCCGCCCTTAGTTTAGAAAAATCTGAACTAAGTATTTGCCCGTAGCGATTCTTCCCGCCCACTACATTTCGCAGAATCGGCCCCACTCGGTTTCGCCGGCAGTCATCGCCGCGCCACAAACCCCATAAATAAAACAACGATGAGGCCAATCCCGTGGACAAGATTCTCCACCAACCACTGGGCGGCAACGAAATGCCGCGCTTCGGCGGCATCGCCACCATGATGCGTCTTCCCCATGTACCTACCCCGGCCGGCCTGGATGCCGCCTTCGTCGGCGTCCCGCTGGACATCGGCACCTCGCTGCGCGCCGGCACCCGCTTCGGGCCCCGTGAAATCCGCGCCGAATCGGTGATGATCCGTCCGTACAACATGGCCACCGGCGCCGCGCCCTTCGACTCGCTGAACGTGGCCGACATCGGCGATGTGGCGATCAACACCTTCAACCTGCTGGACGCCGTGCGCATCATCGAAGAAGCCTATGACGGCATCCTCGAGCACAACGTGATCCCGCTGACCCTGGGCGGCGACCACACCATTACCCTGCCGATCCTGCGCGCCATCCACAAGAAACACGGCAAGGTCGGCCTGGTGCACATCGACGCCCACGCCGATGTCAACGATCACATGTTCGGCGAGAAGATCGCCCACGGCACCACCTTCCGCCGCGCCGTCGAAGAAGGCCTGCTGGACTGCGACCGCGTGGTGCAGATCGGCCTGCGCGCCCAGGGCTACACCGCCGAAGACTTCAACTGGAGCCGCAAGCAGGGCTTTCGCGTGGTGCAGGCCGAAGAGTGCTGGCACAAGTCGCTGGACCCGCTGATGGCCGAAGTACGGGCGAAAGTCGGCGACGGCCCGGTGTACCTGAGCTTTGACATCGACGGCATCGACCCGGCCTGGGCGCCAGGCACCGGCACCCCGGAAATCGGCGGCCTGACCACCATCCAGGCGATCGAGATCGTCCGTGGCTGCCAGGGCCTCGATCTGGTCGGCTGCGATCTGGTAGAAGTCTCGCCACCGTATGACACCACCGGCAACACCTCGCTGCTGGGCGCCAACCTGCTGTACGAAATGCTCTGCGTGCTGCCGGGCGTGGCGCGTCGCTGAGGCCCGGCCATGAGCGAGCGTGAGCAGGTCCTCAAAGCCGCCGCCGAGCTGGTGGCGGCCTTCGCCCGTAACGATCGCGAAGCCTACTTCGGTGCGTTCAGCACCGATGCCAGCTTCGTCTTCCACACCCTCGCCCAGCCCCTGCTGTCCCGCGACGCCTACCAAGCGCTGTGGGACAGCTGGCGCCGCGAGGACGGCTTCGAGGTGCTGTCCTGCACCTCGAGCAACGCGTTTGTCAGCCTGCAGGGGAACACCGCGGTATTCATTCATGACGTCGCCACCGAGCTGCGCATGCAAGGGGAGCAACACTTCAGCCAGGAGCGCGAGACCATTGTTTTTTGCAAACAAGGGTCTGGCACACAACAACAAGGCCTATGGCTGGCCTGCCACGAACATTTGTCCGCAATGCCGGAAGGGCTGCCACCCCCTTAGCCAGAAAGGTGACGCTCACGCACGATGAGCGCGCCCTAGTGATCGGAGCAGATCATGAATAACAACAACAAAGAAAAAAGCCTTAGCAGCATCGAAACGAACGGGGTCGAACAGATCCCCGACCATGAACGCGACGCCCGGCCCAGCGACCTGTTTCGCCTGATCTTCGGCGGCGCCAATACCTTCGCCACCGCCGTGCTCGGCAGTTTCCCGGTGCTGTTCGGCCTGTCCTTCCAGGCGGGTGTCTGGGCGATCGTGCTGGGCGTGATCCTGGGGGCATTGATCCTCGCGCCGATGGGCCTGTTCGGGCCGATCAACGGCACCAACAACGCCGTCTCTTCCGGTGCGCACTTCGGCGTGCACGGGCGGATCGTCGGCTCGTTCCTGTCGTTGCTGACCGCCATCGCCTTCTTCTCCCTCTCCGTATGGAGCTCGGGGGACGCCCTGGTGGGCGGCGCCAAGCGCCTGGTCGACCTGCCGGAAACCGACCTGACCCTGGGCCTGGCCTACGGCCTGTTCGCGATCCTGGTACTGACGGTGTGCATCTACGGCTTCCGCTTCATGCTGTGGGTCAACCGCATTGCCGTCTGGGCGGCGAGCCTGCTGTTCCTGCTGGGGATCTTCGCCTTCGCGCCGGCCTTCGACAGCCAGTTCGCCGGTACCCTGGCCCTCGGCCAGGCGGGTTTCTGGGCGGCCTTCATCGGTGCCGCGCTGGTGGCCATGAGCAACCCGATTTCCTTCGGCGCGTTCCTCGGCGACTGGTCGCGCTACATCCCCCGCGAAACGCCGAAAGGCCGGATCATGCTGGCGGTGATCGCCGCCCAGATCGCCACCCTGATTCCCTTCCTGTTCGGCCTGGCCACCGCCACCATCGTGGCGATCAAGGCGCCCGACTACATCGCCGCCAACAACTACGTCGGCGGCCTGCTGGCGGTCTCGCCGAGCTGGTTCTTCCTGCCGGTGTGCCTGATCGCGGTGATCGGCGGCATGTCCACCGGCACCACTTCGCTGTATGGCACCGGCCTGGACATGTCCAGCGTGTTCCCGCGGGTGCTGTCGCGGGTCAAGGCGACCCTGTTGATCGGCGTGCTGTCGATCGCCTTCATCTTCATCGGACGCTTCGCCGCCAACCTGGTGCAGAGCGTGTCGACCTTCGCCGTGCTGATCATCACCTGCACCACCCCGTGGATGGTGATCATGCTGATCGGTCTGCTGGTGCGTCGCGGCTTCTACTGCCCGGACGACCTGCAAGTCTTCACCCGTGGCGAGCAAGGTGGCCGCTACTGGTTCCAGCACGGCTGGAACTGGCGTGGCCTGGGGGCCTGGATCCCCAGCGCGCTGGTCGGCCTGTGCTTCGTCAACCTGCCCGGGCAGTTCGTCGGTCCGCTGGGCAACCTGGCCGACGGCATCGATATCAGCCTGCCGGTGACCCTGGGCCTGGCCTCGCTGGTGTACCTGGCCCTGCTCAACCTGTTCCCGGAGCCGACCGCGGTCTACGGCCCCAACGATCCACGCAGCAAGAGCACGGATTCGCTCGGTAAACCGGTCATGCGCCAAGCCGCCTGACTCAAGCATGACCTGTAGCGGCAGGCTCGCCGGCAATCACGCCTCACACGACGGGTCCGCCAGACCGCGTCGCCTTGATTGCGGCAAGCCTCGCTTCTACAGCAAGCCACTATAAGAAAGACAATCGGAGACACGCCATCATGGCTTTAGATCTACTCGTCGTACTCATCTACGCCGCCGGCATGCTGGTGCTCGGCTATTACGGCATGCGCAAGGCCAAGACCCACGAGGACTACCTGGTAGCCGGCCGCAACCTGGGCCCGACCCTGTACATGGGCACCATGGCCGCCACCGTGCTGGGCGGTGCCTCCACCGTCGGCACCGTGCGCCTGGGCTATGTCCACGGCATCTCCGGCTTCTGGCTGTGCGCGGCGCTGGGCCTGGGCATCATCGCCCTCAACCTGCTGCTGGCCAAACCGCTGCTCAAGCTGCGGATCTTCACCGTTACCCAGGTCCTGGAAAAACGCTACAACCCGATGGCCCGCCAGGCCAGCGCGGTGATCATGCTGGCCTACGCGCTGATGATCGGCGTGACCTCAATCCTCGCCATCGGCACCGTGCTGCAAGTGCTGTTCGGCCTGCCGTTCTGGATTTCGGTGCTGCTGGGCGGCGGCGTGGTGGTGATTTATTCGGCGATCGGCGGCATGTGGTCGCTGACCCTGACCGACATCGTCCAGTTCGTGATCAAGACCGTCGGCCTGATGTTCATCCTGCTGCCGATCTGCCTGTACCGCGTCGGCGGCTGGGATGAGCTGGTGGCCAAGCTGCCGGCGTCCAGCTTCAGCTTCACCACCATCGGCTGGGACACCATCGTCACCTACTTCATGATCTACTTCTTCGGCATCCTGATCGGCCAGGACATCTGGCAACGGGTGTTCACCGCCAAGACCGAAAAAGTCGCGCAATACGCAGGCACCGTCGCCGGCTTCTACTGCATCCTCTACGGTCTGGCCTGTGCCCTGATCGGCATGGCCGCGCATGTCTTGCTGCCGGACCTGGACAATGTCAACAACGCCTTCGCCGCCATCGTCAAAGCCTCCCTGCCGGACGGCATCCGTGGCCTGGTGATCGCCGCGGCCCTGGCCGCCATGATGTCCACCGCCAGCGCCGGCCTGCTGGCCGCCTCCACCACCCTGACCGAAGACCTGTTGCCCAAGCTGCGTGGCGGCAAGCAGTCGAGCCTGGGAATCAACCGCCTGTTCACCCTGCTGACCGGCATCGTGGTCCTGGGCATCGCCCTGGTGGTCAACGACGTGATCAGCGCCCTGACCCTGGCCTATAACCTGCTGGTGGGCGGCATGCTGATCCCACTGATCGGGGCGATCTTCTGGAAACGCGCGACCACCGCCGGCGCCATCGCCAGCATGGGCCTGGGTTTCCTCACCGCGCTGGCGTTCATGTTCAAGGACGGCCTGGACGCCAACACCCCGATCTACTACAGCCTGGCTGTCGGCCTGATCAGCTTCGTGGTGGTGAGCCTGCTGTCTCGTCGCCCGGCAACCCTGGCCAACGCGATCTAACCTCAGGTCAGACGCCGTACATTTTTCTTCGGCGGGTGCAGCGTCGGTGGCTGCACCCGTTTTTTTTCGCCTGGAGGAAAGTCGATGAAGATTGTCAGCCGCGACCGCTGGTTCGAAGTCAGAAGCCTGAACGACGGGATTCGGCTGATCCACGAGCCCTATATCCGGCCGTTCTATCGCTGCAACCTGTGGCATATCCAGGGTCGCGACAGGGACCTGCTGCTGGACAGCGGCTCCGGCCTGGTCAGCTTGCGCGAACAGTTGCCCTGGCTCACCGAACGGCCCTTGCTGGCGGTGGCCAGCCATTGCCATTTCGACCATATCGCCGGGCATCACGAATTCCCCGAACGCCTGGTGCACCCGGCCGAGGCGCAGATCCTCGCCGCGCCTGACGGGGCCAATACCTTGTCGGCCGCCTTCGTTGGCGACGCGATGTTCGAGGCCCACCCGGATTGCCCGCTGTGCTACGCCGAATATCGGGTCAAGGCCGCCCCGGCGACGCGCCTGATCGAGGAAGGCGACGTGCTCGACCTGGGCAACCGTAGCCTCCAGGTGCTGCATACACCCGGCCATTCCCCCGGGGGGATCAGCCTCTGGGAAGCCGCCAGCGGCACCCTGTTCAGCGGCGACATCATCTACGACGGTCCGTTGGTCGAAGACGCCTACCACTCCAACCTGGAGGACTACGCTGCCAGCCTGAGACGCCTGTACCAGCTGCCGGTGCGGACTGTACATGGCGGCCATTTCGGCAGTTTTTCGGGAACGCAGCTGCGCAGGATGATCGAGGATTGGATCCGCCGGCACCCATGAAGCTGTGCTGTACTGCACACAATCGCGCCCGCTTCAAAGACCATGCGCAGGCCCCTGGCGAAAAGAGCCAAGATGAAAAGAGCCGAAGTCCGACAAGCCGTGCATGACTTCATCAGCCGTCTGCTGGATGGCAACGACGGATTTGCCGACGATGTGAGCCTGCAGGAGCTGGGGTTGGACAAGCAGGATATCGAGGACCTGATCTTCCACCTGGAAGATCAGTTTGGACTGACCGCCTTCACCCACGAAGAAGACCAGATGCTCAAGGCGGCGAACAGCGCCAATGACTTGAGCCGGTTTCTGCTGAAGATTTCACGGCACTGAAGATTCCATGGCGCCAAGCACCATGGGCGGGTTACGTGCGGGGTGACTGGTTTGGATCAGAAGGCGGCAACCGTTCGCGAGTGAACCTGCCCTCGCGCGGCTGAAAAGTGGCGGGAGCAGGCTGGATGCCTGCCCCATTCCCGAGCCGATGGTTAGCGGCGACGCTGTTGCCGACGCCGTTGTTCGTCGTCTGTGCGGATTGGCACCGGCTGCAATGGCGGCTCGATCAGCCCCAGTGCGACCCCGAGGTCGTGAAGCCAGTTTTGCAGTTTCTCTTTCATAGTGCCCCCCTTAAGGGTCGTGCCTGGCGGCTGGGTTCTGAAGCCGCTTCGCTCTGATAATAGCGCTAACTTTCGCCCAGTGCTCCCCCCGGATAGCAATGATCTGTTACCGGATTAATCCGAATCAGCCAGCCCGTTTCAGGCCGTCGCCCGCTGATCCGTCTGACTCGCCTGTTGCAGTTCGATCCAGGCATTGAGGTTGGCGCCGAGCATGCCCTTGCGCCACATCAGCCAGGTGGTGGCACTGGCGAATGGCTCGGCCAGCGGGTGAACCGCCACGCTCTCGCGACCGGGCAGGCTGGCGAGCATCGACGCCGACATCAGCGCCACCCCGGACCCGGCAATCACGCAGGCCAGCATTCCCTGATAGGACTCGATTTCTATCGCCCGCCCCATGGCCGCTTGGTAGTGGGCGAACCAGGACTCCAGGCGCAAGCGGTACGAGCAGCCGCGGCGAAAGGTAAATACCGCGCGCCCTTCGACATCCCGGGCACTGCGGATCGGCGGGTGGTCCGCTTCGCTGATCAACACCAGCTTTTCATCGCACAGCGGCACCCCGTCCAGGCTGGCCAGCTCCAGCGGGCCGTCCACCAGCACTGCATCCAGGCGCCCGGCCAGCAAGCCTTCGAGCAACTCGCTGCTGGGCGCCGATTGCACCTGCAGGTTCACCGCCGGGTAGGCGCGGTGGTAACGCGCCAGCAGCGCCGGTAATTGAATCGCTGCCGTGCTGTACATGGTGCCCAGTACGAAATCCCCGGCCGGCTGACCGCCCTGCACCGCCCCATGGGCCTCATCGCGCAGGGCAAACAGGCGCGCGGCGTAATCGAGCAGCACCTTGCCCGCCGGCGACAGTTGCAGCCGCTGCCGTTCCCGCAGGAACAGCTCGACCCCCAGTTGCTCTTCCAGTTGCTTGAGCCGCGTCGACAGGTTGGACGGCACCCGATGCAAGCGCTCGGCCGCCCGAGTGATGGAACCTTCCTCGGCGACCGCCTGGAAGATGCGCAACTGGCTGAACTCCACGACCATTCTCCAAAAGCGAACAAGTTACTTAATATTATTCATTTTTATAGAAAGTCAATCAGTCCTAGCCTGACGCTCATCGCCTCTTCGACGGAGCCCGGACCATGTCACCGCTGATTCGCTTACTCGCCAGTTTCATTGCCCTGATGATGGCCATGGGCATCGGTCGCTTCGCCCTCACCCCGCAACTGCCGCACTTGCTGAGCGAAGGTCAGGTCGACCTGACCGACACTGGCCTGATCGCCGCCGCCAACTACCTGGGGTATTTCATCGGCGCGCTGGATGCCATGTTCGCCCGCCGCCCGGCCCAGGTTCGCCGGCGTCTGTTGGGTGGGCTGTGGCTGTGCGTGCTGCTGACCCTGGCCTCGTCCTGGGCCGGCGGCTTCTGGGCGCATTCGGTATTGCGCTTCGGCACCGGCGTGGCCAGTGCCTGGGTAATGGTGATGATCGCCGCCCTGAGCCAGTCGCTGGCCCTGGCCGCCGGCCGGCCTCGCCTGGGCGCCCTGGTGTTTGCCGGGCCCGGGCTGGGGATTTTCCTCACCGGCCTGCTGGCCCTGGGCTCGAACCTGCTGGGGCAAAGCTCCGCGATCCTGTGGCTGGTGTACGCCGCGGCCGGCCTGCTGATGCTGCTGGTGATCCTGCCGATCCTGCCGCAACCCGCCATGCCCGCACTGACCGCCCAGATGCCACACGCCTCGAACCACAGCGGCATCCCCCGCCTCGGGCTGATTTATGCGCTGTACGGCCTGGGTTACATCATCCCTGCAACCTTCCTGTCACAGATGGCCAGCGCACGCTTTCAAGGGCAATGGCAGGCCGACCTGTTCTGGCCGTGCTTCGGTCTGGCGGCGGCCATCGGCGTGGGGCTGGTCAGCCTGCGCCGACACAGCCCGAACGCCACCCGTCACTGGCTGATGGCGACCTTGTGGCTGCAAGCCGCCGGGGTCTTCGCCTGTCTGCTGGGCAGTGGCGCCGGCCTGGCGCTGGGGGTGATTCTTTGCGGCGCACCGTTCCTGGCCTGCATGCAGTTGGTGATGCAGCGCTCGCGGGAGTTGGCGCCCCATGCGGCCCAGCGCAACGCCGGTTTGCTCACGGCCTGCTTCGCCATGGGCCAGTTGAGCGGGCCACTGCTGGCGGCCCTGAGCAGCCATTTCAGCGGTAGCCTGCAACCGGCGCTGATCGTCGCCGGCAGCAGCCTGCTGCTGGCGGGGGGCTTACTGTTGAGGCAACAACCGCTTGCCCGGGAATGCCGCGCCACGGCCTGAGCCTGGGATTACAGCAGGCTGCGGATCCGCCGGCGCAGCCACTGTTCGGCGCTGACGAAAGTGATGCCCAGCAACACCAGCACCGCACCGATCACGAAATTGAGGCTCAGGGGTTCGCCCAGCAACAGGACCCCGAAGGTGACACCGAACAGCGGCGTCATGAAGGAAAACACCGCCAGGTTGGCGGCCAGGTAACGGCGCAGCAACCAGAACCAGGTCAGGTAGCTGAAAAAGGACACCACCAGCCCCTGGAACAGCACGCTGGCCACCGCCACCGGGGTCAGGTCGACATGGGTGACCTGGCCGCTCAGCACGGCGATCAGCAGCAGGCCGACAAAACCGACGATCAGCTGATAGAACAGGGTCAGGGTCGCTGGCGCCTCGGACAAGCGCGACGCGCGCACCACCACCGTGGTCGCGCCCCAGGCCAGGCCGGCCAGCACGCCCAGGGCGTCGCCAAGCAGCATGCGCGTGTCCAGGTTATCCAGCGAAATGCCGCCGGCGAAGGCCACGCCAATGCCGATGAACGCCAGCAGAATCCCCAGCCACTGCAAGGGCCTGAGGCGCTCGCTGGGCAGCAGCCAGTTCACCCCCAGCGCGGTGAAGATCGGCGCGGTATAGAGAAACACCGACATGTGCGCCGCGCTGGTGAGCTTGAGCCCTTCGGCGATAAACAGGAACTCCAGGCCAAACAGGCTGCCGGCCAGCAAACCGCCGCGCCAGGTACTGCCGATCTGCGACCAGCCGCCCTTCCAGCACATCAGCAAGGCCACCAGCAGCGCCGAAATGCCCGAACGCGCGGCCGCCTGCATCACCGGCGCGATATCCGCCGCGGCCCACTTGATCATCACCTGTTGCACGCCCCAGATCAGGCACAGCCCCAACATCACTTGCAGTGCGAAACCGTCGGCGCTGCGCCGCTCGATACTCACCGCAGCCCCTCGGGCAGATTCATAGACATGGCAGTTACTCGACAGAAACGACAAAGCCCCGGAACCGGTCCGGGGCAAAGAATGGATGTGCTGTCGATTATCAACCAAACGGACAGAAAAATACGCCTGGAAAAAGACCTTTTCCTGGCCGCGGCCGTCAGCTCGACGCCGTCGGGCTCAGCCTCAGAGATGGCAGGGCCTCACGGCGCGCGAGGAGAAAAAACAGCGCGCCACCGAGGAAACACCCGGTGAACCAGGCGAAGTTGGCCATCGGCTGCAATGCTGGCGTGAAGGTGATCGCCACGCCCATCAGGGTCGCCGGCACCAGCGCCTTGACCGCGGTCCAGTTGACCCCGCCGCTGTAGTAATAACGCCCGTCCGGGCCGTCGTTGAACAGCGCGTCGATATCGATCTGCTGCTTTTTGATCAGGTAGTAGTCCACCAACAGAATGCCGAACAGCGGGCCGATAAAGGCGGCCAGCACGTCGAGGGTGTAGTGGATTACCTGCGGGTTGTTGAACAGGTTCCAGGGGGTGATGAAGATCGAGGCCAGGGCCGCGATCATGCCGCCCGTGCGCCAGCTGATCCGGCTCGGAGCGACGTTGGCGAAGTCAAAGGCCGGCGAGACGAAGTTGGCGACGATGTTGATGCCGACGGTGGCAGTGACAAAAGCGAAGGCGCCGAGCAGCACCGCGACGTCGTTGTCGATCCGCGCCACCGTGGCGATCGGGTCATGGAGCATTTCACCGAACACCGGCAGGGTGCCGGAGACAATGACCACGGTCACCAGGGAGAACGCCAGGAAGTTCACCGGCAGCCCCCAGAAGTTGCCGCGTCGTACATCCTGCATGCTGCGGCAGTAGCGGCTGAAGTCGCCGAAGTTCAGGGTCGGCCCGGAGAAGTAGGACACCACCAGCGCCGTGGCGACGATCACCTGGCCGAATGCCTGCCAGCCCGACAGCGACTTCTCCCCCAGTGTGAAGCTGATGTTGCTCCAGCCGGCCTTCCAGACGATCCAGCCGGCGAGGAGGAACATCACCGCGTAGACCACCGGCCCCGCCCAATCGATAAAGCGCCGGATCGACTCCATGCCGGCCCAGAACACCAGGGCCTGGACCAGCCACAGCGCCAGGAAACCGAACCAGCCCAGGTAGGACAGCCCGGCAAAATGCGGCTCGGCATAGGCCGCCATGGCCGGGAAAAAGCGCAGCACCACAATGATCAGGGCGCTGGACGCCAGGTAGGTCTGGATCCCATACCAGGCCACCGCGATCAGGCCTCGAATCACCGCCGGGATATTCGCCCCGAATACACCGAACGCCAGCCGGCAGATCACCGGGTATGGCACCGCCGCCTGCTGGCTGGGCCTGGCCACCAGATTGGCGATCAGTTGCACGATGCAGATCCCCGCCAGCAGGGCCACCAGCACTTGCCAACTGGCCAGCCCGAGGGCGAACAGGCTGGCGGCGAACACATAACCGCCGACGCTGTGCACGTCGCTCATCCAGAAGGCGAAGATGTTGTACCAGTTCCACTTCTGCGGCAGCGGCCCCAGGTCCTGGTTGTACAAGCGCGGGCTGTAGCCCTTGGGTAGTTGCTCGGTCATTGCAAGGCTCCTTGTTGGACAGGCCCTGCCCCCGCGATTGACCTTGCGACCACACTGCGTACGGGAGCTGGCATGAGTTGTATACGAAGCGCTACGCAGAATGCGTGCCATACCGGAAAAATCTGTAGGCGAACGGCGCGGATCGCTTGTCCATCAAGGGCTGGGGCTTGGCTGCACAACGATGATCAGCAGCCGGGATCAGCGGCAGACATGCCCACTAGCTGTGCACGACTGCCTGATATCAGTGCATCAGGAATGGCTTAAAACTGTATACAGCGACCATGACAACGATCGAAGACGCCGACTCTGACGTCCTTCAACGCAGCCAGGAAAAAAGCAATAAAAAACCGCTGCCGGAACCGGCAGCGGTTTTTTCGGACAGCCCCGTGGGTCGTTAGCGCCACCGAAGGTTCTTCGACCGCAACTACGCCAGGGAGAAACGAATCAGGTCAGTTCAATGCGGTCGGCATGAATAACGATCTGGCCATTCTTGTACAAGGCTCCGATGGCCTTCTTGAAGTTGCCCTTGCTGACGCCGAACAGGCCACTGATCACCGTCGGATCGCTCTTGTCGCTGACCGGCAGGGTGCCATTGTTTTCCCGCAACTTGGCGAGGATCTTCGCGTTCAGGCTGCTGGCCAGTTCTTCGCCCACCGGTTGCAGGCTGAGGCTGATCTTGCCGTCGGCGCGGATCTCTTTGATGAAACCCTTTTCCTGTTTGCCCGGACGCAGGAACTTGAACACTTCGTTCTTGTGGATCAGGCCCCAGTGCTTGTTGTTGATGATCGCCTTGAAGCCCATGTCGGTGCTCTCGGCCACCAGCAGATCGACTTCCTGGCCGACCTTGTAGGTCACCGGAGCCTTGTCCAGGTAGCGGTCCAGACGGGCCGTGGCGGTGATGCGACGGGTGTGCTTGTCGAGATAGACGTGCACCACGCAATACTCACCGGCGGTCAGTTGACGCTTTTCCTCGGAGTACGGCAGCAGCAGGTCCTTGGGCAGGCCCCAGTCGAGGAACACACCGATACTGTTAACTTCCACGACTTTAAGACTGGCGAATTCACCGACTTGAACTTTTGGTTTTTCGGTAGTTGCAATTAACTTGTCGGCGCTATCCAGATAAACGAAAACATTCAACCAGTCTTCATCTTCACTGGGAATATCCTTGGGGATATAACGATTGGGCAGCAATATTTCACCATCCGCCCCGCCGTCCAGATATAAACCGAAGTTAGTGTGTTTAACCACTTGCAAACTGTTGTAGCGCCCGACTAAAGCCATTTCCAATACCCTCATTGCGTGGGCGGCATTCTACCCGGTTTTCCGCTCCTGGTTGGCCCGAGTCGCCGGATAGCAGCGGATATTTTCCTGAATGCCTTGATTTTTATGGCTTTGCGCCAGCAACCGGTTCCGCCCGTCAGGCCAGCCGGCAGCGACTTTTGCCTCAGCGCCGCCGAGCAAGCCGCTCTTTGTGCCATTGTCTTTATTTAAAACAGCAGCTTATGGGGATATTCCCGAGATCAACTTAGGATTATTCGGGAGTTTTCCACTGTTATTCCAGGGGGATATTTACCAAGCAATTGTCAAGCATTTCATGTATGATGGCTGGCCAAATTAATTTTCTGAAGGTTAATGGCCGCCATGCGTGTAAAAGCATCCAACAGCAAAGCAAAGCCAGCTCCAGCCGTTGAAACCAGCGAATCGATCAACGATCAGATTGCTGCTTTCCTGAAATCCGGCGGCGAGATCCAGCAAATTGCCAAAGGCGTCAGCGGCCAGACTTTCGGCCCGTCCAAGCAGATCAGCCTGGGCAAGAAGTAATCCCCCCGCCACACCTCCTGGTCCCTATGCGCTTTGAGCCTCAAAGCGCTAGGACTAGAGTTCTGACTCCTCCCCTCCCATAAAAATCGACGAACGGCCCTCATCCCCGAGGTTTCGCCGGTATCCTTGCACACGTCTAGATCGGGCATTCCAGTAGGTTCCGCGGTTCCTGCTCCTCGCATTTCATGGAGTGAAGCATGCTCAAATCCTCCCATGTGCTGCTTGCCAGCCTTCTCGCCAGCCCCTTGGCCCACGGGCAGATCTTCCAGCGCGAACTGGGGGACTTCGACCTCAAGCTCAGCAGCACCCCGAGCCGCAGCATGGCCCAGGGCCTGGTCAAACCCTCGGCCACCGGCTCGTTCCATGGCGGCCTGGACCTGACCCATGACAGCGGCTGGTACATCGGCCAATGGTCGCCAAGCATGGGCCTGGGCGAGAGCGACCTGGAAGTGGACTCCTACCTGGGCTTCAAGCGCCCCTTCGATCAGACCCTGGGTTATGAGGTGGGGATGATCCAGTACAACTACCCGCAACTGGCCCCGCAGGACAGCCAGGAGTTCTATGGCGGCCTGACGCTGCTGGGCAGCCGCTTCGGCGCCGCGTTCAGCCAGGAACCGGACAAGCGCAACAGCACCCTGTTCGCCGACCTGGGCGGCAACCAGCCCTTCGGCATCGGCGTCAGCATCAAGTACACCACTCATCAGCTGGGCAACCCGGTTTCGGTGAGCAGCGGCTACGTCAGCAGCTTCAACGACTGGTCGATCAAGTTCTCCCGCCCCTGGATGGGCATCGACCTGAAACTGATCTACAGCGACTCCAACCTCAACGGCAGCGATTGTTCGGCCTATTCTGGACATAACGCGCAATGCGACGGTCTGCTCACCTTCAAGGCCGAGCATTCGTTCTATTGAGCGGCTGAACTGCCGGAAGCTTTCCGGGTTCAGATAAGAAACCCATGCTTACAAACCCAGGCCTTCGCAAGGACTTGCCATGTCGCGCCGGCTGCAACACCTCACCCTGCTACTGCTGTTGAGCCTGGTGCTGACCTCCTGCAATCGTGTCGGCCTGGCTTACCGCAACCTCGATGTGATCATTCCCTGGACGCTCAATGACTACCTGGAAATGAACCGCGAGCAGAAAATCTGGTTCAACCAGCGCCTCAAGGAGCACCTGAGCTGGCACTGCAGCACACAGTTGCCCGGCTACCTGGACTACCTGGACCGTCTGCAGCAGATGGTCGCACGCAATCAGGTCAACGATGCCGAGCTGCAAGAGCTCACCCGCGGAGCCAAGCAGGCCATTGCCCAGACCGCCCGCGCGATCGCGCCTTCGGCCATCGAGTTGCTGCGGGGCCTGGACGACCGACAGGTCGCGGAAATGAAGTCGGCCTTCGCCAAGGACATGCGCCAACGTCGCAGCAAAAACCTCAAGCCACCACTGGAGCAACAGATCAGGCTGCGCACCGAACGCATGGACAAGCGCCTGACTACCTGGCTCGGCCCCCTCACTCCTGAACAGACCCAGCGGGTGGCGGACTGGTCAACGTCCCTCGGCGAACAGAACCAGCTCTGGCTCTCCAATCGGGCCAACTGGCAGGCACAGTTCAGCGCCGCGCTGGAGCAACGCCAGAACAGCGACTTCGACAGACGCATCGAGCGCCTGCTGGTGGATCGTGAAAGCTTCTGGACACCGGCTTATCGCCAGGCCTACGCCAACAGCGAACAGGCGGCGCGCAGCCTGCTGGTGGACGTGATGGCCAAAAGCACGCCAGCCCAGCGCGAGCATCTGCGCAACAAACTGCAGAACGTGCGCGATGAGTTCGAAGCGTTGAAATGCATGAAGACGGTACGCCAGGAGTGACGCCTGAATAGCCGTTCAGCGAAGTGCGGCAGGCGGGCGACCGTTGGGCGGAACCGTCCGGCGGCTGTCGATTTGCCCGCGGGCGAAACGACTAGCCTGTGTAGGCACTGTCGCCGCGCACCTTTGCCGCAGGAGAAGACGTCATGCACCTCAACGATCATCCGGTCGTATCCCGGGAACAATGGATACAGGCCCGCAAGCAGCACCTGATTCACGAAAAGGCGTTCACCCGCCAACGCGACCAGCTCAGCGCCGAGCGGCGTGCCCTGCCCTGGGTGAAAATCGACAAGCCCTACCGCTTCCAGGGCCCCCACGGCGAACTGAGCCTGGCCGACCTGTTCGGCGATCGCAGCCAGTTGGTGGTCTACCACTTCATGTTCGCCGAAGGCTGGGACGAAGGTTGCCCGGGCTGCTCCTTCCTCTCCGATCACATCGACGGCGCCAACCAGCACCTGGCCCACCACGACATCGCGCTGGTGGCGGTGTCCCACGCGCCCTTCGCCGAGTTCCAGGCGTTCAAGCGGCGCATGGGCTGGAAGTTCGACTGGGTTTCGTCCGCCGGCTGTGATTTCAACTACGACTTCGGGGTCTGCGCCCGGGCCGACGAGGTCGCCGCCGGCACCGCCACCTACAACTACGAAAAAACCGACGGCGCCGAGGAAGAGCTGCCTGGCCTCAGCGTGTTCTATCGCAATGAAGCCGGTGAGATATTCCACACCTACTCCACCTACGCCCGTGGCCTGGACCTGCTGGTGGGGGCCTACAACTACCTGGACCTGACGCCCAAGGGGCGCAACGAAGAACAGATCATGGACTGGGTCAGGCACCATGATCGTTATGACGACAAACCGGCCGCCAGTTGCTGCCATGGCGGCTCCTGAGCGCCGGACAGCGATCGCGGGCCTGCAGGAGCGGGCTCGCGATCACGTTCGTCCGGCTGACGGAAAAAACCCGCCCGGCACAAACCCGTGGCCTGGCCCCCGGCTAAACTTGGCTCCATGAGCCCCGCCTACCACAGCCTCCACGAATACACCCTGCGCATGAACCGGGTGCTGGAGCATATCGACCAACACCTGGACCAGCCGCTGGAGCTGGCCGAACTCGCGCAGGTCGCGCATTTTTCGCCCTTTCACTTTCATCGCCTGTTCACCGCCTGGGTTGGCGAAACCCTGGGGGACTACCTGCGCCGACGCCGCCTGGCCTGTGCCGCCTATCAGCTGGCCAGCCATCCAGAAATGAGCATTCTGGAGGTGGCCCTGGAAGTCGGCTTCAGCTCCGGCGAAGCGTTCTCCCGGGCGTTCAAGCAGCATTTCTCGGTCACCCCGAGCACCTGGCGCAGCACCGAACCCAAACGCTGGCACCGCCGCCTCAGCGACGTCCGCGAACGGCGCCTGCGGGAATTGAGCAATCCTGATCAGACGCACATCCCGGCCTTCGACGATCCTGACGCCTTCATCCACCTGAAGGAGCTTTTGATGAACGTCACCCTCAAGGAACTGCCACCGGTCCGCGTCGCCTACCTGCGTTATATCGGCCCCTACGGGCCGGGCATCGGCACCTTCTGGCGCGACACCGTCGCCCCCTGGATGGTCGAAAACGGCCTGTTGGGCCGCGTGCGTTACGGCATCGGCCACGACGATCCCTACGTCACCCCACCCGAAAAATGCCGCTACGACGCCTGCGTCGAAGTCCCCGACGACTTCAAGACCAGCGCCCCCGCCGTCGTCACCACCCTGCTCGGCGGCCTCTATGCCATCGCCCACTATCAAGGCAAAGGCCCCGACATCGCCGACGCCTGGACCGAACTGTGCCGCGACTGGCTGCCCAAGAGCGGCATGCAATTCGACGCCCGACCGGCGTTCGAGCGTTATCCGGTAGACGCGAAATATGACATGAAGACGGGGGAACTGGAGTGTGAGATCTGTATTCCGGTGAAGGCGTTGTAAGCCGCGCCGGGCTTGAGCGAAACGATACGGGGCGGCCTGTGCTGCCCCGTTTTTTTGTTCCTCAAGCATGTTCTAGAGGCCATTACCCACAGTCTTTTGCAGGAAGCCGTATTTGGGAAACGCACGGGGCGTTTTATTGGGTATTGGAGCTGCCCGCCAAGCCGACAGCTTCCTTCTGCGCTAATCAGAAAAGCCCTACAGCCTACAGTGCACTCACCTTATTCCTGCCAACCACAGTGCGATTTACAGTCGATGGGTCGCCCAAATGGCGACCGGGTTTGGCGACCCGAGAGACACAAGTAGGCTGCGTATTCTGCAATAAGGCAGAATACGCCCCTGCGAGCGCAGGCCTTTGCTTTATGGCAGCTGTGCGTGGGAGACCTTCGGGTCTGCCGGTTTCTTGTGTCGCCGGTTCGCCAACCTGCGTACAGCCGCCACCCATTCGTTTGGCGACGGATGAGTAGCAACACTCAGACAGGCACAAGGATATAAATCATGAATCGCTACATGCCCATTACCGGCCACGACTGCAATATTCCCTACCTGCTTATCGATACCCAGGCACCTATTGACGTACTGCACGATGCGGCTGCTTATCGCATACGCGCGGTAACCCAGCTGCTGGAAAGCTTTTCGGTAGCTGATGCCCCTCGTCATGAACCTGCTCTCCTTCAGGAACTGACGTTGGTTTGCAGCATCATGCTGCGCGATGGGTGTGATTTGATGGATGTAATGGGGAGACAGTTGCAGGCGTAGACGGCGTAGTAAATGGAGACGGGCGACTTGTGGGTCGTCCGTTTCGCGTTCTCAAGTCGGATTCAGACGCTAAGGCAAACTCACTACAGGAATACGCTCCTGTGGCTGGGTGACATCGTAAACATGCTGCTCACAATGCTTACCAATGAACTGAAACTCCACCAGATAGACCTTGCTTCGCTCTGGTGTAAAGGTGCTTTTCAGCGGGCCACAATGATAGGTATCTCCGACGCCCCTATCATAAGAATATCCCGACACCTCAAAAGGCTTATCAACATCGGCCTGTACCTCCAACTGTGGGAAGCGTTTAACCACAGCACTGTTGGCCACTTCGTTAAGCTTGGCGATCCAGTCGAGCACCTTACCCCGGCCTGAATCCACCACGGTCCCCAGCACCTCCATTCGTTGATCAGGATCTGTCGCACGACGGACTGAGAACTCTACTGGAAATGTATAGCCTGATGCTTTCATGATGACTTTGGCGTGCTGCGCATCGACCGCTACCGTACTTTGGTGTAGCTGGATGCCGTCGTTCAGAAAGCTGGGAGAAGAGTCTCTGACGTTGGAATGGCAGCCGGGTAATGTGAGCATCAGGATCAGCAGCGATAGTGAGGTTCTGCTCACGCATGAATGTCCTTTAAAAAACCTGCATAGTTGCCAATAGATAAAACTGGAACCATCGAGCCAGAGGAAATGAAGTAGTTTTTAATAACCAAGGACTAAAACCTTGAGTATCCCACTAGCAGCACAATAATAAGACCTGCCACTAAAGCAGGTGAAATCGAATATTTAGGGTATCTGACTCACCGCAGTAGTGGCACGCCAATCGCGATGCGCCTTGGCAGAACCTGACTTGACTATGATGGTGAATGCTACCAAGACGTACAGCCCTATTGAACTAGCAATCAAGCGAAGACACCAAGCGCCACAACCCCCATAGACAAAAGTCCTACCCCCATAGCACCCACTTTATACGCCCCATATAGAGCCCCCCGCCTGCCCCATACAAGACATCACGAACGCTTGCAACGGACTCTTATGGGCACTCATGGGTTTTCCTTATCTACCTACTCACGCCTCAACACACTACTGACAGAGCCGACTGACACACTTGACCGAGCAGATTTTCAAGAAATGCCCTCACTCCGTCAAACACCGTAATTCAGCAAAACTATCCAAGAATAGGGTCCCACAGCACACGTTTAGCATATGCCCGGGCCTCATCCTCAGAATCAAAATCCATGACTTCATACTCGTCATTCAACAGCATTTCCTTCCAGGAAACAGATTCATCCTCAAAAGCCTCGAGCAACTCTTTTTTAAGTTCCCCTCTCTTACCTGCGTTATCAACCGCCTCCTTATAAAGGTCAATCGCCATGGCCTCTGAAAAGCCAAAATCAGCAGAAAAAACCGTCTTCAGAAAATAACTCAAATTTACATACTTCATAGCACCACCTATGGTTTAGGCGCAGGAAAAATAGAAATGGTTTCCCATACGTTGTTTTTAGGGTTCAGCATATAAACCCCCTCAACACTTCTCAAGTTACCCACCCTTTCCGGAGCCCCGAAAGTATCTTTGTTCTTTACAAGGTTGCCTGAGCTGTAGACCCGTTTGAATCCACGACCAAGATCAGCACCAAGGTCTCCAACGTCCGCCACAGTAACCCTTACTACACTTTGCCCAGGATCTCGTGCGATTGCCTTTTGCAAAGCTCCGTTGTTTCGCACCGCTTGATCCGCAAATACTAACAAATCATCGCTATGAAAAGCTGACGAGAGCGGCGGTACGGAAGGCCCTACATTTGCATCCGGCTTAATCGCCGATTTTGCACGATAAATCAGCTCTCCATCCGTAACGCTTCCTCCATGTACCGATATTGCATGAGCATTCTTGTGACTGGTAACAAGCGCCAGCTGCTTGGGGTCAATTGGCGCTTTGATGCCTGCGGCGTCATTCGCAACTTTAATTCTCCCCTCAGCTTCCTTCAACGCAGCCAGATTCCCCCCAATCTTCGGCGTCAAGAGACCTTCATTGAATACATAGAATGTCCCATCGGGACTCAATGCCTCAAAATTACCAGTGCGGGTATTGAGTACCCGACGATAGCCATCAGGTAGTCCTCCTTCCTTGGTAAACATAGCACCAGCACTACCACCATCCTCTCGATACCAGGATGGTAGATCCGGGCCGACTGCTTTCTTCTCGGCATTAATTGCCAGTTGGATGGCCGTTCCGGTTGAGCCCTTCTGGAATGCCTTCAACAGCGCCAGCCCACCCAGCTCACTGACCGGCAACCCAAGAAGCATCAGGCGCTGACTGGTGGCGTAATCAGACTCGGCGATATAACCAGCCTCTGTCGCTCGGCTTTGTATATGAAGGAGCCTCTGGTAGTAGTCCATCATGCGCGCCGAATCAACCGGCCCGATCTCGTCGCTTCCCGCTGCTTGAACAACAGTGACGGGGAAGTGGACCATGCCCGCGATGATCGAACCGACATCACCGGCCACCCCACTCAGGACACCACCTGTTCCTTCATAGCGTTTACTGGCGTCTGCCAGGCCTAGCTCTTGTCCAGCGCGATATCGATCACGCCAGGTGTTTTGCCCCTGCTCAACGAAGTTGTCGGACAGGAACCTCTCGACGCTGGAGCCTTTGCCGGCGTATGCGTCAAAGAGTGCTTTCAGGTTGATCGTTTCATTGCGATATTCTTCTGCCGTTGTGACAAAGAACAGATGTTTGCGGCCATCGACGTCCTGGTACGTCAGACCGGATTGGGCAGCCTCCCCGCGGATAAATGCCTGTGTTATCAGGTCAGAGCCATTAATATCGGTCCAATGCGCGTCAGCCAGTGCCGCCCCCCCTTTGCTTAGGGCTTTTGCGGCCAACTCAGGACTGATGTCCTCGCCTGTCGTCTCCTTCAGGTACTTTACAAAGCGCGCAATACGGTCCTTGTTCTGCAGGAACTTGACCTCATCTGGGTGCAACTGTCGGTTATAAACCTCGACACCTGCCCCGGCGCGGCCTCCCGCTATCCCTGCGAACAGGTCGCCACCCGAGCCTGCGGCACCACTCAACCCTGTGGCAATCAATGCCGCCCAAGCATTAGGGCCATCGTTGATCACACCGTTGTTTTCCAGCGCCTTGGAAATGGCCGGCATAAGGGCTGCAGAGGTCGCAGCCCCCATAGCACTACCCTGTACATTGCCACCTGCCAACCCTTGGACCGCGCCGGCCAGGGTGTGCAGCAGCACCCGTGCGGCACCTCCCTCGGCCCACGCTGCACGCGTGGCGTCATCTTTAGCATCGATATAATGCCGGTTGGCGTAATCGCCGATCTTCTTGTAAGTATCGGCGGCAGTCGTGTTGGCGAGGATACCTACACCGGTAGTGCCTCCGGCGCCTCCCAGGCCGGCAGCGATCAAACCAGTAGCGACATCCGCCATGATGCGTTTGTCCCCCCCTGGAGCCCAGCGATTAGCTTCTGCCATGGCCATACTGGCGGCCTGCTTCTGCTCACTGGTCTTCGCCTCTTTGTCCTGCTTAATAGCGTCTTTCTGTTTGGCGGACACAATCGCATCCAGCGTACCTTTGGCCAGATCTACTACTCCCTGAATCAGATCCATACGCTCCTGCATGGCTCTTTCATCGGGACGATCAAGCTTCTGGTTGGCATTTGCGGTGTCACGGTTGAGGCCGAGCAGATCATTGCCCCCCTCCGGATTGCGGACCGTGATCGTGCCTTCGCTGATAGCGCTACGGGTGCTGCTGTGGTCAGAGTCCTTCAGCATCAACGGAATGCTACCGCCAATCCCAGGCTTGCCATCTCCCCCCCACCCACCGGTGTAGGAGACACTCACGCCAGCGGCCTGACTCTTTATTTCACTGCTGTTTTTGATATCGCTGACAATCAGGCGGTCAGTGCTCAGATGGTTCTTGTCAGCAGTTGCGTTGCTGGCAATCACGCCTCCATGCAGTACGGTGGTGGTCCCGACATTGATGTTGTAGCCACCGTTGCCTGCAAACAGGCCGGTTTGCTCAATCACAGCCTTGTAAGCACTATCCATTTTGCTGGCGGCAATGTTGGCCGACCCGGTGACTGGCGCGCCGTAGCAAATCGGCGGAATGCAGATGCTGCCGCCAAAACCACCACTGGTCTGGCGGTTGACCTGGCTTGCCTCATCCTGACGAGAGCTGATGTTGAGGCTGCCGCCGATATCCGCGTCAACATGATCGGCACGCACCTGCGCGCCAGCCAGGGTGGTGTCCTGACCACTCTTGATGGCTAACCGACCGGTATCAACAGTGCTATTGACCTGGTTCAGCTCACTGCCCTTGCCCATGCCTTTGGCAACCTGAGCGCCGAGGTCGAGCGTGAAGCCGTTCTGCGCACCGATGTTGAAGCTGGCGCCAATGGCGGTTTTGCTATTGTGGTTCTGGTTATCCCATTCCTTGCGGTTCTGGGCACTCTCAAGGGTGATATTGTTTTTGGCTGAGAGCAGCGTGTCCTCTGCCTTCAGACTACTGCCAACAACATGAATATCTCCGCTGGAACCTGCCACCTTGCCAGTAGCGATGACAGCAAGGCCTGCACCACTGAGCAGGCTCGATTGCTTGGCTGTCTCACTGCTGTAGTCACTTGTACTTTTGCTATGGGTACTGCCCAGCTCAGTACCAATCTTGATCAGTGAGCCCGAGCTATTGGTTGGTTTGTTGTCCTTCCTGTTGTCAATGGACTCTTGCCCCATGGCATACATGTTGTAGGCCGACAGCACTGCCTGCGCTGTTTTCACCGCTTTTAAGCGATCATCGTCAGCGTTTTTGGCAGCTTTCAGGTTGTCGCGAATGCTTTGGGCCGTATCGATGACCATCCCACCAACCACACGACCTACTGCCAGGCTGTTGGACTTGTCGGTGGTGCTTTGCCTGGCGGTCTCAACCCCTGCCGTGATCGTGACGTCAGAACCGCTAAGGGTCATGTCCTTGGTGCTGACCAGATCGCTGGCAACAACCTTCAGCTCACGACCGGCAATCAGCTGGACACTGCCCTCACTGGAGCCGATGGTACTGCCCGTTAGCGTGGTTTCCTGAGCTTTACCATTGTGCTTCTGACTACCGATCGACAGGTGCTGATTGCCCGTGATGTCGTCGACCCCAAGATTGTTGGCGGTCATGATCCCGCTCAGATCACGGGTTTTCGCCTTGTGCATTTCGCTGCGCTGGAATGTGTTTTCAGCAGCATCGACTATCAGGTCCCGACCGGCCTGAACTTTCATGTTGGAAGTGCTGACCAGAGATGAACCGGTGACTGAAACATCGCGCGCCGCTGCCACACTGATGGTATCACCGGAGACGGTGCTGCCGACCGCCTCGGTACGTGTCTCGCTGACCTGATCCTTGATCTTGCTCGACTTCAAGCCACCCCAGCTCTTCTTGCTTGAGCTGCTCTCATGACGTGCGCTTTGGGAGTCCGTGACGGCTTCGATTTGCACATCATTGCCGGCGACCAAACGAACGCCCCCCTTATCGGCCGTCACACCACTGCCTTTGATCAGCAGGTCCTGCCCGGCAACAAGAGCGCTATTCCCCCCCGAGGTCACCAGACTCGCCACGTTGGTGGTACTGGAGGTTTCATCCAGCCGACTCTTCTTGCCCGACGAACCCTTCTTGGTCTTGCTGTAGAAGCTGTAGTTGCTGTCCTCCGCGGACTCCAGCGCCAGGTTGCCACCGGCCACCAGATACGCCTCATCCCCCGCACTCACCCGACTGGCAATCAGCTCCAGATCCTTGCCGGCACTGAGGGCCACGCTGCCACCTGCGGTCACCGCCGTGGCCACCTGACTGACCTTGTCCGACTGGCCCTTGTACTTCTTGGAGCTGGAGTACGAGTGTTGTTCGTCCGCTGCCGAGGCCAGGGTCAGGTTGCCGGTGGCGGCCATGGCGAGGTTGCGTTTGGCGTCGATCTGGCTGGCGATGGCCGACAGGTCGCGGCCGCTGTTGATCGTCAGGTCGCGGCCGCTGGTGAGCACCGAGCCATGCTGGCTGGTGCTGGTGTGCAGGGAGTTGGTCCGGGTCTCGTTGTCCTGCTGTTCGACAGCGGAGAGGTTGGCGTCCCGGCCGGCGTTGATGGTGGTGTCACGCGCCGCTTGCAGTACGCCAGCGGCGTTATTGAAATCGCGACCGGCCTTGAGCGTCAGGTCATTGGCGGCTTCGATACGTGCGGCGCTGTCGAGGAAGTCACGCCGTTGTTGCAGATCGCCGCCGCTGTTCTGGTGGCTGGTGACCGTGCGTTCGTTGACCAGGTCGCCGTTGAGGGCAGTCAGGCTCACATCGCGACCGGCGATGATGCCGCCCGCCTTGTTCACCAGGTTGTTACCCGCTAGCAGGTCCAGGCGATTGCCGGCTTCGATCAGCCCGCTATTGACCAGGTCGTTGCCGGCCTTGGCCGAGAGGTTGTTGGTGGCGCGCAGGGTGCCGGCATTGAGCAGGTCCTTGCCGGCGATCAGGCTGATGTCCTGCCCGGCGATCAGCGCGCCGTTGGCGGCCAGGCGGTTGTTGGCGTGGGCCATGTACAGCACCGGCACCAGCACGTTCTC
This sequence comes from Pseudomonas sp. GW821-FHT09E12, assembly GCF_059416085.1. Lineage (NCBI taxonomy): Bacteria > Pseudomonadati > Pseudomonadota > Gammaproteobacteria > Pseudomonadales > Pseudomonadaceae > Pseudomonas > Pseudomonas sp. GW821-FHT09E12. The sequence continues at coordinate 7,678 of NZ_JBWKOM010000011.1, read as the reverse complement.
GCCATTTACCGGGTGCGATTCGAGCCAGACGATGTCGTGGGTCAAGGCCGCGACCTGCTCGGAGGTCAGCGAGGTGCCGATCGCCAGGTTGAGCTGCTGCTTGCTCTGCAGCGCGTTATCCATCAGGTACTTGAACAGTTTCTCGTCAGAGTCCTGGCCATCGATGAAACGTTGGCCGGTGCGGGCGACCACCGCCTGCTGGATCAGCCGTTGTTCGTAGAAACCGTCGCCCAGGCGTTTCCAGCTGTTGTCGGGGTTGTAACCCAGGTTCGACAGCAGGTAGTCCGAGCTCATGAACTGTTTCAGGTTGGTCAGCGCCGGGTTGGTCTCAACCAGGTATTTGTGCGCTTGAGGGGGATTGTCGAGCATCGGGATGCCCTGGACCCGCACAATGCTGCCTTGCACCTGTTGCGCCGGGGTACGGCTGTATACCGGCCCTTGAGTAGCCGTTCCACTGTCCGTCGGGGTCGTGACGCTAATCATCGGCAGACTGGCATCGACACCAGGCTGCACCGCGCCAACCTGCGCCAGCTTGCGCTCAGTCGCGGCCACCGGGGCCAGCGAATCGACCTGGAGCGCCCGCGCCTGACTCTGGGCCAGGTTCTGCTCGCGCTCGGCGAATCTCAGGCTGATGCTGCCCATGCTCCAGTCCATCGGTGCCGGGTTGCGCTGGGTCGCCGCGGTGTCGCCGGCTCCTTCGCTGCTCAGGCGGAACAGGCCGTGTTGCCCGACCGGCAACGTGAAGCCTGGCAGGGCCAAGGGATTGACCTGCTGCTTGGCCAGATCCGGCGGCAATTGCGAGTTGATATAGATCGGCGTCGAATACTGACTGCCCGTCGAAGTGTCGCCGGTCTTCTTGCCGCCGCCGACATAGGCGTAGTAACCACGCACCACGCCGTTGTCGATCTTCTCCGAAGCGTTGAGCTGGACGCTGGCGCCGGACTGGATGATGGCGTCGAAGCGCTTGCCGTCGCTGCTTGCCAGAGCCTTGGTACCACCACCCGCCAGTTTTCGAGTACCGGTCATCAGGGCATTGAACCGCGCCAGGTCGGCTTCGAAAGTAGCAGACGGCTTGGTGCCATTTCTGGCATTGAAGGCAGCCACCGCAGCGACCGCACCTTGGTACTCATCCACATGGTTGTATTTGATGGTGGTGGTTTCAATGTCCTGGGGCACCACCCCCTGGTTCTTGATGCTGACGGCATTGATCGTCAGGTTGCCGGAGGAGGCGATAAAACTGCTTTCGTTGTTCAGCTCCTGGGCACCGATGTTCAATTGCCCGCCGCTGGAGATACTGGAGGCCGCCGTACTGGCGGTCACCTGCAGGCGATCACGCTCGGTGAGCTGCCAGACCGCATTACGCCGATTGCCATGCTTCTTGACATGGCATACCCCAAAGGGGCCGCACGGCAACTCAGTGATTGCGGCGTAGTACTTCTCGTGTTCCGAGTAGGTGAGGATGTCCATGACGTTCTTCACCGTCATGGCGCGAATGGTCATGTCACCCAGGCTTTCGATGGTGCCGGAGCGGTTTTCCAGCAGGCTCGACTGGGCCTGCCCGGCATTGGCGGCCACCAGCAGGCTGCCCATGCTGAAAACGTCGGCATAGCGATTGCTGAAGGTGTTGCCCAGCAACTGCATGTCGCCGCCGCTGAAGATCGAGCTGTGCTCGGCATCGCTGACACCGGCATTGAGCAGCGTCCCGGCATTGAGGGTCAGGGCCCCGGCGCTGCCGAGGGAGGCATAGTTATTGATCGCCCCGGCATTGACCGTCAGCCCCTGGGTGGAGCTCAGGCGTCCGCGATTGGTGAGTACCCCGCCGACATTGATCCGCGTGTTGCCGCCCCCGGTGATAGTCGCGGCGCCTGGCAGGTCGAGCTGGGCGGCGCCGAAGCTCATGTCGCCCAGGCTGGTCAGTCGCCCGTTACCACCGTAGGCGCCGGACAGTTGCAGGCTCAGGCTGCCGTCACTGGCGATCAGGCCATCGTTGTTCCAGTTGCCGCCACCGCCCTCAAAGCTGTCGGAGGCCAGCAGCTGGCCGCCAGCACTCTGGTAGAAGTTGTTGACGTTGACCTTCAGGCGTCCAGCCTGGATCACGCTGGTGTTGCTCCACGAGTCGGCATTGAGGGTCAGCCCCCCTTGGGTGACCAGGGTGCCGCCCGCCCCGCTGACGTTGGCCATCGAGATATCGAATTGCCCCTTGCCGGAGTGCAGCAGGGTGCCGCCGGCATTCTGCAAGCTCGTCGCGCCGAGGCCCAGGTCGGTACTGGCCACTTCGATGCGACCGTTACGGTTGTCCAGCAAGCCGCCGATCTGGAACAGGCTCTTGCCGCCGCTCCCGGCGGCCCGTAGCTGACCCTGAGCGTTGTCGATACTGGCCGCGCGAATGAGCAGCGCGGTGTCACTCTCGATAACCCCCAGGCGGTTGTTCAATGCACCGCTCAAGCCGAGATCGATGCCTTGACCGGCAACCTGCCCGCCCTTGTCACCGCCGTTGTCGAACATAGTCGCGGTGACGCCAAGCTGGCCGCTGGCGTAAAGCCCGCCATTGCGGTTGTCGAAGCCGGCGGTGTTGACGATGACATCGCCCTGGCGCGCGGCAATGCGCCCCCCGTTGTTGTTCAGCCCGGCCAAGGCACGCAGGTTCAAGCGCTGGGCTTCGATCACGCCACGCTGGCGCTGGTCATTCAGGTCATAACCGTTGAGCAGCACGCCACTGATATGGGTTTCAAGCGCGCCCTTGAGGCTCGACAGCACCCCGCCACGGTTGTCGAGGTTGGCCGCGGTAATGCTGACCGCGCCGTCCTGACCGATGACCTTGCCGCCCTGGTTGTTGAAGTCGCCGCTGATATTCAGCGTCAGGCCGTTCTGGCTTTGCACCGCGGCCTTGCTGTTGTCGAGGCTGGCAGCCTTCAGCTCAAGGCCGGCATCACGGCTGTAAATCAAGCCGCCCTGGGCATTCTGGACAGCTCCCGCGACAGTCAGGATGGCTTGCCGGTTGGCCGCCACGGTGCCGTGGTCTCGGTTGTCCAGGCTGTCGGCGTTGAAGGTCAACAGATCCTGGCCGATCAGTTTGCCGCCGCGGTTATCGACGTGAGTCGCGCGCTTGAGCAGCAAGGCCCCGTCACTGCTGAGGGTACCCAGGACGTTGTCCAGGTTACCCGCCACGTCCAGGGTCAGAGCACCTTTTGTCGCCAGGCTGCCGCCACTGTTGTCCAGGCTGCCGGCGCGCAGATCGACCGATTGCAATGCGCTGAGGTTGCCGGCCTGGTTATTCAAGGTTGCCGCCTTGAGATCAAGGGTGGCACCGCTGTCGAGCAGACCGCCGCCCGCGTTATTCAGCAGGCCGGCGACCGTGAGCGTCTGGCCGCCGACACTGGAGACCACCCCTTCGCCGCTGTTGTCCAGGCTCGCGGCGCTCAGCTTGAGCGTGCCATTGCTGGCCAGGGCGCCGGCGCCGCTGTTCAGCAGGGCGCCGCTGACGTCAACGGCCAGGTTGCCCTCCTTGCTGGAGAGCGTCCCGTGGTTGCGGTTGTCCAGGCTCCCCGCCTCGACGGTCAGGCCCTTGATCCCCGACACCAGGCCCTTTTCATTCAGCAACTGGCCGGACACGACACCCAGCGCCGCCTCACTGATCAACTTGCCTTGGGTGTTATCCAGGGTGCGGCCCGTCAGCGTGAAGCCTTGGCGACTGGACAGAGTCCCCTGCTGGTTCTTCAGGTCCTGCAGTTGCTTGATGCTCAACAAGCCTTTGGCATTCAGTCGGCCGAGGCTGTTGTCGAGATCGCCATTGGCCAGGTCCAGGGTCACCGCGCCGTCGCCCAACAGGCGACCGCCACGCTGCGTCAACCCCGTGACTTTGAGGTTCATGTCGCCCTTGGCCGACACCTCGCCGGCATCGCTTGAGTCCAACTGGTGCGCGGTCAGCTCCAGCGCGCCTTTACTGTTGATCAGCCCGCTGTCCGTGTTGTTCAGCGCCTTGGCCGACAGGTTCAGCCAGTCACCCGCCAGCACGGAACCGTGGCGGTTGTTCAAGTCACCGCTGGCGATGCTCAAGCCGTTAATAGCGTCGATCAGCCCCTGGTCCTGGTTGGTCAGTTGCCCCTGTACCGTCAGTTTCAACCCCGAACGGCTGGTCAATTCGCCGGCACTGTTATCCAGGCTGGCGGCCTGTACTTCCAGCGCCGCGGCACCGATCTTGCCCTTGATGGAGCTGAGCGCCTGTTCGACCCGCAAGGTCAACGCCTGGTTACCGAGCAGTTGGCCGCCATCGTTGTTCAGGCTCTTGGCGTTGAGTTCGTAGGCCGCGTCGCTGGAGATTTCGCCGTTGCGGTTGTCAACGTCACTGAGGTTTTTCAGCAGCAGCGCACCCGGCGCGTGAATGAAACCGTCCCGGTTGTTCAGCCGGCCATGGTTCAGGTCCAGGCTCAGGCTGGTGTTGCTGAACAGACTGCCGCCCTGCTGTTCAAGGCTGCTGACCTTCGCGGTCAGTGCCTTGTCACTGCCGATGCGCCCGGCCGCGTTGGTCAGTTTTGCCGCCGTCAGGTCCAGGGTGTCGCCACTGTCGAGGCTGCCGGCCTGGCTGTTATCGAAGTCGCCGGTGGTGACCTGTACCGCGCCCTTGCCGCTGATCACGCCTTTGTGGCTGTTGTCCAGGTTGGCGCTGCGTAACTGCACGCCACCCTCGCTCACCAGCTTGCCGCCCACGTTGGTCAAGGCGCCACGAGCGCCGAGGTCCAGCGCAGCAGCGCTCATGAGACGACCGTCGCTGTTGTCCAGGGCTGCCGCGGCCACATCAAGGGTGCTTTGGCTATCGATCAGCCCTTGGTTGTTTTGCAGGTTGCCCTTGAGTGTGAGGTCCAGGCCTTGCTGGCTTTTGATTTTCCCACTGCGGTTATCGATACGCCCGCCCGTGATCGTCAGCTCGGCCAGCGCATTGATAAAGCCGGCAGCCTGGTTGATCACCTCATCGACCTTGAGCGTCAGCGTGTCATGGGCCTCGACCAGACCCTGGTCGCTGTTATCCAGCTGCTTGCCTGTCAGGCTCAGGCCGGCCTGGGTAGAAAGCTCGCCGCTTCGGTTATCGAGCGTATCGACCTTGAGTTTCAGCGCTTTTGTCGCCCCTACCAGACCGCCTTGGCGGTTATCGAGGCTCGCCCCCGTCAGGTCCAGCACGCCAGTGGCGATCAACTTGCCGCCCTGATTGTCCAGGGTGCCGATCCGAGCGGTCACATCCTGTTTGCCGGAGATATCGGCAGCGCGGTTGTCCAGGCTGGCGGCGGTGAGCAGCAACGCGCCGTCGGCGACAACGGTGCCCCGCCGGTTAGCGAAAACCGTATCGACCTTCAGGTCCAGGTCGCCGGTCGTGCCGAGCACGCCATCAGTGTTGTCCAGGCTGGCGCTGTGGCTGTCGAGGGAACTGGCGCTGACCAGGCCCTTCACGTTGTTCAGGGCCTCGGCGATGCGCAGGGTCAGCCCCTGGTCACTGATCAGCTTGGCGCCGTTGTTGTCCAGGCTTTGCGCTTTCAGGCTGAAAGCCCGGGCGCTGGAAATCTCACCCTTTCGGTTGTCGACGCCCTTCAGGTTCTTGAGCTGCAGGGCTCCCGGCGCATGGATGTAGCCACCCTGGTTATTGAGCTGGCCGTTGTTCAGGTCCAGGCTCAGGGCGGCTTCGCTGAACAGCTCCCCGTGTTGCTGATCGAGCCCGGTCACGCTGGCCGTGAGGTCCTGGGCGCTGCTGATGCTGCCACCGGCGTTATTGACCTGGGTGGCGATCAGGCCAAGGCTGCTTTCACTGCGCAGGCTTCCACCCTGGCTGTTGTTGAAGGTCGTCGCGGTGATTTGCGTGGCGTGCTTGCCGGACAGCAGGCCCTTCTGGCTGTTATCGAGAGGGCCGCTGGCGACAGTCAGGCCCTTCTCGGACTTGATGGAGCCACCCTGATTGAGCAGTTCGCCACGGCTGGTGATCGACAGGTCTTCCACGCTCTCAATACGGCCGGCGGTGTTCGTCAGTTTGCTGGTGCCCAGGGTCAGGGGGCGGTCGCTGCGGACCAGCCCGCGGGTGTTGTCGAGCCCACCGGCCAGGGTGATCTCCAGCCCGTTGTGGCTGTCGATCTCGCCATCGGTGTTATCCAGGCTCTGGCTGTTCAGCGTCGTGGTGCCCTTGCCTTGGATCAACCCCTTGCTCTGATTGATAAGACGGCCAACCTTCAGCTCCAGATCGCTACCGGCCAGGACTCTGCCGCCGTCACTGTTGTCGAGCTGCTGGCCGTCAACTTCAGTGGTGATTCCGCTGGACAGTTTTCCGGCGCGGTTGTCGATGTCCTGAACCTTGAGTTTCAGCGCTTTTGTCGCCGCGACCAGGCTGTTGTCCCGGTTGTCGAGAACACTGCCAATCAACGTCAGGTTGCCTTGCGCCACCAGGGTGCCGCCCTGCTGTTGGAGGGTGTCGACGGTCGCATGTACATCGCCTTGGCTGGCGATTCGCCCCAGGGCGTTTTGCACGTTCTGAGCCTTGAGCGTCACTGGGCCGACGGCGCTGAGCAAGCCGCCGCGGTTGTCCAGGCGGGTACCGGTCAGGCCGATCCCTGCCTGACTGGTGATCACGCCTTTGTCGCGATTGTCGAGCTGGCGCACATCGAGTTGCAGGTGCTTGTCGGTGCGTACCTTGCCTGCGCGGTTGTCCAGCAAAGCCGTGTCCAGGCTCAGGCGATCCTTGCCGGTCAGGCTGCCGCCACGGTTGTCGAGACTACCAGCCTGCAGGTCCACTACGCCCTTGGCACCCAGGTCTCCTGCGCTCTGGTTATCGAACAGGCCCACGATCCGCGTGGTCAGGCTGCCATCGCTGGCCAGGCTGCCTGCATGGCTGTTATCCAGGCTGGCGGCGCTGATGCTCACACGCTTGGCGGAACTCAGGACACCGCCCTGGTTGTTCAGGGCGCCGATCAAGCCGATGTTCAACGCCACGTCACCGGTGACCTGACCGCCGCTGTTGTCCAGGCTGTTGGCCGTCAGGGTGGTGATACCGACGCTGGAGACTTCGCCATCGTGGTTATTCAGATGGCCCAATGTGGCGCTGAGGTTGCCGTCGCCGCTGATCAGGCCCCGGCCGTTGAGCACCTGACCGGCCGTGAGTTCGAGACTACCGCTGCTCAGCACCCGCCCCTTGTTCTGGTTATCCAGGGTCGCGGCGCTGACGTTGGCGCTCTGCCCCGCACTCAAGGTCCCGCCCTGGTTGTTCAGCGCCTGTGCCGCATTGACCGTCAAATTACGGCTGGCGATCACGCTCTTGCCATTGTTATTGAGGCTCTGCGCGCTCAGGCTGACATCGCCATTGGCATTGCGGCTGTTATCGGCGTTGACCCCGGCTTCGATGATGCCGCTGTTGCTCAGTCGCCCTCCGGCGCTGAGGCTGATGCTGTCGCGCGCGGCGAGGTTGTGCTGGCTGTTCAGGTCGCCCTGGGTCTGCACGTTGAGGGCGGTGCCGGCGTAAATCGGGCCCTGGGCCTGGAGGCTGGCCGCCTTGACCTTGACCGCGCCATTGGCCGCCGAGGCGTCGACCATGCTCAGATGGCCATTGGCATCGAGCTGGATATCGCCGACGCTGGCGATCAACTTGCCGTCGAGTTTTACCCCGACCCCGGCCTCGGTGCCCACCAGCCTGATCGCCCCGGCGTAC
>NZ_JBWKOM010000010.1:0-286460 GCF_059416085.1 Pseudomonas sp. GW821-FHT09E12 | reverse complement strand
GTCCGCTGCGCCATATTCGATGATCTGGAACACTGAACGCCAGGTCATCACAGAAAGCCCGCTCACGCGGGCTTTTTACTGTCTGGAGTATGTAAAAGTTCCCCAAAAAAGCGGCCCGCGGGCCGCTTTTTTCGTTTCTGGATCACTGCTCGGCGTTGCGGCTGTGCCGGTAGTCGCTGACCGCTTCGTACACCGCCTTGCGCAGGCGGTTGATGCCGCCGATGGGGCGGTGCGCTTCCAACCCGAACCAGGGGTTGAAGGACAGGTTGTCGCATTGCAGGTTCTGCCGCGGGGTATCGAAGTCCTGGGCAGGAATTTTGATCCGCGCCACGGTTTCGAAGGGCGCATCGCTTTCCCGCCATTCGATGCTGGTGTCTTCGATGGGCATGTAGTGGCTTGGGTCCTGGCGCTGCACCTGCAACACGAAGCAGGCCGGCACGCGGTCGGTCGACAGCTGCTGGTTCAGGGCGTTGCGTAGAAAGTTGGGCAGGGCCTGGTTTTGTGCGGGCAGGTTGTATACCGGGCAGCTGTCGGGATCCGGCGCGACGCGGAACTTGGCGTTGGCGCTGCCGAACTTGTAGGGCGAAACCGAAAAATAGCGGGTTTGCGTCGGGCTGGCCGGGGGCGGCGACAGGGTGGCCAAGGCGATGAACAGATGACGAACCTGCCAGGTGCGTGGGTCCCAACCGGGGAAAAAGGCTCCGACCTTTTTTCCGTCCGCCTGCGCGGCGACATTCTGCCGGTACTCGGCGACATCGCTGACGAAGAAGTTCGGATGGTTGAACATCACGAAATCCTGTTCGCCACGGCCCTGCTGTTCCTTCAAAAGCTGGGTGCCGGGCACATTCAACAACTTGATCGCCATCCCGCGCGCGTCACGAATGCTGTCGAACTGTGGATAAGCATTGCCGTTGGACAGCCGCACCATGGCTTGCCAGGTCTTGCCGGGTTCGGCGAACACGCCCTGGCGCAACGGCGGCGCCAGTTGCTCGAGCACCTGGACCTCGGCCTTTACGCAGCCGTGGGCCTTGGCATGGGCGTCGCGCAGGTAACGGGTGTTATCCCGGTGCTGATCGACGATGCGCACGGCGGTCTGGATGATGTCCTGGGCCATGGCGGCTTCGCCGGGCGGAACCTGTTCTTCGGTCGAGACCGGCCCCTGGTAGCGCCAGATTGACCAGGCGCTGTTCAGCGCCCAGCCGAGCAGGGCGATCAGCACCAGCAGCAGAAGTGTCTTGAGCAGCAGCGCACCGATGCGCAGCCATAAGGTGATCAGCATGAAACCGTCCTTTCGATGAGGGCCAGGGTCATGGCAGTTGCGCCTCCAGCGGCCCGCCCAGCACTTTCAGGTACTCCAGCAGGGCCCAGCGTTCCTCGGGTTGCAGCAGGCGGCCGATCACCCCGTCGCCACGCTTGCCCGAACGGAATTCATGGCCGCTGTTGTGATTGCCGCTGATCCTGGTATCGAACAGGAAGCCGTTCTTGAACGGCTCGGTACGATAGCCCAGATGCTTCGGATCGTATTCGAAGGTGCCTTTATAGAAGGTGCTGGCGCGTTCGTCCTGAGGCGAAAGCAACTGGTACAGGCTGGGCACCGAGCCGTTATGCAGGAAGGGCGGGGTAGCCCATACCCCGGCCAGCGGCCGGGCCTTGTAGGCGCGCAGTTCGCGGACGCCGATCGGCAAGCCATAGCCGTCGAGTCGCGGGCGTTCCTCCGGAGTCACCTGGGCGTCCCGGTAAGCGTGCTCCTCAACGAAGGCAGTGACATAGGCCAGGCCCTTGGCCGCTGACAGCTGGCGCATGTCCAGCGGCTCCGTGGGCGTGGGGTGCAACTGGACATTTGATTGCGCCAGTTCGGCGGCGTCCCATTGCAGCGCGCTCAGGTCGTAACGCTGATCGGCAATATTGTTGGCCGTATTCGAGTCGGTACCGATCACTGCAACCGGCAGCATCTTCAGTTGTTGTACCGGGCGCCCGTTGATCTCGGTGACCGGCGGGACATGGCAACCTGCGCAGTTTTCCGCGAACAGCGCTCGCCCCTTGGCCGCCAGGGGCTTGTCGATGTCGCCGAACAGTTCTTCTGGCCAGGTCGGCGGTTTCAGTCGTTGCAGGGTTTCTTCGATGCGATTGAGGTCGCGCACCCGAACGCTCGACGGGTAGCGGGCGTCGCCCTTGAGCGGCTGGCCCTGGGCATCGAAGAAGTTCAGGGTGGCGCCTACACCCAGCGCCTCGCCGATATTGCGGGCCATGGGTTGCTGGGCCGAGCCGTTCCACTGCACCCAGTCGAAGGTCCAGATGTCCCATAGCTGCGGATAGTCCACCGGTGCGTTGGCTACCCGATAATTGTCAGGGGAAATGGCGTCGCCGAAGCTGGCATTGGCGATCCGGCCAAAGGCATCGGTACGTCCGGGGCCTTCCTCGGTGGGATAGAGGCCGCGGTGAGTGTCGTTCCAGGCGACGTGCAGGAAGGTGTCCAGCGACGCCTTGAAGTCCTTGCGCAGTTGTTCATGCTCGGCGTCGTAGTTCTGGCCCAGCACGTTGCGGGCGAAGCGCTCGAATTTCCACGGGTTGTAATAGGTCGACGCCAGGCTGGCGACCAGCGCCTGGCCGAAGCTGCCGCCGCGCAGGGTGGGCACGCTGGAGGGCAATACATGTTGCGCGGAACCGCCGTCGACCCGCAGGGCCTGCTGGTTGTAGCGCAGCTCGCCGGTGTGGCAGGCGGCACAGGTGATGTCCAGGTACTGCTGCGGGCTGCCAGGGTTCTGATGGCGGGTGAAGCCGACCGGCAGGTTCGCCGGGTTATCGGCGCTGGCCTGTTGCGCCGGATCCACCAGGAAGCCGAAGCGGGCCAGGTACTGCGGCGCGGCGAAGCGTTGCGTGGAGAAGGGCAGTTCCAGGGCGGCGAACCACTCATAACGCAGGCCCTTCACCTGAGTGCCCTGGGGGGTGAAGTAATAGGTCTGGCGGTCGGCGGCGCTCCATTGATCCTGATAGTGCACCTGCCGGGCGGGCATATAGTCGGGCAATTTCGGATTGGCCACGTAATACAGGACCACGGCCAGGGCGACGCCGATCAGGGCGAGGATCAAGAGCAAAACACGGGATAAGAGGCGCAAGATAAACATCCTTGTCGAGTTGTGGTTCTCTTATGCCTCAAGGGCAAACTGCCGGGCAAGTGGCCATTACGTCCGCTGTCATTACTTTGCGGTCGAGGTGTTCTTTCCCGCGCTCGTTGTAATGGCTGGCGAAATGCTTTTAAACACGTGAACTTATCGGGCTAATCCGGCTCTCATGCCGGTAGCCATTGGTCGTGGCCGCCTGATAAGCTCGCGGCTTTACTCGATTGCCCTTTAGGCGCATGAACAAGGAAATAGCATGAAACAGCATCGGTTAGCGGCGGCGGTAGCCCTGGTTAGCCTGGTACTTGCGGGTTGTGACTCGCAGACCAGCGTGGAGCTGAAAACCCCGGCGCAGAAAGCTTCCTATGGTATCGGCCTGAACATGGGCAAAAGCCTTGCCCAGGAAGGTATGGATGACCTGGATTCCAAAGCGGTAGCCCAGGGCATCGAAGATGCCATCGGCAAGAAAGAACAGAAGCTGAAAGACGACGAACTGGTCGAAGCCTTCGCCGCGCTGCAAAAGCGTGCTGAAGAGCGCATGGCCAAGATCAGCGAAGAGTCGGCAGCAGCCGGCAAGAAATTCCTCGAAGAAAACGGCAAGAAGGCTGGCGTGACCACTACCGCCTCCGGCCTGCAGTACGAAGTGCTGAAAAAAGCCGATGGCGCCCAGCCTAAGCCGACCGACGTGGTGACCGTTCACTACACCGGCACCCTGACCAACGGCACTGTGTTCGACAGCTCGGTCGAGCGCGGCAGCCCGATCGATCTGCCGGTCAGCGGCGTGATTCCGGGGTGGGTCGAAGGCCTGCAACTGATGCACGTCGGCGAAAAGTACAAACTGTACATCCCGAGCGATCTGGCCTACGGCGCACAGAGCCCGAGCCCGGCCATTCCGGCCAACTCGGTTCTGGTGTTCGAGCTGGAACTGCTGGGTATCAAGGATCCAGCGAAACAAGACGACGCCAAGTAATCTTCGTCTGGTTCAATGACAACGCCCCGTCCTTACGGGGCGTTGTCGTATCTGGTCGTTGGTCCGGGAAAAAATGCGAACCCACGGCATAAGGCATAGTCTTAACAGCATGTGTTGCGGCTAGCCGCATGAGGCTGCCAAGTCAATGAAATTATGGGTTTTTTTATGTGAGTAAAAAACGCCCGATCTGAGCCGAGCCCTTGTAAAACGGGGCTTTCAGCTGTGAAAAGCGGCTCTGTTCACAAGGTTATCCACAATTTGTGTGGATAACATTTCAGTGGGAGTGACGATGAAAGCACCCTGGAATTTTGCCCGCTTCCTGCCCCTGGCCGGCCGCTTGCTCAGCCGTGGCCGACTGCCGACCCTGTTGTTCGCCGTGGCCAGCAAAGGCGCCTTGCAAGGCGGCCGTCTTGGCAAGCTCAAGGACGATCTGCGTCTGCTGCAGGCCCTGTGCCTGGCTTACTGGCGTGGCGAGTACCGCGCCATCAGCCCCAAGGCGCTGCTGTCGGTGGTCGCGGGCCTGATGTACTTCCTCAGCCCGCTGGATGCCATCCCGGACTTCCTGCCGATGTTCGGCATGCTCGACGATATCGCCGTTCTGGCCTGGATCATGAAAACCCTGGACGGCGAACTCAGCGCCTTTCGCGCCTGGCGCAATCGCCAGCAACCGGAGAAGCTGGCGGTAGTGGAACGTTTGCCCGACACCCCGGAACAACTGCAATTGGAAGGTCCGAAGAAAAACTGAGGTGAATTCGGATCCATACAACGATGCCCCCGCGACCTTAGTGACTGTTAGGATTACACTTCATAAGGAAAAGTCCGACTCGTTATGTGTCGTCCTACGGGGTAGTAATGGATATTCAGATAATTGCACGCGATGGCGAGCCCGAATATGCGGTTCTGCCATGGGCTCAGTATCAGGCTTTGCTAAAAGCCGCAGGTATCACCGAACAATCTCCGCGAGAAGCCAGGGGGGGTATCGCGACCACAGCCGACCAGCCGCTTCCAGGTCTGGATCAACTTCGCAGTTTGCGTGAAGCCAAGGGCATCGCCATTGAGGCGCTTGCCCGTACGGTAGGTATCAGTCCGTCATATCTGGCCATGATTGAAAGCGGTGAGCGTCAACCCGACGCCGCTATACGCCGTAGCCTGGCCTGGGAATTGACGGTTCCGGGTTGGAGGGATGAATCGTGAGCGTAAGGATCAGTCGTCAACATTGGGATGGCCTGTTGGGGGAACTCGACCAGGCCCGTCGGCAACGCCATCTTTTGACCTATCGCGCTCTGCTTGAGCGCTTGCAGCTACCCAGCCCCGCCATGCAGACCCTGACGGCGGCCCTTGAACATCTGGCCGCGCTGGATGCGCGTGCGGAGCAGCCGTTGCGCAGTTCGCTGGTGATCAGCCAGGGGGCGAGTCGATTGCCGCGCACCGGTTTTTTCGAGTGTGCGGAGCGCCTCGGGCGTTTTTCCGGGCCTTCCGATGGGGTCGCGGCCGCGTCGTGGCACGCCTCGGAAGTGGTTCGTGTGTTCGAGTACGAATACCCCGAGTCGGTGGAGGCCTGAGTGTTCTGGCGCCTCAAGGCGCGAGCCGGCTACTGGCTGGCTCGCCGGTTGTTTCATTGGCCCTGGTTTGTGCGTCAACCTCGGGGCTGGCACTGGTTGGAGGGGCAATTGGCGCGCATGGCGAACCTGGGGGACGTCGACGCACAGAGCTTTTATGGCCATATCCTGACCTTTCGTGGCCAGGGGCTGGGGGCTCGCGAAGAAGGCATACGCCTGTTACGTCTTGCCGGCTTGGCCGGGGACGCCAAGGCGGCCTATCAGATGGGCGTCATCAGCCTGGCCGGTTCGCCCAGCAGGGCCGCGGATGCGGCGCAAGCCGCCCGTTGGTGGGCCCTGGCGGCGAAAGCCGGGCATCCCCTGGCCGAGGTCAAGCTGGCGCAGCTGAATCAGTCGAGTACGCCGGACCCGCAAGCCGGTCCGCGTCAGCCGTAAAGCCGTCTGCCATCTGGCGGCTGTCGATCACATGGATGCTGTAGCCCGGCACGTTCTTGGCGTGGTGCTTGGCTTGCGAGGCCAGCTCGGCCAACTGGCTGGCATCGAGTTGTCCACAGGCCTGTGGATACAGGTGCACCACGCCAATGGACAGTGACAGCAAGGCGAACTCCTGGCGAATGCCCTGGCGGTTGGGGGCGATGAAGCAGCCGGCTTCCAGGTGTTCGCTGCGATAAAAACGCCGGCACTGGCTATGGAAGTCGTCCAGCAACTGGTTCAGGCGTTTTTGCCAGTCCTCGGGGCCCAATACCAGGAGAAAGTCGTCGCCGCCGATATGGCCGACGAAATCGCGGCTGGGGTCCACCCGGTCATTCAGGCACTGCGCCAGGCACAACAGCACTTCATCGCCACGGCCGTAGCCATAGATATCGTTGAAGGGTTTGAAGCTGTCGATGTCCACGTAACAGATCAGCGATTCCCGTCCTTGTTGCAGCAGGTGGGTCAGGCACTGCTGGATCGGCACGTTACCAGGCAGCAGGGTCAATGGGTTGGCATAACGCGCCTGCTGGATCTTCAGCTCGGTAATCAGCTTGAGCACATCGATCACCCGCCCCAGGCCCAGGTAGCTACCGTTGAGGGTGATGATGAAATCCTCTTCGATCCGTTGCCGGGCACGACTGGTGATCAGGCGGCTGACTTGTTGCAGCGACTGGCTGATCTCTACCGCGAGGAAGTCATCGTTCATCAGGCGGCTGATGGGCTTGCGGGCAAACAGGTCGGTGGCGAAGGGCTTGAGCAGGGCATCGGACAATGAATGGCGGTGCACGATGCCGCAGGGCTGGCCCTGTTCGTCGAGCACCGCCAGCGAGTTGAGGTTGGCTTGGCGACGGAAGGCTTCCAGCACTGTGGCCGTCGGTATGTCGCGTGCTACCGCCGGTTGTTCGTTGAGCAGGGCACTGAGGTCGCTGCCTTCGTCGTTGAGCGTCGCGGGAGTGCTTTCGCGCTTGGGCAGCAGGTTGCGGCCATCGCGGGGCGGATGTTCCTGGGGGCGGCAGAGCAGGTAACCCTGTAGCAGGTCCACGCCCATTTCCGTGAGCACCTCCAGCTCTTCCGCCACTTCGATGCCCTCGGCGATCACCTGGGCCCGGGAGGCCTTGGCGATTTGCAGGATCGAACCGACGAACTCGCGCTTGAGGGCATCCTGATGAATGCCATCGATAAAGTGCCGGTCGATCTTCACGTAGTCCGGGCGCAGCTCGGACCACAGGCGCAGGCTCGAGTAACCGGCGCCGAGGTCGTCCAGGGCGATCGAGAAACCCATGTCCCGATAATGATGCAGCGCATTGTGCAGCAGCTGGAAGTCATCGATTGGCGTCTGCTCGGTGAGTTCGATCACCACCTGGCTCGGCGGAATACCGAAGTCTTGCAGCAATTGCAGGGTGCGCCCGGGCTGGTGGGCAGCCTCCAGCAGCGATTCCGGAGAGACGTTGAGGAACAGCTTGCCGGGCAACTGCTGCTCGCTGAACCCCTTGCAGGCGCTCTGGCGGCAAGCGATTTCCAGCTCGTTGAGGCGTCCGGCCTGGCGGGCCACGGCAAACAGGGCGACAGGGGAGTGCAGCGGGCTGTTGGACGGACCACGGGTCAAGGCTTCATAGCCGAGAATGCGTCGTTCGGAGAGGCAGATGATCGGCTGGAACAGACTGTGCAAACCGCTTTGAGCCAGGATTGAACTCAAGGCACTCAGCTGTTCGGTCGTGGTCATGGCGATCTCTGTCGATAAAAAAGGACCGGGCGCGCCCTTGATTCAAGAGCAGCGCCCGGTCCTTTATTTCACGACAGAATGATGACTGTTTGATGACGCTCCGAGGAGCGTCAGCATTAAATTGCCATCATCTCAGTGCTTGGCGACCGCGGTGTTGAGCTTCAGGTAATCGAGGAGGATTCGCCCGGTTTCGCTGAGGTAAGCGTCGTCTTCCGGCTTGGTCTTGTCCGGATCGGCGGCCGCAATGGCGTCCTCGTCTTCTTTCTTCAGCTCCTTGAGCGGCTCTTCACCCTTGGCCTTGCGGCGGATGTTTTCCAGCGCCAGCTGCTTGGCCTCGATGTCGGCGTGCTGCGCCCGACGTTCGGCTTCGTTGAGGCTGACGGTTTTTTCCGCCATCAGCTTCTTGGCCAGGGCCAGCTTGTCGCGGATGAAGACGAACTCGGCGTCCTTGGCCGAGCGCACGTCATGCTCGGATTTCAGCTGCGCGAGGAACGGCTTGAACGGATCCACCTCCGGCTTGATGGCCGGGCGAATGGTGTCCCATGGCATGGCTTCGGGCAGGGCGCTTTCGCCGATTTCCTTGGTGTCGATGATCGACGGGTAATCGATGTCCGGCAGCACGCCCTGATGCTGGGTGCTCTGCCCGGAAACCCGGTAGAACTTGGCCAGGGTCAGTTTCAGCTCGCCGTGGTTGAGCGGCTGGATGGTCTGCACGGTGCCTTTGCCGAAGGTCTGGCCACCGATGATCAGGGCACGGTGATAGTCCTGCATCGCACCGGCGAAAATCTCCGAGGCCGAGGCCGAGAGACGGTTGACCAGCAGCGCCATCGGCCCTTTGTAGAAGGCGCCAGGGTTTTCATCTTCGAGCACGTCGACCCGGCCGTCGGCGTTACGCACCAGCACGGTAGGGCCCTTGTCGATGAACAGGCTGGTCAGCTCGGTGGCTTCCTGCAGGGAACCGCCGCCGTTGTTGCGCAGGTCGATGACCACGCCGTCGACCTTGTCTTTCTGCAACTCGGTCAGCAGTTTCTTCACGTCACGGGTGGTGCTCTTGTAGTCCGGATCGCCGGCACGGAAGGCCTTGAAGTCCAGGTAGAAGGCCGGGATCTCGATCACCCCGAGCTTGTAGTCCTTGCCGTCCTGCTTGAGGTTGAGGATCGACTTCTTCGCCGCCTGCTCTTCCAGCTTCACCGCTTCGCGGGTGATGGAGACGATCTTGCTGGTCTGGTCGTTCGGCGCGTTGCTCGCCGGGATGATTTCCAGGCGCACCACCGAGCCTTTCGGACCACGGATCAGTTTGACCACTTCGTCCAGGCGCCAGCCGACCACGTCGACCATTTCCTTGTCGCCCTGGGCCACGCCGATGATCTTGTCCGCCGGGGCCACCTGCTTGGTCTTGTCGGCCGGGCCGGCCGGCACCAGGCGCACGACCTTGACCTGGTCGTTGTCGCTCTGCAACACGGCGCCGATGCCTTCCAGCGACAGGCTCATGTTGATGTCGAAGTTCTCCGCGTTATCCGGTGACAGATAGTTGGTGTGCGGGTCGTAGGACATGGCGAAGGTGTTGATGTACGCCTGGAAGATATCTTCGGCGCGGGTCTGGTCCAGGCGGGCGAGCTGATTCTTGTAGCGCTTGGTCAGCGTTTCCTGAATCTGCTTGGGTTCCTTGCCGGCGATCTTCATGCGCAGGACTTCGTCCTTGACGCGCTTGCGCCACAGGTCGTCGAGTTCCGCGGTGGTCTTGAGCCACGGCGCGTCCTTGCGATCGATCAGCAAGGACTCCTTGGTGGTGAAGTCGAATTTGTCGACGCCTTTGCCCAGCTCGGCCAGGGCAAAGTCCAGGCGCGCCTTGACGCGGTCCAGGTAGCGTTTGTAAATGATGAAGCCGGCGTTCAGGTCACCGCTTTTCAGGAAGTCGTCGAACTGGGTTTTCCACTTGTCGAATTCCGCGATGTCGCTGGCCATGAAGTAGCTGCGCGACGGGTCCAGCAGCTTCAGGTAGCTGTCATAGATGATCGCCGAGCGCGCGTCGTCCAGCGGTGGCTTGCTGTAGTGATGACGCTTGAGCAGCTCGACGACATTGAGGCTGGCAATTACCTCGTCGCGATCCGGCTGAAGTTTGTCCCAGCTATTGGCTGCGAACGTATTGGTCGACATCGGCAGCAGACCGAGACCAATGAAAAGAGCGAGGGCGGTGCTGGGGAACAAATGCTTCATGCTGATTCGACGCGGGGGCAATTGATAACGCATATTAGGCCGTCTTTGAAGTCGCCGGTTCCACAAGGACCGGTCGCATAATGCAAAAAGCCCGGTGCTACAGCTCCGGGCTCAGTCCAGACTCACTATGGAGGCACTGTGAAAGCATTGCAAGGCGTTGAAGGTCATGTGGAGTGGGTTGAAGAGCCCAGTCCGACGTGCGACGTAGGACAAGTGCGAATCCGTGTGGCGGCCGCGGGACTGAACCGGGCCGACCTGTTGCAACGGGCCGGGCTCTATCCGCCGCCACCGGGCGCCAGCAAGGTGCTGGGCCTTGAGTGCTCGGGGGTGATCAGCGAGGTCGGCCCGGGTTCTGCGTGGCAGGTCGGCGATCGGGTCTGCGCACTGCTGGCCGGGGGCGGCATGGCCGAGGAAGTGGTGGTCGATGCCCGTCATGTCCTGCCGGTGCCGGAAGGGCTGTCCCTGGCGCAAGCGGCGGCGCTGCCCGAGGTGTACAGCACTGCCTGGCTGAACCTGTTCCAGCTGGCGGCCCTCAAGCCGGGGGAAAAGGTCCTGCTGCACGCCGGCGCCAGTGGTGTCGGTTCGGCCGCGATTCAGTTGTGCAAGGCATTCGGCAACCCGTGCTGGGTCAGCGTCGGTTCCGCCGACCGCCTGGCCTACTGTGAAGCGCTGGGGGCCCAGGGCGGCGTGGTGCGCACCGACGGCCTGGAAGGCTTGCGGGATTTCGGGCCGTTCGATGTGATCCTGGATCCGGTCGGCGCCAACTATGCCGCGCATAACGTCAAGCTGCTGGCCCTGGACGGGCGCTGGGTGCTGATCGGCTTGATGGGCGGGCGCGAGGCCCAGTTGGACCTGGCGCAGATCCTCGGCAAGCGCATCCAGTTGCTGGGTTCGACCTTGCGCAGCCGCGACGAGCAGTTCAAGGCCGATCTGTTCAGCGATCTCAGCCAGCATGTCTGGCCACTGTTCGCCGAAGGGCGCCTGAGCCCGCAGCTGGCCATGACCTTCCCGATCAAGGACGCCGAAGCGGCCTTTGCCGAGCTGGCGACCAACCAGGTGTCGGGCAAGCTGGTGCTGCTGATCGACGAGACCTTGGCCTGATCCTGTAGCCGCTGCCGAAGGCTGCGATAAGCCCGAAGGGCTTTTTAGCGATCTTCAGATCTTGCGCCCACGTTGTGGGCGATCGCAGCCTGCGGCAGCGGCTACAGAGGCACCTACTTCCACTGATGAATCGGCCAGCCGGCCTTTTCCGCGTGTTCGCGCAGTACCGGGTCCGGGTTGACCACATGCGGGTAGTCGACCTTCAGCAGCAACGGCAGGTCGTTGCGCGAGTCGGAATAGAAGCTCGCGCCTTCGAGGTTTTCTTCTTCGGCATCCAGCCATTCCAGCAGGCGGGTGACCTTGCCTTCGCGGTAGGTCAGGGTGCCCAGGGTATTGCCGCTGTAGACCCCGTGCAGCACCTCCAGCTCGATCCCCAGGACTTCATCGATGCCCAGGCGTTCGGCAATGGGCTGGACCAGGTGAGTACCCGAGGCCGAGATCACCAGGATCCGGTCGCCGGCCTTGCGGTGTGCGGCGATGGCCTTGCAGGCATCGCTGAAAATGATCGGTTCGATCACGTCCTCGACCCAGGGGCCGACCAGGTGCCCGACCTCTTCCGGGGTGCGTCCGGCCATCGGCTCCAGGCTGAAGGCCATGAACTCCTCCATGGCCAGCTTGCCGTGGCTGTAGGCGTCCATCAGCTCGTTGTTGCGGCGCATGAAAGACTCGCTGTCGACCCAGCCCAGGCGCCCCATCTGTTCGCTCCAGAGGGTGGCGCAGTCGCCGTGGATCAGGGTCTCGTCCAGATCAAAAATTGCCAGGGCCATTAGTACCGCTCTCTCTTAATCGTTTGCGTCAAAGTCATCAGGCTACCTCACAGAGGGCCGTGGGATCGATGGAAAGTGCCAGGCGTTGGCCGTCGGGGTGCAGATCGTCCGGCGAGCGGTTCAGCACATCCACCACCAGTTCCACGCCACGGGCTTCGACCCGGTAGCGGATCACGTTGCCCAGCAGGCTGTGGCTGCGGATCAGCGCGTCGGGTTCGCCATCCTTGCGCAGCTCGATGGCTTCGGGACGAATCGCGATACGCCCGTTGATCGGCCGCTGCAGCAGCCTGCTGGCACTCTCGGCATCCAGCAGGTTGTAGTTGCCGATGAAGCCGGCGGCGAACACATCCACAGGTGCGGTGTAGAGCGTCTCGGCGTCGCCGCTCTGGACGATCTTGCCCTGGTTCATCAGGAAAATGCGGTCGGACATGGTCAGGGCTTCTTCCTGATCGTGAGTCACGAAAATCGTGGTCAGTCCCAGTTCGCGCTGGATCTGCCGGATCTGTTCGCGCAGGTGCTTGCGGATCCGCGCGTCCAGCGCCGACAGCGGCTCGTCCAGCAGCAACAGGCGCGGACGGGTCACCAGCGAGCGGGCCAGGGCCACGCGCTGGCACTGGCCCCCGGACAGTTGATGGGGATAACGGCTGGCGAAGTCGTGCAGTTCCACCAGGCGCAGGACTTCGAGCACGCGCTTGTGGCTCTCGTCGGCGTTGACCTTCTGCATGCGCAGGCCGAACGCCACGTTCTGCTCCACGGTCATGTTGGGGAACAGCGCATAGCTCTGGAACACCATGCCGATCCCGCGTTCTTGCGGGCTCAGGGGCACGATGTCGTGGCCGTCGAGGAGGATCTTGCCGGCGTCCACCGGGGTCAGGCCGGCGATGCAGCGCAGCAGGGTGGACTTGCCGCAGCCGGACGGGCCGAGCAGGGTGACGAATTCGCCCTTGTGGATTTCGCAGTTGATGTCGCTGAACACCGGGGTGCCACTGTAATTTTTCTGCAGGTGTTGGACGCTGACGAAGCTCATTGGCTTTTGTCCTTGTTCAAGATGTTGGCGGCCCAGGTCAGAACCAGCACAAAGAAGAAGTAGGAAATCACCAGCGCGCTGGTGAAGTGGCCGCTGCTGTTGCGCATATTGTTCAGGTAGACCTGCAGGGTTTCGTAGCGGGTGCCCACCAGGATGTTGGCGAACACGAATTCGCCGAACAGGAACGAGAACGACAGCAGCAGGGCCACCATCAGGCCCTTGCGCAGGTTCGGCAGCACCACCAGGAAAGCCGCCTGCCAGGTACTGGCGCCCAGCAGCTGGGCGGCGTCCATCAGGTCGCGCAGGTTGATCGCCTGCAGGTTATTGGTGATCGCCCGGTACATGAACGGCAGGGCCACGGTGAAGTAGCAGCCGACGAGGATCCACGGTGTGCCGACCATGGCGAACGGTCCCGAACCGTAGAGTTGCAGCAGGCCCACCGAGGACACCACCGGCGGCACCGCGAACGGCAGCAGGATCAGGATGTTCATCAGCGCATCGAGCTTTGGGAAGTGGTAGTGCACCACGAACAGCAGGGGCAGGATCAGCACCACCGACAGGATCAGGGCGCCGACGCAGACCAGCAGCGACTGGCCGAAGGCGTGCAGGAAGCGCGGGTCGCTCCACAGCTGGATGTACCACTTGAAGGTAAAGCCGCTGGGCAGGATGGTCGCCGACCAGTTGCTGGCGATGGAGTAGATCAGGGTCCCGGCCAGCGGCAGCAGGAGGATGGCGAACAGCAGGTACACCACGACCCGGTGATAGAGGGCGGCGGAGCCGGGTTCAGCGCGAGACATGGTAGCTCCTCTTCAACAGCAGCTGATGGACGATGGTCACCAGGGTCATCAGCGCCACCAGGACCACGGCCAGGGCGCTGGCCATGTTCGGGTCGAGGGAGATGTCGCCGGAAACCATGGCGGCGATGCGGATCGGCAGCACGTTGAAGTTGCCGGTGGTCAGTGCATAGACCGTGGCATAGGCGCCCAGGGCGTTGGCCAGCAGGATGACGAAGGTCCCCAGTAGCGCCGGGGTCAGCACCGGCAGGCCGATGTGGCGCCAGAACTGCCAGCCACTGGCGCCAAGCAGTGCCGCGGACTCGCGCCAGTCTTCGCGCAGGGCATCGAAGGCCGGGTAGAGCAGCAGCACGCCCAGGGGGATCTGGAAGTAGGTGTAGAGGATGATCAGGCCGGTCTTGGAGTACAGGTTGAAGTCCTGAATGATCCCCGCCTGCTTGAGCATGATGGTGATGCTGCCGTTGAAGCCCAGCAGGATGATGAAGGCGAACGCCAGGGGCACGCCGGCGAAGTTGCTGGTCATGTTGGCGAAGGCGTTGACGAAGTTGCGCAGCTTCGAGTCGACCCGGCGCAGCGAGTAGCTGCCGAGAATCGCGATGACGATGCCGAACACGCTCGACCAGAAGCTGATCTCCAGGCTGTACTGGATGGCTTGCAGATAGAACCTGGAACTGAAGATCTTGTTGAAGTTGGCCAGGCCCCAGCCGAACTCTTCCGATTGCAGGCTGTTGATCAGCACCCAGAGCAGCGGGGCGATCTGGAACACGATGAAGAACAGGGCAAAGGGCAGCAGGCACAGGATCGCCAGCCATTTGCCGCGGGTGAATGCATTCACTTCAGCAACTCCCGGCATACAGGTTTGTCGTGGGGCGCGCCGAGCAATTCGCAGATGGTGCCGCACAGCTCGGTCTGATCCGGCGTGGCGACGGGGCTGAAACTGAACGCATCGCCGAGGACGAACAGCGGCACTTCCCGCTCCTCGGGTAACAGGCCGTTGTGGGAACGGTCGTTGTTCATGCCGTGGTCGGCCGTCACCAGCACCTGGTAGCCGGCGTCGAGCCAGCCTTGCAGGTAGTCGGCGAGGATGATGTCGGCCGAGCGTGCGCTGTTGCGGTATTGCGGGCTGTCGAGGCCGTGCTTGTGCCCGGCGTCGTCGATGTTCATCGGGTGCACCAGCAGAAAGTTCGGCGCATGGCGCAGCCGCAGGTGTTCGGCGTCGGCGAACAGATGGGAATCGGGGTAGTGGTCGTTCCAGTAGAAGTGCCCGTGCTGGATCGGCAGCTTCTTGTTGTCGGTATGCCGGTCCCGGGCCGGGTTGAACGGTGAGCGGTTGTACAGCTCGCTGATCCAGTGATAGGCCGCGGCGGCGGTGCCAAGCCCGGCGGCGCTGGCGTAGTGGAAAATGCTGCGCTGGTTGGACAGGCGCGAGACGTTGTTGTGCACGATGCCGCTGTCCAGCGGTGGCACCCCGGTCAGGATGCATTCGTAGAGCGGTCGGGACAGGGCCGGCAGTTCGCATTCCAGCTTGTACAGCGCGGCGCGTCCTGCGCCGACATAGGCCTGAAGGTGCCCCATGGCATGGCGGGCGACCTCATGGTTGAGGCCGTCGAGCACGACAAGGATGACGTTGTGTGACATGGGGGAGGACTCCGCAAGACAACCAGGTGCCTGTAGGAGCGAGCTTGCTCGCGATGGCATCTCTGCGGTTCCAGGACAGACCGCAGCGCCTGGATCGCGAGCAAGCTCGCTCCTACAGATGCAGCATTACTGCATGTTGATGATCACTTCTTCCTGCCATTTCTGTGGCAGGCCCTTGGAGGTTTTCTCCCAGGCGTCGGCGTCCTTGATCGGCGTGACTTTCTTGTACTGCTCGTTGGGCAGCAGGTTGGCCTGGACTTCGGCGGGCAGGGTCAGGTGCTCGGCGCGGATCGGACGGGCATTGCCGCGCGCCAGGTTGATCTGGCCGGCATCGCTGAAGATGTATTCACGGGTCAGCTTGGCCGCGTTCGGGTGCTTGGCGTATTTGTTGATGATGGTGGTGTAGCCGGAGATCACCGAACCGTCCGACGGGATCAGCACGATGTAGTCGTCCTTGTTGACCATCTTGTTGCGGTAGCTCAGGCCGTTGAAGTCCCAGACCACGCCGACTTCCACTTCACCCTTTTCCATGGTGGCGATGGTTGGGTTGGCCAGGGACAGGCGCCCCTGCTTGGCGATCTCGGCGAACATCAGCAGCGCCGGCTGGATGTTCTTTTCATCGCCGCCCTTGGCGATGGCCGCGGCCAGCACGCCGTTGGCGGCCTGGGCGGCGGTGCTCACGTCGCCGATGGAGACCTTGTATTTGCCTTTCTCCAGGTCGGCCCAGCTTTTGGGGGCTTCGGAGCCGTGCAGCAGCTTCTTGTTGATGATGAAAGCAATGGTGCCGGTGTAGGCCAGCGCCCAGTTACCGTCCTTGTCCTTGGCCCAGTCCGGGACCTGGTCCCAGGTGCTTGGCTTGTAAGGCTGGACCACGCCCTGCTTGACCGCGATCGGGCCGAAGGCCGCGCCCACGTCGCCGATGTCGGCGCTGGCGTTGTCTTTCTCTGCGGCGAACTTGGCGATCTCCTGGGCCGAGCTCATGTCGGTGTCGATGTGCTTGAGGCCGTAGTGCTTGGCCAGGTCTTCCCAGGTCCCTTTCCAGTTGGCCCAGTCGTCGGGCATGCCGACGCTGTTGACGGCGCCTTCGGCTTTCGCCGCGGCTTCCAGGGTCTTCAAGTCGGTATCGGCGGCCATGGCGGCGGTGCACAGGGCGATGGTCGAGCCTAACAGTGATGCCAGGAAAAGCTGTTTCATCCGAAGCTCCTTTGGGCGTGTTCAACGCTGTGTTTGTCTAACGTTGTTGGTCTAGGTCAGCAATACCTGAGCCAATTTAAGCCGGCTGGATGACACTTTGATGTCGGCATCAGTCCTGCAAGGCGTTTGCGAGTGTCAGGCACGGGTCTGCGAGATAAGCGTAGCCCAGGGCTAAACAGCTGATATGAAAGGACTTGGCCAGCCAATTGCAGGTGTCTGGAACAGCGATTTGGCGGCGTTGTCATCTGTCAGTCATATGCAGTGCCTAGGCTCTCGGTGAAGGCTGAGGGCCTTTTTCCCTGGCACGTTTTGCCCTGAAACAGTGCTGGTCTAGTCCAGATAGGTAACGTTGATGCGCGAAGAGGCAGTCAAGGCGGTGACAGCCATTGGGCAGGTCCTGCAGGAACAGATCGATCACGGGTTGTTGGCACCCGGTAGCAAGCTGCCGGCCGAGCGCAAGCTCAGCGAGTTGTTCGGCACTACGCGGATTACCGTGCGCGAAGCCTTGTTGCAGTTGGAGGCCCAGGGCCAGATCTACCGCGAGGAGCGGCGCGGCTGGTTCGTCTCGTCGCCACGGCTGGCCTACAACCTGATGCAGCGCAGCCATTTTCACGCGATGGTCAGCGCCCAGGGGCGCGTGCCGTCGACCGAGATGATTTCGGCGCGCCTGCAACCGGCTTCAGCGGCGGTCTGTGCCTGGCTGCAACTGCCGGCGCTGTCCAGCGTGATCCAGATCCGTCGGGTACGGCGCATCGACGAGCGTCTGGTGCTGTATGTCGAGCACTACCTCAATCCGCAGTACTTCCCGGGCATTCTCGATTTCGACCTGAACCAGTCGATCACCGAGCTGTATGCCCGGCACTACGACCTGCATTACGGCCGGGTGCGCTTCGAGATCGTGCCGACCTCCTTGCCGGTGGAGGCGGCCGCGGCGTTGAAGGTTTCGGCCGGCAGTCCCGGGCTGCGGATCGCCCGGGTCAATTACGACCAGCACCAGCGCCTGATCGACTGCGACCTGGAGTTCTGGCGCCACGACGCGATCCATGTCGGTGTCGATGTGGCCTGAGCCCGCTCCCGGTGCGGGAGCGAGCTTGTTCGTGATGACGCCCGGGGCCAGTCCTTAAGGTTTGGCTCCGGCAAACAGATAATCGGTGGTCAATGACGCCAGGGTACGCACGCCCACCACCAGCGCCGATTCATCGACAAAGAACCCCGGGTTGTGGTTCGGCGCGGCCTTGGCCATGTCCTGGTCCCGCGGTGTCACGCCGAGAAACACGAACAGCCCCGGCGCCTCCTTGGCATAGAAGGAAAAATCTTCCGCGCCCCCCACCAGCGGGCCTTGCACCACGTCGTCCCTGGCCGCCCAGCGCAGGCTCGGCAGCATCTTTTCGGTCAGGGCCGGGTCGTTGATGGTCGGGTCGTACTTCTCGATGATGCTCACCTCGGCCTTGGCGCCGCCGCTTTCGGCGATCTTTTCCACGGTCTGGCGCACATCGCTGTGCAGCTTCTGGCGAATGCCGTAGTCGTACGAGCGGATGGTGCCGCTCATGTCCAGCGACTCGGGAATGATGTTGTAGCGCGTGCCACCGTTGATGGTGCCGATGCTGACCACCGAGGGAAACGACGAGATGTCGGTGCGGCGGCTGACCACGGTCTGCAGTCCGACTATGGCCTGGGCACCGACCGTGATCGGATCGATGCCGTCCCAGGGGCGGCCGGCGTGGGTCTGCTTGCCGAGAATCCTGATGCGCAGGTCGTCGGAGCTGGCCAGGGTCGGGCCCGGGCGGTAGGCGATGCGTCCGGCCGGAATCCCGGCCCAGACATGTAGGCCGAACACTGCGTCCGGCTTGGGCGATTTCATCACGCCTTCCTGCACCATCATCTTCGCGCCCCAGGTGTTCTTGCCGTCGGGGATGAAATCGCTCGGGCCTTCTTCGGCGGGCTGGAAATAGAACACCACGGTGCCGGGCAGGCGCTCGCGCATGTCACTGAGGACTTTCGCCGTGCTCAGCAGGATGGCGGTGTGGGCGTCGTGGCCGCAGGCATGCATGACGTCCACTTCCTTGTCCAGATAGCGCCCCTTGGCCTTGGAGGCGAACGGCAGGTCCGCGACTTCCTTGACCGGCAGTGCGTCCATATCGGCGCGCAAGGCCACGGTGGGGCCGGGCAGGGCACCCTTGAGCACCGCCACCACGCCGGTGCGGGCGACGCCGGTCTTGACCTCCAGGCCCAGGGCGCGCAATTGCGTGGCTACCAGTTGTGCGGTGCGCTGTTCGGTGTTGCCGAGTTCCGGGTGGGCGTGGATATCGCGACGGGTTTCCAGCAGCACTGGCTCCAGGGCCTTGGCCTGTTCGGCGATGTGCTGGCGGGCCTGTTCCATGGGGCTGTCGTCGACAGCGTTGGCGGCCTGGCCGGACAAGGCCAGGACGCCGATCAGGCAGGCTTGGGCGATAGCGGATAGCTGCATAGGGGGCTCTCTCCATGATTAGTGTTGGGCTGCTCAGGTGCCAGAACCTGTGACCGCCCCAACCCTGGAGAGTGCGGCCGCGCCCTTGCCGAGACGCGGCCGGACGCCTTACTCCTCTTGCTGGGGCCCGCCGCCGGCGGTGATCACTTGCACGCTCATGCGTGGCGTGGCCAGGTCCATTCCGGCTTCGTCGAGGTGACGCTTGAGGGACAGGTTGAAGGCTCGCGACACTTCCCATTGCTTGATCGGCGCGGTCTTGAAGCGGGCGCGCAGAATCGCGTTGCCGGACTCGAAGCTTTCCACCCCCTGGAACTCCAGCGGCGACCAGATGTTGCGCCGTTGCAGCGGGTCGGTACGCATCTTCTGGCCGACATCGCGCATCAGTTTGATGGCTTCGTCTATGTCCATGTTGTACGGAATGGCCACCCGGAAGATCGCGTAGCCGAACTCCCGGGAGTAGTTCTTGATGCTCTTGATTTCGCTGAACGGGATGGTGTGCACGATGCCGTCGATATCGCGCAGGCGCACGGTGCGGATGGTCAAGCCTTCGACGGTACCCAGATGGCCGCCGACATCCACGTAGTCGTCGATGGCCAGGGAGTCCTCGATGATGATGAACAGGCCGGTGATCAGGTCGGCCACCAGCGACTGGGCGCCAAAACCGATGGCCAGGCCGATCACACCGGCACCGGCCAGCAGCGGCGTGACGTTCATGCCCATGTTCGCCAGGGCGACGATCAGGGCAATGATGAAGATCGCGACGAACAGCACGTTGCGGATCAGCGGCATCATGGTCTGCGCCCGGGCATTGGCCAGGCCTTTGCGCGAGCGGGTCAGGGCGTGGTGCACCGCGGTGTCGCTGAGGATCCAGATCAGCCAGGCGAACAGCAGGGTACCGCCGAGGCTGAACAGCTTGACGCTGATTTCGTGGCCGTCGCCTTCGGTGAAGCGGATCAGCGACATGCCCCAGACCCGCAGGCCGAGTTCGATGAACACCAGCCACACCAGCAGGTGGGCGAGGGTGTAGAAGAAGCCTTTGAGGCGCTCGGAATACAGGGCGTGGCGCTTGTGCCCGCGCTGGGGCTTGAGGGAATGGCGGCGCACCAGGCCGTTGATCACCATGCACAGCACCAGCAGCACGGTGCAGATCAGCGACTGGCGCAGGGCCGTGCTGGTGTCGCCGGCGGAAATGAAGGTGGCGAACAGGGAAATGGCCACCAGCACCAGCGCTGGCAGGTACCAGAAGGTGCCGATGATCTCGATGGTGTCGCTCAGGGCGCGGCGGGTCAGGCGGCGGGACAGCGGCTGGTTGCGGATCAGGTGAGCGATCGGCCGGCGGAAACGCAGGATGAACACCCCGGTGGACAAGGCCGCCATCACATTGGCGAAGGTGGCCGCGGTGTGCGCCAGGTGGCTGCCCAGGCTGGCGATCAACCGTGGGTCGTTCAAGGCCTCGCCGAAGGCAGCGAAACTGCCGATCAGCCACAACGGCCGGAAAGCCTGGCGACGCAGGATGTACAGCGCGCGGTGACGGTTCGGACCGTCCAGCACGGAAAAGGCGATCACGCAGATCGCCGAGAAGCAGGTGCCGACCACCAGCGCATAAGCCAGGACCATGGCCAGGTCCTTGCCCAGGGACGAGGGCAGTTTGTAGGTCATGTACACGGTCATGATCAACGCGATCAGCCAGGGCCCCAGTTTGCGCAGGGCGAAGCGCAGCAGGTCCCAGGTCTTGGGGTGTTGCGGCAGTTCTTCGGTGAGGCCGAAACGCTCGCGCAGGCGGTGGCTGAGCCAGATCAGCGCCGCGGCGAGAAGGCTCCAGACCATCAGGATCAGGGCGAAGGCGAAGATGATCGGCAGCCATTCGCTGGCCGGCAGCATCAGGGCCGCCAGTTCATCCTGGGCCTGATCGAATTCGTTCGACCAGCGAGTGATCGGGCTGTCGGCGCCGGAGAACTGTTTTTCGAAGCTGGACAGGGTGCCGCCGATAAGGCCGAGCACGCCTTCTTCGGCGGGCGTCTGGGCCTTCTTCGTGGCGTCGCGGAGTTTTTTCAGGTCGGTCAGCAACTGGGTGCGTTGCTGGTCGTTTTCCAGGGACTTGATCACTTCATCCAGCGACTGCCCCAGGGGCTGCTCGGCTTGTGGCTGGGTTTTGCCGCTGTTGAGCAGGCCCGGCAAGCCCACTGCCTGGGCCGATGACAGCGGCAACAGTGTCAGGAGACAGAGAAACAGGCAGTAGGGCAGAACGGAAAGACGAGCAAACACTGGGCGGTCAACCTCAGAAAAAGCGGATCGACCGAGTGTACGAGGCAGCCAATACCAATGCGAGCCTGGACGGCGGATTTATTCGGCGAGTTTGGCGAGGATCTTGTAGATCACGGTGCCGAGGATCAGCAGCATACCGGCCCACATGCTGAAGATGCCGGCGTTCTTGTCGCGGAAGTTGTAGCCGATGGCCAACAGGATCATTCCCGAGAGAATGGGAATGAGCATGGCGTGGAACGAAGACATCGAGATCATGGCGACAGCCTTGTCGGAAGGGGATAGTCCTAAGTCTAGGTGGCTTTGGCGAGGTTCGGGTTGATGTGCATCAGAAATGCTGCGGCACCCTGTAGCCGCTGCCGCTGGCTGCGATCACCTGTAAAAACAGGCGCAGGATCTTGAGATCGCTGAAGCCCTTCGGGCTTGTCGCAGCCTGCGGCAGAGGCTACATGGGGCTTACGGCAGATCGCGGCTGGCGTAGAACGCGCTCAAGACCTTCACCAGGTGGGCCAGGTCGTGGCTGCCGCACAGTTCGCGGATCGAGTGCATGGCGAAAGTCGGCAGGCCGATATCCACGGTGCGCACGCCCAGGTGGCTGGCGGTGATCGGGCCGATGGTCGAGCCACAACCCATGTCGCTGCGCACCACGAAGCTTTGCACCGGCACTTCCTCGGCCATGCACAGGTGGCGGAAGAAACCGGCGGTTTCGCTGTTGGTGGCGTAGCGCTGGTTGCTGTTGACCTTGATCACCGGGCCGGCGTTGAGTTTCGGGCCGTGGTTGGCATCGTGCTTGTCGGCGTAGTTGGGGTGCACGCCGTGGGCGTTGTCGGCCGAGACCAGCAGCGACTTCTGGATGGTACGCACGAATTCGTCGCCTTCGGGCAGCAGGCGGCGCAGGGTCTGCTCGAGCATCGGGCCGTCGGCGCCACAGGCCGAGCAGGAGCCGACTTCTTCGTGGTCGTTGCAGACCAGCACGCAGGTTTCCTCGGTGTCGGCGTTGAGCAAGGCTTGCAGGCCGGCGTAGCAGGACAGCAGGTTGTCCAGGCGCGCGCCGGCGATGAAGTCGCCGTGCAGGCCGATCACCGCCGCGCTTTGGGTGTCGTAGAAGCTCAGCTCGTAATCGAGCACCACATCGGCGTTCAGGCCGTGTTCGCGGGCCAGCTGGTCGGTCAGCACCGCGCGGAAGTCGACCCGCTCGTCGCCGGCGAATTGCGCGAGGATCGGCGGCAACTCGGTCTGGGCATTGATGGCCCAGCCCTGGTTGGCTTCGCGATTGAGGTGAATCGCCAGGTTGGGGATGATCGCGATGGGCGCCTTGAAGTCGATCAACTGGCTTTCAACCTTGCCGTCACGACGGAAGGTGACGCGGCCGGCCAACGACAGGTCGCGGTCGAACCAGGGCGCCAGCAGGGCGCCGCCATAGACTTCCACGCCCAGTTGCCAGAAGCCCTGGCGTTGCAGCTCCGGTTGCGGCTTGACCCTCAGGCACGGGCTGTCGGTGTGCGCGCCGACCATGCGGATCCCGCCTTGCAGAGGCGAATGCCGCCCCAGCTTGACGGCCACGATGGAGGAGTCATTGCGGGTGACGTAGTAGCGACCGTTGGCTTCGGTGGTCCACGGCTCGCGCTCGTCGAGACGCTGGTAGCCCGCGGCCTCCAGGCGTTGTACGAGGCTGGCGGTTGCATGGAAAGGGGTAGGGGAGGCCTTGAGGAAGTCGATCAGGCCCTGGTTCAACTCTTCGCGCATAAGTAACTCCAGACAGCAGTGGCGCGAGTTTACCGTATCGGCTCGCGGCATTGCAGGCGCAATGCCGTTGAGGGAGACAACATTCATCGCGGCAGGGAAAACGGCTCAACCAGTGATCAGGTTGCCTTTGAGGAACACTTCGCGGCGTTGCTTGCGACCCACATATTCATGCTTGCTGGCCTGGTAAACCTCATTGAATTTCTCTGCGCAAATGCCCGGCAGTTGATCGAGGTACTCCTCCACCAGCGCGTCGTACTGCGCTTCGGTGATCAGTTTGTAGACTTCGCGGCGATAGAAGAACCCCAACTGAAAACCCAGGGTTTCGCTGGCATGGGGCGTGATGGTCGCGAAGCAGTTCTCGAAGTCGATGGCCTTGAGCGGAGCCTGGGGGCTGATCATGATGTTGCCGGCCCAGAAATCCATGTGGGTGATGTTCTTTTGCGCGAGGGAGTGCAGCAGGCCGAATGCATCGCGGATAAAAGGCTCGATCTTGTCCGGGTTGTTGCGCAACCACTGTACGCCGTCGACGTAATCATCCAGCAGGCGGGTAATGATGAAGTATTCCTGTACCAGCCCCAAGCGATCCCGGGTGTAGCCGAATCCTTCAAGGTCGGACATCTGTACGCCGCGTCGCTGGGCTTCGACGGTGTTGATCAGTTCTTCCAGCGGCCAGTCGAAGCGGCCGTTGCGCTGGGGCTTGCCCAGGGTGACGCGAACTTTCGCCTTGAGCGTATCCAGGGGTTGCACCTTGGCGAACAGCGGTGTCTCGCCGGTCGCCAAGGGGGTGCTGGCGCGGGTCTGTTTGTGGGCGTGACGTTGGCGGATGAGTTGCTCGAGGGCTGTGCAGGCGTCTGCCGAAGGTTTTTCGCGAAGGTGCAGGGTGGTATTCAGAAAGCAGAAGGTGAAAGGGTAATCGCGTTGAAATGGCTGACTGCTGAGCACGAGGGCTTCCTGCCTTAATGTCGAATAGCCACTATTTTAATATTATTTTCACAAATTCATAACAAATTGTTCAGATTAATCTTCATTTCTGATCAGATTTTTCCTGCTTGCCCCTCAATCGAGGGGCGTCCCGCTACGGTGGCCGCTCTCGATCAGAACGGTGCCGGGCACTCGAAGCGCAGG
The DNA here is from genome assembly GCF_059416085.1 of Pseudomonas sp. GW821-FHT09E12. Lineage (NCBI taxonomy): Bacteria > Pseudomonadati > Pseudomonadota > Gammaproteobacteria > Pseudomonadales > Pseudomonadaceae > Pseudomonas > Pseudomonas sp. GW821-FHT09E12. The sequence goes on along the minus strand of NZ_JBWKOM010000010.1, from coordinate 262,277 downwards.
CGTTCGCCACTCTGCGGATGGGTGAAGCTGAGCATGCTGGCGTGCAGGCACAGGCGTGGCCAGGCGGCCAGCGCTTGCGGATGCGCGTACAGGCCGTCGCCCAGCAGCGGGTGGCCGATGGACAGCATATGCACCCGCAACTGGTGCGAGCGCCCGGTGATCGGGGTCAGCTCGACGCGGCACCAGTCGCCGCAGCGTTCCAGCACTCGCCAGAAGGTCAGGGCGTTCTTGCCGAATTCGTGGTCCACCACGTGCCGCGGTTTGGTCGGCGGGTCGTAGCGCAGTGGCAGGTCGATGCTGCCGCTGTCCAGTTCCGGCTGGCCCCAGCACAGGGCGGTGTAGGCTTTTTCGGTCTCGCGGTCGTGAAATTGCCGGGACAGTTCGCGATGGGTATCGGGGTCGCGGGCCAGCAGGATGATGCCGGAGGTTTCCCAGTCCAGGCGATGGACGATGCGGGCTTCCGGGTAGCCGTTTTCCTGCAGGCGGGTGATCAGGCAATCCTTGTTGTCATCGGCCCGGCCGGGCACGGAGAGCAGCAGGGTGGGCTTGTCCACCACCAGGACGGCGGCGTCCTGGTGAATGATGCGGATATTCGACAGCGGCATTAAAACAGCCTCGTAACAAACGCCAACGGCGGCTCGATCGACCCGGCTTCTACAGGAGCACCTGTGCTCCTGTAGAAAAACCGAGGGACCGAGCCGCCGTGGCTCCAGCCGAATCGATCAGCGATCAGGCAGGGTGATATTGAGTTCCAGGATCGAGCAGCTGCCCTGGTTTTCCAGGGCGACATGCACGTCATCGGACCCGATATTGACGTACTTGCGGATGACTTCCACCAGTTCCTTCTGCAAGGCAGGCAAGTAATCAGGGGTAGTGCGCTGGCCGCGTTCATGCGCCACGATGATCTGTAGACGCTCTTTCGCTACCGACGCGGTGCTTACTTTTTTGCTGGCACGAAAGAAGTCAAAAAGATTCATTACCTACCTCCAAACAGGCGCTCGAAGAATCCCTTCTTCTCAACATCAAGGAACCGGTGTTCCACGGTTTTACCCAGCAGACGGTCGACAGCATCGCTGTACGCCTGGCCGGCGTCGCTCTGGTCATCGAGAATCACCGGAACGCCTTGGTTGGAAGCCTTGAGTACTGCCTGGGATTCTGGAATCACGCCCAGCAGCGTTACTGCGAGAATCTCTTTGACGTCTTCGACGCCAAGCATTTCGCCGTTGCTGACACGCGAAGGGTTGTAGCGGGTCAGCAGCAGGTGTTCCTTGATCGGGTCTTCGCCGTTCTCCGCGCGCTTGGACTTGCTGGCCAGCAGGCCCAGCATGCGGTCGGAGTCACGTACCGAGGAAACTTCCGGGTTGGTCACGACAATCGCTTCGTCGGCGAAGTACATGGCCAGGTGAGCACCTTTCTCGATACCGGCCGGGGAGTCGCAGACCACGAATTCGAAGGTTTCCTTGAGCTCCATCAGCACTTTTTCCACGCCTTCCTGGGTCAGCGCATCTTTATCGCGGGTCTGACTGGCGGCCAGTACGTAGAGGTTTTCCAGGCGCTTGTCTTTGATCAGGGCTTGCTGCAGGTTGGCTTCGCCGTTGACCACGTTGACGAAGTCATACACCACGCGACGTTCGCAACCCATGATCAGGTCGAGGTTACGCAAGCCGACGTCGAAGTCGACGATGACAGTTTTGTGGCCGCGCAGAGCGAGGCCGGTACCGATAGCGGCGCTGGTGGTGGTCTTACCCACACCACCCTTGCCGGATGTAACCACGAGAATCTTGGCCAAGGTGTTTCACCCCTAAGGAAAAAGGACTTTTAGCCCCTGAAAAACATCTCTTGAAAACTACTGCAGTCGGACAGCCTTGGCTGGAGGTCGGTTAACACCTGCTCCTACTTCGTTTGAGCCGTATTCGCTACGTTTTAGAGATGCTTGGAAAATGCGGCAGTATCCGTTAAAGACGTGTGATGTTCAACACGTCACCCGACAGGCTGACCTGGACCCCGGCACCCCACAACGGATCGCGCCGCAGGTCCTCGGAAACCTTGTACTGGCCGGCGATGGACACCAGTTCAGCGCTCAATTGCTGACAGAAAATCCGTGCCTTGGTATCTCCCTTGACCCCGGCCAGCGCTCGACCGCGCATCGGGCCGTATACATGGATGTTGCCATCGGCCAGAAGTTCCGCACCCGGACTGACCGAGGAGGTCACGACCAGATCGCCACCCTGGGCATAGATCTGCTGCCCGCCGCGTACTGGCGAAGTGATGATTCGGGTGGGCTTGATGGTCGGCTCAGGCGGCTTTTCAGGCTTTTTCCGGGCTTCGTTTTCCTGCGGTTCCAGCGGTCGTTCCCGGGCGCCGGAAGGCGGCAGCACGGGCAGGTCGACGGCGATCGCCGCGGCGATGTCTTCGATGCGGCTGGCGCGGATCGCCAGGGTGCGCAGACCATGGTGACGGCAGACGCGCATCAGGCCGGGCAGATCGACGGCGCCTTCGCTGGCCGGCAGTTTGTCCAGCGCCAGCACCAGCGGGGCGTTGCTGAAGAAATTCGGGGCTTGCGCGACCTTCGCCGCCAGTTGGCGATCGAGGCCCTCGAGGTCGTTGCGGGCCAGTTCCAGCACGGTGATGGCCAGCATGCTGCCCTTCAACTGGAACACAGGATCCAGGTCTTGCGATTCGGTTTGGCTCATGGTCGGCATAAAGCGGCTTGTCACTAAAAGTGCCGAGACTTATAACGAGAACGCCCGCGGGCCGCAAGCCGGGTCGAACCGATGTAGAATGCGCGACCTTGTTGTCTGTCCGGAATCTGTAATGGATCGCCCGCGTTTTCGAGCTGCATTTCTTTATCCCCGTTTTTGGCCGCTGTGGCTGGGCCTGGGTCTGCTATGGCTGGTGGTTCAACTGCCTTATCCGTTGCTGCTGTGGATCGGTCGTGCCCTGGGCGCGCTGATGTACCGGGTGGCCGGTGAGCGTCGGCGGATCGCCAAGCGCAACCTGGAACTGTGTTTCCCCGAAAAGTCCGCCGCCGAGCGCAAGCGCCTGCTCAAGGAAAACTTCGCCTCCACCGGCATCGCCTTTTTCGAAATGGCCATGAGCTGGTGGTGGTCCAAGCCGCGCCTGGCGCGCCTGGCCCATGTCGAAGGCCTGGAGCATCTCAAGCAGGCGCAGTTGGAAGGCAAGGGCGTGATCCTCATGGCCCTGCACTTCACCACCCTGGAGATCGGCGCCGCCTTGCTGGGCCAGCAGCACACCATCGACGGCATGTACCGCGAGCACAAGAACCCGCTGTTCGATTTCATCCAGCGTCGTGGCCGCGAGCGGCACAATCTGGATTCCCTGGCGGTGGAGCGTGAAGACGTGCGCGGCATGCTCAAGCTGCTGCGCGCCGGGCGGGCCATCTGGTACGCACCGGACCAGGATTACGGCGCCAAGCAGAGCGTGTTCGTGCCGCTGTTCGGCATCCAGGCGGCGACGGTCACCGCCACCAGTAAGTTCGCCCGGCTGGGCAAGGCCCTGGTGGTGCCTTTCACTCAGCAGCGGCTGGCCGATGGCAGTGGTTATCGGCTGGTGATTCACCCGCCGTTGCAGGATTTCCCGGGTGAGACCGAAGAGGCCGATTGCCTGCGCATCAACCAGTGGATCGAAGGTGTGCTGCGCGAGTGTCCGGAGCAGTATCTGTGGGCTCATCGGCGCTTCAAGAGCCGTCCGCCAGGCGAGCCGAAGCTGTATAAGAAGCGCGGTTGAATTTATCGCGCTAGATTGAAAGCCCTTTATCAGCGCCATGGAGTGTAGCGATGAGCCCAGCGGAACCGGTCACAGGATTGATTCTTTCCGGCGGCGGGGCTCGTGCGGCATATCAGGTGGGGGTGCTGGCGGCGATTGCCGAATTGCTGCCGGCGGGGGCGAGCAATCCCTTCCCGGTGATAGTCGGAACCTCGGCCGGGGCGATCAATGCGGTCAGCCTGGCCAGCGGCGCGCTGGATTTCACCGCGGCCATCGAGCGTCTCACGGCGTTCTGGCAGGGTTTTCGCAGCCATCAGGTGATTCGCAGCGACTGGCCCGGGGTGATCCGCCAGGCCACCCGGTTCGTTGGCCACAGCCTGCTCGGCCTGGGCGCGCAAGTGCCGGTGGCGTTGCTCAACAGCTCGCCGCTGCGGCAGTTGTTGAACGATAAATTGCAGCTGTCCGGTATTCGTCATGCCATTGCGCAAAAGCATCTGCAGGCGGTGGCGGTCACGGCCTTCGGTTATGAATCGGGCCAGGCGGTGACCTTCTATCAGGGCGGCGGCACCATCGAGGCCTGGTTGCGCCATCGGCGTATCGGCCTGCCCACCGAACTCACGGTCGAACACTTGCTGGCCAGCTCGGCGATTCCACTGCTGTTCGCGCCGGTGAAAATCGACCAGGAGTTTTTCGGCGACGGCGCGGTGCGGCAATCGGCGCCCATCAGTCCGGCCTTGCACCTGGGGGCCAGCCGGGTGCTGGTGGTCGGGGTCAGCGGCAACCCCCGCGGCATCGATCCGCAGGCGCCCCAGCAACGCAGCTACACCGGGCAGCAGCCGACGCTGGCGCAGATCGGTGGCCACATGCTCAACAGTACGTTCATTGACAGCCTGGAGAGCGACATCGAGCTCTTGCAGCGACTCAACCAGTTCAGTCATCTGCTGCCGTCGGGCACGCCCGTCCGTACCCTGGGCGTGGCGCCGGTGGAGGTGCTGGTGATCGCCCCCAGCCAGCCGATCGACGAGATCGCCGCGCGTCACCGGCATGAGCTGCCGGCGGCATTGCGCCTGTTCCTGCGCGGGCCGGGGGCGACCAAGACCAGCGGTGCCGGGGTCTTGAGTTACCTGCTGTTCGAGGCGGGGTATTGCAGCGAATTGATCGAGCTGGGGCGCAGCGATGCCTTGGCCAAGCGCGACGAGCTGCGGCGGTTTCTGGGCTTGGCGGCCGCGGTCGAGACGGCCTGAAAAAGCATCGCGAGCAAGCTCGCTCCTACAGGGAATTCATTATCTTTGTAGGAGCGAGCTTGCTCGCGATAGCGTTTCTAAGGGCAATGCTCAGGCCGTCAGTTTGTCATCGCGAAAATCCCGCAATGCCTGCTCGATCTCTTCCCGGCTGTTCATCACGAATGGGCCGTACTGCACGATCGGCTCGCCCAGCGGCTTGCCGGCAATCAACAGCACGCGGGCGCCGGCGGCACTGCTCAACTGAATCTCGCCCTGGTCGGACAGGCGCACCAGCTTGCTGCTGGCGACCGGTTGCGGATGCCCGGGCAGGTCGATCTGACCTTCATAGACGTACAGCAGGGCCCGATGCCCTGCAGGCAGCCGCGGGCTGATGCTGGCGCCCGCAGGCAGGCGCAGGTCGAAGTAGTGGGGCTCGGTGTCCGGCCGTTCGACGGCGCCGGTCTGCTGCGCTTGGCCGTCATCGAAGCGGCCGGCGATCACCACCACTTCCACGCCATTGGCGGTGGTCAGGCGGGGGATGTCCTGGGGTTGAATGTCCCGGTAGCTGGCCTTGTCCAGCTTGTGCTTGCCCGGCAGGTTCAGCCAGAGCTGGAAGCCGCGCATCACGCCTTCTTCCTGTTCCGGCATCTCGCTGTGGATGATGCCCTTGGCGGCGGTCATCCATTGCACGCCACCACCTTCCAGCAGGCCGACGTTGCCCAGGTGATCCTCGTGGCGCATGCGGCCTTCGAGCATGTAGGTGACGGTTTCGAAGCCGCGATGGGGATGGGGCGGGAAGCCTGCGATGTAGTCGTCGGGGTTTTCCGAGCCGAATTCATCGAGCATCAGGAACGGGTCGAAGCGCTCGACACCCTGGCCACCGAAGACCCGGGTCAGTCTGACGCCGGCGCCGTCCGAAGCGGGCTGGCCGGTATGGACGCTGAGTACTGTGCGAAATTGAGTCATCGATGCAACTCCTGATCAGGTTGGGATGAGCGACATGCTATGCCAGCTCAACTGATTGATGGTTGCGAATATCGGCGCGTTGCTATCGATTTATTCGATGTAATCCGTTCCCGCGACCCGCACGGGAACGGCGCTCACTGCATCAGAAGTGGTACTTGAGCAGCAGGCTGGCGGTGTTCTGGTCGGTGTCGAAATACGGGGTGTCCTTGACCCCGTACTTGTTCTTCCAGTAGTCGTACTCGATACCCACATACAGCTGTTTGTCGCCCAGTTTCAGCGCCTTGCCCAGGTCGTACTTGATCTGCGGGTTGATGTGCAGGTTGGCGTGATACTCGCCTTTGGAGTTTTTGTCGTTGTCCACCACCCAGTCGATGAAACCGTCGATCAGGATGTCCGAACGGCCCACGGGAATGGTGTAGGACCAGACCGGGGTGATCTGCCAGACATTGTCGCCGGCACGGCTGCCTTCGGTCTGGCGGTTGTAGAAGTTCAACTGGAAGTAATCGAACCCGGGGATTGCCAGGTCGAAGCCCGGACCGATCAGGTAGGACTCGTTATCGCCTTCGCCGAACTCGTAAGTCATGGCCAGCAATACATCCTTGATCGGGCCGAACTCCAACTTCCGGTCGAAGATCTTGCCGAACGAAAGACGCGGGCTGAACTCGCCGTAATAAGTGTTCGGGCCGACGTTGCCGTCCTTTTTACCGTTGTAGAAGATCTTGTCGATAAACAGGAAGTTGTCGCCGTACTTCCAGGCATCGGCATGTTCGAAAGTCACGGTTTGCTGGATCTGCGGGTTGATCGTGAAGTCTTTGCCGTAGAGGTAGGTCAGGCTGTTGTTCTGCCATTGCAGCAGGTCGCCGGCGGTGGCCTGGGCCCCTGCCAGCAAGGATCCGGCAAGCATCAGGCCTTTACAGATGCGGTTCATTCGGTTGCTCCCAAAAAGTAAGTGGTTCCACGTTTTTCTTTAAAAGCCGGTGCTCTGGTGTGGCACCTTTTAGTGGCTGAAAAATCATCCGATCGGTCAGCTTTGTTGCTGATAGCAAGAGCTGAGCCAAGGCGAAAAAAAAGCGCAAAAACTCCCGCGCGCCTGTACGAATACAGTCGATCGAGAGTGAATTCGGTTTTAACTCGGTACGCCTTGGTACTTTCCGGAGGCCGGGATAAGTTGGCTTTCCGGTCAGGTTTTAAATCCGGGCTTTTTTTTTCACCGGATTCAGGCGGCCGCGGAGAATACTGACTCCCACGGCCTTGCTCAAGTGCTCTGCAATAGCGCACTTGAAACAACTTTGGGGCACGTTTGCCGGTCATTCTAGAAATGCACCTTCACCAGCAGGCTGGCGGTGTTCTGATTGGTGTCCAGGTTGGTGCTGTTCTGAATGCCGTATTTGTCTTTCCAGTAGCTGTATTCGAGACCGACATACAGCTGCTTTTCGCCCAGGCGCAGGGCCTTGCCCAGGTCGTATTTGATCTGCGGATTGATATGCAGGTTAGCGTGGTAGGTACCGCGGTCGTTCCGGTCGTTGTCCACCACCCAGTCCAGATAGCCGTCGACCAACAGGTTCGAACGGCCCAGCGGGATGCTGTAGGACCAGGAGGGGGTGATCTGCCAGACACCGTCGCCGGGGCGCGGGCCTTCGGTCTGGCGGCGATAGAAGTTCAGGGTGAAATAGTTGAAGCCCGCAACGGCCAGATCGAAACCGGGGCCGATCAGATAGGCCTCGCTGTCGCCTTCGCCATATTCGTAGGTCATGGCCAGCAACACATCCTTGACCGGGCCGAAGGCGAATGAGCGGTCGAGGATCTTGCCGAACGACAGCCTGGGGCTGAACTCGCCGTAAAAGGCGTGGGGACCTTTGTTACGGTCTTCCTCGCCGTTGTAGAAAATCTTGTCGACGAACAGGAAGGTGTCGCCGTATTTCCAACGGTCGGCGTGCTCGAAGGTCACCGTCTGCTGGATCGACGGGTTGATCGCGAAGTTCTTGCCGTACAGGTAGGTCAGGCTGTTGGTCTGCCACAGCAGCAGGTCGCCGGCCATGACCTGGGTCGTGGCCAGCAGTGCGCCGCCGAGCAGCAGGCGTGCGTGTGCATGTCTCATCGTGTTGCTCCCTGTTTGTTTTTATTGTCAAGGCGCAGGCAGCCGCCGACTGCGACCGGGCGCGGTGCCGGGTCTGCCTGTCGTGCGTGTATTTCGGGTATCGACGGTCAAGCAGGGGCGGCTGTCGGGCCGCCCCGTCCAGGCTTCAATGCTGGTGGGCGTGTCGGGCGTTGCTGGCGGCCCGTTCGGTGCCGCCCAGAATGTTGAACAGCAGGTTCAGGGCCAGCGCACTGAGGGTGGCCATGGCGATTCCGCTGTGGGTGATCGGGCTCATCCACAGGGGCAGGTGGGCGAAGAATTCCGGACGGACCACCGGAATCAGGCCCATGCCGATGCTCACCGCCACCAGCAGTTGATTGCGCCGGTCGGCGATATCGGTTTCCTGGAGGATCTTGATCCCGGTCGCCGCCACCATGCCGAACATGGCGATAGCCGCGCCACCCAGTACCGCCGGGGGAATCGAGGCCACCAGGAAAGCCGCCTTGGGCAGCAGGCTCAGCACGATCAGCAGGCCGCCGGCGACTATGGTCACCGAGCGGCAGCGCACACCGGTCATCTGCACCAGGCCGATGTTCTGGGCGAACGAAGAGTGGGTGAAGGTGTTGAGGAAACCGGCGAAAAACGAGGCGCCGGCATCACACAGCAGGCCACGGCGGAGCATGCGCGGGGTGACTTCCTGACCGGTGATTTTCCCCAGGGCGAGGAACATCCCGGTGGACTCGACGAAGATGATCACCACCACCAGGCACATCGAAAGAATCGGCGCCAGATGGAACTGCGGCATGCCGAAATGCAGCGGAGTGACCACCTGCACCCAGGGCGCCTGGGCCATGCCGCTGAGGTCGACCATGCCGATCAGGCCGCAGAGCACGTAGCCCAGGCCCATGCCGATCAGCACGGAAATGTTCACCCAGAAACCGCGCATGAACCGATGTACCAGCAGGATTGTGCCCAGCACCAGCGCGGCGATGGTCAGGTAGATGGGGGAACCGAATTCGGCATTGTGGCTACCACCGCCCGCCCAGTTCACCGCGACCGGGAACAGCGACAGACCGATGGAGGTGATGACGGTGCCGGTGACCAGGGGCGGAAAGAAGCGCACCACCTTGGACATGAAGGGCGCGATGAGCATGCCGAAGAAACCGGCGGCGATGGTCGCGCCGAAGATCCCCTGCAGGCCGATGCCCGGCATGCCGGCCATGGCTACCATGCTGCCCACGGCGGCAAAGCTGGCGCCCATCATCACCGGCATGCGGATGCCCATGGGGCCGATGCCGAGGGATTGTACGAGGGTGGCGATGCCGGCGACCAGCAGGTCGGCATTGATCAGGAAGGCGATTTCTTCACGACTCAGACCCGCGGCCTGTCCGATGATCAGCGGCACCGCGATGGCGCCTCCGTACATCAGCAGAACATGCTGCAACCCGACCAGGATCAGTTGCAAAAGGGGCAGTCGCGCAATGGCGGGTGCGTCGGGGATGCGCGGTTCGGTTAACGCGGACATGCAACACCTCGGATCTTCTTATTCTTGTGATTAGAAAGCTGTGTGGTTGCGAACAGCTTTTTTGCAGCAGGCCAACCGCGTGGCGGCCGATCGCGAGCAAGCTTCGCTCCTACAGAAGCAACACACATGCTGTAGGCGCGAGGCTTGCCTGCGATAGCGGTCGTCAAGGCACCGCGGTACTAGTTGGTGCGCGCCCCCTGGTTGATCCAGGCGCCGATCAGGTCACGTTCCTGCTGGGTCATCTGGGTGATATTGCCCAGCGGCATGATCTGGCTGGCGACTGCCTGGGCCTGGATCCGTGGGGCCTGGAGCTTGATCTGCTCGGGGGTGTCGAACATCACGCCGGCCGGCGCGGCACTGAACAGCGGGCTGGTGGGCTTGGCCGAGTGGCAGACGGTGCAACGTTCCTGGATCACGTTATGCACTTTGTCGAAGGTCGGGCCCTGGGCCGCCGTGGACGCTTGTGCCGGAGCCACTTCGGGAGTCGCCGGAGCTGCTGGAGTTGCTGCGGTTTCAGGCTTGGCGCCGCCGCCGATGGCGGTTTCCGGCAGTGGCTGGTACTCGATCTTCGCTGGGGCCTTGGCCACTTCCGGGCTGTTGGCCATTTGCGCGGGGCCGGTGACGTAGGCCAGGCAGATCATGCCCAGGGCGGCGACCGGCAGGGTCCAGGCGAACTTGTGGCTGTCGTGGCGGGTGTTGAAGTAGTGACGTACCAGCACCGCCAGCACTGCGATCCCGGCCAGGATCAACCAGTTGTACTGGCTGCCGTAGGTGCTCGGAAAGTGGTTGCTGATCATGATGAACAGCACGGGCAGGGTGAAGTAGTTGTTGTGGCGCGAACGCAGCAGGCCCTTGGCCGGCAGGGTCGGGTCCGGCGTGCGGTTTTCCGCGATGGCGGCCACCAGCGCGCGCTGGGCCGGCATGATGATGCGGAACACGTTGCCGACCATGATGGTGCCGATGATGGCGCCGACGTGCAGGTAGGCGCCGCGACCGCTGAACACCTTGCTGAAGCCATAGGCCGCGGCGATCAACAGCACGAACAGGATGAAGCCGAGCAGGGCGGGTTTCTTGCCCAGGGGCGAGTCGCAGAGGAAGTCGTAGACGAACCAGCCGGCGATCAGCGAACCGATGCCGATGGCCACGCCTTCAGGGCCGGTCAGGCCGCTGCCGGGCGCTACCAGGTAGAGCATCGGGTTGTAGTAGAACACCAGGCACAGCAGGGCGATCCCCGACATCCAGGTGAAGTAGGCTTCCCATTTGAACCAGTGCAGGTTTTCCGGCATGGACGGTGGGGCCAGTTTGTATTTTTCCAGGTGATAGATGCCGCCACCGTGGATTGCCCAGAGGTCGCCCGACAGGCCGTCCTTGGGGTTGACGCGATTGAGGTTGTTTTCCAGCCAGACGAAGTAGAACGACGCGCCGATCCAGGCCACGCCAGTGATCATGTGAACCCAACGCACGCTCAGGTTGAGCCATTCCAACAGATGTGCTTCCACAGTCTTTACCTCTCGCCTGTCACCCTTGTTTTCGGGTGATCAGACCTTCTCTTATTGGTGGGGGGCGAGGATCAAACACTCATCCTCTTCAAAGAAATGCTCATCGCAGTTGTTGCCTGTGCCACTGCGATCAACCACCAGGAAGTCATCCCGCTTTTCGATCGTCAGCACCGGGTGGTGCCAGACGCCGCGATGGTAATTAATGCCCTGCCTGCCATTGCTGACAAAGGCGCGGACCAAGCCCGATACAGGTGCATCGCCAAGTGGCGCGACCACGATCAGAAAGGGATTGCCGAGCAGCGGAATGAAAGCCTGGCTGCCCAGCGGATGGCGCTCCAGCATGCGGACGGTCAAGGGCATGTCCAGCGCGTCGGCGCGGAAGATGCTGATGATCGCCTTGTCGTCCGGCGTGGCGGTTGCCACGGTAGCCAGACGATGGAAGCGCATGGTCGAACCGTTGTTGATCATGAAGTGATCGCTGCCGTCGGTTTCGATCACGTCACCGAAGGGGGCGAAGGCTTCTTTGCTCAGCGGTTCGATCATCAATGTGCGCATGCTGTTCTTCTTAATCTGTGAATTCGTTGTTGTCGTCTTGTGCTGTCCTGTAGGAGCGAGCTTGCATCGCGATGCGGTTGTCCGGTGTTCATCTATCGCCCGGTCTGACGCTATCGCGAGCAAGCTCGCTCCTACACCTACAGGCTCGGCATTACCGAGCGACCTTGCCCAGGATCCGCAGGCGGCTGACACCACCGTCCGGGAACACGTTCAGTCGGATATGGGTGATCGGGCCCAGGGCCTTGATCTGCTCGGCGAAGGTGTGTTCGGCGTGCATTTCCAGCTTCTGGCTCGGCAGCAGTTCACGCCAGAACAGCGACTGGGTTTCGATCTGGCTGTCGGTACCGCCCTTGACGAAGGCGCCCTGGATCGAGCAGCTGTCCGGGTAGTTGCCCTTGAAGTGCAGGGTGTCGACGATGATTTTCTCGATCTCGCCCGGATGGCCCAGGGCGACGATCACCCAGTCATTGCCTGGCGTGCGGCGGCGTGCGGTTTCCCAGCCATCGCCCATGTTGATGCCGCGGCCCGGGTTGAGGATGTTGCTCATGCGGCCGAAGTGTTCGTCGGAGCAGGCCAGGGCGCGGCCGCCGTTGAGGGCGGCTGCCAGGTCGATCTGCTCGTTGTCGCCGACCGCCGACCAGTCGCGGTACGGAATGCCATACACGCGCAGGCGGGCCACGCCGCCATCCGGGTAGATGTTGAAGCGCAGGTGGCTGAACGCCTGGTCGTTGCTGATCTCGTGGTAGTGGTGGCTGTTGCCTTGCAGCTCGACGGCCGACAGCACTTCCACCCACTGGGTGTTTTCATTCGGTTCGCCTTCGGCCAGGAAGCAGGCTTCCAGGGAGGCCGATGGCGGGAAGTTGCCGGTGAAGAATGAGGTGTCGATGTCCACGCCTTTGATCTGGCCAGGCACGCCCAGGCGGATCACCGCGCTGTCGTAGCCTTCGAAGCGCTTGCGGCGCGACTCCCAGCCGTCCATCCACTTGCCGTTGTCATCGAAAACGCCCTCCTTCCATACGGCCGGGGTCGGCTGGAACAGACGGTTGGCGTCAGCGAACCAGTCATCGGTCACCGAAATGATCTTGGTGCCCAGGCGGGCGTCGGCCAGGTTGACGAACTTCTCGAAAGGTACGGCGTAAGCTTTCATTCTTCTTGTCTGCCTTTATAGAGTGGCTTGGGATGCTTGCAGGGCCCTGGGTACGTTTCGTACTCGGGCCAGGCTTGCTAGAGAGTCAGTAATCGGAACAGGGCGATCTTGTTGATCTCCGCCAGCGCGCACCTGAATTCGGTGTCCACCGAGTTGTGGATGCGTGCTTCGAACGCCGCGAGGATCTGATGCCGGTTGCTGCCTTTTACCGCCATGATGAAGGGAAACTTGAACTTGGCCTTGTAGGCGTCGTTCAGCTCGGTGAAGCGCTGGAACTCTTCGGCCGTGCATTGGTGAATACCCGCGCCAGACTGTTCTTCAGTGCTGGCCGCGGTCAGTTGCCCCTGGACGGCGGCTTTGCCGGCCAGGTCCGGGTGAGCATTGATCAGGGCCAACTGGCTCTGGTGGTCGGCGCTCAACAGGATGTCGCTCATGCGCTGGTGTAGGGTGTCGATCCGGTCGATCGAGGCATCCTGGCCCAGGTCGAAGGCCTTTTCGGCGACCCATGGCGAATGTTCGTAGATGTCGGCGAAGGCGTTGACGAAGGCGTCGCGGCTCAGGGTCGAGGGTTTCAGGGTTTGGAAGGTGCTCATTTCGCCGCCCCCGGGAACGGATGGGTTTGCTGCCAGTGGCGGGCGATGTCCACGCGGCGGGTGAACCAGACCTGATCGTGACCTTTGACGTACTCGATAAAACGCTTCAGGGCGGCCAGGCGCGCCGGGCGGCCGATCAGGCGGCAGTGCAGGCCGATGGACAGCATCTTCGGTGCCTCGGCGCCTTCGGCGTACAGCACGTCGAAGGCATCCTTGAGGTACTGGTAGAAGTCGTCGCCCTTGTTGAAGCCCTGGACCTGGGTGAAGCGCATGTCGTTGGTGTCCAGGGTGTAGGGGATCACCAGGTGCGCCTTGCCGGTCGGGTTGTTGGCTTCCCAGTAGGGCAGGTCGTCGTCGTAGGTGTCGCAGTCGTAGAGGAAACCACCTTCTTCCATCACCAGGCGCCGGGTGTTCGGGCCAGTGCGGCCGGTGTACCAGCCCAGCGGGCGCTCACCGGTGATTTCGGTGAGGATGCGGATCGCCTCGAGCATGTGCTCGCGTTCCTGGGCCTCGTCCATGTACTGGTAGTCGATCCAGCGGTAGCCGTGGCTGCAGATCTCGTGGCCGGCCTCGACCATGGCGCGGATCACGTCCGGATGGCGCTGGGCGGCCATGGCGACGGCGAAGATGGTCAGCGGAATGTCGAATTCCTTGAACAGCTTGAGGATCCGCCAGACGCCGGCACGGCTGCCATACTCATACAGCGATTCCATGCTCATGTTGCGTTCGCCCTGCAGGGGCTGGGCGGCGACCATTTCCGAAAGGAAGGCTTCCGACTCCTTGTCGCCGTGCAGGATATTGCGCTCGCCGCCTTCTTCGTAATTGAGCACGAACGACAGGGCGATGCGGGCATTGCCCGGCCAGTGAGGGTGAGGAGGGTTGGAGCCGTAACCGATCAGGTCGCGTGGGTAGTCAGCGCTCACTGCAGTCTTCCTTCTTATCGTGATAACGGTGGCGTGGCGGGGCCTGGGGAGAAGGACAGGCTGGCGTCACAGCGATGGACTGATTGTATACAACTTTTCATTCGGTTTGTAAGCCCGATTTTTTGCATTTTTCATCGATTGTGTTCATGCCTGGGTACTGCAAGAAACCTGCCTGGTTGGTCAGCTAATGGATGAAAAGTCTTCTGTCCTCATGGTGTAGCCGCTGATCAAGGGAATACGGGGGCTTGTTCGAAGTACCCGGAAATGGGTGATTTTTATTGTGTACAATTTTTTTGAAAAGTGTCTTAATAAATTCCTCGCCGCATCCTTTCGTGCTCCGAAACGGTGCGGTCTCCTTATCAACTGACTTCAGGAGGCGCGAGGTCTGGACGTGTGAGCGCGCACAGACACGCAGAATCAATGGGACGTTTGACTACACACGTATTGGATGCCGCGCATGGCTGCCCAGGCAGCGCCATCAAGGTCGAGTTGTACCGGGTCGAAGGTACGCAGCTGGAACTGGTCGCCAGTGCCCTGACCAACAGCGACGGCCGTTGCGATGCGCCGCTGCTGCAAGGCGATGACTACCGCACCGGGGTTTACCAGCTGCAATTCCATGCCGGTGATTACTACCGTGCCCGCGGCGTACAACTGCCCGAACCTGCGTTTCTCGATGTGGTGGTGCTGCGCTTTGGCATCTCGGCCGAGCAGGAGCATTACCACGTACCGCTGCTGATCTCGCCCTACAGCTATTCGACCTACAGAGGAAGCTAGGACTTTCCCCCCACGAAGCCTGCGCAAATAGCTTCTTTGGTCTTTCGCCCGCTCACACTGCGGGCTTTTTTTCGTTCCCAGAAAGGTGGTGCTTGTGAGGACGCTATCGCGGGCAAGTCGGATCGCCGCCCGCTCGCTCCTACAGGATTGGCTTCTGTAGGAGCGAGGCTTGCCCGCGATGCTTTCAGCGGCTCAACAGCGACGCGGCACCGGCGCCGCTGAACAGCCCGGCGCTGACCCGGTTGAACCAGCTCTGGCCCTTGCCGCTGCGCAGGTAGCGCGCCGCACCGTGGGCACCCAGGCCGTAAGTCAGCTTGCACAGTAGGTCGAGTACGGTCCAGGTGGCGATCATGATCAGCAGCTGGGGCAGGAAGGGCTGCTCGGCGCTGAGAAACTGTGGAAGAAACGCGGCGAAGAACAGAATGTCTTTCGGGTTGCTGGCACCCAGCACAAAAGCGCGCCCGAACAGTGCGCGAAAGCGTGGTTTCGGTGCGGCCTCGGGCACTTCGGCGCCATGAGACGGCTGCCGCGATTGCTGCCAGCTTTGCCAGGCGAGATAGAACAGGTACAGCGCACCGACGATTTTCAGGGCGCTGAACAGCTGTTCCGAGGCCAGCAGCAGGGCGCCCAGGCCCAGGGCCGAGGCGCTCAGCAGGCAGATCGAGGCAAACACGCCGCCGAGAAACGCCGGGTAGGACCGGCGCAAACCGTAATTCAGACTGTTGCTGATCATCAGCAGGGACAGCGGGCCCGGAATCAGGATTACCACCAGTGCCGCGCCGCTGAACAGCAGCCAGGTTTCCACGCTCATTGCCTTTCTCCTTATGCGCAAAAGCCTCACCCGACGGGGGTGAGGCCGTTTGAAACCGATGTACCTACAAGAAAATGAACTTGGCGATAAAGATCGCGCACAGCACCCACAGGCTGATGGAGATTTCCTTGTACTTGCCCGTCCCGGCCTTCAAGGCCACGTAGGTGATGAAGCCCAGGGCGATACCGTCGGCGACCGAGAAGGTCAGCGGCATCATGATGGCGGTCACGATCGCCGGGATGCTGTCGGTGGCCTCTTCCCAATCGATGTGGGCCATGCCGCCCATCATCAGCATCGCCACATAAATCAGCGCGCCGGCGGTGGCATAAGCGGGGATCATGCCAGCCAGCGGTGCGAAAAACATGGCTGCGATAAATAGCACACCTACGGTCACTGCGGTAAGACCAGTCCGACCACCTGCGGCGACACCCGCGGCACTTTCCACGTAACTGGTCACGGGCGGAACGCCGACCACCGCGCCAAATACGCTGGAGGCACTGTCCGCCTTCAG
Source organism: Pseudomonas sp. GW821-FHT09E12 (assembly GCF_059416085.1). NCBI lineage: Bacteria > Pseudomonadati > Pseudomonadota > Gammaproteobacteria > Pseudomonadales > Pseudomonadaceae > Pseudomonas > Pseudomonas sp. GW821-FHT09E12. Next base: position 245,947 of record NZ_JBWKOM010000010.1, on the reverse strand, counting down.
GGCGCGGGAGAGGTTCTCGATCTTGCCGTCGGGGTTGACCAGGCCGGCGCGCTGGGCCACGCCCATCAGGGTGCCGGCGGTATCGAACATGTGCACGAAGAGGAACGCCAGCACCACGCTGATCATGCTGACGTTGAACACCCCGGCGACGTCCATGGCCATCCAGGTCGGTGCCAGGCTCGGCGGGGCCGACATGATGCCCTCGTAGTGCACCAGGCCCAGGCCCCAGCCGGCCAGGGTCACGGTGATGATGCTGATGAGGATCGCGCCGAACACCCGGTGATAGCTGAGCACGGCAATCATCAGGAAGCAGACCGCCGCCAGCAGCGGGCCAGGTTCACGCAGGGAGCCGAGCTTGATCAGGGTGGCCGGGCTATCGACCACGATGCCCGCGGTTTTCAAGCCGATCAGCCCCAGGAACAAACCCACGCCGGCGCCCATGGCAAAACGCAGGCTGGCCGGAATGCTGTTGAGCAGCCATTCGCGGATCCGCGAGAAGGTCAGGAACATGAACAGCACGCCGGAGACGAACACTGCACCGAGGGCGGTTTCCCAGTTGTAACCCATGGTTCCGACCACGGTGTAGGTGAAAAAGGCGTTCAGCCCCATGCCGGGCGCCAGGCCTACCGGCCAGTTGGCGTACAGCCCCATCAACAGGCAACCCAGGGCGGCGGCGATGCAGGTGGCGACAAAGGCCGCGCCGTGGTCAATGCCGGCGTCGGCCATGATGTTGGGGTTGACGAAGATGATGTAGGCCATGGTGATGAAGGTCGTCAGACCGGCGATCAACTCGGTCTTCACCGTGGTGCCATGCAACCTGAGTTTGAAGATGCGCTCCAGCCAGCCACTGTTCAGCGGCGGCGAAAGTTCCAGCGTAGGGGCTTCGGATTTGCGGCTTTCCACAGCGAGTACTCCTCAAGAGTTTTATTATTTTTTCCAGAGCCGGGCACGTGAGGGTGGGCAGCGGCTCTTTGAGGCATGTAAGGCTTGCGGGCTTTTATTGACCTTTAGGTCAGGAACTCGCACGTGGCGAATTATGCTTTTGTATACAAAGAAAGCAAATAATGTTTTTTAGGTTGTGTGCGAAAAGTCCGCCAGAAAGGCTATATGCCCTGTAGCCGCTGGCGCAGCCTGCGATCGAGCGCGCAGCGGTCGTAATGGGGCTGACGCGGTCCTGCAGAAGTATCGGGTATGCAGGTTGACGACCGCTGCGTGCTCGCGGGCTGGGGTGTCAGCGGTTTTCGCCCAGAGCCTTGTTCACCGCCAGCCAGCCATCCACTGCCGCCTCGCCGGCCTCGGCGAATACCCGTTGCAGCAGCTTGACCTGCTCGCGCCGCAGCGATTGCTCAAAGCGCGCGCCGTCTTCCGTCAGCTCCAGCAGGCGTTTGCGCTTGTCGCTCTGCGAGGCAACGCTGTTGACCAGGTGCATCTCCATCAATTGGCGCAGCGGGATATTCAGCGCCTGCTTGCTCACGCCCAGTGCCGTGAGCAGTTCTTTCACGCTCAGCCCCGGATAGCGGGCGATGAAAAACACGATGCGCTGGTGCACGCGACTCAGGCCGCGACGCTCGAGCATTTCGTCGGCCTTGGCGGTGAACGCCTGGTAACCAAAGAAGAAGGCTTCCATGGCGGCTTGTTGGGTGGTCTGGTTTTTAAGGTCAAGCATATTGACGTATCTGCGAAAGTCGGCGTAATTTCGGTCAAGCAGTTTGACGTATTTTCCTCCGCCTTTGCTACTGGTGACCTCATGGCCTTCTCCGAACGTGTTTCGCGTCTTAAAAGCTCACTGATCCGTGAAATCCTTGCCGCCGCGCAGCGTCCGGAAGTGATGTCGTTCGCCGGAGGCCTGCCCGCCGAGGCGATGCTGCCGAAGGTCGATTGGCAGGCGATGCCGGTGTCCATGGGCCAATACGGCATGAGTGAAGGCGAGCCACAGCTGCGCGAGGCCCTGGCGGCACAGGCCCGGGCGCTGGGCGTGCCGTGCGAGGCCAGCCAGGTGCTGGTGGTCAGCGGCTCCCAGCAGACCCTCGATCTGGCGGCCAAGCTGTACATCGACAAGGGCACCGAGATCATGCTGGAAGCGCCGACTTATCTCGCGGCACTGCAGATCTTCCAGCTGTTCGGCGCCGATTGCCTGACCGTGCCGCTTCAGGCCGATGGGCCGGATCTGGCGCAATTGCGCGCCTGCCTGGAGCAGCATCGTCCCGCGTTCATCTACCTGATCCCGACCTTCCAGAATCCTTCGGCGGTGCGCTACAGCGAGGCCAAGCGCGATGCCGTGGCGGCGCTGCTCGACGAGTTCGGAGTGACCCTGATCGAAGACGAGCCTTACCGCGAACTGACGTTCGATGGCGGCAACGCCACGCCTATTGTCGGGCGCCTGCGCAAGGCCAGCTGGATCTACACCGGCACGGTGTCGAAGACCCTGCTGCCAGGGTTGCGGGTCGGTTACCTGATCGCCAGCCCGGACCTGTTTCCCCATCTGCTGCGGTTGAAGCAATCGGCGGACCTGCACACCAACCGCGTCGGCCAATGGCAGGCGCTGCAATGGATAGGTACCGAGCAGTACCAGCAGCACCTGGGCGAATTGCGCGATTTCTACCGGGTGCGCCGCGATGGTTTTCAGGCCGCCCTGCAACGTCATTTCGGCGATCTGGCCGATTGGCAGGTGCCCCAGGGCGGGCTGTTTTTCTGGTTGACCTTGAAACAGCCGCTGGACACCCGCACTTTGCTGAAAGCGGCGCTGGAGCAGGACGTGGCATTCATGCCGGGCGAACCCTTCTTCTCCGAGCCGGACCGCAATCCAGGTCACCTGCGGTTGAATTTCAGTCATATCGATCCGGCGCGTCTGGACGAAGGTCTCAAGCGGCTGGCCACCGTGGTACGTCAAGCACAGGCTGCACAGGCAGCCTAAGGGGAGAGGGCCATGTACAAGGTTTATGGGGATTACCGGTCCGGCAACTGCTACAAGGTCAAGCTGATGCTCAATCTGCTCGGCCAGCCTTACGAGTGGCATGCCGTGGACATCTTGAACGGGGATACGCAGACCGAGGCGTTTCTGGCGAAGAACCCCAACGGCAAGATCCCGGTGCTGGAGCTGGAAGACGGCACCTGCCTGTGGGAGTCGAACGCGATTCTCAACTTTCTCGCCGACGGCAGCGAATTCCTGCCGAGCGAGCCGCGTTTACGCACGCAAGTGCTGCAATGGCAGTTTTTCGAGCAATACAGCCATGAGCCGTACATTGCCGTGGCACGTTTCATCCAGCTCTATCTGGGGTTGCCGCAAGAACGCCAGCACGAATACGAGAAGCTGCAAAAACGCGGTTACAAGGCCCTGGATGTGATGGAACACCAGTTGGCGCGAACGCCGTATCTGGTGGGCGAGCAGTACTCGATTGCCGATATCGCGCTCTATGCCTACACCCATGTCGCCCATGAAGGTGGCTTCGACCTGGCGCGCTACCCGGGCATCCAGGCGTGGATGCAGCGGGTGGAAAGCCACCCGCGGCATATCGGGATGCTCGACTGAGTCTCTGCGGGAAACAAAAAACCGACCCTTGGGTCGGTTTTTTTATGGTCTGGATCTTGTGGGGGCTGTTCTGGCGCGATGACGTCCTTCAGAACGCCACCAACCATTCAAGCTGTTGCAAAGCGCTTGTCCAGATAATCGATGATCACCTTGGACTCGTACATCCAGGTGGTCTGGCCGTTTTCTTCGATACGCAGGCACGGCACCTTGATCTTGCCGCCTTGCTCCAGCAGGGCCTGGCGATCCTGTTCGTTGTTTTTCGCGTCACGCAGGGCCACCGGAACGTTCAGGCGGTGCAGGGTGCGGCGGGTTTTCACGCAGAACGGGCAGGCGTGGAACTGGTACAGGGCCAGGCCCTTGGCGGCCTGTTCGACCTGGGCTTGAGCGGCAGCGGGGCGCTGCTGCTTGCGTGGGCGGGTGATGAAGTCGATGAAGATGATGAGCTGGCCCAGGCCGACTCGAAGCGCTTTGACGATCACGATATTGCCTCTTGCCCATGAAAGAAGGGGCGGCAGCTTACCTGATTTTTGCCAGGCGAAAAAAAACCGGCGATGAACGCCGGTTCTTTCGGGCAGCCGTTTACTTGATCAGGCTGAGAAACTCGCTGCGGGTTGCCGCGTTTTCGCGGAACTCGCCCAGCATCACCGAGGTGATCATCGACGAGTTCTGCTTCTCCACACCGCGCATCATCATGCACATGTGCTTGGCCTCGATCACCACCGCGACGCCCAGGGCGCCGGTCACTTGCTGGACCGCGTCGGCGATCTGGCGGCTGAGGTTTTCCTGGATCTGCAGGCGGCGCGCGTACATGTCGACGATGCGCGCGACTTTCGACAGGCCCAGCACCTTGCCACTCGGAATGTAGGCGACGTGAGCCTTGCCGATGAAAGGCAGCAGATGGTGCTCGCACAGCGAGTAGAGCTCGATGTCCTTGACCAGCACCATTTCACTGTTATCGGAGCTGAACAAGGCACCGTTGGTGACTTCTTCCAGCGTTTGTTCATAACCGCGGCAGAGGTACTGCATGGCTTTGGCGGCACGTTTTGGCGTGTCGAGCAGGCCCTCGCGGGAGACGTCTTCGCCCAATTGGCCAAGGATCGCCGTGTAATTCTGTTCCAGGGACATGAAACTACCTGTGGGATTTTACGCAAAGGGCAAGGGTACGGTGGCGGACCGGGCGCTGCAAGCGCGACGAAGCGGCTTTACTCGTCGCGGCCTTCCATCATGGTGCGTTTGAGCATCACGTAGACCGCCCCGGCACCGCCATGTTTGGCCTGGCACGAGGTGAAGCCGAGTACCTGGGGATGCTGGCGCAGCCAGGTGTTGACGTGGCTCTTGATCATCGGCCGCTTGCCGTCCAGGCGCACGGCCTTGCCGTGGGTGACGCGCACGCAGCGGATTTCGAACTTGGTGGCTTCGGCGAGGAATGCCCAGAGGGTTTCCCGGGCCTTTTCCACGTTCATGCCGTGCAGGTCGAGGCTGCCCTCGAAAGGGATCTGGCCGACCTTGAGCTTGCGCATCTGGCTTTCCTGAACCCCGTCGCGGGCCCACATCAGCTCGTCTTCCGGGCCGACATCGATCACGAACTGATCGGACAGCCCGTCGACGGTCGTGGTTTCGGTGCGCACGCTGGCTGCCTGGCGCAGCTTGGCGATCTGCGCCCGGTCAGCCTTGGGTTTGCCGGTTTCGGCGCGATCGTGCTTGATCGGCTTGACGCCTTGGATCGCGCTTTTGAACAGGGAAAAATCGTCGTCTTGCATGTCAGCCTCCGCGAAGACCGAGCAGTTTACCCAACTCGACGGGAGAGGGGCGGGACAAAACGTGTTGCCGTCGATTCAGTCATGCTTCTTCATCAGGTGGGGAGCCATGTTCAGGGTCTGCGGCTGGCGCATGCGCCGCCGGCAGCGACGCCACAGCCAGACGCCGACATACAGCAGTAACAGACCGACCGCTAGAATCACCGCGGAACCCGCCGGACTTGCATTCAATTCGCCCAGCGCCGGAGGGCGCCCCAACAGGCTGGCGGCCCCGGCCATCGCCAGCAGCACACCGAAGGTCGCCAGCAACGCGGAGAATCCCGCGCCCAGGCGCAAACGCCAGTTCCGCGGGCCTTTGGGCCGCAGACGACGTGCGTCAAAACCATCGGATATCTTCATTCCGACCTTCCTCAATGGGTATCGGCCCTTCGACCGAAAGATGACCGGGTGGTTCCTGAGGCTAAGGCAATTACGGCAAATGAGAGGCTTTTACGGATGAGCGGCCTTGCCCCTGAAGGCGCGCCGCTCATTGCAGGTCGATCAGATCAGATCTTTGGTGGCGGCGAGGGTGGCGAAGTTGTCCGCCATGATGGCCATTTCGGTCTGCTGCACGTGCTCGGCGCTGAGGATGCCGCCCTTGTAGGGCAGATCGCGAGTGGCGCAGGCGTCTTCCACCAAGGTGCAGCGAAAGCCCAGGTTCTTCGCCGCGCGCACGGTGGTGCTGACACTGGAATGGCTCATGAAACCGCAGACGATCAGGTCCAGGGAGCCCAGGTCCTGCAGGCGCTTTTCCAGTTCGGTGCCATGGAAGGCGCTCGGCAGCAGCTTGCCGATGATGGTCTCGTCGCCCAGGGGTTCGAGGCCGGGGATGAACTCACCGCGCTCGCCCTGGGGGTCGAACAGGCCGCCGACGGTGCCGAGGTGGCGCACATGCACAACCGGGCGGCTGGCGGAGCGGGCGGCAGCGACCAGTTGCTTGATGTTGGCGACCGCAGCGTCCATGCCGGACAGGGCCAGCGGACCGCTGAGGTACTCTTTCTGGGCGTCGATGATCACAAGGGTCGCGTGGCTCAAATTAGCCGCTGCATAACCACGACCGCTGAGTTGAAACATCGTCTTTGGAACGGACATTCTGGGGCTCCTGTGAGTGGGGCTTTTGCGACATTGTCCTCTGGCGGAGCGCTTCTGTGAATCGCTACTAACGTAAGGTGCGTGGTTGCTGGCCTACAGCCGTGTCAAGGGCTATGCAGAATCGGGTCGAATGCAGGGAAAAGCGCCCGAACGCCCCGCAGACTCAGATTTTTCATGCGTCGTCCTCAGACGTTTTGGCTGTTAGAATCGCCAGTCGTTTTTTCAGGAGTCTGTCCCGTGATCACTTCCCGCCTGCGCACCCTGCGCGACCATATCCGTTGGGCTGTCAGCCGCTTTCATGGGGAGGATCTGTTTTTCGGCCATGGGACCGACAACGCCTGGGACGAAGCCCGCCAATTGGTACTGGGTGCCTTGCACCTGCCGTGGGAAATCGCTGACAGCTATCTGGACTGCGCCCTGGAAGACGACGAACTGGTCAACCTGCAGCGTCTGCTCAAGCGGCGCATCGAAGAGCGCGTACCGACCGCCTATCTGCTGGGCGAGGCCTGGTTCTGCGGCCTGTCGTTCATTGTCGATGAGCGGGTGCTGATCCCGCGTTCGCCGATCGGCGAGCTGATCGAAAAACGTTTCGAGCCCTGGCTGGGCGCCGAGCCTACGCGCATTCTCGATCTGTGCACCGGTTCCGGCTGCATCGGCATTGCCTGCGCCTACGAGTTCCGCAAGGCCGAAGTGGTGCTGGCCGACCTGTCGTTCGAAGCCCTCGAGGTGGCGAACCAGAACATCGAGCGTCATGGCGTCGATGAGCGGGTGTTCACGGTGCAGGGCGACGGTTTCGACGGCTTGCCGGGCCAGCGCTTCGACCTGATCGTGTCGAACCCGCCGTATGTGGATGCCGAGGACTTCGCCGACATGCCCGAGGAATACCAGCATGAACCGGAGCTGGGCCTGGCCTGTGGCGACGATGGCTTGAACCTGGTGCGGCGCATGCTGGCCGAGGCGGCGGATCATTTGACCGAGAAGGGCCTGTTGATCGTCGAGGTCGGCAACAGCCAGGTTCATGTCGAAGCGCTGTACCCGGAAGTCGATTTCGCCTGGCTGGACTTCGCGCGCGGCGGTCATGGCGTATTCATGCTCACCGCCGAGCAGTGCCGACAGCACCAGGCACTGTTCAGCTCCCGGGTCTGATCGGCGTTTCTGTAGGAGCGAGCGGGCGGCGATCCGACTTGCCCGCGATCCAGGCACCGGGGTGTGCCTGGACGGACGCTATCGCGAGCAAGCTTCGCTCCTACAGTTGTCCGTAGAGGCGGCCAGGAGTCAGCGGTGGGTCGCGATCCAGATCAGCAACCCGGCCTGGAACACCGCAAACGCCACCAGGCAGGTGATGGTAAAGCGCAGCCCGGTGTCTTCGCGCTTGTACTTGGCGACCTTTTCTTCGTGCTTGCGCAGCTTCACTTCCTGTTCTTCGAGGTTCTGCTCGGCCTGCTGCAGCATTTGCGCGGCTTCGAGGATCTCGACGAATTGCAGCTTTTCGGTGTTCCAGTTGGGCAGCAGTTCACCGACCTGCACATGCTTGACGCTGCCCTTGAGATGCTGGGCATCGGCGTAAACCACATCGAAACCCTGGACCCGCAGGAAATGATCGCGCCGCAGGCGCGTGGCCTCGTTCAGCGCATCCTTGTTCGCCAGTTCGAAACCGTCCACGCGGTAGTGCGGCCATTTCTTCTGGGCCCAGCTTGCCCCCTGCGCCAGCAGAAAGCGGCCGATGCCACGGTTCGCCGGCTCGATCTGCAGGTTTTCCGGTTCGAAGCGCACCCGACGAGTCGCGTGGTCGACCCAGACATCCAGGTGATTCTGTTCCTTGCGCACCCGTTGGCCCGGCAGTTGGAGGGTCATGCGCAACAGGCTGTGTTCCTTGTTGCTGCGCTCGGCATAACCGAACTCGATAAAGCGCAAGGGTCGTCCGCCCGTGGCGCGATCGGTTTGCAGGGGGGCCAGGCGAAGCATCCGGTGATGCTCGGCATGGACGTCCGCCCACGGCAACGCCACGGCTTCGGGAGCGGGGGTTTCAACCTCGGTTTCGGGAGGGTTCTGGGTATCGGTCATAACGGCGAGATCCTGTCCAAGCGCTACTTGCCGACGGCAAGTGAACGGCCGGCAAAGGCTTATCGGCCGTTTTTTTCAGGACTGGAGGGGAAAACGCGTCAACGGGCGTGAAGTCCGTCAATAAAGCTGATGATGCGGGTGCCGAGTTCCGAGGCCAGGGGCAGCTGCGGATCCTTGTAGGAGGCCAGTTGCCGCTTGACGTCGTTGGGCACGATACGCAGGACATGGTTCATGCCTTCGATCAGCGCCAATTGGGCGTCCGGCTTGGCGGCCTTGAGCATCTGCGCATCGCCGACACCGACCTGGATGTCATTACTGCCCTGGACGATCAGCGCCGGCATCTTCAGGCGGGCGAACGCGGCGGCCGGGTCTTGCCTGAACAGGGTGATCAGGTACGGCTGCACGCTGGGGCGGAAGATCACTTCCAACTGCGGCGGCACGTCAGTGTCGACCCGGCCAGCCTTGAGACTGTCGAGCAGTTCGTTGCTGCGCAGCATCAGCGGCGCCGGCAGGCGATAGCTCAGTTGCTGGCGCAGCACCTGGTCCACTGGGCGGGCGGTGCCGGAGATGGAAATCACCGCCGCTGCATCGACCTGGGGCGCCGCCAGGGTGGCGATCAGCGCGCCTTCGCTGTGGCCGAGCATGATCAACGGGCCCAGGCGCGGGTCGCTCTTGAGCTTCTTGCCCCAGGCCACGGCGTCGGCGACATAGGCGTCGAGGGTCAGGTTGCGCTCGTCCGGGGTGGCGGCGAGGCTGGCGGCCACCCCGCGCTTGTCGTAGCGCACGCTGGCGATGTTGTGCTTGGCCAGCACCCAGGCCAGGCGCTTGAGGCTGTCGTTGCGCCCACCGTCGGGATTGTTGCCGTTGCGGTCGGTGGGGCCGGAGCCGGAGACGATCAGGACCACCGGCACCGGGGCATCGGACTTGGGCAGCAGCAGCGAGCCGTATAACTCGCCAGTGCCGGTGTCGAGGCTGATGGGACGTTGCAGTACGGCCGCCTGGACCAGGCCGGTGAACAGGGTAAGGCTCAAGAGAAGAACTCGCAGCATCATCACGCCATCATGGAGAAGGTGCCGGTTGGACTTCCGGACACGGATAAGGTTCGAGGATGAACTAGTTGGGGAGCCTGCGTATACTTCCCGGCTCAGTAATCCAGATTGAGTTATTTCGGCTGATTTCATGGAGCGTCCTGCATGTCCGGCAATACCTACGGCAAGCTGTTCACTGTCACCACCGCAGGCGAAAGCCATGGTCCGGCGTTGGTCGCCATTGTCGACGGCTGCCCACCGGGTCTTGAGCTGTCGCTGGACGATCTGCAGCGCGACCTGGACCGGCGCAAGCCCGGCACCAGCCGCCACACGACCCAGCGCCAGGAAGCCGATGAAGTCGAAATCCTCTCCGGCGTGTTCGAGGGCAAGACCACCGGCTGCTCCATCGGCCTGCTGATCCGCAACACCGACCAGAAGTCCAAGGACTACTCGGCGATCAAGGATCTGTTCCGTCCGGCCCACGCCGATTACACCTACCACCACAAATACGGCATCCGCGACTACCGCGGCGGCGGTCGCAGCTCGGCGCGGGAAACCGCCATGCGCGTGGCGGCCGGGGCCATCGCCAAGAAGTACCTGGCCAGCCAGGGCATCGTGGTGCGTGGCTACATGAGCCAGCTGGGCCCGATCGAAATCCCGTTCAAGACTTGGGACTCGGTGGAAGACAACGCCTTCTTCAGCCCCGACCCGGACAAGGTGCCGGAGCTGGAAGCCTACATGGACCAGCTGCGTCGCGATCAGGATTCGGTGGGCGCCAAGATCACCGTGGTCGCCGAGGGCGTGATGCCGGGCCTGGGCGAGCCGATCTTCGACCGCCTGGACGCCGAGCTGGCCCATGCGCTGATGAGCATCAACGCGGTCAAGGGCGTGGAAATCGGCGCCGGTTTCGCCAGCGTCGCCCAGCGTGGCACCGAGCATCGCGACGAGCTGACCCCGCAAGGTTTCCTCAGCAACAACGCGGGCGGCATCCTGGGCGGGATTTCCTCCGGCCAGCCGATCGTCGCGCACCTGGCGCTCAAGCCGACCTCCAGCATCACCACCCCGGGCCGCTCGATCGACATCGATGGCAACCCGGTGGACGTCATCACCAAGGGCCGTCACGACCCGTGCGTGGGCATCCGCGCCACGCCGATCGCCGAAGCCATGATGGCCATCGTGCTGATGGATCACCTGCTGCGTCATCGTGGCCAGAATGCCGACGTGCGCGTCAGCACGCCGGTGCTGGGCCAGTTGTAATGGCGTCTCTGCCAGTCGCCACGGTCTGACGGCCGTGGCGGCGCTCCCGTACTGGCGGCTCTCCAGTTTCTACCTGTTCTATTTCGCCTTGCTGGGTTCGACCGCGCCGTTTCTGGCGCTGTATTTCGATCACCTGGGGTTTTCCAGCGCGCGTATTGGCGAGCTGGTGGCGATTCCCATGCTGATGCGCTGCGTGGCGCCGAACCTCTGGGGCTGGCTGGGCGACTACACCGGCCGGCGCCTGGCCATCGTGCGTTTTGGCGCGATCTGCACGCTGCTGAGTTTTTCGCTGATTTTCGTCAGCAAGAGCTACGCCTGGCTGGCGATGGTCATGGCCCTGCATGCGTTCTTCTGGCACGCGGTATTGCCGCAATTCGAAGTGATCACCCTGGCGCACCTGCAAGGCCAGACCGCTCGCTACAGCCAGATCCGCCTGTGGGGCTCGATCGGTTTCATCCTCACGGTGGTGGCGCTGGGGCGGCTGTTCGAGTGGTTGAGCCTGGACATCTACCCGGCGGCGCTGGTGCTGATCATGGCCGGCATCGTGCTCAGCAGCGCCTGGGTGCCCAATGCCCAGCCAGCGGCCCAGGGCAGCCGCTTGGCCGCCGGGGGCTTTCTTGGCCAGCTGCGCAGCCCCGGCGTCCTGGCCTTCTATGCCTGCGTGGCGCTGATGCAAATGAGCCACGGTCCTTACTACACCTTCCTGACCCTGCACCTGGAACACCTGGGCTACAGCCGCGGCTTGATCGGCCTGTTGTGGGCGCTGGGGGTGGTCGCCGAAGTCTTGATGTTCCTGGCAATGAGCTGGATTCTCTCGCGGTTTTCGGTACGCCGGGTGCTGCTGGCGAGTTTCCTGCTGGCAGCCCTGCGCTGGTTGCTGCTGGGCGCCTTTGCCGAGCATCTGTGGGTGCTGTTGTTTGCCCAGGTGCTGCATGCCGCGACCTTCGGCAGCTTTCATGCCGCGGCCATTCATTTCGTGCAACGCAGCTTCGGCGACCGTCAGCAAGGCCAGGGCCAGGCCCTGTACGCGGCCCTGGCCGGCACCGGCGGCGCATTGGGCGCGTTGTATTCCGGCTACAGCTGGAACGCCCTGGGTGCGACATTGACCTTTAGTATTGCAAGCCTCGCAGCGCTGGCGGCAGCCGTTATCATTGCCACACGTATGCAAGAGGAGAGGCCATGAGCCTTACCCGCGAACAGCTGGCACAGGACATCATCGAGGTCGGACGCTTTCTGTATGCCCGCGGCTGGTCCCCGGCCACCAGCAGCAACTATTCCACGCGCCTGTCGCCGAGCGCGCTATTGCTCACGGTTTCGGGCAAGCACAAAGGCCAGTTGGGCCTGGATGACGTGCTGGCCACCGACTTGTCGGGCAACAGCCTGGAACCGGGCAAAAAGCCGTCGGCCGAAACCCTGTTGCACACCCAGCTGTACAGCTGGAACCCGCAGATCGGCGCCGTGTTGCATACCCACTCGGTGAATGCCACGGTGCTGTCACGCCTGACCGCCGAGGACTTCATCGAGTTCGAGGGTTACGAGCTGCAAAAGGCTTTTACCGGCATTGCCAGCCACGAGTCGCGGGTGCGCGTGCCGATTTTCGACAACGATCAGGACATCGCCCGGCTGGTGACCAAGATCCAGCCCTGGCTCGACGCCCATGCCGATTGCGTCGGCTACCTGATTCGCGGTCATGGCCTCTACACCTGGGGCGCGCGCATGAGTGACGCGCAGCGCCAGATCGAGGCCTTCGAGTTTCTGTTCGAGTGCGAGTTGCAGACTCGCGCCCTGTTAAACCGTTAAGGCTTGCTTCGACTGAAGTAGCCAGCGCCTGATGATATGCACTGCCTGACCGGCCTGGAAAAAGCCGGAAGGCACTGCCGATAACGAGGAATTGCCAAGATGAGCAGCCTGTCCGTTTACCACGTATCCAGCCCGGACCTGCCGAACAAGGTGCTGACCCATTTCGACGATATCGCCGCGACCCTGGCCGAGCAGGGCGTGCGTTTCGATCGCTGGCAAGCCGCCACCAGGATCCAGCCGGGCGCCAGCCAGGAGGAAGTGATAGGCGCCTACCAGGAACAGATCGACCGCCTGATGACCGAGCGCGGCTACATCACCGTCGATGTGATCAGCCTCAATGGCGATCACCCGCAGAAGGCCGAGCTGCGCGCCAAGTTCCTCGACGAGCACCGGCATGCCGAGGACGAGGTGCGCTTTTTCGTCGCCGGCCGCGGTCTGTTCAGCCTGCATATTGGCGACTATGTGTATGCCGTGCTCTGCGAGAAGAACGACCTGATTTCGGTGCCGGCCGGTACCGCGCACTGGTTCGACATGGGCGAGAACCCATACCTGGTGGCGATCCGCATGTTCAACAACCCGCAAGGCTGGGTCGCCAACTTCACCGGTTCCGATATCGCCAGCCAGTTCCCGCTTCTGGAGGATTGAGCGGATGCCGATCAAGGCCATTCTCACCGACATCGAAGGCACCACCAGCGCGGTGAGTTTTGTCTTCGAGGTGCTGTTCCCCTACGCGGTGCGGCAGCTGCCGGACTTCGTGCGCAAGCACGCCAGCCGGGCCGACGTTGCCGAGCAGTTGCAGGCGGTGCGCGAGGCCAGCGGCGAGCCGGTGGCGGACGTCGAGCGGGTGATCGGGATTCTGCTGGGCTGGATCGCGGAAGATCGCAAGTCCACGCCACTCAAGGCGCTGCAAGGCATGGTCTGGGAGCAGGGGTACCGGGCCGGACAGCTCAAGGGCCATGTCTACCCGGATGCGGTGGCGGCGTTGCAGCGCTGGCACCAGGCCGGCTATCGGTTGTATGTCTATTCGTCGGGCTCGATCCAGGCGCAGAAGCTGATTTTCGGTTGCTCAACTGCCGGGGACCTGTCGCCGCTGTTCAGCGGTTTCTTCGACACCACCTCGGGGCCGAAACGGGAAGTGCAGTCTTACCAGCGCATTACCCAGGCCATCGGCTGTGCGCCCGGGCAGATTCTCTTTTTGTCCGATATTGTCCAGGAGCTGGATGCGGCCCGGTCCGCCGGCCTGGCCACCTGCGGCCTGGTGCGCGAAGGCGGGGTATTGGCGGGGCATGCGAATGTAGCGAGCTTCGCCGATATCGATCCGCAGGGTTTCTGAAAAGCAATCAGGCCGTGTCAGCGCAAGGCTGGCACGGCCTGATTGGGGGTATCTGTTATCCAACTGCCGGTGATCATCGCGAATCCGCGGCGGTGCGGATTTAAAGCGAGTGATACGACGGCAGGGCAAAACGGTTCTGGCTTTGCAGCAGGGAAATCTGTGGCAATTCGCTGGCCTGTTCGGCCAGGTCGCGACGCAACGCGCTGATCACCCACGACAACTGATCGCCCGCATGCAACTGCGCATAAGAGATCGAGCGCTTGAGCTGTTTACCTTCGCTGTTACGCAGCGTCAACAGGATGCCGCCATCGGGCCGTGGCTGAGTGGTCACTTCGTAGTTGGAGAACAGGGAAGCGAATTTTTCTTGGATCAGGCTCATGTCTATCAGCTCCATTGGTTCTTGAATGGCAAACCTGGAGTGATAGGTGCAGCGATTGTGCCAGCCTCAATTTTTTATAAAAATCGTTATAAATCATATTGTTATAAAAATTCGCCGTTTGCGTGTCCGTGCAATTTGCATGAATGGCCATCGTGCATCCTGCATTTTGCGAGATCGCGGGCCTGGGCAAGGGCAGTGGCGTAACGCTGTGACTGCCGGTTCACGCAAAAGATTCAGCCGGCAAGCCCGGCCCTCAAGCGCGAGGCACCTGGCGGCGCGGAGGAGATACAAAACTTTGCAAAAACTCCATGTACAGGCCAGGAAGCGCTGACGTATTTTTTTGCCAGCGACAGGCTTGGCGCAGACTCTTTGCACAAGCCCAAGCCCTGGTGTTCCGGGGCTGTACAGGTCAATCAGACGTTTCACCGACATGGACAGTCATGCGCCGTGATCCCCTTGGATCATGGGCGCCTGATAATAAGAAAATAGGACGTCATCCATGAACGCCATGCTCTGCGTTACTGCCAATAGCACGCCCCCTGTTTCTCCTGTTTGCCGTCGCGGCCCGCCCTCGGGCCCCAGCTGAATAGCCCCATCGACCCTTGTCCGCCTGCCCGGCCTGGTCCCGTGCAGGATCCTTTTGCGTCGAACAGGAGCCGTCATGAGCACTCATCAGCACGACATGATCACCTGGGGCATGATGCTACGGAAGTTGCCCTCCATCGCCCGGGCGTTGCCGCGGGTCATCAAGGGCATGCAGATAGCCAACGTCAAGCGCGCCGATCAGCCCTGCGGGCTGGGCTGGACCTTCGAGCAGGCCACCCAACGCAACCCCGACGGTCCGGCGCTGCTGTACGGCGACCGGGTGTTGAGTTATGCACAGGCCAACCAGTGGGCCAACCGGATCGCCCATTACCTGGCGAGCCAGGGCATCGGCAAGGGCAACGTGGTGGCGATCTTCGTCGAGAACCGTCCCGAGTTGCTGGTGAGCGTGCTGGCGGTGGCCAAGCTCGGCGGCATCTGCGCCATGCTCAATACCGCGCAGACCGGCAGTGTGTTGGTGCACAGCGTGAACCTGGTGAAGCCGGTAGCGATGATCGTCGGCGGCGAACTGCTGGATGCCTATTCGGCGATTCGCGATCAGGTCGCCATCGACGAGGCGCGCACCTGGTTCGTCGCCGATCCGGATGTGGCGCCCGGGCCAACGCCTGCCGGTTGCATCGACCTGATGACCGCCAGTGCCGCCAGCGAATCGTCCAACCCACCAAGTACCGCGCGGATCTACCTCGACGATCCGTGCTTCTATATCTACACCTCCGGCACCACCGGGCTGCCCAAGGCCGGTATTTTCAAGCACGGTCGCTGGATGCGCAGCGCGGCCAGCTTCGGCATGATCGCCCTCGACATGCAGCCGGCCGATATCCTGTACTGCACCTTGCCGCTGTATCACGCCACCGGGTTGTGCGTGTGCTGGGGCTCGGCCATCAGCGGCGCTTCGGGCTTCGCCATTCGCCGCAAGTTCAGCGCCAGCCGTTTCTGGGAAGACGTCCGCCGGTTCAAGGCCACCACCATTGGTTATGTGGGCGAGCTGTGCCGTTACCTGGTTGACCAGCCTGCCTGCGAGCACGACCGTGACAACAGCGTGGTGAAGATGGTCGGCAACGGCCTGCGCCCCGGCGTGTGGGGGCCGTTCAAGCAGCGTTTCGGCATCGAGCATATCTGTGAGCTGTATGCCGCCAGCGACGGCAATATCGGCTTTACCAACGTGCTCAACTTCGACAATACCGTGGGTTTTTCCCTGGCGCCCTGGGCGCTGGTGGAGTATGCCCACGACACCTGCGCGCCGATCCGCAACGGTTCCGGCTTCATGCAGAAGGTCGCCAAGGGCGGGCAAGGCCTGCTGCTGGCGAAGATCGACGACAAGGCACCGCTGGACGGCTATACCGAGCCGGAAAAGAACCTGAAGGTGATCCTCACCGACGTGTTCGAGAAGGGCGACCGTTACTTCAATACCGGCGACCTGCTGCGCGATATCGGTTTTGGCCATGCGCAGTTCATCGATCGCCTGGGCGATACCTATCGCTGGAAGGGCGAAAACGTCTCCACCACCGAGGTGGAGAACATCCTCCTGCAACATCCGCAGGTCGCCGAGGCGGTGGCCTATGGTGTGGAGGTGCACAACACCAACGGCCGTGCCGGGATGGCGGCGATCACCCCGGCCGAATCCCTGGCGACCCTGGATTTCACCGAGCTGTTGCAGTTCGCCCGCGAGCATCTGCCGGGCTACGCGGTGCCGCTGTTCCTGCGGGTCAAGGTGAAGATGGAGACCACCGGCACCTTCAAGTACCAGAAGACCCGGCTCAAGGAAGAAGCCTTCGACCCGTCGAAAACCGGCGGCGACCCGGTGTACGCCTGGTTGCCGGGTTCGGCGACCTATGTCCGGGTGACGGAGGCGGTCCTGGCGGATATTTGTGCCGGTCGGCACCGTTATTGATTCTGGCTATGGCCGCTCTTGAGAAAAAAGGGATGACAGGGCGGGAGCCGCTTGGGGAAACTAGCGGCTTTCCGATTGGCCGAAAGTGGAGTTCCCGATGTCAGACAAAAGCCGCCAGATGACCGCAGAAGAAGCCGCCGAGTTCACCGAGCAGGTCTTCAACGTCGCACGTCAAGGCGACGCCCAGATGCTCGACAAGCTGGCGAGCAGCGGTCTGCCGGTCAACCTGCGCAATCACAAGGGCGACACCCTGCTGATGCTGGCCAGCTACTACGGGCATGTGGACGCGGTACAGGTGCTGCTCAAGCACAAGGCCGACCCCGAGATCCGTAACGACAACGGCCAGAGCCCGATCGCCGGCGCAGCCTTCAAGGGTGACCTGGCGGTGGTCAAGGCGTTGGTGGAGGGCGGTGCCGAGGTGGAAGGCTCGTCCTTCGACGGGCGTACCGCGCTGATGATGGCGGCGATGTTCAACCGCACGGAAATCGTCGACTACCTCATCGGCAAGGGCGCCAACCCACGAGCCACCGACGCCAACGGCGTGAGCGCACTGGACGCGGCGAAGACCATGGGCGCCGTCGACACCACCGCGCAATTGCAGAAGTTGCTGGGCTGAGCTGAACGGCGCATACCGTCGGGCCTGGGCCATGCCTGGGGCGCGGCGGTAGGTTCGCGGGCCGGGTTTAGGCTATCCTGCGCGCCCGCCATTGACCCGTAACAGGATTCGCCCATGAAAAACGTCCTCGCCGAACTCATCACTAAAATCAGCTCCGGCTGCATGGGCGAAGAAGAAATCCTGCGGATCGCCGACGAGGCCGCCCAGGCCTACGCCGATCCCCAGGCTTTCCTGGCCGCCAATCCGGACATCAACTACGACGACAGCTTCCCGATCCCGCTGGGCGAATGGGTGGTGGTCGGCAGCCTGCCGGACACCGTGCTGTTCCAGGCCGACACCTACATGGACCTGTTCGCGCAGATCGTCGCGTCTTTCGGCCCGGGCGTGGCGTTCAATATCAAGCCCAAGCAACTGGCCAAGACCGAGGCCCTGACCGCGCTCAACCGCATCCAGATCCAGATGGGCAGCATGAACCCGGAAAACGGCGGTTACGTGCTGATGAACTTCAGCCAGTTGCTGGACGACGAGCTGCAAGTGGTGCTGGTCTACGGCAACGACGTGCCGCGGGTGCTGCAGCTGTGCGCCGAAGCCGGTATTGCCGCCGCGCCGTCCCTGGAAGCGCTCAAGGTCGCGGTTCACGTCTGAGCTGCGGGCCACAGGCCAACCGCGCAGGCAATAAAAAGGAACCCCGCTGCCAGCCGACTATCCTAAGTGGGCAAGCCCTCATTTAGGAGCGACACCATGGGTTCCACTTTCAATACGCTGGTTGGACTGATCATCCTCGCGCTGGACATCTGGGCGATCATCAATGTGCTTAAAAGCAGTGCCGAAACCGGGATGAAAATCCTCTGGGTGTTGCTGATCATCCTGTTGCCGGTGCTGGGCCTGATCATCTGGGCGATTGCCGGGCCGCGCGGCAACGTACGGCTCTGAAGGCTGGCGTGGGGTTCAAAAGGGGCCGCCAGGCCCTTTTTTATGTGACCAAATATGCGCTGCACGAAATTTTCACAAAGTCTCCATGACAATTCGCCAGCGCTGTTTTTCCGCTGCTCCCGTGCGATCTCCGATTGCGATCCCTGGCTCTGGGCCATTGCCGGCCAGGGGAGGGCGCCTGCCAGTAATCAATGGCAATGCCGCTGCTGATCGTGCAACATTTGCGCACCGCGCCATCCCCCCCAGCCTTGAATGGCTACAAGAGGGCAAAGCGCAGCTGCATTCTTTTCGCAACTTCAACTTCCATTGGGTCCTAAAACGATATGGCAAACCCGGACGTCCTGAGTCAGCAGCGAGCCTCGAGTCGCCTGCTGCAACCGACCGTCAAATCGCATCTGGCTTATACGCTGCTCTGCGCGCTGGCCATGATGGTCATGCTGTCTTTGCTGCGCGTGGCGCTGCTGGTCTACAACCGCGAGATGATCCTCGACACACCGGCCTCGACCTTCCTTGAAGCCTTCGCCAACGGCCTGCGCTTCGATGTGCGCCTGGTGGTCTACCTCAGCATCCCGCTGCTGCTGGCGCTGTTCAGTGCCCGGGCCATGGCGGCTCGCGGTTTCTTCCGCTTCTGGCTGACCATCGTTTCGAGCATCGCGCTGTTCCTCGGCCTGATGGAGATGGATTTCTACCGCGAGTTCCACCAGCGCCTCAACGGCCTGGTCTTCCAGTATGTGAAGGAAGACCCGAAAACCGTGATGAGCATGCTCTGGTACGGCTTCCCGGTGGTGCGCTACCTGCTGGCCTGGGCGATCGGCACCTGGCTGCTGAGCCTGGCGTTCAAGGGCGCCGACCGCGCGACCCGGCCGCGTGGCCCGTTCAGTGGTGGCAGCATCGGCACCCGGCAGGTCGCCCCGTGGTACGCCCGTATCGGCGTATTCGTGGTCTGCCTGCTGGTCTGCGTGGTCGCCGCCCGCGGCACCCTGCGCCAGGGCCCGCCACTGCGCTGGGGTGACGTCTACACCACCGAATCGAACTTCGCCAACCAGCTGGGCCTCAACGGCACGCTGTCGCTGGTCGAGGCGGCCAAGAGCCGGATGGGCGAGGACCGCAGCAATATCTGGAAAGCCACCCTGCCGCAGCCCGAGGCGCAGCAAGTGGTGCGCGACCTGCTGGTGATGCCGGACGACAAGCTGGTGGACGCCGATATCGCCGCCGTGCGCCGCGACTACACGCCACCGGCCGCCAAGACCCTGCCGATCAAGAACGTGGTCGTGATCCTGATGGAAAGCATGGCCGGTCACTCGGTGGGTGCCCTGGGCGCTCCAGGCAATATCACCCCGTACCTGGACCAACTGTCCAAGGAAGGCCTGCTGTTCGACCGCTTCTTCTCCAACGGCACCCATACCCACCAGGGCATGTTCGCCACCATGGCCTGCTTCCCCAACCTGCCGGGTTTCGAATACCTGATGCAGACCCCGGAAGGCAGCCACAAGCTGTCCGGCCTGCCGCAGGTGTTGAGCGCCCGCAAGTATGACGACGTGTATGTCTACAACGGCGATTTCGCCTGGGACAACCAGTCGGGCTTCTTCAGCAACCAGGGCATGACCAACTTCGTCGGTCGCAACGACTTCGTCGATCCGGTGTTCTCCGATCCGACCTGGGGTGTATCCGACCAGGACATGTTCAACCGTGGCCTGGAAGAATTGAAGGCGCGGGAAAACGGCAAGCCGTTCTATGCCCTGCTGCAGACCCTGTCCAACCACACCCCGTACGCCTTGCCGACGCCATTGCCGGTGGAGAAGGTGACCGACCGTGGCAGCCTGAACGAACACCTGACCGCCATGCGCTATTCCGACTGGGCCCTTGGCCAGTTCTTCGAGAAGGCGCGCAAGGAGCCGTACTTCAAGGAGACGCTGTTCGTGATCGTGGGTGACCATGGTTTCGGTAACGAGCGCCAGATCACCGAAATGGACCTGGGCCGCTTCAACGTGCCGATGCTGATGATCGCTCCGGGCATCCAGGAAAAATTCGGCCAGCGCAACCACACTGTGGGCACCCAGGTCGATATCGTGCCGACCATCATGGGCCGCCTCGGTGGCGAAGTGCGTCACCAGTGCTGGGGCCGCGACCTGCTCAACCTGCCGGAAGGCGACACCGGCTTTGGCGTGATCAAGCCGTCGGGCAGCGAGCAGACCACGGCTATCGTCACCGCCGACCAGATCCTGGTACTGCCGCGCGAGAAGGAAATGGCGCCGAAGATCTACCAGTACGAACTGGGCGCCAATCCGCATGCCGAAGTGGTGCCGGACGCACCGCGTACCGCCGAGTTGAAGCACAAGCTGGAAGCTTTCCTGCAAACCGCTACCAAGAGCCTGTTGGATAACACCGCAGGCGTGGTGCACGGCACGCCGGACTGATTCATTGCGCTAATGAAAAAGAGGCCCTCGGGCCTCTTTTTTTTGACGGTTATTAAAGTGCCGGACATGAACTGGCGAAAGCTATATCCGGCCCAGTAACAGGAGAACCAGCAATACCACCAGCACCACACCGATGATGCCGGACGGGCCATAACCCCAGCTTCTGGAGTGCGGGAACACTGGAAGACCACCGATCAGCAGAAGAATCAGAATAATGATCAGGATTGTGCCCATGTCGTTTTCCTTATTGGAGGATCGAAGGCGCGGCTGGACTCGAAGGCAATTAATCCGTACCGCTTAATCATTCGGACTCTGTGCCTTGAAGGATGATTCCAAGTTTTTTTAATGCTTTTTGCACGCAGGCCTATTTCTTTTCGTACCTGCTGCCGGTGGCCATCGAGTTGAACGTGCAACACCGCGGGAAGTTGCACCGAGGCCCCGGTTTGCCTGGGGCATTCAGCAATCTGATGGTGCGTGGGCGGCACAAAATCCTTCGCTACACTCGCCTCATCTTCCCCGGAACAACAAGGCAACTCCTATGCAAAATCGCATGATGATCACTGGCGCCGGATCCGGCCTGGGTCGCGAAATCGCTCTGCGTTGGGCGCGCGAAGGCTGGCAGTTGGCGTTGTCGGATGTCAGCGAACCCGGCCTGCAGGAAACCCTCAGGCTGGTACGCGAAGCCGGCGGCGATGGCTTCGTGCAACGTTGCGACGTGCGTGACTACAGCCAGTTGACCGCCTTCGCCCAGGCCTGCGAGGTCAAGCTCGGCGGCATCGATGTGATCGTCAATAACGCCGGTGTGGCCTCCGGCGGCTTCTTCAGCGAATTGTCCCTGGAGGACTGGGACTGGCAGATCGCGATCAACCTGATGGGCGTGGTCAAGGGCTGCAAGGCGTTCCTGCCGCTGCTGGAAAAGAGCAAGGGCCGGATCATCAATATCGCCTCGATGGCGGCCTTGATGCAGGGCCCTGCGATGAGTAACTACAACGTGGCCAAGGCCGGCGTGGTGGCCCTGTCCGAAAGCCTGTTGATCGAACTGGCCCAGCAGGAAATCGGCGTGCACGTGGTATGCCCGTCGTTCTTCCAGACCAACCTGCTGGATTCGTTCCGTGGCCCGACCCCGGCGATGAAGGCCCAGGTCGGCAAGCTGCTGGAAAGTTCGCCGATCAGCGCGGCGGACATCGCCGACTACATCTACACCCGGGTCGCCGCCGGCGAATTCATGATCCTGCCCCACGAACAGGGGCGCATGGCCTGGGCTCTGAAGCAGAAGAACCCGCAGTTGCTGTACGACGAAATGACCCTCATGGCCGATAAAATGCGCGCCAAGGCCAAGCAAAACGCCAGCTGAGCTTGCTCCTGCCCCGGCGCGTCGTTAGGGTTGCCAGCATCTGGCATCCCTGACGAGACCTTGCATGCTCAATTACCTGTGGTTCTTCCTCGCCGCGTTGTTCGAGATCGCCGGCTGCTACGCCTTCTGGATGTGGCTGCGCCAGGGCAAAAGCGCCTGGTGGATGGTCCCGGCGCTGGCGAGCCTGATGCTCTTCGCCCTGTTGCTGACCAAGATCGAAGCGAGCTACGCCGGCCGCGCCTATGCGGCGTACGGCGGGATCTACATCATCGCCTCGATCGGCTGGCTGGGTATGGTGGAGCGGGTGCGGCCGCTGAGTTCGGACTGGCTGGGGGTGGCGCTGTGCGTGATCGGCGCGAGCATCATTCTGTTCGGGCCGCGCTTTACCAACGGTTAGGAACTTGCCGGGTTGCGGGCGCCGCGATGGCGCCCGGTCCCGGGCGGGAATCAGTCGAACAATTCCTTGGGCACGTCGTGCTTGAGCATCAACTGGCACTGCTCGCTGTCCGGGTCGAAGACGATCACCGCCTGGCCCTTGGTCAGCGCCTGGCGCACGCGCAGGACGCGGGTTTCCAGCGGGGTGTCGTCGCCATTGTCGGTGCCGTCGCGGGTGACGAAGTCTTCGATCAGGCGGGTCAGGGTGTCGACTTCTAGTTGGTCATGGGGAATCAGCATACGGGCCTCCGGCAAACAATCCCGGATCCTACTGCGCCGGGCCCCGCGCGGCTAGGCAAACCTCGCGCGGGGCCGGGCTTTTCCCTTCAGGGCTTTTCACCTCAGGACTTTTGCCCCACCAGGCTGTCCACCGACGGCACCCGGGTGTCGCTTTCCATCTGTGTGTCGTGTTCCAGCTGATGGCTGAAACGGTCCAGGGAGCCCTGGGCCGGCTGTGCGTCGCTGGCGAACACCGGCGGGCTGAGGATGTAGGCGCCCAGCAGGCGGCTGAGGGCCGCCAGGCTGTCGATATGGGTGCGCTCGTAGCCGTGGGTGGCGTCGCAACCGAAGGCCAGCAGGGCGGTACGGATATCGTGGCCGGCGGTGACCGCCGAATGGGCATCGCTGAAGTAGTAGCGGAACAGGTCGCGGCGTACCGGCAATTCGTGTTCCGTGGCCAGGCGCAGCAAGTGGCGCGACAGGTGATAGTCGTAAGGCCCGCCGGAGTCCTGCATGGCCACGCTCACCGCGTGCTCGCTGGAGTGCTGGCCGGGGGCGACCGGGGCGATGTCGATGCCGACGAATTCGCTGACGTCCCAGGGCAGGGCCGCCGCCGCGCCGCTGCCGGTTTCTTCGGTGATGGTGAACAGCGGATGGCAGTCGATCATCAGTGGCTCGCCGCTGTCGACGATGGCCTTGAGCGCGGCCAGCAGCGCCGCGACCCCTGCCTTGTCGTCGAGGTGGCGGGCGCTGATATGGCCGCTTTCGGTGAACTCCGGCAAGGGATCGAACGCGACGAAATCGCCGACGCCGATGCCCAGCGACTCGCAGTCGGCGCGGGTGGTGCAGTAGGCGTCCAGGCGCAATTCGATGTGGTCCCAACTGATGGGCATCTCGTCCACCGCGGTGTTGAAGGCGTGCCCGGAGGCCATCAGCGGCAACACGCTGCCACGCAATACGCCGTTGTCGGTGAACAGGCTGACTCGGCTGCCCTCGGCGAAACGGCTGGACCAGCAGCCGACCGGGGCCAGGGTCAGGCGGCCGTTGTCTTTCACTGCGCGCACGCTGGCGCCGATGGTGTCCAGGTGCGCCGAGACGGCGCGGTCCGGGCTGTTCTTCTGCCCCTTGAGGGTGGCGCGAATGGTGCCGCGGCGGGTCAACTCGAAGGGAATGCCCAGTTCTTCCAGGCGCTCGGCCACATAACGCACGATGGTGTCGGTGAAGCCGGTGGGGCTGGGAATGGCGAGCATTTCCAGGAGGACTTTCTGCAGGTAGTTGAGGTCCGGTTCGGGAATCGATCGGGTCATGGAAACTCCTGATGATGAAAAGGCATCGCGAGCAAGGCGGCGATCCCTGTAGGAGCGAGGCTTGCCCGCGATGAGGCCGCGACGGTCAGCACAAGGCTTTCAAACCGCCGGCTGGCTGTGGGGAAACAGCAGGTCGACAAAGCGCTCGGCCGTCGGCTGCGGTTCATGGTTGGCCAGGCCGGCGCGCTCGTTGGCCTCAATGAACACGTACCGCGGCTGGTCCGCCGCCGGCACCATCAGGTCGAGGCCGACCATCGGGATATCCAGCGCCCGCGCCGCGCGGATCGCGGCGTCCACCAGTTCCGGATGCAGAGTCGCGGTGACATCTTCCAGGGTGCCGCCGGTATGCAGGTTGGCGGTGCGCCGCACGAACAGCCGTTCGCCGGCCGCCAGGATGCTGTCGTAGCCGTGCCCGGCGGCGTGCAGGGTGCGCTGGGTTTCATGGTCCAGGGGGATCTTGCTTTCGCCGCCGGTGGCGGCCTGGCGACGTCGGCTTTGCGCTTCGATCAGCTGCCTGATGGAGTGCTGGCCGTCGCCGATCACCTCGGCCGGCCGGCGAATGGCGGCGGCAACCACCTCGAAGCCGATCACCAGGATGCGCAGGTCCAGGCCCTCGTGGAAGCTCTCGAGCAACACCCGGCTGTCGAACCGCCGGGCGTTGTCGATCGCCTGTTGCACTTCTTCGATGGTGCGCAGATCCACGGCCACACCTTGGCCTTGTTCCCCGTCGAGTGGCTTGACCACCACCCGTTCATGCTCGTCGAGAAACGCCAGGTTGTCGTCGGCGTTGCCCGCGAGTTGTTGCGCCGGCAGGTTCAGCCCGGCCTGTTTCAGTACCTTGTGGGTCAGACTCTTGTCCTGGCACAGGCTCATGCTGATGGCGCTGGTCAGGTCGCTGAGGGATTCACGGCAACGCACCCGGCGGCCGCCATGGCTGAGGGTGAACATCCCGGCTTCGGCGTCGTCGACCTGCACGTCGATGCCGCGGCGATGGGCTTCCTCGACGATGATCCGCGCGTAAGGGTTGAACTGCGCCTCGGGCCCGGGGCCGAGGAACAGCGGCTGGTTGATGCCGTTCTTGCGCTTGATGGCGAAGGTCGACAGCGTGCGGAAACCCAGCTTGGCGTACAGGCACTTGGCCTGGCGATTGTCGTGCAGCACCGACAGGTCGAGGTAGCTCAGGCCACGGCTCATGAAGTGTTCGATCAGGTGCCGGACCAGCACTTCGCCGACCCCCGGGCGGGTGCAATGCGGGTCCACCGCCAGGCACCACAGGCTGCTGCCGTGCTCCGGATCGTGGAAGGCCTTCTGGTGGTCCAGGCCCATGACGCTGCCGATCACCGCGCCGCTGTCTTCGTCTTCGGCCAGCCAGTACACCGGCCCGCCGGCATGGCGCGGGGTCAGCAGGCTCGGGTCGACCGGCAGCATGTTGCGGGCCAGGTACAGCTGGTTGATGGCCTGCCAGTCCGCCGCGCTCTGCGCCCGACGGATGCGGAAGCCGCGAAACACCCGGGTGGCCTGGCGGTAGTCGCTGAACCACAGGCGCAGGGTGTCCGACGGGTCGAGGAACAACTGGGTCGGTTCCAGGCCGAGGATCTGCTGGGGTGCGGCGACATACAGGGCGATGTCGCGTTCGCCGGGGTGTTCGTTGAGCAGCTCCTCGGCCAGGCTCGTCGGGTCGGGAAAGGTATGGCCGATCAGCAGCCGGCCCCAGCCGCAATGCACGGCAATCGGGTCGGTGCCGAGGGCGCTGCGATCTTCGGCGAAACGCGCCTGCAGACGCTCGTAGGAGGGCGCCTGACCGCGCAGCAAGCGTTGGCTGTAAGCCGTGGCATGGGGTTTCATGGTCAGATTCCTTGTTCGCTGAGCCACAGGTTCAGCGCCGCCAGTTGCCACAGCTTGGAGCCGTGCAACGGCGTCAGCTGGCCTTGTGGATCGGTCAGCAGGCGGTCGAGCATCGCCGGGTTGAACAGGCCGCGGTCCTGGCTCGGGTCGAGCAGCAGTTCACGTACCCAGTCCAGGGTGGCGCCCTGCAGGTGCTTGAGGCCAGGCACCGGGAAGTAGCCTTTCTTGCGGTCGATCACCGCGCTGGGGATCACCCGCCGCGCGGCTTCCTTGAGCACCTGCTTGCCGCCATCGGGCAGTTTGAACCGGGCCGGCACCCGCGCCGACAGCTCCACCAGCCGGTAGTCGAGGAACGGCGTGCGCGCCTCCAAGCCCCAGGCCATGGTCATGTTATCCACACGCTTGACCGGGTCGTCGACCAGCATCACCGTGCTGTCCAGGCGCAGGGCTTTATCCACAGGCGCGGCAGCGCCGGGCTGGGCGAAATGCTCGCGGACGAAATCGCCGGCGGCGTCGTTGGCGGTCAGCCACTGCGGCTGCACGGTGGCCGCGTAATCGTCGTAGCTGCGGTCGAAGAACGCCTCGCGGTAGGCCGCGTAGGGATCGCTGGCGCCCTCCACCTGCGGGTACCAGTGGTAACCGGCGAACAGTTCGTCGGCGCCCTGGCCGCTCTGCACCACCTTGCAGTGCCTGGCGACTTCCCGCGACAGTAGGTAGAAGGCGATGCAGTCGTGGCTGACCATGGGTTCGTTCATGGCGCGGAACGCCGCCGGCAGCTGTTCGATGATCTCGCGCTCGTCGATGCGCAACTGATGGTGATCGGTGCCGTAGTGTTGGGCGATCAGGTCCGAATACTGGAACTCGTCGCCGCGTTCGCCGCCGGCATCCTGGAAGCCGATGGAGAAGGTCGACAGGTTATCCACCCCGACTTCCCGCAGCAGGCCGACCAGCAGGCTCGAATCGACGCCGCCGGACAGCAGCACGCCGACATCCACTGCCGCCCGTTGGCGGATCGCCACGGCTTCGCGGGTGCTGTCGAGTACGCGGTCGCGCCAGTCTTCCAGGGTCAGCCCGGTTTCATCGGCGCGCGGGCCGTAGGGCAGGGTCCACCAGGTTCGCTGCTCGGTGCGGCCGTCGGCTTCGATGCGCATCCAGGTGGCCGGCGGCAGTTTCTCGATGCCCGCCAGCAGGGTGCGCGGCGCCGGCACCACGGCATGGAAGTTCAGGTAATGATTGAGCGCCACCGGGTCGAGCAGCGGGTTGATGTCGCCGCCCTTGAGCAGCGCCGGCAAGGCCGAGGCGAAACGCAGGCGCTGACCGGTGCGCGACAGGTACAGCGGCTTGACGCCCAGGCGGTCGCGGGCGATGAACAGGCGCTTGGCGTCCCGCTCCCAGATGGCGAAGGCGAACATGCCGTTGAGCCGCGGCAGCAGCTCGGCGCCCCAGGCGTGATAGCCCTTGAGCAGCACCTCGGTGTCGCCGCCGGAATAAAAGGCGTAGCCCAGGCTTTCCAGCTCGGCGCGCAGTTCTGGGAAGTTGTAGATCGCGCCGTTGAAGGCCAGGGACAGGCCCAGTTGGTTGTCGATCATCGGCTGGGCCGAGCCGTCCGACAGGTCCATGATTTTCAGGCGCCGATGGCCCAGGGCTATCGGGCCCTGGCTATGGAAACCCCAGGCGTCGGGGCCGCGAGGGGCGAGGTGGTGGGTAATTCGTTCAACCGCTGCCAGGTCGGCGGGTTGATGATCAAAACGTAGTTCTCCAGCTAATCCGCACATAAGTCCTTACCGGTTTTTCCGTTGGGGAGGGGTGAATCGCGACCGGCCAGAAATGGCAGGTACCCGGAAACTGACCCAGGTGATCCCCTGGAGTTTTAGACCGATGGGTTATAAGCGGCGGGGCGCAAGTGCGTTGCGGGCTGGGGCAAAGGCCTTGATCTGCCTGGAGTTTTGCCGTGCGGGCAGGGCCCGTGGGCGTTTGCGGGAGATGGCCAAGCGATGCCAGGGCGGCTGGCATCGCTGCTTTATTTCATGGCTTGCCGCGAATCAACCGACGCAAGGCAAAGCGATTGGGGTGACAGGCTTCGGCCACGCTGCGCGGCAGGGGCAGCGGTTCGTTGTCCAGCCAGGCGGCCAGCAACTCGCCCGACAGCGGCGCGGTGATCAAGCCGCGCGAGCCGTGGCCGCTGTTGATATACAGGCCGTCCAGCCAGGGGCAGGGCAGGTCCGGAACCTGGCGCGCGTCCTTGCCCAGCACCGCGTAGACCTCGGCGAATGCCGCCTGGTCCGCCAGGGGACCGACGATCGGCAGATAGTCCGGGCTGGTGCAACGGAAGGCGGCCCGTCCTTCGAGGGTTTGCGCTTGCAGCCGATCGGCTTCCAGGCGTTCCACCAGGTCCTGGGAGATCTCTTCGAGCATTTGCAGGTTGCCCGCATGCTCGGCGGCGGTGGGTGTCAGGTCTTCGCTCTTGAAATCGAAACTGGCACCCAGGGTGTGTTCGCCCAGTCGCGCGGGGGCGACATAACCCTCGGCGCACACCACGGTGGCCAGGCTCTGGCTGCGCGCGGTCTGCGGCAGGCGGGTGATCTGCCCGCGGATGCGCTTGAGCGGCAGCTCGGCGCTGGCGGGAAAGCGTTTGATCTCGGCGGCGCCGGCGAGGATCACCACCTCGGCACTGGCCAGCAACCGCTCGCCGTCCCAGGCCTGCCACTGGCCATCGCCCCGGCGCAATTCCACTACATCGTGGTGGGGCAGCAGGCGAATCCGCGGGTGTGCGGCTTGCCACTGGCACAGGGCCGGCGGATGCACCCAGCCACCTTCCGGGTAGAACAGCCCACCGTGGGCCAGGCCGACGCCGGCCAGGGCCTGGGCCTGGGGTTGGTCCAACTGATGCAGCAGGTCCGCCGGGAAGGCCGCCGCCAACTGCGCCTGGCGCTCGGCTTCCTTGGCGTTGAAGGCCAGTTGCAGCACGCCGCAGCTGTCCCAGTCGACGCCCCGTTGCAGCTGTTCGAGCAGGCGCCGGGTGTAGCCGAAACCGCTGAGGATCATCTGCGACAGGGCGGTGCCGTGGGCCGAGAGTTTCAGGTACAGCACGCCCTGGGGATTGCCCGAGGCCTCCTGGGCCAGTTGCCCGTGGCGCTCCAGCAGGCTGACCCGCCAGCCCCGCGCGGCGAGGCTGGCGGCGCTGGCGCAACCGGCCAGGCCGGCGCCGATCACCAGGGCGTGTTTGTCCTGGATTTGTTGCGTGGGGCGAGCGAACCAGGGCTTGCTGGCGGCAGGCAGCGGCGTGTCTTCGGGCCAGCCGAGAAACTCGCCGCGCAGCACTTCCCACTTGTGGCCGATGCCCGGGGTGCGCTTCATCTTGAAGCCCGCGGCATTCAGCAGGCGGCGCACCCAGCCGGTGCTGGTGAAGGTGCTGATGCTCGAACCCGGCGCGGCCAGGCGCGCCAGTTCGGCGAACAGCTCGGCGGTCCACATCTCGGGGTTTTTCGCCGGGGCGAAGCCGTCGAGGAACCAGGCGTCGACCTGCCCGTCGAGTTGCGGCAATTGCTCCAGGGCATCGCCGACCAGCAGGGTCAGGGTGACCCGGCCCTCGTCCAGCACCAGGCGCTGAAAGCCCTGGTGCACCGCGACATAGGCGCGCAACAGGCGCTCGGCCAGCGGCCCCAGTTCCGGCCACAGGGCCAGGGCGCGCTGCAGGTCGGCTGGCGTCAGCGGGTACTTTTCCACGCTGATGAAATGCAGGCGTGCGCTGGGGTCAGCCTGTTGTTCGAACAACTGCCAGGCGCAGAGGAAGTTCAAGCCGGTGCCGAAGCCGGTTTCGCCGATGACGAAGCAGCCACTGGGCGGCAACGCGGCAAAACGCTCGCGCAGGCGGTTCTGTTCGAGAAACACATGGCGGGTTTCGTCCAGGCCCGACTCGGTGGAGAAATACACATCGTCGAAGACCCGCGAACGCGGGCGACCCTGGTCGTCCCAGTCGAGCTGGGCGTGGGGCTGGGGAGGGGGCAATTCGGCGCTCATGTTCGGCTCGGTAGCGGCAAGGCGGCCATTCTAGCCGATCG
This sequence comes from Pseudomonas sp. GW821-FHT09E12, assembly GCF_059416085.1. Taxonomy (NCBI): domain Bacteria; kingdom Pseudomonadati; phylum Pseudomonadota; class Gammaproteobacteria; order Pseudomonadales; family Pseudomonadaceae; genus Pseudomonas; species Pseudomonas sp. GW821-FHT09E12. The sequence continues at coordinate 215,988 of NZ_JBWKOM010000010.1, read as the reverse complement.
ACACACCGGGTAATGATCCACGGCAATAAGCGGTATGTTCGGGGCCGACAAAACCTAGGTCGATCCGCTAGTCTTGCTCCATCTTGCCAGGGAGTCGCTCATGTTCGAATCTGCCGAAATCGGTCACGCCATTGACAAAAAAACTTTTGACGCCGAAGTCCCGGCCCTGCGCGAAGCCCTGCTGGAGGCCCAGTTCGAGCTGAAGCAGAAAGCCCGTTTTCCGGTGATCGTGCTGATCAACGGCATCGAAGGCGCCGGCAAGGGCGAGACGGTGAAACTGCTCAACGAGTGGATGGACCCACGCCTGATCGAGGTCCGTACCTTCGACCAGCAGACCGACGAAGAACTGGCGAGGCCACCGGCCTGGCGCTACTGGCGGATGCTCCCGGCCAAGGGCCGCATGGGGGTGTTTTTCGGCAACTGGTACAGCCAGATGCTCCAGGGGCGGGTGCACGAACTGTTCAAGGACGGCCGTTTCGACCAGGCCATCGCCGGCGCCGAGCGCCTGGAAAAGATGCTCTGCGACGAAGGCGCGCTGATCTTCAAGTTCTGGTTCCACCTGTCCAAGAAACAGATGAAGGCCCGCCTCAAGTCCTTGCAGGACGACCCGCTGCACAGCTGGCGCATCAGCCCGCTGGACTGGCAGCAGTCGGAGACCTACGACAAGTTCGTCAAATACGGCGAGCGGGTGTTACGCCGCACCAGCCGCGACTACGCGCCCTGGCATGTGATCGAAGGCGTGGACCCGCATTACCGCAGCCTGGCGGTGGGCAAGATTCTCCTCGAGGGCCTGCAGAGCGCGCTCAACCGGCCGACGCTCGAAGTCGAGTCCCATGTGGCGCCGCTGGGCGAGGCCGTCGACAAGTTGACCCTGCTCGACAGCCTGGACATGAGCCAGCAACTGGACAAGGACGACTACGAGGAGCAACTGATTACCGAGCAGGCGCGCCTGGCCGGCCTGCTGCGCGACAAGCGCATGCGCAAGCACGCGTTGGTGGCGGTTTTCGAGGGCAATGACGCGGCCGGCAAGGGCGGGGCGATTCGCCGGGTAGCGGCGGCGCTGGACCCGCGCCAGTACAGCATCGTGCCGATTGCCGCGCCGACCGAGGACGAGCGGGCCCAGCCGTATCTGTGGCGCTTCTGGCGGCATATTCCGGCGCGGGGCAAGTTCACCGTGTTCGACCGTTCCTGGTACGGCCGGGTGCTGGTGGAGCGGGTCGAGGGCTTTTGCAGCCCGGCGGACTGGTTGCGCGCCTATGGCGAGATCAACGACTTCGAGGAGCAGCTCGAGGACGCCGGGGTGATCGTGGTCAAGTTCTGGCTGGCGATCGACAAGCAGACCCAGCTGGAGCGTTTCCAGGCCCGTGAAGAGATTCCGTTCAAGCGTTTCAAGATCACCGAGGACGACTGGCGCAACCGCGACAAATGGGATGCCTACCGCGCCGCCGTCGGCGACATGGTCGACCGCACCAGCACCGAGGTCGCGGCCTGGACCCTGGTGGAGGCCAACGACAAGCGCTGGGCCCGGGTCAAGGTATTGCACACCCTCAACCGCGCACTGGAAGAGGCATTCGACAAGTCCGAGAAAAAGGACAGGAAAGGCAAGAAGGACAAGAAATAACCGCCGCGGGTTGTGAGCGGGTCACTGGATAAACCCAGCACCGCGATGGTTTTGCATACGCCGGATGAATGATCGTCGCGGCCGGGCAAGGGCTGGATCTATGCTCGAGCCACTCACAACCGACAACAAAAATGAGGTATGCCATGCGTGAAGTGGTGATCGTCGATAGCGTGCGGACCGGCCTGGCCAAGTCCTTTCGCGGCAAGTTCAACCAGACCCGTCCGGATGACATGGCCGCCCATTGCGTCAATGCGCTGCTGAGCCGCAACGGTATCGACCCGGCCAGCGTCGAGGACTGCATCGTCGGCGCCGGTTCCAACGAAGGCGCCCAGGGCTACAACATCGGGCGCAACGTCGCGGTGCTGTCGCGCCTGGGCACCGGTACCGCGGGCATGACCCTCAACCGTTTCTGTTCGTCCGGCCTGCAGGCGATCGCCATCGCGGCCAACCAGATCGCGTCCGGTTGCAGTGACGTCATTGTCGCCGGCGGGGTCGAGTCCATCAGCCTGACGATGAAAAGCGTTAACACCGACAACCTGATAAACCCGCTGCTCAAGGAGCAGGTGCCGGGCATCTATTTCCCCATGGGCCAGACCGCCGAGGTGGTCGCCCGGCGTTATAACGTGAGCCGCGAGGAGCAGGACCTGTATGCCCTGCAAAGCCAGCAGCGCACTGCGGCGGCCCAGGCGGCCGGACTGTTCGACGACGAGATCGTGGCGATGGCGGTGAAGTACCGGGTCGAGGACAAGAACAGCGGCCAGGTGCAGATTCTCGACGGTGTGGTCGATCGCGACGACTGCAACCGCCCAGACACCACCCTGGAAAGCCTGGCCGGTTTGAAACCGGTGTTCGCCGAAGACGGCTCGGTGACCGCCGGCAACTCCTCGCAATTGTCCGATGGCGCCTCCATGACCCTGGTCATGAGCCTGGAGCGGGCCCTGGCGCTGGGGCTCAAGCCCAAGGCGTTCTTCCGCGGCTTCACCGTGGCCGGCTGCGAGCCGGACGAAATGGGCATCGGCCCGGTGTTCTCGGTACCCAGGCTGCTCAAGGCCAAGGGCCTGCAAGTGGACGACATCGACCTCTGGGAGTTGAACGAGGCCTTCGCCTCGCAATGCCTGTACAGCCGCAACCGGCTGCAGATCGACAACGCCAGGTACAACGTCAACGGCGGCTCGATTTCCATCGGCCACCCGTTCGGCATGACCGGTTCGCGCCAGGTCGGCCACCTGGTGCGGGAACTGCAACGGCGCAACCTGCGCTACGGCATCGTCACCATGTGCGTCGGCGGTGGCATGGGCGCGACCGGGTTGTTCGAAGCGGTGCGTTAAGCCGTCAGACGGGGTGGAACCTATCGCGGGCAAGCCTCGCTCCTACAGAATGGTGGTGCTTCTGTAGGAGCGAGGCTTGCCCGCGATGCTTTTTGCGACCTGCACCATCCTGTTTACGTTCCCCCTCCAACTGTCTCTGTGTAAGTCACGGCCCCGGGCCTAGAATGCGGGCTCTCTCCATCAGGCTTTTGGGGGTCGCATGCACATCTCGTCCGGTCGCTGGGTCTACGGCTTGTTCCTCGCACTGCTGACGGCGCTGCTGTGGGGCATCTTGCCGATCAAGCTCAAGCAAGTGTTGCTGGTGATGGACCCGGTGACCGTGACCTGGTTTCGCCTGTTGGTATCCGGTGGTTTCCTGCTGATCTACCTGGCGGCGGTCAAGCGCTTGCCCAGTTGGCGCGTGCTCGGGCCGCGCGGCGGCTGGCTGGTACTGATGGCGGTTTGCGGGCTGGTGGGCAACTACGTGCTGTACCTGATGGGGCTGAACCTGCTGAGCCCCGGCACTGCGCAACTGGTGGTGCAGATGGGGCCGATCCTGCTGCTGATCGCCAGCCTGTTTGTGTTCAAGGAGCGTTTCAGCCTGGGGCAGGGGATTGGCCTGGCGGTGCTGCTGATCGGTTTCGGGCTGTTTTTCAATCAGCGCCTGACCGAGCTGCTGACGTCCTTGAGCACCTACACCGCCGGTGTGCTGACGGTGCTCGCCGCCTCGGCGGTCTGGACCTTCTACGCCCTGGGCCAGAAGCAGTTGCTGACGGTGTGGAATTCCTTGCAGGTGATGATGGTGATCTACCTGTTCTGCGCGCTGTTGCTCACCCCGTGGGCCCATCCTCTCGAAGCGCTTGAATTGAGCCCGCTGCAAGGCTGGCTGTTGCTGGCCTGCTGCCTGAATACCCTGATCGCCTACGGTGCGTTTGCCGAAGCGCTGGCCCATTGGGAAGCGTCGCGGGTCAGCGCCACGCTGGCGATCACGCCCTTGGTGACCTTCGCCGCAGTGGCGATGGCGGCCTGGTTGTGGCCCGAATATGTGCATGCCGAACAGATCAACGGCCTGGGGTATGGCGGGGCGGTGCTGGTGGTGCTGGGGTCGGCCTTGACGGCCCTGGGGCCGTCGCTGATGGCCGGGCTCAAGGCGCGGCGGGTGCGTATGGACGTGCCGCAGAGCTAGGGCGCGTTCTCGTCGATCGCAGGCAAGCCCCTATCCTGTAGGAGCGAGGCTTGCCCGCGATAGCGTCTGTTCAATCACCGCCTTCCATCAGCCCTGCTTGCCAGCCTCCAGCATGTTTTCCGGACGCACCCAGGCATCGAACTCTTCGTCCGTCAGGTAACCCAGCTCCAGGGCCGCTTCACGCAAGGTGCGGTTCTCGGCATAGGCTTTCTTGGCGATCTCGGCGGACTTGTCGTAGCCGATATGGGTGTTGAGGGCGGTGACCAGCATCAGCCCGCGTTCCAGGTGGTCGGCCATCTGCACCGGGTCGGGCTCCAGGCCGGCGATGCAGTGCTGCTGGAAGTTGCTGCAGCCGTCGGCGAGCAAGCGCACCGATTGCAGCAGGTTGTGGATGATCACTGGCTTGAACACGTTCAGTTGCAGATGGCCCTGGCTGGCGGCGAAGCCGATGGCCACGTCGTTGCCCATCACCTGGCAGGCCAGCATCGACAGGGCTTCGCACTGGGTCGGGTTGACCTTGCCCGGCATGATCGAGCTGCCCGGTTCGTTGGCCGGCAGCCTGACCTCGGCCAGCCCGGCCCGTGGCCCGGAGCCCAGCAGGCGCAGGTCGTTGGCGATTTTCATCAGGCACACCGCCAGGGTCTTCAGCGCGCCGGAGAGGGTGGTCAGGGGTTCGTGGCCGGCGAGGGCGGCGAACTTGTTCGGCGCGGTGACAAACGGCAGGCCGGACAAGGCCGCCAGCTCGGCGGCGATCGCCTCGCCGAAACCATGGGGCGAGTTCAGTCCGGTGCCGACGGCGGTACCGCCCTGGGCCAGCTCGCAGACCGCTGGCAGGGCCGCGCGAATGGCGCGCTCGGCGTAGTCCAGTTGCGCGATGAAGGCCGACAGCTCCTGGCCGAAAGTGATGGGGGTGGCATCCATCATGTGGGTGCGCCCGGTTTTCACCAGCTTCATGTGTCGTGCCGCGAGTTCGGCCAGGCCGCCGGACAGCTCGGCGATCGAGGGCAACAGATGCTGCTGCACCGCCTGGGCCGCGGCGATGTGCATTGCCGTGGGGAAGCAGTCGTTGGAGCTTTGCGAGCGATTCACATGGTCGTTGGGGTGCACCGGGGTCTTGCCGCCGCGCGGGTTGCCGGCCAGTTCGTTGGCGCGACCGGCGATCACCTCGTTGACGTTCATGTTGCTCTGGGTGCCGCTGCCGGTCTGCCAGACCACCAGTGGGAACTGGTCGTCATGCTGGCCGTCCAGCACCTCGTCGGCGGCTTGTTCGATCAGGCGGGCAATGTCGGCCGGCAGATCGCCGTTGCGGTCGTTGACCCGGGCCGCGGCCTTCTTGATCAACGCCAGGGCATGCAGGACCGACAGCGGCATGCGCTCGTTGCCGATGGCGAAGTTGATCAGCGAACGCTGGGTCTGGGCGCCCCAATAGGCGTCGTCCGGGACTTCAACCTGGCCAAGGCTGTCGGTTTCGATTCGACTCATCGTGCTCACTCCTGTAGGTCTGATTGCGCAGTTTAGGCCGTGATCCACAGCCTGGGTTCCATAAAGCGCCTTTTGTGTCATTTGGTCGAGCAAATGCAGGCACCACAAGGCTTGGGGTTGAGCGACAGAGTTTTTTAGGCGCAGAATGGTCGCCCTTGGGGTTATACCTCGCCTGCTAGAAAAGGAAACTCGATGACTCGTCTTCGTGCCATATGTACCGCGGTTGTTCTGGTTTGTGCCAGCGGCCAGGTGCTTGCCGATACCGCCAGCCACAACGCCAGTGCCGAAGCTTTCCTGACCCTGGCGCACGCTGACAAGCTGGGCACTCCGGTGTACATGCAAGTGCAGCAAATGTTCGCCCAGCGTTTTGAACAGACCAAAGCCCCAGAGTCGAAAAAAGCCGTGCTGGAAACCTACCAGGCCAAGGCCAACGCCGCCCTGGACCAGGCCATCGGCTGGAACAAGCTGAAGCCGGACATGGTCAAGCTCTACACCAGCAACTTCAGCGAATCCGAGCTCAAGGACCTGGTGGCGTTCTACCAGTCGCCGCTGGGCAAGAAAGTCCTGGAAAAAATGCCGCAGCTGACCCAGCAATCGGCCCAGATGACCCAGGCCAAGCTGGAAAGCGCGGTACCGGTAGTCAACAAGCTGCTGGCCGACATGACCGCCGAACTCGAGCCTAAGGCCGCACCGGCGAAGAAGAAGTAAGCGGAGCCAGGAATGACCATGCAACAACGTATCGAATCGGCACTGGGCGCATTGCAGCCTGAGCATTTGCAGGTGCTGGATGAAAGCCACATGCACAGTCGCGGCCTGGAGACCCATTTCAAGGCCGTGCTGGTCAGCGAGCAGTTTGCCGGGCTCAACAGCGTCAAGCGTCACCAGAAGGTCTACGCGACCCTGGGCGAGCTGATGGGCCAGTTTCATGCGTTGGCGCTGCATACCTATACGCCAGAGGAATGGGCGAAGATCGGCGTGGCCCCGGCCTCGCCGACCTGCGCTGGCGGCAGCAAGCATTAACCACAGGTTTTTTGCTAGAATCCGCAACGCGCCGCTCAGTCGGCGCGTTTTTTTTTGCATCCGGTTCACCCTTTGCGAGGGTAGCCACCTGGAGAATTACCCATGACACAACAGATTGTCGTGGCGGCACTGTATAAGTTCGTCACCCTCGAAGATTACGTTGCCCTGCGCGAACCGCTGCTCAAGGCGATGCTCGACAACGGCATCAAGGGCACCCTGCTGATCGCCGAAGAAGGTATCAATGGCACCGTTTCCGGTAGCCGCGAAGGCATCGACGGGCTGCTGGCCTGGCTCAAGAACGACCCGCGCATGGTCGACATCGATCACAAGGAATCGTACTGCGACGAGCAGCCGTTCTACCGCACCAAGGTCAAGCTCAAGAAAGAGATCGTGACCCTGGGCGTACCCGGCGTCGACCCGAACAAGAAGGTCGGCACCTATGTCGAACCGCAGGACTGGAACGCGCTGATCAGCGACCCGCAAGTGCTGCTGATCGACACCCGCAACGACTACGAGGTTTCGATCGGCACCTTCGAAGGTGCCATCGACCCGAAGACCACCAGTTTTCGCGAATTCCCCGACTACATCAAAGCCAACTTCGACCCGAGCAAGCACAAGAAAGTCGCGATGTTCTGCACCGGCGGCATTCGTTGCGAGAAAGCTTCGAGCTACATGCTCAGCGAAGGCTTCGGCGAGGTCTTCCACCTCAAGGGCGGTATCCTCAAGTACCTCGAAGAGGTGCCGCAGCAAGAGAGTAAATGGCAGGGCGACTGTTTCGTCTTCGATAATCGGGTGACCGTGCGTCACGACCTCAGCGAAGGCGACTACGATCAATGTCATGCCTGCCGCACGCCGGTAAGCGTCGAGGATCGCGCCAGCGAGCACTATGTGCCGGGTATCAGTTGCCCGCACTGCTGGGACACGCTGAGCGAGAAAACTCGCCGCAGCGCCATCGACCGGCAGAAGCAGATTGAACTGGCCAAGGCTCGCAACATGCCGCACCCGATCGGTTACAACTACAAGCAATCTTCTTCCGAGGCCTGAGCCATGTCTGCCCGCCTGCTCTATGTGATGGACCCGATGTGTTCGTGGTGCTGGGGCTTCGCTCCAGTGGCCGAGGCCCTGGTCGAGCAGGCGCGGGCCGCGGGCGTCGAGTTGCATCTGGTGGTGGGCGGCCTGCGGACCGGCAGTGGCTCGGCACTGGAGCCGACCATCCGCCGCTATATCCTCGAACACTGGCAGGCGGTCACCGAGGCCACCGGCCAGCCGTTCAAGTTCGAGGGTGCCTTGCCCGACGGTTTTGTCTATGACACCGAGCCTGCGTGCCGCGCCATCGTCACGGCGCGCAGCCTGGCGCCGGATTGCGCCTGGAAACTCTTGCGCCTGATCCAGCGGGCTTTTTACGTCGAAGGCCGGGATGTCACTCGCGCCAGCGTTCTGGTGGAACTGGCCGAGGAAGCGGGCGTGCCGCGCATCGAGTTCGCCGAGGCGTTCGATCGCGCCGAGCAGCATGCCGCGACCGCCGCCGATTTCACCTGGGTCCAGGACCTGGGGATTGCCGGCTTCCCGACGATGCTGGCCGAGCGCAATGGCCAGCTGGCCTTGTTGACCAATGGCTACCAGCCCCTGAGTGAGCTGTCTCCACTGCTCGGCCGCTGGCTGGAGCGTGCCGCCTGTGCGTGATCCACAAGCGCCGGAACCCGTCGATCGCCTGAGCTGGGCGCAAGTCCGCCGGCTGGCACTGCAGCATAAAAAAGCCCTGTGGATCGCCAATGGCGTGGCCGTCCTGGCGACGCTGTGCAGCGTGCCTATCCCGTTGCTGCTGCCGCTGTTGGTGGACGAAGTGCTGCTGGGGCATGGCGATGCTGCGCTGAAGGTGATGAACCACGCCTTGCCCGCGGGCTGGCAGAGCGCCGCCGGCTACATCGGCCTGATGTTGTTGATCACCCTGATGCTGCGTTGCTCGGCGCTGCTGTTCAACGTGCTGCAGGCGCGGTTGTTTGCCGGGTTGGCCAAGGACATTGTCTATCGCATCCGTCTGCGGCTGATCGAGCGCCTCAAGCGCATTTCCCTGGGCGAGTATGAAAGCCTGGGCAGCGGTACGGTGACGACTCACCTGGTCACCGACCTCGACACCCTCGACAAGTTTGTCGGCGAAACCCTCAGCCGTTTTCTGGTGGCCATGCTCACGCTGGTGGGCACTGCTGGCATCCTGATGTGGATGCATTGGCAGCTGGCGCTGCTGATCCTGTTGTTCAATCCCCTGGTGATCTACGCCACGGTGCAGTTGGGCAAGCGGGTCAAGCACCTGAAAAAGCTCGAGAACGACAGCACCTCGCGTTTCACCCAGGCCCTGACCGAAACCCTGGATGCGATCCAGGAAGTCCGTGCGGGCAACCGCCAGGGCTTTTTCCTCGGCCGTCTCGGCCGGCGTGCCCAGGATGTGCGGGACTACGCGGTGGCTTCGCAATGGAAGAGCGACGCCTCCAATCGCGCCAGCGGGCTGCTGTTCCAGTTCGGGATCGATATCTTTCGTGCGGCGGCCATGCTCACCGTGCTGTTTTCCGATCTGTCCATCGGCCAGATGCTGGCCGTATTCAGCTACCTGTGGTTCATGATCGGCCCGGTGGAACAACTGCTGAACCTGCAGTACGCCTACTATGCCGCCGGTGGCGCGTTGTCGCGCATCAACGAGCTACTGTCGCGGGCCGACGAGCCGCAGTATGCCGGCGGTTTCGACCCGTTCCAGGGGCGCGAGACCGTGGGTATCGAAGTCAGCGGCCTGAGTTTCGGCTACGGCGACGAACTGGTGCTGGACCAAATGAACCTGTCGATCGAGCCGGGGGAGAAGGTGGCGATCGTCGGCGCCAGCGGCGGCGGCAAAAGTACCTTGGTTCAGCTGTTGCTGGGGCTCTACACACCGCAGGCGGGCGTGATTCGTTTTGGCGGCAAGACCCAGCAGGAAATCGGCCTGGAAACCCTGCGGGAAAATGTGGCGGTGGTGTTGCAGCATCCGGCGCTGTTCAACGACAGCATCCGCGCCAACCTGACCATGGGCCGCGAGCGCAGCGACGAGGCCTGTTGGCGGGCGTTGGAAATTGCCCAGTTGGACTCGACGGTCCGCGCCCTGGCCAACGGCCTGGACAGTGTGGTCGGCCGTTCCGGCGTGCGTCTGTCTGGCGGCCAGCGCCAGCGCCTGGCCATCGCGCGGATGGTCCTGGCCGAACCCAAGGTGGTGATCCTCGACGAAGCCACCTCCGCGCTGGACGCCGCCACCGAGTACAACCTGCACCAGGCGCTGACGCGTTTCCTCCATGGCCGGACCACGCTGATCATTGCCCACCGCCTGTCCGCGGTAAAACAGGCGGATCGGGTTCTGGTGTTCGATGGCGGGCAGATTGCCGAAGATGGCGACCATCAGCAGCTAATTGCCGACGGCGGCCTTTACGCCAAGCTTTACGGGCACTTGCAGCAAGTCCAGCGACCTTGAGTTTTATCCGGTTTTCTGTGCTTAGTGCTTGAATTCTCTGGTGGAAATGACCCTCCTGGGGCGCGGCCCTGTCGTGTCTTGACTGGCAGCGTGCTCGAACGTCACGGCCTGTGCGCTCGAAGCGGCGGAAATTAGCCTAGTCTGTGCTGTCAGGAGCGGTATTTCCTCGGGTGTTCATCTGGCAGTGCTTATGCAAGGGACCTCATGAAGCAAAAGCGGACTCTCGGAACGCCACGGTTATTGGGCATCGTCTGGCCATTTATTGCGGTGGTGTTGTTTCAAGCGCTGTTGGGTGGCCTCAGCTTATATGTCCTTTCGGCGGTACGTGGTTACGTTGCCGGGGAGAGCCTTTGGTCCAAGGGCCAGAAGGACGCCATCTACTACCTCAATCTCTACGCCGACAGCCGCGACGAATCGATCTTTCTGAAGTACCAGAATGCTATTGCCGTGCCTCAGGGCGGGCATGAGCTGCGGGTCGCGCTGGATCAGCAACCGCCCGACCTGAATGCCGCGCGGGCGGGGATTCTCAAGGGTGGCAACCACCCTGACGACAGCGACAGCGTGATCTGGCTGTACCTGAACTTCCGCCATTTCAGCTACCTGGAAAAAGCCATCGACCTGTGGACCGTGGGCGACAGTTATCTGGTGCAACTCGACAGCGTGGCCCATGAAATGCACCGCAGCATTACCAGCAACCAGGCCTCCGAAGCCGATATCCAGCGCTGGAAGAACCAGATTTTCGCCATCAACGATGGCGTGACGCCCGCTGCCAAGGCCTTTAGCGATGCTTTGGGCGAGGGCTCGCGGGTCATCCTGCGGCTGTTGCTGATCACCAACCTGGCCACCGCGCTGGGGCTGATTGTTCTGGCCTTGCTGCGCACCCATAAGCTGCTGGCCCAGCGTCATGAATTTGCCAGCGCCCTGCAGTTGGAAAAGGAACGGGCGCAGATCACCCTGCAATCCATTGGCGACGGCGTCATCACCACCGACGTGGACGGCGCCATCGCCTACATGAACCCGGCCGCCGAGGAAATGACCCACTGGAAGGCCGAGCAGGCCATGGGGCTGCCGCTGGCGGCCTTGTTCAATCTGCTGGATGAAAATGCCCAGACCGACGGCTTTACCCTGATCGAGCACATTCTCAGTGGCCAGCTCAGTGGTGGCAGCGAGCACTCGAAGCTGATCCAGCGCCTGGATGGCAGCACGGTGTCGGTGACCCTGGTCGGCGCGCCTATCCAGAACGCCGGCAAGGTCAGCGGTACGGTGCTGGTGCTGCACGACATGACCCAGGAGCGCCAGTACATCGCCAATCTGTCCTGGCAGGCGACCCACGACGCCTTGACTGGCCTGGCGAACCGTCGCGAGTTCGAATACCGCCTGGAGCAGGCATTGCACAGCTTGAGCCGGCAACCGGGGCGGCACGCCCTGATGTTCCTCGACCTGGACCAGTTCAAGCTGGTCAACGATACCTGCGGCCATGCGGCAGGGGATGAGTTGCTCCGGCATATCTGCGCCTTGCTCCAGTCGGGCCTGCGCGAGGGCGATACCCTGGCGCGCCTGGGGGGCGATGAGTTCGGCATCCTGCTGGAGAACTGCTCGCCGGAAGCGGCGGAAAAGATCGCCGAAGGCCTGCGCCAGACGGTGCAGAACCTGCATTTTGTCTGGAAGGGCCGGCCCTTCGTCACCACGGTCAGCATTGGCCTGGTGCATGTGGCGCAAACCCCGACCACCCTCGAAGCATCACTGCGGGCAGCGGACATGGCGTGCTACATGGCCAAGGAGAAAGGGCGCAACCGGGTCCAGGTCTATCATGCGGACGACTCGGAGCTGTCTCTGCGGTTCGGTGAAATGGCCTGGGTACAGCGTCTGCATATGGCCCTGGAGGAAAACCGCTTCTGTCTTTATGCCCAGGAAATAGCCGCTCTGGGTCATGTGGACCGGCTCGGCGGGCATATCGAGATTCTGCTGCGCCTGCACGACGAGGCGGGGCGGATGATCCTGCCCGACAGCTTCATTCCGGCCGCCGAGCGTTACGGCCTGATGACCTCCCTTGACCGTTGGGTGGTGGAGAATGTGTTCAAGATCATCGCCGAATGCATCCGCGAGGAACGCGAAGGGCCCCTGGCGATGTGTGCGATCAATCTGTCGGGCGCGACCATCGGTGACGAGGCTTTCCTGGACTTCCTGCGCGAGCAGTTCATCGTCCACGGTGTGCCACCGGACCTGATTTGTTTTGAAATCACCGAGACCAGCGCTATCTCCAATCTCGGCAGTGCGATTCGATTTATCAACGAGCTCAAGGGCTTGGGCTGTCACTTTTCGTTGGATGACTTTTGTGCGGGAATGTCGTCATTCGCTTATCTCAAACATTTGCCTGTAGACTTCCTCAAGATCGATGGAAGTTTCGTAAAAGATATGCTGGACGACCCGATCAATCGCGCGATGGTCGAGGTGATCAACCATATCGGTCATGTGATGGGCAAACGCACGATTGCCGAGTTTGTCGAAACACCGCAGATTGAGCAGGCATTGTTGGAGATTGGCGTGGATTACGCTCAGGGCTACCTGATCGAGCGCCCGCAACTCTTCACCTGCGACAGTCTGCAGTGCCGGCCTTCGCGACCACAGCCTCTGTTGTTCAAGGCTCCTGGCACGTTCCGTTGAATCTCTCGCTGATCCGTACCATCACCATCAAAAGGAGCCCCGACAGTGATCGACGCATTCAACAGAACCGGTCCGCTCATGGACGCTGCAAGTTATCCGGCCTGGGCCCAGCAGCTGATCCAGGATTGCAGCGAGAGCAAGCGCCGCGTGGTCGACCACGAACTGTACCAGCGCATGCGCGACAACAAGCTCAGCAACAAAACCATGCGTCAGTACCTGATCGGCGGCTGGCCGGTTGTCGAGCAGTTCGCCCTGTACATGGCGCAGAACCTGACCAAGACCCGCTTCGCCCGTCACCCCGGTGAGGACATGGCGCGGCGCTGGCTGATGCGCAATATCCGGGTCGAGCTCAATCATGCCGATTACTGGGTGAACTGGAGCCGCGCCCATGGCGTGAGCCTGGAAGATCTGCAGGCGCAACAGGTCCCACCGGAGCTGCACGCTTTGAGTCATTGGTGCTGGCACACCAGCTCCGCCGACTCATTGATCGTGGCGATCGCTGCGACCAACTACGCAATCGAGGGCGCCACGGGTGAGTGGTCGGCGCTGGTCTGCTCCTCCGGCGTGTATGCGGCGGCCTTTCCCGAAGAAGAGCGCAAGCGGGCGATGAAGTGGCTGAAAATGCATGCCCAGTACGACGATGCGCATCCTTGGGAGGCGCTGGAAATCATCTGTACCCTGGCCGGCATGAAGCCGAGCAAAGCCTTGCAGGGCGAGCTGCGCCAGGCGATCTGCAAGAGTTATGACTACATGTACCTGTTCCTGGAGCGTTGCATGCAACAGGAAAAGACCCCGGCGGCCCGTGAGCGGATGGCGCTGGTCGAAGGTTGAATGGCGGCCTCCGATGGAGGCGGCCCCAGCCATTCTCTCAGCCGGCCATCGCCAGGCGGTTGCGGCCTTCGCGCTTGGCCACATACAGCGCGCTGTCCGCACGGCGCAGCAGGCTGTCGGCTGATTCCCCTGGCAGCAGGGTCGAGCAACCCAGGCTGACCGTCAGCTCGATCAACTTGCCATCCGCCCAGTAATCCTTGGCCTGGGCCGCCTGGCGCAGTCGTTCTCCCACCATGGCGGCGGCATCGCGTCCGGTGTTGGACAGCAGGATCAGGAACTCCTCGCCGCCAAAACGAAACACCATGTCGACGTTGCGCAACTGCGCCTTGATGGCCGCGGCAACAGCCTTGAGCACTTCATCGCCGGCGCTGTGGCCGTGGCTGTCGTTGATTCTCTTGAAGTGATCGATATCCAGCATCAGCAGCGACAGTGGGTGCAGGTGGCGGCGGGTCATTTCGATTTCCCGTTGCAGCGTCTGGTCCATGGCGATCCGGTTGCCGGTATCGGTCAAAGGGTCGCGCAGGGCGCTACGGGTCGCGGCCCGATAGAGCAGAGCGTTGCGCATCGGATAAAGCAGGGTGGACAGCAGGGATTCCAGATGGCCCTGTTCTTGGTTGCTGAAACGCTGATTGCGCCGAAATACCAGCTCGCCCATGGTCTCGCCTTCATGGCTCAGGCTGTAGCTGATGGAGTGGCGGCCGCGCTGGCCGAACTCCAGGCGCAGGTCGCTGGGCTTGTGCTGGTAAACCAGGGCATCCAGGGGCACAAGGCGTTGGGTTTCGCGGAAGAACAGGCCGAGAATGCGTTGAGGCTCCAGGCTGGTCTGTAATTGCAGGCTCAGTTGCTGGCGCAACTGGGCAAGGCTGACCGGGCGTTGCAGGAGTGGTGGCTGCTGGCCAAAGCCCAGGCGTTGCAATTTGGCGCTATTGAAGTCAATTGCGTTGGTCTGGGTCGGTATTTTCATATGGCGTGAGCCCCTGGGCACGTAATGCAGTCTTACTGGCTGGGTGAGAGCGGCTCATGGCTGCACGTCATACTGTTCCATCAGTCCCGTAGGACAAGCGATCACAGTCTAATCCGCTTTACGGGCCGTTATAAGCCCCGACTCGATCGTCGCTGAGTTTCGCCAATACACTGCCTATTTGAGGGAGATGAGAGCGAAAGTCATGCCATTCGCTTCATCCGATTAAAACGCTTTTGAATTCAGCGGGTTGGCTGACAGTGCCAAGGCTTGGCGTGGCCCGGGGTGGCATTTGTCTGGCGATGACAGGGTGGAAGACTGCCGGGAAAGGAGTGCCGCGACGGTATTCCGCCGCGGCCAAAGAAAGGATTACTGGGCGTCGAATGCCTGGCCGTTGATCCCGGTACTGTCCGGACCCATGAGGTACAGGTAGACCGGCATAATCTCCTCGGGGGCCGGGTTGTTGCTCGGGTTTTCCCCCGGGTAGGCCTGGGCGCGCATGCTGGTGCGGGTAGCGCCCGGATTGACGCTGTTGGCGCGAACCGGTGCGACGCCGTCGACTTCGTCGGCCAGGGTTTGCATCAGGCCTTCGGTGGCGAATTTCGAAACGCCATAGGCGCCCCAGTAGGCACGGCCCTTGCGGCCAACGCTGCTGGAGGTGAACACCACCGAGGCGTCCTGGGACAGCTTGAGCAGCGGCAGCAGGGTACTGGTCAGCATGAACATGGCGTTGACGTTGACTTGCATCACCCGCATGAAGTTCTCGCCCGACAGCTGTTCCAGCGGTGTGCGCGGACCAATGATCGAGGCATTGTGCAGCAGGCCATCGAGGTGGCCGAACTCGGCTTCGACCATAGCAGCCAGTTCGTCGTACTGGTGCGGCAGGGCGGTTTCCAGGTTGAACGGAATCACCACCGGCTGAGGATGGCCGGCGGCTTCGATCTCGTCGTAGACCTGGGTCAGGTTGGCTTCGGTCTTGCCCAGCAACAGCACGGTGGCGCCATGGGCGGCGAAGGTCTTGGCGGCAGCGGCACCGATGCCACGACCGGCGCCGGTGACCAGGATGACCCGATCTTTGAGCAGTTCGGGGCGGGCGGAATAATCAAACATAAAAACCTCGGGAAATCAGAAGCGAAAGCCAGGGCATATCAGCAGCTGCACAGCGCCTGGTCCAGGACCAGGCGCAGTTCCAGCGGATGATCGACCACCACATCGGCGCCCCAGTGCTTGGGATTGTCGTCCGGATGGATGTAACCGTAGGTCACGGCGGCGGTCCTGGTGCCTGCGTCGCGGCCCGATTCGATGTCGCGCAGGTCGTCACCGACGAACAGTACGCTGGCCGGGTCGAGGTCGAGCATCTTGCACGCCAGGATCAATGGTTCCGGATCGGGTTTGCTGTTCTTCACGTGATCCGGGCAGATCAGCAGGGCGGAACGTTCCGCCAGGCCCAACTGCTGCATGATTGGCTCGGCAAAGCGCACCGGCTTGTTGGTGACCACGCCCCAGAGCAGATTGGCCTTCTCGATATCGGCCAGCAGCTCGGCCATGCCGTCGAACAGTTTGCTGTGCACCGCGCAATGCTTGAGGTAACGCTCCAGAAACTCCAGGCGCAGCTCCTCGAACCCCGGGGATTCCGGGTCCATCGAGAAGGTCACGGCGACCATCGCCCGGGCGCCACCGGAGATTTCGTCACGGATATGTTTGTCTGCGATCGGCGCCAGGCCGCGGTCGGCGCGCATGGCCTGGCAGATGGCGATGAAGTCCGGCGCGGTGTCGAGCAGGGTGCCGTCCATGTCGAAAAGAACTGCTCTGATACGCATGGGCTTATTCCTCCCGCAGGGTCTGGATCATGTAGTTGACGTCGACGTCGGCGGCCAGCTTGTAGTGCTTGGTCAGCGGGTTGTAGGTCAGGCCGATGATGTCCTTGACGGTCAGGCCGGCGTCACGGCTCCAGGCGCCCAGTTCGGAAGGTCGGATGAATTTCTTGAAGTCATGGGTGCCGCGCGGCAGCAGCTTCATGATGTATTCGGCGCCGATGATGGCGAACAGATAAGCCTTCGGATTGCGGTTGATGGTGGAGAAGAACACCTGGCCGCCGGGCTTGACCATGCGAAAGCACGCGCGGATCACCGAGGAGGGGTCCGGCACGTGCTCGAGCATTTCCAGGCAGGTGACGACGTCGAACTGCTCGGGCATTTCCTCGGCCAGGGCTTCGGCGGTTATCTGCCGATACTCGACGTTTACCCCGGACTCCAGTTGATGCAGTTGTGCCACCGCCAGCGGGGCCTCGCCCATGTCGATACCCGTTACCGTGGCGCCGCGCTGGGCCATGGCTTCGCTGAGGATGCCGCCGCCGCAACCGACGTCGAGGACTTTCTTGCCGGCCAGGTTGACGCGTTCGTCAATCCAGTTGACCCGCAGCGGGTTGATATCGTGCAGCGGTTTGAATTCGCTCTCGCGGTCCCACCAACGATGGGCGAGGGCTTCGAATTTGGCGATTTCGGCGTGGTCGACGTTACTCATGGGTAATCCTCTGAATCTGGAAAATTCTGGCTGTCGGTCTCGAGCCGGGGCTCGAGGGTTCCTGCTATTCGGTATGGCCGCTGATGCGCCGGCCCCAGGCTGTCGCCGTGGCGTGCAGCTGTTGTTCGTCCAGGCGCGTCAGGCGCCGGTCGTCGAGCAATTGCTTGCCGGCGACCCAAAGGTGTTTCACGCAATCGCGGCCGGTGGCATATATAAGCTGCGAAACCGGGTCATAGATCGGTTGCTGCGCCAGGCCGGACAGGTCAAAGGCCACCAGGTCCGCGGCCTTGCCGAGTTCCAGCGAGCCGATCTCGCTCTCCAGGCCCAGGGCCCGCGCGCCGTTGAGGGTGGCCATGCGCAGCGCCTGGTGGGCATTCAGGGCGGTGGCCGAGCCTGCCACGGCCTTGGCCAGCAATGCGGCGGTGCGGATTTCACCGAGCAGGTCCAGGTCGTTGTTGCTGGCGGCCCCGTCGGTGCCTACTGCAACATTGACGCCAGCCTGCCACAGCCGTTCCACCGGGCAGAAGCCGCTGGCCAGTTTCAGGTTCGACTCCGGGCAATGAATGACATTGCTATTGGTTTCTACCAGCAAAGCCAGGTCGTCATCGCTGATTTGGGTCATGTGTACGGCCTGGAAGCGCGGCCCGAGCAGTCCCAGTCGCGCCAGGCGGGCCAGGGGCCGCTCGCCGTGCCGGGCGACGGCCTGTTCCACCTCGAAGGCGGTTTCATGGACGTGCATATGAATGGAGGCATCGAGTTCTTCGGCAATGATCCGGATCTTCTCCAGGTTTTCGTCGCTGACCGTGTAGGGCGCGTGGGGACCGAAGGTGATCTTGATGCGCGGATGATGCTTGAGGTCGCTGAACAGCTCGACGCCCTGGCGGATGGCCTCGTCGGCGCTGTGGGCGCCCGGAATCGGAAAGTCGAGGACCGGAATGGCGATCTGCGCCCGAATGCCGCTGTTGTGCACGCGCTCGCTGGCAACCTTCGGAAAGAAGTACATGTCGGAAAAGCAGCTGATACCGCCTTTGAGTTGTTCGGCGATGGCCAGGTCGGTACCGTCGCGGACGAAGGCTTCATCGACCCATTTGGCTTCGGCGGGCCAGATGTGGTTCTCCAGCCAGGTCATCAGCGGCAGATCGTCGGCCAGGCCGCGGAACAGGGTCATCGCCGCGTGGCCGTGGGCGTTGATCAGGCCAGGGCTGAGCAGCATGCCCGGCAACTCGCGGACCTCGGCAGCCTGCAGCTTCAAGGCCGCGGCGCGCGGGCCGATGAACACGATGCGGCCGTCGCGGATACCCAGGCCGTGCTCCTTGAGCACCACGCCGGCCGGTTCAACAGGCACCAGCCAGGTCGGCAACAGGAGTAGGTCGAGCGCAACGACAGGGTTCGGCATCGAAGATCGGTTCCAGGGCGTTTGTGGAGGATGGCGAAGTATACCCGAGCGTCTTCGCCGGGGGATCGCTATAATCGGCGGCTTTTGTTCATGAGTGCGGGGTGAGGGATGCGCGATCGACTGTTGGCAGCGGAGAAGGTGAAGGCCATCGATTGGCGGGATGACGCCCTGTATCTGCTCGATCAGCGTATTTTGCCCTTCGAGGAAAGCTGGATTGCCTACACCAGCGCGGCTGGCGTCGCGCAGGCCATTCGCGAAATGGTGGTGCGTGGCGCGCCGGCGATCGGTATCAGCGCAGCCTATGGCGTGGTCCTGGCAGCGCGCGCGCGTTTTGCCGCCGGTGGTGCCTGGCAGGCGGCGATGGAAGAAGACTTCGCACTGCTCGCCGATTCGCGTCCGACCGCGGTCAACCTGTTCTGGGCGCTGAACCGCATGCGTGAACGCCTGGAGCGCCTCAAGGGCCACGCCGACCCGCTGGCGGTGCTGGAGGCGGAAGCCCTGGCCATTCATGAAAGCGACCGCGAAGCCAACCTGACCATGGCCCAGTTGGGTGTCGACCTGATTCGCCGGCATCAGGGCAATGCCCAGGCCATCCTGACCCACTGCAACACCGGCGCCCTGGCGACCGGCGGCTTCGGAACGGCCCTGGGGGTGATTCGCGGGGCCTTTATCGAAGGTATGGTCGAGCGGGTGTATGCCAATGAAACCCGTCCCTGGCTGCAAGGCTCGCGGCTGACTGCCTGGGAGCTGGCCAACGAGGGCATCCCGGTGACCTTGAATGCCGACTCCGCTGCCGCGCACATCATGAAAACCAAGGGCGTGACTTGGGTGATCGTTGGCGCCGACCGCATTACCGCCAATGGCGATGTGGCGAACAAGATCGGCACCTATCAGCTGGCGGTCAATGCAATGCACCACGGCGTGCGTTTCATGGTGGTCGCGCCGAGTTCGACCATCGACATGGCCCTGGCCAGTGGCGAAGACATTCCGATCGAGGAGCGTGATGGCAAGGAGTTGCTCGAGGTCGGTGGCAAGCGGGTAGGGGCGGATGTGCAGGCCTACAACCCGGTATTCGACGTCACCCCGGCGGACCTGATCGACGCCATCGTTACCGAGAAAGGCATAGTCGAGCGTCCCGACACTGCGAAAATGGCCCAATTGATGTGCCGCAAGCGCTTGCACTGAGATCGTTTTGCAAAAGGTTTCGCTGACGGCTGCCGTGGGGTGGTCGTCAGTCCGGGAAAAAATCCGCATTTACGCACGAAATCAGCCTCTGAGCTTCTCTCGTCTCTTATCAGCCTGTCACCGGTCAACTAACTATGCTCCATGCGCATCAGGGGGATAGGTGCGTGGCGGCGATTGTGATAACATCCGGCGGTTTCCAAGGTGGTCCGAAGTGACCGCCTTCACTGCGCAAATCCATGGCATAACTTGTTGATTTGTCGTAAGTCGGTGCATGGCACTAGGCCTGCAGCGGCGAGCTTCGTTCGTCCCATATGGATGTGACGAAGTTTCACCAGAAAAAGGAATCAGGCTTCTCATGGGCGAACTGGCCAAAGAAATCCTCCCGGTCAATATCGAAGACGAGCTGAAACAGTCCTATCTCGACTACGCGATGAGCGTAATCGTCGGGCGGGCACTGCCTGATGCGCGCGATGGCTTGAAGCCCGTGCACCGGCGTGTGCTGTACGCGATGAGCGAGCTCGGTAACGACTGGAACAAGCCGTACAAGAAATCTGCCCGTGTTGTCGGTGACGTGATCGGTAAGTATCACCCGCACGGTGATACCGCGGTGTACGACACCATCGTTCGTATGGCCCAGCCATTCTCCCTGCGCTACCTGCTGGTAGACGGCCAGGGTAACTTCGGTTCGGTCGACGGCGACAACGCGGCGGCCATGCGATACACCGAAGTGCGCATGACCAAGCTGGCGCACGAGCTGCTGGCCGACCTGCACAAGGAAACCGTGGACTGGGTGCCGAACTACGACGGCACCGAACTGATCCCCGCGGTCATGCCGACCAAGATCCCCAACCTGCTGGTCAACGGTTCCAGCGGTATTGCCGTGGGCATGGCGACCAACATTCCGCCGCACAACCTCGGCGAAGTCATCGACGGTTGCCTGGCCCTGATCGACAACCCGGAGCTGACCGTCGATGAGCTGATGCAGCACATCCCGGGTCCGGACTTCCCGACCGCGGCGATCATCAATGGTCGCGAAGGCATCATCGAAGCCTACCGTACCGGTCGCGGGCGCATTTACATGCGTGCCCGCTCGATCATCGAGGACATCGACAAGGTCGGTGGCCGCCAGCAGATCGTCATCACCGAGCTGCCTTACCAACTGAACAAGGCGCGTCTGATCGAGAAGATCGCCGAGCTGGTCAAGGAGAAGAAGCTCGAAGGCATCACCGAGCTGCGCGACGAGTCCGACAAGGACGGTATGCGCGTAGTGATCGAGCTGCGTCGTGGCGAAGTGCCGGAGGTGATCCTCAACAATCTCTACGCCCAGACCCAGCTGCAGAGCGTGTTCGGTATCAACATCGTTGCGCTGATCGACGGTCGTCCGCGGATCCTCAATCTGAAGGACCTGCTGGAAGCCTTCGTGCGTCACCGTCGTGAAGTGGTGACCCGCCGCACCGTGTTCGAACTGCGCAAGGCTCGTGAGCGTGGTCACATTCTCGAAGGCCAGGCCGTTGCCCTGTCGAACATCGACCCGGTCATCGCCCTGATCAAGGCCTCGCCGACCCCGTCGGAAGCCAAGGAAGCGCTGATCAGCACGCCTTGGGAATCCAGCGCGGTGATGACCATGGTCGAGCGTGCCGGCGCGGATTCCTGCCGTCCGGAGAACCTCGATCCGCAATACGGTCTGCGCGACGGCAAGTACTTCCTGTCGCCAGAGCAGGCGCAAGCCATTCTGGAATTGCGTCTGCACCGCCTGACCGGCCTCGAGCATGAAAAACTGCTGGCCGAGTACCAGGAGATCCTCAACCAGATCGGCGAGCTGATCCGCATCCTCAACAGCGCCACGCGCCTGATGGAAGTGATCCGCGAAGAGCTGGAAGTGATTCGCGCCGAATACGGCGATGTGCGTCGCACCGAGATCCTCGATGCCCGTCTCGACCTGACCCTGGGCGACATGATCCCGGAAGAAGAACGCGTCGTGACCATTTCCCACGGTGGCTATGCCAAGACCCAGCCGCTGGCCGCGTACCAGGCCCAGCGTCGTGGCGGCAAAGGCAAGTCGGCAACCGGCGTCAAGGATGAGGACTACATCGCTCACCTGCTGGTGGCCAACAGTCACACCACGCTGTTGCTGTTCTCCAGCAAGGGCAAGGTCTACTGGCTGAAAACCTACGAAATCCCCGAGGCTTCCCGTGCCGCCCGCGGTCGTCCGCTGGTCAACCTGCTGCCGCTGGATGACGGTGAATACATCACCACCATGCTGCCGGTCGAGGAATACACCGAGGGTCACTACATCTTTATGGCGACCGCCAACGGCACCGTGAAGAAGACCCCGCTGGAATCCTTCAGCCGTCAGCGCAGCGTTGGTCTGATCGCGCTGGAGCTGGACGAAGGCGACGTGCTGATTTCCGCCGCGATCACCGATGGCGAGCGCGAAGTCATGCTGTTCTCCGATGGTGGCAAGGTGACTCGCTTCAAGGAGTCCGACGTTCGTGCCATGGGCCGTACCGCCCGTGGTGTGCGTGGCATGCGTCTGCCGGAAGGGCAGAAGCTGATCTCCATGCTGATTCCGGAAGAAGGCAGCCAGATCCTCACCGCTTCGGCGCGTGGTTATGGCAAGCGCACGGCGATCACCGAGTTCCCTGAGTACAAGCGCGGCGGTCAAGGCGTTATTGCCATGGTCAGCAACGAACGTAACGGCCGCCTGGTCGGAGCGGTCCAGGTGCTCGACGGCGAGGAAATCATGCTGATTTCCGACCAGGGCACCCTGGTGCGCACCCGGGTCGATGAAGTGTCCAGCCTGGGCCGTAACACCCAGGGTGTGACCTTGATCAAGCTGGCCAGCGACGAAACGCTGGTAGGCCTGGAGCGGGTTCAGGAGCCGTCGGAAGTCGAAGGCGACGAATTGGAAGACGAGGATGGCGAGGTGCTCGAGGGCGCCGTGCTGGATACGGCGACCGACGCGGATGATGCCGTCGAAGGCCAGCAGGCTGACGCCGCGGGCGAAGAAGAGTCGCAAGACTAAATAAATCGTAGCAGGGCAGAGTGTTTGCTCTGTCCGCTACCGTGAATGCATAGCGAGAGTGGATGTGAGCAAACGAGCCTATAACTTCTGCGCAGGTCCCGCTGCGCTACCTGAAGCTGTCCTGTTGCGTGCCCAGGCCGAATTGCTGGATTGGCATGGCAAGGGCCTGTCGGTCATGGAGATGAGCCATCGCAGCGATGAGTTCGTCTCCATCGCCACCAAGGCCGAGCAGGATCTGCGTGATCTGCTGAATATCCCCTCGAACTATAAAGTGCTGTTTCTGCAAGGCGGCGCCAGCCAGCAATTTGCTCAGATCCCTCTGAACCTGTTGCCGGAAAATGGCACGGCCGACTATATCGACACCGGTATCTGGTCGCAGAAAGCCATTGAAGAAGCCTCGCGCTACGGCCATGTCAATGTGGCTGCCACCGCCAAGCCTTACGATTACTTCGCCATCCCTGGCCAGAACGAGTGGCAGATGTCGAAAGACGCGGCCTACGTGCACTACGCGCCGAACGAAACCATCGGCGGCCTGGAATTCCAGTGGATCCCGGAAACCGGCGACGTTCCGCTGGTGGCCGACATGTCTTCCGACATCCTCTCGCGCCCTGTGGATATCTCCCGTTTCGGCATGATCTATGCCGGCGCGCAGAAAAACATCGGCCCGAGCGGCATCCTGGTCAATATCGTTCGCGAGGACCTGCTGGGTCGCGCGCGCGCGCTGTGCCCGACCATGCTCAACTACAAGGTCGCGGCGGACAACGGCTCGATGTACAACACTCCGCCGACCCTGGCCTGGTACCTGTCCGGCCTGGTGTTCGAGTGGCTCAAGGAGCAGGGTGGGGTGGAAGCCATCGCCAAGCTCAATGACGTCAAACAGCGCACCCTGTACGACTTCATCGACGCCAGCGGCCTGTACAGCAACCCGATCAACAAGTCGGACCGCTCGTGGATGAACGTGCCGTTCCGCCTGGCCGATGACCGTCTGGACAAGCCGTTCCTGGCCGGCGCCGACGCGCGCGGCCTGCTGAACCTCAAGGGGCACCGTTCGGTAGGCGGCATGCGCGCCTCCATTTACAACGCTGTCGACATCAATGCGGTCAACGCGCTGGTGGCCTACATGGCAGAGTTCGAGAAGGAACACGGCTAATGTCTGAGCAAGAACTCAAGGCACTTCGCCTGCGCATCGACGCTCTGGACGAGAAAGTCCTGGAGCTGATCAGTGAGCGCGCGCGCTGCGCCCAGGAAGTCGCGCGAGTAAAGATGGCCTCGCTGGCCGAAGGCGAAGTGCCGGTGTTCTATCGTCCTGAGCGTGAAGCTCAGGTGCTCAAGCGGGTGATGGAGCGCAATCAGGGGCCGTTGGGCAACGAAGAGATGGCACGGCTGTTCCGTGAAATCATGTCGTCCTGCCTGGCGCTCGAGCAGCCGCTGAAAGTGGCTTACCTCGGTCCGGAAGGTACCTTCACCCAGGCCGCGGCCATGAAGCACTTCGGTCACGCGGTGATCAGCAAGCCAATGGCGGCGATCGACGAAGTGTTCCGTGAGGTGGCGGCGGGAGCGGTGAACTTTGGCGTGGTGCCTGTGGAAAACTCCACCGAGGGTGCGGTCAACCACACCCTCGACAGTTTCCTGGAGCACGACATGGTGATCTGCGGCGAGGTCGAGCTGCGTATCCACCATCATCTGCTGGTCGGTGAAAACACCAAGACTGACAGCATCAGCCGCATCTACTCCCATGCTCAGTCCCTGGCGCAGTGCCGCAAGTGGCTGGATGCCCATTATCCGAATGTCGAGCGGGTGGCGGTTTCTAGCAACGCCGAAGCGGCCAAGCGGGTCAAGGGCGAGTGGAACTCGGCAGCCATCGCCGGCGATATGGCGGCGAGCCTGTATGGCTTGACCCGTCTGGCCGAGAAAATCGAGGATCGCCCGGACAACTCCACGCGCTTCCTGATGATCGGCAACCAGGAAGTGCCGCCGACTGGCGACGACAAGACCTCGATCATCGTTTCCATGAGCAACAAGCCCGGCGCTCTGCATGAGCTGCTGGTGCCTTTCCATGACAACGGTATCGATCTGACGCGTATCGAAACCCGGCCTTCGCGCAGCGGCAAGTGGACCTATGTGTTCTTCATCGACTTCGTCGGCCACCACCGCGATCCATTGATCAAGGGTGTGCTGGAAAAGATCAGTCAGGAAGCAGTGGCACTCAAGGTGCTGGGTTCCTACCCGAAAGCGGTTCTCTGAGGCTTTAACAATGAGTGGCGACTTCCTCGCTCTGGCACAGCCGGGCGTGCAACAACTTTCGCCTTACGTTCCGGGCAAGCCCGTGGACGAACTGGCACGCGAGCTGGATATCGATCCGGCGAAAATCGTCAAGCTGGCGAGTAACGAAAACCCGCTGGGCGCCAGTCCCAAGGCGCTGGCGGCGATTCGCGAAGAGCTGGCCGAGCTGACCCGCTATCCGGATGGCAATGGTTTTGCGCTCAAAACCCTGCTGGCCGAACGCTGTGGCGTCGAGCTGGCGCAGGTCACCCTGGGCAATGGTTCCAACGACATTCTGGAGCTGGTCGCCCGTGCCTATCTGGCGCCTGGCCTGAATGCGGTGTTCAGCGAACACGCCTTTGCGGTCTATCCGATCGTTACCCAGGCCGTGGGGGCCGAAGCCCGTGTGGTTCCGGCCAAAGACTGGGGGCATGACCTGCCGGCCATGTTGCAGGCCATTGATGCCGATACCCGGGTGGTCTTTATCGCCAACCCGAACAATCCGACCGGCACCTGGTTCAGCGCCGAGGTGCTGGACGATTTCCTCCAGGACGTACCAGCGCATGTACTGGTGGTGCTGGACGAGGCTTACATCGAATATGCCGAAGGTAGCGATCTGCCGGATGGCCTGGATTTCCTGGCGGCCTATCCGAACCTGCTGGTTTCGCGAACCTTCTCCAAGGCCTACGGCCTGGCTGCGTTGCGCGTGGGTTATGGTTTGTCGACTCCGACCGTTGCCGATGTGCTCAATCGCGTTCGCCAGCCCTTCAATGTCAACAGCCTGGCCCTGGCGGCGGCGTGTGCGGCGCTGGAGGATACCGATTACCTGGCCGAGAGCCGTCGCTTGAACGAGGCGGGAATGCAGCAGTTGGAAGCCGGCTTCCGGGGGCTGGGCCTGAGCTGGATCGCTTCCAGGGGTAACTTCATTGCGGTGGATGTCGGGCGGATTGCCGCACCGGTGTTCCAGGGTTTGTTGCGTGAAGGGGTGATCGTGCGTCCAGTGGCCAACTACGGCATGCCGAATCACCTGCGCGTGACCATTGGCCTGCCGGCTGAAAACGCCCGTTTCCTCGAGGCTTTGGCCAAGGTTCTGGCTCGTGGTTGATGTCATTCCAGTGCAACCTGCGGTGCCTATGATCGGTCGCCTGGTGGTGGTCGGTCTGGGACTGATCGGCGGTTCCTTTGCCAAGGGCCTGCGTGAAAGTGGCGTATGCCGCGAAGTGGTCGGTGTCGATCTCGATCCGCAATCGTGCAAGCTGGCCGTTGAGTTGGGTGTGGTGGATCGCTGTGAAGAAGACCTGGCGCTGGCGTGCCGGGGCGCTGATGTGATCCAGCTGGCGGTGCCGATTCTGGCCATGGAAAAGTTGCTGGCGATTCTGGCTGGTATGGATCTGGGGCAGGCGATCCTGACCGATGTCGGCAGCGCCAAGGGCAATGTGGTGCGAGCGGCGACCGAGGCTTTTGGCGGCATGCCGCCGCGCTTCGTTCCGGGACATCCGATCGCCGGTTCCGAACAGAGCGGGGTGGAAGCCGCCAATGGCCAGTTGTTCCGTCGCCACAAGGTGATCCTGACGCCGCTGGAGCAGACCGACCCGGCAGCGCTGGCGGTGGTCGACAAGCTTTGGCGAGAGCTGGGGGCCGATGTCGAGCACATGCAGGTCGAGCGCCACGATGAAGTGCTGGCGGCGACCAGTCATCTGCCGCACTTGCTGGCGTTCGGTCTGGTCGATTCGTTGGCCAAGCGCAGTGAAAATCTGGACATCTTCCGCTACGCTGCGGGCGGTTTCCGTGATTTCACGAGAATCGCCGGTAGTGACCCGGTCATGTGGCACGACATCTTCCTCGCCAATCGCGAAGCTGTCCTGCGCACACTCGATACATTTCGCAACGACCTCGACGCCTTGCGCGACGCGGTCGATGCAGGGGATGGGCACCAGTTGTTGGGCGTATTCACTCGCGCCCGGGTTGCTCGCGAGCATTTCAGTAAAATCCTGGCCCGTCGGGCCTATGTGGACGCTATGAACTCCAATAACCTGATTTTCCTGGCAAATCCTGGTGGCCGCCTGACTGGGCGGATTCGTGTACCGGGCGACAAGTCGATTTCTCACCGTTCGATCATGCTCGGCTCCCTGGCTGACGGTACTACTGAAGTCGAAGGCTTCCTCGAGGGCGAAGACGCCCTGGCGACGCTGCAGGCTTTCCGTGACATGGGCGTGGTGATCGAAGGTCCGCACCATGGTCGCGTGACCATTCATGGCGTCGGCCTGCATGGCTTGAAGCCGGCTCCGGGGCCGATCTACCTGGGCAACTCCGGCACCTCGATGCGCCTGCTGTCCGGCCTGTTGGCCGCGCAGAGTTTCGATAGCGTGCTGACGGGCGATGCATCGCTGTCCAAGCGTCCGATGAATCGCGTAGCCAATCCGCTGCGCGAGATGGGGGCGGTCATTGAAACCGCAGCGGAAGGGCGTCCACCGATGACCATCCGTGGTGGCCACAAGCTCAAGGGCCTGACTTACACCATGCCAATGGCCAGTGCCCAGGTTAAGTCCTGCCTGCTGTTGGCTGGCCTGTACGCCGAAGGCAAGACCACTGTGACCGAGCCTGCGCCAACCCGCGATCACACCGAGCGCATGCTGCGCGGCTTCGGTTACCCGGTAGCGGTCGACGGCGCCACGGCCTCGGTCGAGTCCGGCGGCAAGCTGCAGGCGACCCATATCGAAGTGCCTGCGGATATCTCCTCGGCGGCCTTCTTCCTGGTGGCTGCGTCCATCGCCGAAGGTTCCGAGCTGGTGCTCGAGCATGTTGGTATCAACCCTACTCGTACCGGGGTAATTGATATCCTGCGCCTGATGGGGGCTGATATCAGCCTGGAAAACCAGCGTGAGGTCGGCGGCGAGCCTGTGGCGGACCTGCGGGTTCGCGCGGCGAAGCTCAAGGGGATCGAGATTCCGGAAGAGCTGGTCCCGCTGGCGATCGACGAATTCCCGGTGCTGTTCGTTGCCGCAGCCTGCGCTGAAGGGCGTACCGTACTGCGTGGCGCCGAAGAGTTGCGGGTCAAGGAGTCCGACCGCATCCAGGTAATGGCCGATGGTTTGCTGGCCCTGGGCGTCAAGTGCGAGCCGACGCCGGACGGTATCATCATCGATGGCAGCCAGATTGGCGGCGGCGAAGTGCACGGGCATGGCGATCACCGTATCGCCATGGCTTTCAGCGTGGCTTCATTGCGTGCCAATGCGCCAATCCGCATCCATGATTGCGCCAACGTTGCCACGTCCTTCCCGAACTTCCTTGCGCTATGTGCACAAGTCGGCATTCGTGTTGCGCAAGAGGCCCAGTCGTGAACATCAAGGCGCCAGTCATCACCATTGATGGGCCAAGTGGCTCGGGCAAGGGCACCATTGCCGGGATTCTGGCCAAGCGCTTGGGCTGGTGCCTGCTGGATTCCGGTGCCCTGTACCGCTTGCTGGCTTTTGCCGCGCGCAATCATGGTGTCGACCTGACCAATGAGGAGTCGCTGAAACTGCTGGCGGCTCATCTGGATGTGCAATTCGTCGGAGCGACCGAAGGTCATCCGCAACGCATCATTCTGGAAGGTGATGACGTCACCGACGACTTACGCAACGAGCAGGTCGGCGCCTGGGCCTCCCAGGTTGCGGCGCTGCCGGCCGTGCGCGACGCGCTGTTGCAGCGTCAGCGAGCTTTTCAGGAACCGCCGGGGCTGGTGGCCGATGGGCGCGACATGGGGACAGTGGTATTTCCCGATGCGCCCCTGAAGATATTTCTCACCGCAAGTGCCGAGGAGCGCGCGCGCCGTCGTTACTTGCAGTTGAAGGGAAAAGTCGATGGTGTTAGTCTGTCGAGTCTGCTAGATGAGATTCGTGCGCGCGATGAGCGCGACACCCAGCGAGCAGTCGCCCCGCTCAAACCGGCGGTTGACGCTATACAGCTGGATTCCACGGAGTTGTCCATCGAGCAGGTGCTGGAACGCATCCTGAGCGAAATCGCCATTCGCGATATCGCCGGGTGACCAAGGAGGAGCGCAGGGGACCAGTCATAGTCCTGCGGTCCTTCTTTTATATGAACGTAACCCACATTGTCTGGGATGTGGCAGATGGGCGTATTCTTCGCCCTTATCAACAGGAATTAAAATGAGCGAAAGCTTTGCGGAACTCTTTGAAGAAAGCCTAAAAACCCTGAACCTTCAGGCAGGCTCCATCATCACCGGTGTTATCGTCGACATCGACTACCAGGCGCGTTGGGTAACCGTTCACGCTGGTCTGAAGTCTGAAGCGCTGATCCCGCTTGAGCAGTTCTACAACGATGCTGGCGAACTGTCCATCAATGTTGGTGATGAAGTTCACGTTGCTCTGGATTCGGTTGAAGACGGCTTTGGCGAAACCAAGCTGTCCCGTGAAAAAGCCAAGCGCGCTGAATGCTGGATCGTTCTGGAAGCAGCCTTCGCAGCCGAAGAAGTGGTCAAGGGCGTTATCAACGGTAAGGTTAAAGGCGGCTTCACTGTCGACGTTAACGGCATCCGTGCGTTCCTGCCAGGTTCTCTGGTTGACGTCCGTCCAGTGCGCGACACTACGCACCTGGAAGGCAAAGAGCTCGAGTTTAAAGTCATCAAGCTCGACCAGAAGCGCAACAACGTTGTCGTTTCCCGCCGTAGCGTCCTCGAAGCCGAGAACTCCGCTGAGCGTGAAGCTCTGCTGGAATCCCTGCAGGAAGGTCAGCAAGTCAAAGGTATCGTCAAAAACCTCACCGATTACGGCGCATTCGTCGATCTGGGTGGCGTCGATGGCCTGCTGCACATTACCGACATGGCTTGGAAGCGCATCAAGCATCCTTCCGAAATCGTCAACGTTGGCGACGAGATCGATGTCAAGGTTCTGAAGTACGATCGCGAGCGCAATCGTGTTTCCCTGGGCCTGAAGCAGCTGGGCGAAGATCCATGGGTTGCTATCAAAGCCCGTTACCCAGAAAGCACTCGCGTTACCGCTCGTGTAACCAACCTGACCGACTACGGCTGCTTCGCTGAGCTGGAAGAAGGTGTTGAAGGTCTGGTGCACGTTTCGGAAATGGACTGGACCAACAAGAACATCCATCCTTCGAAAGTCGTACAAGTCGGCGACGAAGTGGAAGTTATGGTTCTGGACATCGACGAAGAGCGTCGTCGTATCTCCCTGGGCATCAAGCAGTGCAAATCTAACCCATGGGAAGATTTCTCTGGCCAGTTCAACAAGGGCGATAAAATCTCCGGCACCATCAAGTCGATCACCGATTTCGGTATCTTCATTGGTCTGGACGGTGGCATCGACGGTCTGGTTCACCTGTCCGACATCTCCTGGAACGAAGTGGGCGAAGAAGCCGTACGCCGCTTCAAGAAGGGCGACGAGCTGGACACCGTTATCCTGTCGGTTGACCCAGAGCGTGAGCGCATCTCCCTGGGTATCAAGCAACTGGAAAGCGATCCGTTCTCCGAGTACGTTCAAGAGAACGACAAGGGTGCAATCGTTAAGGGTGTTGTAAAAGAAGTTGACGCCAAAGGCGCCATCATCACCCTGGCCAACGATATCGAAGCGACTCTGAAAGCCTCCGAAATCAGCCGTGATCGCATCGAAGATGCTCGTAACGTCCTGAAAGAGGGCGAAGAAGTTGAAGCCAAGATCATCAGCGTTGACCGTAAGAGCCGTGTAATCCAGCTCTCGATCAAGTCGAAAGATGTTGAAGACGAGAAAGAGGCTATCCAGAGCCTGCGCGACAAGCCAGCTGCTTCGGATATCGCTGCTGGTCCTACCACTCTGGGCGACCTGTTGCGTGCACAGATGGAAAAGCAGAACTAAGTTCTGTCAGACCATAGAAAAAGGGCGACTTCGGTCGCCCTTTTTTGTGTCTGCGATTTGGGTTCTGGCTTGCATCTGTCGAGGGGGGAAACCAATAGAGTCATTCGGGTGTCTATTTTCTTAAGCGGATCAATAACCTATTTAGGGCTAGGCTTGCTTGAGCTGAATGATGGTGGGGCGATTGCCCGGTATAAGGAAGTAGATGAAGAGTCTCATTGTGGTTTTCGCAGTTCTTCTAGTCTTGGTGGGCTGTACGACCAATGCCAAGGTCCATGCAGTCCGTGGTGTCAGCGGTATCGAGATCGATTGCTCCGGTCTTGGGGCTGGATGGGACAAGTGCTACAAGCGTGCTGAGCGTGAATGCAAGGGGGATGGCTATAAGGTCATTACCAGGTCTAGTGATGCCAAGGACGAGGAGGGTGACTATCCCTTTGGCTGGAATCCTGCGGGTTACCTCACTCGGACCATGCTTGTCATATGCCGCTAGTAGGATGGCGTGGTGGGAGGTCAAATTGCTGCGGAGTTTTCGTTTTAGGCGCTGTTGAATGCCCTCGTTTGTGGCGTTTTAGCAAGGGGGGAGATAAGTCAATGCTTGGGCTGTTCAAAATCCCCCGGTCGTGCTAAAACCTTTGAAGCGCTTATCTAGCTGCTTGAAAAAGAAGGGAAAAATATGACGAAGTCGGAGTTGATCGAACGAATTGTCACCCATCAAGGGCTACTCTCATCCAAGGATGTGGAGTTGGCCATCAAGACCATGCTTGAGCAAATGTCCCAATGCCTCGCAACCGGAGATCGCATCGAGATTCGGGGCTTTGGTAGCTTCTCCCTGCACTATCGTGCACCGCGCGTAGGTCGCAATCCGAAGACAGGTCAGTCTGTCAGTTTGGATGGCAAGTTCGTTCCACATTTCAAGCCGGGCAAAGAGCTTCGGGATCGTGTGAATGAGGAAGAGGAGGAGGTGTGATGTTTTTTGCGGGAGGGATCATATGCGTACTTTGAGGCGTGTGCTGCTCGCGATTGTTTTTTTTGCTTTTGCCTTGTCGATTCTCATTTTTGTGTTGGAGAACCGGGAGGCTGTTGTATTGAGCTTTCTGGGTCGCTCTATTTCTGCATTTCCTGTTTCTATCTACATTATATTTTCATTGTTGATTGGTATGATTTTTGGTTCATTGTTAAGGGCTGTGCTCAAGGGTGGGCAAAAAAAATAGTGGTTGCCTGTAGTGTGGCTATGGTGTCAAAGACTGGCTAGCATGAGGAGATTTTCTTGGATGTCTGGTATGGGGTTGTTGGCGCATTTTTGAGTCAGGGTGTTTAATTAAAAGGTTGATTTGCATGCAGGGCGACTTGATGGTGAGCAAGAAAGATGAAGAGGTGGATCTGCAGGAGCTTGTTCGGGTTCTTTGGGATAAAAAGGCTTGGATACTGATTTTTACGTTACTGTCGGTGCTATTTGCCGCCGCCTTTGCCTTTTTGAGTAAGCCTGAGTATGAAGCCAAAGGATATGTGGTGCCTCCAACTCAGAAAGATATAGAAAACTTTAACTATGGTCGAACTAAGGATTCTCAGTTAACCCCTTATACTATTAAAGATGTATATGGTGTATTTATTTCCTATTTTCAGGCTGAGTCGCTCCGGCAAGATTTTTTTAACAACGTCTATCTGCCTTCTTTGAGTGAGGAGGAGCGCCAAGGGGCGCAAGATGGATTGTACTCAGGCTTTTCCAAAAGGTTGAGCATCGCTCTGCCAGGCAAGGATTTTGCTGATCGTTATTCCATTACTGCGCGCAGTGACAGTCCTGCTCAATCTGTAGAGTGGGTTCACCAATATGTAGCTCGTGCCAGTGATCTGGCAAAGCAGGAGCTATTGGCCAACGTAAGGCGTGAGGCTGAGGTGGGGGCGCGAAACGTCGAGCAGCAGATTGCAGCATTGCGTGATGTTAGCCAGAAAGAGCGGGGGGACTCTATTGTTAGGCTTCAGGAGGCATTACAAGTTGCGGAAGCATTGGGGCTTGAAAAGCCGTTGATCATAACAGGAAACTCGGCCATCGAGGTTGCTGGCAATATAGCGGGCCAACCTGCTTATATGCGCGGGGCCAAGGCTTTGAAGGCTGAGATTGAAAATATGGAGTTGCGCAAATCCGATGACCCCTTTATTGGTCGTTTGCGTGAGTTGCAAGGTAAGTATGACTTTTATAAAGGGATTGAGGTCAAAGTTGGTGATGTGTCTGTCTATCGAATGGATGGCGGTATTGCTCGATATGACACGCCGGTAAAGCCGGTGAAGTCCATGATTCTTGCATTGGGGTTGCTGATCGGCTTGGTCGGGAGTAGCGGGCTGGTGCTTGTTGTTTATTTGATAGCTAGAGGTCGGTCTGCTGTGTCCTCCTGAAAAAGGTTGTTTCAGCTTTGGCGCGTGTAGGTCGCTGAGTTGGCTGTGTTTTCAGGTTGGACTGGAGCCTGTGTTCAGAAGCTACTGAGGTTGCCTCAGGTTTTTTTGCTTGACGGGCTTGACATTTCTTTGGCGTGAGCTCAGTTCATGCATCGATGCTGCCTTGCGGAAAGGCTTCCAGTGGCTATCGGCTCAGGTGTTTTTCTTCTTTTACGGGCAGGTCGGTAGTGATTTTCCCGGTTCGAGGCCTCACTTTGGCGCTTCTAGCACCATAAAAAACTTGGCTTGGCGCCCAGAATTGCTCAGTCAGTTCAGGCATAATGGTCATTATGATGCTGGAGGATGGCGTGGCTGAAGGTTACTCGCTTCAAATTCCGTGTTGAATGCATTTGTGGCTCTATTAGGTAATCGGTAGTGGCTAAATAGTGGCTGCTGGGCGCTTTCTGTTGGTATCTGCGAAAAGCTCTGCTTGTGAGGCATCGTTCACTGGGCGTA
This sequence comes from Pseudomonas sp. GW821-FHT09E12, assembly GCF_059416085.1. Classification (NCBI taxonomy): domain Bacteria; kingdom Pseudomonadati; phylum Pseudomonadota; class Gammaproteobacteria; order Pseudomonadales; family Pseudomonadaceae; genus Pseudomonas; species Pseudomonas sp. GW821-FHT09E12. The sequence goes on along the minus strand of NZ_JBWKOM010000010.1, from coordinate 182,309 downwards.
TCCGAATAATGTATTATGCCCTGTGATATGTCTGCGATTGGTGCGGAATCGTCCGATCTTATGTGGTTCGATAGGTCAGGCAATGGTGTGGCGGTAATAAAGCTTCAGGCTGAACTGCTGAATAAATAATGATATGGAATCATTGGTAATCTAATGACTTTAAAGATCTTGAGTGTTTTCGGGACGCGGCCGGAAGCCATAAAAATGGCACCACTGGCTTTGGCATTGCGTGCGGATGAGCGTTTTGACGCAAAAATCTGTGTCACGGGTCAGCATCGCGAAATGCTCGATCAAGTGCTGGAGTTATTCGAGCTTGAGCCGGACTTCGATCTAAATATCATGAAGCCAGGCCAAGACCTTACCGATGTAACCACATGTATCCTACAGGGAATGAAGGGTGTATTTGCCACTTATAAGCCGGATATCATTCTGGTGCATGGTGATACAGCAACTACTTTCGCAACAACCCTCGCAGCTTATTATCATCAGATCCCTGTAGCGCATATCGAGGCAGGGCTGCGTACAGGCAATCTTTATTCGCCGTGGCCGGAAGAGGCTAATCGGAAGTTGACAGGGGCTTTGGCGCGCCTTCACTTCGCGCCTACCCAAAAATCCGAACAGAATCTGTTGCAGGAAGGGGTGCCTCCGGAGTCGGTTTATGTAACTGGCAATACTGTTATTGATGCCTTGCTCAATGTTGTTGAAAAGCTCGGATCTAACACTAGGCTGAATCAGCAGTTTTCGGAGCAGTTCAAGTTTCTTTCAACAGAACGCCGCTTGATTCTTGTGACGGGACATCGCCGCGAAAGCTTTGGTGATGGATTTGAAAGAATCTGTATGTCACTGGCTTCTATTGCTCGTGAATTTGATGATGTTGAAATTGTTTATCCTGTGCACTTGAACCCTAATGTGCGCGAACCTGTTAATCGTTTGCTGTCTGGTATCGATAATATTCATCTCATCGAACCATTGGATTATCTTCCTTTCGTCTATTTGATGAACCGTTCCTACTTGATTCTGACGGACTCCGGCGGTGTGCAGGAGGAAGCTCCGTCCCTGGGTAAGCCAGTGCTAGTTATGCGTGATACTACTGAGCGCCCGGAGGCCATCGAAGCCGGTACCGTCAGGTTGGTCGGAACTGAGAAGGAAAAGATTACCAGCAATCTGCGCGAGCTTTTGCTTGATAGCGATGCTTATCAGGAAATGAGCTTTGCTCATAATCCTTATGGTGATGGTAATGCCTGTGCCCGGATTATTAATACTCTTGCCACTTTTAAAAAGTAAGGTTTCGTTATGAGCTTTTCCACTATTTCCGTGATTGGCCTAGGGTATATCGGCTTACCCACTGCTGCAGTGTTTGCTTCGCGAAAGATAAAAGTTGTTGGTGTTGATGTTAACCAGAAAGCCGTAGATACCATCAACTGTGGGCAGATCCATATCGTAGAGCCTGATCTTGATATCGTAGTTCATGCTGCCGTAACCGAAGGGTATTTGCGTGCCAGCACTCGTGCAGAACCTGCAGATGCTTTTTTGATTGCGGTACCTACTCCCTTCAAGGGTGATCATGCTCCAGATCTTTCTTATATCGAGTCTGCAAGCAAGTCGATTGCGCCTGTTCTGAAAAAGGGTGACCTGGTTATTCTCGAATCCACTTCGCCTGTAGGGGCAACCGAGCAGATGGCGCAGTGGCTGGCCGAGGTGCGTCCGGACCTGACCTTCCCTCAGACTCATGGCGAGGCATCGGATATTCGAGTTGCTCATTGCCCGGAACGCGTATTGCCTGGCCATGTGCTGCGTGAGTTGGTGCAAAATGACCGGGTTATTGGTGGTATGACACCTAAGTGTTCTGAGGCCGCTACCCGTCTTTACAAGCTGTTTGTAGAAGGTGAGTGCATTCTTACCAACGCGCGCACAGCGGAAATGTGCAAGTTGACCGAGAATAGCTTTCGTGATGTCAATATCGCGTTTGCCAATGAGCTTTCTATGATCTGCGATAAGTTCGGTGTAGATGTGTGGGAACTCATCAAGCTGGCTAACCGACATCCTCGAGTCAATATCCTGCAGCCTGGTCCCGGCGTGGGGGGGCATTGTATTGCCGTCGACCCCTGGTTCATCGTCAGTCAGGCCGAAGGGCAGGCGAAACTGATCAAAACTGCTCGTGAGGTCAATGATTCCAAACCATCTTGGGTTGTTGAAAAAGTTGATGCCGCGGTGGCTGAGCATCTTTCGCACAATCCTGAAAAGTCCGAGAAAGATGTTGTTATTGCCTGTTTTGGTCTGGCATTCAAGCCTGATATCGATGACTTGCGAGAGAGTCCATCGTTGGAAATTACCAAGCACATTGCGGGCTCTCACTCTGGCAAAGTCCTGGCAGTCGAACCCAATATCGAGTCTTTGCCGGCAGCCCTGGTATTGCCTGGTGTGGAACTGTGTGCGATAGAAGAGGCCTTCAGTCGGGCGGATGTTCTTTTGCTTCTGGTGGATCACAAGCAGTTCAAGGCTGTCCCGTCGTCGGCTTTGGAGGGGCGTCAGGTAGTTGATACTCGCGGGATCTGGTTTGTATGAAGATTCTTCCGGTAATCATGTCCGGAGGCGCCGGGACGCGCCTGTGGCCCCTTAGCAGAACGCTCTACCCTAAGCAGTTTCTAGCTATATCAGGTCGTGAAACCTTGTTTCAGCAAGCCATCGGTAGGTTGATAGGGATAGCTGCGCCAGGCTCGGATTTGCTGCCACCTTGTATCGTCGCCAATGATGAGCACCGTTTCCTGTGTCTGGACCAGATTCGGGAGATGAAACTGAGCAAGAGCTCCATCATTCTCGAGCCTATAGGGCGTAATACGGCGCCCGCACTCACACTGGCTGCTCTCTATGCGCGGGATGAGCTGTCACAGGTCGATCCAATTCTGGTTGTGGCGCCTGCTGATCAAATGATTCTCGATGTGCAGATGTTCACCCAGTCAATCAGCAAGGCTGTTGAAGTTGCAGCGGACGGCGATATTGTCATATTGGGTATAAAGCCTGATCGCCCTGAAACAGGCTATGGCTATATTCATTCAACAGATGCCGCTGAAGTTAAGCGAGTCGACGCCTTTGTTGAAAAACCCGGACTGCAAACTGCACAGAAGTATCTGGATGAAGGTAGTTATTTCTGGAACAGTGGTATTTTCGTTCTGCGAGCATCCGTATGGTTGAAGGCGCTAAAAATTTTCAGGGAAGATATTTACCTGGCCACTGAGAAAGCCTGGGCCGAGAGAGCTCAGGATAGTGGATTTATTCGGCCTCAGGCCGATGCCTTCTCTCTTATCCCGTCGGAATCAATAGACTACGCGGTGATTGAGCATTGCGCGAAGCATCCTGAGTTGCAACTCAAGATGCTGGCGATGGATGCAGGCTGGTCTGATCTTGGGGCGTGGGATGCCGTTTGGCGCTCAAGCGAGAAGGATGACAGCCACAATGCAACTCATGGTGACGTGATTGTCGAATCCAGCGCCAATACGCTGGTTTATGCTTCTCACCGTCTGGTGACCGCTGTTGGGCTCGACAATATCGTGATCGTCGAGACGCCTGATGCTGTTTTGGTTGCCAACAAGGAGCGCAGTCAGGGCGTGAAGGCGATTGTCGAAGCATTGAATGTCTGCTCGCGGAGTGAGACCAAACTGCATCGTCGCGTTCACCGGCCTTGGGGTTGGTACGACAGCATTGATTCTGGCTCACGTTTTCAAGTGAAGCGGATATTGGTCAAGCCAAAGGCAACGCTGAGCTTGCAGAAACATTATCATCGTGCAGAGCACTGGATTGTGGTTTCTGGTACAGCAGAAGTTACCTGTGAGGATCGGGTTTTTCAGCTGAACGAAAACCAGAGTACTTATATTCCTGTTGGGCATGTTCATCGTCTTTCCAATCCGGGCACGATACCTCTTGAAATCATCGAGGTTCAGTCCGGAAGTTACTTGGGTGAGGATGATATTGTTCGATTTGATGATACTTACGGTCGTGTATAAGATTTAAATAGGGGCTGTACAAATGCGGAAGAATGCGCTGGTCACCGGGGTTACTGGTCAGGATGGGGCTTACCTTGTTGAGTTGTTATTGTCAAAAGGTTATGAGGTATACGGAGCATATCGGCGTACAAGTTCTGTAAACTTCTGGCGGATGGAAGAGTTAGGTGTCCTGAATCATGATCGGCTGCATCTTGTCGAGTTTGACTTGACCGATCTGGCTGGGACTATTCGCTTGATTGAAAACTGCAAGCCAGATGAAGTGTATAACCTCGCAGCCCAAAGTTTTGTTGGTGTTTCTTTTGATCAGCCTATCACTACGGCTCAGATTACGGGTGTTGGTGCGCTTAATCTGCTTGAAGCAATTCGGATCGTGAACCCCAAGATACGTTATTATCAGGCATCGACTTCTGAGATGTTTGGATTGGTTCAAGCTGTTCCCCAATCCGAAAGTACCCCGTTTTATCCTCGGAGCCCTTATGGGGTGGCGAAGTTGTTCGCTCATTGGACCACGATAAACTATCGTGAGTCTTATGGTATCTTCGCTACCAGCGGTATTTTGTTTAATCATGAATCCCCGCTGAGAGGTAAAGAGTTCGTTACTCGAAAAATTACCGACGCGGTAGCTAATATTGAAATAGGTACTCAGCAAGTTCTGGAACTCGGCAATATGGATGCCAAGCGTGATTGGGGTTTTGCCAAAGAGTACGTAGATGGCATGCACCGCATGTTGCAGATCGATACTCCGGAAACTTTTGTACTGGCTACAAATCGCACTGAAACCGTTCGTGACTTTGTCTCCATGAGTTTCAAGGCTGTCGGTGTTGATATCGACTGGCGTGAAAGTGGGGAGAACGAGTTTGGTGTCGACCGTAGGACAGGTGTGACTCGAGTCAAAGTTAACCCTCGTTTCTACCGACCTGCAGAAGTGGAATTGTTGATCGGTGATCCCTCCTTCGCCAAGGAGCGCCTGGGCTGGAAGCCTGAAACGACGCTGGAGCAACTTTGCCAATTGATGGTAGAGGCGGACTTGAGAAGGGCTCGTAATGGCGTCTCACACTAATGACCGCAGGGTCTTGATCACGGGCCTCTCCGGTTTTACCGGGAGGCACCTGGCCGAGACTCTGACCCAGGCTGGCTGGCAGGTTGCCGGCCTGGGAGGGCAGCGACTACCTTGTGAGTTTGATCACTTGGAAGCTGACCTTAATGAGACTGATCGGTTGTGCGATTGGATCAAGCAGGTTCAACCGACTCATGTCATCCACTTGGCTGCCTTGGCACATGTGACGGGCAGTGATGCGCTGTCCTACTACCGAGTCAATGTACTGGGTACGGAAAGTCTGCTTACCGCTATCATCGAGTCGAAAATAGACATCGAAAAGGTGGTAATTGCCAGTAGCGCCAATATTTACGGCAACGCGCTTTCGTCACCTATCGTGGAGTCTGCCCAGCCACAGCCGATGAACCATTATGCTCTGAGCAAGTTCGCCATGGAGGCGCTGCTCCGTAAGTGGTTTGTTCGCTTGCCTATATTGGTGACGCGGCCTTTTAACTACACGGGGCCAGGCCAATCGGAGTCCTTTGTGTTTTCCAAGATCGTCGGTGCTTTTGCCAGAGGTGAAAAGGAAATCAGATTGGGGAATCTGGACGTTTCTCGCGATCTTTCCGATGTGAGATACGTGGTTGAGGCCTATGCGCGCCTTTTGACATGCGAAAAGCATAGTGAGTTTGTCAATATCTGTTCGGGGCGGAGTATTTCCTTGCTCAGCGTGATTGACGAAATGGTACAGATTGCTGGGTATCGGCCTAATATAGTAGTGGACCCGGCTTTCGTCCGGAGCGATGAAGTAAAAGAACTTTATGGAAGTTCAGCCAAACTTTTCGATACTGTGGGGGTGTTAGAGATGCCTAGTTTGCATGAGACACTTCTCTCCATGTATCAGCAAAAGATAAGCGTCCAAGGTTAATGGCTATAGCGGGTTGGTGAACTGTGCGTATATGTTTTTTTGCGAATATGTCAGCTCACGCCAATTGGCGTGAGTTGTTTGATAAAGTTGAGTTTTATAGGGTCGATATTCGGATTCTTAAAGAGCTCGGGCATGAGGTTGTGCTATCCGGGACGCCAGGGACTCTGGATTGGAAGGCTGATCTTTATTTTTGCTGGTGGTGGGGGCACTCACCTTTTCCTTTGCTCGCGGGAAAACTTCGCCGCCGACCGGTTGTGGTAACTGGAGCTTTTGACTACTCCACCTGCCGAAAAGAAATTCCAGGTCTCTGTTATCTGGATCGGCCATGGTGGCAGAAGCTTGTGCTACGTAGCTCTTTGTTATTGGCCGATAGAAACCTGTTTATCTCGAAGTCCGAGTGTGAAGAGGTTACTTCCAACCTTCCAGTAAAAAATCCTGTCTATGCCACATTGGCAATTGATACAGAGTTCTATTCACCGGGCGAATCTCCGTCTGCTGAGTCAGATTACTTTTTTACCGTTACTTGGACAAGCCGGACTAATGCTATTCGTAAAGGTCTCATTCCGACTATTGAGGCATTTGCAGAAGTTGCGAAAAAAGCGAGCAAGCTTCGGTTGGTAGTAGCTGGTAAGCATGGTGACTATCTGGATGAGCTGAAAAGCCTTGCGCATAGATTGGGTGTTGCAGACAAGGTCGAGTTTGTTGGGATGATTTCCGACGAAGAGAAGCTTGAACATTACCGTAAATGTCTTGCTTATGTTCAGCCTACCCTTTACGAGGGGTTTGGCCATGCAATAGGCGAGGCTTTGGCCTGTGGGGCGCGAGTAATCACCTCGCCAAGAGGTGCGGTACCTGAGGTCGCTGGGGAGTTTGCTTACTGGGTCCAGCCGGACAGCCAGAAAGAGATTACCGCAGCCATGGAAATGGTAGTGGCTACACCTATTGCGGAGGGAGAAGCGCAGGCTAGGCATCAATGGATTTCCTCTAACTATTCGATCGCATCTCGCCGGGCTGCATTGAAAAGTGTTCTGGATTCACTATCGCCAGAAAAGAAAGGGTAACTTCATTGATAATAATTAATAATACTAATGGTGGTACTGCGTGCTAGCCCGTCTGATCAGTATTTTCGAGAGTTCGAGGCTATTACAGCTGTTTGTTATCACCGCTTGTATTCAAGGTGGCGTTATCATCAGCCAGTTTTTGATTACGCCTTGGGTCGACCCTTCAGTTGTAGGGGTTGTCCGTTCTCTGGAGACAGTCATAGCGCTCGTTGTATTGGCTGGCAGTTTGGGGATGCAAAGTATCGCTATCCGCGATACAGCGGCCTATAGCGATGCATCCTGTCAAAGCGCGGTGCTTCGGCAGGTTTTTTTACTTGTCTCGTTAGCGTCTGGCATCGTTATTTTTGGCATATATATCGTTCATGAATTTGTGCTGACTTCTGCAATAAGCTCCTATGTCTTTACAACTTGTGGTTTAGTCGTGTTGACTAATTTTCTTCGTGTCAGTACAGGTTTTGCCCAGGGCGCGAAGGCGATAAGGGAGATTTATCTTGTACTAATGCTAGTCACCGCGGCGGGCGTTGTGCTGCACGTCATACTCACCAAACTTTACGGGGTGCGGGGATGGATGGCGGCTCGTTATCTGGGGGAGCTTTTCTGTCTGATAGCTGTGTGGTGGAGGCTCAGAGCTTATATTCTACCGGCCCTGAATTTTGCCGCAGTAGATAAGAAGCAATTGATGATTACTGCCAAGTCCGGTGTAACTATTAATGCCAGTTTGTTTGTTCGTCTATTGGTTGATAGCTTGCCGGTTCTGATGCTGACTGCCCTTCATGTCAGAACCGAAGAGATTGGTTTTTTTGGAATCGCGATACTAAGCTTAGTTCTCGGATTGTTACCTTTGGCTATCATTGCCCAGCGAGCGTTACCCGATCTGGTCGAGGCGCTCGGCCATCCTGATGAGCTCCGCAAAAAGTACTCTTCTGCTTTGAAAAGCATGTTGAAAGTATCTTCTGCTGTGGCGTTGCTGCTGATTCTCATATCATCAGCCTGGTGGCTTTTTATCGGTGGAGCCTATAAAACCACTGCTCTCTATGTGATGGTCTTGGCGTTAACGTTGCCGTTGAAAGCAATTGCTCTCGCGTGCGGCACAATGTTGGTGGCACTTCGTGTATTTGGATTGAGCCTCAAGGTCAATATCTTGGAAGGTTTACTTGTACTGATTCTTCTCTATGTGGGAATTCCGATTCTGGAAGGATGGGCTGGGGTTATGGCTTATTCGGCTGGCGCAGTGCTATCAGCAGTGCTCCTACTCTCTGCGGTAAAAATCCGCTTAGCTGTTTTATAATTATCAGAGAGAGGCTGGTCATGTCGAGGAAAAGCTGGTTTATGCCTTCAGCAAGAAAGGAAAGTTTTGATTGTTTTAGCGTGGGTTTTTTCTTTTTTGTGATTTGGTTTGCAGGGGTTATCGTTCCGCTGTATCCGTTTATTATGAGTTTTGACGGTTTCAGTCAGATTTGGAATTTTAACTTTTCTGATAAAAGTTTAGCTATCCGGAGCGCTCTGATTTTATATACAGCGGCGCTCTTTTTTGTGCTGCTCGGCTGTTATTTGGGGCGTAGGCTTCAGCTGAATATGCCTGCGGCGGTTCGTTGTATTGTGAGTACGAAAATATTCTTTTTTCGGTCTTTTGTATTTACGGCAGTTGCTCTGTTGGCGCTTGTCATAATTCTGATTGCGCTAGGTGGGCTGTCAGGGCTGATTCAAGGTGCTAGTGATCGAATCAGGGCGTTTGCTGGTTTGAATGGTTTCTTTCTTTTGCAGAACTTGCTTCTTTCTGTTTCGTTGGCGTGGTTTATTCGCTTAACACGAGGGGAAAAGAAGGGGCTCTCCGAACGGGTTCTCTTTTGGTTGTATTTTTTGGTTGGGATTTTTGTTTGCGGGTTGCAGGGGCAGAAATCGACTATTTTTATTATCGTGCTTTCATTGATTATCGTCAGGCATTACCGGGTTCAGCGCGTTAGTCTGATAAAAGGGGCTGTGCTTGGTTTTGTGATGTTTGTTTCCTTGATGGCTTACCACCTATTCAAACAAGAGTTTTTGGTGTCGGGGAAGTTTTCGTTTATCAATGATGAGCAAGGTGTATTTTTATCCTTTGTTAACTTCTTGGCCATACAGTTTACAGGGAATCTCATGCAGTTGCAGACCATGAGTGTACTGGTTGATGCCATGCCGCGGCTTCTTGACTGGCAAAACGGTACGACACTGTTAATGATCGTTTTGATTTTAATTCCATCCGGAATCTTTCCTAACAAGCCTATGACTGCTGCTGGAGTGTTTACAGGCGCTTTCTGGCCGAACATGTGGTTGAGGGAAGGTACGACATTGCCACCTGGAATATTTGGTGAGCTTTACATGAACTTTGGAACTCTTGGTGTTCTACTAGGAGGCTTGCTGCTTGGGGTCCTATGGGGATGGCTCTACGGTGCTACCATCAACAACCCAAAAAGCGACCGGGCATTGGGTGTATATGCGCTGACCGTTGCTTCCATGCTTCATTTGTTCAGAGGGGAATTGGCTTCGGTGGCTCTTCTCGTTGCCTCTATTCTGATCCCCTTTTTATTATTAAGCTCAAAGCGCCAAGAACCTGTTAATAATTCGATCTAGAGACTCTTATGTGCGGAATTCTGGGCTACATACATAACGGGACGCGAGAGTCCATTGATTTCTCTTCGGCACTTTCTTTCATTCGACGTCGTGGTCCGGATGACAAGGGGATCTGGGCTGATACTGATGTGGGCGTATGGTTGGGACAGGTCCGCCTGTCTATCCTCGATACCACGTCTGCCGGACACCAACCCATGGTTTCGGCAGACGGCCGTGTGGTCATGGTCTTCAACGGTGAAATCTATAACTTCCGCGAGCTGAGAGCCCATCTGGAGGCGGCGGGAGATGTTTTCTCCAGCCAGTCCGACTCCGAGGTGTTGCTTGCATTGTTTTGTCGTTATGGCATTGAGTGCTTGAATCGGCTGAACGGTATTTTTGCCGTTGTGTTCTGGGAACGGGACACGAATACGCTCTGGGTGGCGCGCGATCAACTTGGTGTAAAACCTCTTTATATCCATTCCGGTGATGGCTGCTTTGCTTTTTCTAGTGAAATGAAAGGGCTCATTCGCAGTGGTTTTGGTACCACCGAAATCGATCCGCGGGCTGTGCTGGCTCATCTCGGCTTCTTATGGTCGCCGGGAGAGAAAACAATCGTCCGGGATATCAAGAAGGTTCTTCCAGGGCAGGCACTGTGCGTTCGTAATGGACGTATTGAAAAGAGCTGGTTTTACTACGAGTTGCCTATTGCGGAAAAGAAACTGGCGAAGAAAGTCGATGATGTTGCTATCGAGGTGGCTGACGCGGTTAGAACCGCAGTCAAGCGACAGCTGGTTTCGGACGTCCCGCTGGGTTCTTTTCTGTCCGGAGGGTTGGACTCCAGTGCGATAGTCGCCTTTGCTGCACAGGAGATGCAGAACAAGGGACGACTGCAGTGTTTCAGTATCCGTATCGATAATGGCGCCACGTCAAATGAAGGGTTTGCTGACGATCTTCCTTATGCGCAGAAAGTTGCCAAGCACCTGGATGTGGATCTGCATGTGGTCGGCGTTGGCGATGAAATGATGGACCGACTGCCTGAGATGGTTTATCTGCTGGATGAACCAACTCCGGACCCGGCTGCCCTGAATGCCTTGTTTATCTCTGAATTGGCGAGCCAGAACGGTATCAAGGTGCTGCTGTCCGGTGCGGGCGGAGACGATATCTTCACCGGTTATCGTCGGCATTTCGCCTTGGCCCAGGAGCGGTGGTGGGGCGGCTTGCCTAAACCGCTTCGGTCGGTGCTTGCCAATGCCTCCAATTTGCTCCCTGCGTCGTCGCCACTGTCCCGGCGTCTCGGGAAGGCTTTTCGTTATGCGGATCTTCCAACCGACGATCGCCTGATCAGTTATTTCCTTTGGTTGGAGCCCGAGCAGGCTTACGGCCTGTTGGCACCGGATCTGCGTCGCCAGTTGGCGGCGGACGATCTGTTTGCGCCGATGCGTGAGACACTTTCGCGTTTGCCTTCCGACGTGACTCCGCTGGACAAGATGCTCACTCTGGAATGCAAGCACTTCCTCACGGATCACAACCTCAATTACACCGACAAGATGGGGATGGCCGCGGGCGTTGAAGTGCGTGTGCCATTGCTCGACCTGGATCTGGTGCGCTTGGCGGGTTCGTTGCCTTCCGACATCAAGCAGAAAGGCCGTGAAGGAAAATGGATCTTCAAAAAAGCGATGGAACCTTATCTGCCGCACGACATCATTTACCGGCCTAAAACCGGCTTCGGTGTGCCGTTGCGCAACTGGTTGCAGGGGCGATTGAAGCCGCTAGTCGATGAAGTGCTGTCTCCAGCCTCGTTGCTTCAGCGAGGAATTTTTGATCCGCAAGCGGTGGCGCGCCTGATCGAGGCTGATCGTTCAGGGCGCATTGATGCGGCCTACACCTTGTTTGGCATCGTTTGTATGGAGTTGTGGTGCAAACAGTACCTTGATGGCAACTTCGCCCTTGATCGCTGAGAGCAGCGAGGCCCCGCGCAACCAAGGTTGCGCGGGAATCAGGGGTTCTGTGTAAATACGGATTGTATGAACCGATGTTAATCTAGGCGGCTAGACACAAGATTCTCAGTGATGAGTGAAATTTTTAACTTTATTGGTACGAATGCATGAAGCAGGTTGTTCAGAATATGGCTAGCGGTGAGACGTCATTGGTTAATGCGCCTGCCCCGACTGTTCGTAGTGGCGCTTTACAGATCAACACGACCAATACGCTGATTTCTGCTGGCACGGAGCGCATGCTTGTGGGCTTTGGCCGGGCTAACTGGCTGGAAAAGGCCCGTCAGCAACCCGATAAGGTCCGTATGGTTCTGCAGAAGGTCCAGACCGACGGTTTGGCAACCACTGTAGAAGCCGTTCGCTCGAAGCTGGCGCAACCTTTGCCGCTGGGATATTGCAACGTCGGTGTTGTCGCGGCAGTAGGCAATCATGTTTCCGGTTTCAAACAAGGTGACAGAGTCGTTTCCAATGGTCCTCATGCCGATGTGGTGATCGTTCCGAAAAACCTCTGTGCCGTCATTCCGGATTCGGTCAGTGACGAAGCAGCGTCGTTTACCGTCCTGGCCAGCATCGGCCTGCAAGGTATCCGGCTGGCTCAGCCGACGCTGGGAGAGGCCTTTGTCGTCACCGGCGTTGGTCTGATCGGTCTGATGACTGTCCAGCTTTTGCGTGCCCAGGGCTGCCGTGTGCTTGCCATAGATTTTGATGACCAGAAACTGGCCCTGGCGCGTAGCTACGGTGCCGAAACCTGCAATCCGGGCAAGGGCGAGGATGCTGTTGCCGCCGGTATGATGTTCAGCCGTTCCAGAGGTGTTGACGGCGTTATCATTACCGCCTCCACCAAGTCGACTGATCCGGTCACCCAAGCCGCGCATATGTGTCGCAAGCGCGGGCGCATTGTGCTTGTAGGTGTCACCGGCCTGGAGCTGAATCGGGCCGATTTCTATGAAAAAGAACTGACATTCCAGGTTTCATGCTCCTACGGCCCAGGGCGCTATGACCCTACATATGAAGATCAGGGCAATGACTTCCCGATCGGTTTCGTTCGCTGGACTGAGCAACGTAACTTCGAGGCTGTGCTGGACATGCTTGCCAGTGGCCAACTGGAAGTCGATTCGCTGATTTCCCATCGTTTTGCCTTTGAAGACGCGGCAGATGCTTATCAGACGCTCACGGCGGATAATTCCGCGCTGGGCATCATCCTGCAATATTCTTCAAGTGCGGCTGAGCGCAACATCAAGAAAGTGGTGTTGGCACCGGAAGCGGTCGCGAGCTTCAACCCGGTCAAACCCGTGGTGGGTTTCATCGGTGCTGGAAACTACGCCTCAAGAATGCTGATTCCTGCTTTCAAGGCGGCAGGCGCGCAATTCCATACGATCGTGACCGCAGGTGGGATCAACGGAGTCATCCACGGCAGCAAGGCCGGATTTGCGGAAGCATCGACAGATATTGGGGCGATGCTGGGCAACGACCTGATCAATACCGTGGCGATTGTCACCCGTCACGATAGCCATGCTCGTTTTGTCGCTCAGGCGCTCGAGGCCGGCAAACACGTATTTGTCGAAAAACCATTGGCCATAGAAACCCAAGAGTTGGCGATGGTTGAGCAGGCCTATCAGAGTGCTGTCGAGAAGGGCCTCAAACCTCATCTGATGGTGGGCTTCAATCGACGTTTTTCGCCGCAAGTGCAGAAGATGAAAGCTTTGCTCGCAGCGGTAAAAGAGCCGAAATCCTTTGTCATGACGATGAATGCCGGCGCTATTCCCGCGAATCACTGGACACAGGACCCTGCGGTTGGCGGCGGACGAATTATCGGCGAGGCCTGCCACTTCATCGATCTGATGCGTTTCCTGGCCGGTAGCAAAATCGTTTCGATCCAGGCCCGTAGAATGGGCGATACGGACGCCTTGGAAATCACCGAAGATAAAGCTGCGATCATTCTGGGTTTTGAAGATGGTTCTTTCGGTACCATTCATTACCTGGCCAATGGCGCATCGAGCTTTCCAAAAGAGCGCGTAGAAGTCTTTGTCGCGGGCCGTGTCCTGCAACTGGATAACTTCCGTAAATTGAAAGGTTTCGGCTGGCCGGGCTTTAACAAGCTCAACCTGTGGAAACAGAACAAGGGGCAAAGCGAGTGTGCGGCTGCATTCCTTGCTGCCGTGGGGTCTGGTAAGGCGACACCGATCTCCTCCGATGAAATCTTCGAAGTGGCGCGAGTGAGTATCGAGATTTCGCGGATCCTGCGTGAGCAATGAGCCTTTTTATTACTAAAGCCAGAACTGCCGCCGCGCTAGGGGGCGGCAATCTGGTTCGCGCATTGACGTATCGGCTTGGGGTCAAGACCGGGTTGAACCCTGTCAGACGTCTTTGCGCTGATATGCCTCAAGGGCCTTTTTTTGTGCCCAGTGCCAGACGCGCCAACTCATTGCCCGTCAATACCCAATGGGATACCCAGGCCCGCTATTACGGGTGTTGGGCCATTCCTGTTTCAGACAATGCGCCTGACTGGCACCTGAACCCGCTCAGTGGGATTCGGGTTCCGGATCCCGAAAGGGAGTGGTGGCGCATCCCTGACTTTGATGCAGCTGTTGGCGACATCAAGAATATCTGGGAAGCGTCGCGTCTAGACTGGACGCTGGCATTCGCTCAGCGAGCCTGCTCAGACGATGCCTCGCAGATGGAGCGGCTGAACCAGTGGTTGACGCACTGGTGCAAGAATAACCCTCCTTATTGCGGTCCGAACTGGAAGTGCGGTCAGGAGGCTTCCATTCGTGTTTTGCACCTGGCGATGACGGCGATCATTCTCGAGCAGTCGTCGACGCCGTTGCCTGGGTTGATGGAGCTTGTTCGACTGCATCTCAAGCGTATCGAGCCAACGCTGAGTTATGCGATGGCCCAGGACAACAATCACGGCACCTCTGAAGCTGCGGCCTTGTTTGTCGGTGGTAGCTGGCTGGCACTGTGCAATCATCCCGAAGGGCTGCGTTGGCAGCGATTGGGACGTAGGTGGCTGGAGAACCGTGCCGCTCGATTGATTGAGCTGGACGGTAGTTTCAGCCAGTACTCGGTCAATTATCACCGGGTCATGCTCGATACCTTTTCCATGGTCGAGGTCTGGCGAGTCAAGGCCGGACTCGAGGCCTTCTCCGCAACCTTTCAATCCAGGATGCGGGCCGCTACGAATTGGCTGTTTTCGCTGGTTGACGAGAGTTCCGGGGATGCGCCGAACATAGGGGCCAATGATGGCGCGCGGCTGTTGCCGCTGACGGACACTGACTACCGCGATTTCAGGCCGGCGGTTCAGTTGGCCATGGCGCTGTTCTGCGGAAAAAGAGCCTATGCGGCTCCAGGGGCGTGGGATTTGCCTTTGCAGTGGCTGCAACTGTCCGCGCCGTCGGCTGTTGTCGAGCGCCCGGCTAGCCAGCTGTTCGACCAGGGTGGATATGCACTGTTGCGACGCGTAGACACCCTTGCCGTGCTACGTTATCCGCGTTTTCGTTTTCGACCCAGCCAGGCCGATGCCTTGCACGTGGATCTCTGGCGTTCGGGCCTCAATCTGCTGCGCGACGCAGGAACCTATAGCTATAACACCTCGGCTCAATGGCTGAGCTATTTCCCAGGTACCGTCAGCCATAACACCGTGCAATTCGACGGGCGTGACCAGATGCCAAGACTCAGTCGTTTCCTGTTTGGCGACTGGTTGCGTACGCGCAAGGTCGATGGTCTGAGCGATACACCGGAGGCCACTACCTGCGGTGCCAGCTATAGCGACAACGCTGGTGCCTCTCACACACGCCAGGTGCGTCTGAGCGATACCGGGTTACAGGTTCGGGATGAGATCAAAGGGTTCAAAGCCGGCGCGGTTCTGCGCTGGCGTTTGCAGCCTGGCGATTGGCAGATGTCGGATGGCGTATTGAGCAACGGTTCGCACCGGATATCGGTAACGGGCAGCATGTCGATTGTCCGGCAGGAGCTGGTTAAGGGCTGGGAGTCTCGTTACTACTTGCAGAAGACTGAAGTGCCGGTGCTTGAAATAGAAGTGGATTCGGCGGGTGTTTTGATTACGGAGTATCACTGGTAAACATGAAAATTCTTTATTTTCATCAGCATTTTTCCACTCCGAAAGGAGCGACTGGTATTCGTTCCTACGAAATGGCCCGTCGTCTGATTGCTCGAGGGCATCAGGTTTCCATGGTATGCGGTAGCTACGGCGGTGGGCAGACAGGGTTGGAAGGGCCTTTTGTCGGAGGGAAACGCAAGGGCACCGTCGACGGAATCGAAATAATCGAGTTCGATCTGGCGTACTCCAACAGTGATGGTCTGTTCACCCGTACACTCAGTTTCCTGAAATTTGCATTTCGCAGTATCGGCTTGGCGCTGACCGAGCGTTACGATCTGGTTTTTGCCACGACAACACCATTGACGGCAGGGATCCCCGGTATCTTTGCCCGCTGGTTGCGCAACAAGCCGTTTGTATTCGAAGTCCGCGATCTCTGGCCCGAACTCCCCAAGGCAATGGGCGTCATTCGCAACCCTCTGATTCTGTCTGCCATGTCGCTGCTTGAATGGGCAAGCTATCGTTCCGCTCACCGAGTCATCGGGCTTTCCCCGGGTATTGTCGACGGTATCGCCCATCGCGGTGTTGCACGCGATCGGATCACCATGATCCCCAATGGCTGTGACCTTGACATTTTTAATGCGCCCGCCGAGCCATGGCGGCCTGCCGGTGTGGAAAAAGATCAACTGATGGCGGTCTTTGCCGGTACCCACGGCGTTGCCAACAAACTGGATTCGGTACTGGATGCGGCGAAGGAACTGAAACTTCGCCAGCGTGACGATATCCGCCTGGTACTGATCGGGCAGGGCAAGCTGAAGCCGGCGCTGCAGCAGCGAGCGGCCAGGGAAGGGCTGGATAATGTGATCTTTCACGATCCGGTGAACAAAGCGAAGTTGTCTGGTCTGATGGCCAGCGCAGATCTTGGCTTGCAGTTGCTCGCCAATGTTCCTGCTTTCTATTACGGCACCTCACCCAACAAGTTTTTCGACTACATTGCTTCGGCATTGCCTGTTCTGAATAACTATCCAGGCTGGCTGGCCGAAATGATCAGCAAGGAAGATTGCGGTTTTGTCGTGCCGCCGGAAAACCCATCGCTGTTCGCCGATGCCCTGATACAAGCAGCCGATGTCCGTGAAGAACTCAAGGCCAAAGGCCTGAGAGGTCGTGAGCTGGCGGTCAGAGAGTTCGATCGTCGTAAGTTGGCGGATCGATTTGTCGATTGGCTGGAGGGTGTGGCCTGATGATCAAGCGTGGGTTCGATCTGCTTGCTTCGATACTGGGCCTGTTGCTGCTGGCACCGGTCATGGCGATAGTCGCCTGGCAGATCCGCAAGAAACTCGGTTCGCCCGTGTTGTTCCGCCAGGTCCGGCCGGGCAAGGAGGGCAAGCCCTTCGAGATGGTCAAGTTCCGTACGATGCGCGATGCTCATGACGCGAAGGGCAATCCACTGCCGGATTCGGAGCGCATGACGCCGTTCGGCAGCTTCCTGCGTTCGAGCAGCCTGGATGAGCTGCCTGAACTGTGGAATGTGTTGAAGGGCGATATGAGCCTGGTAGGGCCTCGACCTCTGCTGATGGAGTATCTGCCGCTCTATAATAGCGAACAGTATCGTCGCCATGAGGTGCGTCCGGGTGTGACCGGCTGGGCCCAGATCAATGGACGGAACGCCTTGGAGTGGGAAGAAAAATTCAATCTGGATGTCTGGTATGTGGATAACCAGTCGTTATGGCTGGATCTGAAGGTCATCTTCCTGACGATCAAGAAGGTCGTTATCCGTGATGGTATTAGCGCGGAAGGCGAAGTCACCGCCGCCAAGTTTACCGGGACCAAGCGATGAACCGGCTGGCAGTGCTGGGAGCCAGCGGGCATGGCAAGGTCGTTGCTGATACGGCTGAGTGCTGTGGCTGGAAAATTGTCGAGTTTTTTGACGATGCCTGGCCCGAGCGGCGACGCAATGGTGCCTGGGATGTCGTGGGTGATACCGCGGCGCTTCTGGCCAATCTGGATCACTATGACGGTGTGATTGTCGCGATCGGCAATAATCGTATTCGTCAGGCCAAGCTTGCTCAGCTCAAGGCGGTGGGTGCCAGGCTGATAAGCCTGTTGCATCCTGGCTGTACGTTCAGCCGGTATGCCAGCCTCGGTGAAGGGTCGGTTGTGTTTGCCGCGGCTGTGGTGAATGCTGATGCGATCGTTGGCGCGGGGGCCATTCTAAATACAGGTTGTAGCGTCGATCATGATTGCCGCCTGGGCGACTGTGTACATATCAGCCCTGGTGCCCGGCTTGCCGGTGGCGTATCGGTGCAGGATCTGAGCTGGGTAGGTATTGGTGCCAGTGTGCGGCAGCTTGTGAACATTGGGGCGCAAGTCATGATTGGTGCCGGCGCGGCAGTGATCAAAGACGTGCCGGACAACGTTATCGTCGCAGGCGTGCCTGCCCGGATAATGGGGCCCGGTGTTTAAAGCACCCCCCGCTTTTTGTAGACAGCAGGAGCTCATGAGGAGCTCTCCATATTTTCGAATGAAAACTGACAGGTATTGGTTGTGTTGAACTCACCTTTTTCTCCCTGGCCTTCCTTTTCCGACGAAGAGGCCAATGCTGTACGTGATGTGATCCTGTCCAACAAAGTCAATTACTGGACCGGTACGCAAGGGCGCGAGTTCGAAAAGGAATTCGCGGCATGGGCAGGTACTCAATACGCCATTGCGCTGGCTAACGGCACGGTTGCCTTGGACCTGGCCCTTAAGGCGCTGGGTATCGGCGCCGGCGACGAAGTGATCGTCACCTCCCGTACGTTCCTCGCATCGGTGTCCAGCATTGTCAATGCCGGGGCGACTCCGGTTTTCGCTGATGTAGATCGCGACTCGCAGAACTTCACTGCGCAGACCATTCGTGCCGTAATGACCCCACGCACCCGCGCGGTCATCTGTGTGCACCTGGCTGGCTGGCCTTGTGATATGGACCCGATCATGGCGCTGGCGCAAGAGTTCGATCTCAAGGTGATCGAGGACTGCGCGCAGGCCCATGGGGCCCTGTACAAAGGGCGTCCCGTCGGTTCGATCGGTCATGTCGGTGCCTGGTCTTTCTGTCAGGACAAGATCATGACCACGGGTGGCGAGGGCGGCATGGTCACCACCAACGATCGCCAGTTGTGGGCAGACATGTGGGCCTTCAAGGACCATGGCAAGAGCTGGGAGGCTGTCTATGAGCGCGAGCATCCACCAGGTTTCCGCTGGGTGCACGAAAGCTTTGGCACTAACTGGAGGATGCTGGAAGTCCAGGCGGTGATTGGCCGGATTCAACTCAAGCGCATGACCGATTGGCAGGCAAGCCGTCTGCAGAATGCACAGCAGATTTGGGATTGTGCTCGCCAACTGAATGGTCTGCGTACTCCAGCCATACCCGAAGGCAGCGTTCATGCGGCCTACAAGTGCTATGTGTTCGTGGAACCGCAACAGCTCAAGGACGGGTGGGACAGGGACCGTATTCTCGCGGAGATTACAGCGCGGGAAGTCCCGGTATTCTCCGGCTCCTGCTCCGAGGTCTATCTGGAAAAAGCCTTCGACAATACTGACTGGCGCCCCGCGACTCGTTTGCCGATTGCTCGAGAGCTGGGTGAAACCAGCCTCATGTTCCTGGTACACCCTACGCTGAAGGCATCTGAAATCGAGAAAACGTGCTCGGTGCTCAAAGAGGTCATGCAACTGGCCGCACGGTAACTATCAGCCAAACTTGTGCGGTGGAGCGGTTTTCGCTCCCCGTACAAAAAGAATTCGGCTGCTGGGCTGTAAAGCGGGCTTGCCTGTTGTCATAAAATGGAACTTCTTGGGATCACCCAGTGTGGCACCAGATATATTTCAGGAGTAATAGAGGTGTTCAAGGTGTTATGGATAAGTTGAGAGCCTTTTTACTGGGATTAACGCGCCGGCAAAAGCGTGCCTTTCAGGTGGTGACTGACGTTATCCTCGTCTGGTTTGCCCTCTGGATGGCTTTTGTCGTTCGTTTAGGCGTCGATGAGCTGGTCAATCCCTTTGCTGATTACCTCTGGTTATTTTTGAGTGCCACTGTTGTCGCCATCCCATTGTTCATACGCTTCGGCATGTACCGCGCCGTCATGCGTTATTTCGGCAACGATGCGCTGATCACCATTATCAAGGCTGTCAGCCTGTCGGCGCTCATTCTCGCCCTGATCGTGTATTGGAGCAGCAGCCGTCAACCGCTGGTACCCAGATCGATAATCTTCAACTATTGGTGGCTAAGCCTAGTGATGATCGGCGGGTTGCGTCTCGCGATGCGCCAGTACTTCCTGGGCGACTGGTTCACGGCCGCGCAGCATGTTCCCTTTACTAGCCGGGATGACGGTTTGCCGAAGGTGGCCATTTACGGCGCCGGTGCAGCGGGTAACCAGTTGGTCGCCGCTTTGCGGATGGGTCGCCTGATGCGCCCGGTGGCATTCATCGACGATGACAGCAATATTGCCGAGCGAGTGATTTCCGGGCTGCACGTCTATAAGCCCAAACATATTCAGCAAATGATCGATGTGACCGGTGCTCAGCAGATCCTGTTGGCGATCCCTTCTGCAAATCGTACGCGCCGCCGAGAGATCCTGAGTTTTCTAGAGGGGTTCGGCCTGCACGTGCAGAGTGTGCCGGGCTTTATGGATCTGGCGAGCGGACGGGTCAAGGTCGATGATATTCAAGAAGTCGATATTGCCGACCTGTTGGGGCGCGACTCGGTCCCCCCCCAGGAAGAGTTGCTCGAGCATTGCATCAAGGAGCAGTCGGTACTGATCACGGGGGCCGGTGGCTCGATCGGTTCGGAACTGTGCCGTCAGATTCTTGCGTTGCGCCCGACCACGATGCTGCTCTACGAGCACAGTGAGTTCAATCTTTATAGCATCTTGCAAGAGCTCGAACAGCGTATCGTGCGCGAGTCGCTGTCCGTGAAGTTGCTGCCCATCCTGGGGTCTGTGCGTAATCAGGAAAAGTTGCTCGACATCATGCAAACCTGGCATGTGGATACGGTGTATCACGCCGCAGCCTACAAGCATGTCCCCATGGTCGAGCACAATATTGCTGAAGGCCTGTTGAATAATGTGATGGGCACATTGAGCACGGCGCAGGCCGCTCTTCGTGCGAATGTCGCGAACTTCGTGCTGATTTCTACGGATAAAGCGGTACGCCCGACGAATGTCATGGGCAGTACCAAACGTCTGGCCGAAATGACGCTGCAGGCTCTGAGTCGTGAGGTAGCTCCAGTATTGTTCGGAGAGCACGCCAATGTTTCCCGGGTGAATAAAACCCGCTTTACCATGGTGCGTTTTGGCAATGTGCTGGGTTCTTCCGGCTCGGTCATTCCGTTGTTTCACAAGCAGATCAAGTCCGGTGGACCGCTGACCGTCACGCATCCCCGTATAACGCGTTATTTCATGACTATCCCGGAAGCTGCCCAGTTGGTGATCCAGGCGGGCTCCATGGGGCAGGGGGGGGATGTGTTTGTGCTGGATATGGGCGAGCCGGTCAGGATTGTCGAACTGGCCGAGAAGATGGTTCATCTGTCCGGGTTGAGTCTGCGTTCCGAAAAGAATCCCCACGGCGACATAGCCGTCGAGTTCACTGGACTGCGGCCGGGCGAAAAGCTTTACGAAGAACTGTTGATCGGCGACAACGTCGTGGCGACACAGCATCCAATGATCATGAGCGCCAACGAAGACTATCTACCTTGGGATGTATTGAAGGCCAGGCTGGGCGAATTGCTGTTGGCAGTCGACCAGGATGATTACTCAAGAGTCCGGCAACTGTTGCGCGACACGGTCAGTGGCTACACTCCGGATAGCGAGATTGTCGACTGGATTTATCAACAGCGTCGTCTCGAGCCTTAGTTGCACCGATAAAGCCCCTCGCCCGCCAGAAAGCTTTCTGTCTGGCGCTGAGGGGCAGTTACACCAACCGGCATTACCCGTATTCTTGTTGTACTTACACGGAGCGAGCGCCGCCGGGATGGCCACCATCCTGACCCGTCTGAAAAAACGTTCTGCTCTGCAACTACAAAAATAAAAAACATATTGAAGTGGTCAGCCGGGACCGCAGTCTGGTTCCAGACTTCGCTGCCACGACATGCCGTTGGAGTCGACACCTTGAACTTTCAAGCATCGTCTGACCTATGGTTTCCTTGGATTGGACTTTTGTGGTCGCTACCGATCATGGCGATCTTCTCGCTGGCGGTGACCGGTGTTTTTCTTCGTTATGCGCTTACTCAAAGGCTGATGGAGATTCCGAACGCACGCAGCTCCCATTCCATTCCTACACCGCGTAGTGGCGGAGTAGGCATTGTCCTGACCTTCCTTATTGCCTTGCCCTTGGCCGGAATGCTTGGCGCTATCAGCCAGAATCTGGTCTGGAGCCTGTCAGTCGCTGGTGCTGGCATTGCTTTGCTCGGGTTTATGGACGATCACCGGCCTATTGCAGCCCGCTGGCGTTTGCTCGGACATTTTGCGGGTAGTCTCTGGGCGTTGTTCTGGCTGGGAGGATTGCCGGCGCTCGAGGTGTTCGGCATGACGCTGGAGCTTGGCTGGATCGGGCATGGGCTGGCGGTGGTGTATCTGGTCTGGATGTTGAACCTCTACAACTTCATGGATGGCATCGATGGGATTGCCAGTGTCGAAGCCGTGACATCCTGCCTGAGCATTTGCCTGATCTATTGGTTGTCGGGATATGACGAGCTGATCTGGCCGCCGTTGCTGCTTGCCACCTCCGCTCTGGGTTTCCTGTACTGGAATTTCCCGCCGGCGAAAATCTTCATGGGTGATATCGGCAGCGGTTTCCTGGGGATTGTGCTGGGTATTCTTTCACTGCAGGCCGCCTGGAGAAACGCCGATTTCCTGTGGGTATGGTGCATTTTGCTCGGGGTGTTCATCGTTGATGCGACCTTTACCTTGATCCGGCGTTTTTTACGTGGAGAGTGTATCTATGAAGCTCATCGCAGCCATGGTTATCAATTCGCTTCACGCCAACTGGGAAGTCATTTCCCGGTGACCTTGGGCGTTGCATTGATCAACCTTCTCTGGCTGTTACCCATCGGTCTGTGCGTCGCTATGCAGAAGCTTGACGGAGGACTGGGGGTAATCATGGCCTATGTACCTTTGCTCATCCTGGCGGTGAAGTATCGGGCCGGTGAGTCGGAACACCGAGCAGATGGATGAGGCTTTACTATTACATAAGCTGTAATTAATCCCTTTTTGACAGTGCATCACCATGACCTAAGTTTGAGGGGCAGCTTCGGAAAAGCTGCATCTCTATCAACGGTGTCATGGAGTGTCACTTATGCGTGCAAATTATTTCTATTCCTTGCTTTTTGCCCTGCTGACTAGCGCCTCTATCAGTGTAATTGCTGCTCCCGTGTCGAAACAGGAGGCAGCAAGCACGGCGCCAGTCGTGACTGCGGCTGTTGCCCCACAAACTGCCACGGTCGATATCAACAAGGCTGATGCGGCTACGTTGCAGCGTGAGTTGTTGGGAGTCGGTGAGGTAAAGGCCAAGGCAATTGTTGCATATCGTGAAACTAATGGAGCTTTCTCGTCAGTGGACGAACTGCTCGAGGTCAAGGGAATCGGCAAGGCGATTCTGGAAAGCAACCGGGACAAATTGAAGGTCAACTGACGCTTCAATTCATGCGCAAGGCCGATCACTGATCGGCCTTGCGTTTTTCGGGCCCACCATAAGCAAGGTTGTGCCATTCAATGTTATCTATCGTATTGATAGAATTATGATCGTAATATTTTATTAAATTATGACTATAATCAAACCGCTTCCCAAACAGCGTATCAATTCCTTGTCTTTCCCTTCTCAAGCACTTTTCTGGAGAGCCGTCATGAATTCGATTTCCCCCAAGGGGCTGGCACTTGTCACCGGTGCTTCATCTGGCATCGGTGCGGTTTATGCCGAGCGGCTGGCCGCTCGTGGTTACGATCTGTTGCTGGTTGCACGCGATGAGCAGCGCCTGCAAACCGCCGCGACCCGGTTACGGGCCGAGCACAAGGTGCAGGTCGAAGTGTTGAAGGCCGATCTGACGCTCCAGGTCGATGTGCTGAAGGTCGAGCAGCGCTTGCGCTCCGACTCGAGCATCAGTCTGTTGCTGAACAATGCCGGTATCGCGGCTGACGGAGGCCTGGCCGTTGCCGACACCGATCAGTTGGAGGCAATGATCCAGTTGAATGTGGTCGCGGTCACTCGTCTGGCTGCTGCGGCCGCCGCCAGCTTTTCGGCGGCGGGAAGAGGAGCGATCATCAACATCGCTTCGGTGGTGGCGCTGATTCCCGAGCGTTTTAATGCGACCTACAGCGCGACCAAGGCCTATGTCCTGAGCCTGACTCAGTCGCTTGCTGCGGAATTGGACGGTAAGGGGGGGCAGGTCCAGGCGGTATTGCCTGGGGTGACCCGCACTGAGATCTGGGAGCGCTCGGGCATCGACGCCCAAGGGATTCCAGCCGAGATGATCATGGAAGCCACCGAGATGGTGGATGCGGCTCTGGCCGGTTTTGATCAGGGTGAGTTGATCACCATTCCCTCGCTACCTGACTCGGCTGACTGGGAGGCCTTTGTAGCTGCGCGTTTTGCCCTGGGGCCAAACCTGTCGAAAAGCAGTGCGGCTGCTCGTTACAAATAACGGTGTCGAGGCGGGAGGTTGGTGGAGATCATTCCGCCTGACCATCCTGTTTTTTCAGATGCTCGCGTGTTACCTCCAGTATCCGTTTGGCCAGGTCGGGGTTCTCGACACTGCGCGACAGCACCAGGGCCCCGACCAGGGTCGACATGATCACCAGGCTCTGGTCGGCGGTATTTTCTCCTTCGAGACAGGCCTCTACCTGTGCAAGTCGTGCATTGAGTACCGCATCAGTGGTGGGGCTGGCTTGCCCGCGCAGGCCCAGCTCCGATGACATGGTGGGCAGCGGGCAGCCTTCACCCGGGGAGGTCTGATGCCACTCGGACAGGTAGCTGTCGATAAAGGCCGGCAGGGGTTGTTCCTGGGCAAATAGCGTGGCGCAGTGCGCATCGAGTTCTTCCGCCGCGGCCTGCAGGGCTTTTTCGACCAGTTCGTCCTTGGATTTGAAATGCGAGTAAAAACCGCCATGGGTCAGGCCCAGGGCTTTCATCAATGGTTGCAGGCCTGTCGCCCCGATACCGTCGCGCCGAAAGCGCTCGGCGGCCTCCTTGATGATGCGTTGATGGGTTTGGGCTTTATGGTCGTGCGAGTAACGCATCGGGGAAGTCTCCACAGCTAGGGAGTCATCTTACCCAAGGTTGATGGAAGGGGGATTGCACTATTAACCCCGGAAACCTCATTTTTTCCTACTGAATGGCTAGAAAGACATGGTTCGTCAGTGAGCCAAGTATCAGTTGGCATGAATAGTGATTATTGGATATCCATAGATTGTTCAACAATCGCAAGGCGATATTCATGAGCAACGTACTGTCCCTGGCCGATCAGATAACCCTCGAATTACGTGCCGATATCATCGGCGGTCGCTTGCTGCCGGGCATGGCCCTGGTGGAAAACGATCTGGTCTGCGCCTATAACGCCTCGCGCAACACCATTCGCGAGGCCTTGCATCGCCTGGGGCAGGAAGGCCTGACCCGCTATGCACGCAACAAAGGCGTCACGGTGCGCAGGCTGGGCATCGATGAAGTGCGGGATCTGTTCCAGGTGCGCCGTACCCTGGAGTTGCAGGCCATTGCCTCCAGCAAACCGCTGCGCGACTACCAGTCCGACCGGATGCTCGAGGCTATCGAGGCCAGCGAGCTCGCCCGCGAGCGCGAGGACTGGCGCTCGGTGGGCACCCACAGCCTGGCCTTTCATCGACACATCGTTGGTCTGATGCGCAGCCCCTTGTTCGATGAGTTCTTCACCAACGTCGTGGCGCAGATGCGCCTGGTGTTTTGTGCCGCCCCTGACGAGCAGCATTTTCAATCGCCCTGGCTGGCCCGCGACCGGCAGATCCATGACTTGCTCGCCGCTGGCGACAAGCAGGCCGCCAGCGAAACCCTGGCGGTTTACCTGGACGATTCCGAACGGCTGCTGCTCGACATCCTCAGCCACTCTTCCCGCCACTGATCGAGGGTTTCAACCATGTACAAAGACTATCCCGCGGCTTATCAGGTCAGCAAAGGTTCGGCCCTGCAGGTGGACACGGCCTTTTATGAGCGGGTCCGTGACAGCAAGGACCAGCGCACCTTGATCGAGCAATTCGAAGTGCCGATCCGTACCGGGCGTGCCTGGCATGTGCCGGCCGGGCATGTGTTCCGGGTGACCACGCCGGCCGGCCCGCAGGTCGGGGACTTCAACGTCTGGAATGCCAACGATCCGCGGGAGCGTCTGTGGGCGGCGCGTACCCGGCAGTTGCAGGGCGCGCATGTCAGTACCCATGACCGGTTGTGGTCGAACCTGCCGTTTTTGCGGCCACTGGTGACCATCACCGATGACAGCCTGGCCGGTTACGGGATCGACGAGCATGGCGGGCGCTTGCACGACCTGCTCGGCACGCGCTGCGATCCTTACGTGAACCGCATGCTCACCGGGGAGGACTTCCATCACCATTGCCATTCCAACCTGACGCGCGCGGTCCTGCCCCACGGCCTGACCGAGTTCGATGTGCATGACGTGCTGAACATCTTCCAGTGCACCGGGCTCAATCATGACGACATGTACTTCATGAAGGCCTGCCCCGCGCAGAAGGGCGATTACCTGGAGTTCTTTGCCGAAATCGATCTGTTGTGCGCGTTGTCGACCTGCCCGGGTGGCGATCTGTCGCTGCCCATGTGGGGCCCGGAGGCTCAGGACCCACTCAGCGTCTGTCGGCCGTTGGGTGTGGAGATCTATCGGCTCGACGAGGCATTGCTCGAAGGCTGGAGCCAGCCTGAGCGGGCGGCCTACAAAGGTTTGCATGGCCTGCACATCGCCAAGGCTGCCTGGGAGAAATAGCGCTGCCGGCCGCAGGGATAAAAAAGCCCCGCCATTTCGAGAAGGGCGGGGCTGTTCGATCGGGTTATCC
This sequence comes from Pseudomonas sp. GW821-FHT09E12, assembly GCF_059416085.1. Taxonomy (NCBI): domain Bacteria; kingdom Pseudomonadati; phylum Pseudomonadota; class Gammaproteobacteria; order Pseudomonadales; family Pseudomonadaceae; genus Pseudomonas; species Pseudomonas sp. GW821-FHT09E12. The sequence continues at coordinate 155,598 of NZ_JBWKOM010000010.1, read as the reverse complement.
AGTCAGCGGTCCTGCGCGTCCTTGGCGTCCGCTTCCGCGTTGCGTTCAGCAACGCGCTTGCGTTGCTCATCGGTCAGTTCCACCTTGTTGGCGGTGTCGCGCAACATCATCAGACCGCCAACGATCGAGCCGATTGCAACGACCAGAATCAACCAGGCATACCAGGGCATAGGGCTCTCCTTGAGGGCATACCGGCGGGCGAGGAGTTTCGCCCGTCGAGTTGCCATACCACTTCGAGTTACAGCGTTTTGCAGTGGTTCCATTGTAGGCCTGATCTGCCCCGGCAACCTCTCTTGCATCAATCTTCTCGAAGGTCGCATTCGGCCATGCAAGCCAACTACAGAGAGATGCCATCCCCTCGGAGCCCGGTCAGCATTGCATCCGCCGGCGCATCGGCGCGCAGTTGCGCGGTCAGTTGGAAATAGATGAAACCGGCCACCATGAAACCGAGGAAAATCAGGCCGATCAGGCTGTTGAACCAGGCCATTGCCACCAGGCAGACCACGGCCAGTGTCAGGGCAATGGCGGGGACCAGCGGGTAGCCCGGTGCGCGGAAGGTGCGTTCCAGGTGCGGCTCGGCCTTACGCAACTTGAACAGGCTGAGCATGCTCATGATGTACATCACGATGGCGCCGAATACGGCCATGGTGATCATCGCCGCAGTCAGGGTCATGCCTCCCAGGTTGATCAGGCCATCGCTGTAGATGGCGGCGATGCCGATCAGGCCGCCGGCGATGATGGCGCGGTGCGGCGTCTGGAAGCGTGACAGCTTGGCCAGCGACGACGGCAGATAGCCGGCGCGGGCGAGGGCGAAGAACTGCCGCGAGTAGCCAAGAATGATGCCGTGGAAGCTCGCCACCAGGCCGAACAGGCCGATCCACACCAGCATGTGTAGCCAGCCGGAGTTGTCCCCGACCACGGCTTTCATCGCCTGGGGCAGCGGGTCGTTGATGTTCGACAGGGTGCGCCAGTCGCCCACGCCACCGGCGAAGAACATCACGCCCATGGCCAGCAGCACCAGGGTCAGAATGCCGCTGATGTAGGCCTTGGGGATGGTGCGTTTCGGGTCCTTGGCTTCTTCGGCAGCCATGGCCGCGCCTTCGATGGCGAGGAAGAACCAGATGGCGAACGGAATCGCCGCGAACATTCCGGCAATCGCCGGCGCGCCGAAGGTGTCCGAGCCCGCCCAGCCGTTGAGGGCGAAGTGGCTGAAGCTGAAGGCCGGCGCGACCACACCCATGAACACCAGCAGTTCCGCCACCGCCAGTACGCAGACCACCAACTCGAAGGTGGCGGCGAGTTTGACCCCGAGGATGTTCAGCCCCATGAACACGATATAGGCGCCGACCGCCGCATGCTTCGGGTCCAGGGCCGGGAACTGCACATTCAGGTAGGCACCGATCGCCAGGGCGATGGCCGGTGGCGCGAAGACGAATTCGATCAGGGTCGCCAGCCCGGCGATCAGCCCGCCTTTTTCACCGAAGGCCCGGCGGCTGTAGGCAAAAGGGCCGCCTGCATGGGGAATGGCGGTGGTCAGTTCGGTGAAGCTGAAGATGAAACAGGTGTACATGGCCGCGACCATCAGCGAGGTCAGCAGAAAGCCCAGGGTGCCGGCGACGCCCCAGCCATAACTCCAGCCGAAGTATTCCCCGGAGATCACCAGCCCGACCGCGATCCCCCATAAATGCAGCGTGCCCAGCGTTGGTTTGAGTTGTGTGTTCATGCGTGGCTCCCGGAACGGAATGAAATGCTCGGGACTGCTCACTGCACCGCTCATGCCAGAGCGAAAACGGCCGTCGTAAAGCGTAAAAAGCTGTCGTATCGAGGATGTTTCCAGTTGTTTCGGGGGCGAAGGCACCTGGGTTGGTGCACAGCCGTGCAACAGAGGAGGGCGGCAGAGCCTGGAGGCGCGCGATCGCGAGCAGGCTCGTTTCTACGTGCATCGTGCTTTTCCGGTACCGCAGCAAACCGGCTGGCGATCCCTCCCCCTGGCCACGCCGATGGCTGGTGTAAATCCCGCGTAAAGCCTTTCTTTACGCTTTCTTTATGCGTCGCCCACGCCCTCGATCTCGTTCCTTTACAGCCTCCCTGCGGACAATGCCCCACACGCGGCGATTGCCGTACGACGGAGAGATTCCATGAGCGTTCTGGACGGGGTGTCCCTGCTGCTGGCAGTGGGGCTGTTCATCTATCTACTGGTTGCGCTGTTGCGCGCGGATCGGAACTAGGAGCGGCTATGCACAGTTATGACTATTGGCTGATCCTCGGCTTCTTTGCCTTGGTGCTGCTGCCCGCGCCTTTCCTGGGGCGGTTCTACTACAAGGTAATGGAGGGCCAGCGCACCTGGCTGACGCCGCTGTTGGGGCCGGTCGAACGCGCTTGTTACCGGCTTTCGGGCGTCGATGCGCAAAGCGAACAGAGCTGGCAGAAATACACCCTGGCCCTGCTTGCGTTCAACCTGGCCGGCTTCCTGTTGCTGTTCACGATTCTGTTGTTCCAGGACCATCTGCCGCTCAACCCGCAGAACCTGCCGGGGCAGGAGTGGACGCTGGCATTCAACACCGCGGTCAGTTTCATGACCAACACCAACTGGCAGTCCTACAGCGGTGAAGCCTCCCTGAGCTACCTGAGCCAGATGATCGGCCTGACTGTGCAGAACTTCGTCAGCGCCGCCACCGGTTTGGCGGTGCTGGTTGCACTGTGTCGTGGCATCGGCCGCAAGTCGACCAAGACCCTGGGCAACTTCTGGGTCGACATGACCCGTGCCACCCTCTACGGCCTGCTGCCGCTGTGCCTGCTGCCGCTGTGCCTGCTGCTGGCATTGTTCCTGGTCTGGCAGGGCGTCCCGCAAACCTTCGCCCAGTATGTCCACGCCGTGACCCTGCAAGGCGTCGATCAGGTGATTCCATTGGGCCCGGCCGCCAGCCAGATCGCCATCAAGCAACTGGGCACCAACGGCGGGGGCTTCTTTGGCGTCAACTCGGCGCATCCGTTCGAGAACCCGACGGCCTGGAGCAACCTGTTCGAGGTGGCCTCGATCATCCTGATCCCGGTGGCCCTGGTGTTCACTTTCGGCCACTACGTCAAGGATCTGCGCCAGAGCCGGGCGATCATCGCCTGCATGCTGGCGCTGTTCCTGATCGGTGGCGCGACCTCGCTGTGGGCCGAGTACCAGCCCAACCCGACCCTGAACAACGTTGCGGTCGAGCAGACCGCACCGCTCGAGGGCAAGGAAGTGCGTTTCGGGACCACCGCCACCGTGCTCTGGTCGGTGACCACCACCGCGGCCTCCAACGGGTCGGTCAACGGCATGCATGACAGCCTCAGTCCGCTGAGCGGCATGGTCGCGCTGATCAACATGATGGTCGGCGAGGTGATCTTCGGCGGCGTCGGCGCGGGCCTCTACGGCATGTTGCTGAACGTGCTGATCGCGGTCTTCCTCGCCGGCCTGATGATCGGGCGCACCCCGGAATACCTGGGCAAGAAGCTGCAGGCCAAGGAAGTGCAGTTGCTGGTGGTGACGCTGATGGTGATGCCGGTCGGCGTGCTGGTACTGAGCGCCATCGCCGCGAGCCTGCCGGGGCCGGTGGCGGCGGTGAGCAACCCTGGCGCCCACGGTTTCAGCCAGTTGCTGTACGCCTACACCTCGGCCAGCGCCAACAACGGTTCGGCCTTCGCCGGCCTGGGCGCCAACACCCCGTTCCACAACCTGATGCTGGGCCTGGGCATGTTGATCGGCCGCTTCGGCTACATCCTGCCGGTGCTGGCCCTGGCTGGCAGCCTGGCGCTGAAAAAGACCGCGCCGGTCGGCCAGAACAGCTTCCCGACCCATGGTCCGCTGTTCGTCACGCTGCTGACCATGACCATCTTGCTGGTGGGCGGACTGACCTTTTTGCCGACCCTGGCGCTGGGCCCGATTGCCGACCACTTGAGCTTGGCTGCCTTTGGAATGAAGGGCTGAGGACTTAATGATGAATATGCATGTTCCTGCTTCCAAGAAGGCTGTAACCGAAATGCCCGGCGCTAAAACCGCGGCTTCGAAACACACTGCTGCCGAACAACAGAAAACCTCGATCGCAGCCCTGTGGCGTCCGGCGCTGGTACAGGCCTTCGTCAAGCTCGACCCACGCCAGTTGCAACGTTCGCCGGTGATGCTGGTGGTCGAGCTGACTGCGATCCTGACCACGGTACTGTGCCTGGTGCCGGATACCGCGGTGCCGACCTTCGTCGCCGCGCAGATCGCCCTCTGGCTGTGGTTCACCGTGCTGTTCGCCAACTTCGCCGAAGCCCTGGCCGAAGGCCGTGGCAAGGCCCGCGCCGACAGTCTCAAGGCCGGCAGCGAAGGCCTGAGTGCACGTCTGAAAAAGGCCAATGGCAGCTTCCAGGTGATCCCTGCCGCCAATCTGCGCAAAGGCGACGTGGTGCGGGTCGAGGCCGGCGAGATGATCCCCGGTGACGGCGAAGTCATCGAAGGCATTGCCGCAGTCAACGAAGCGGCGATCACCGGCGAGTCGGCACCGGTCATCCGCGAGTCTGGCGGCGATCGCTCGGCGGTGACCGGCAATACCCGGCTGGTGTCCGACTGGTTGCTGGTGCGTATTACCAGCAATCCGGGCGAGTCGACCCTCGATCGCATGATCGCCCTGGTGGAAGGCGCCAAGCGCCAGAAGACCCCGAACGAAGTGGCCCTGGATATCCTGCTGATCGGCCTGACCCTGATCTTCCTGATCGTGGTCGTGACCCTGCAGCCGTTCGCCCACTTTGCCAATGGCAGCCTGCCGCTGGTGTTCCTGGTGGCATTGTTGGTGACGCTGATTCCGACCACCATCGGTGGCCTGCTGTCGGCCATCGGGATCGCCGGGATGGACCGCCTGGTGCGGCTGAACGTGATCGCCAAATCCGGTCGTGCCGTGGAAGCGGCGGGTGACGTGCATGTCCTGCTGCTGGACAAGACCGGCACCATCACCTTCGGTAACCGTCGTTGCGCGGCCATCCACGCAGCGCCTGGGGTCAATCACCAGGAAATGGCCGAGGCCACCTTGCTGGCCTCGCTGGCGGACGACACGGCGGAAGGCAAATCCATCGTCGAATACCTGCGCGGGCTTTATCCACAGCCCGAGCCGGGCGCCGAAATGCTGACCGCCGTGCCGTTCAGTGCCGAGACCCGGCTGTCCGGTGTCGACTATCAGGGGCGGGTCTATCGCAAGGGCGCGGTGGATTCGGTGTTGGCCTTCGTCGGTCTGCAACGTGGCGACCTGGCCCCGGCGCTGTCCCGGGAGATCGACAAGATTGCCCAGAGTGGCGGCACGCCGCTGCTGGTGTGCGCCGAGGGCAAGCTGCTGGGAGCAATCCACCTCAAGGACGTGGTCAAGCCCGGTATCCGCGAGCGTTTCGCCGAGCTGCGCAAGCTGGGGATCCGTACCGTGATGGTGACCGGCGACAACCCGCTGACCGCCGCCGCCATTGCCGCGGAGGCCGGGGTGGATGACGTGCTGGCCGAAGCCACGCCGGAGAAAAAGCTGGCGCGCATTCGCCACGAGCAGAATGACGGTCGCCTGGTCGCCATGTGCGGCGACGGCGCCAACGACGCCCCGGCGCTGGCCCAGGCCGACGTCGGCATGGCAATGAACGATGGCACCCAGGCGGCGCGCGAAGCGGCGAACATGGTCGACCTCGACAGCGACCCGACCAAGCTGCTGGACGTAGTCCAGATCGGCAAGGAGCTGCTGGTGACCCGTGGCGCCCTGACCACCTTTTCCATTGCCAACGACATCGCCAAGTACTTCGCGATCTTGCCGGCGCTGTTCGCGGCGATTTATCCACAGCTCGGCGTGCTCAATGTCATGCAACTGAGCAGCCCGCAGAGCGCGATTCTTTCGGCGATCGTGTTCAACGCCCTGATCATAGTCGTGCTGATTCCGCTGGCCCTGCGCGGGGTGCGGGTGCAGGCGGCCAGCGCGGCCCATCTGCTGCGCCGCAACCTGCTGATCTATGGCCTGGGCGGGATCCTGGTGCCGTTCCTGGGCATCAAGCTGATCGACATGCTGCTGACGGCTTTGCATCTGGTGTAACCCCGCGACCCTGTAGGAGCCAGCTTGCTGGCGATGGCGTCAACCCAGTGCGCCAGACGCACCGCATCGCTAGCAAGCGGGTTCCTACGGAGTCCGGGTAAACCCGTTAACCGAATCGAGGATTTGATGATGTCCACTGTATTGCGTCCGGCCTTGAGCCTGATTGTGTTGATGACCCTGATCACTGGCGTGGCCTATCCGCTGGTGGTCACCGGTGTGGCCCAGGTGGCGTTCCCGAAACAGGCCAATGGCAGCCTGGTGCTCGATGGCGTGGGCCAGGTCCGTGGCTCGGCCCTGATTGCCCAGGATTTCAGCGGCGACAGCTGGTTCCACCCGCGTCCATCGGCCGGGGCCTTTGCCACGGTGTCCAGCAGCGCGAGTAACCTGGCACCGAGCAACCCGGCCCTGGCCACCCGCGTGATCGACGATGCCAACAAGCTGGCGGTGCCAGGGCAGGGGCCGGTACCGCTGGCGTTGCTGACGACTTCGGGCAGCGGCCTGGATCCGCACTTGCCACCGGCGGCGATTAACTATCAACTGGCGCGGGTCGCGGCGGCGCGCAACCTGCCGGTCGCCACGTTGCAGCAACTGGTGGATGCCCATGTCGAGCAGCCTCTGGTTGGCCCGCCGGTGGTGAATGTGCTGGCCTTGAACAGGGCGTTGGAAAAGCTCGCCCTGTAGCCAGCTGCTACAAGTTTGTATGTCGATGATTTGAGTCCAGAGAGAACAATGCATGAGTGATTCCGGCCGCGCCGACGCCCTGTTAGCCGATCTGTCCCATGACGGCCGCGGCCGCCTCAAGGTCTTCCTTGGCGCCGCCCCGGGCGTCGGCAAGACCTACGCCATGTTGCAGGCGGCGCACACGCAATTGCGTCAGGGGGTGACGGTCCTGGCCGGGGTGGTGGAAACCCATGGCCGGGCGGAAACCGAAGCCTTGCTCGGCGGTTTGCCGCAACAGCCGCTGGTGCGTTCCGAATACCGCGGGGTCATGCTCGAAGAGATGGACCTCGACGGCCTGCTCAAGGCCAAGCCCAAGCTGGTATTGGTGGATGAACTGGCCCATACCAACGCCCCCGGCAGCCGGCACGCCAAGCGCTGGCAAGATGTTCAGGAACTGCTGGCGGCCGGTATCGACGTCTTCACTACGGTCAACGTGCAGCATCTGGAAAGCCTCAACGATCAGGTCCGCGGCATTACCGGGGTGCAGGTCCGCGAGACCCTGCCCGACTGGGTACTGCAGGAAGCCTACGAGTTGCTGCTGGTGGACCTGCCGCCGCGAGAACTGCTGGAGCGCCTGCGCGAAGGCAAGGTGTATGTGCCGGAGCAGGCCCGGGCGGCGATCGATGCGTTCTTCACCCAGACCAACCTCACTGCGCTGCGCGAGCTGGCGATGCAGGCCGCGGCGGCGCAGGTCGACGACGATCTGGCCCAGGGGTATCGCAAGCTCGGGCAGGCCGCGCCGGCGGTGCGCGGACGCTTGCTGGTAGGGGTCGATGGCGATGCCCAGGCCGAGCGCCTGGTGCGTCATGCCAGCCATGTCGCCCGGCGGCGGCATCTGCCCTGGAGCCTGGTGCATGTGGATGACGGCCGGGTGCCTGACGAGCAAGCTCGCCAGCGCCTGCAAAGTGCCCAGCAACTGGCCGAGCGCCTGGGCGGCGAGGTGGTCCTGCTGCGGGCCGGCGAGGTGGCCAAGACCCTGATCCAGCATGCCGCGGAGCGGCGCGCCAGCCTGGTGCTGGTGGGGCAGTCACGCAAACGCCTGCGCCGCCGTTTGTTCGGCGGCGGCCTGGCGGCGCGCCTGCTGCGCAACGCCCAGGGCCTGGAAATCAACGTGCTCGACAGCGAGGACGAACCCGGCCAGCCGCGCCTGCGGGTGGAGCGTTCGCTGGTCTGGTTCGACTACGCCCTGGCGGTCCTGGCGACGGTCCTGGCTTCGGGGCTGTCGTGGGCGGTGGCGAGCGTGCTGGCGTTGCCGAACATCTCCCTGGTGTTCCTCGCCGCGGTGCTGCTGGTGGCGGTGCGCAGCAGTCTCGGGCCGGCACTGGTGTGCGCGGCGTTGTCCTTCCTGACCTACGATTTCCTGTTCATTCCGCCGACGTTCTCCTTCGCCATCCAGCGCGAGGAAGACGTGCTGACGCTGCTGTTCTTCCTGTTGATGGCGGCCCTGACCGGCAACCTGGCGGCGCGCCAGCGTCGGCAGTTGCAGGCATTGCGCGACACCCAGGAAGAAACCAGCGAGCTGCTGGACCTGTCGCGCAAGCTCACCGCCGCCACCGACCGGCAGGCGGTGATCAGTGCCGCGGCGCAGCACCTCAATGGCTGGAAGGAACTGCAACTGTGCCTGCTCAATCGCGACGGGCAGGGTGGCTGGAAGGTCGAGACGGGTGGGCCCTTGCAGTTTTCCGAGTCCGAACGGGCCGCCGCCGACTGGGCCTGGCAACACGATCAACCGGCCGGGATGGGCACCGGAACCCTGCCTTTCGGGCGCTGGTGGTGGTGGCCTTTATCCGTCGACGAGGGCCCGCTGGGCTTGCTTGGAGTCTGTCCGAAAGAAGGCGAGGAGCTCAACGCCCAGCGTCGTCGCCTGTTGAGTGCCTTGAGCCAGCCCCTGGCCCAGGCTTTGGCCCGGGCACAGTTGGCCGAAGATCTGGAAGCGGCGCGCCTGCACGGCGAAACCGAGCAATTGCGCAGTGCGCTGTTGGCCTCGGTGTCCCATGACCTGCGTACCCCCTTGACCTCGATGCGCGGCAGCATCGACAGCCTGCTGGCGCTGGGGGAGGCAATCCCCCTGGAAGACCGTCGCGAACTGCTCGAAGGCACGCGGGATGAGGCCGAGCGCCTGGATCGCTACATTCAGAATCTGCTGGACATGACTCGTCTTGGCCATGGCTCGTTGAAGCTGGCGCGAGACTGGGTGGCGCCGGCCGATATCGTTGGCAGCGCGCTGAATCGCCTGCGAGTGGTGCTGGCGCCGCTGCGGGTCAGCACCGAATTGCCGGCCGAACTGCCGTTGCTGTTCGTGCATGCGGCGCTGATCGAACAGGCGCTGATCAATGTCCTGGAAAACGCCGCGCGCTTTTCACCGGCCAACGGCCGTTTGCAACTGAGTGTCGGGACCCGCGATACCGAGCTGCTGTTTGCCGTGAGCGACGAGGGGCCGGGAATTCCAGTGGAAGACCGGCCGCGGATTTTCGACATGTTCTACACCGCGGCTCGGGGTGATCGCGGCGGGCAGGGCACCGGCCTGGGGCTGGCGATCTGTCAGGGCATGGTCGGTGCCCATGGCGGGCGCATCACGGTGGGCGAGGGGATCGATGGGCGTGGTACCTGCATCACCTTGTGCCTGCCGCTGCAGGCGCAACCCGAGTTTGAAGGAGAGGCCTGAGTGCCGGTAAAAAAGCGTCAATCCAACGAGGCCAGGAGGGCCGCATATGTTCTTTACGATCCAGAGCCACGCCTGCGCTACTCTTGCGCCACTTATTTGTCTTGAAGCGAAACCATGAGCCAGACCGCGACCATCCTGGTCATCGATGACGAGCCGCAGATCCGTAAATTCCTGCGCATCAGCCTGGTGTCCCAGGGCTACAAAGTGCTCGAAGCCGGCACCGGCAACGAAGGCCTGGCCCAGGCGGCGCTGAACAAGCCGGACCTGCTGGTGCTCGACCTCGGCCTGCCGGATATGGACGGCCAACAGGTGTTGCGCGAGTTTCGCGAGTGGTCGGGCGTACCGGTGCTGGTGTTGTCGGTGCGGGCCAGCGAGGGGCAGAAGGTCGAAGCGCTGGACGGTGGCGCCAACGACTACGTGACCAAGCCCTTTGGCATCCAGGAGTTCCTGGCGCGTATTCGTGCGCTGTTGCGCCAGGCGCCCGTCGGCGAAGCGCAGGAAGCAGCCCTGGATTTCGGCCCGCTGACCGTGGACCTGGCGTATCGCCGGGTACTGCTCGACGGTGCCGAAGTGGCGTTGACGCGCAAGGAATACGCCGTGCTGGCGCAACTGGCGCGGCACCCGGGGCGGGTGATCACCCAGCAGCAACTGCTCAAGGATATCTGGGGGCCGACGCACACCGAGGACAGTCATTACCTGCGTATCGTGGTCGGGCATCTGCGGCAGAAGCTGGCGGACGATCCGACCCGGCCACGCTTTATCGTGACCGAGGCCGGGGTGGGGTACCGTTTGCTGGGGGCGGAGGAGTGAGCGGGCTCGCGGCCCTCTTTCAGTTCAGTTCGTTCTCGTAGCGGTCCAGGGTGTCGCTGGCAATTTCCCGTCCCAGTGCGATCAGCTCCGGAGCCTTGTAGAACTCGAAGAAGCGGCACACCCGCTTGGGTACGTTGATCAGGATGTCCGGCGGGTAGCCGGCGATCTTGTACTGGGCCAGCGAGGTCTGCATGACCTCGAAGCTCTGGTTGATCAGGTCCAGCAGGGAAGCGGGGCCGACGTTATCGATAATGAACGAGCCGGTGGCCGATTTCGGGGCGCCATCGGTTTCCGGAGCCGCGGCCGGTTGCTGCGCTTCAGGCTCGGCGGATTCGATCCAGGGGTTGCCGATGTCGGCTGCCTCGCTGCGCAGTGCTTCCTGTTCGAGCAGCAGCAGTTGTTCGGCTTGCTTGCGGCGAAAGGGCAGGTGCGAGCCCAGGGAGTTGATCAGGCTGTCGAAGCGGCTCTTGAAGGCGGCGGGGCGCTGGATCACCGGCAACTGGTAACGACGCTGGTTGGTCGAGTTGAGGTTGACGGCGATGATCAGGTCGCAGTGGCTGGAGACCACCGGCACGATGGGCAGCGGGTTGAGCAGGCCGCCGTCCACCAGCATGCGATTGCCTTGCATGACCGGGGTGAACAGGCTGGGGATCGCCGCCGAAGCCCGCATGGCCTGGTGCAGACAGCCTTCCTGGAACCAGATTTCCTGCTGGTTGGTCAGGTCGGTGGCCACTGCGGTGTAAGGGATGCGCAGGTCTTCGATGTTGATTTCGCCGACGATCTTGCGGATCTGGCCGAATACTTTCTCCCCGCGTATCGCCCCCAGGCGAAAGCTGACATCCACCAGCCGCAGCACATCCAGATAGTCCAGGCTTTCGATCCAGCTGCGGTAGTCGTCCAGTTTGCCGGCGGCGTAGATACCACCGACCACCGCTCCCATGGAACAGCCCGCGACACAGGCAATGTCGTAACCACGTCTTTCGATTTCCTCAATCACCCCGATGTGGGCGTAACCCCGGGCACCACCAGAGCCCAGGACCAGTGCGACACGCTTCTTCATGACTCGATCCTTCGCCAGACAGGTTTCCACAATGCACCCATCGAGGGTCTCGGTTCAATCACTGACGGCCTCTGCGGGCCCTGGATAGAGGGATTTTTTCCAGTGTTTTGCCGCATGGGGTTATGCTCGCGCGGCTATATTTTCCCTGACGAGCCAAGGCACTTTTAGTGGCGGCGATCGTCTTACGTTCACGATTGTTTTTATTGTTCGCAATTGCTTCTTATCGTTCACGACTGTTTCCCCCCCTACTTTGAGGTGTCATTGATGAAAGCCTGGATCTGTCTACCGTTGATTGCATTGGTACTCGGTGGTTGTGCTGGCAAGACCGCCTATCGCGACAGCTGCGGTACGCAACTGGATGCGGCCTGGCATGAACTGGACCTGGCCAAGGCCGAAGGTTTCGCTGGCACAGTCAGCTATTCCAAGGCCCTGTCGCTGCTGACCGGGGCCAAGACCCAGCAGCAATTCGAAGCCTTCGAGGGCTGCACCAAAAAAGCCGAGAAAGCCCGTTTCTATATTCGTGAGTCGCGCGCCGGCCGCTGATCGCAAGGCTGTCGTTTGCCGCTAGACTGAAGAGCGCTCTTCAGTTTCCGTCTCGCAGGCGTCGTGAGCGCGCCTGCCAGTCATGCCAGGGCCCGGCCGCAGTCTTTGTGCTGCGAGCCGGGTCATTCGTTTCGGGAGTCAATGATGTCTGCCTTGGTTGATCGGTTGGTGGCGCAGGTGTTGGGGCTGGAGGTGCGCTTGCTGGCGTGCCAGGCGCGTTTGCAGGCGGTGACCGACCCCGAGGCGCTGCACGATCTGCGTACCACGGTGCGCCGCTTGCGCAGCCTGTTGCGAGCGTTGCGCGGCTTGCCTGGTGTCGAGCAACTGGAAGCGGCGGCTTCGGCGGTCGGGCAACTGACGACGCCGTTACGCGACCGTGAGGTCCTGGCTGCGTACCTGCATCAGCATGACTACCATCAGGCCGCGGAACGCCGTACCGCGGGGTTGGCGGATGAATACCGGACAGTGGCGACGGGCTCCGAACTCCAGCAACTGCTGCTAGTGCTGGATGCCTTCCCGCGTTTCCTGCGGGCGGCGCAACGTCAGGAGCTGTTGCGCGGCTTGCGCAAACGCATCGAAAAGCGCCTGTCCAAGCAATGGAAGGCACTGGACGAGGCCCTGCACGATCCGGCTCACGATCGGCACCGTTTGCGCCTGCTGATCAAGCGTGTGCGCTACGCCGCCGAGGCTTATCCCGAACTGGCCGAACTGTCGCCCAAGGCGGTCTCTCGCTTGAAGGCTGCTCAGGGCGCGCTGGGCGACTGGCATGATTGCTGGCAATGGCTGGCCCAGGCCGAACGGCAGGCGGACCTGTTGCCTTGTGTTCCGGTCTGGCACGCCACCATGCATAAGGCCGAGGGGCGTGCCGATCGGGTGCTCGACAAGCTGAGCGCTACCTGTTTCCGTAGCTGACTCCCGGCTGGCGGCTTATCTGTCAGTCTTTTTGGCGGGAACAAGTGCTTTACGCGTGTGCGCTGCTGGTTAAGATCCTCGAACCCTTTTCTTGATCAGAGGTGCTCATGCGCTTTTGCGATTTGCTCGATGCCGTCCGCCACCATCCGTTGGAACTGTCGATTCCAACCGAGTGGGCGCAGGGGCGGGCCAGTTTCGGCGGATTGGTGGCGGCTTTGCAGTATGAAGCCATGCGCGCAAAAGTCCCCGCCGAACGTCCGGTGCGTTCACTGGCGATCACCTTTGTCGGTCCGGTCACCCCCGATGTGCCGGTCAGCTTTGAAGTCGAGGTGCTGCGCGAAGGCAAGGCCGTCAGCCAGGTGCTGGGGCGTGCGGTGCAGAACGGTCAGGTAGTGACCCTGGTACAGGGCAGTTTTGGTGCCTCTCGGCCGTCCGAGGTGACGGTTGTCGCCGAGGAAGCGCCCAGCATGAAACATTGGGACGAGTGCCCGGAACTGCCTTACGTCAAGGGCGTGACGCCGGAGTTCATGCGCCATCTGGCAATGCGCTGGAGCATCGGTGGCATGCCGTTCACCGGCAACAAGTCGCGGGACATGGGCGGTTGGGTGCGCCTGCGGGGCGACGTCAAGGAAGAGCCCATGACTGAGGCGCATATCCTCGCACTGGTGGACGCCTGGCCGCCGGCCTTGTTACCACACCTGACCAGCCCGGCACCCGGCAGTACCCTGACCTGGACCATTGAATTCGTGCAGCCGCTGCTGGCGTTGAGCACCCTGGACTGGTGCAAGTACCGGGTGAATATCGAACATGCCCGTGACGGTTACGGGCATGCGGCCGCGGCACTCTGGAGTGCCGAAGGCCGGTTGATTGCGCTCAGCCGGCAGACGGTCACCATCTTCGGTTGAACCCCTCTCAATGCCGGTGGCGCTTGCGCCATGCACGCCACCAGGCGCCGCTGAGGACGAAGCGTGGAAAGGTCACGAATTGTTCTACCAGCAGGCGCTGGACTGCATCTTTACGGTCACTGAACGGCTCGGCGGCTTGGGCCTCCAGGCTATGGCCGTGACGCTGCAGGCCCAAAGCGGCGAGCAGGCCGACCACGCCGATGGCGACGTTGGTGAAGCTCAAGCCGAATACTCCTGAAACCAGCAACAGAAAGCCGACGATGAACAGCGGCACTGCAATCAGGTGCAACACCAGGTTGGTCGGGTTGCGGTGGTTATGCGGGTAGGAGCGCCATTGCCAGGCGGGGAGGTTGGGGTGACGTTTACCCATGACAGTGATCCTTGATTCGTAGAAGCCTATGTATCAAAGGATAGGCCCCACGCGAGGGGGCGGCGAATCAAGGCTGGCTATGGGGGCGATAGCTTGGCAAGGGTTTCGCCGCGGCAGGGAGGCTGATCCTGCTGCAACGAAACTCGCGTTTTTAAAGCTTTAATTGACCGATGGCCTTGCTCAGTTCCCCAGCCAGGGTCGCCAGTTCGTTGCTGGTGGTCGCCGAGTCGACAGTCTGTTGCACCGTGTTTTCGGTGACGTCGCGAATACTCACCACGGCGCGATTCATTTCTTCCGCCACCTGGCTTTGCTGCTCGGCGGCCACTGCAATCTGGGTATTGCTTTCACGCATCTGCGCCACGGCCGTGGTGATTTCCGCCAGCGCTGCGCCGGCTTCCTGTGCCTGCTGCACGCAATCGTCCGCCTTGAACGAGCTTTCCTGCATGAAGTCCACCGCGTCGCGGGTACCTGCCTGCAGGGCGGAGACCATCCGGGTGATTTCGTCGGTGGAGGTCTGCACCCGTTTGGCGAGGTTGCGTACTTCATCGGCGACCACCGCGAACCCCCGGCCCATTTCACCGGCGCGCGCCGCTTCGATTGCGGCATTGAGCGCCAGCAGGTTGGTTTGCTCGGCAATGCTGTGGATCACGTTGACCACGCCATTGATCTTCTGACTGTCCTCGGCCAGGCGCTGGATCATCTCGGCGGTCTGTTGCACGCCGCTGGAGAGCCCGGAGATGGACTTCTGCACGCGGCTGACCACTTCCTGGCCGCTGCCGGCGAGGACATCGGCGGCCTGGGAGCGATCCCGGGTGGCGCCGGCGTGCTGGGCGATGTGATAGACGGTGGCGGACATTTCGTTGATCGCTGTCGCGGCCTGATCGGTTTCGCTTTGCTGGCCCAGCATGCCGTGACGCACGTCGTTCATGCTCGATGCCAGGCGTGCGGCGCCGATATCCAGTTGCCGGGCGGTATTGGCGACGGTGTTGACCACCCGCTGGTAACCCGCCTGCATCGCATTGAAGGCGCTGGCCATCTGGCCGACCTCGTCCGTGCACGACAGAGGCACGCGGGCCGACAGGTCGCCGGTCTTCTCCACATGCAGCATCACATCCTTGAGGGTGTTCAGTTGGCTGAGCAGGAAACGGATCAACAGTTGCGAAGCACCGAGCATCGCCAGCATCAGAATGAACACGGCCACCGCGTACTGGCTGAAGCGTTCGCTGAACACCTGACGCAGGCTTGGCCCATGGGCAAGCACCGCAATCCGTTGGCCATCGGCCCGGGGCAGCACTTGCGCGCCGATCAGAGGGTTTTCGCCGAACAGCGGCATTTCATCGAAGGCCACCCATCCATTGGCATTGCTCAACTGCGGCAGGGAGCGCTGATCGAGGCTGGGGGTCTGGCCGGCCGCGAAGCTCAGCAGATTCTCGGCATTGGGCAGCGCTTGCCTGGAGGGCCATGCGCCGAGCAGGCTCGCCTGGGCCCTGGCGTTGTTTTGTGAGGCCTGGCTACGCGCTTGCTGCTCCAGCTGGACGGCGTACAGGACCAGTAGCAGGGTGGTCACGAAGGCGACCGCATTGACCGCCCAGAACTTGTATTTCAATGAGATATTGCTGAGCCAGGCACCCATGGAAGGTCTTCTCTGATTAAGCGGAACAGTATTGGCAAGGTGCCATTATTGTGCCGCTATGCAGAGAGTCAAATCTTGATATGCGTCAAGCAATCTCGGGCAAGGCGAAGAAGGCTCGGGCGCTGGCGGTACTGTGGGCCGCCAGCTCTTCCTGGCTCTCGCCGCGATGCAGGGCCACCTCGCGCAACACTTCGGTCAGGTAGGCCGGTTCGTTGCGACCGTTCTTCGGCTTGGGGCGCAGGCTGCGGGGTAACAGATAGGGGGCGTCGCTTTCGAGCATCAGGCGACCGCGGGGAATCTCTCGTACCAGCGGGTGCAAGTGAGTGCCACGGCGCTCGTCGCAGATCCACCCGGTGATGCCAATGTGCAGGTCAAGGTCCAGATAGTTGAACAGCGCGCGCTGTTCGCCGGTGAAGCAATGCACCACCGCGGCCGGCAAGCGGTCACGAAAGTCGCGGACTATTTCCAGCAGGCGCTGGCTGGCGTCGCGTTCGTGGAGGAAGACCGGCAGTTGCAGTTCAACGGCCAGGGCCAGGTGTTCCTCCAGCACTTTTTCCTGTTGCCCTCGGGGGGAGAAGTCCCGATTGAAGTCCAGGCCGCATTCGCCCACGGCCTTGACGCTGCTTTCCTTGAGCAGGCTGCGCAAGCGCTGTGCGCTGTCGGCATTCCAGTCGCTGGCGCAATGCGGATGAATCCCGGCGGTAGAGAACAGTTGGTGGCCACTTTCATCCAGTTGCCGCGACAGCTCGAGTGCCTGTTCGCTGCCCTCGACACTGGTGCCAGTGAGCACCAGTTGGCAGACACCGGCGGCATAGGCACGGTCCAGTACTGCACGATGTTTTTCGGCGAAACTTGGATTGGTCAGGTTGACGCCGATATCGATGAGTTGCATGGTGCTATCTCCGCCTGCGGCCGGAAAGCATATCAGAGCTGTAGATTTATAAGAAAAGCCAAGAACTACAACGAGTTGAAGCTGTCTCTTGATGCCGGAAGAAAGGCTGCGGTTGGTTTGCCAGCCGTGGTTGTGCCAGTCTTTCGCATCTTGTCAGCGCTCTAGGCGCTCTGTTTCTGTCGCCCGCGTTTTCGCCATTGCTCGAAAACCCGGACAGTATTCTTCCCGGAGAGCGGATGACGCGACCCTCGATTTTGCTAGCGTTGTGCTTGTCGTTGCTGCTGCCCCTGCCGGCGGTAGCACGCTTGGCTGGCCCTCCGGAAGCGGCCGTAGCGGGCAAGGTCCGCGACCTGGCGGACATTCGCAGCAGCCGGGTCTTGCGCGTGCTGGTCAACCAGAGTCGCAATAGCTCCGGTGAAGTCCAGGGCCAGGCCATCGGTGTCGAATATCACCGTCTGCGCGCCTTTGAGCAGTACCTCAATGGTCACGCTCGTGACGGTCAGGAAATCAGTCTCAAGATCATTCCCAAAGCCAAGGATCAATTGCTCGGTGCGCTGCAGCGTGGCGAGGGGGATCTGGTCGCTCCGGGAGAGTTGTTGGAGGCGCTACCGGGGCAAGCGGTAAGCCCCAGTGAACCGGTCGCCAGCAACGTGCCGTTGCTGCTGGTGGGAATCAAGGGCGAGCGGCGCTACACCCGACCTGAACAACTCTCCGGCAAGACCCTGGCGCTGACCACAGGCAGCGCTGCTGG
The DNA here is from genome assembly GCF_059416085.1 of Pseudomonas sp. GW821-FHT09E12. Taxonomy (NCBI): domain Bacteria; kingdom Pseudomonadati; phylum Pseudomonadota; class Gammaproteobacteria; order Pseudomonadales; family Pseudomonadaceae; genus Pseudomonas; species Pseudomonas sp. GW821-FHT09E12. Next base: position 138,266 of record NZ_JBWKOM010000010.1, on the reverse strand, counting down.
GGATGCGGTGAGCCAGATCAATCAGAAACTGGCGCTGCATAAGCTGGCGCCGGTCAAGGTCGAGTGGGTCGATCCGAGCCTGGCAGTCGAAGATGTCCTGGAAATGGTCCAGGGCGGGATCTTTCACCTGACCATCGTCGAGAAGCCCATTGCCGAGCGCTGGGGCAAAGTCCTGCCAAAGCTGCGTTTTGATCGGCAACTGGTCATCAGCGAGCCTGGCGAGGAGCACTGGTTCGTGCGGCGGGATGCCTCGATGCTGCGGGCGAGCATCGATCGTTTCCTGAAGGTCTATAAGGCTCCGGCGGATCAGGACGTTGCGTTCTTGCGCATCTATCGACGCCTGTATCAGGTGCATAACCCTTTGACCCGGGCCGATCGCCAGCGCCTGGAAAAATTGCGCCCGGTATTACAGAAGCATGCCGATGCCCAGAACATGGACTGGTTGAACCTGGCGGCGCTGGCCTTCAAGGAGTCGTCGTTGCAGCCCTCTGCCAGGAGCGGCAGCGGCCCGACCGGCCTGATGCAGATCACCCCGTCAGCCGCCCAGCGGGTAGGGGTCAATAACATCCAGACCCTCGATAACAATGTGCTGGCCGGAGCCAAGTACCTGGCGTTGATCCGGCGCAAGTTCTTTTCCAGTCCCAAGCTCAACGAGCGCGAGCGTATGGCATTTGTCCTGGCGGCCTACAACATGGGGCCGGAGCGAGTACAGGGTATGCGGACCGAAGCCCGGCGACGCGGGTTGAACCCCAATCAGTGGTTTTTCCAGGTCGAGCGCATTGCCATGGAACAGGTCGGAATGGGCGCCGTCAGCTATGTTAATAGCGTCAACAAATACTATTTGGCCTTTGACCGGGAACGCGAATCGTTGGAGCCGCAAGCGCGTAAGGTCGTCTCAAGGAAATAATCGATAAAGTTGATTGTTATCTTGCTATTTTTGCACTTTTAACATGAGATTTTTTGATTAATATAGCGACCCATTACCCAACACTACAAAGGACTACACAGCATGAGCACACTGATCAAAACCGTACTGAACACCCGTGCAGGCTACGGCCTGACCGTCCTGCGAGTTTTTGTCGGCATCATTTTCGCCGCTCACGGCGCGCAAAAGCTTTTCGGCCTGTTTGGCGGTTATGGATTGGCAGGTACGGCACAGTGGATGGAGAGCATCGGCCTGGCACCAGGACACCTGATGGCGCTGTTAGCGGGCGGTACCGAGTTCTTCGGCGGTCTGGCGCTGATTATCGGTCTGTTGGCACGTCCTGCCGCGTTGGGGTTGAGCTTCACCTTGCTGGTGGCGATTTTCTCCGTGCACATCAGCAATGGCCTGTTCATGGCGAACAATGGCTATGAGTTCGCCCTGGCTCTGCTCGGTGGCACCATTGCGGTTCTGATCGAAGGCGCAGGCAAATTGTCACTCGATGCGGCGATTGCCAAGTAACTTCCGGAAAACACCCAAGGCCCGCTTGTAGCGGGCCTTTTTCGTTGCTGATTTCGTTATTGGGGATTCTTGACACTACCCCGTCGGCTTCTCTAGGATTGTTGCCCATGCGCCGATTTAAACAGCTACTTGCGGGGCGCCAGGTGATTCGGAATATCACCGACAGAAGCTCTACCGGCTTCGAAATACCGCTAAAGCGCTGGTTCGGTGTTGCCTCTCACCTGCCCGGCAGAAAATTGAGGCAGAGACACGACACGATGAATGCACTCCACCCTCCTGTACGTCTTGCGCCAATCACGGCGAATCTTGTTCAGCGCAATCCAAAAATTCTTCTTGGCGGCACACACCAGCCGACATTGCTGCGTTATCTCGATGGCTGGCCACGTCGTAGCACAGGCCCTTCGGCCTTTCTCATCCAGTTCATCGAAGACGGCGAGCCCTTGGCTCGTTTTGCCAACGACAGTTTTGACCTTGCGGTGATACAGGCGCCCAGCTCGGAAAATGCTGCGGAAGTCATCCGGCATCTGACCCGCGTGGCTCGACAGGGGCTGATCACCCGCAGGTAAGTACCGTAGGTGATCAACCTGGCTGTCGAGGTGGGGGCGATGTTTCTGAATCCCAGCTAAAGGCTGCATCGATATCGGGGGTTCAAACTACGGAGTTGCGTTTGGCCAGCTCCGCCAGCGCTACCAGATTGGAAACATTGAACCGTTTTAGCAGCCTGACCTTATAGGTGCTCACCGTCTTGTGGCTGATCAGCAACGCATCCGCGATTTTCTGATTATTCAGACCGCTTGCCAGCAGTTTCAGGACGGTGATTTCCCGGTCGGTCAGTTGGGCAATCAAGACACTCTCTTGGCAGGCGGCGTTTGTATTCTGTTGCAAGGTGCTGATTGTATCCTCGGGGAAATAGCTATACCCCGACAATATGGCTTTTACCGCATTAGCCAGTTCGTTCAGATTATCGTTCTTGCACAGAAACCCGGCCGCACCAGCCTGCAAACAGCGCAAGGCGAAGTTCTTGGAGTTGCTGGAAGTCAGCACCAGTGTCTTTATTGGCAGTCCAGCGGACTTTATATGGGAGATAACGGAAAAACCGTCGAGGTTGGGTATGTTCAAGTCCAGGATGAGCAGGTCTGGAAGATGCTTGCGTACCAGCTGGACGGCGTCGGCCCCGTTGTCCGCCTCCGCGACGATGTTGTGTTCGTGAGGTTCCAGAACGGTTCTTATGGCGAGTCGAATCAACGGATGGTCGTCGACGATGATGATACTTCCCATGCAAGGCATCTCGATATTTAGGGGGAGGGTGCCCTGCGTATGTTATCCGAGCACTCTGAAAACTAAATCAGACGAATCTGATAGTTGTCATTGTGTGGCTAAGTTATGGTTGAGCTCCGTTTTTATCTGGCCAAGCCACGCTCGCTATGCATATTATTATCTTTAGACCGACCTCTCATCTGAAAGGCTCTTGGTTATTCAACACTCTTTTGCGTCTTGATCGTTTTATCTACTGGTTTGCTCCTTCTCTAGCGATGTTGATGGGGGTGGCTGGTGTCGCGCTGTGTTTTTTTAGCTGGCAGCAACGACTGATATTGACAGGAGGGGCCGGGCTAGTACTGCTACTGCTGGCGGGAGGGTTAGTCATGCTATGGTCGAATTATGATTGGTGGCTGTTCAAGCTCAGTCCGCAGAAGGGCTTGAATATTCCTCTTAAATGAGATCGGAGTTGTCAAGGCTGTCAGCCATAACATGGTAAATCGAAAGCGTTGACTTTTCTGGTAGTGAGTTGTCGGATAGTTCTACCTGAAGAATGGGAATTGTCCGGTTGCTGGCATGTGTTGTTAGGAGGTATTTTTTACTCCGTGTGATATGTTTTTAGATATATGACGGAGCCTAAGTCAGCGATGCTGCTACGAACTATTTCCATCGAAAACGCAGAGCAAGAAGTGCTGAATGGTGCGGTGCTCTGCAGTTTTGCAATTCCTATGCTGAGGCGTAATTTTCTTGCCTATAGCTTAAATGAGGGCGCTGAAGTCGGAGAGTCGCGAGTTTATATTGCGATGTTGCATAAAAAGGGGGGAGAGTATGCGCTGAGTTCGATTGAAAGCGAACGCGATTGGCGTCTGGTTATTCAGGTCTTCAAAGAGATAGTTACTCATGCAACGCGGCTTGAGATTCGACAACAAGGTGCTGCTGGCAGTGTTGGCACTCCCTACCATCTGATTGACCTTAAAGGCTGTGTGATACCGACGGGGAACCTTTCCGAGCATCGTTCACTCACCATCAAGAAAAACTTGGTGGTGAAACTCATATCATCAGAAGCTTCGACAGTTTGTCTGCCTGCAATTGATGACACCGAACTCAGCGTTCCAGCCCTTGATGTTTCTATTGAGACGACCTCTCAAAATCCCCCTGCTGCAAAAGATGCCACAGAGTGTGTGGACGAGGTTCCTGACTCGAACGAGTATGGTTCGCCAGAAACTGTTGAGGACCTTGAAGGGGACCTGCCTGATGATGCCCCGTCCAGATCTGAGCCGATTGGAGAGCCATATGAATTATGCCAAAAGGACGCTGAAACCGAGGCTTATGTAAGGGAGGGCTCTACTGAGACCTCGTTATTGGCCGAGGATCTTCAACAGGGTATTGCTGGCTTAGCTATCACCAATGTCGAAAGTCATGTCGACTCATCCAGGAATGATGCTCTCCTGTCAGGTGTTACAACACATAGAGTAGATGCTGACCAGTCTGCTGACCCGGAGGTCGATGCCGTACGTCTGCATCAAGGTATACAGAACACACTGGCTGACTTGGCGGAGGTGGTTCGCGATTTGACTTCGGAGGATGATGTGGAATTAACCCAGGGAAATGAGTACGACCTGTCGATGTCTGACAGAGTTCCGACTTTGGTAGACAGGCAGCTTCAAACCATCCCTGATATCGATCAGTCTGGTGAAAATGCTGTGGATGCAATGCCGGATGAGTCGGACGGTTGTGAAGCCTCACTAGAGCATTCGCTGGATAAGGATCAGTTCCTGATGGATACGGCTCCCGATACCGAAGTTGTATCTCAGGGGGCGGATACCGATCATCTGCTTTTTGATGTAGAGAACACGTTGTCGAATCTTGCACATATGGCGCAGGAACTGGCACAACAAAAATTGATTGCAGTGAAGCAGCAGGAGGCCTTGGAGCTTTTAAAGGAGCAATTGCAGGAGCGAGAACGCAAGCTTCAGGAAAAGGATGAATACTTGCGCCAGTTACAAAGCCAGATTCAACAAGAGAGGATCGCTATCGATAAATCCGCAGAGCACAACTCCAAGGTGATTGCCGAACGCAGCGTTGCGCTACAGCAGTTGGCTGAAAGTGTGGAGTCCCGAGAGCGAAGTGTTGCGCGGCGCTCTGAGCTATTGCAGTTGGAGCAACAACGTCTTGAAGAAATTTCTGTAAAACAAAGTGTTCGTGCATCCGAGCTTGAAAAACGGGACATCGGGATCCAGCAAAAAAATGCCGAGCTTGTGGAAAGATTAGCGCAGCTATCCAGTACCCGTAAAAAACTGAGCAATATTGTAAAAGGCTTCAATGAGACAGTGACCTTCAATAATAGTCTGCATAGCATATCTAGTACCTTATTCAACGACGACGAGTAAGGCGCCTCAGTTGAAATCGCAAGTGTCTATTTTAGTCTCTGGGTGTTTTTTCATGTAAGGCAATATGTGATCTGTATGAAATAGTCGGCTAGTAATGGTTGGGCAGGAGACGGGAGAAATGGGGGGCATGCATGTTCTTTGATGAGCGTTCTGATCGGACTTGCACATGAGCTTGTTTTTACCTCGCATGACCAAGGCAGTCGCTTTTCATACAGAGCCTAGAGATCGATTCATTCTAGATGGTGGATGTTCCGATGGCATGCGTCTTACTGGAAGATTTATTTTGCTCAATATTGGTTCTCAGTGCTCCGGTTGACCCATAATGCTGAACGGCTCATAAGGCTCTGCATGGGGAATTTAACCAATTGAGTACCAAGCTCATTACGCAGGAAGGTTTCGAGGCTCTGAAAAGCGAGCTGGATTACCTATGGCGGGAGAAGCGTCCGGATGTGACGCAGAAAGTCACTTGGGCGGCCTCCCTGGGGGACAGAAGTGAAAACGCCGATTATCAATACAACAAGAAACTCCTGAGGGAAATTGATCGCCGGGTTCGCTACTTGCGCAAGCGACTCGAAGACATGAAGGTCGTGTCTTATTCGCCGGAACAGGAGGGTCGGGTTTTCTTCGGCGCCTGGGTCGATATCGAGAATGAAGAGGGTGAAACCAAGCGTTTCCGTATCGTCGGTTATGACGAGATATACGGGCAGAAGGATTACATCTCTATCGATTCACCCATGGCCCGGGCGCTCTTGAAGAAAGAAGTCGGCGACGAGGCGATAGTGCAGACGCCTGGTGGAGAAATGTGCTGGTGGATCAATCAGATCGAATACGTGAAATGAACTGCCTGCGAGGGGCTTACCCCTCGCGCAGTACTGTCAGTGGGCTGGCATTCAATGCCCGGCGTGTCCCGTAGACACCGGCACCGCCGATCAGCAGGGCACCGATAACAGGCAGGAGCAACAGCCAAGGATGTGGATGCCAGGGTAGGACGAAGGCAAACCGATACAGCACCAGGCTCACCAGTTCCGATCCCAATGCCGCCAGTAGCCCGCTGACGGCTCCCAGCAGCCCGAACTCGATACGCCGGGCCTTGACCAGTAATTGTCGTTCCGCACCCAGCGCCCGTAGCAGGGCGCCCTGACGAATACGCTCGTCCAGGGTGGCCTGCAGTCCGGAAAACAGCACGGCCATGCCGGCGGCGAGTACAAACAGCAGCACGTATTCCACGGCCAGGGTGACCTGGGCCAGGATGCTGCGCAGTTGTTCGAGCAGAGCCTCCACTTGCAGGATGGTCACTGCCGGAAACGCCCTGGACAACTCGACCACCTGCTGGTCATGACCCGCAGCCAGATAGAAGCTGGTCAGGTAAGTGGCGGGCAGATCCCGCAGCGTGCCCGGCTGAAAGATCATGAAGAAGTTGGGCTGGAAGTTGTCCCAGTTGATTTCCCGCAGGCTGGTCACCCTGGCCTCGCGATTGACCCCTCCGACGCTGAATGTCATCTGGTCGCCGAGTTTGAGTTTCAAGCTTTCGGCCACCTGGGCCTCGACCGAGACGCCAGGTAAATCCCCTTCGGGCTGTTGTGCCCACCACGAGCCGCTGGTGATCTTATTGCCCGCTGGCAGATCCGCGGCCCAGGTCAGGCTCAAATCGCGCTGCACGGCGCGATCGCCACTGGAGTTCTTGCTGACGATTTCCCGGACCGGTTCGCCGTTGATGCTGATCAGCCGCCCTGGCACTACCGGATACAGCGGCGCGGAAGGGGCGGAAAGCGCCACCAGCTTGTCGGTGAAAGCTTGTTTGTCCGCGGGCAGGATATTCAGCGCGAAATAGTTTGGTGCGTTCTTGGGCAACTGGTTTTGCCAGGTGTCGAGCAATTCTCCACGTAACAGCGCAATCAAGGCCATCGACAGCAGAATCAAGCCGAAGGCCAGGGATTGCCCGGCAGCGGCCAAAGGATGCCGCAGCAGTTGGCCCAGCCCCAGGCGCCATGGCAGCGATGCCTTGGCCAGCAAGCGACGCAGACTCTGCAGGGCCAGCAGCAGTAATCCGCCCAGAACCAGGGCAGCAATGACGCCGCCGCCGAGCAAGGCAAAGGTCAACAGCAGATCCAGGCTCAGGCGCCACATGATCAAGCCCAGGGCCAGCAAGGCGGCGCCATACACCATCCAGGTGCTTGGGGGGATCGGCAGCAGGTCACGGCGCAACACCCGCAAGGGTGGGACACGCCCCAGCGCCGCCAGTGGCGGCAAGGCGAAACCGCCAAGTGCCACCAGGCCGGTGCCGATACCGGCGACAGCGGGAAGCAGCCCGCCAGGAGGCACATCGGTGGGTAGCAGGTCATGCAGCAGGTAAAACAGCCCAAGCTGGGCGAGCCAGCCGAGCAGCGCGCCGACGATGCTGGCCAGGATGCCGAGCAGGGCCAGTTGCAGGGTGAACAGCAGCATGGTTTCCCGGCGGGACAGGCCCAGGCAGCGCAGCAGCGCGCTGGCGTCGAAACGGCGGGAAGCGAAGCGCGCAGCGGACAGGGCAACCGCCACGCCTGCCAGCAGCACCGCCACCAGGCTGGCCATGTTCAAGTAGCGCTCGGCCTTGCCCAGGGCTCCGCCGATCTGGCGGTTGCCATCTCGGGCATCCTGCAGGCGCTGATTGGCCGCCAGGCCTGGCTTGATCAATTGGCGATAGGTTTCCAGGGCGCTTCCCGGACCGCGCCAGAGCTCCTTGTAACTGACCCGGCTGCCCGGTTGCACCACGCCGGTGGCGTTCAGGTCGCTCAGGTTGATCAGGACCCTGGGGGTCAGGCTATAGAAGTTGCCGGCGCGATCCGGTTCGTAAGTCAGTACCCGGCTCAGGCGCAGGGTTTTCATCCCGACGTCGATGCTGTCGCCGATTTTCAGGTCCAGCGCGGTCAATAGTCGGGCTTCGACCCAGGCTTCACCCGGTTGTGGACCACCGCCGGTTTCTTCCGTCGCGTAAGGGGCCGGGGCGCTTTTCAGTTCGCCGCGCAACGGGTAGGCGTCGTCCGCGGCCTTGATACTGGAAAGCTGGATGCCATTGTCGGTGGCGATCACACTGGAGAACTCCACCACCAGCGCATGTTGCAGGCCCAGTTCCCGGCCGCTTTGTATCTGTTCTGGCCTTGCTGGAGAGCTGCTTTCAAGCAGCAGGTCCGCGCCGAGAAACTCCGTGGCGCGCAGCAGCATCGCGCCGTTGAGGCGCGCACCGAAATAGCCTATGGCGGTGCTGGCGGCTACAGCCACCACCAGGGCGAAGAACAATACCCGCAGTTCTCCGGCGCGGGCGTCGCGCAGAAGTTGGCGAACGGCAAGGCTGAACAGGCGCAACAGCGGCAGGCGTGCCATCAAGGCTCCAGGGGGGCGACCAGCAGGCCGGCTTCAAGGCGGATCAGGCGCCGGCAACGATGGGCCAGGCGTTCATCGTGAGTGACCAGGACCAGCGTCGTACCGCTTTCCTTGTTCAGATCGAACAGCAGGTCGCTGATGCGCTCGCCGGTGTGGCTGTCGAGGTTGCCGGTCGGCTCATCGGCGAACAGCACGTCAGGTTCGGCGGCGAAGGCGCGGGCGATGGCCACCCGCTGTTGTTCGCCGCCGGAGAGCTGGCGAGGCGAGTGACTCAGGCGCTGCCCGAGACCGACGCGCTGGAGCAGTTCGGTCGCACGCTCGCGGGCATCCCGACGGCCGTCCAGCTCCATGGGCAACATGACGTTCTCCAGGGCATTGAGGCTGTCGAGCAGTTGGAACGACTGGAAGACAAAGCCCACATGCTCGGCCCTGATTCGGGCGCGCTGGTCTTCGTCCAATGTGCCGAGGCTGCGACCTGCCAGGGTAACCTCGCCGCTGCTGGGCAGGTCGAGCCCGGCCAGCAGGCCGAGCAGGGTGGATTTTCCGGAGCCGGAACTGCCGACGATGGCCAGGCTGTCGCCTTTGTTCAGTTCCAGGCTGAGTTCGTGCAGGATGGTCAGTTCACCTTCCGCGCTGGGAACCACTTTGCTAAGGTTCCGCGCAGTGAGAATGCTTGCGCCCATGGAGAATCCGATGCGTGTGTGGTTTTTGAGTGCTGGCCTGGCCTTGATATGCATGGCCCAGAACGCAGCGGCGGGTACAGTCCTGATCGTTGGCGATAGTATCAGCGCGGCTTTCGGCCTGGATACCCGGCAGGGGTGGGTGGCACTGCTCGAGCAACGGCTCAAGAGCGAAGGTTTCAACGATAAGGTGGTCAATGCTTCCATCAGTGGAGACACCAGCGCAGGTGGCCAGGCGCGGCTGCCGGCGCTGCTTGCAGAGCACAAGCCAGAGCTGGTGATTCTCGAGTTGGGCGGCAACGATGGCCTGCGTGGGCAACAGCCCACGCAATTGCAACAAAATCTTGCTTCGATGATCGACAGTTCCAAGGCCAGTGGTGCCAAGGTGCTGTTGCTTGGCATGCAGCTGCCACCCAATTACGGCGTGCGTTATACCCAGGCGTTTGCCGAGGTGTACAGCAAGCTCGCGAATGAAAAAAACGTAGCGCTGGTGCCATTTTTTCTGGAAGGAGTTGGCGGCAATCCCGAGCTGATGCAGGCCGATGGCATCCACCCTGCGGTCACCGCTCAGGGCAAGTTGCTGGAAAATGTCTGGCCGACGCTAAAACCGCTGCTTTGACGCTTTTCTACCGGCAGTGTTTCGGCTAATGTGGCGCCCCCGATTTGGAGCCCCCGATGCCGCGTCCCGCCTGGTCCCTGTTTGCCTACCAACTGATCGAGCCTGACGAACAGCTCGACCTGTTCGCCTGCCAGGAAGTCCGGGTGCACCTGGTGACGCGTCAGCTGGAGCTGGGCGGCTCTGCCGATCGCACGTTGTGCGGCACCTTGCTGCCCGCGCAACCGCGCTGGTCGAGTGTCGACCGGACCATTTTCCAGGACCAGCGCCTGTGTCCGTTGTGCCGGGCGATCCTCGAATCGCAAAAGCGCGGCACGCCACCGATCTGGCCAGAGTTGCGTTTCGAGCTGTAAGGCAGCAAGTTCTCGCCCGGCTCCCTTCTTGCGCTGATGCAGCTGTCGCTCCCGCAGCCACGGGGGCGGGTGTACAATCACTTTTTTACTCGTTGATCATGCGAAGGATTTTCCGGATGTTGCCGCGCTTTCCTGTCGTCACCCGTTGCCTGACGCTTGCCGCCTTCTGTGTGGCCGGCCCCGTTGCCGCATTGGAACTGCCTCTACCTCCACCGGGCGAAGATATCGTCGGTCAGGTACAGGTGATCAAAGCCAAGTACGAAGACACCTTTGCCGACCTGGGCACGACCTACGATCTGGGCTATTACGAGATGGTCGCGGCCAACCCGGGAGTGGATCCCTGGTTGCCGGGCGCGGGCACCGAAGTGGTGTTGCCTACGCGTTTCATCCTGCCGCCGGGACCTCGTGAAGGCATCGTGATCAACCTGGCTGAATATCGCCTGTACTACTACCCGAAAGGGCGGAACGTGGTGTACACCTTCCCCCTGGGTATCGGCCGGGAAGGTTGGGGGTCGCCGATCGCCCATACCAGCATTGTCGCGAAGACGCCGAATCCGACCTGGACTCCGCCAGCCTCGATCAAGGCCGAGCACGCCGCCGACGGTGACCCGCTGCCAAACGTGGTGCCGGCGGGTCCGGACAATCCGTTGGGGCCATTCAAGTTCACCCTGGGCACGCCGGGCTACCTGATCCACGGTTCGAACAAGAAGTTCGGGATCGGCATGCGCACCAGCCACGGCTGCTTCCGGATGTTCAACAACAACGTCCTGGAAATGGCGAGCATGGTGCCAGTGGGGACATCGGTGCGAATTCTCAACGATCCGTACAAGTTTGGTATCAGCGCTGGCAAAGTCTATCTGGAAGCTCACACGCCGCTGGATGACAAGGGCAATCCGTCGGTCGTGGACAAGCACACCGCGGTGATCAACGCCTTGCTCAAGCGTGAAGACCTGGCCAATAACTTGCGGATGAACTGGGATGTGGTGCGTGACGTGGTGGCGGCCGAAGATGGTTTACCGGTAGAGATCGCCGTACCGACCACTGCACCCGTAGTATCGGCGCTGCCTATCGATATGCAGCAGTAACGGCTGGAACAGTAACCCGTCGATGCCTCCGGGCGTCGACGGGTTTTTTATTGCCGCAAGAAAACCCGGGCAATAAAAAAGCCGACCCAATAAATGGGTCGGCTCGATAATAATCCCGAGGGATTATTACTTGCGGCTAGCTTTTTCCAGCATACGCAGAGCGCGCTCGTTAGCTTCGTCAGCAGTCTGTTGTGCTTTTTGAGCAGCAGCCAGAGCTTCATCAGCTTTACGGTAGGCTTCGTCTGCACGAGCCTGGGCACGAGCTGCTGCGTCTTCAGTTGCAGTCAGACGAGCTTCGGTTTCTTTGGATACGCTGCTGCAACCGGTAGCCAGAACTGCGGCCAGAGCCAGAGCAGAGAATTTCAGAACGTTGTTCATCGTGTTCCCCTTCAAGGACTTTCTATTAAGTAGCTATCTCATCCGAGTGATGAAATGGCCGGCGTACATACTACCCATTACTTGTAGTAAGTAAACTGACGTAGCGCAAGAAGCAAAAAAAATTCTAGGCGTTGAATCTTTTTCGAGCAACTTTTTATTGATCTGTATAAAAAATACGCAACCTTGTCACCCTGTTGGGAGGTTGCGCTTGTTGACCGTATCTGCCGTAGAACCCCTTTGCACGGCGCTTGCGGAGTGTAGGCTAAAGTCTATCTATATCGACTCGTCTACACTTTTGTTCAGAATCTGTGGGGCGCCTCACGCATCTTTGTCCATGTTGAGGTGACTTTAAATGGGTGGGTTCGTCTTAAATCTCAACATCCGGCGATGTTCAGGTTGTTGATCCTCAGGCGGTTTGATCGAGCGTTTTGCATGTATCTGGGAACAGGTCTGAGGACGCATCGACAGCAAACTGGCCTGATGCCAGTAGCTTGAACGCAAGCGTCCCTTGAGCATTGGTGCCAATGGTGCCTACTATTTGAAACGTGCTCGGTCATGCGAGAGCGGCAAGCTCTCCTCGGTGTCCAGACAGGCACGGGGTGGCGTAGTTGTTCCTTCGCCGGAAAAACATCGGTAAGGTAGGGGTCAGAATCCAAGACCCGCGAGGAGTAGTGATGAGCGAGGCGTTGTCCATCCACCATGACCAGGCTGGTCATCAATTCGAGACCAATGTGGACGGTCATCGTGCCTACCTGACCTATATGGACCTGGGTAAGCAGACCCTGGATATTTATCGGACGTTCGTGCCTAACGCGCTGCGTGGTCGTGGTATTGCCGCAGCACTGACCGAGCAGGCGTTGGAATATGCTGACCGCATGGGTTACACGGTAATTCCGTCGTGCTCATATGTGGAGCGCTATATGGAGCGCCATCAGCGCCACGCCGCGAAACTCTGAGCGGGGACGCCAAAAAAACGCCGGGCTTGGCCCGGCGTTTTTGTGTCTGCGATACGGGGTCAGGTACGAACCCGTTTTGGCAGGACGTCCTTGAGCTTGGCGTGCATGCTGCGCAAGGTTTTCTCGGTGCTTTCCCAATCGATGCAGGCATCGGTGATCGACACGCCGTATTGCAGTTCGGCCAGGTCCTTGGGAATTGCCTGGCAGCCCCAGTTCAGGTGGCTTTCGACCATCAGGCCGATGATCGACTGGTTGCCTTCGAGAATCTGGTTGGCCACGTTCTCCATCACCAGCGGCTGCAAGGCCGGGTCCTTGTTGGAGTTGGCGTGACTGCAGTCGACCATGATGTTCGGCTTGATCTTCGCCTTGTTCAGCGCCTGCTCGCAGAGGGCCACGCTGACCGAATCATAGTTCGGCTTGCCATTGCCGCCGCGCAGAACCACGTGACCGTAGGCATTGCCCTTGGTGGTGACGATGGATACGCCGCCTTCCTGGTTGATGCCGAGGAAGCGGTGAGGGCTGGAAACCGATTGCAGGGCGTTGATGGCAACGGTCAGGCCACCGTCGGTGCCGTTCTTGAAACCTACCGCCGAGGACAGGCCGGAAGCCATCTCGCGGTGGGTCTGGGATTCGGTGGTACGTGCACCGATCGCCGACCAGCTGATCAGGTCCTGCAGGTATTGCGGGGAGATCGGGTCCAGCGCTTCGGTGGCGGTCGGCAGGCCCATCTCGGCCAGGTCCAGCAGCAGCTGGCGACCGATGTGCAGGCCGTCCTGGATCTTGAACGAGTCGTCCAGGTACGGGTCGTTGATCAAGCCTTTCCAGCCAACGGTGGTCCGTGGTTTCTCGAAGTACACGCGCATCACCAGATAAAGGGTGTCGCAGACTTCGGCGGCCAGGACTTTCAGGCGCTCGGCATATTCGTGAGCCGCCTTGATGTCGTGGATCGAGCACGGGCCGATGACGACGAACAGGCGGTGGTCGGTGCCATCGAGAATATTGCGGATCACTTCGCGACCCTTGGTCACGGTGCGCAGGGCGGCGTCGCTCAGCGGGATGTCACGCTTGAGCTGGTCGGGAGTGATCAGGGTTTCGTTGGAGGCGACGTTAAGGTCGTTGATCGGTAAATCAGCCATCGTGTTACTCGTCAGGTCACGGGTGCCGGCCGCCAGCGATCCCCGCGCGGCGGTGCACAGCGGATTTAAGCGCGTCGGGGAGCCGAACCTTAGCGCGTTACACCGGGGCTCGACAATGGGCAGAGGCGGGTTTAATCCAGCGCTGGCTGCATAAAAGCCTGGTGAACCCGGTCATGGGAGAACTCGGCGGCATGCTGTTCGACCCATTGCTGGGCCAGGGCTTCGATCTGTCGCTGCTCAGCCTGGGGCTCATGCAGGTGGCAGTAGTGGGTGATCTGGCACACCTGCTCACTCATCCGGGCATGGAACAGGGTCTGTTCGTCGATGAAGGCGATCCCCACCAGATAGCCATGCTTGCGTCGCAGGCACCAGGCCACATAGCCGTTGTAGCGGGCGTTTTCACCCAGAGTGGGGATGCAGATTTCCAGTGCGGTGCCGCGGCGCCAGGCGCGGTGATAATTGCAAGCCATGCCGCCGAGGCTGATAGTGTGCAACCGTTGACGCGAAATACATGCGTGCTCGCGTAAGGTCATCTCAACCGGAACATCGTCAGGATGAGGAATGAAACGTCCCATGAACGCAGACTCCGAGTGTCGGCTATGTGACATTGTTTCCCCCAGTATAGTGGTCGAATTGGAGCTGACTGATTTCGATATCGATCAGCGGTTGTTGGCGATGAGCGGTGTTTCAATGGTGATATTCACCAGCGTCGGCTGCGCCAGCTGTCGCTGGGCCAGGCAGCAGTTGCCCGGCTTCGATCTGCCGATCGAGCGGTTGTGCTGGATCGATGCGGGGAACAATGGCGGCGCGGTCGAGCGCTATCAGGTGTTTCACTTGCCGGCACTGTTCGTGGTGCGCGACGGTGAGTTTTATGGGGCCTTGCAGTCGCGTCTGACACCCGGCGAGCTCAGCGAGCGCCTGGCGCAGGCGCTGAACCGAATTCCAGAGGAGCTGCCTTGATGGAAGCAGTCCACACGCCGCGAATCGGCATTATCGGTACCGGAGCGATCGGTGGTTTCTACGGGATGCTGCTGGCGCGAGCCGGCCTGGATGTGCATTTCCTGCTGCGCAGCGAATTCGCCGCGGTTACCGAGCGAGGGTTGCAACTGCATAGCGCGGTGCATGGTGAGCTGACCCTGAACCCGGTCCAGGCCTATGCCAGTGCCGAAGACATGCCGCCCTGCGATTGGCTGCTGGTGGGTGCCAAGACCACCAGCAACGCCGAGCTGGCTCCGGCGATTCTTCGCGCGGCGGCTCCCGGCGCCAAGGTGCTGTTGTTGCAGAATGGCCTGGATGTGGAAGATGGCCTGCGCGACCTGCTTCCCGACTCGCTGCATCTGTTGGGCGGCCTGTGTTTTATCTGCGTGCACCGTGCCGGCCCCGGGGTGATCGAGCATCAGGCGCTGGGCGCGGTGAACCTGGGGTATCACAGTGGCCCGGCAGCGCAGGACGAGTCGCAACGCCAGGTAATAGTGGAAGAGGGGGCGGCGCTGTTCCGCAAGGCCGGTATCGGCTCCCAGGCCATGGCCAACCTGCAGCAGGCGCGCTGGCAGAAACTGGTGTGGAACGTGCCCTATAACGGTTTGTCGGTATTGCTCAACGCCAGCACCACGCCGCTGATGGCCGATGCCGACAGCCGCGAGCTGATTCAGGCCTTGATGCGTGAAGTGGTGCAAGGCGCCCTGGCCTGCGGTCACAGCATGCCGGACGGCTATGCTGAGCACTTGTTCAAGGTGACCGAAGGCATGCCGGACTATTGGCCGAGCATGTACCACGACTACCAGCACAAACGTGCGCTGGAGTTGTCGGCCATCTATGCCGCGCCATTGGCCGCGGCCAAGGCGGCGGGATGCGAGCTGCCGAAAATGGAAGCCTTGTATCAGGCATTGAGTTTTATCGACCGGCATAACGGTTGATCGCAGCATCGGGGGGAAGGGATATGGCAAAGGGCTTGGGCGGTAAACTGGTGGTGGCGATTTCATCGCGGGCCCTGTTCGATCTCAGCGAGAGCCATAAGGTCTATCTGGCCGAGGGGGTCGAAGCTTACCGCAAGTATCAGATCGATCACGAGGAGGAATCCCTCGAACCGGGCGATGCTTTTCCCCTGGTGAAAAAACTCTTGAGCCTCAATGCCAGCCTCGGCCGGGCGCGGGTCGAGGTGGTGCTGGTGTCGCGTAACAGTGCCGACACGGGCCTGCGGGTCTTCAACTCGATTCAGCATTACGGCCTGGATATTTCCCGGGCCGCGTTTGTTGGTGGGCGCAGCCCTTATCCCTACCTCGCGGCCTTTGGCTGCGACCTGTTTCTTTCCACCCATGCCGAAGATGTGCGCAGCGCACTGGACGCCGGGTTCGCCGCGGCGACCATTCTTTCCGGTGGCGCCCGACGCGCCGCCAGCGCCGAACTGCGGATCGCCTTCGACGGTGACGCCGTGCTGTTTTCCGATGAGTCGGAACGGGTCTATCAGCTCGGTGGCCTGGAAGCCTTTCAGGCCAAGGAGCGCGAGTCCGCCCGCGAGCCGTTGCGTGGGGGGCCGTTCAAAGGCTTCCTCGCCGCGCTCAATCTGTTGCAGCGCGAATTCCCCGACGATGGTTGTCCGATCCGCACCGCCCTGGTGACTGCGCGTTCGGCACCGGCCCATGAGCGGGTGATCCGCACCCTGCGCGAATGGGATATCCGCCTGGACGAATCGTTGTTCCTGGGCGGCCTGGAGAAAGCCGCCTTTCTCGAAGCCTTCGCCGCCGATGTGTTCTTCGACGATCAGGCGGGTCATTGCGAACTGGCCCGCGAAGTGGTCGCCACCGGTCACGTACCCCACGGTATCAGCAACGAAACCAAGGTTTAGCTCAATGTTCACGGGCTTGCGCGGGACGTCGTAGTCGCCTTGGCACTGCTAAGCTGAATCAATCTCCGCCATATTGGCAGTCGAGGAGGTCATATGATTCGTTCGATGCTGTATGCCACTGACCTCGGTCTGTATGCGCCCTACGTGATGCAACATGCCCTGGAGCTGGCTCGAACATTCAATGCCGAATTGCACGTGGTTCATGCGGTGGAGCCCATGGGACTGTTTGCCGAGTCGGTGTTGCAGAGTTATCTCGACGAACAGGCCCTGAATGAGTTTCACAGTCAGGGTCTGAGTACGGTGATGGCGAATATCGAGCAACGGGTGCTCGACAGCTTTCGCGAAGAGTTGGGGGAGGGCATGCAGGATCTCGCGCTGATTCAGTCGGTCAGGGTCTTTCAGGGGGACCCCTCGCACGTCATTCTCGAGCAGGCGTCGAAACTCTCTGTGGATTTGTTGATCGTAGGAAGTCACAGCCATGGGGCGGGCGGTGAAACTCCATTGGGCAGGACGGCAGCCAGGGTACTGCAACTGGCCAAGGTTCCGGTTTACCTGGTGCCCTTGGTTCAGCGTCGGCGGCTCGGAGATATCTGACGCGCTTGTTGGAATTTTCTGAAGAAAAGTTCTAGATTTATTCTTCGAACCATTAATATAGTTATATACCGTCGCTGATGCCCGTGGCGTCTACCTGCTTTGAGGGATTCATATGAAGCTTCAACAATTGCGCTACATCTGGGAAGTGGCGCACCACGACCTCAACGTCTCTGCTACAGCCCAAAGCCTTTATACCTCGCAACCGGGTATCAGCAAGCAGATCCGCCTGCTCGAGGACGAGCTGGGGGTCGAGGTATTCGCTCGTAGCGGCAAGCACCTGACTCGCGTCACCCCGGCTGGCGAACGCATCATCACCACCGCTGGCGAGATCCTGCGCAAGGTCGAAAGCATCAAGCAGATCGCCCAGGAATTCTCCAACGAGAAGAAAGGCACCCTGTCGATCGCCACCACCCATACCCAGGCCCGTTATGCCTTGCCGCCGGTGATCAGCAGCTTTATCAAGCAGTACCCGGATGTGGCGTTGCACATGCATCAGGGCTCGCCGATGCAGATCGCCGAAATGGCTGCCGATGGCACCGTCGACTTCGCCATCGCCACCGAAGCGCTGGAGCTGTTCGGCGATCTGGTGATGATGCCGTGCTACCGCTGGAACCGTTGCGTAGTGGTACCGCAGGGCCACCCGCTGACCAAGCTGCCGAAGCTGACCCTGGAAACCCTCGCCGAATACCCGATCGTGACTTACGTGTTCGGTTTTACCGGCCGCTCCAAGCTCGACGAAGCCTTCAGCCATCGCGGCCTGACGCCGAAGGTGGTGTTCACTGCCGCCGACGCCGACGTGATCAAGACTTACGTACGCCTGGGCCTGGGTGTGGGCATCGTTGCCAAGATGGCGGTCGATACCAAGCTTGATAGCGATCTGGTGGTACTGGATGCCAGCGAACTGTTCGAGTCGAGCATCACCAAGATTGGGTTCCGTCGCGGCACTTTCCTGCGTGGTTTCATGTGCGACTTCATCGAGAAGTTCGCGCCGCACCTGACGCGCGAAGTGATGGCCAAGGCCATTCAGTGCCACAACAAGCAGGAACTCGAAGAGCTGTTCGACGGCGTCGAACTGCCTGTCCACTAAGTCGGGCTTACTTGACCTCGGTGACAGCGAACTGTTGCCGAGCGCCCGCGACGACGATCTCCAGTTCATCCCCCTCGAACTTGCCCAGCAGGCCTTTGCCCAACGGTGAACGAGGGGTGATGACAGTCACCGGTTGCCCCACCACCTCTACCTTCAGTCCCGCCCCATCCGGCGCCAGGAACAGCCATTGTTCGTGGCCGTTTTCGTCTTCGAGGCCCAGCAGCGCGCCGACCTGGATACCAACTTGCTCGTCGTACGGGCGCAGGGTCAGGTTCTGGCAGAGCGCCAGCGCCTGCCGGATTTCCTCGACGCGCCTGGCCTGGCCGGCGGCGAGATAGGAGGCCTCGAGCCCCAGGGTGTCGTATTTGTTTTCGGCAATGTTCTCTTCGTGGGTCGCCGTCTCATAGGCGGTCTGCGCCGCACGCTGAGCGATCTCCAGATCGCCACGGAGTTTGTCGAGAATCAGTTGGTGGACCGTAGGTTTGTTCATGATCAATCGCAGAATTGCAGGACGTTGGCCCGGCTCTTTTCGCTCGGCGCCGTCTGGTCCTGTTGCAACCAGAACTGGCATTTCGGGTTGGACTGGTTGCGCAGGTTGCTGCGCGCATTATCCAGGGCCTGCTGTTGTTCGTTTTTACGCAGGTTTTCCTGGTACTGCTCGAACATGCGGTTGGACGCCGCCGATTCCGCGCTGGGCGGTTTTGCCAGCTGTTGCACGGCCTGGGCGACGGGCGCCAATTGCTGGTCGAACAGAAAACGCCAGGCCAGCCAGCAGGTCAGGGCGATCGCCAGAAAACCCAGCCACAATCCCAGGGCAATACTGCCGCTGAGTTGAAGTGCGTTTACGCTGATACGTAATGATCGACGGGATGTCGGGCGATAGGGCATGGCAGCCTCCTGGCAGGCGGTGTCGGCAAGCTGCGATTGTCGCACGAAGATTATCGGCGTTGGCTCTTCTGTCTGTGACCATTTATGCGGACAATCGGCGCCTTTGCCAAATGGAGCCCGGAATGAAAGCCTCCTGGGATATTTTCTGCAGCGTCGTCGACAACTACGGCGATATCGGCGTGACCTGGCGGCTGGCCCGGCAACTGGTGGCCGAGCATCAGTGCGCGGTGCGGCTGTGGGTGGATGACCTGCGGGCCTTCGAGCGTTTGTGTCCGTCCATCGATATCACCTTGCCTCAGCAATGGCAGGAAGGTGTCGATGTGCGTCACTGGCCAACCGAGTGGTCGCCGGTGGCGGCTGCCGATGTGGTGATCGCGGCCTTTGCCTGCCAGTTGCCAGCGGCTTATATGGAGGCGATGGCCGAGCGTGAACATACCCCTTTGTGGTTGAACCTCGATTACCTCAGCGCCGAGACCTGGGTGACCGGCTGCCACGGCCTGCCCTCGGTGAAGTTCAAGGGCGTGCAGAAGTACTTCTTTTTCCCCGGGTTTCAAGCCGGCACCGGTGGGCTGTTACGCGAGGCTGGATTGCTGGAGCGGCGCAGGGCATTTCAGCAAGACCCCCTGGCCCGGCAACGTTTCCTGGAAGGGCTCGGCGTATTTGCAGCACCTGGCGCGCGATTGATGTCGCTGTTCGCCTATGAGAACGCCGGCCTGGCCAGTTGGCTGCAAGCGCTGGCTGCCGACTCGCGGGCTACCCATCTGCTGGTTCCCGAAGGGCGGATCCTCGGTGACGTACAACACTGGCTGGGTGTCGAGGCGCTGGCGGCGGGTGCGGTGCAGGTCCGTGGGGCCTTGACGGTACAGGTGCTGCCGTTCGTCCGACAGGAGGAATACGACCAGCTCCTGTGGTCCTGCGATTTCAACGCGGTACGCGGTGAGGACTCGTTCGTGCGTGCGCAATGGGCCGGCCGGCCGATGCTCTGGCACATTTATCAACAGGACGAAGACATTCACCTGGACAAGCTCGACGCCTTTCTCGAGCTTTATACGCAGGGGCTGTCGCCAGAGGCCAAGGCGGCGCTGATCGACCTGTGGCGGGCCTGGAATGCCGGAGGCGAGATGGCGCAAGGCTGGAAAAAGCTGCTCGAACACTGGCCGGAAGTGGCTGCTCACGCCGAAAAGTGGTGTCTGGAACAGGGCTCGCAGCCCGATCTTGCTGCGGCGCTGGTGCAGTTTTACCTAAATTGGATATGATACGCGGCCTAGATTTTTGTAAATCCCATCCAAATTCGGATATTCGCAATGAAAACTGGTAAAGAACTCAAACCCGGTACCGTGATCCGTATCGACAACGATCCTTGGCTGGTTCAGAAAGCTGAATTCACCAAGTCTGGTCGTAACAGCGCGATCATGAAGACCAAGCTGAAGAACCTGCTGACCGGTTACAAGACCGAAACCGTTTACGGTGCGGACGACAAACTGGACGACGTGATCCTGGATCGCAAAGAAGCGACCCTGTCGTTCATCAGCGGCGACACCTACACGTTCATGGACACCACCGACTACACCATGTACGAGCTGAACGCTGAAGACATCGAAGCCGTTCTGCCGTTCATCGAAGAAGGCATGACCGACGTTTGCGAAGCCGTGTTCTTCGAAGACCGTCTGGTTTCCGTTGACCTGCCGACCACCATCGTGCGCCAGGTTGACTACACCGAAGGCTCCGCTCGCGGCGACACTTCCGGCAAGGTGATGAAGCCTGCCAAACTGAAGAACGGTACCGAACTGTCGGTTGCTGACTTCATCGAAATCGGCGACATGATCGAGATCGATACTCGCGAAGGCGGCTCCTACAAAGGCCGCGCCAAGGTTTAAGCCCCTGCTTGAATCCTTAGCCACGAAAAAGCCCGACCATTGAGTCGGGCTTTTTTGTGGCCGAAGGCCTGGGTGGCAAACTTACTTCAGATGTTGCTTGAGCTCATCGGATGCCTGCAGCAGTGCCGAACGCACCGCGGGTACCTGGCTGACCACGTTGAGCAGGCCGTAGTCATGGATCATCCCGTTGTAGCGCACCGAGGTCACGGTCACGCCGGCTTCGTCCAGCTTACGGGCATAGGCTTCGCCTTCGTCGCGCAGTACGTCGGCGCCGGCCGTCTGGATCAGCGCGGGTGGCAGGCCCTTGAGCTGGGCGCTGGTGGCGCGCAGCGGTGAAGCGTAGATCTCGTTACGCTGCCGGGCATCGGTGGTGTAGTTGTCCCAGAACCACTTCATCATGTTTTTGCTGAGAAAGTGCCCCTCGGCATATTGGTTATACGACGCCGTTTCGAAATTCGCGTCGGTCACCGGCCACAACAACAGCTGGAACCGGATCGCCGGCGTGCCCTTGTCCTTGGCCATCAGGCTGACCACGGCGGCCATGTTGCCGCCGACGCTGTTGCCGGCAACCGCCAGGCGCTTGCCGTCGACGTTGATTTCCCGGCCATGCTCGGCCACCCATTGGGTGGCCGCGTAAGCCTGATTGATCGCCACCGGGTAATGAGCTTCCGGGGACGGCGTGTAATTGACGAATACCGCCGCCGCCCCTGACCCCACCACCAGGTCCCGCACCAGCCGTTCGTGGGTCGGGAAGTCTCCCAGCACCCAGCCGCCGCCGTGGAAAAACATGAACACTGGCAACGTGCCTTTCACCCCGGCCGGCCTGACGACGGTCAGGCTGATGGCCTGGCCGTCGACGTCGATGGTCTTCTGGCTGACATCCGCCTTGGGCAGCGTCAGCTTGACCCCGGCCTGGGCGCCGACCAGCACGGCTCGGGCCTCTTTGGGTGTCATCTGTTCCATCGGCTTGCCGCTGCCGGCGTTCAAGGCGTCGAGGAACGCCTGGGTGTTGTGTTCGACCCCGCCTTCGGCGAACGCCGTGTTGATGGACAGGGCGAGAAGGCTACCGGTCAAGACCTTGCTGAAAGTGTTCATGTTCGTCTCCTGGGCGGTGCGGGCGCTGGCGCGCAGCTGGGTTAGACAGTCACGTGCAGACGTACGTCGACGTTGCCGCGGGTGGCGTTGGAGTAAGGGCAGACCTGGTGAGCCGCTTCGACCAGGGACTGCGCGTCGTTCTGTTCAAGACCTGGCAGGCTGATATGCAGGTCGATGTCCAGGCCGAAGCCGCCAGGAATCTGGCCGATGCCGACGTGCGCAGTGATCGACGCGTTGTCCGGGATCTTGCGCTTGCTTTGGCTGGCGACGAATTTCAGGGCGCCGATAAAGCAGGCGGAGTAGCCGGCGGCGAAGAGTTGCTCAGGGTTGGTCGCCTGGCCGCCGGCACCACCGAGTTCTTTGGGGGTGGAGAGTTTGACGTCGAGGATGTTGTCGCTGGAGACGGCGCGACCATCACGGCCACCGGTTGCGGTTGCGACTGCGGTATAGAGAGTTTGCATGGTGTGAGCCTCTTGGGTTTCGAAGTTTTGCACTAAATATTTGCGCGCTAAGTAAATGCGAAATAAATGTATCGCTCAAATATTTAGTGTGCAAGATAAATTTTTGAAAAAAACTCGGAAACGCTTGCCAGCAGTCCATGTTTTTTGGCTAAGAGAATGATTTAAATAATATTTTTATCGAGAAATTTTTTCGTCGATACGCTATTAGCGGCATCGAAACAGAGAGAATCGCGAGCAAGCGCTCCTGGAGAGGGGCGGGGTGTGCTCGCGAGAGCGCCGTTAAAGACTGTCTTGCAGATGGCCACGCAGGTTCAGCAGGTCGGCCTGCAGTTTGCGCAGTTGCTCCAGGGTCAGGCCGCTGGCGCCGAGGATGCATTGGGGAACGCCGCGCGCCCGGTCATACAGGGCCCGCCCTTGCTCGGTCAGCTCGATGATCACCACCCGTTCGTCTTCGCGGCTGCGGGTCCGGCTCAGCAATCCCTCGGCTTCCAGGCGCTTGAGCAAGGGCGTCAATGAACCGGGATCGGTCAGCAGGCGATTGCTGATCTCGCCGACGGTCAGTCCGTCCTGCTCCCAGAGCACCATCATTGCCAGGTACTGGGGATACGTCAGGCCCAGCTCCTGCAGCAGTGGTTTATAGACTTTGGTCATCAGCAACGAAGTCGAGTGAAGGGCGAAACACAGCTGGTTATCCAGCAGCAGATCGTCACATTTTTCCGGGGTGGAGCCTTTGGTGTTCATGGTCGGGCCTTGATCGATACTCGCCCTGAATCTAGCGGGCGAATCTTTAATGCGCCAGATAATTCTCACGAGTGCTCAGCCCATGGCGCTCTGCAGGGCCAGATCCCAGGGCGGAATCGGACTGAAGCGAGTCTTCAGGTATTCCAGCAACAGGCGGCTGCGAGCGTTGGTGTGCTGTTCCAGGCGCAAGGCGTAGATGCCGGCGCTTTCCGGTTTGGGCAGGCCGGTTTCGCAGAACAGCGGCAACAGTTCCCCACGCAGCAGGTATTCGCTGGCCAGCCAGGTCGGCAGGTGGGCGATGCCCAGCCCGGCCAGGGCTCCGGATAGCAGGGCCTCGGCATTGTTGGCGCTCATGCGGATGCGTTGTGGGCGATGAGTCTGCAACTGCCCGTCCAGTTCGAAGCGCCAGGCGAACAGTGGGGCCAGGCCGTCCCAGTCCAGGCCGTCGTGCTGGCTCAGCTCGGCGGGATGCACCGGGGTGCCGCGCAGCTTGAGGTAGGCCGGGCTGGCGCAGGCGATGCGCACGATGCTCGCCAATGACGTCGCCACCATCCGGGTATCGACCCTTTGTCCGGCGCGTAGTACCAGATCGACCTTGCCCAGGTGCGAGCCCTGCATGTCGACGAAGCTGTCGATCAGGTGCAACTGCACATCGAGCCCCGGGTAGAGCATCAGGAAATCGGCGATCGCCGGCGCCAGGTGTCGCCGGCCGAACGCCGCGGGAGCGTCGATGCGGATCAGGCCTTCCGGCGCGTGGCTCAAGGACACGGCTTCCGCCCGCGCCAGTTGCAGTTCGGCGACGATGCGTCGGGCGCGTTCGGCAAAGGCCTGGCCAGCCGCCGTCGCCACCACCGCGTGGGTGGTGCGCATGAACAGCTTGCTGCCGACGGCGTTTTCCAGGCTGTCGATACGCCGGGCCACCGCCGAAGGGGTCAAGGGATGCCGGCGGGCGGCAGCGGAAAAACTCCCGGCTTCCAGCACATCGAGGAACAGACCGAGCTGGTCGGTGAGGGCATTGGGGTTCATGGCGGACATTTGCTTGTGCGAATTTGGCAAAGCCATTGTGCGTTGCTGTGCGTTTCCGCACCAGAGCCGACTGCGTAGCATGCAAGGCCTGAGTGAGGAGAGCGGCGGTGATCGATTTAGCGATGTATGTGGTATTGGGCGCGGCGCTGGGCACGGTGGGCGGCTTGTTCGGGATCGGTGGAGGACTGATTGCGATTCCGGTGCTGGGCGTGCTGTTCGGGCTGGACCAGCAGATCGCCCAGGGCACGGCGTTGGTGATGGTGGTGCCGAACGTGATGCTCGCGCTGTGGCGTTATCACCAGCGCAACCGGATCGAGGCGCGCCATGCGTTGCCGTTGGCCCTGATGGGCTTCAGTTTTGCCTGGCTTGGTTCGATCTGGGCGGTGGGCATCGATGCCCAAGTCATGCGGATCGGCTTCGTCGCGTTCCTGGTGGCCTTGTCGGCCTACAACCTGTTGCGCATGTTCCTGGCCAATGCCCCGGCTTCGGCGCAGATGCGCTATCCCTGGCCGTGGCTCGGTGTGCTGGGTGCGGCTTCCGGGGCCATGGGCGGGCTGTTCGGCGTCGGCGGCGCGGTGGTTGCCACCCCGGTGCTGACCAGCGTGTTCGGCACCACCCAGGTGGTCGCCCAGGGGCTGTCGCTGGCCCTGGCCCTGCCCAGCACCGGGGTGACCCTGGTGACCTACGGGGTGCATCAGGAAGTGGACTGGATGATCGGCCTGCCGCTGGCGGCGGGTGGGCTGTTGAGCATCAGTTGGGGCGTGAAAATCGCCCATGCGCTGCCCGAGCGAATGCTGCGCGGGCTGTTCTGCGGCTTCCTGGTGGTCTGCGCGGTGATGCTCGCCTTTAAAGTTTGAAGCCTTCGACTATGTGCTCGGCCAGGCATTCGGTGATGGGTGAAGGCGTGTTGAGGTTGCGCACCAGCATGATGCTGGCCTCGGGCAGCAGGGGCAGATCCTCGGCGGCGCCCAGGATGCGCATGTCCGGGGTGATCAGGCTTTCCAGCTGAGCGGTGATCGCCAGGCCGGCGCTGACCACGGCCATCAGTGCCGACAGGCTGGAGCTGTTATAGGCGATGCGATAGTCGCGCCCGGCGGCGTCCAGCGCATTGCAGGCCCACTGCCTGCAGAAGCAATCACTGTTGAACATCGCCAGGGGCAGCGGCGTCTGTTCGTGGGGGCAGAACCCCTGGGCCTCGGCCCAGACGAAACGTTCCTTGCGCAGCAACTGGCCGATTTCGCTGCCCGGCTCGCGGGTGACGATAGACAGGTCCAGATCCTGGCGCAGCAGCAGTTGCTTGGAGGACTCGCAATGCACTTCGATCTGGATCAAGGGATAGGCCTGGGCAAAACGCGACAGGATCCCCGGTAGAAAGCGCATCACATAATCGTCCGGCGTACCGATGCGCACGGTGCCGACCATGTGCGGCTCGCGCAGGGTGTTGAACACCTCGCTGTGCAGTTTCAGGATGCGCCGTGCGTAACCCAGCAGCACTTGGCCTTCGGCGGTCAGGCGTACCTGCCGGCCCTCACGCTGGAACAATTGGCGTTGCAGCACATCTTCCTCGAGCCGCTTCATCTGCATGCTCACCGCGGACTGGGTGCGATTGACCTGCTCCCCGGCCTTGGTGAAACCGCCCTGGTCGGCGATGGCGACGAAGGTGCGCAGGACCTCGGTATCAATGCTTGGGTAGCTGGACAATTCATCAAACTCCGAGATGTATTGCATAAGAAACATTCGTTGGATTGATCTTAGCCCTGGGTGGAGACTTGAGCCATCCCCACTGGAGGGCAAGACGATGAAAGGTCAAAAAGGTTTTGTACTGGCTCACCGGTTTGCATGGCATGGCACTTCCTTGCGGCACCTGTTGCAGAGAATTGTCCGCTGGCATGAGCTGCACCGTGAACGCAACATGCTGGCCGGCATGAGTGACGAGGCGCTGAAGGATATCGGCCTCAGTCGCGCGGATGTGGAGCGGGAGACCGTGCGACCGTTCTGGGACGATCCGATGCACAAATGAGCGTCAAAGCGCTACACAAGCCACTTCTCACTGAGGTAGTTTGCGGGCAGACAAGGAGATTGCCATGCCCGCAGAACTGTCCTTTTCCCTCAAGCAGGCTCGGCGTCTGGCGCTGGCCGCCCAGGGTTTTTCCGGGCGGCCGCTGCCTGCGACGATCAGGCCCGCACAGCTCAATCGCCTGATCGCGCGCCTGGGTATCCTGCAGATCGATTCGGTCAACGCCCTGGTGCGTTCGCACTACCTGCCGCTGTTTTCCCGCCTTGGCGACTATCCCGCGCAACTGCTGGACCAGGCTGCCTGGAGCCAGGGACGGCAACGCACGCTGTTCGAATACTGGGGCCACGAAGCCTCGTTGCTGCCGCTGTCGCTGTACCCGCTGATGCGTTGGCGCATGCAGCGGGCCAGCCAGGGGCAGGGGATCTACCAGCAGTTGGCGCGTTTTGGCCAGGAGCAGCAGGCGACTATTCGCCGGGTGCTGGCCGCGGTCGAGGAACAGGGCGCCCTCGGGGCGGGCAGCCTGTCGACCCGTGAGGAACGCGCCGGCCCTTGGTGGGACTGGAGTGCGGAGAAGCATGCGCTGGAATGGCTGTTCGCCGCCGGTGAGGTGACGGTCGCTGGCCGGCGTGGATTCGAGCGCTTGTACGACTTGCCGGAGCGGGTGATTCCTTCGAGCATCCTGCAGCATTCGCCGCTCAGCGAGGCCGATGCCCAGCGCGGTTTGCTACTGCATGCCGCCAGCGCCCTGGGCGTGGCCACCGAGAAGGATCTGCGCGACTATTTTCGCCTGGAGCTGGCAGACAGCCGGGCGCGCCTGGCGGAACTGCTGGAGGGCGGCGAACTGCTGGCCTGCGAGGTGGCGGGCTGGAAGCAAGCGGCGTATTGCCTGCCAGAGGCCAAGGTGCCGCGCAGCGTGCCGGCCAGCGCCTTGCTTTCTCCCTTCGATTCGCTGATCTGGGAACGCAGTCGCACCGAGCGCCTGTTCGATTTCCGCTATCGCCTGGAGATCTACACCCCGCAGCACAAGCGGGTGTACGGCTATTACGTGTTGCCGTTTCTGCACCACGAACGGATCGCCGCGCGGGTCGACCTGCGGGCAGAAAGGGCGCAGGGGCGCCTGGCGGTGCATGCCGTGCATGAGGAGGATCTGGGGTTGGACGAGCAGGGGATGCAGGCGCTGGCGAGCAGCTTGCGGAGCATGGCCAACTGGCTGGGGCTGGCCGACGTCCAGCTCAATTGCCCAAGGGCCAGCGCCCAGCGCTTGCGCGCGTTTCTTTGACCAGCATCGATCATCCAGTACCTTGCCCTGGATGATCGAATGCTAGGAGTTCAACGCTTGACCTGTTTCAAGGTCTCGGCAATCAGGAACGCCAGCTCCAGCGACTGATCGGCGTTCATCCGCGGGTCGCAATGGGTATGGTAGCGATCCGACAAAGCATCTTCGGTAATCGGCCGCGCACCACCGATGCACTCGGTGACGTTCTGCCCGGTCATCTCGATGTGGATACCGCCGGCATAACTGCCCTCGGCTTCGTGGACCTGGAAGAACTGCTTCACCTCATTGAGGATCTGCGCGAAATCGCGGGTCTTGTAACCGCTGCTGGCCTTGATGGTATTGCCGTGCATCGGGTCGGAACTCCACAGCACCTTCTTGCCTTCGCCTTCCACCGCGCGGATCAGCTGCGGCAGGTGGTCGCCGACCTTGTTCACGCCCATGCGCACGATCAGGTTCAGGCGGCCTGGATCGTTGTCCGGGTTGAGGATGTCGATCAGGCGGATCAGCTCCTCGGTGTTCATGCTCGGGCCCACCTTGACCCCGATCGGGTTATTCACCCCGCGCAGGAATTCGACGTGGGCGCCGTCGAGCTGGCGGGTGCGATCGCCGATCCACAGCATGTGCGCCGAGCAGTCGTAATAGTCGTTGGTCAGGCTGTCGCGACGGACGAAGGCTTCCTCATAGTTCAGCAGCAGCGCCTCGTGGGCGGTAAAGAAGCTGGTCTCGCGCAGCTGCGGCGAGCTGTCCATGCCGCAGGCGCGCATGAAGGCCAGGGTTTCGTCGATGCGGTCGGCCAGCTGGCTGTATTTCTCGGCCAGGGCGGAGTTGGCGATGAAGTCCAGGTTCCATTTGTGCACCTGGTGCAGGTCGGCAAAACCGCCCTGGGCAAAGGCGCGCAGCAGGTTCAGGGTGGCGGTGGCCTGGTGATAGGACTGCAGCAGGCGGTCCGGGTCCGGCACCCGGCTTTTCGCATCGAAACCTATGCCGTTGACGATATCACCGCGGTAGGCCGGCAGGGTCACGCCATTGATGGTTTCGTCATTGGCCGAGCGCGGCTTGGCGAACTGGCCGGCCATGCGCCCGACCTTGACCACCGGGCAACCGGCGGCGAAGGTCATGACGATCGCCATCTGCAGCAGGACCTTGAAGGTGTCGCGGATCTTCGCCGCCGAGAACTCGGCGAAGCTCTCGGCGCAATCGCCACCCTGCAGCAGAAAGGCGCGGCCCTGGGTCACTTCGGCAAACTGGCGGCGCAACTCCCGGGCTTCGCCGGCAAACACCAGCGGCGGGTAGCTGGCCAGGGTCTGCTCGACCTGCAACAGGTGTGCGGCGTCGGGGTAGACGGGTTGTTGCTGGATCGGCAGGGCGCGCCAGCTGTCAGGGCTCCAGGGTTGGCTCATCACGGACTCGGGTGTTTTTAAGGTCGGACAGGCATGTTATCAGCAATTAGTGCGTGACCTGTTCCCGCCGGTTCGCGGACAATCGCGCCTTTCCCGCTCGGCGCCGAGCGGCCGGTTTATCGCAACGGCGAGGTTGAGCCCCGTCGCGGCTAGGAGAAGAGATGACTGAGGAGCGCGTCGAGCGCCTGCTCGCCGAAGTGCACGATGAGTTCGGCATGATTCGGGTACTGGAAGTGGCGGATTACCGCTTCCTCGAATTTGGCGATGCCATCGAGCAGAGCTGTGTGTTTACAGCCGACCCGAGCTGGCTGGAGTACGACTACACCCGCGCCATGCTGATCGGCGCGCTGTGCCATGAGCAGCCCGAGAGCGCGCTGTTTCTCGGCCTGGGCGCCGGTACCCTGACTCAGGCCTGCCTCAAGTTCCTGCCGCTGGACGATGTCGAGGCCATCGAGCTGCGCCCCGACGTGCCGCGCCTGGCTATCGAGTACCTGGGGCTGGATGACGATCCGCGTCTGTATATCCGGGTGGGCGATGCGCTCGAGCTGCTGGACAGCGCCGAGTCGGCGGACCTGATTTTCGTCGACCTGTACACCGATGTCGGACCGGGCGTCGGGCACCTGGCCTGGGGGTTCCTGGAAAACTGCCAGAAGCGTCTCAACCCGGGCGGCTGGCTGGTGATCAACCAGTGGGCCACCGACGATGGCAAGCCGCTCGGTGCGGCCTTGCTGCGCGGGCTTTACCATCGGCACTACTGGGAGCTGCCGGTGAAGGAGGGCAACGTGATTCTGATCGTGCCGTCCGACCTGGAGCAGGGTCTGGACATGGACGGTCTGAGCGCCCGGGCTGAGGCGCTGGCGCCACGCCTGGGCTATTCGTTGCAGTCGTTGATCAAGTGCATCCGTCCGGCGACCTGAGTTTGCTGGCCGAGCGCATCTGTAGGAGCGAGGCTTGCCCGCGATAGGACCTCACATTCACCACGGGTTCAGGCCGCTCAACACCCCTTGAACACCCCCGGGCGCTTCTCGACCATCGCTCGCACACCTTCCTTGGCGTCCTCGCTGTTCAACAGCACCTTCACCAGCGGCGGCAGCCCCTGCGCTGCCGCGCTTTCTCCTTCGAGCCGCGCTTGTCGGGCCGACATCAGGGTCGCCTGAACCCCCAGCGGCGCCTGACAGGCGATCCGTTCGGCGAGGGCCAGGGCGCGGGGCAGCAGGTCTTCGCTGGCCATCACCTCCTGCACCAGCCCCAGGCGCAGGGCTTCATGGGCGTCGAATTCGTCGCCGGTGAGCAACCAGCGCATGGCATTGCCCCAGCCGGCGATCTGATGCAGGCGCAGGGTGGCGCCGCCAAAGGGAAAGATGCCGCGTTGCACTTCCAGTTGGGCGAAGCGGGTATTGCTGGCGCACAGGTTGATATCCGCCGCCAGCATCAGCTCGATGCCTATGGTCAGGCAGTAGCCCTGCACCGCGACTATCACCGGTTTGCTGACCCGTGGCCCGGCGAAGACGCCCCAGGGATCGCAACCGCCGGCCGGTGCCTGCCAGCCTTCGGCGAGTTTCGCCCCGACGTTGGCCAGGTCCAGCCCCGCGGTGAAGTGCTCGCCATGGCCGAACACCACGGCGACCCGGGCCTCGCTGCTGGCCTCGAACTCGCCGTAGGCCAGGCTGAGTTGATCGAGCAGCTGCAGGTCGAAGGCATTGCGCTTGGCGACCCGGTCCAGGCCGATGAGGAAGAGATGACCACGTTGTTCACGGCTGACGCGACTGCAACTGGGCTGGCTCATGGGGCATTTCCTCGGACGGTAAAGAGTGTCTCGGACCGACGGTATCGGCCGGCAAGATGAACCGTTTAAGCGTCATCCCCCGACAGGCGTGGGCCTGTGCAAAATAGACCTTTGCCGGATTATCCGCAAAGCCTGTGACAACTAGGTATTCAGCGGGTTTTTCCGATAAAAAAAACTCCCTTTTTTGAGTAATTCCGGTATAGTGCGCGCCGGCCTTTAACCGGGCCTCGTTTAGGTGATGCAATTCCCCGAAGTCAGCTTCGGCTGCTTGTCCGCTGCGCGGACTATCCTTGACGTTCATTTCTTTCAATCGTTTTCGCAAATCCCCGCCGACAAAGCTGCCAGGGTGACTCTTGAGTCTTACACGGCATGCGCAGCTTTGGAGCATGGGTCTTTGCGGATGCACTTAGAGGCAGACCCATGACCCAGGAAATCGGCGGCTTCGCCGCTCTTGAACTTCATCCCAATATTGTCGCTGCAGTAGTCGCTACCGGCTATGAAGAGCCTTCGGCCATTCAGCAGCAGTCGATCCCGATCATCCTCGCCGGTCACGATATGATTGGTCAGGCGCAAACCGGTACCGGTAAGACCGCCGCGTTCGCCCTGCCTATCCTGCACCGCATTGATCCGTCCAAGCGCGAGCCGCAAGCTCTGATCCTGGCCCCAACCCGTGAGTTGGCGCTGCAAGTTGCAACCGCTTTCGAAACCTACGCCAAGCAAATGCCGGGCGTAACTGTTGTGGCTGTCTACGGCGGCGCGCCGATGGGCCCACAACTGAAAGCAATCCGTAATGGCGCACAGATCGTTGTCGCCACTCCGGGCCGTCTGTGCGACCACCTGCGTCGCGACGAAAAAGTCCTGGCTACCGTGAACCACCTGGTTCTCGACGAAGCCGACGAAATGCTGAAACTGGGCTTCATGGATGACCTGGAAGTCATCTTCAAGGCCATGCCGGAAACCCGTCAGACCGTACTGTTCTCGGCCACCTTGCCGCAGTCGATCCGTGCGATCGCCGAGCGTCACCTGAAGGACCCGAAACACGTCAAGATCCAGAGCAAGACTCAGACCGTCACCGCGATCGAACAGGCTCACCTGTTGGTTCACGCTGACCAGAAGACTTCTGCTGTTCTCAGCCTGCTGGAAGTGGAAGATTTCGACGCCCTGATCATGTTCGTGCGCACCAAGCAAGCGACCCTGGACCTGGCCAGTGCCCTGGAAGCCAAAGGCTACAAGGCCGCTGCGCTGAACGGCGACATCGCCCAGAACCAGCGTGAGCGTGTGATCGACTCCCTCAAGGATGGCCGCCTGGACATCGTTGTGGCGACCGACGTTGCCGCCCGTGGCCTGGACGTACCGCGCATCACCCACGTATTCAACGTGGACATGCCGTACGACCCGGAATCCTACGTGCACCGTATCGGCCGTACCGGCCGTGCCGGTCGCGAAGGTCGTGCGCTGCTGCTGGTGACTCCACGTGAGCGCCGCATGCTGCAAGTGATCGAGCGTGTAACCGGTCAGAAGGTTGCCGAGGTTCGTCTGCCGGACGCTCAAGCCGTTCTCGACGCGCGCATCAAGAAGCTGACCAACAGCCTGTCGCCGCTGGTCGCTGACGCTGAATCGACCCACGGTGATCTGCTGGATCGCCTGACCGCCGATATCGGTTGCAGCCCGCGTGCCCTGGCCGCGGCCCTGCTGCGCAAGGCCACCAACGGTCAGGCGCTGAACCTGGCAGCGATCGAGAAGGAACGCCCACTGGTGCCGAACAGCGCGCCACGTGGCGACCGTCCTGAGCGTTCCGGCGATCGTCCTGATCGCGGCGAGCGTGAGCGTCGCGCACCGATGCCTCTGGCTGAAGGTCGTGCCCGTTGCCGTACCGCGCTGGGCGCGCGTGACGGTATCGCGGCCAAGAACCTACTGGGCGCCATCCTCAACGAAGGCGGCCTGGCCCGCGAAGCCATCGGTCGCATCCAGGTGCGTGACAGCTTCAGCCTGGTCGAGCTGCCGGAGGAAGGTCTGGAGCGTCTGCTGACCAAGCTGAAGGACACTCGCGTGGCCGGCAAGCAGTTGAAGCTGCGTCGCTATCGTGAAGACTGATCAGTACTGAGCTGATTGGTTGAACGAAAAAATCCCCGCCTGGTGCGGGGATTTTTTTTGCCTGGGGGTTGGATCAGTTGTCGCATCGTGATGCGCCAGGCCCGGCAAGGGCATCAACCGAAGCGATAGATATCCATGCCCAGCGCGCCCATGGTGAAGCCTTGATGGGCGATGCTGAATTCGCCACCGGCGCCTCTGGCGAAGTACAGCGGCAGCAGGTGTTCATCGCTGGGGTGGCTACGTACGGCATTCGGCGCCTGGCGACGGTAGTCATGCAACGCGGCTTCATCATTGGCGGCGAGTTTCTCGATTATCCAGTCGCGGAACGCCTTGGCCCACGGCTCGACGCTTTCCGGGCCGGCGTGCCAATCCAGTTCGCGCAGGTTGTGGGTAATACTGCCCGAGCCGATCAACAACACCCCCTGTTGCCGCAGGCTGGACAGGGCATGCCCGACCTGAGTCTGCAGGGCTGGTCCAAGGCGACTGGGCAGAGACACCTGGACCACCGGAATATCCGCCTGTGGGTACATCAGCGACAGCGGCACCCAGACCCCGTGGTCGAACGGGCGCTGGTCGTCGAGCTGCGCCGGCAGGCCATCGGCCCTGAGCAACTGCGCCACCTGTTCCGCCAGTTCAGGCTGGCCGGGGGCGGGGTATTGCACGGCGAACAGCGCGGCGGGAAAGCCGCCGAAGTCATGCCAGGTTTGCGGTTGCGGGTTGCTGCTGACCCGCAGGTCCTGGCTTTCCCAGTGGGCCGACACCACCACTATGGCCTTGGGGCGCGGTAGCTCGGCGGCCAGGCGGGCGAGGGCCGGGCCGCTGGCGCCGGGTTCCAGGGCGAGCATCGGTGATCCGTGGGAGATGAACAGGCTAGGGAGCATGAATAAGGTCCTGAGCGTTAAGATGCACCATCTTCAATCAGATCATTGATCTGAATCTAATATAAGTTTTTGTGGTTTTTGATCGAATTTCAGGGTGATTTATGCAGCCGGAGTTTTGGCACAAACGGTGGGAACAGAATCAGATCGGCTTCCATTTGTCCGAGGTTAATCCTTACCTGCAACGCTACTGGCCCCAGTTGGAGCTGGCGTCGGGTTCGCGGGTACTGGTGCCGCTGTGCGGCAAGAGCCGGGACCTGAGCTGGCTGGCCAGCCAGGGCCATCAGGTGCTGGGTATCGAGTTGTCGGAGAAGGCCATCCAGGACTTTTTCAGCGAACAGCAGGTGCAGCCGCAGGTTGAGCTTCGAGGTGGATTCAAAGTCTATGAGTACGGCCCGATCCAGCTCTGGTGCGGCGACTTTTTTGCCCTGCAGGCCACGGATGTCGCCGGCTGCCAGGCGTTGTACGACCGCGCGGCGTTGATCGCCTTGCCGCCGCAGATGCGTGAGCGGTATGCGGCGCATCTGCAGTCGGTCCTGCCTCAGGGCTGCCAGGGGCTGCTGATCACTCTGGATTACGACCAGGCGCTGATGGCGGGGCCGCCTTTCGCCGTGCTCGATGACGAGGTCAAGGTCTTGCTCGGTAAGCGCTGGCAGCTGCAGGTCGAGGAGGTGCGGGACATTCTTGGCGAGAGCTGGAAGTTTCTCCAGGGCGGCGTGACCCGCCTCGAAGAACGGGTCTATCGCTTGCTGGCGCGCTGAGCCCCGGCCTTTTTCCAGACCATGAAAAAGGGCGACTTGCGTCGCCCTTTTTTGTGTTTGCCAGCGTTATCAGCCGCGACGACGGCTCAGGGCGTCGATACGCTCTTCCAGTGGAGGGTGGCTCATGAACATGCGAGCCAGGCCTTGTTTGAGGCCACCGTTGATGCCGAAGGCATTCAAGGTGTCGGGCATGTGCACCGGCAGGCCCTGTTCCGAGCGCAGGCGTTGCAGGGCGCCGATCATTGCCGCGGTACCGGCCAGTTGCGCGCCGGCTTCGTCGGCACGGAATTCGCGCTTGCGCGAGAACCACATGACGATGGCGCTGGCCAGGATGCCCAGGACCAGTTCGGCGAAGATGGTCGCGATGTAGTAGGCGATGCCCTGACCTTCTTCGTTCTTGAAGATCACCTTGTCGACGAAGTTGCCGATGATGCGCGCGAAGAACATCACGAAGGTGTTCACCACGCCCTGGATCAGCGCCAGGGTGACCATGTCGCCGTTGGCCACGTGACCGATCTCGTGGGCCAGCACGGCTTTCACTTCATCGGGCGAGAAACGCTCGAGCAGGCCCTGGCTGACCGCAACCAGCGCGTCGTTCTTGTTCCAGCCGGTGGCGAAGGCGTTGGCCTCGTAGGCCGGGAAAATACCGACTTCGGGCATCTTGATCCCGGCTTCGCGGGACAGTTGCTCGACGGTTTGCAGCAGCCATTGCTCATGACGAGTACGAGGCTGGGTAATGATCTGGGTGCTGGTGCTCATTTTCGCCATCCACTTGGAGATGAACAGCGAGAACAGGGAACCGGCGAAACCAAAGACCGCACAGAAAACCAGCAGCTGATTGAGGTTGAGATCAACCCCATTGGCCGCCATGAACCCGTTGAAGCCGAAAAGGCTCAGGGTGATGCTGGCAATCAGCACGACCGCCAGGTTAGTGGCCAAGAACAGCAGGATGCGCATCATGGTTGTAGAAATCTCCTCATGCTAAAGATGTAGCGTTCCGCGGGGTATAT
Source organism: Pseudomonas sp. GW821-FHT09E12 (assembly GCF_059416085.1). Taxonomy (NCBI): domain Bacteria; kingdom Pseudomonadati; phylum Pseudomonadota; class Gammaproteobacteria; order Pseudomonadales; family Pseudomonadaceae; genus Pseudomonas; species Pseudomonas sp. GW821-FHT09E12. The sequence goes on along the minus strand of NZ_JBWKOM010000010.1, from coordinate 102,775 downwards.
AAGGTGCGGCACCGGCCTATTCAACCGGGTGACTATTTCAAACTGTGTCCTGCAGGCTGATTTTAGACGCTTGCATGAGCTTTCTGTCGCAGTTGGGCAGCCACCGGAAGCCGAGCCGCACTTCAGAGGCATGCAACCACTGGGCACAAGGCGCAAGGCAAAGATACAGAAGGGTAGGCGTAGCAGGGAGTACAGAAGTGTTGCTGAATTAATCGCAGTGCGACCGGGGCGGCCGCACTGCGTTGCAAGGCTTACTGGCGATACGACTTGAGGAAGCTGCCGATACGACCGATCGCCTGTTCCAGGTCATCGACCCGTGGCAGGGTCACGACGCGGAAGTGGTCCGGCCATGGCCAGTTGAAGGCGGTGCCCTGAACCACCAGCAGTTTCTCCGAGAGCAGCAGGTCCAGGACGAATTTCTCGTCGTTGTGGATCGGGCAGACTTTCGGGTCGATTTTCGGGAAGGCGTACAGCGCGCCCATGGGCTTGACGCAACTGACGCCGGGGATGTCGTTGAGCAGTTCCCAAGTGCGGTTGCGCTGTTCCAGCAAGCGGCCCGGTGGCAGCACCAGATCGTTGATGCTCTGATAGCCGCCCAGCGCCGTTTGAATGGCGTGCTGGCTCGGCACGTTGGCGCACAGGCGCATGTTGGCCAGCATGTCGATGCCTTCGATGTAGCTCTGGGCGTGGTGCTTGGGACCGGAAATGGCCACCCAGCCGGAACGGAAACCGGCCACCCGGTAGGACTTGGACAGGCCGTTGAAGGTCAGGCACAGCAGGTCCGGCGCCAGGGAGGCGGTGCAGACGTGCACGGCATCGTCGTAGAGGATCTTGTCGTAGATCTCGTCGGAGAACACCACCAGGTTGTGCTGGCGTGCCAGTTCGAGCATGTCCAGCAACACTGCCTTGGGGTACACCGCGCCGGTCGGGTTGTTCGGGTTGATGATCACCAGGGCCTTGGTGTTCGGAGTGATCTTGGCCTTGATGTCGGCGATGTCCGGCCACCAGTTGGCCTGCTCGTCGCACAGGTAGTGCACCGGGTTGCCGCCGGCCAGGCTTACGGCCGCGGTCCACAGCGGATAGTCCGGGGCCGGGACCAGCACTTCGTCACCGTTGTTGAGCAGGGCCTGCATGGCCATGACGATCAGTTCGGAAACGCCGTTGCCCAGGTAGATGTCTTCGATGCCGACGCCTTCCACCTGCTTTTGCTGGTAGTACTGCATGACGGCCTTGCGTGCGCTGAACAGGCCCTTGGAGTCGCTGTAGCCCTGTGCGGTCGGCAGGTTGCGGATCACGTCCTGGAGGATTTCGTCCGGCGCTTCGAAACCAAAAGGCGCCGGGTTGCCGATGTTCAGCTTGAGGATGCGATGGCCTTCCTCTTCCAGGCGTTTGGCGTGCTTGAGCACTGGGCCGCGAATGTCATAACAGACGTTGGCGAGCTTGTTCGATTTGCTGACCTGCATGGCGATGTGTTCCCGAAAATGAACGATCCAGACGGTGAGTGAGCTACCGTACTGGGAATCCTGCGTTTGCACACAGGCCTGAAGCCTGGGTTCGCGGCGGCAAAATCCGTTTGAACCCGTGTAACACGGCTGCCAGACTGGCGTCTAACGAGGCGCAATCATACGTGCCGCCCGATCCGTGGAAAAGATACAGATCGGGCTTTTTCAGTTGCAGAGGAAGGACCATGGAAAAGCTGGAAAAAACCCTTGAAGAATGGCGTGCCATGCTCGATCCGGAGCAGTACAACGTCTGTCGTCTCAAAGGCACCGAACGACCGTTCTCGGGCAAGTACAACGCCACCAAGACCGACGGTGTGTATCACTGCATCTGCTGCAATGCGCCGTTATTCGACTCCAGGGCCAAATTCGATTCCGGTTGCGGCTGGCCGAGCTTCTACGAGCCGATCGGCGAGAGCGCCATGGTCGAGATCCGTGACCTGAGCCACGGCATGATCCGTACCGAAGTGGTCTGCGCCAAATGCGATGCGCACCTGGGGCATGTGTTCCCGGACGGTCCGCCGCCGACCGGCCTGCGCTACTGCATCAACTCGGTGTGCCTGGACCTGGTTCCACGCTGACCGGAGCGAGCGGCCAAGGCGATTTTTCGGAATCGCTTTTCGATTTATTAAATTGCGCACAATTTAATTGAGTACTACTTTTATCGGACCTTTCATTTCTGGAGTCCGCACCATGAGTGACACATTGCTGAACATCCCGTGCACCACCATCAAGGGCGAGCAAAAGACCCTGGCCGACTTCGCCGGCAAGGCCGTGCTGGTGGTCAACACTGCGAGCAAGTGCGGTTTCACCCCGCAGTACAAGGGCCTGGAAGAACTGTGGCAGACCTACAAGGACCGGGGCCTGGTGGTGCTGGGCTTTCCCTGCAACCAGTTCGGCAAGCAGGAGCCGGGCAACGAAGGGGCCATTTCCGAGTTCTGCGAGCTGAACTACGGCGTCAGCTTTCCGCTGTTCAAGAAAATCGACGTCAATGGCGCCGAGGCGCATCCGCTGTTCGTGCAGTTGAAAAAACGCGCGCCGGGGGTATTGGGTTCCCAGGGCATCAAGTGGAACTTCACCAAGTTCCTGATCGGCAAGGACGGCGCGCTGGTCAAGCGTTTCGCCCCGGCCACCAAGCCTCAGGACCTGACCGGCGAGATCGAAGCCCTGCTCAAATGACCGACCTGTTCGCCGATTCGCTGAAACTCGACAGCCAGCTGTGCTTCAAGCTGTACGCCGCCTCGCGGGCCGTGGTGCGGGGCTACAAACCGATGCTCGACCAGTTGGGGCTGACCTACCCGCAGTACCTGGTGATGCTGGTGCTCTGGGAATGGCAGGCCACGCCCCCCGAGCTGCCGACGGTCAAGGCGCTGGGGGAACGCCTGGCGCTGGATTCCGGGACCCTGACGCCGTTGCTCAAGCGCCTTGAACAGCTGCAACTGGTGCAGCGCCAGCGATCGTCCCGCGACGAGCGCGAGGTGCACCTGAGCCTGAGCGCGGCCGGCCTGGCGCTGCGCGATCAGGTGCCGCCGCTCAAGGCGGCGCTGTTATGCGACAGCGGGGTCGACCTCGACAGCCTGAGCGAATTGCGCCATGGCCTGGACCGTCTGCTGGCCCAGGTCAAAGCGCTGTCGTAGTCGGCACCCAGAGGTCCAGCAGGGCAATCAGCTCTTCACGGCGGAAGGGCTTGGACAGGTAGTCGCTCATGCCCGCGGCCCGGCAGCGCTCGCGCTCTTCGGGCATGGCATTGGCGGTCAGGGCGACGATCGGCAGGTCCGGCCAGCGGCCGCTGCGGCGGATCTGCCGACTGGCCTCGTAGCCATCCATCACCGGCATGTTGCAGTCCATCAGCACCAGGTCGAAATGCTGGTGCTCCAGCACGTCCAGGGCCTCGGCACCCTGGGAGGCGACCGTCACCTCGCAGCCGAGCTTGCTCAACATACCTTTGGCCACCAGTTGGTTCACCGGGTTGTCCTCCACCAGCAGGATAAAGGCGCGGCGCAGGGGCGCCAGGGTTTCCAACTGGGTTTCATTGATCACCGCGGTTTCGGCCAGCAGGGCCCGGCGCAGGGTCTGATACAGGGCGTTGCGCGCCAATGGCCGCGCCTGTTGCTGCAACGGCGCCAGGGCGCTGGCTTCTTCGCTGGGCAGGAAACTGCCGTAGGCGGTGACCAGCAGAATCGGCGCGCTGATGCTCGGGCGCAGGCCGAACAGGCATTCCGGGCAGTCGGTGATCAACAGGTCCGGCTTCTGCCCGAGCAGTGACTCGTCGAGATCGCAGCGCCGATACTCCAGCCCCCAGAACGGCAACTGCACGCTCAACAGTTCGGCCAGGCCACTGCCTTCGGAGGTAATGGCCAGTACCTGGCCGTGCAGCGGCGGCGGTGGGCTGGCTGGCGTGTGGCAGGGCAGCGGCAGGTCGGCACAGAACTGGCTGCCGAAACCCACCTCCGAGCTGATGCTCAGGCGCCCCTGCATGGCTTCGCAGAGGTTGTAGGTCAGGGCCAGGCCCAGGCCGGTGCCGCCGTATTGCCGGGTGATCCCGGCACCGGCCTGGGTATAGGGCTGGAAGATCTTCACCTGGGCCTCGCGGGCGATCCCGATGCCGGTGTCGCAGACTTCGATCCTGACCCCGTCCTCGAACGTACGCAGGCGCACATCGACACGGCCGAAGCGGGTGAACTTGAGGGCGTTGGACAGCAGGTTGCTAACGATCTGCCGCACGCGCGTGGGGTCGCCGAGGACCAGGGCCGGAAACTCCGGCTCGATCAGGCAGGCCAGCTCGACGCTCGGCGCGGCGTTCTGCGACAGCAGGTTGGCGGTGTCTTCCACCAGTACCCCGAGGTCGAAGGGGATGCGCTCCAGCTCCAGCTGGCCGGCGTCGAACTTGGACATGTCGAGAATATCGTTGAGCAGCTCCACCAGCACTTTGCCGGAGTCGTGGGCGATCGACAGTTGCTGGCGTTGTTCGGCGTTCAGCGGGCTGTCCAGCGACAGGGCGATCATGCCCAGCAGGCCGTTGAGCGGCGTGCGGATTTCATGGCTCATGTTGGCCAGGAAGGCGGCACGCGCCTGGGCCATGTCGAGGGCGGTGCTACGGGCGACTTCCAGTTCTTCGTTGGACTGGCTCAGCCGGTCGTTGATCGCCTTGAGCTCGGTGGTGCGCGCCGAGACGATGTTTTCCAGCTGGCCGAGATAGTCGGTCAGGCGGTTTTCGGCATTGCGCCGTTGCTGGATCTCGGTGGCCATGTTGTCGAACTGCTGGTTGGCGACCTTGACCAGCACGCCGATCTCGTCCTGTTCGTGGCTGGGCGGGAAGTCCAGCCGGGTCTGGTCGGGGCTGCGCGGATCGCGCCCGCTGAGTTCGCGAATGACGCCGACCAGGGGTTTGGTCAGCATCACGTAGAACAGCGCCAGGAGCAGCCCGGTGAGGATCAGGCTGCGCACGAAACCGTTGATCAGGGTGATTTCCGCACGGCGCAGGAAGCGGCTGCCGAATGAGTAGGTGTCGACTTCCAGGTGCAGGACGCCGAGGGATTCCGAGGGCAGGTGATCGAGGTACAGGCGGTCCTGGAACTCGCGCTTGGCGCCGAACAGGAAGTCGCTGAGCATCCGGTAGGAGCTTTGCTGGGCCGGCCGGGTGACGTTGGCCAGCAAAGTGTCGTTGTTGTCGACCAGCCGGGCGCGGATGATCGCCGGCGAGCGCAGCAGGCCGAGCGTCAGCTCCTGGGCGAGCTCGGCGTCGATGTTGTAGGCGATACGCGAGGCCGGATTGTGGCTGATTTCCAGGAGTGCGTTGATTTCCCGGTTGATGGAGGCATCTTCACTGGCATAATCGATGCCGATTTGCAGCAGACTGAGCGCCGTCCCCAGGACAAAACCGACCAGCACAGTGAGCCTGGCTTGCTTGTAAGACAGGCGGTTGGTGAACTTGATGTCCATGGGGTGTTGAACCAATTTCCGTTTCCCTTCGCTGGGCAAGCATAGCTGATCATCAGTGTGTGCCGGCAGGGCCCGGCGCCGTTCGCCTGCGGTAGACCTGGCATGCGCAAGGTCGTTGCGTCTGCGTGCCACATCATTACTGGGAACCTGCCCGAGGAGAAGTCGTGGAATCTCGATTGAATGCTTTTCTTGAGCGCGCCGATGCGGTTCTGGCGCGTATCGAGCCGCTGTTGCCCGCGCCGCGACAAGCCATCGACTGGACCCAATGCCTGGCCGCGCGCTGGCAGCGTGAAGGCCGCAGCGGTTTTCTGCTGCCGCTGGACGTCAGCCTGGACATGCGCCTGTCCGACCTGATCGGGGTCGATAACCAGCGCGACCAGTTGGGGCGCAATACCCGGCAGTTTCTCGACGGCCTGCCGGCCAACCACGCCTTGCTGTGGGGCTCGCGCGGCACCGGTAAATCGTCGCTGGTCCGCGCGCTGCTGGCCGAGCATGCCCAGCACGGCCTGCGCCTGATCGAGATCGAGCGCGATCACCTGGCCGACCTGCCGCGGGTGGTGGAGCAACTGGTCAAGCTGCCGCAGCGTTTCGTGCTGTTCTGCGACGACCTGTCGTTCGAGTCGGGCGAGGGCGACTACCGGGTCCTCAAGAGCGTGCTCGACGGCTCGCTGGAGCAGGCCCCGGACAATGTGCTGCTGTACGCCACGTCCAACCGCCGGCACCTGGTTCCGGAGAAGGAAAGCGACAACGAGAACTGGAAGCGCGTCGATGGCGAGCTGCACCCGAGCGAAGCGGTGGAAGACAAGATTGCCTTGTCGGACCGTTTTGGCCTGTGGTTGTCGTTCTACCCCTTCACCCAGGAGCACTACCTGAACGTGGTCGAGCACTGGATCGGCGAGTTGGGACGCAAGGCGGGCCTGCAATGGCAGCGTGATGAAGCCCTGGACATCCTCGCCGTGCGCTGGGCCACCGGCCGTGGCAATCGCAATGGTCGCTGCGCGTATCAGTTCGCGCGCTACTGGGTAGGTTTGAAGTTGTTGGAGCAAAAAGCATGATCGATCTGCAGAACACCGGCAAAGGCCTGGACGGCTATGCCTTGCTGTGCGCCCAGCTGGAATCGTTGCTGGCCGACGAGCGCGATTTCATCGCCAACGCCGCGCAATTCTCGGCGTTTCTATTCAACCAGCTGGACGACTTGAACTGGGCCGGGTTCTACCTCAATCGCAACGAGGAACTGGTGCTCGGCCCGTTCCAGGGCCAGATCGCCTGTGTGCACATTCCCTTCGGTCGTGGTGTGTGCGGCGCGGCCGCGGCGAGCCTGCAGACCCAGCGGGTCGAGGATGTGCACGCGTTCCCCGGGCATATCGCCTGCGACAGCGCTTCCAACAGTGAGCTGGTGGTGCCCCTGGTCAAAGAAGGGCGGCTGATCGGCGTGCTGGACCTGGACAGCCCGAAAATCGCCCGCTTCACCCTCGAGGACCAGGCCGGCATCGAGCGTCTGGCGGCGATCTTCCTGCGCCTGACCGACTGCTGAGCCTCGTCAGACCCTGAGCCCGGCCTTGCCCAGCACGGCCTCGGGGTCTACCCCGTCGATCTGCTGCGGTTCCATGAAGCGGTCAGCGTACTTCTGGTAGATCCCGGTCTGGATGAACAGCTCGAACAGTTCCGGATCGATATGGGCAGTGCGGCACATGGTTGCCATGATGCCCAGCGCTTCGCTCAGGGTCTTGCCTTTCTTGTAGGGACGGTCCGCCGCCGTCAGGGCTTCGAAGATATCGGCGATCGCCATCATCCGCGCCGGCAGGCTCATCTGCTCCCGTTTCAGCTGCTTGGGATAACCGCTGCCATCCATTTTCTCGTGATGGCCGCCGGCGATCTCGGGAATGCTGCTCAAGTGGCTAGGGAAGGGCAGGTGGTTGAGCATCAGGATGGTCTGCACCATGTGATGGTTGATCACGTAGCGCTCTTCCCGGGTCAGCGTGCCTTTGCCAATGCTCAGGTTGTACAGCTCGCCACGGTTGTATTTGTAAGGCGGCACATCGAGCTTGAAGCCCCAGGGATTGTCCGCCGGGATCAGCTCGGCGGGGTTGCGTTCGATCAGTTGCTCGGGCTTGTCGGCCAGCAACTGTTCGGTGACCGGCAGGGTCGGCGCCGGTGTGCGTTGCTGGCGGTGGTTTTCTTCCCATGACACGCCCAGGCGGTCGTCCAGCGTCCGGCTCCAGGTGCGCTGGGCGATCCTCGCCAACCGTTGCAGATCGGCCTCGCCCATGGCTTCGGTGCCCAGGTTGCAATGGGCGATAAAGGCAAAGTCGTCGTCCAGTTCCACCAGGCTTGCATCGCGGGTCGCGGCCAGGGAAACCTCATCGCCACCCTGGGCGCGAGCCTGCCAGTAGTCGATCCAGGCATCGCGCTTGAGTACCTCGACGCGGGTGCGGATTTCATGGATACGGTCGTTCAGGGTTTCCAGCTTGGTGGCCTTGTCGACCACGTACTCGGGGGTGGTGATCTTGCCGCAGTCGTGCAACCAGGCGGCGATATGCAAGGCCTCCCACTCATCTTCGCTGGGCTGGTAGGCGCTGAACGCCGGCTGCTGGCTGGCCGCGGCGGCCTGGGCGAGCATTAGTGTCAGCGCCGGCACCCGCTGGCAATGCCCGCCGGTGTACGGGCTCTTGGCGTCGATCGCGCCGGCCAGCAGTTGGATGAAGGCGTCGAGCAATTGTCTTTGCCGGTTCTGCAGGCGCTGGCTGTCGATGCTGACCGCCGCGGCGCCGGAAACCGCCTGCAGGAACGCGACGCGGTCCGGGCCGAGTTTTTTCAGGTCGGCTTCCTGGCCGCTGTCGGCCAGCAGCAGCACAAGGATGCCGACGGTTTCGTTGTGGCGATTGTGCAGGCGGATACCGATCAGGTGCACGCTGGGGCAGTTCATCGCCAGCAACACGCCTTGCAGGTCGGCCGCCTGCTCGAACCCCAGGGTCGTGACCAGGCTCTCGCCGTTCGCCAGTTGCCGCAGCCATGCGGGGCTTGCCTCGTGCTGGATGTCCTGGCTGCGTACATCGAATGCCTGCAGGTCCTGGACAACATCGGCGATGATCAGGCCGTGGGGCTTGAGGTTCATGCCATCGTTTTCGCGCAGGTAGATCAGCCCGGCCTGGGCCTGGCCGATCTTCATGGTTTCAACCAGCACCCGTTGCAGCAGCGGGTCGAAGCGGGTTTCCGCGGAAAGGCTGGCGGTGATCTCGAAAAAGCTGGCCAGGGTGTCCTTCATGCGGGCCATCGACACGCTCAACTGGTCGATTTCCAGCACGGGCGAGCGGCGCGTCAGCGGGTAATCGAAATCGAAGCTGCGGATGGCATCGGCTTCCTGCACCAGGGCGCGCAGCGGCCTGACCAGAACGCGCGAGGTCAGCCAGCCGAGCGGCAGGCACAACAGCAGAATGCCCAAGGTGATGAGTGCGCCTTGCCAGCGCAGGCGATAGGCGTCCGTCAGCAACTCGTCCTCGGGCACCAGCAGCGCCAGCTGCAACCCACCGGGTCCACCTTCCTGCAGGTGCCGGCGGGCAACTATCCATTGGCGATCCCCGAGCCGCAGGCGGTTGCCCTGGGCCTTGCCTTGCAGCAACGCGTCGAGAGCCGGGTTCAGGTCGTTGGCGCGGATCAGCCGGGCGCTCTGTTCTTCGACGATCAGGCGACGGCTGTCCGGGTAGGCCACGGCATCGCCGTGGCCATCCACCAGGGCGATTTCGGTGCTGGGCGTGACCCGATGCTTGGCCAGGGTCGCTGAGAGTTGTTCCAGGGTCAGGTCGGCCCCGATCACCGCCTGGTTGCCGCTGCGGCGGGCGAGGGTGGTGCCGACGTTGCGGGTCGAGAAAAAGACGTAGGGCTCGGTGGTGATCTGATCGGTGTTGTCCTTGGCGCCCGCAAACCAGTTGCGGGCGCTCGGGTCGTAGGATTCCTGGGGGTTGTCGCGGCGGCTGACGGGGTCGAGGCTGGCGTCGTAGAACAGCGACTGCGAATGCAGTTGCCCGGTGTGGCGGTCTCGCTCGATGCTCCAGACTTCATAGGCCGCGGCTTCAGGGGCCTGGCGAGCTTGTTTCAAAGCCTGGGTGCGCAAGGGCCGGACCATGAAAAAATCCCCATCGGCATAACCCACATAGAGTGAGGCCAGGTCGGGGTTGTCCTTGAGCGATTGGCTGAAAGGCCCAAGCAGCGCCAGGCGTTGCTCGAGGTCGCCGGTCTGGATGGCCGGGTTGCCCACCAGCAGGCTGAGCAGATGGCGAATCGGTTCGTAGGTCGCTTTCAGGTCCAGTTGCACGTCCTGTTCGATGCGCTGGAACAGTTTTTCACTGCTGGAAAGGATGATGCGGGTGGTCTGCTGGTAATTGAAAAAGCCCAGCACCACGCCGGTCAGCAGAAGCAGACAGGTGAACATCACGCTGATATGCACATGGAGAGGAAATCGGCGTTTATCGAACGACAGCGTGCTTGGCATTGCAGCTCTCTCCAGGGGGCGCGTGATGCGCAACTCAACGTTTGAGCATAGTTAAGGCAGGTGCATTGCGCTCAGGGGAGGCAGCTCCGGGGGGCGTTGCGAATTGCATTGCCATGAGGCTTTTGGGGTCGACTGACAGGATAGTGGCTTTTTGATATTTGCCTGGCAACTAGCCGCACCACAAGTTGCTGCGCTGGTGATGGGGATCAGGTCGTAGCCGGGCTGTGCTGTTGATCGATTTGCCACAGCAGGGCCCGTTCGAGCTTGAGCATGGCCTGTTCCAGGGCGGTTCTGCGCTGCATCAGGGTTTGCCTGTCCGCGTCTTGCAAAACAGCCTGCTCAAGGGCTTCGCACTGCGTTTCAAGGTCTTTTGCCTGCACCATCAGGGCCGAGCCCTTGATCTTGTGGGCGAGTTCCGCCAGTGCCTGGGGCGGGGGCTCGCAGGGCAGGGCCATCAGTTGCTGGCGGTCCCGGTAGCTGCAATGCAGCAGTTCGGTAAGGATGCGCAGGGCGAACTGCGGTTTGCCGCGGGACAGGGTGCGCAGCGCCTTCAGGCTGAACACGCCATTCCAGGGCCGCGGTTGCAGGCCCGCCAGTTTATGGCCGAGGGTCGCCAGGCCGACAGGCTTGAACAGGCAGTCATCGATGCCGGCCTGTTCGCACTGCTGCCTCTCTCGCGGCCTGGGGCTGGCGGTCACCCCCAATACCCGGCAAGCCGCGCGGGACTCCAGGCGTTCATGCTCGCGGATGGCGCGGACCAGGTCGTAGCCGTGCATGCCCGGCATGTTGCAATCGACGATGAGCAAGTCAAAGAACCCCTTGCACCAGAGCTCGAAGCCTTGCTCGACGTCTTCGGCGGTGCGGCAACGGTGCCCGAGAAAGTGCAGTTGTTCGCTCAGCAGCAGGCGGTCCGCCGCATGGTCATCGATCACCAGTACGTTCAAGGCCCGGGTGGCAGGGGCAATGAGTGGTTCGACGAGGGGCGCGGGTTTTCGCGCTGGCTGACAGGCCAGCGGCAACAGGACCCGGACTTCCGTGCCTATGCCCGGCTGGCTGGTCAGTTGCAGCGTGCCCTGCATGAGCTCGCAGAGGTGGCGGCAAATAGTCAGGCCCAGCCCTGCGCCGTCAGGTCTGGATGGGGTGCGAGCCTGGGCCTGGAAGAAGGGTTCGAACAGCCTGTGCTGATCCTGCTCGTCGATGCCGATGCCGCTGTCCGTCACTTGCAGCATCAGCCGCACCTGTTGCGGCTGCGTGGCCGCTTGCAGGTCGAGATGGATTTTGACCTGACCCTGTTCGGTGAACTTGATCGCGTTGTGCAGCAGGTTGCCCAGAACCTGCTTGAAACGCAGTGGGTCGAGCAGCACATCGACCGGCTCGACGCTGGAGTGGAAGGTCGGTAGCAGCTTGAGGTGCTTCTCCCGGGCCTGGCTGTCGAACTCCCTGACGATGGATTCGACAAGGGCGCGCGGTTCGAGCCATTCGGGCGCCAGGTCCAGGCACCCCGATTCGATGCGGGCGATATCGAGGGTGCCGTCGACCAGACCCTGCATCGCCCGGGTCGAGCGATAAGCCATTTCAATGACCGGACGATCCTGGGACTGGCTGTCGGAGCGCTGCCGCAGCAGTTCCAGCGCACCGATCAGGGCATTCATGGAGCGGCGCAGTTCGTGGCTGGTGCTGGCCAGGAAAGCGCTTTTCGCCAGGCTGGCCGCTTCGGCCTGTTGTTGGGCGGCCTTGAGGCTGTCGCTGAGCCGATGGCGTTCGCTGATATCGACCCAGCCGCCAATGATGCCCTGGACCTCGCCGTTCGCGTCCCGGTAGGGCAGGACCCAGTGCTGGACGGTCAGTTCCTCTGCGTTCAGGCGCAGTGGCCGGTCACGCAGCAGCGGACGGTCTTGCGCCATGACGCGCTGGTAGTCGGCATGATATTCGCGGGCCTGCTGGGGATCGTCCAAAAGTCCCTGCAACAGGCTTTTGCCGATGACCTCTTCGCGCCGGGCGGCGAAGCTTTCCAGGTAGCTGGCATTGCAGCTTTGCAGCAGGCCCTGGCGGTCGCGCACGTAAGTCGGATGCGGCACGCCGTCGATCCAGGCCTGCATGAATGCGAGCTGCTGCCTGAAGTCATGGGTGGCCTGTTGCTGCTGGGTCAGTCGCCGGTGCAGCCAGGCATTCCAGCCCAGGGACGCCAGCAGCGGCACGCCGAGCACCAGGCCTGCGAGCAGGAGCAGCCCGCGATGGCCGTTATCGAGAGGCGGGGCGGTGGCCGATTCAAGACAAGGCGCCGTGTCAGGGCACTGAGGGAGGGATGTCATTGCGGACTCTGGTTGCCCGGCCTCGACCAGGCCAAACAACAGGAACAGCGAAACTGCCGTGGCCGTCAGGGTTAAATAATAAAGAATGGGTTTGAACATCCTGTTTCTCACACCAGTTCGTGACGTTGTGCCAACTCGATAAGTTCCGCCATGGAAGTCGCGCGAAGTTTGTGCATGATTCTTTTTTTATAGGTACTGACGGTCTTGCCACTGAGAAATATGCTGTTGGCTATTTGCGTACTGGTGCTGCCCTTGGCAAAAAGTTGCAACACCATCAATTCCCGATCGCTGAGCAACATCAAGCGGCTCAGTTCGTTGTTTGCCGTTTCATCCTGACGCGGCGTTTGCAGGGCATGACTCGGAAAGTAGTTGTAACCACATAGCACCGCCTTCATGGCGCTGAGCACTTCGCTCAGGTCTTCCTGCTTGCACACATAGCCGCAGGCCCCGGCCTGCATGCAGCGCGCGGCGAACAGGGCCGGCGATTGCGCCGTCAGCACCAGCACCCGCAAGGACTTGTCCAGGGCGCCGAAACGCAGCAGCAGTTCCAGCCCGTCGAGCTTGGGGATGCTGATATCGAGCACGATCAGGTCCGGCATGCTGTCGCGAACCATTTGCAGGGCATCGACACCGTTATCGGTTTCGCCGACGACTTTATAACCCTCATGTTCCAGCAACATGCGGATGGCCAGTCGGATAACGGGATGGTCGTCGATGATGAAAACAGAACTCATGGTCAAACCCGTGGAAATAAATACAGGTCTGGACCTTAGCGCAGGCAGGACAGTGGATATATGCGGGTTAAGGCGGGGTTGGGGACAATAAGGCAGTTCTTACATGAAAGACGGTTTCGGATTACAGCAGTTTTTCAGTTGAAAGTAGGAATGAGTATCCAGCCATGTAAAAGGTAAGGAGATGTTGGAGGTTTAGTGCACTTTTTCGCAGGGCAATAAAGGGCGCTGAGAAGAGAAGGGAGCCAGGCAAGGCTGCCCCCCGTTCATGGGGGGCAGCCGCTCACGGAGCGCTTGCCTCAGGGCGCTTTCTGATCGATGCCGGCCTGCAGCAGCTGGCTGTCGCTATGGCCACCGACGCGCAGCGGCCCCAGGTTGAACGCCTGGTCGTTGCGGGTGGCGTCGTCCTGCTTGCGGGTCAGCTCATCCTTGGCGCCGAGGACCAGGTTGACCGGCGACTTCGACAGGTTGAGCCCGACGTCGGCGCGGTAATCCGTGCCCGCCAGTGCGGTGCTCTTGACGGTCGAGCCGCCGAGGTCGACCTTGCCTTCGCTGGCGCCGATCCGTGCACCGCTGAGCTGGGTTTCACCCGACACCTGCAGGTTGACCCCGCGGCTGCCACTGATGCCAGAAGCCTCTGCCACGCTGTCCTTGCTCTGACGGCTGACATTCAGGTTCAGGGTCGGCGTGTAGGAGGTGTTGCCGCTCTTGTCGCCGAACAGCACGCCTTGCGCGGTGTTGGTCAGCTTGCTGCCAGCGCCGGTTTTCTCGCTGACGGCGTAGCTGTCGCTGGTTTTCGGCCAGACCCGTTCCTTGAGGCTGGAGAAGCGATCGCCCAAGGCTTCGGTCTTGTCGGCGAGGTAGCTCTTGGCTTTGTCTACGCCGCGACCGAAGGCGCCCTTGGGTTCCGGGTTGACGTCATAGCTGCCGCTGCGGGTGAATTTCTCGCCCAGGCGTTCCTTGGCGATTTCGGCCTTGTTCACCAGGTTGTCCTTGGCCGCAGTCAGGCGTTCGGTGCCTTTGTCGACGACGTTTTCCAGCTTCTCGCGGTGCTTGTCGAAACCGCCTTCGGCCTTGGCCTGCAGCTTGTCCTTGAGCGGGCCGGTCTGTTTGGTCAGCTTATCGACCACGCCAGGCTGGTTTTTCTCGGCATCCAGGCGGGCGTCGAGGTTGACCGTGGTGCTGCTGAGTTGGTCCTTGCGGCTCTCTACCTTGAGATCGCCACCGATCCGCCCATCGACCTGATTGGCGTCGATGCGCGCCCCCGCCAGATGGGTGTCGCCGTTGCTATTGAGCGTCACCTGGTCGGCCTTGATCAGGCTGTTGTGCTGGGTGGTGCTGTGCAGTTGCTCGACATCGATCTTGGCCCGGGCGTGGATACCGCGATCGGTTTTCGGCGATTCGTGTTCGCCGGCGTCGGCCCGGGTGGTCTTGCCGCCGTTGCCGCCGGCACCCAGGGTCAGGCCCCAGTTGTTGTGGGCCTGGGTGGACTGCGCCGACTCCTGGTAGATCCCGCCCTGGTCGGCGCTGAGGGTGACACCCTTGGCCTCGATCTGGGTGCCCTGCAGGTGCAGCGCGGTAGTGCTGTCGGAGCCGCTGGCGAGTGTTACCTGGCCATTGCTGTGCAGTTGCCCGCCGGTCTGGCTCTGGTCCTGTTCCGAGACCCGGCCGATGTTGAAGTTGGCGCTCAGGTTGGCGCTCTTGCCGCTGCTCTGCTCGCTGCTGGTCTTGCTGGCGCCGCCCGTCAGGCCGCCACCGAGGTTGCTGCCCTGGCTGCTATGGGTATCGACCGCGGCCTGCAGGTCGAGCTTGCCGCCGGCGTTCAGGTTGATGTCGCCGGTCTTGGCGGTCTTGCTGCCGATGGTGGTGCCCTGGAGGATCAGGTCGCCGCCGCTGGTCAACTCGATCGGGCCCTTGCCCTGGATAGTTGCCACCCGCGCCTGGCTGTCCTGCTGATCCAGGCGCTTGTGGTCCAGTTGTACGCCGGCGCCGAGGTTGAGGTTATTGCCGTTGGCGCCCGGTGCGCTGCCGACGGTGAGCGAGGCATCGCCGCGCAGACTGGAGTCGCTGCTGTTCTGGCGGTCATTGGCCTGGTTCAGCGCCAGTTCGCCGCCGCTGTGCAGCTTGACGCCGGCGTCGCCGCCATCGAACCGGCTGCCTTCGTACTGGCCATCGCCGTTCAGCGCGATGTCCACACCCTGTTTGCCCACATAGCTGCCGACTACCGCCTTGCTGCTGTCGCTGCGCTTGTCGCTGCTGCCGCCGGCGCCGCTGCCACGCACGTTCACGTCCTCGCCAGTGGTGGTGTAGACCCGCACGCCGGTCTTGGCGTCCAGTGCCTGCTCGCTGCTGCTGTGGGTATCGCTGGCGGCCTTGGCCACCTGGCTGCCGGCGTCGATCTTCAGCGCACCTTGAGTCGCCTCGTAGCGGCTGCCTTCATCCTGCAGCTGGCCGGCGACCTTGACCTCGACCTGGCCACCCGTGAACTGGCTGACCACGGCGGTGCTGCCTTGCTCGGTGCGCTGTTTGTTCTGGTGGCCGACTTCCACGTCCAGGCCAACATTGGGTTGTTCCAGGGCATCGAGCAGGCCCGGTTGATGGAACTTGCGCTGGGCCACGCCTTCGATGGCTTTCTCCACCGGGCGGGTCAGGCCCTTGTATTCGACGTTGGCGCCGATATCGGCGCTCCAGGTGTTTTCCTTGTGGCTGGTGGACTCACTGTCGTGCGCCGCGCGGTTGTCGACCTGCTCGGCCTTCACCAGCAGCTTGTCGCCGGCCTTGACCTGTGCACCCTCGGTCACCAGGGCGTTGCCGGCCTTGATGGTCAGGTTGCCGGTGGCATTGATGCCGGTGGTGTTGGCGGTGCGGGTATCGCGGGTGTCCTGGGTACTGCTGTGGGCGAACTCCACACCGTTGCCGGCGCGGTCCAGGCCGCCGGTGTAGTAGAAGCCGCCGCCGGTGGTGCGGGTGTCGGTGCTGCTGCTCTTTTGGTCGTGATCGGCCAGCAGCTCGACCTGCTGGCCGCTGAGGCTGGCATCGCCGTGGGTGGCTTTCAGGTCGCCGCCCTTGACGCTCAGGTTGCCCCCCGCTGCGACTTGCAGGCTGCCGCCGCTGAGGCTCGAACCCTGTTGCTGGGTGTCGTCGGTCTTGACCGTTTTCTGCTGGTCTTCGTAACGCACGCCGGCGCGGTATTGCCGGGTGCCCGGGGCATTTTCCTTGGCATAGGCGTCGAAGCCACGGGTGTGGGTGGTGCTTTCGCTCTGCGAGCTGTTTTGCGCCGAGTCGATCTTGATGTCACCGCTGGCCTCGGCCTTGAGCTCGCCGGTCGCGGCTACGTACGCGCCGCTGATGGCGATGTCCTTGGCACTTTCGAGCTTGAGGTTGCTGTCCGAGCGCAGGTCGCTGGTGACGGTGGTGCTGTCTTTGCGGTTCTGCCGGCTTTCGTCCTTGGTGATACCGAAGAACTTGCTGTCCTTGCTGTAGCTGTTGTCGTGAGAGCGGTCCTGCACGCCGTCGATGGTCAGCGAGCCTTTTTCGCTGATCACGCTGGCCTGCTTGCCGCCGCGGGCCTGGCTGCCGCTGATGCGGACCTCGTCGGCCTTGACGATCAGGTCGCCCTTGGCATTGACCTTGCTGCCCTTGTTCAGGGTCTTGCCCTTGTCGCCGTCGCCGTTCTTGCCGAAGAAGCTGCCACCGACCAGGTCGCCGGAATAGGACTTGTCGCTGTTGCTCTGGGTGCGGCTGGCGCTGGTGATGTCCACCTGGCGCCCGGTCAGCTGGATATTGGTGCTGGCCAGTTCGGCGCCCTGCAGTTGCAGTTGCTTGCCGCTGGTCAGGTGCAGGTCGTCGCCAGCCTCCAGTTGGCTGGTGATGCTGCGTTGCTCGCTGCTGGACTTGTCCCAGTCGGCTTTCCACAGGTGCTTGCGGTGCCGGCCCTGATCGCGTTGTTCGTGGGTTTCGGTGGCGGCGGTCAGGCGCAGGTCGGCACCGCTGTCGAGCGTCAGGTTTTTTTCCGCCTTGATCTGGCTGGCCTTGATTTCGGTATTGGCGCGGGCCTTGAGCTCGGCATCGCGGCGGGCAGTCAGTTGGTTGCCGTGCTGACGGCTGTCGCTGTCGGTCAGGGTACGGTCGTAGGTTTCCCAGGTGATGCCGATGGTGCTGTTGTGCCACTGCTCGCGCTTTTCCTGGAGCTTGCGGCTTTCGATGGCGCTCAGGGTGAGGTTGCGCCCGGCGTCGAGCTTGATATCGCGAGCGCTGACATCGGTGGCGGCGAGGGTCAGGTCCTGGCCGCTGCGCAACTGCACGTCGCCCTGGCTGCTGTGCACGCCGGCACGGATGGCGTCGAGGCTGTCGGGCCTGGCCTGGCCGCTGATGTGCAGGTCGCCGGCGGAGGCGATATCCACCCCGTCGCGGCCCTTGACCTGCACCGCGCCGACCCGCACGCCCGCGCCTTCGGCGGTGCTGACAATGTTGATGCGTCCGGCCTGCATGGCGCCGAACAGGCTGGCGTCGATGCGCTGCTCCTGGGTGTTACCGGCCGGGTCGGTGCTCAGCACCTTGCCGCTGGCCGGGTCCACGCGGTTGCGCCCGACGGTGAGGTTGAGCTGGTCGCCGGCCGTAAGGTCGCCCTGGCTGTCGATGCGTGGGGCGATCAGGTTGATGCTGCCCTTGGTGTTGCTCAGGCCTCGGCCCTCGACCGTCAACTGGCCCTTGGCGTCACGGGTGCTCAGGGCTTGCAGCTTGCCGTCGTTGAGCTCGGGGCGGCCGACCAGCAGGCTGGCGTTCGGCGTATTGATGAAGCTGCCGCCGTTGACCGAGATGCCGTTGGGGTTGGCCAGCACATAGTCGGCGGCGCGGCCGAAGATCTCCTGGGTGCCGTTGAGCGCCGAGGCGTTGCGGCTGATCACCTCGTTGAGAATCACGCTGGCGTCCTGGCCGTGGAACTGCGGGTTGGCAGCCAGCTGCCCGGCCAGTTGCGAGGCGCCGGCTTGCAGGGAGTTGTTCAGCACCACGCCCTGGCGATCGACGTTGTAGTCGAGGAACTGGTTATGGGAGAGCCCGGCGCCATTGGGCGCGACGATGTTGACGATAGGCACGCCGTTCTGGTTCTGCAGCTGCGGGATGCCGCCCGGGCCCGGGGCCACGGTGATGCCGCCGGCCAGCGCCTGCGGCAGATGGGAGACCAGAAGCAGGCTGGCGATGGCCAGGCGCAGTTTGCCCCTGGGGGACAGGTGAAACACAGATGTGTTGTCGGGCATAAGAAGCTCTCTATGTGTGGGCCGAGTGGCAGTGCGCGTTGTTCGTTGCAACGCTGCTGTGGTGTTCAGGCTCGGCTGTTTTTTTCAGGCTGATGCACGGTTCGCGGAACCTCAGATCTGCACACTCAGGCGGGTCAGCCAGGTGGGCGATTCATGGTGGAAACGGTCGGGTGTTTCCAGGCTGTGCTGGTAGTCGACGTCGACTTGCACGTTCTTCCAGCTCAGGTTCAGGCCGATGCTGGCGCTGCTCAGGCGCTCGCTGCTGGCGCCCTCTTGCGCCTTGATCCGGCCGTGGTCGAAGGCCAGGCGCGGGGTCAGCTTGACCGACAGATCGTTCTGCAACGGCAGGCGCAGGGTGTTGCGCCAGATCCCGCCGATGGCGCCCGAGGCGCTGTTTTCGCGATAGCCGCGCACGGCGGAGTCGTCGGTGCCCAGCAGTTGTTCGATGGCCGGCAGCGGGTCGGGGCTGTACTGCAGCGACAGCTGGCTCTGCCACTGCCAGGGCTGGCTGCCGAAGCGGCCATTGCGCCATTGGCTGAGGCTGGCGCGGTACTTGCGGAACTGCGCCTGCGGCAGGTTTTTCTGCACCTGTTGCGAGTCGCGGTCGGCGCCGAACCAGGTCAGGCCCTGGGCATAATTGATGTCGAGGTTCCACACCGCGCTGTCGAGCCAGAACAGGTTGAGCCCGGCTTCGGCCACGGTCAGGGTCGGGCTTTGGATGCCCAGGCGGACCTTCTCCAGGTAGCTGTCGACATCCTTGTGGGCCAGTTGCAGGTTGGCGCTCAACTGGTGGCCCTGGTCGCGCCACAGCACGCGGTCGGCGCGCAGGCTGAGCAGGTCGGTGCGCCCGCTGTTGTAGAAGGTCACGCTGCTGAGCTTGAACGGCGCACGGTACTCGGCATGGCTGGCGAACAGGCTGTAGGTCCAATAGCCGTAGGGGATCGAGTAGAAAACGCTGGCGCTGCGGCTGTAGCGCGGACCGTGATTGAGGGTGTCGCTGAAGTTCAGGTTGAGCGCGTCGTTGAGTTGCAGTGGGCTGTCGAGGCTCAGGTTGACGGAGTTGCGATCGCGCCCGGTACTGGCGCTGCCGAGGTTATCCACACCCAGCCCCAGGGCCCAGCGCGAAGCGCCGCTGCTGCGCGAGCGCAGGATGATCCGCGAGGCGCCGGGCTGGCTGCCGGGGGCGATATCGGCGGTCAGGTCGAGGGAGCGCAGGCGATTGAGCTGGTCCAGGCCCTGTTCCAGGTCGCGCAGGTTCAGCGGTTCGCCGAGCATGCCGGGAAAGGCCCCGGCCAGGGAAACCGGCAGGCTCTGGTCGGCCAGTTCGACGGCCTCGACATACCCTTCGTCGACCACGATGTCCAGCGAATGGCCGGCGGCGGGGGCGCTGCTCAGGTAAGGGCGGCTGGCGATGTAACCGGCCTCGACATAGATCCGGGTGATCTGCGCCAACAGGCGGTTGATCCCGTTCACGCCCATGCAGGGCGCGATATAGGGTTCGAGCTGGCGGTTCAGCCGGTCTTTCTTGAACAGCGTGACACCGGCGATCCGCGTGCCGCTCAGGGCCCAGCACTGTTCATCCTCGCTACCCTGGGCGGTTTCGGCGGGAGCCACCGCCGGCGTACCGAAGCTGCCGCGCTGCAACTGGCGCTGGCGCTGTTCCAGCTGCAGTTGTTGCAGGTCGCGCTGTTGCTGTTGCTGCAGGCGCAGGGCTTCCTGACCCGGTTGTGGCATATCGGCGGCGGCCACGGGCAGGGCCCCGGCCAGCAGCGAGAGCAGCAACCAGCCGCGCAGGCCAGGGTGACAGCTTGGGTGACTTGAGGACGTATAGGGCACTCGACATCCTTAATAGTGGAAAACGGATGAGGAAGTGCGGGAACAACTTATCGACACGGATTCATTCCGTGTACTCACTTCCATTTTGACGCTTGAGTCCTGGGCGCGCTCTTTGTTACAGCGAGAGGTGAAATTATTTTGCAAATGCCTGCTGAACTAACAGGTGAAGCCGAAGTTTTAGTGTAGGTACTTAGTTCGCTTGCTATTTGTTTTTTGCACCGATCACTCGGGCAGGGTCATGAAAGGGGAACGATCTGTCGCGGAGTGAAATTAATCCTGGTTAACCCATTACGGTTCGAGACTAGCGGAAACGATAAAGTTGATTTGTACGGAATTTGTAATCGTGGTGGATCCGTAGGGGCCTTGTGCTGCAAGGGTTTCTGCCTGAAGGCTAGGCAGATGTATCGAAAGGTAAAGGTAGGATGTTTGGTTGTGGCGTTAACGATCTGTTTAATTCAGCCTAGTTGGCTTGCTTGTCGGGCGGCATGTATCGGTCAATATCGCTAGTTATAGAGCAAGTGCTCTAGCTGGGCGCGGTTGCGTGGAATATTGTCGATCTGGATGGTGTCTGGCGAACTTGCTGGAAGTGAACGGCACTCTCAATGCAGTGTGAAATGGCCGGGATCTCAAAGTTGAAGTAACGACGGTGTCCGGTTACTGCCTTACAACAGACTAGGGGAATCCCTTAGTTGTCGACTCACGAGAAACCGCCCGAACGGCCACCTCGATAACGCGAGGTAGCCGCTCGACGGCGGGTCATTGCGGGCTGGAACGCCCGGTCATTTCCCGGGCCATTTCGCTGGCGTAGCTGTCGGTCATGCCGGCGATGAAGTCGATCATGCGCAGGAAGGAGGCATGCAGCGAACCGTTCGGATCCGGCGCGTTGTTGCCCAGCAGGTCGAGAATCCGCCGGTTCTTGAACGACGGCGTGCGTCCGCCGTGTTGTTCCAGCGCGGCGCCGCAGAACGAATTGAGGAGGATTTCCAGGGTGGTGTAGGCGCCGATCTCGTGCAGGGTCTTGCGCTTGTCCTGGAAGATCTTCTTGCGCGCAATGTCCTTGGCATTGAGCACGCAACGCTTGGCCGGGCCGTGCATATGCTCCACCAGATCGCCCGGCAGGGTGCCGCTGAGCAGGGCGTCCTGCTGTTCGACGAAGGCCCGGGCGGCGGCGTTGGTCAGGTGCTCGATGGCCTTGCCGCGCAGGATCGCCAGCTTGCGCCGGCGCGAGTCCCGCGGGCCGAGTTGGCGATAGGTTTCCGGCAGGTCGTCGCCCACCAGCCCGAGCAGCAGCGACTCGACTTCGGCATAGTCGAGCAGCTCCATCTCCAGCCCGTCCTCGAGGTCGATCAGGGCGTAGCAGATGTCATCGGCGGCTTCCATCAGGTACACCAGCGGATGGCGGGCCCAGCGTTGTTCCTCGAGTTGCGGCAGGCCGAGCTTGGTGGCGATCTGTTCGAGCAACGGCAATTCGCTCTGGTAGCAGCCGAACTTGTGCTTCTTGTAGCCCAGGGAGTCGGCGTGGCGCGCGGTCCAGGGATACTTCAGGTAGGTGCCGAGGGTGGCGTAGGTCAGCCGCGTGCCGCCGTCGAACTGGTGGTATTCCAGTTGGGTCAGCACCCGGAACCCCTGGGCATTGCCTTCGAAGTTGAGGAAGTCGTTGCGCTCGTTTTCGTGCATGGCGTCCAGCCAGCCGCGCCCGGCGGCCTGCTGGAACCAGTGGCGGATCGCGTCTTCGCCGGAGTGGCCGAACGGCGGGTTGCCGATATCGTGGGCCAGGCAGGCCGATTGCACCACCATCCCCAGGTCGCTGGGTTCGCACCACTCGGGTAGGGCGTCGCGAATGGTCTCGCCGACCCGCATGCCCAGGGAGCGACCGACACAGCTGACTTCCAGGGAGTGGGTCAGGCGCGTGTGGATGTGGTCGTTGCTGGACACCGGGTGCACCTGGGTCTTGCGGCCCAGGCGGCGAAAGGCACCGGAGAAGATGATGCGGTCGTGGTCCTTGTGGAAGGGGCTGCGGCCCAGTTCTTCAGGGCTGTGCAGCGGCTTTCCGAGGCGTTCGCGGGTAAGCAGGGTATGCCAATCCAAGGCGGGGTCTCTCCGTCGAATGACTGATGGGCTAGCTTCCCGGTTCACGCCAGCGCCTGCAAGGGGAACACGCTGAATAACGGGGCCGACCACGCACGCCACTAAAGCCCCGCGGCATCGATATCGATCAGCAGCAGGCGCTGGCCATTGTCGAAGAACTGCCCGGCGGTCAGGCAGTACTGGTTGCTGGTGGCGTCGCGGTAGGTGTTCGACAGGGTCAGCCGCCGCTCGTCCCAGCCCTCGGCCAGCAGGTGGTAGAAGTACGGACGCCACGACCAGTTGTGGCCGACGTAGCTGTGGTCGGCCTGCCAGCGGTCGTGGCGCCATTCCAGGTTCGGTGTCAGCTGGGTGCCGTGGCGATCGCATTGATAGAAGCGCAGCAACCAGGGAAAGGCATCCAGCTGGGGCAACCGTTCGATCGGGGCCCGGGCCTGGGCCCAGTCCTGCAGCAGGGTCATCAGCTCCGCGAGTTGCTGGCGCATCTGCATCAGGCGTCCGCGCTCGGCCAGTTTCTGTTGCACATAGCGCTGGCGCACCCGGGCAAAAGGCGCGACGAAAGCGTCGCTGGCGAAGAACGCCTGCTCGGCCCGGGCAAACAGGAAGCCCTGGACATACCGCGAGCCGCATTCCAGGGCGAAGTTGAGTTCGGTTTCGCTCTCGACCCCCTCGGCGATGATCCAGCAGCCGGTTTTCTCGGCCATCTGCGCCAGGGCCTTGACCACGTCGCTGCTGGGCCCGCCACGGGCCGCGGCCTGGAACAGGCGCATGTCGAGCTTGAGAATGTCCGGTTGCAGGGCCAGCACCCGGTCGAGCTGGGAGTAACCGGCACCGAAGTCGTCGATGGCGATCCGCACGCCGGCTTCGCGGTAGCGCGCCACCACTTCGCTCAGGCGCTGGCTGTTGCCGCTCAGTTCGGTGATTTCGAAGACCACGCGCCGCGGATCGACGCCCTGTTGCTGCAATTGCCTGAGGCTCGGCAAGGGCTGGCCGGCGCGCAGGCGGCTGATCCAGCGGGGCGAGATGTTGATGCTCAGGAACCAGTCGGCGGGCGCTTCATGCAGGCGGCCCAGGGCGTCGGCGCGAATCAGCCGGTCGAGCCGCCGCAGGGCACTCGAGGAGGTCCGGGGATCGTTGAACAATGGGCCGACCGATAGCAGCTGGCCGTTCGGTTGGCGCAGGCGGCCCAGGGCTTCGACACCGGCAATACGGCCGGTGGCGGTGTCGATGAAGGGTTGAAAGCAGGCAAGCGGTTGCCCGTCGATCACGGGGCCTCCTTGGTTGATCTTGTTGATTCTGGCGCTGCGCCGACGCAACAGGCAGGCACGACCCGACCTCTCGCGGGAGAGGTCGGGTGCGCAGCTATTGCGGGAATGATTGCAAGAATGCAGCCAGATGGCGCCGGCTCAGTGCTTGTTCGAAGAGCCTTGCATGACCAGCTTGATCAGCGGCAACAGGCCGGCGCTGAGCCGCACCAGCCGGGCGAAGCTTCTGACGCTGCCGCTCTTGGCGCCTTTGCCGGTGAGAAAACCCAACAGGGTCACGGCAGCCACGCCCCACAACGGCGCGTGCTTGATGCCCAAGCCCTGTTGCCAGCTCTGGCCAAGGCCACGGACCCGCTGCAAGGGTTGCAACAACTGTTGGGATTCGTGGCGGATTTCCTGGCGATGCATTTCCATGCGCAGGCGGATCAGCGCCTTGCGCATCTCGCGCCGGGAGTTGGTTTGCGGGATGTCAGGCAGGCTCATGGCAGCAGGCGCTCCCTGTCGTTGGCCAGCTCTTCAAGGGTGGCGTGGAAGGGCGAGGACTCGTCGAAAATCGCCGCCTTCAGGCGCAGGGCGCAGAACAGCGCCGCCAGCGTATAGAAGACGCACAGCCCGATGATGGCGGTCAGGCGATAGGTGTCCCAGAACAGGATCAGCACCAGCGCCGATAGTCCTATCAACAGCAGCAGGGCGAACACCAGGGCCAGCCCGGCGAACAGCAGCAGGCTGACGGTTCTGGCTTTCTGTTCCTGCAACTCGATGCCGAACAGTTCGACGTGGCTGTGCAACAAACCCAGGAAAGCAGCACCCAGGCGCCGCGTTGAAGAGCCTTGGCCCGCCGTGGAGCCGGATTCATCGATAGCCATATCAGCGCCGGGTCGCCAGCAGGCCGATCAGAAAGCCCACACCCGCCGCGATGCCCACTGCTTGCCAGGGGTTGCTCTGCACATAGTCTTCGGTGGCGGTGACTGCCGCCTGGCCGCGTTCGCGCAGCGATTGTTCGGTCAGTTGCAGGGTCTCGCGGGCGCGCAGCAGGCTGTCGTGAATCTGTGTGCGTAATTGGTCTGCCTGGTCGCCAGCCAGGGTGGCGGTGTGTTCCAGCAGACGTTCCGTGTCACTGACCAGTGCCTGAAAGTCCGCCATCAGTGTTTCTTGAGCTGTCTTGGTGGTTTTGCTGGCCATGGTTATCTCCGTAGTGGCGTTCTGAAGGGTTCGAGTATGAGCCTTGCGCGAAGGTTCAGTGCAATTGTCTGGTACAGCTTTTGCTTTGTCCTGGTGCGTAAACACGGGTGGTTGCGCCGAAAGCGCGCAGGATGCGGTGCCTGGCAGCTAAAACCTTACCCTAAAAAATCAACACTTATGGAAACACCCCGAGCGATACATCCCTCTCGCAAAAGCGTCGCGCCAAAATGGGTCGTAATACCTGGGTCGACAGGACCTTGGGTGCCAAGTTGGTGCAAAAAACGTTCGAGCGGCTCGCGGCTTTTTCCTGAATATCAGGTCTGCCCATTCCATGGAAAATCTGCAAAGCGCTGTGGACACTCTGGTCCATGGTTCCAATACCCTGTTCATCCTTATCGGTGCGGTCATGGTCCTGGCCATGCATGCCGGCTTCGCCTTTCTCGAGGTGGGCACGGTGCGCCAGAAAAACCAGGTCAACGCCTTGTCGAAGATCCTCAGCGACTTCGCGGTCTCGACCCTGGCCTATTTCTTTATAGGCTATTGGATCTCCTACGGCGTCAGCTTCCTGCAACCGGCGGCGGTGATCAGCGCCGATCACGGCTACGGACTGGTGAAGTTCTTCTTCCTGCTGACGTTCGCCGCGGCCATCCCGGCGATCATTTCCGGCGGCATCGCCGAGCGTGCGCGGTTCGTCCCGCAGCTCTGCGCCACGGCGCTGATCGTGGCCTTTATCTATCCCTTCTTCGAAGGCCTGGTGTGGAACGGTAACTATGGCCTGCAAGCCTGGTTGCTGGCGAGCTTCGGCGCGGGCTTCCATGATTTCGCCGGCTCGGTGGTGGTGCATGCCATGGGCGGCTGGCTGGCGCTGGCCGCGGTGCTGTTGCTCGGGCCGCGCAACGGTCGTTATCGCGACGGCAAGCTGGTGGCATTCGCGCCGTCGAGCATCCCGTTCCTGGCCTTGGGGTCGTGGATCCTGATTGTCGGCTGGTTCGGCTTCAACGTGATGAGCGCGCAGACCCTGCAGGCGGTCAGCGGGCTGGTGGCGGTGAATTCGCTGATGGCCATGGTCGGCGGCACCGTGGCGGCGCTGATCGTCGGGCGCAACGACCCGGGCTTCCTGCACAACGGCCCGCTGGCCGGGCTGGTGGCGATCTGCGCCGGCTCCGACCTGATGCACCCGGTGGGCGCGCTGATCACCGGGGCGATTGCCGGCGCGCTGTTCGTCTGGTGCTTTATCGCCACCCAGACCCGTTGGAAGATCGACGATGTGCTGGGTGTCTGGCCACTGCACGGGCTGTGCGGCGTGTGGGGCGGTATCGCCTGCGGGATCTTCGGCCAGAGCACCTTGGGCGGCCTGGGCGGCGTCAGCCTGGTCAGCCAGTTGATCGGTACCGGCCTGGGCGTGCTGGTGGCGCTGGTCGGCGGCTTTATGGTGTACGGCGCGATCAAGGCGCTCTGCGGCCTGCGCCTGACGCAGGAGCAGGAGTACTACGGCGCCGACCTGTCGCTGCACAAGATCGGCGCGGTCAGCCAGGACTGAGCCCATGCGGCCCTGGCTGGAGTACCCGGCCAGGGCTGCTTGCCGCTGATCATTGGCCGCCGAGCAGGCGCGCCTCCGACGCTTCGATGGCCGCCAGCGGGCCGGACATCAACACCGTATCACCGGCTTGCAGCAGGGTGCCGGCGGCCAGCTCCAGGTCGCGGCCATCGCGTTGCACGCCTTGCACATCCACGCCCAATTGCTCCAGCGCCAGCTCGCCGAGGGCCAGGTCGCAGGCGTGGGCCGCGCTGCCGAGATTGACCGCATGCATCAGCACCCGCGGCTGGCCGCGATTGTCCAGCAGGTCGGTCTGCGCCCCATGGTAGAAACCATGCAGCAGGCGATAGCGGTTGTGGCGAACCTCATCGACCTTGATCTGTACCTGGTGTTCCGGCAGCCCGAGCATCACCAGCGCATGGGACGCCAGCATCAGGCTCGACTCCAGTAGCTCCGGCACCACTTCGCTGGCACCGGCGGCTTTCAGTTCGGCCAGTTGGCTGTCGTCCCGGGTGCGCACCAGGATCGGCACTTCGCTGTTGATCCGGCGCGCGCTTTTCAGCACGTTGAGGGCGATGTCGGTCTTGTCCACGGCAATCACCAGCAGGCGCGCGCGTTCGAGGCCGACCGCCGCCAGCAGCTCGGCGCGGCGGGAGTCGCCGTAATGCACGCAGCTTTCGCCGGCCGCGGCTTCCTGGACCCGCACCGGGTCGTCGTCCAGGGCAATGAAGCGCTGCTGTTCGCGGCGCAGGAAACGGCCGATCGACTGGCCGACGCGGCCATATCCGCAGATCACCACATGGTCCTGCAATGTGGCGTTGAGGGCGCTGATTTCTTCCAGGTGGGCCTCCTGGTTCGGCTTGCGGTGCAGGTGCGCGGCAATCTCCGGCGCGGCGCGCAGCAGCAGGGGCGTCAGCAGCATCGAACAGAAGGTCGCGGCCAGCAGCAGGCCGCTCAGCTCGGCTGGCATCAACTGGCTCTGCTGCATCTGCGCCATCAGCGCAAAACAGAACTCGCCGCCCTGGGCCAGGGCCAGGCCACTGCGCCAGGCCGTCTCGCCGTCGCTGCCGCGCAGCTTGAGCAACAGTGCCACCACGGCGCCCTTGATCAGCATCAGGGCCAGTGTCAGGCCGAGGATCAACAGGGCATGGCTGGCGAACAATTGCAGGTCGATCAACATGCCGATGCTGACGAAAAACAGCCCCAGCAGAATGTCGCGGAACGGCCGGATATCGGCCTCGATCTGGTGCCGGTAACGGCTTTCCCCCAGCAGCATGCCGGCGAGGAACGCACCAAGGGCGGGGGACAGGCCGAGCAGGTGGGTCAGCCAGGCGGTCAGCAGGACGATGACCAGGGCCAGCAGCACGAACAGCTCGGCGGAATGGGAGGCGGCCACCTCGTGGAACAGCCGTGGCAGCAACCAGCGGCTGGCCAGCGCCAGGCCGATGAACAGCAGGGCGGTCTTGCCCAGCGTCAGGGGCAGGGCCCAGTACCAGGCCTGTTCGGTGTTGCCGGCGAATACCGGCACCAGGGTCAGCAACAGCACGGCCACCACGTCCTGGAACAGCAACACGCCGATCGCATTCTGCCCGTGGCTGCTGAAGATTTCCCCGAGGCTGCCCAGCTCCTTGCTGACAATGGCGGTGGAGGACAGCGCCAGGCCCGCGCCGAGCAGCAGCGCCGGGATCGGCGGCACACCGGCGAGGATCAGCAGGCCGCCGAGGATGGCGCCGCTGCATAGCACTTGCAGGCTGCCCAGGCCGAATACCACCTGGCGCAGGGCCAGCATTTTCGATACGGAAAACTCCAGTCCCAGGGAAAACAGCAGAAACACCACCCCCAGCTCCGCCAGATCAGGCAGGTTTTCGTTGTCGTTGACCCAGCCGAAGGCGGTCGGCCCCACCAGCAGGCCTACGCACAGGTAGCCCAGCACGGGCGGCAGGCGCAGGCGGCGGAACAGGGCGATCACCACCAGGGATGAAGCGAGGATGATCAACAGATTGGCGAACACAGACATCTCCGGGCGGCGGGTTGTAATGACAGAGCGTAGAGGCAAAAAAAGCCGCGAGGGTCGCTCAACCGCAAGTTGGCGGCGCTGACCTGCATCAGCTGTTTGGCAGAATGCTTGTCGATGATTGCTGCTGACCGCAGGGTGCTGCGTTCATCGGTCGACGGCTTTTTCCCGCGGGCCTAGAATAAGCGCCTGTCTCTTTTCGGTCTGTATGTCATGCCTCCTGAATGTCAGCTGTTCGGCACCCTGGGCTGCCACCTGTGCGAACTCGCCGAGGCGGAGTTGATGCCGCTGGTGGAGCACGGGCTGATGGTCGAGCTGGTGGATATCGCGGAAGACGAAACCCTGTTCGAGGTGTATGGCCTGCGTATCCCGGTCCTGCACCGCGTGGACAACGGCGCCGAGCTGGGCTGGCCGTTCGATGCCGAGCAGGTGGTGGCCTTCCTGCGCTGAGCCGGCCTGTCGCTGGCACGACCCTTTCCGTTTGTCGCCTGCGCTGCAATCCCTTGGCGGGATCCCGATTATTCGTTTACTGTATAAGCGTACAGTTATCGGGATGGTTCGTCATGTCTCTCACAATCCTCGCCCGCGCCGAGCGTTTGCAACACCTGTCGCCCGAGCATGCAGGGCACGACGGATTTGCCGCCGGGCTCACGTTCGAAGGCGGTTTTTCCCTGGATCGTACCGTGGGGCTCGGAGCGCCGCAGATCCGCGCGGTGCTGGTGGATGACGACAGCCTGCTGGGCTTCGGGATCTATCCCGGCGACCGGCTGATCGTCGATCGTTCGGCGGCCCCGGCGGTGGATCAGTATGTGGTGGCCCATCTCGATGGCGAAGACGCCTATGGCGTGCGCCTGCTGGCGCCCGATCCCAAGGGTGGGCTGCTGCTCAAGGCGGCGCGACCTTCGATTGCACCGATCCCCCTGGACGATCGGGACTCGGCGCAAATCTGGGGCGTGGTGTTGTGGGTGGTCAGTTATGTCGGCCGTGGCTGATATCGATGCGCCGGGCGTGTGCTCAGTGGATGAATGAGAGGGTAGAAGGACTGATGATGGTCAATGTCGAACAATTGAAGAGCAGTGTGAACCGCATGTCCGCCGATGTGGTGCGCGAAGCGGTACTCGAACTGCGCCTGGACGGCCTGGTCACGGAAGGCAAGACACCGTTCAACAAGCTGCATTTCAATACCTGCTTTGCCGAAATCGAAGCCCTGTTCCAGCGTGCGGGTTATCACCGGCAACTGGACGTGGTGGGGTACCAGGGGTTGTTGTATGCGCTGTATGACCCGGCTCGCTGGGAGGCGGTCGATGTGCTGCGCTGGCTGAAGGAGTTCACCGATGCCGCCGCGCAAGCCGGCGTGGCCCGGGCTTAGTCGCAGGTTCTGGAGGGTGAAACTCTCCTAGGCTCCCCGGGACCCATGTTGGATAATGCCGCTCTGCATTGTCCGCTCGAGCTTTTGTATGTCTTCCGTACCTTTTTTTGCCACACAGCATCAGGCCAGCACCCTGTACCTGCCCCCCGGTTCATGGCCAACCGTACTGGATTGCCTGTGTGACCATTTCAGCACCATCAGCCGCGAGCAGTGGCTGAGCCGGATCGCCCGTGGCCGGGTGCTCGATGGACAGGGACTACCGATCGGTGTCGACCTGGCGTACCGCGAAGGCCTGCGCATTCATTATTTTCGCGAAGTGCCCGACGAAAAGATCATCCCGGTGCAGGAGTCGATTCTTTACGTCGATGAGCACCTGGTGGTGGCGGACAAGCCGCATTTCCTGCCGGTCACCCCGGCGGGGGAGTATGTCGAGCAAACCTTGCTGCGCCGCTTGATCCGCAGCCTGGACAATCCCCACCTGGTGCCTCTGCATCGCATCGACCGGCATACGGCGGGCCTGGTGTTGTTTTCGGCCAATCCGCAAAGCCGCTCGGCCTATCAGTCGCTGTTCCCTACGCGCAGGATCGACAAGCGCTACGAGGCCATCGCACCGGCCTTGCCCGGTCTTGAGTTTCCACGGGTGCATAAAAGCCGCCTGGTCGATGGCGAACCCTTTTTCCGCATGCAGGAAGGACCTGGTACGCCTAATACGGAAACGGCACTGGAGGTCCGGGAAAAGAACGGTGACCTCTGGCGTTATGGGCTGTATCCGGTGACCGGCAAAAAGCACCAGTTGCGGGTGCACATGAGTGCGCTGGGGGCGGCGATCTGCAACGACCCGTTTTATCCCAATGCGCTCAAGGATGTGGAGGACGATTACGCCAAGCCGCTCAAGCTGCTGGCCCAGGGCCTGCGTTTTACCGACCCGCTGACAGGGGAGGAGCGCGAGTTCGAGAGTCGGATCACCTTGCAGTGGTAATCCAGGCAACTGCTTGCTGCTGCCAGAAACGATAAAGCCCGCGAAAGCGGGCTTTATCGTTCGAGGCTGTAACGGTATGGATTACAGCTCTTTTACCGTACGAACCTGATCCTTGTTGATGCGGGTTTGTTTGCCGTCCAGTTGTTCGAACTCGTAGAAACCGGAATCCTCATCGTATTTCGGCGTATCGACGGCCTGGATTTCGCGACCGTCATTCAGGGTGATCACAGTAGGCGATGCGCAACCGGCGAGAGTGGCAAGGCCCAGTGCAAGCATGAGAGTGGCGAGAGTCCGCTGAATCATTATGTGTCTCCGAGATGAATACTTTTAGTTGCTGTGCTTGAGACGTATACAACGCCTGCAAGTTCCTTGAGTTAAGGGCATTCTGACACGCCGTGCTGCTGGCTTAACAGCTCTGGTGTATTCAGATTAGCCAATCGGGGATCGTTTGCCGGACATTGCAGGGCCTGAGCATCCAGCCCGCGCATGATACGTCCGGGGCTGCGCTCACCGTTCTGCCAGGCTCCGTCGAAGGTGCCGAGCAGCGTGCGCGGAATGATACACAGCAAGGGTTCCCAGTGCTCGCCATGGCGCAGCATCAGCGGTTTGTCCGGATGCAGGGCGGCGCTTTGCCGCATGGCGTCGATCAGTTGCGCATCGATGCGCGGCACGTCGCAAGGCAACACCAGCAGTCGGGCATGCCGGGCGACGGCCAATCCGGCACGAATACCTGCCAACGGCCCCGGGAAGTCATTGCTTTCGTCCTGCACCAGTTGGTCGGCATAAGGCGCGTACTGCCGGCGATTGCGGTTGCAGGAAATGATCAGGTCATCGCTCAGGCCGCGGGTCAGTCGATGCAGGTGGGCGATCAATGGCCGGCCCTGCCGCTCGATCAGCCCCTTGTCCCTTCCGCCCATGCGTTGGCCGCGTCCACCGGCCAGGAGCAGAATGGAGCAGGGTGGCAAATCTGTGCGCGGGGTCATGGCACGTCTCCACAGGGGCGGTCAAAGAGAGCGCTGTGATATAACACCGGGCTGTTTCTCCTACAACTGGATCGAGCCTATGAAAGCCAAGGCTGATGTACCTTTTGCACCCTTGAATATCGCGGTGCTGACTGTCAGTGATACCCGGACCCTGGAGACCGATACCTCCGGCCAGGTCTTCGTCGATCGTCTGAGCGCTGCAGGCCATAACCTGGCCGCGCGCGTCCTGCTCAAGGACGATCTCTACAAGATTCGCGCACAAGTGGCGACCTGGATCGCCGACGACCTGGTCCAGGTGGTGCTGATCACTGGCGGCACCGGTTTTACCGGCCGCGACAGCACCCCGGAAGCTGTGTCTTGCCTGCTCGACAAACAGGTCGACGGTTTTGGCGAGTTGTTCCGTCAGATCTCGGTGGCCGACATCGGCACTTCCACCGTGCAGTCGCGGGCCCTGGCCGGGCTGGCCAACGGCACACTGGTGTGCTGCCTGCCGGGCTCGACCAACGCGGTGCGTACCGGTTGGGACGGCATCCTCGCCGAGCAGCTGGACTCGCGGCACCGGCCGTGCAATTTCGTCACGCACCTGAAACAGGCGGCACCTTGTGAATCCCGTGGGTAAGCCGGGCAAGACCGGTGCCTTGATGCCGGTCGAGGCCGCATTGGCCCGTTTGCTGGAGATGGCCGAGGCTACTCCCATTCTCGAGCGCGAGCGGCTGCCGCTGGCGGCAGCTCAAGGCCGGGTCTTGGCCGACGATTTGATTTCCACCCTGGATCTTCCGCCCTGGCCCAACAGCGCCATGGACGGTTATGCCTTGCGTGCCGCGGATTGGAGTGGTGAGGCCCTTGTGGTCAGCCAGCGCATTTTCGCCGGCCAGGCGCCTGAGCCTTTGGCGCCCGGTACCTGCGCACGCATCTTCACCGGGGCGCCGGTCCCGGCGGGAGCCGACTGCGTGGAAATGCAGGAGAACGCCGAGGTTCAGGCCGATGGGCGGGTGTCCTTTACCGAGCCGCTCAGCGCCGGGCAGAACATTCGTCCCCAAGGCCAGGAAACCAAGGTCGGCGAGTGTGTATTGGTGGCCGGAACGCAGCTGGGGCCGATCGAGCTGGGGCTCGCTGCTTCCTTGGGTTGCGCGGAACTGGAGGTGGTGCGTCGAGTGCGGGTCGCCGTGCTTTCCACCGGCGACGAACTGGTAGAACCCGGGCAAGCGCTGGGTCCAGGGCAGATCTACAACAGCAACCGTGTCCTGCTGTGCAGTTGGTTGCAGCGGCTGGGCTGTGAAGTGGTCGACGGCGGGATCCTGCCCGACGATCTGCCCACGACCCGGCGGCGCCTTGCCGAACTGGCGGATGTGGACCTGATCCTGTCCACCGGTGGTGTATCGGTGGGCGAGGCGGATTTCCTGGGCATCGCCTTAAGAGAAGAGGGCGAGCTTGCGCTCTGGAAGCTGGCGATCAAGCCGGGCAAGCCATTGACCTTCGGGCATTTCCGCGGCGTGCCGGTGATCGGCCTGCCGGGTAACCCGGCCTCGACACTGGTGACCTTTGCCTTGCTGGCTCGCCCCTATATTTTGCGGCGCCAGGGAGTGAAGGAGCTGCAGCCCTTGCAGTTCCAGGTTCCAGCCGGGTTTGCCTGGTCGAAACCGGGGAATCGACGAGAGTATCTGCGTGGGCGTCTGGAGCAGGGCAGGGCAATCATCTACCGGAACCAGAGTTCCGGGGTCTTGCGCAGTGCCGCCTGGGCCGAGGGGCTGGTCGAGGTACTGGAAGAGCGAACGCTGGTTGAGGGCGATTGGGTCAACTTCATCCCATTGAGTGAAGTCCTGGGCTGACTCCAGGGGAGGCGGACCTGGTTGGCAGCGCCGGGTCCATCCTCCAGGGCCCTGCCTATCAACGCAGGAGTAAAAGGATCAGCAAGCCAAAACGGCTGTTCAGTCCCCAGGACAGCAGTGCCGATAGAAACCCGGCATAGGCCAACACCCACGCGAGCTTCTTGAGCAAGGCATGAAGCTTGCTGTCGGGCTTATGCTCGTGGTCACGGGTATGTACTTGATGGACACTCAGTTCCGGGTGTTTGCCTGTACTGAGCAGGATGCTCCCTTCCAGCCGAGTGAGCGCGGAGTTCGAGCGTTCAAAGCATTTCTTGTCATCCATGTGTTTCGCTTCCCTGTTTGAGGCGTCGTTCGCCTGCCATGAACATTCTCCGATTGTCTGTTTCGGGTCAATTCAGGTGATTCTCAATCTGCGGTCAGAAAAGTTACCGGTCAGCCAGCAGACGGCCTGACGGCGACAAATTGATTACATCCCGATCGGACTTTTTCTCATGGACCGAGGGTCAACATCCTTCAATGGCCCTCGAATGACAGGAGTGATGAGCGATGAGCGAACGCAAGGCGATGCTGATACTGCACGGCAAGCAGGCCCTCAACGAAGAGGTCCGCGACGCTGTCGAACGCAAGCGTGAAGAGGGTTGGGAGCTGGCGGTCCGCCTGACCTGGGAGGCGGGCGACGCCCAGCGCCTGGTGGATGAAGCCCTCGTGACTGGTTACACCCGCCTGATCGCGGGGGGCGGTGATGGCACTTTGCGTGATATCGCCGAGGCCATGGCGGCGCAGGCCAACGATGCCAGCCTGGTATTGCTGCCGCTGGGGACGGCCAATGATTTCGCGCGGGCGGCCGGCGTGTCGTTGCTGCCCCATGAGGCATTGAACCTGCTCGACGTGCCGGCACGGGCGATCGACCTCGGCGAGGTCGGTGGCCAGGTATTTCTCAACATGGCCACGGGCGGGTTCGGCAGCCAGGTGACGGCCAATACCTCCGAGGACCTGAAAAAGATTCTAGGGGGCGCGGCCTATCTGTTCACTGGTTTGTCTCGTTTCAACGAACTGCATGCGGCATACGGTGAACTGCAGGGGCCGGATTTCCATTGGCGCGGCGAGCTGTTGGCCCTGGGGATCGGCAACGGGCGCCAGGCCGGTGGTGGTCATCTGCTGTGCCCTGAGGCGATGGCCGATGACGGATTGCTGGATGTCAGTATCCTGCCGGCCCCCCAGGAGTTGGTGGGGACCTTGAAGGACCTGCTGGCCGGCGGCTGGGGGATCGACAACCTGTTTGTGCGCACGCGCCTGCCCTGGGTTGAAATCAAGGTGTCCGAGGGGCTGGATATCAATCTCGACGGTGAGCCCCTGCAAGGCGAAAACCTGCGTTTTCGCGCGCTCCCAGGGGCATTGCGGGTGCATTTGCCGGAAGACTCCCCGCTGTTGGCGGCTTCGGCGTCTTAATCGTCGAGGCTGATGATCTGTTCGCGGACGGCAAACAGGACCAGGCCGGCCACATCATAGATCTGCAGGCGTTTCATGATCTGCGAGCGGTGGGTTTCCACGGTCTTGATGCTCAGGCCAAGCCCATGAGCGATTTCGCGGGTCGATTTGCCGCGAACGATCAGGCGCAGGATCTCCAGCTGGCGTGCGGTCAGGTTATGGGTTTCGACGGGTTCCGGATGGGGCTTCTGCACGCGGATCAGCGCCTGGTTGATCACCGTGTGGGCAATGGCCGGGCTGAGATAACGCTCGTTGTTGCGCAAGGCGTCGAGCGCGTGCTCGAGCTCGTTGGCGGTAGTGTCCTTGAGCAGATAACCATGAGCACCGGATTCCAGGGCCTGCATGATCAGCGCCGGATCGGTGTGCATCGAGAGAATCAGTACTTTGCTCTGCGGATGCACCACCTTGAGTCTCTTCAGGGCTTCAAGGCCGCTGATATCCTTCATGGAAATATCCAGAAGGATAATGTCCGGCGACAGCCTCTCGACCATTTCCAGTACTTGTGCGCCATCGTTGGCTTCGCCGATCACGGCATAGCCAGGAATGTCCATGACCAGGGCACGCACGCCAGCCCTGATGAGCGAGTGGTCATCCACCAGAAGTAAATTGCAGGTCAATGTAAAACCTTATTCGTACTGGCCCGTTCGAGTGCGCGAGGCGCCCAGGGGAAGAGTGCTTCGATTTGTGTGCCCTGGTCGGGCTGGCTGGAAACCTTCAGGGTGCCACCCAGTTGCGCGATTCTTTCCGCCATGCCCGCCATGCCGCGTTGTCCTTGCGCGCCAGGATTGGCCGCTGGGGAAAAGCCACAGCCATCATCGCTGATAAACAGCGAAAGGCCCTCGGGCAGGCGTTGCAGGCGTACCAGCAGGTTATCCGCCTGGGCGTGGCGCAGCATGTTGGTGACGGCTTCCTGAGTGATGCGAAAGGCGGCCACCGCCATCTCCTCGGGGATGCCTGCCAGGCGTTGCTTGCATTCCAGGCTCCAGTGCACGGAAGTGTTTTCCAGGGTCTTCAGCAAGTGTGCCCGCAGGCTGGCTTCCAGGCCCAGGCTGGCCAATTGCCGGGGATTAAGAATGGCCGATACATCGCGCACCTTGGCCAGGGTTTCTTCCAATGTGCTTTGAAGCGTCGTGCAATGCTGTTGCAGGTCTTCGGGCAGGCGGCGCTTGAGCCATTCGCTTTGCAGCTTGGCGGCAGTCAACAACTGACCAATATCATCATGCAATTCACGACTGAGGCGATGGCGCTCGTTTTCCTGGACTTCCAGCAAGCGATCCGCCAGTTCCTGAGGCTGGAACTTGATCGAATTGCGCGAATCGCCGTAATAGGCCCAGACACTGGCCAGGGCCGCCAGATTCAGGATCAGCAGGCTGAGGGGAAAGGTCGTCGACAGGCAATAGACGGCCAGACTTCCAAGTGCCGAGCATGAGCACAGCAACAGGTTGAGCCAGCGCAGGTTTATTCGAGAGAGAAGCCTGGTGGCAGTTGACTTGAGGCTGGCGTACATAGCGGATGGAGCCAATGAATGTTCGCTGCGGGGAGACCGGTCAAGTCGACTGACGGGCCCCGGTTTGGAAAACGGTATTATTTGAGTATGCGGCTTCAATTAACGCGGTCTATTCGTTGGGAGCAAGCCTTGCACTGATCAGGTGTGTAACAAGATCAATCTGAAATCACAGTGCCATTAAGGATATCGTTTAGTGGCTGGCATAGTATCAGCTTAGCTACCGTTGGTCGCGCCTCTATATATGTCCAGCGGGTCAGGAATATTGCCTTTTGGGACGTATGTTCCGATTCGCTTGTTTTAACTGGCTCCGCTCAAACAGTGACTGTATCTGGCCTTGGCGAACGGGTAGGCGAGATTCAGAACACTTGAAGTCTCGGGATTGGTTTTATTTAGTTGTGTTAGTTGGTTCTGTCGTTAACAGGCATGAAATATTGGATAACGACATGATGCTGGTCAATGTCACGACATATCTAACGACTGAAGTTAGGTATTAACGACAGGGTCTATGCGTTTCTCTTGGCGATCGAAAAAACTTTGAACGAATTTTGGTGGCAGGACAGGGGGGCGGGCAGAGGGTCGATTTGCACGGCGAGGGATTCGATGAGGGTGGCCTGTTCGTTGCCATCGAGGTTCAACTGCCCAGTCACCGGATCGACGAGTTCAAGCTGCCAGGCCATCAGGCTGAAGCATTCCCCGAGGGTGTCGAGGATCTGCTCGTTCATGTCCGGATGAGGATGGGAGTGATCCAGCAACGCATGAACCTGGCGCGAGAATTCGGCGGTGCTGCGCAGCGCCAGCCCGTCGGTTTTCTCGGCCAGTTTGAGCAGGGTGGACAACATGCAATCGATGGCGTCCTGATCGTTCCTGATCAGGTTGAGATGGTTCAGGCATTCAACAGACTTGGCCAATAGTGCTTCTGCCTCAAGCAGAAAGTCGGGTGACTGGTGCCACTCTTTATCGTCGATCAGCATGCTTGTCTCCACGACGCCACGTCAGATGATGGAATGGTCCGTTTTGTGAGCGGCTGTAAGGTATTACGTCGGTTATGCCGTGGGATATAGGACGAATCTGATTGGTTCTCAATGGACGAAGACGCTGTGCTGGTGTTTAGTCTGCAGGCGACAGACTGCCGAGCACGGTGTGTCGGCCAC
The DNA here is from genome assembly GCF_059416085.1 of Pseudomonas sp. GW821-FHT09E12. Lineage (NCBI taxonomy): Bacteria > Pseudomonadati > Pseudomonadota > Gammaproteobacteria > Pseudomonadales > Pseudomonadaceae > Pseudomonas > Pseudomonas sp. GW821-FHT09E12. The sequence goes on along the minus strand of NZ_JBWKOM010000010.1, from coordinate 65,319 downwards.
GCTTGGACAGCGGAGGCGGGGGGGCTCGAAGGGGCACCAGCCCATCTTCCTGCGATCACAAACAAAAGCCTGACTCCATTCATGCAATGAGAATGGCGTCACATTAATGGCTATTGGATATTGCGAATATCAGGTTGGTCCTGATTGCCGATAGGGGATTCCCTTATAAAGGGGAACCAAGCGCTGAAATAGAGGTCGCGGCGGGGAAGTTGTGTGAGTGAAATCGCGAAGCCAGTAAAGCATGATGTTAATGTGACATCAATGCCTTTGCATGGCATTTTGTATGCGGGTCAAGATTCGGTGAATTGCGCCGATAACCCACGTTAGTGAATTCATCAGAACAAGCCCAGGAGTCATTACATGGCCGGCATTCTCGACACGGTAGACCAACGCACACAACTGGTGGGTGAGAATCGCCTGGAAATCCTCATGTTCCGTCTGGCCGGGCGACAGTTGTTCGCGATCAACGTGTTCAAGGTGCAGGAAGTCCTGCAATTGCCGAAGCTGACGCTGATGCCCCAGCGCCATCCGTTCGTCTGTGGCGTGGTCAACCTGCGGGGGCAGACGCTGCCGGTCATCGACCTGTCCCAGGCGATCGGCATGCGGCCGCTGGTGCCGGGTCCCAACAGCACCATCATCGTCACCGAGTACAACCGCTCGGTGCAGGCCTTCCTGGTGGGGGGTGTCGACCGCATCGTCAACATGAACTGGGAAGCCATCCTGCCGCCACCGACCAGTGCCGGGCGCCAGCATTACCTGACGGCGATCAGCAAGGTCGACGATCAACTGGTCGAGATCATCGACGTGGAAAAGGTCCTGGCCGAAATCGTTCCGTACAACGCCAAGGTGTCGCGCGACAAGCTCGACGATCCGGTCCTCGAACGTGCCCGCGGCCGTGAAGTGCTGTTGGTGGACGACTCCAACGTGGCGCTGTCGCAATTGCGCGACACCCTGGGTCAGTTGGGGGTGAAGATGCACATTGCCAGCGACGGCCTGAAGGCCCTGAAGATGCTCAAGGCCTGGGCCGATACCGGGGTCGACATGACCGACAAGCTGCTGATGGTGTTCACCGACGCCGAAATGCCGGAAATGGACGGCTATCGCCTGACCACCGAAATCCGCAATGATCCTCGTCTGCGCGGCCTTTATGTGGTGCTGCATACCTCCCTGTCCGGCAGCTTCAACGAGTCGATGGTGAAGAAGGTCGGTTGCGACAACTTCCTGTCCAAGTTCCAGCCGGACAAACTGGTCGACGTGGTGCGCCAGCGCCTGATGCTGGACGAAGTTCCCGCCTGACGGGAGCCGTGGCCGGAGCGACGCCTGCGCGGCAGCTGCTTCTTTGATTCGCGGGCCGGCTCGTATAAGGTTGCTTTCTTTGCCACCCGGGAGCTGGCCATGCGTCTCAGCGCGCTTTATCGATACCCCTTGAAATCCGGCAAGGGCGAGTCCCTGCAACAGGTCGCGCTGGACAGGCTGGGGCTGGAGGGAGACCGACGCTGGATGCTGGTCGATGAGCCCAGCGGACGCTTCCTGACCCAGCGTGCGGTCCCGCACATGAGCCAGCTTTCGGCGCTCTGGAACGCCGAGGGAGGGCTGACCCTCAGTGCTCCCGGCTACCCATCCCTCGATGTGCCACTGCCTGGTGCGGATGCCCCGTTACGTGGCGTGACCATCTGGCGCGATACCCTGCGCGTACCGGATGCCGGCGACGAAGCCCATGCCTGGCTGAGCGATTTCATCGGCAAGCCGACCCGCCTGGTACAGGTCCCACCGGAGCGTGCGCGCACCACTCAGGCCGGTTACGGCAAGGATGACGATCAGGTGGCCTTCGCCGACGGTTTTCCGCTGTTGCTGATTGGCGAGTCCTCCCGGGAAGACCTGTCCAGTCGTGTCGGCCGTCCCCTGGAAATGCTGCGCTTTCGCCCGAACCTGGTGATCGAGGGCTGCCCGGCCTTTGCCGAAGATGGCTGGAAACGCATCCGCATCGGCGATATCGAGTTTCGGGTGGTCAAGCCTTGTGCGCGTTGCATTCTCACCACCATCGATCCGCAGACCGGCGAGCGCAGCGCCGACCGTGAACCGCTGGCCACGCTGCAGCAGTACCGGGCGCAAGAAGGCGGGGCGATGTTCGGGCAGAACCTGGTGAACGATGGCATTGGCCGCCTGGAAGTCGGCATGCCGGTCACGGTGCTGGAATAGTCGGTGGCGTAGAAACGAAAAATGCCCGTATCGCCAGATACGGGCATTTTTTATCGCCGAGGATCAGCCGCGGTATTCGCACAGGTAGGCGGTGTCGACGGCCACTTTCAGCTGGAACTTGCTGTTGGCCGGTACGTTGAACTGGCTGCCGGCGGCAAAGGTTTCCCAGTCGTTGCTGTCAGGCAGCTTGACGGTCAGGGCGCCGGAAACCACGTGCATGATTTCCCGTTGAGCCGTGCCGAACTCGTATTCGCCCGGAGCCATGACGCCGATGGTGGCGGGACCTTCGGCCGTGCCGAAGGCAATCGACTTGACGGTGCCGTCGAAGTACTCGTTGACTTTAAACATGGGCGATTCCTCAAAAAGGGGTCAAAAAGGCCGGCCAGTATGCACAAGGCCTTCAGATGCGTCACCTGTTGCGCGGACGGATCAGCCGGGAAGAATCAGAGGCAATAAACGCGCCGTATTGCGGGCATCTTCAAGGGCGCGATGCTGCTGGCCGGTGAACTGCAGCCCGGCCAGTTGCAGCGCGCCGTTCAGACCCAGCGGTCGTTCGAGGCGGCGGGCCTTGGCGAAGCGTTGCTTGAGGTTCATGTGCGGCAGTTGGGCGAGGGCGCTATGCAGTTGCGAGCGTTGCCACTCCTGCAGCAGTTGCTTGCGATCGTAGTCGCCCCAGCTGGCCCAGCCCTCCAGGCGCGTGTGATGCTGGCCCAGCCAGCGTTCGAACATCGGCCAGACTTCGCTCAACGGCTGGGCGCCGTCGATCTGGGCCTGGGTGATGTGGGTCAGCTCACGGCAGAACGGTGTCAGCATCGGCCGCCGCAGCGGGCGCACGAAGCGTTGGAAATGGTCCAGTTCACGCCCTTCGCGGTTCACCAGGGTGGCGCCGATCTCGATGATTTCCATGTCGGTCAGCGGCCAGCCTCCTTCGTCCGTGGTGGCTTCCAGATCAATTACCAACCAGTGGGGCATCACAGGCTCCAGCTTCAACATCCCGATGAGGCTTGAGCGTAGCCAAACCCGACGTCTGCGCCTAGCGGCTTATTCCACCTCCAGCAGAATCTGGCGGTTTTTCACCTGATCGCCCAGGTTGACCTGCAGCCGCTTGATCACACCATCGATCCCGGCCTTCAGCGGATGCTCCATTTTCATCGCCTCCAGCACCAGCAGCAGTTGCCCCTTGCTGACGGTCGCGCCCTCGCTGACCAGTACGTCGACTATGGCGCCGTCCATGGGCGCCTTGAGCATGCCGCTGTGGGCGCCGTCCTGGCTGGCGACCGGCGCGTGGCTCAGGTCTTGAAGGTGCAGGCTGCCAGGACGGGTGAACAGCCAGAGCTGCCCGGCTTCCAGGGTGTAGGCGTAGCGGCGGCGGATACCGTCGATGGTCGCGCAGGCCCAGCGGCCATCCGTCTCCAGCAGCTGTACCTCGAAGCCTTGGTCGGCGTGTTGAATCCGCAGCGTTCCGGCCTGGTTATTCAGTTCAAGGTTCCACAGGGTTTCACCCGAGCCCAGGCGATAGTGCAGCGGCACACTGGCGTTGTTGCGCCAGCCGGCCAGCGCCGCGCCATGACGCTGGGCCGCGTGCTGATAAAACAGTGCCGCGGCCAGGGCCAGTTCAGCGCCGCTTGGCGGTTGCGGGCGCAGGCTTGGATCGTCGGTGAAATGTTCGGCGATAAAGGCGGTGCTGAATTCGCCGCTGGCAAAGCCAGGGTGGCGAAGCAGGTTCGCCAACAGCTTCTGGTTGCTCGCCACGCCGGTCAGCACCGAGTCCTCGACCGCGCGCAACAGCTTGCGGCGCGCCTCTTCGCGGGTGGCGCCGTGGGCGATGAGCTTGCCCAGCATCGGGTCATAGAACGGGCTGACGCTCTGGCCTTCCAGCAGGCCGTGATCGATGCGCACATCGGCACCCAGCGCCGGTTCCCAGCGCCGTACCTGGCCGGTTTGCGGCAGGAAATCCTGCGCCGGGTCCTCGGCATACAGCCGCACTTCGATGGCATGACCCTTGAGTTCGAGCTGTTCCTGGCGCAGCGGCAGCGGTTGACCGGCCGCCACCTGCAGTTGCAGGGCCACCAGGTCCAGGCCGGTGATCATTTCGGTGACCGGGTGTTCGACCTGCAGGCGGGTGTTCATTTCCAGAAAGTAGAATTGCCCCCGTGCATCGAGGAGAAACTCCACGGTGCCGGCGCCGACATAATTCACCGCCCGACCGGCCTTGAGGGCGGCCTCGCCCATGGCCTGGCGCAGCTCGGCGGTCATCACCGGGCAGGGCGCTTCCTCGACGACTTTCTGATGACGGCGCTGGATCGAGCAATCGCGCTCGCCGAGGTAGATCAATTGGCCGTGGCGGTCGCCGAACACCTGGATCTCCACATGCCGCGGTTCGATCAGCGCCTGCTCCAGAATCAACTCGTCGCTGCCGAAGGCGTGCAGCGCCTCGGAGCGCGCGGTACGCACCTGGGCCAGCAGCTCATCGGCTCGCTGCACCAGGCGCATGCCGCGTCCACCGCCACCGGCGCTGGCCTTGATCATCAGCGGGTAGCCGATGCGTTCGGCTTCGCGTTGCAGGGTCGCATCGTCCTGTTCCGCGCCCTGATAACCGGCGATGCAGGGGACGCCCGCCGCGAGCATCGCCAGCTTGGACAGGCGCTTGCTGCCCATCAATTCGATGGCCTCGGCGCTGGGGCCGATAAAGGTGATGCCGGCTGCCTCGCAGGCGCTGGCGAACTCGGCGTTCTCCGACAGAAAGCCGTAGCCGGGATGCAGCGCGTCGGCGCCCGTGCGCCGGGCCGCGTCGAGGATCGCCTGGCTGTTCAGGTAGGACTGTTGGACCGCCGCCGGGCCGATGCGCACCGCTTCGTCGGCCATCCGCACATGCAGCGCATCGGCGTCGGCATCGCTGAACACCGCCACGGTGCGATAACCCAGGGCTTGGGCGGTGCGCTGGATGCGGCAGGCGATTTCACCGCGATTGGCGATCAGGATTTTGCTGAAGGCGGGCATGAGGTGGTTTCCTGAGATCGGTGGTGTTTGGTCGGGCATTTCGCGAGCAAGCTCGCTCCTACAAAGGCGTAGGCCAGTCACGGACCGGTAGGAGCGAGCTTGCTCGCGATGGGGCTCATGAGGCCCACGCCGGTTTGCGTTTCTGCACGAAGGCCATGGTTCCTTCGATGCCTTCGGCACCGGTGACGGCGGCGCCAAACTGTTCCGCCGCGCGATCGAGCAGCGGCGCCAGCGGTTCTTCAGCGCTGGCCAGCAACAGGGCTTTGGTCGCGGCGTTGGCCTCGGGCGCGCAGCACAGCACATGGGCCAGCACCTCATCGAGGCGCTCGGCCAGGGCCTCTGGGCCGTCTTCGACAAAATGCACCAGGCCCAGTCGCTCGGCTTCGTTGCCATCAAAGCGCGCGGCGGTCAGGGCCAGCCGACGGGCCTGGGTCAGGCCGATGCGCTTGACCACAAACGGCGCGATCTGCGCCGGCAGCAGGCCGAGGCTGGTTTCCGGCATGCCGAACTGCGCCTGATGATCGGCGATGGCGATATCGCTGACACAGGCCAGGCCGAAGCCGCCACCCAACACCGCGCCCTGCAGCAGCACGATCAGCACCTGTGGGCTGTGCTGGGCTTCCTCGAGCAGTGTGCCGAACGCCCGGTTCAGTTCCTGATAGGCACTGGCGCCCTGGGCACGGGCATTGGCCATGTCTTTCAGGTCGCCGCCGGCGCAGAAGTGCCCGCCGGCGCCCCTCAGGACCAGGGCGCGAATGCCGCGGTCATCGCGTACCGCCGCCAGCACCGCGCGCAGTTCGGCGACCATGTGCAGGCTCATGGCGTTGCGGCTGTCCGGGCGATCGAGGGTGATGTACAGGACGCCGCCACGGGGCGCCAGCAGCAGGGTTTCGCAGGCGGGCAGGCGGCTCATTTTCTTTTCCCCGGCAGGATGCCCATGAGTTTGCAGATGATGCCCAGCATGATTTCGTCGGCACCGCCGCCGATCGAAACCAGGCGCACGTCGCGGTAGGCGCGGGCCACCGGGTTGTCCCACATGAAGCCCATGCCGCCCCAGTATTGCAGGCAGCTGTCGCTGACTTCGCGGCCCAGGCGCCCGGCCTTGAGCTTGGCCATGGACGCCAGGCGGGTGACGTCCTGACCGCGCACGTATTGCTCGGTGGCCTGGTACACCAGGGCCCGCAGGCATTCGATTTCGGTGGACAGCTCGGCCAGGCGGAAGTGGATCACCTGGTTGTCGATCAGCGCGCTGCCGAAGGTCTTGCGCTCCTTGCAATATTCGATGGTGCTGTCGACGCAATACTCCAGGCCCTTGATCATGTTGGCCGCGCCGAACAGCCGCTCTTCCTGGAATTGCAGCATCTGCATCATGAAGCCCGCGCCTTCGTGGCCGATGCGATAGCGCTGGGGCACGCGCACGTTGTCAAAAAACACCTGGGCGGTTTCCGAACTGCGCATACCGAGCTTGTCCAGGTGCGGGCTGAGGCTGATGCCGGGGCTGTTCATCGGCACCATGATCAGCGACTTGTTGACGTGGGGTTTGTCGTCCGAGGTGTTGGCCAGCAGGCAGATGAAGTCGGCGCTGGGGGAGTTGGTGATCCACATCTTGCTGCCGTTGATCACATAGTCGTCGCCGTCCTTGCGCGCGGTGGTCTTGAGCCCGGCCACGTCGGAGCCGGCACCGACTTCGGAGACACCGATGCAGCCGACCATTTCCCCGCTGATGGCCGGGCGCAGGAACTCCTCGCGCAACTCGTCGGAGCCGAAGCGCGCCAGGGCCGGGGTGCACATGTCGGTCTGCACGCCGATGGACATCGGGATGCCGCCGCAATGGATGGTGCCGAACTCTTCGGCGGCGACGATCGAGTAGCTGTAGTCCAGGCCCATGCCGCCGAATTTCTCCGGCTTGGAAATGCCCAGCAGGCCCAGTTCGCCGGCCTTGCGGAAAATCTCGTGGATCGGAAAGCGCCCGGCCTTTTCCCATTCCTCGACATGCGGGTTGATCTCGCGCTCGACAAAGTTGCGCACCGTGCGCCGCAGTTCTTCATGTTCCTGGGTGAAGATCATTTTTATTGTTCTCCTCAAGTTGAGTGACGCAATCCCTGAACCTTGTTACCCCTGTAGCCGCTGCCGCAGGCCGAAAACACCGTCGTTGCGGAACTGCTCGCTGTCCCTGTAGCCGCTGCCGAAGGCTGCGATCGGCCCCTCAGGGGACCTGCTCTTGAGGCCCTCGAAGACCCTTCGGGTCTTATCGCAGCCTGCGGCAGCGGCTACAGGTCAGAACCGTGCGACGCCGAAGCTATTGGGTTGTAGCTGACGCACCTGCGCCTCGTGGCAGATATCCAGCAGATAACCCAGCAGGGTGCGGGTATCCCGTGGGTCGATCAGCCCGTCGTCCCACAGGTTGGCGCTGCCATACAAGGCCGTGGATTGGCTGTCGAGTTTCTGCGCCGTGACCTGTTCCAGCATATCCAGCATCTGCGGATCGGCCGCCTGGCCCTGCTTGGCGTGCTTGGCCTCGGTAACGATGCGCAGCACCTTGCCGGCCTGGGCGCCGCCCATCACCGCGGTACGGCTGTTGGGCCAGGCGAAGATGAAGCGCGGGTCCAGGCCGCGGCCGCACATGGCGTAGTTGCCGGCGCCGTAGGAGCCGCCGACCACAATTGTCAGCTTCGGCACCCGGGCATTGGCCACCGCCTGGATCAGCTTGGAACCGTGCTTGATCACGCCCTGCTGCTCCGACTCGGTGCCGACCATGAAACCGGTGGTGTTGTGGAAAAACAGCAGCGGGGTGCCGCTCTGGTCGCACAACTGAATGAACTGCGCGGCCTTGCTTGCGCCTTTCGGGGTGATCGGCCCGTTATTGCCGATAAAACCGCAAGGGCGTCCCTGGATCTGCAAATGGCCGCAGAGGGTCTGCTGGTCGAACTCGCCCTTGAACTCGAGGAAATTCGAGCCGTCGGCGATGCGCGCGATGATTTCCCGGGCGTCGTACGGCTTTTTCGGGTCGTCGGGAATCAGCCCCAGCAGCTCGTCGATCGGGTACAGCGGCTCCGCATAAGGCCGGGGTGGCTGCAGCGGCAGCCGGGCATTCCACGGCAGGGCTGCGAGGATTTCCCGCACGATGCGCACGCCGTCGCCGTCGTTTTCCGCCAGGTATTCCGCGGTGCCGGCCACCTGCGCATGCATCTCGGCGCCGCCCAGTTCTTCATCGGTGGCCACCTCGCCGGTGGCGGCCTTGAGCAATGGCGGGCCGGCGAGAAACAGCTTGGCCTTGCCGCGCACCACCACCACGTAATCCGACAGCCCCGGCTGGTAGGCCCCGCCGGCGGTGGCCGAGCCATGGACCACGGTGACCTGCGGCAGGCCCATGGCCGACATGCGTGCCTGGTTGGCGAAACTGCGCGCGCCTTCGACGAAAATCTCCGCTGCGTAATTGAGGTTGGCGCCGCCGCTTTCGGCCAGGGTCACCACCGGCAGTTTGTTTTCCATGGCGATCTGCTGCAGGCGCAGGGATTTTTTCAGGCCGCTGGGAGAGATGGTGCCGCCCTTGATCGCACTGTTGTTGGCCACCACCAGCACCCGCACGCCGCTGACGTAGCCGATGCCGGCGATCAACCCGCCACCGGCCTGGCTGCCATCCTTGTCGTCGTGCAGCTTGTAGCCGGCCAGGCTCGCCAGTTCGAGAAAGGGCGCGCCGGGGTCGAGCAGCAGATTGAGGCGTTCGCGGGGCAGCAGTTGCCCGCGCTTTTCGAATTTCGCCTTGGCCTCGGCGGCCTTGGCCAGCAGGTTCTGTTCCAGCTGGCGGATCTGCGCGATGCCGGCCAGCATCGCCTCGCGGTTCTGCTGGAACTGCGGGCCGTGGGGATCTAGCTGGGACTGTATGACTGGCATGGCTTATTTCCCGTCCTTGAGTGGCTCGTCCTTAAGCACGTCCGGCAGGTAGGCGCGGTGGAAGCCGTTGTAGGACTCGCTGTGGGACGCCTTGTGCAGCGGCCAGGCACGGCTACCCAGGCTGGCGGCGCCGTCGATGCGCAAGGTGCTGCCGCTGATGAAGGCCGCCGCCGGGCTGAGCAGGAAGACGATGGCGGCGCTGACTTCCGACTCGGTGCCGATGCGCTTGAGCGGTACGTGTTCGCGCAGGGTCGGGATCACCGCCTTGAACGCGCCTTCGTAGGTGTCCATGCCGCTGGAGGCGATCCAGCCCGGCGCCACGGCGTTGACCCGCACCCCGGCATGGCCCCATTCGAACGCGGCGGTCTTGGTGAAATTGTCCATCCCCGAACGCGCGGCGCCGGAATGGCCCATGCCGGGCATGCCGCCCCACATGTCGGCGAGCATGTTGACGATGCTGCCGCCGTGCTTGCTCATGGACTGGTTGAAGACTTCCCGGGCCATGAGAAAGCCGCCCACCAGGTTGGTGCGCAGCACGGTTTCAAACCCTTTCTGATTGATCGAGGCCAGGGGCGAGGGGTACTGCCCGCCGGCGTTGTTGACCAGGCCATGCAAGGGGCCGTGGTCACGGATCAGTTCGCTGACCAGGGCCTTGACCGCTTCCTCGTCGCGGATATCGCAGGCATGCCCGCTGGCCTGGCCGCCGTCTTCGGCGATCTCCGCGGCCACCTTGTGCAGCTTGTCCGCCTTGCGCCCCACCAGCAGCACCCGGGCGCCAAGGGCCGCCAGTTCATGGGCGGTGCAGCGCCCGATGCCGCTGCCGCCGCCGGTGACGACTAGGGTCTGGCCGGCGAACAGGTCGGGTTTGAAAATCGAGTCGTAGCCCACGAAAAGCCTCCTTCAGTTGACGGTATCAGCGATGCTCTGCGGCACCGGGATCTGGATTTCCAGCAACTGCTGGGCGAAGGCCTTGCCCTGCGGGTCGATGCGCAGGCTGGCGACACCGCCGCCACCGAGGGCGTTCTCCAGCAGGAAATTCAGGCTGTGGGTGCCCGGCAGGTACCAGCGCTGGACCCGGCCATGCACCGGGTCCAGCACATGGCTCATCCAGTCCACCACGACGGCGGGTGTCAGGGCCTCGGCGATCCACGGCAGGTATTCGGGGTCGCGGGCCATGACCCCGATATTGCTGTGGTTGCCCTTGTCGCCGGAGCGCGCCACCGCCAGCTTGACCAGCGCCACGCTGGCGTCGGCGCGGCCCACGGGGCTGGCCACGGCATGGGGCGCGGGCAGGGCGCTGGCGTCGAGGCTGTCGAGCTCGGGCAGCTCGACCCGGTGGTGCTGGGCGGCCATCTCGACTGCCAGGGTGCAGGCGTTTTTGTCGATCAGGAACGAGAACAGGCGGATCAGCGGATAGACCGTGGGCCGGCCGCCGACGATGCCGGTCAGGCCCGGGGCCATGCCCGTGGCGGCCTGGGCGATCTCCCGGGAAAACAGCACCAGCGCGCGTTTGTCCGGATGGCGCACGGCGAGCTTGATCACCACTTCGCGGCTGTCCTGGCGCTGACCATGGGGGCCATAGGTGGCTTCGCTGCCGAGCAGTTCGATATTGACTTCGCTGTAGGGCGCCCAGCCGCGCTGGCCGAACATTTGCGTGGTCTTGTCGATGATCGCCTGGCTGACCCGGCGCGCCTTGGCCACCGCGTCGATGCCGGCGATCAGGCAACTGGCGGTGCAGCGGAAACCGTCCGGGTAAGTGGCGCTGACCTTGTACTGGCCGGTCGGCGGCAGGCCCTTGGCGCCATGCACGCTGACCGCATTCTTGCCCTGTTGGCGCAGTTTGACCTGGGTGAAGTCGCAGACCACGTCCGGCAGCAGATAGGCCCGTGGGTCGCCGATCTCATAGAGCAGTTGTTCGCCGACAGTCAGCGGCGTGACCAGGCCACCGGAACCTTCGGGCTTGCTCACCACGAACTGGCCGTCGGCGCTGACCTCGACGATGGGAAAGCCGATGTGTTCGTAGTCCGGCACGTCGCGCCAGTCGGTGAAGTTGCCGCCGGTGCACTGCGCGCCGCATTCGATGATGTGCCCGGCGAGAGCGGCCTGGGCCAGTTTGTCGTAGTCGTGCCAGGACCAGCCGAATTCATGCACCAGCGCGGCGCTGACCACCGCGCTGTCGACCCCGCGACCGGTGATGACGATGTCGGCGCCCAGTTTCAGGGCTTCGACTATCCCGGGGGCGCCGAGGTAGGCGTTGGTGGACACGCACATCGGCGGCAGCGGCGCACCGCTGAACATTTCATGAATGCCGCTGCCGCTCAGTTGCTTGAAGCGGGGTTGCAGGTCGTCGCCCAGCAGCACAGCGATTTTCAGGGCTACGCCGGCCTGGTCGCAGGCCGCTTGCAGGGCCGCGGCACAGGCCTGCGGGTTGATCCCGCCGGCGTTGCTGATGACCCGGATCTCCTGCCGGGCGATCTCGCCCAGCAGCGGGCTCAAGACCTCGACAAAATCCGTGGCGTATCCGGCAGTGGGATCCTTCATCCGCGCGCCGGCCATGATCGACAGAGTGATCTCGGCCAGGTAGTCGAACACCAGGTAATCCAGGTGGCCGCCCTCCACCAGTTGCGCGGCGGCGCTCGAGGTGTCGCCCCAGAAGGCGCTGGCACAACCGATGCGAAGGGTCTTGGTCATGGCTGGGGCTCTCGATAAAAGACTCGATAAAAAGACGCGATGACAGAACTGGATCGAGACTACCAAGCAAGCGCTTGGTTTGTAAACGTCGGAAATATCTTATTCCCAAGCGCTTGCTTGGTTGTCCCCACGGGCTTAAATTGCGCGCGCAAGCTCCCTGTTTCAGGAGGCTGCACCGCATAACGATCGAGCGAATGTAGGAGAGAGGCCGTGGACGAGCAAAAAGCCTTGCTGGTGATGCGCCAGCTGGTCGCCAACGGGCAACTGACCGATCCGGACAGCGCCCGCGGCAAGCTGCTGCAAACCGCGGCTCACCTGTTTCGCAACAAAGGCTACGAGCGCACCACGGTACGCGACCTGGCCGGCGCGGTGGGCATCCAGTCGGGCAGCATCTTTCATCACTTCAAGAGCAAGGACGACATCCTGCGCGCGGTGATGGAGGAAACCATCCACTACAACACCGCCCTGATGCGCGCCGAACTGGCCGAGGCCGGCAGCGTGCGCGAGCGGGTGCTGGCGCTGATCCGCTGCGAGCTGCAATCGATCATGGGTGGCAGCGGCGAGGCCATGGCGGTGCTGGTCTACGAATGGCGCTCGTTGTCGGCCCAGGGTCAGGCCGACGTCCTGGCGCTGCGCGACATTTATGAGCGGATCTGGTTGCAGGTGCTGGGCGAGGCCAAGGAGGCCGGCTTTATCAAGGGCGATGTGTTCATTACCCGGCGTTTTCTCACCGGGGCGCTGTCCTGGACCACCACCTGGTTTCGCGCCGAGGGCAGCATGACCCTCGAGCAACTGGCCGAGGAAGCGCTAACCCTGGTGCTCAAGGAGCCGTAGGCCTCCTGCAAGTAATTAATTCTTCAGTGGAAAGTTGTTGAAGCCAGGGAAACCGCCTAGTTTTAATGGCATTGCCCTGTTTCTTTATCTTGAGGTGAGTTGCCTTGATGTCTTCGCCAATGCGGACGGCTTTGCGAGTGCTGGTGTGGGGCCTGGCCACCCTGACGGTTTTTCCGGCCTGCGCTGCGCAGTTGGTACGCGTGGGGGCGGCGCATTTTCCCCCTTATACCGTGCGTCCCGAGCAGGGCGCCGACACCGGGCTGCTGCCGCAACTGGTGGACGCCTTGAACGCGCTGCAGAGCGACTACCAATTCGTATTGGTGCCGACCTCGATTCCCCGGCGTTTTCGCGATTTCGAGCAAGGCCGCGTCGACATGGCGATTTTCGAGAACCCGGCCTGGGGCTGGCAGAACATTCCCCATACCAGCGTCGACATGGGCCTGGAAGATGCCGAGATCTTCACCGCCCAGCGCGAGCCCGGCCGCGGCCAGGAGTATTTCGCCGACCTCAAGGGCAAGCGCCTGGCCCTGTTCAGCGGTTACCACTACGCGTTCGCCAACTTCAATGCCGACCCCAAGTACCTGGCCGACACCTACAACGCGACCCTGACCTATTCCCACGACAGCAACCTGCTGATGGTGCTGCGCGGTCGTGCCGACATTGCGCTGGTGACCCGTTCCTACCTCAGTGATTTCCTTTCGCACAATGCCGACACGGCGCAGCAATTGTTCGCCTCCGATCGGATCGATCAGGTCTACCACCACTACGCGCTGATTCGCCCCATGGCGCCGATCAGCGGCGAAGACTTCGCCAAGTTGCTGGGACGCCTGCGCGACAGCGGTGAATTGCTGAAGATCTTCGATCCCTACCGCATCGTGGTCATGCCACCGGCCAAATGAAGCCGCCCGCAGGGCGGCTTGCCTAAATTTCCCTGTGCGGCTCACGTCACTTGGTTGAACACTGATGACGCTGAGTCCGTGCCATGTCCTCTCTCGATACGCTGTCCGCTGTGGCCGTTGCCGATACCTGCCGTTGCGCCGCTGATCCCGCTGGCCTGCAACCGCTGCGCCTGGCCGGTATTGAAACGAGCGGTGCCAGCCGCGGGCCTGGCACGCCACTGCCACCGGCGGGCAGCGAGGTGCTGCAAGCCTTGCGTGGGCAAGAAGGGTGGCGTGACGAGTGGATGGCCGGCTGGTTATCGACCCTGGTGCATTCGTTATGCCTCGACCACGGGCCGAGCGAATGGCTGGCCGAGGACGCTGGCCAGAGGCTCGAGCAGCAGGAGCGTTGCCTGCATTGTGGGAGAGCCTTCGATTTTTCCCACAAGCGCGCCGCCTTGCTGATTCTGGCGCAGGGGCGGGGGGACGGACGGCATCAGGCGGTCGAGAAGATCTGGCGGGAGCCTTCCTGTTCGCGGTAGCGCCGTGGCTGACGGTGGCTATCGCGATCAGGTGCGGGAGTAGCGTGCGGCGCGGATCAGTGGCGGGCGTAGGTGTCGGCGCGGTTGCCCGAGACTTTGCGGCAATGCACCAGCGCATCGCGAATCATGAAGTTCACCAGTGTCGGCGAGACCCCGAGTTCCTTGGCGATGTCCTTTTGCGGCACGCCATGCAGGCGATACATCTCGAAGGCATAGCGGGTGCGGCTGGGCAGCTCCGTCAGCGCGTCGGCAATGTGTTCCAGGGTCGAGAAATTGATGTGTGAGGTTTCCGGCGACGCTCCCTGCACGACCACATTCAGACCCTCTTCTTCAGTGCCCGAATACTTCTGCTCCAGCGCCTGCTTGCGATAGTGGTCAATCGCCAGGTTGCGCACGATCTGGAACAGATAGCTCAACTGCGCCTTGAACGATGAGGTGATCTGCGGCGCCGATTGCAGCCGGAAGAACGCGTCTTGCACCACGTCTTCGGCACGGGAACGACAGCCGGTAATGCGCGCCGCGATCTTGACCAGGATCAGGCGGTTGTCGACAAAGGCCTGGAGTAGCGGTGAATCGCACCTGCTTGTGGATACTTGTTCCGTCATGGAAATCACCTTGCTGCAAAAGGGTTAGTAGGACGACAGAAATTTCAGATTCGTCTTACACATCGAGCGACAAATTATGTTGAATGATAATGATTGTCAATTGAGAAAGAGAATTAATGAGCATCTTTGGTGCAGAGTGAGAACTGCGGCTCGTTGTCGCACGTTGTGAAGGGGTTCGAGGGCAGAGTGCGGACTAATTATTTCAAGACGCCATCCGTTCTCATTGGAGAAAGGTTCCGGGTGGAACATCCCGCCACAGCGCTCTCCAGATGTCCCATTCCGAGGGCAGGGGCCTTTATTTTTCAAAGGTTTATGTAACGGTCGCGGTTTTTTCCCGCGGCTCTACGTGCAAGCACAATCCGCGCAGGAAACCCCATGATGGACGCGTTCGAACTCCCCAGCACTCTGGCTCAAGCCCTTCAACGCCGGGCGGCTCAGACCCCCGATCAAGTGGCCTTGCGCTTCCTTGCCGAAGAGCAGGATCAGAGCGTGGTCCTCAGTTATCGCGACCTGGATCTGCGTGCCCGGACCATCGCCGCCGCGCTGCAGGCCAATGCCGCTCTGGGCGATCGAGCGGTGCTGCTGTTCCCCAGCGGCCCGGACTATGTCGCGGCGTTTTTCGCCTGCCTGTATGCCGGGGTTATCGCGGTGCCGGCCTATCCACCGGAGTCGAGCCGACGCCATCACCAGGAGCGACTGATCTCGATCATCGCCGACGCCGAGCCGCGGCTGCTGCTGACCAGCAGCGGGCTGCGCGATTCCCTGGCGCAGATGGACGAGCTGCAAGGTGCCGACGCGCCGCAACTGCTTTGTGTGGACACCCTGGCGGCGAGCCTGGCCGAAGGCTGGAGCGCCACCGAACTGCGGGCCGACGACATCGCCTTCCTGCAGTACACCTCGGGCTCCACCGCCTTGCCCAAGGGTGTGCAAGTCAGCCACGGCAACCTGGTGGCCAACGAACTGCTGATCCGCCGCGGCTTCGGTATCGACCTCAACCCCGACGACGTGATCGTCAGCTGGCTGCCGCTGTACCACGACATGGGCCTGATCGGCGGCCTGCTGCAACCGATCTTCAGCGGCGTGCCCTGCGTATTGATGTCGCCGGCGTATTTCCTCGGCCGACCGTTGCGCTGGCTGGAGGCGATCAGCGAATACGGCGGCACCATCAGCGGTGGCCCGGACTTCGCCTACCGCCTGTGCAGCGAGCGGGTCAGCGAGTCGGCCCTGGAACGCCTGGACCTCAGCCGCTGGCGCGTGGCCTATTCCGGGTCCGAGCCGATCCGCCTGGACACCCTGGAACGCTTCGCCGAGAAGTTCACCGCCTGCGGTTTCACCTCGAATCATTTCTTCGCCTCCTATGGCCTGGCCGAAGCCACCCTGTTTGTCGCCGGCGGCACCCGTGGCCAGGGCATCCCGGCCCTGCGCCTGGACGAGCAGGCCCTGGCGCAGAACCGCGCCGAGCCGGGCACCGGCAACGCCATGATGAGCTGCGGCACCAGCCAGCCCGAGCACGCGGTGCTGATCGTCGAGCCCAATACCCTGGCCGAGCTGGAAGAGAACCGGGTCGGTGAAGTCTGGGCTGCCGGCCCGAGCATCGCCCATGGTTACTGGCGCAACCCCGAGGCCACGGCCAAGACCTTCGTCGAGCATGCCGGCCGGACCTGGCTGCGCACCGGCGATCTGGGTTTCATGCGCGATGGCGAGCTGTTCATTACCGGCCGCTTGAAAGACATGCTGATCGTGCGTGGGCACAACCTTTATCCACAGGACATCGAGCAGACCATCGAGCGTGAGGTCGAGGTGGTGCGCAAGGGCCGGGTCGCGGCGTTCGCCGTCACCGAGCAGGGCCAGGAAGGCATCGGCATCGCCGCGGAAATCAGCCGCAGCGTGCAGAAGATCCTCACGCCGGACGCGCTGATCAAGCTGATTCGCCAGACCGTGGCCGAGGCCTATCAGCAAGCGCCGAGCGTGGTGGTCCTGCTCAATCCCGGCGCCTTGCCCAAGACGTCCAGCGGCAAGTTGCAACGTTCGGCCTGCCGCAACCGCCTGGCCGATGGCAGCCTCGACAGTTACGCCCAGTTCTCCGATAACAAGCTCCCCGATCGCCAGGCGGCGGTCGGCGAGGCCAGTGGCGAAGCGCCCCGCGAACTGCAAGAGCTGATCGGCCGTATCTGGCGCGAACAGCTGCAAGTCGAGCAAGTAGCGAGCGACGATCACTTCTTCCTGCTGGGCGGCAACTCCATCGCCGCGACCCAGGTCGTCGCGCGTCTGCGTGAAGCACTCGGCCTGGAGCTGAACCTGCGCCTGCTGTTCGAGGCGCCGACCCTCGGCGCGTTCGCTGCACAGGTCGCCCAGTTGCAACAGGATGGCGGCCTGGCCCAGGGCGCGATCAACGCCTTGTCGCGCACCGAGGCGCTGCCCCAGTCCCTGGCGCAGAACCGCCTGTGGATCACTTGGCAGCTCGACCCGCACAGCAGCGCCTACAACATTCCCGGTGGCCTGCGCCTGCGTGGCGAGCTGGACGAAGACGCCCTGCGCGCCAGCTTCCAGCAACTGATCGAACGCCACGAATCCCTGCGCACGCGCTTTTTCGAGCGCGACGGCCAGGCGTTGCAACAGGTCCTGCCGGCCAGCGAATTCAACCTGCAGGTGATCGACCTCAGCGACCTGCCGGCGGCCGAGCGCGAAGCGCAGGCGCAACAGATCCGTGAGGATGAGGCCCGTACCCGGTTCGACCTGGAACAAGGCCCGCTGCTCCGGGTGACCCTGGTGCGCCTCGACGACGAGGAACACCAACTGCTGGTGACCCTGCACCACATCATCGCCGACGGCTGGTCGCTGAATGTGCTGATCGACGAGTTCTCGCGCCTGTATGCCGCCGCCGTGCAAGGTCAGGCGGCGAGCCTGGCGCCGCTGCCGTTGCAGTACGCCGACTACGGCAGCTGGCAGCGCCAGTGGCTGGCCCAGGGCGAAGGCGAACGGCAACTGGCCTACTGGAAACAGCAGTTGGGCGACGAGCACCCGAGCCTGAGCCTGGCCACCGATCACCCGCGTTCGGCGCAACGGCAACACAGCGCCGCGCGGCACAGCCTGCGCCTGGGCGCGAGCCTGAGCGAAGCCATTCGCCAGACCGCCCAGGCCCATGAATCCACACCTTTCATGCTATTGCTCACGGCGTTCCAGAGCCTGCTGCATCGTTACAGCGGCCAGCGCGACATCCGCATCGGCGTGCCCAACGCCAACCGTCCGCGCCTGGAAACCCAGGGCCTGATCGGTTTCTTCATCAACACCCTGGTGCTGCGCGCCGAGGTGGACGGGCGCCTGCCGTTCGTTGATCTGTTGGCGCAGACCCGCCAGGCCGCGCTGCAGGCCCAGGCCCATCAGGACCTGCCGTTCGAGCAACTGCTCGAAGCCTTTCCCCAGGCCCGCGAACAGGGTCTGTTCCAGGTCATGTTCAACCACCAGCAGCGCGACCTCAGCGCCCTGCGACGGCTGCCCGGGCTGCTGGCCGAGGAGTTGCCGTGGCACAGCCGCGAGGCCAAGTTCGACCTGCAACTGCACAGTGAAGAAGACCGCAACGGCCGCCTGAGCCTGTCGTTCGACTACGCCAGCGAACTGTTCGAGGCCGCGACCGTCGAGCGCCTGGCCGAGCATTTCGTCAGCCTGCTGCGCGAAGCCTGCGCGCGTCCGCAAACCGCCATCGCCGACCTGCCGTTGCTCAACCCCTGCGAGCAGGCGCAGCAGCAACAGTGGAGCGAAGCCCCGTGCGCGGCGGCCAGCCAATGGCTGCCCGAGCTGCTCGAGGCACAACTGCAGCAGACCCCGGAACGCACCGCACTGGTGTGGCAGGGCGGCGAGCTGAGCTTTGCCGAGCTGCATGCCCAGGCCAACCGCCTGGCCCATTACCTGCGCGACAAAGGGGTCGGCCCGGATGTCTGCGTGGCCATCGCTGCCGAGCGCTCGCCGCAGCTGTTGATCGGCCTGCTGGCGATCGTCAAGGCCGGCGGCGCCTATGTGCCGCTGGACCCGGACTACCCGACCGAGCGCCTGGCCTACATGCTGGCCGACAGTGACGTCGAGCTGCTGCTGACCCAGACCCACCTGCTTGAGCGCCTGCCCCAGGCCGAGGGCGTCAGCGCCATCGCCATGGACAGCCTCAAGCTCGACGGCTGGCCGAGCCATGCGCCGGGCCTGCACCTGCACGGCGACAACCTGGCCTATGTGATCTACACCTCCGGCTCCACCGGCCAGCCCAAGGGCGTGGGCAACACCCACGCGGCCCTGAGCGAACGCTTGCAGTGGATGCAGAACAGCTACCGCCTGGACGCCAGCGATGTGCTGATGCAAAAGGCGCCGATCAGCTTCGACGTGTCGGTGTGGGAGTGCTTCTGGCCGCTGATCACCGGCTGCCGCCTGCTGCTGGCCGCGCCGGGCGAACACCGCGACCCGCATCGCATCGCCCAGTTGGTGCAGCAATACGGCGTGACCACGCTGCACTTCGTACCGCCGCTGTTGCAGCTGTTCGTCGAGGAGCCGCTGAGCGCCGGATGCAGCAGCCTGCGCCGGGTGTTCTCCGGTGGCGAAGCCTTGCCGGCCGAATTGCGCGACCGGGTGCTGGAGCAGCTGCCGAACGCTCAACTGCATAACCGTTACGGCCCGACCGAAACCGCGATCAACGTTACCCACTGGCGTTGCCGTAGTGTCGATGGCCAGCGTTCGCCCATCGGCCGTCCGCTGGGCAACGTGATCTGCCGGGTGCTGGACGCTGACCTCAACCCGGTACCGACCGGCGTGCCGGGCGAGCTGTGCATTGCCGGGATCGGCCTGGCCCGTGGTTACCTCGGGCGTCCGGGGCTGAGCGCCGAACGTTTTGTCGTTGATCCGCTGAGCAGCGAGGGCGCGCGCCTGTACCGCACCGGCGACCGGGTGCGCTGGGCGGCCGATGGTGCGCTGGAATACCTCGGGCGTCTCGATCAGCAGGTCAAGCTGCGCGGCTTTCGGGTCGAACCCCAGGAAATCGAAGCGCGCCTGCTGGCCCAGGAGGGCGTGGCCCAGGCGGCGGTCCTGGTGCGCGAGACCGCGGCCGGTGCGCAACTGATTGGTTATTACACCGCCAACGCGGATGGGGAAGAGGAGGGTGCGCAGATCGAGCGCCTGAAAACCGCCCTGGCCAGTGAGCTGCCGGAGTACATGGTGCCGGCGCAACTGATGCTTCTTTCGGCCATGCCCCTGAGCCCGAGCGGCAAGCTCGACCGCCGCGCCTTGCCGGAACCGCAATGGCAGGTGCGTGAACACGTTGCACCCGTCACTGAGTTGCAACAGCAGATCGCGGCGATCTGGCGCGAGGTGCTGGGGCAGCAGCGCATCGGCTTGCGCGATGATTTCTTTGCCCTGGGCGGCCACTCGCTGCTGGCCACGCAGATCATTTCCCGGACCCGCCAGGCCTGCGACGTCGAGTTGCCGCTGCGGGCCTTGTTCGAAGCCAGCGAGCTGGGCGACTTCGCCGAGCAGGTGCGGCTGATCCAGGAAACCGGCAAGCGCAACCAGCAGCCGCCGATCGCCAAGGTCGATCGCAGCCAGCCTGTGCCGTTGTCTTATTCCCAGCAGCGCATGTGGTTCCTCTGGCAGATGGAGCCGGACAGCCCGGCCTACAACGTGGGCGGCATGGCGCGTTTCAAGGGCGTGCTGGATGTCGGGCGTTTCGAGGCGGCGCTGCAGGCGCTGATCCTGCGTCACGAAACCCTGCGCACCACGTTCCCTAGCGTCGACGGCGTGGCCCAACAACGGGTGCATGGGGAAACCGGCGTGCGCATGGGCTGGAAGGATTTCTCCATGCTGGATGCAACGGCCCGCGAGCAACGCCTGCAACAGCTGGCCGACGGCGAGGCGCACCGGCCGTTCGACCTGGAAACCGGTCCGCTGCTGCGCGCCTGCCTGGTCAAGGCGGCGGAGCATGAGCACTACTTCGTGCTGACCCTGCACCACATCGTTACTGAAGGCTGGGCGATGGACATCTTCGCCCGTGAGCTGAGCGCGTTGTACGAAGCCTTTATCGACGACCGCGACTCGCCGCTGGAACCGCTGCCGGTGCAGTACCTGGATTACAGCGTCTGGCAGCGCCAGTGGCTGGAGTCCGGCGAGCGTCAGCGCCAGCTGGATTACTGGACTGTGCAACTGGGCAACGAACATCCGCTGCTGGAACTGCCGGGCGACCGTCCGCGGCCGCCGGTGCAGAGCCACCAGGGCGAGTTGTACCGCTTCGACCTCAGCGACGAGCTGGCGGCACGGGTGCGGCGCTTCAACGCCGAACATGGCCTGACCCTGTTCATGACCATGACCGCGACCTTGGCCGTGCTGCTCTATCGCTATAGCGGCCAGACCGACCTGCGCATCGGCGCGCCGGTGGCCAACCGCATCCGTCCGGAAAGCGAAGGGCTGATCGGCGCCTTCCTCAACACCCAGGTACTGCGTTGCCAGCTCGACGGGCAGATGAGCGTCTTTGATCTGTTCGAGCAGGTGCGGCACACCGTGATCGAAGGCCAGTCCCATCAGGACCTGCCGTTCGACCATCTGGTGGAAGCCCTGCAACCGCCGCGCAGCGCCGCCTACAACCCGCTGTTCCAGGTGATGTGCAACGTCCAGCGCTGGGAGTTCCAGCAGAGCCGCAGCCTGGCCGGCATGACGGTCGAGTACCTGGCCAACGATGCGCGGGCCACCAAGTTCGACCTCAACCTGGAAGTCACCGACCTCGATCATCGCCTGGGTTGCTGCCTGACCTACAGCACCGACCTGTTCGACGAGCCGCGCATCGCGCGCATGGCGGCGCACTGGCGCAACCTGCTGGAGGCCTTGATCGCGGCCTTGATAGAGAGCCCCGAGCAGCGCCTGAGCGAGTTGCCGCTGCTCGACCGCGTCGAACAACAGCAACTGCTGGACAGCCTGGGCGTCGAGCCCGGCGAACACCGCCTGGACCAGTGCATCCACCACCTGTTCAGCGAACAGGCGCTGCTGCGCCCGGACGCGCCGGCCCTGACATTCGCCGGGCAGACCCTGAGCTACGCCGAGCTCGACAGCCGCGCCAACCGCCTGGCCTGGATGCTCCGTGAGCGTGGCGTCGGCCCGCAGGTGCGGGTCGGCCTGGCCCTGGAGCGCTCGCTGGAAATGGTCGTCGGCCTGTTGGCGATTCTCAAGGCCGGCGGCGCCTATGTGCCGCTGGACCCGGAATACCCGCTGGACCGCCTGCACTACATGATTGAAGACAGTGGTATCGGCCTGCTGCTCAGCGACGCGGCGATGTTCCAGGCTTTGGGTGAGTTGCCAGCCAGCGTGGCGCGCTGGTGCCTGGAAGAGGACGGCGCGCAACTGGCCAACTACCCGGCCAGCGAGCTGCCCTTTATCAGCCTGCCGCAGCACCAGGCGTACCTGATCTACACCTCGGGCTCCACCGGCAAGCCCAAGGGCGTGGTGGTGTCCCATGGCGAGATCGCCATGCATTGCCGCGCGGTGATCGAGCGCTTCGGCATGCGGCCGGACGACTGCGAGCTGCACTTCTATTCCATCAACTTCGACGCCGCCACCGAGCGTCTGCTGGTGCCGTTGCTCAGCGGCGCCCAGGTGGTGCTGCGGGCGCAGGGGCAGTGGGATGCGCAAGAGATCTGCCAGCTGATCCGTGAGCACCGCATCAACATCCTCGGCTTTACCCCGAGCTACGGCAGCCAGCTGGCGCAGTGGCTGGCGACCCAGGACCAGACCCTGCCGGTGCGCATGTGCATCACCGGCGGCGAGGCGCTGACCGGCGAACACCTGAGCCGCATCCGCGCGGCGTTCAAACCGAGCCTGTTCTTCAACGCCTACGGCCCGACCGAAACCGTGGTCATGCCGCTGGCCAGCCTGGCGCCGGAACAACTGGAAGAGGGCGCTGGCAGCGTACCGATCGGCACCGTGATCGGTGAGCGCGTGGCCTACATTCTCGACGCCGATCTGGCCCTGCTGCCGCAA
Source organism: Pseudomonas sp. GW821-FHT09E12 (assembly GCF_059416085.1). Classification (NCBI taxonomy): domain Bacteria; kingdom Pseudomonadati; phylum Pseudomonadota; class Gammaproteobacteria; order Pseudomonadales; family Pseudomonadaceae; genus Pseudomonas; species Pseudomonas sp. GW821-FHT09E12. The sequence continues at coordinate 42,678 of NZ_JBWKOM010000010.1, read as the reverse complement.
GGCGCCACCGGTGAGCTGTATGTCGGCGGGGCCGGCCTGGCCCAGGGTTACCACCAGCGTCCGGGCATGAGCGCCGAGCGTTTCGTGGCCGACCCGTTCAGCACCACTGGCGGGCGCCTGTATCGCACCGGCGACCTGGTGCGCCAGTGCGCCGATGGCCAGGTGGAATACATCGGCCGGGTCGACCATCAGGTGAAGATTCGTGGCTTCCGTATCGAGCTGGGGGAAATCGAAAACCGCCTGCTGGAACATGAGGCGGTGCGCGAAGCGGTGGTGCTGGCCCTGGACATGCCGGGCGGCAAACAGCTGGCCGGGTATTTGGTCGTGGATGGGGTGACCGATGTCGCCGAACAGAGTGACGAGCAACAGGCGGCCCTGCGCGAAGCGATCAAGGCCCAGCTGAAAATCCACCTGCCGGATTACATGGTGCCCACCCACCTGGTCCTGCTGGCGAGCATGCCGCTGACCGCCAACGGCAAGCTCGACCGCCGCGCCTTGCCGGCCCCGGACCTGGAACTCAACCGCCAGCAGTACGTGGCGCCGAGCAACGAGCTGGAGCAGACCCTGGCCCAGGTCTGGTGCGACGTGCTGAACCTGCGGCAGGTCGGCCTGCACGACAACTTCTTCGAACTGGGCGGCGACTCGATCCTGTCGATCCAGGTGGTCAGCCGCGCCCGTCAGCTGGGCATTCATTTCAGCCCGCGGGACCTGTTCCAGCATCAGACCGTGCAGGCCCTGGCCGCGGTGGCCAGCCGCAGCGAGCGGATCGTCGCCGAGCAAGGCTTGCTCAGCGGCGAGTCGCACCTGACACCGATCCAGCACTGGTTCTTCGACAGCGCGATCCCCGAGCGTCAGCACTGGAACCAGGCCCTGCTGCTGGCGCCGACCCAGGTGCTCGATGGGCAGCTGTTGGAGCCAGCGCTGCACGCGGTGCTGGCCCAGCATGACGCCCTGCGCCTGCGCTTCACCCAGGTCGACGGCCAATGGCGGGCCGAGCACCAGCCGCTGTCCGAGGCGCCACTGCTGATGCAGCTGCGCGTGGCTTCCATGGAGCAATGCCCGGCGCTGTTCGCCGAGGCGCAGCGTAGCCTCGACCTGGCCAACGGACCGCTGTTGCGCGCGCTGTTGGTGGACGGTCCGGATGCGCAGCAACGCCTGTTTATCGCCATCCACCACCTGGTGGTCGACGGCGTGTCCTGGCGGGTGCTGCTGGAGGATCTGCAAAACCTCTACCGTCAGCTTGAAGCTCAGCAGACGCCGCGCCTGCCGGCGAAAACCAGCGCCTTGCGCGATTGGGCGTCACGCCTGCAGGCCTATGCCGGCAGCGAGTCGCTGCGCGAAGAGTTGAGCTGGTGGCAGGACCAATTGGCTGGCCCGGCGGCGACGCTGCCGGTACAGCACGCCCAGGGCGGGCGGCAGAGCAAACATGCGCAGACCGTCAGCGTGAAACTGGATGCCGAGCGCACCCGGCAGCTGCTGCAACAGGCGCCGAGCGCCTACCGCACCCAGGTCAACGACCTGCTGCTGACGGCCCTGGCCCGCGTGCTGTGCCGCTGGACCGGCGAAGCGTCGGCGCTGATCCAACTGGAAGGCCATGGCCGCGAAACCCTGTTCGACGAGATCGACCTGACTCGCACGGTCGGCTGGTTCACCAGCGCTTACCCGCTGCGCCTGACCCCGCTGGCCATCGAAGCGGCGGCCGGGCAGGGCGCCTCGATCAAGGCGATCAAGGAACAGCTGCGCGCGGTGCCGCATAAAGGCCTGGGTTATGGCGTGCTGCGCTACCTGGCCGACGGGGCGATCCAGCAACGCATGGCGGCCTTGCCGCAGGCGCCGATCACCTTCAACTACCTGGGCCAGTTCGACCAGAGCTTTGCCAGCGACGCGCTGTTCCGTCCGCTGGACGAGCCGGCGGGCGCCGCCCATTCGCCGGAAGCGCCGCTGCCCAACGAGCTGAGCGTCGACAGCCAGGTCTACGCCGGCGAGTTGGTGCTGCGCTGGACCTTCAGCGGCGAGCGTTTTGATGTGCAGAGCATCGACGCGCTGGCCCAGGCCTACCTCGGCGAACTGCACAGCCTGATCGTCCATTGCCTGGAGGACGATGCCGGCGGCCTGACGCCGTCGGACTTCCCCCTGGCGCACCTGACCCAGGCGCAACTGGACGCGCTGCCGGTGCCGGCCAGTGCCATCGAGGACGTCTACCCGCTGACCCCGATGCAGGAGGGCATGCTGCTGCACACCCTGCTGGAGCCGGGCACCGGCCTGTACTACATGCAGGACCGCTACCGCATCAACAGCGAGCTGGACCCGGCGCGTTTCGCCCAGGCCTGGCAGGCGGTGGTGGCCCGTCACGAAGCCCTGCGCGCGTCCTTCTGCTGGAACGTCGGCGAAGACATGCTGCAGGTTATCCACAAGCCGGGCAGCACGCCGATCGAGTTCCTGGACTGGAGCGCTGTCGCGCAAGACGAGCAGGAACCGAAGCTGCAGGCGTTGCTGAAAAGCGAACGCGAGGCCGGTTTCGATCTGCTCAGCCAGGCACCGTTCCACCTGCGGCTGATCCGCGTGGGGGCCGCGCGCTACTGGTTCATGATGAGCAACCACCACATCCTGATCGATGCCTGGTGCCGTTCGCTGTTGATGAACGACTTCTTCGAGATCTACACCGCCCTGGGCGAAGGTCGCGAAGCCCAGTTGAGCGTGCCGCCCCGCTACCGCGACTACATCGGCTGGCTGCAACGCCAGAGCCTGGCCGAGGCGCGCCAGTGGTGGAAAAACAACCTGCAAGGCTTCGAGCGCACCACGCCGATTCCAAGCGACCGGCCGTTCCTGCGCGAACACGCCGGCGACAGCGGCGGCATGATCGTCGGTGATTGCTACACCCGGCTCGATGCCCGCGACGGCGCGCAACTGCGTGAGTTGGCGCAGCAGCATCAGCTGACCGTCAACACCTTCGCCCAGGCGGCCTGGGCCCTGGTCCTGCGGCGCCTGAGCGGCGAGCGTGATGTGCTGTTCGGCGTCACCGTGGCCGGGCGTCCGGTGGAAATGCCCGAGATGCAGCGCACCGTCGGCCTGTTCATCAACAGCATCGCGCTGCGGGTGCAACTGCCGGAGGACGGCCAGCGCCTGAGCGTGCGTCAATGGCTCAGCAGCCTGCTGGAACGCAACATGGAGCTGCGCGAGTACGAATACCTGCCGCTGGTGGCGATCCAGGAAAACAGCGAACTGCCCAAGGGCCAGCCGCTGTTCGACAGCCTGTTCGTGTTCGAGAACGCACCGGTGGAAGTCTCGGTGCTGGACCGCGCGCAAAGCCTGAACGCCACCTCGGATTCCGGCCGCACCCACACCAACTTCCCGCTGACCGCGGTGTGCTACCCGGGGGATGACCTGGGGCTGCACCTGTCCTACGACCAGCGCTACTTCGAGCAAGCGACCATCGAGCGCCTGCTCGGCGAGTTCAAGCGCCTGCTGCTGGCGCTGGTGCAGGGCTTCCATGGCGACATGGCCGAGCTGCCGCTGCTGGGCGCAGCAGAGCAGGACTTCCTGCTCGCCGGCTGCAACCAGAGCGAGCATGAGTACCCGCTGCAGCGCAGCTACGTCGAACTGTTCGAGGCCCAGGTGGTGGCGCATCCGCAACGCATCGCCGCCAGTTGCCAGGACTTGCAATACAGCTATGCCGAACTGAACCAGCGCAGTAACCGCCTGGGCCACGCCCTGATCGCCAACGGCGTGGGCCTGGACCAGCCGGTGGCCCTGCTGGCCGAGCGCAGCCTGGACCTGCTGGGCATGATCATCGGCAGCTTCAAGGCCGGCGCCGGCTACCTGCCGCTGGACCCGGGCCTGCCGGGCCAGCGCCTGGGGCGGATCATCGAGCTGAGCCGCACGCCGTTGCTGGTGTGCACCGCAGCCTGCCAGACACAGGCGCAAGCCTTGCTCGACGAGTTCGCCTGCGCCAACCGACCACGTTTGCTGGTGTGGGAGGAGGTGCAAGCGGCCGATCATTCGCAGGACAACCCGGAGATCTACAGCGGCCCGGACAACCTGGCCTATGTGATCTACACCTCGGGTTCCACCGGCCTGCCCAAGGGCGTGATGGTCGAGCAGCGCGGCATGCTCAACAACCAGCTGAGCAAGGTGCCATACCTGCAATTGAGCGAGGCCGATGTGATCGCCCAGACCGCGTCGCAGAGCTTCGACATTTCGGTCTGGCAGTTCCTCGCCGCGCCGCTGTTCGGCGCGCGGGTGGACATCGTGCCGAACGCCATCGCCCATGACCCGCAAGGTTTGCTGGCCCATGTGCAGGTGCAGGGCATCAGCGTGCTGGAAAGCGTGCCGTCGCTGATCCAGGGCATGCTCGCCCAGGAGTCCATCGACCTCGATGGCCTGCGCTGGATGCTGCCGACCGGCGAGGCGATGCCGCCGGAGCTGGCGCACCAATGGTTGCTGCGTTACCCGCAGATCGGCCTGGTCAACGCCTACGGTCCGGCCGAGTGTTCGGATGACGTGGCCTTCTACCGCGTCGACATGGCCTCGACCCGTGGCAGCTACCTGCCGATCGGTACGCCGACCGACAACAACCGCCTGTACCTGATGGATGGCGCGCTGGACCTGGTGCCACTGGGCGCGGTGGGCGAGCTGTGCGTCGCCGGTACCGGGGTCGGCCGTGGTTATGTCAGCGATCCGCTGCGCACCGCGCAGGTGTTCGTGCCGCATCCGTTCGGTGCCCCGGGCGAACGCCTGTACCGCACCGGCGACCTGGCCCGGCGCCGCGCCGATGGCGTGCTGGAGTACGTCGGGCGCATCGACCATCAAGTGAAGATCCGTGGCTACCGCATCGAGCTGGGGGAAATCGAAGCCCGCCTGCACGAACAGCCGGAAGTCCGCGACGCGGCGGTCGGCGTGCAGGAAGGCGTCAACGGCAAGCATTTGGTGGGGTATTTGGTAGCCAGCGACTCGGCCCTGAACCCGACGGAACGCCTGGAGCGCATCAAGCAACGCCTGCGCGTCGAGCTGCCGGAATACATGGTGCCGCTGCACTGGCTGTGGCTGGAGCGCCTGCCGCTCAACGCCAACGGCAAGCTCGACCGCAAGGCCCTGCCGGCCCTGGAGATCGGCCAACTGCACAGCCAGGACTACCTGGCACCGCGCAGCGAACTGGAGCAGACCCTGGCCGCTATCTGGGCCGAGGTGCTCAAGGTCGAGCGGGTCGGGGTCCAGGACAACTTCTTCGAGCTGGGCGGGCATTCGCTGCTGGCCACGCAGATCGCCTCGCGGGTGCAGAAAACCCTGCAACGCAACGTGCCGCTGCGGGCGATGTTCGAGTGCAGCACGGTGGAGGAGCTGGCGCAGTACATCGACGGCCTGGCGAGCAGTGAAATCAGCGAGGAGAAGGTCGATCGCCTGAGCGACCTGATGGCGGAGCTGGAGGGGTTGTAATCAGCGTTGCCAGTGCTGGCCCTATCGTGGGCAAGCTGAACTGGCCTGATAATCCTGGACACCCCAATCGGGCGCCATGATGGCGCCCAACTCTGAACCTTAACCTGGCAGGGCCTTACCATCGAGGCCCTGCTCACTCCCGGCTGGCCCGAGTGCTACCGTCACCTCCACGGCTATCCGCTGCCCATCTTTGAAACCGGCTACCGCTCGCGCTTCGAATGCGCCGACAACATCGACGCGGCAGATGTCGCTGTTCTAAAAAACTCGGCCCTTCGGGTCGAATTATTCATCCCTCACCGTGCGAGATTAGAGTCCTTCGCAGAACTGCTCATGGGGCTCGCAATGAAATTTTGAAGTATCTCCGCGATCAGGGCGATTCAGTCTTTCACTTATAGTGATTCGAGTTAATCCATCTTCCAAATTTGACTTTTGACGCTAACTTTAGTGGCTATGCTCTTACAGTGGGTTGACTATCAAAGTCATTGCCGCGCCAGCAATAATGGCAGATCGTTATTTTGGAGTTTTTATGGACATGGAGCTGTTTGAAGCGAGCCATTACCAAGCCCCCAAGACACCAAAACGCCATTGATGTTCTGCTTGCACGCCTCCAGTTATTTCAACGGCTATGTTTTGGAGAATTAAAATGTCCAATGAAAAGTTTGACCGCGTCACAGCGAATTTGTCTGTTGCCGATATAAGCACTGCAATCGCTACCGGTTTGCAAAGAGCGCTTGATACTCGTGGAGAAGCGTTGCGCGATAAAATCCTTATTTATGGTGGAAGGATTGACTTCAACATTCAAGTGCTCCCCCAAAGCGCGGTAGGCGAACTCAAGGAAGTTGCCAATATTGGCAAGGTCTAGGTTTTTCGGCATTTTTTCGTCAAGCCAATAGGGACAGAAGGAATGCTGGTGGAGGGAATAAAATGCCACCCAAATCGTTGGAAAAATCCCGCCGATTGATTGAGAACGGTCGAAATAAGGCGCTTCTGTGCCCAAGTGCTCAGCCGGAATGGGAAGGAGCGAAAATATTCGGGGTGGTGAATGGCACGGTGGCAGCTCCTGAAGTAGCTTACCTTTCACAAGCAATACCCATGACGAAAGAGCTGGCTGAATCAACAGTCCCTGTCAGTCCGGCAGAGGTATTTCGCATTTCCGCACCCTGTGCGGAAATGCGATGCCAGCACTACAAGGAAGGAGGCTGCCAGCTTGTATCGCGCACCGTAGAGAAATTAAAAACGGTCACAGACAAACTTCCCCGTTGCTCGATAAGAGCCTCCTGTCGCTGGTGGAATGAACAGGGCCCCGATGCCTGTTTCCGCTGTCCGCAAGTTGTAACCAACAGTTTTTCCCAGGACGAGATGATCATTATTGCGGCAACCCCGATATAGCTCAAAGTGTGAGTCATCGTTGAAGATGAAAGGACTCTGATCAACTTGCACTCTCTGATATGAACGTTGAGTCTATTTACCCCTTCTGGAGGGGAGTTATACACATCGTTCAGGCGTTCAGCAGCCTATATGGATTTCATCATCCTTTGTAGGCGCGAGCTTGCTCGCGAAAAAGTCTTACGGCCTGCACGGCCCTTCGGACTTGTCCGATTGACGGCAACCCTTCACTGGCACAGTCTACCGAGGCTTTTTCGCAGCCCACCTGACAGGAGACAGTTGATGCCCTTCGCGACTATTGATGGACAAGCCCTTCACTACCTGGACCAGGGCAGCGGCCCGGCGGTGCTGCTGGCCGGCAGCTACCTGTGGGACCTGAACATGTGGGCGCCGCAGATCGAGGCGCTGTCGAAGCAGTACCGGGTGATCGCCCTGGACCTGTGGGGCCACGGCCAATCTGGCGCGCTGCCGCAAGGCACCACTTCACTGGATGACATCGCCCGGCAGGTGCTGGCGCTGCTGGATCATCTTGAGATCGAACGCATCACCCTGGTCGGCCTGTCCGTGGGCGGCATGTGGGGCGCGCGCCTGGCCCTGGCGGCGCCGCAACGCATCAATGGCCTGGTGCTGATGGACACCTACCTCGGGGCCGAGCCCGAGCCGACCCGCCAGTACTACTTCTCGTTGTTCAAGCAGATCGAAGAGGCGGGGACCATCCCGTCGCCGCTGCTGGACATCGTGGTACCGATTTTCTTCCGTCCTGGCATCGACCCGCAGTCGGCGCTGTACCAGGACTTCCGCGCGGTCCTCGCGGCACTGCCCAGCGAACGCCTGCGCGAAAGCGTGGTGCCCATGGGCCGCATCACCTTCAGCCGCGCAGACCTGCTATCGCGCCTGGACCAGCTGGACCCCAAGACCACCTTGCTGCTGTGCGGCGACCAGGACAAACCGCGCCCACCTGCGGAAACCCGGGAAATGGCCGAGCTGATTGGTTGCCCTTATCAGCTGGTGCCCGAAGCGGGGCATATCTCCAACCTGGAGAACCCGGCGTTTGTCACCGAGGCGTTGTTGAAGTTTTTGGCTGAGCGGCATTCCTGCTGATGCCTCGGCGGCGTTTGGGCTGACGTTATCGCGAGCAAGCTGCGCTCCTACAGAAACCGTATTTTTCCTGGTGGATCGCATTCTTCTGTAGGAGCGGCCGGTCGACGCTCGATTGCCCGCGATGCGATCCCACGGCCACCACACGACCCTCTGCTATAGTCGCGCCCGGCGCAGGTCCAAGCACCTGCGCCGGGCGTTTTCATTCAGGGACAGGGGCGATGACGGAACACATTCACTGGCGTGATATCGAGGATCTGGCCGGCAACTGGAACGGCCTCGGGGTGGAGGTCAAGCGCCCAGCCAGCGGCAAGCCGGACTTGCGCCTGCTCAGTGGCAACCACCGCCGCATGCAACTGGTGCTGGGTGACCAGACGCTGCTCTGGGGCACCATGTCCCGCTGCCTTTACGGCGTGTGGCTGGTACGCAATCACCTGCTGGAGCAATGGCCGCAAACCCTGGTGTGCCCCATCGATTCGCCCCAGGTGGAGCAACAGCTACGCCTCGACCCGGCCCTGCGCCTCAAGGCCTGGAGCCGCTTTTTCGTCCAGCAGTTGATGCAGCACCAACCGGACTTTTTCTACCCCGGCTACTGGCTGGTACGGGCCCTGCGCCCGGAATCCCTCAAGCCGATGCGGCCGTTGCTGAGCGGCACCGAAGCCTGGTACTTCAAGGGCGGCGAAGACGCCCTGAGCCATATGCCGCAGTGGGCGATCTACGGCCGTAACATCCTCGACAACCGGCAACCCGGTGCGGCGCGCTGGGTCGAGTTGGGCGAGAGTGGCGGCGCGGTGGTCGGCCTGCATGCAGTGGACCCGCATTCCGGGCGCCTCAAATGGTGGCGCAAGAAAGCCCGCGAGGGCAGCTTGCCGCCCATCCTGCTGTGGTACGTCAGCGGCCTGAGCTGCCACCTGATTCTCGATGGCCATTACCGCTTGCAGGCGGCCATCGATGAAAACCTTCCACCGGAGTTCCTGGTGCTCAGCTCGCCGCGGCTCTTCAGCTATCGCCCGAACCCGCAAGAGCAGCAGAAGGTGCTGGGGGCTCTGCAGATGCAGATCCAGCGCAAGAACCTGGAAACGGTGCGCTTCAACCAACTGCTGATCAGCACCTTCGATGACCGGCCGTATCACGGCTTCGGCAGCCAGTCGTGGGCCGGGATTGCCTCGGAAAAGGTCTGGGTCGATCAGGTCAGCGCTGTCCTCAACGAACGGGCAGACACCGGCGAGCTGGAAAACATCCTCGCCCGCGAAGCGCCGGACGAGTTCGCCTGAGCCTTACGCACAAATGCCGAATGTTGACGCCCCTGTAGCCGCTGCCGAGCTCCGCGAGGCTGCGATCGACTGCGCAGCAGGCGCCAAACCTGCCAACGTGGTGTGTCAGGCGAAACACCGGCGCCTGGTTTGCGGCCGCTTCGTCGGAATGCCGCCCAGCCCGATCGCAGCCTCGCAGGCTCGGCAGCGGCTACAGGGGGCTGATTCGCTTTCTTTTGTAAGGTATTTCCTAGAAACTTCTGCGCGCTTGAGTGCGCCTGTATGCGGGGCTAGGCTGCCTGGGTCATCGCCAAATCGATGACTCGGATGTGCAAGTCCGAATTCTGCAAAGACGCATAAACGCTCAGAGTTGATTGAGCGTTTTCATGTCCGCGGTGTTATGGCGGCCGTGCGCGGGAGATCTTCGGATCTGCCGGGTGTTCTTGCAGACTCGGTCTTGCACACCTGCGTACGGCTGCCACCTTAATTCGTGTGCAAGCGAACGGTGTCAGTTCCTTTTCTCTGCAAGGAACTCAACCATGAAAAAGCTAGTTCCCGATCCACCCAGCGATTCCCCCAGCACCTACCGTTTTCCCGAACTGAAACGGGCCAATCAGACCCTGCGCCAGTCCTTGGCCGAGCAGTCTGTCGAGGCTGTGCCGTTTGCATCTCTGCCTGCCACTTCGTCGGTACGCGTCACCCAGGATTCCTTGTTCCACGTGCGCGAAGGCATCAGCGCCGAAGAAGCCCTGGTGCATGTCTCGCTCTTGCTCAAATGCGCTGAAGAAGTCAGCGATGAAATCACCGAACGCGGCAGTGGCCTGGAGCGTGGGCTGATCTGGTCGATGGTCCATTCCGTGGAAATGGCCAGGGCGGTGGTGGATGCGTTGCTGGATGGGCGCGGTGCCCGTTGAACCGATACTGTTTTTTGAAGCGCGCATCGTGAGCGGGCTCGCCCCCACGGGGGCCTGATGGTCGTTTCACAATCAGGTATCCGTGGGGGCGAGCGCTCAGGTCAGCGTCAGGCGCTGACGGTGTTCAACTTTAGGCCTGTTCTTCCAAAGCATTCAGTTTTGCCAGAAAGGCAGCAGGCCCCATTCTTTGCAGCGGGAATTTGCCGCGACTCACCGCATCGAAGTAGCGCAGCGACCCCCACAGTTCAAAATCCCCCACCAGATAGACCCGACGTTTGGCCCGGGTGAGGGCAACGTTCAGCAGGTTAGGCTTGGAGGCGGCCCACTGCGCCGCTCCCGCATGCTCGGTGTCTGCCCCCAGCAGCATGAACACGGTGTCTTGTTCTTTACCCTGGAAGGTATGCACGGTGCCGATGGAGGCTTTCAACCACTGCTTCAACTCGCCCGCAGGTAATTTCGAGCGATGGTTGGGCCGGGCCCAGGCCGCCATGCGTATGGCTTTTTGCAGGGCCAGGCGCACGGCCTTGAACGGCGAGATCACGTACAGCTGCGGCAGCTCTCCATCGCGCAGGTACAGCTGCCCGAGCAGATCGACCATGAACTCGATCTGCTGGGGGACAACCTGTTTGTGTTCGACATTGCCAGGGATATCGACCCAGCAACTGGAGCTGTACACAGGGGCGTCCTGTTCGGCGTGGGCATTGGGCAGGCCAAAGACCATCTTGTTACCGTAGGCGATCTGATTCGACAGGCTGAACATGGGTTCGATGCAGCGTCTGTGGACCCGCAACGGGCTGCCGATCCACAGCTCTTGATCGGTGTCGTTCTTGAACACGCTGCCATACAGATTGTTGTGGTCCGCCAGGCTTTGCACCGACACACGATTGGGGGCGAAGGCATCGTTCGCCGTGTGTACCGATAGCTGGCCCAGGGTCTTGACCAGGCGTTGCGGCAGGGTGAAGACCGGCTCGATTTGCAGGGGGTCGCCCACCACCATGGCTCTTTGCGCCCGCCACAAGGCACCGACGGCGGCCTGGGGCACGGCCTGTCCCGCCTCGTCGATGTACAGCCAGCCCAAAGAGCCAGCACCCAACCCACGGAACTGGTTGGCAAAGGAGGCAAAGGTGCTCGAGACCACCGGGATCACCATGAACAGGCTTTGCCAGAGCACCTGGGTCAGTCGCTCATCCTCGGGTGTCTTGTTGCTCAGCAACAGGCTGATGGCGGCGAGGTTGGCGCTGAAGCCCTTGCCGTTCGAGCCCGAGGGCGCCACCTCGGCCAGCCAGGCTTCATGCAGGGTCAAAGCCGCGGCGAACAAGGTCGAGCGCAAGCGATTGAGTGCTTCATCATGCCAAAGCCCATTGATCTGGAACTCGCTGTTCTCCAGCTCACTGAGCTGACTTGGCAAATCCGGACGGCCCAGGCGGCTGGCGAAGTCGTCCAGGCATCGGCACTTGTCTTGCCATTGCGCCAGACGGGTATCGAGTTCGCTTCTACAGAACAGCAATGCGGTTTGCGCGCTTTCAAGTTCTGGTCTGAGGCTTTTGTTCAGAAGGCTTTTCGCGCGGTTGATCTCTTCATGCGCCAGACGCTGAAGCCGGGCATTTTCCAGTTGTTCGTCACGGTGGGTTTTAGCTGCTTGAGTATTGAACAAGCGCTTCCACCAGACCGGACGGCTGCGATCTATCAAGCGCTCCAGTTCCTGAAGGCTGCTCAGATGTTGCGCCGTTGCTTGAAGTTGCTGTTGCTGTTGGTCGAGGGCTTGCTGGGCGGACGCCCTGGTCTGTTCGGCCTGATTGAATGAGTGTTGCTGAAGGCGCAGGAAGGCCTGTTCATCGGTAGCCGCCATTTCTTCCAGCAGGCTGGCGTAACGGGCTCGTTCCTCCAGTGCTTTGCTGACCGCCTCATCGGCTTTTTTGAAGGCTGCGCTGGCATCCTTGAAGGTGGGGCCTTTGTATTCATCCACCCATTGCCGAATCGTCAGTGGCCGATTGGGCTCGGTGGAGTCTACCGGGGCGAAGAACATGCGTTCCTGCAGGACCTTTCGGTTGTTGCTATTACCGAGTGCGGCGCAGATCAAGCCCCAGGGTTTGTCCTCGTCGGACAGGTCGCTGATGCTGCCATCGCTTTTTTGTGCGGCAATCTTATGGGCGACCGGTTGCAGGTACTGCACGTCGTTCCAGCATTTTCCCAGGGATTTGCGTTTGGGCAGGTCTCGGGAAATGTTTTCCACGGCGGCATTGTTCGAGGAGGCCACCACCATTTCATAGCCGGTCAACTCAGGTTTGAGCGCGCGGATGGTGTAGGTATTCGGCATGCCCTTGAAGGTGACCTGCGGTTTTTTCCCGCCGACGAAAGCATCTTCCGCCTCGCTGTATCCCGCCAATACCCGCGCCCGACGCACGATGTTCTCGGCGAACATGTCGCGCAACAACGTCGTTTTGCCTGTCCCGGGTGGTCCGTTAACGGAGAACACCCCGCTGTTTTCCAAGGTGCCGAGCGCGGTATTGATCGCGAACTGTTGCATCAGGCTCATGGCATGGCCCGGCTCATCCGGCCAATGCCCGGGGTTTATGCATTGCGGTTGCAGGGCCTGGTAAATGGCCTTGCGGCCATTGTCGGTATACAGGTCGATTCTTTTGCCCGGGTCGGCTTCGCCCAGGTATTGAAGCAAAGGCAGCGGCTGTTCTGCGCGTTGCAGGCTGGCGATCGCACGCTCGATGTCTTTTATGAAAAAGCTGTTGAGGATGTCGATCTCGGTATCGGGCTCCTCTTCGTCCTCGACTTCCGTTGCCTGTGCCGTAGAGGGTTGCGTGAGTGGTTTCTCGACCTTGGGCTGGGTCAGCACTTGAAGCAATGCGACCGAGCTACCGCTGTTTTGCTCTGGCGTGAAACTGGCCCAGTTGCACAGCAGTTGATGCAGATGCATGACTTCCTCGGCCATCAAGGCTGGGTCATCGTTTTGCTGACGCTGTCCGTGGAAGTTGTGCAGCAGTTTGACCAACTGCTCCTTGGCGTCCTCGAAGGCTTGATGGCCAAGCGCACCAAGCCCTTTGCTCACCGTTTGCCCCAGGGCCCAGGGAGCCGTCGACAGTGACACGGCATCCAGTTGCGGGACGGCTTGCGCATTGAGCTTGATCTTGGCGAAGCAGGTAAACCCTTCAAGCTCCACCCGTTCCTGCTCTTCGTAGAAGGTGTTCTCGTCTACCGATAAAGCGGCCAGATACGGTTCGCAAAGAGTCGCAATGACGGAGGCGTCAAAGACCCCGATATAGAGATTGAAGCCTTTGACTTGAAGGTCTTCAGGTATGGAAAAGTTGCGCCAGTGGCTGTCCTTGCTCTGCTGGAGAATTTCCTGGGAGAGCCATCGGGTCTCCCATTTCTTGCAGTCCTCAACATATTTCCCGAGGGCATAAGGTAGAAAGAATTCCACCTTGTGCCAGTAGTCGAGAATGTCTAAAAGCCTAGCTTGTCCTTGAGCTGTCAAAACGTCACATCCCTGTCTGCGTGAATAAAGGCAGTAGTGTAACGCTGTCGTTAAGGCTAAAGGCCATTAGTGGTCAGGTCGTGGCGCATCTCATTTATTTGGGCCCGAAAATCTTGCCCAGCTTGTCCGGCGCGGGTGCGCCTTGTTGCTGTTGCAGCTCGCCCTTGTCGTCCATGTAGAAGATCGCCGGGGTGGCGGACAGCTCCAGTTCGTCCATCAGCGCCATGTTGGCGTCGAGCTTGGCCTGGACTTCGGCGGGGATCTTGGCCAGGGGCTTGAGGCTGCTGCCCTTGCCGGCTTTCTCGTGGTCCTGCAGGGCTTTCTGCGGGTCTTTGGCGGCCAGCAGGGCGGCGGATTTGCCCGGGCTGTCTTCGCGGATGATGCCGACCATGATGTGCCGCAGCTGGACCTTGCCGGCGTTCACCCAGGGCCGCGCCTGTTCCCAGAACATGTTGCAGTAAGGGCAGTTGGGGTCGCTGAACAGGTAGACCACGCGCGGCGCGTCGGCCTTGCCATCGGCGATCCAGTTGCTCTTTTCCATCTTGGCCCAGACGGCCTTGGCCATTGGCGCGTACACCAGTTTCTGCAGCGGCTCGGCGCTCAGGTCCTTGCCGTCGGCGTCGTACAGATTGCCCAGCAGCACATGCTTGCCGTCCGGCGTCAGGTACAGGGCCATGCCGCGGTTCTGGTACTGCGCGGCATAGCCCTTGAGGCCGTCCGGGGCATCGAAGCTGCCGACGATCTTGGCGCCTTTGGCTTCGATGTTCTTGATTGCTAGTGGCAGTTCTTCGGCGTGCAGCAGCGGGGCCTGGAGCAGGGCGGCGCCCAGGGACAGGCTCAGCAGGTGGCGGATGAAAGGCATGGCAATTTCCTTGAAGGGGCGGCCTGCGTGGCCGTGGTCGAATGCGCTGAGTCGAAATGTTCCAGGGCGCGGGCCAGGCTGGCCTCGGACAGCTCGCCCAGGTGGCTGCCGAGCAGGCGCCCGTCGGCGCTGTAGAACAGCGTAGTCGGTAGCGCCATGGAGCCCACGGCCTTGCCCAGGCGGCCGCTGCCGTCGAACAGCACGTTGTTCAGGTTCAACTCCTGGGTAGCCAGGAAGGTGCTGACGCTCTGCATGCTTTCGGCCTGGTTGACGAACAGGAAGGTCAGGTCCGGGCGTTGCTGCTGGGCTCTTTCCAGCACCGGCATTTCCCGGCGGCAGGGCGGGCACCAGGTGGCCCAGAGGTTGATCACCAGGGGTTTGCCCTGGTAGCTGGTCAGTTGCACGGTGGCGCCGTCGGGGTTGCGCAGGGCGATTTCCGGCAGCCGCGTGCCTTGTTCGAAAAGGCTCAGGGACAGGGTGGCGAGCAGCCAGAACGCCAGGCCGCTGCCGACCCCGGCGCCCAGCGGCTGGCGCAGGGCCGGGCGGCGCCAGCCCCAGGCGAGAGCGGCCAGCAGCAGGACAATGGCCCCCGGCCAGGCGAGGAAACCGCCGTCGCGCAGGTCGATGATCTGCCACAGGTCGTGGCGATAATGCTTCCAGTAGGCGACCACGAAGCCGATGCGCGCCGCCAGCATGCCCAGCAGGAACAGGCCGAACAGCACCGATTCCGGGTTCTCGCCACCGCGCTTGGCGACTCGCCAGCCGACCAAGGTGGCCAGCGCCAGGGCACTGATCAGCAGCAGGTGGTTGAGCGCGATGGCAAAGGTGCCGATGGTAAAGGTCAGCATCAACGGGCTTCTCGGGTAGCGGTCCAGCGTTGCAGGAAGGCAGCCGCGTCTACCTCACCGGTAATCCGCTGGCTGCGGCGTTCTTCGCCGTCCGGGCCGATCCACAGCAGGCTCGGCGGCCCCGGCACTTTATACCGGTTGAGCAGTTCGCGGCTGGCGGCGTTGTCGGCTGTCACATCCAGGCGCAGCAGGCGTACGTCTTTCAGGGCCTCGAGGACCTGGGGTTGGCCGAACACCTGTTTTTCCATGATCTTGCAGGACACGCACCAGTCAGCGTAGTAGTCCAGCAGCACCCACTGGCCCTGGGCCCTGGCGGTGTCGAGGGCGCCTTGCAGGGCGGCCGGGTCGTTGACGGTGCTGAAGGCGTCGTGGGCGCTGACGGTCGCCACGCCATTGCCGCCGCTGTAGACCTTCAGCGGTCGCCACAGGTCGTCGCTGCCACCGGCGGCGCCCACCAGCAACAGGCTGCCCCACAGGCCGAACACCACTGAACCTGCGCCGAACAAATGACCGGCGCGCCCGGCCGCACGCATCTGCTGCCAGGCGGTGTAGGCCAGGACCAGCGCCAGCGCGCCCCACAGGCCGATCCACAGCGATTCGTCGAGCACCGGGCGCAGCAGCACGATGGCGGTGCCGAGAAAGAGGAAGCCGAACACGCCTTTGAGCAGGTTCATCCACGGGCCGGGCTTGGGCAGGAAGCGGTTGCCCACGGTCACCAGCAACAACAGCGGCAGGCCGATGCCCAGGCCCATGACGAACAGGATCAGCCCGCCGTGCAGGGCATTGCCGCTCTGGGCGATGTACAGCAGGGCGCCGGCCAGCGGCGCGGTCATGCACGGGCCGACCAGCAGGCCGGACAGGGCGCCGAGCACCCCAGCGCCGACCAGACTGCCGCCGCTGCGCGAGCGGCTGGCGTTTTCCAGGCGATCGCGCAGGGCCGCCGGCAATTGCATCTCGAAGAAGCCGAACATCGGCAGTGCGAGGATCACGAACACCGCGGCAAAGCTGCCCAGCAGCCAGGGCTGTTGCAGCAGGGCTTGCAGGTTGGCGCCGAGCAGCGCGGCCAGCACGCCCATCGCGGCATAGACCAACGCCATGCACACCACATAGCTGCCGGCCAGGGCGAAGCCGCGCCGCGGGCTGGCGCCGCTGCCCACCACCAGGCCAGCGAGGATCGGCAGCATCGGCAGCGAGCAGGGGGCGAAGGCCAACAGCAGGCCGAGGCCGAAGAACACCAGCAGGCTCCAGCCCAGGGCCCGCTGTTGCAGGCCGCTGGCCAGGGCCTGGTCGCTGGCTTCGGTGGCATTGGCGGCGGCCGGACTGCCACCCAGGTCCACTTCCAGAGATTGCGGCGGGTAGCACAGGCCGGCGTCGGCGCAGCCTTGCCAGCCGACCTTGACCTTGCCGGTGGCGCCGGCGGGGATTTTCAGTTCCAGGCCCTGGCGATACACCTGCTGCGCACCGAAGAATTCGTCGCTGTGGGCCTCGCCCTCGGGCAGCGCCGGTGTGTGCGCCTCCGCCAGGCCGTCGAATTTCAGCCGTTGCTGATACAGGTAATAGCCGTCGGCGATCTGCCAGAACAGCTGGGTTTCCCCCGACGCCAGGCGTTCGGAGGTGAAGACGAAGGCTTTGCCGACCGGGAGAAAGTCGGGTTTGACCTCGAACGGGTTGTTACCCGCCTGGGCCAGGCCCGACAGCAGCATGAACAACAGGATGAACAGACGACGCATGGAAAAACCTTAAACCGGTGCAAGTGACCGCACAATGGCCGATGGCGATTAACCGATGATTAACCCTGCACGCCTTGTGGCACTAGCGGTGCAGGCATAATGTCGGCTTAATCGGCGCTGGTTTTAATGCACCCCTTTTCTACAGGTTCCACCATGCACGTACTTGTCTGTGAAGATGATGAGCTGATTGCCAGCGGGATCGTGGCCGGCCTCACGGCCCAGGGCCTGACGGTCGAGCACGTGGCCACCGCCTCGGCGGCGCGGGCCATGCTCGGCGTGGCGGAATTCGACGTGATGGTGCTCGACCTCGGCCTGCCCGACGAGGACGGCCTGAAACTGCTCAAGCAACTGCGCCACAACGGCCTGGAAATCCCCGTGCTGATCCTCACCGCGCGGGACTCGGTCACCGACCGGGTCGACGGCCTGCAGGCCGGCGCCGACGATTACCTGCTCAAACCCTTCGACCTGCGGGAACTGGCGGCGCGCCTGCATACCCTGTTGCGCCGGGTGGCGGGGCGCAGCGTCAACCTGATCGAGCATGGCCGCCTGACCTACGACCCAAGCACCCGCGAAACCCAGCTCGGCGGCCAGCCGGTGGACCTGTCGCGACGCGAGCAGGCGCTGCTCCAGGCGCTGCTGCACAACCGTGGCCGGGTGCTGTCCAGCGAGCAGCTCAAGGACAGCGTCTACGGTTTCAACGACGAACTGGAAAGCAATGCCCTCAACGTGCACATCCACCACCTGCGGCGCAAACTCGGCAACGGCATCGTCGAGACCGTGCGCGGCCTGGGCTATCGCCTGGGGCCGGCGGATGGCGGGGAGGAGTCGTAAGTGATGAGCCTGCGTTTGCGCCTGAGCCTGACCATCGGCGCGGCTTTCGTGCTGATCTGGGCGCTGGCCGCGGCCTGGATGTTCAGTGACCTGCGCAACCAGATGATGTTTTCCCTCGACCAGCGCCTGGTGGCGTCGGCGCGCATGGTCGCCGGCCTGCTGGAGCAATTGCCGGCCTTGCCGAGCAAGGGCGAGGGCACCCATTTCAGCGCCGAACAGCTGAACATTCCCGGGGGCATGGCCTGCCAGGTCAGCTCCCTGCGCGGCGAGATCCTCGCCCGCAGCCATAACCATCCCGACGAAAAACTCGAAGCCGAGCGCATGGGCTTTCACGACCAGATGATCGACGGTGTGCGCTGGCGCAGTTTCACCCTGGCCCGGGGCGACCTGCGTATCACCACCGCCGATCGCCAGGTCGAGCGTGAAGCGCTGAACATGTCGGTGCTGCTGGCGGCTTCGGTGCCGGTCGGCGTGGCCTTGCTCGGTTGCCTGTGGTTGTTGTGGCTGGGGATCGGCCAGGGCCTGGCGCCGCTGAGCCGCATGCGCGATGCCCTGATGCGCCGCAGCGCCGACTCCCTGGAGCCGTTGCAGATCCAGCCGCTGCCCAGCGAGCTGCGGCCATTGCTGGAAACCCAGAACCAACTGTTCCAGCGCATCGGCAAGACCCTCGAACGCGAGCGCCGCCTGACCGGTGACGCCGCCCACGAATTGCGCAGCCCGCTGACGGCGATCAAGACTCACCTGCAAGTGGCGCGGATGACCGACGGCGCGGCCCGCGATCAATCCCTGGCGCGCGCCGAAGAAGGCGCCGACCGCTTGCACCGGACCCTGGAGCAGCTGCTGTTGCTGGCGCGGGTCGAAGGCAGCCTGTCGTTCGAGGACGGCGTGCAGTGCAGTGCCGAACAGGTGGCGAAAACCGCGATCCAGGACGCCGCCAGCGGCGCCCGGCAGCGGGTCAGGCTGCATATCGACGAGCGGGTGTCGGCGGCGCCGCTGGAAATGCCCTCGGTGCTGGCCATCGCCGCGCTGCGCAACCTGCTGGACAACGCCCTGCGCCACACCCCGAGCGATGCACCGGTGGAGCTGAACCTGGAAACCATCGGCAATCGCGTGCGTTTCCAGGTGCGCGACCACGGTGACGGCATTCCCGAGGATGACTTGCAGCACCTGACCCAGCGCTTCTGGCGCAACGGCCAGAGCACCGGTTGCGGCCTGGGTCTGGCCATCGTCCAGGCGATTGTCCAGCGCTGCGGTTGCGTGCTGCATTTCGACAGCCGGCCCGATGGCTTGCGGGTCGAGCTGACCATGCCGCTGCAAGCGGCCTGAGGGCCTCATCGCGGGCAAGCCTCGCTCCTACAGAAGTGATATCTGTAGGAGCGAGGCTTGCCCGCGATGGCATTCTCATGTTCGCCACAACCTTTATGGTTGATACGCAATAAACCTCTCCGGGGTGTAAATCCTCTCGTCGCTGATGCGTTTCCAGAACAGGAAAACCTGCGAGTGCGCGCTGAACCGGCTGCGTACCTGTGTGGTGTGCGGTTTCGCTCAACTCATCAGCGTGAGGATTCGAGAGATGTCAGTTGCTACCAGCCTTGTCGACGATCAGCCCGCGCGGACCAGTCCCGCGCCTGCCGAGACGCTTTACCAGTTCACCGAATCGCCGTTGCTGGCCCGGCAGAACCAGCAGGAATCCAATGCCCGCAGCTATCCGCGGCGGATCCCGCTGGCGCTCAAGCGGGCGAGCGGGATTCATGTCGAGGACGTCGAAGGCCGGCGTTTCATCGACTGCCTGGCCGGTGCCGGGACCCTGGCCCTGGGCCACAACCACCCGGTGGTGATCGAGGCCATCCAGCAGGTGCTGGCCGATGAGCTGCCGCTGCTGACCCTGGACCTGACCACCCCGGTCAAGGACCAGTTCGTCCAGGACCTGTTCGGCCTGTTGCCGCCGGCCCTGGCCGCCGAGGCGAAAATCCAGTTCTGCGGCCCCACCGGCACCGACGCCGTGGAAGCGGCATTGAAGCTGACCCGTACCGCCACCGGCCGCAGCACCGTGCTGTCGTTCCAGGGTGCCTACCACGGCATGACCCAGGGTGCCTTGAGCCTGATGGGCAGCCTGGGGCCGAAGCGCCCGCTGGGTGCGCTGCTGACCAACGGCGTGCAGATCCTGCCGTTCCCTTACGATTACCGCTGCCCGTTCGGCCTGGGTGGCGAAGCGGGGGTCAAGGCCAACCTGAGCTACCTGGAAAACCTGCTGAGCGATCCGGAAGCCGGCGTGCAGCTGCCGGCGGCGATCATCGTCGAAGCGGTGCAGGGTGAGGGTGGGGTGATTCCCGCCGACCTCGACTGGCTGCGCGGCGTGCGCCGGATCACTGAAAAGGCCGGCGTGGCCTTGATCGTCGACGAGATCCAGAGCGGTTTCGCTCGTACCGGCAAGATGTTCGCCTTCGAGCACGCCGGGATCATTCCGGATGTGGTGGTGCTGTCCAAGGCCATCGGCGGCAGCCTGCCGATGGCGGTGGTGGTCTACCGCGACTGGCTCGACACCTGGCTGCCGGGTGCCCATGCCGGCACCTTCCGTGGCAATCAGATGGCCATGGCCACCGGTTCCGCGGTGATGCGCTACCTCAAGGAACACCAGGTGGCCGAGCATGCCGCCGCCATGGGCGAGCGTTTGCGCGAGCACCTGCGGATCCTGCAGCGCGACTATCCGCAGATGGGCGACATTCGCGGGCGCGGCCTGATGCTGGGGATCGAACTGGTGGACCCGGCCGGCGAGAAAGACGCCCTGGGCCATCCGCCGCAGTTCAGCCGCCTGGCGCCGCTGGTGCAGCGTGAATGCCTCAAGCGCGGGTTGATCCTGGAAATGGGCGGACGCCATGGCAGCGTGGTGCGTTTCCTGCCGCCGCTGGTGATCACCGCGGCGCAAATCGATCAGGTGGCGGATATTTTCAGCCGGGCGTTGGCGGCGGCGGTCGCCAGCCTCTAATTTTCCACGGGCCTGGAACGTTCCTTATTCACAACCGCTGCGCGTTCAGCGCAGCGAGCCTTATAGCGATGGAGACACGTAATGACTTCAGTATTCGACCGCGAGGACATCCTCTTCCAGGTAGTGGTCAACCATGAGGAGCAGTATTCGATCTGGCCGGACTACAAAGCTGTGCCACAGGGCTGGCGCACCGTGGGCAAGAGCGGCTTCAAGAAGGAGTGCCTGGCCTACATCGAAGAGGTGTGGACCGACATGCGTCCGCTGAGCCTGCGGCAGAAGATGGACGCCCAGGCGGCCAACTGATTACCGCGTACTGACGTTGACCTGTAGCCGCTGCCGCAGGCTGCGATAAGCCCGCCAGGGCTTCGGCGCTCTTAAGATCGCTGACGACCGTTCCGGTCGATCGCAGCCTGCGGCAGCGGCTACGTACCTGGGTAGGAGCGAGCTTGCTCGCGATAACGACCCACCAGCCAACGCCGGATGTCGAGGCGGATAACGCTATCGCGAGCCAGCTCGCTCCTACAGGTAATTTGATCAGGTGCCGTTAGCAAAAAGCCCCGCCCTCGTGAGAGAAGCGGGGCTTTTTTGTGGGCGTCAGCCCAGGCGTTTGACGGCCTGCAAGGTGTAGCTCAATGGCAGGCGCCAAGGGGCGTGTTGCAGGTGCCATTCGCCTTGTTCGTCACAGCGCATCTGCCCGGGAAGGGCTTCCCAGGGGATGCTCTGGTGTTCCACCAGGCCGCTGATGTCCAGGCCGTGCTTGAGCAGCGCGCTGACGATTTCCCCCAGGCCGTGGTTCCACGCATGGGTCACCGTGGCCTTGAGCGGTCGGTCGGTACTGACGTAGGTGCTGTCGTCGTCCCACACCAGCGGTTCGCTGCGCTCGAAGTAGGGCAGGTCGACCACCAGCGCATCCTCGCGGCTTTCGTCCAGGGCCCAGAGCATCGGGTGGCCTTCGCGGATAAACAGCCGGCCGCCAGGCTTGAGCAATTCGCTGACATTACGCGCCCAGGTGTCGACGCTGGGCAGCCAGCACAGAGCGCCGATACCGGTGTAGACCAGATCGAACGCGCCTTTGGGCAGCACCTCGCAGGCCTTGTAGACGTCGGACTCGACGAACTCGATGGCGCTCCCGGTGCGCGCCGCCAGGCTGCGGGCTTCGGCCAGGGACGCGGGGGAGAAGTCCAGCCCGGTCATCCGCGCGCCGAGGCGGGCCAGCGACAGGGTGTCGGTGCCGATATGGCATTGCAGATGCACACCGCGCAGGCCGCTGATGTCGCCCAGCAGTGGCAGGTCGAAACGCACCACCTCGGACAGGTGCCGCGGGTCGTCGACAAACATTTGCGCCTGGTAGTCCGGCGAGGCCGCGTGCAGCGGTGCGCGCTCGTCCCAGTTGGCCTGGTTGAGCTTGAGGTAGTCACTCATGGCGGGCTTCCTGTCCGTTCAATGGGAGCAGCAGGCTAGCACCACCGAAGCGGGCGATTCTTGGGGGAATTTGTAAGCCGCGCCATTTCCCCTGTAGGAGCGAGCTTGCTCGCGATAAATGCAAGAACAACGCGTCCACTCAGGCAATACGCGTCATCGTTGACGTTCATCGCGAGCAAGCTCGCTCCTACGGGGCGTGGCGGGTCAGGTTTTCGGGGCGAGGGCACTGGTGATCTGGCCGATGCTGTTCTCCAACTCCGCCAGCGGGTCGGCGCTGTCGGTTTGCAGCACCAGCAACTGGCTGCCGGCGGCGCTGATGGCGGCCTTGATCGCGTCGGACGGCTGGCGGTGGTGCAGGACGATGGCCACGTCGTTGTCCTTGAGCCGGGTTTGCAGTTGCTGCAGGGCTTCGGGCGTCCACTCGTTGTCGGCGCGGGCGTCGACCTCCAGCAGCTCCAGGTTGAGCCCGCTGACCAGGTAACCGAAGTGGTCGCTGAGGCTGAGCACGCTGAGGTTGTCGGCATTGGCCAGTTGCCCCTCGCTATCGGCGCTGAGCTTGAGCAGGCGCTGCTTGAGGCTGGCCAGGTTGGCGTCGATCTTCGGCTTGGCGGCCGGGGCCAGACGCACCAGATCGGCGGCCAGCACATCGGCCATGCGTCCCAGGTTATTGCTCGACAGCCACGGCTGGCTGTTCAGGCCGTCGCTCTTGCCGGGCTGCAGGGCGACCCCGGGCAGGGCGCCATCCACCGGGCGCGCGGCATCGACTTCGACGATGCGGATGTTGCTGCGCCGCGCATTGGGGTACAGCGGGTCGTCCGGCCAGATCGAGCGCAGGCCGATCACCGCGTCGGCGTCGAGGGCCAGCTTATGCAGCGCCGGGGCGCCGCGACCGGTGAAGTAGGCGGTCTGGCGCGAGCCCGGCAGATTGTCGGGGGCGGCGCGTTCGAGTCGCACATCGGTGCCTTGCAGCAGCAACTGGCCGAGGCCGAAGGTCACCGGCAGCGAGGCCAGCACTGTGAGCGGCTTGGGTGAGCTGGCGCTGTGCAGCGCCGTGGTGCCCAGGCTCTGGTTGGCGGTGACGCGCATCGGTTCGAAACGGTCCGGCTGGGCCAGGGCCGGCGCGCTGCTCAGCCCGCCGAGGGCCAGGGCCAAAGTCAGGGGGCGTGTCAGGTGACGTAATGAACTGTGCATTTATCCGATATTCCCTTTGAGGCTGGGGACAATGCCGCGGGCAACGGCGGCCAGGGCGAAGGCGACACCGGCCACCAGGATGATCGCGGCGCCGGAGGGGACGGGCAGGTCGAAGAGGATCGGTAGCAGGATGCCGCACAGGGTGCTGACCGTGGCGATCAGCACCGAGATCCAGAAAAAGCCCTTGAGCGACTGGCTCAGCAGGCGCGCGGCCGCCGCCGGGATCACCAGCAGGGCGCCGACCAGGATCGCGCCTATGACTTTCACCGCGGCCACGGTGATCAGGGTCACCAGGATCACGAACAGGTAGTCCAGGGTTTTCACCGCGACACCGCGCACCGCCGCCAGTTGCGGGTTGAAGCTGGCCAGCATGATGCGGTTGTACAGCGGCAGGCTCAGGCCCATCACCAGGGCACCGACGATCAGCAGCACCAGCAGATCGTTGCCGTTGACCGTGAGCACCGAACCGAACAGCACGTTTTCCAGGATGTGCACGTTGATCTTGCCGGCGAGGATCAGCAGCAGGCTGGCGCCCAGGGCCAGGGACACCGACAGGAACACGCCGATCAGGGTGTCCGGCGCCAGGCCGGTGCGGTTGCGCAGGTAGTTGAGCAGGATGCCGAACAGCAGGCAGTAGCCGAACAGGCTGCCGTACGGGCCGGTGTAGGGTTCGCCGAGCAGGATGCCGATGGCCACGCCGGTCAGCGCCGCGTGGCCCACCGCTTCGGAGAAGAACGCGAAGCGCTTGACCACTACCAGGGTGCCGAGGCCGCCCAGCACCGGGCCGATCAGCAAGCCGGCGAGCAGGGCGTTGACCACAAACCCATAGGCCAGGGCTTCTGGCAGGTAACCGGAGGAGGCCCAGCCCTGGATCATCAGACGAAAGGCTTCGTAACTCATCAGGCAACACTCCCGCTGACGATATCCGCGCTGCGCGGGTGGGTGGAAAACAGCGTCAGCAGGCGTTCCGGGGTCAGCGCCTGCTGCGGGTGGGCGTCGAACAGCACGCGGCGATGCAGGCCGGTGACCCGGTCCGCTAGGCGGCCGACCGCTTCCAGGTCGTGCTCGATCCACAGCAGGGTGATCCCGGCCTGGCGCCAGTCGCCGAGCAGGCGCTCGAAGACCTGGATGCCGGCTTCGTCGAGGGCCGACATCGGTTCGTCCAGCACCAGCAGTTGTGGCGCCGGGATCAGCCCCTGGGCCAGCAGCACCCGCTGGCGTTCACCGCCGGACAGGGCGCCCATGCGCCGCTTGCGTTTGTCCTGCATGCCGACCCGCTCCAGGGCTTCGCCTATGGCCGCGGCGTAATGCCGGCTGAGGCCGAGGAAAGCCGGGCGGCGCTGGCACATGGCGGCCATGAAGTCGTCGACGGTCATCGGCAGGCCGCGGTCGAATTCCAGGGCTTGCGGCACATAGCCGATCACCCCCGGCTCGCCCGGCCATTGCAGGCGCAACTGGCCCTGGTGGGGCATCTGCCCGAGCAGGGTCTTGATCAGCGAGCTCTTGCCGCCGCCGTTGGGGCCGACCAGCGCATGCACGGTGCCGGGTTGCACCTTGAAGCTGACGTTGTCGAGGATGGTGGTGCGACCCAGGGTCAGGCTGACCTGGTCGAATTCGATGGACGGGCCGCGGGCCAGGCTGTGCAGGGCGGTCATGCGCCGGCCTCCTGGATCGCCCGGACCACGGTGTCGAGGTTGCCGGACATTTCCTTCTCGTATTTCTCGGCGCTGTAGTCGCCGTAGGAAATGTGCGACAGCGGGTACAGCTTGACCCCGGACTCGCGCTGGATGGTGTCGACGTAGGTGGACGGGAAGTCCATCTCGGAGAAGATCACCTTGACGTCCAGTTCACGCAACTGGTCGATGGTCTTTTTCAACTGGCTCGGGCTGGGCTCGATGCCATGGGCCGGCTCGACCACGGCGGTGACTTCCAGGCCGAACTCGCGCAGCAGGTAGTCGTAGGCGGCGTGCACCGTGGCCACCCGCAGGTCGGCGTTGGGCGCCTTGGTCAGCTTGGCCAGGGCGTCGGCGCGCATCTGCCGCAGGCGTTTGCCGTAGGCGCGGGCGTTCTGGGTGTAGGTTTTGGCGTTGGCCGGGTCCATCTTGCCCAGCTCGCGGGCGATGTTGTTGACCTGGGCGATGGAGGCGCTGATGGACAGGAAGGTGTGCGGGTTGACCACTTTGCCGGCGCCGCGCGCGGCGATGCCGGTGGCGGCCAGCAGCGGCACGTTCTGGTTGGCCTCGATCACCGGGATGTCCGGGCGTTCGCTGGCCTCGATCATGCGGTCGGCGAAGTCGTCGTGGCCGACGCCGTTGAGCACGATCACGTCCAGGGTGCCGATGCGCTTGATGTCTTCGGCGCGCGGTTCATAGGCGTGGGGGTTGAAGCCGGCGGGAATCAGCGGCACGACCTCGGCCTTGTCGCCGACGATGTTGGCCACGTAGCTGTAGTAGGGGTGCAGGGTGATGCCGATACGCAGGCGCTTGGCCTGGTCGGCCGTGGCGAGAGGGCTGAGCAACAGGGCGAACAGGCTGACCAGCAGCACCCGCAGGAGCGGGCGGCGTTGAGATGAAATAGGCATGGGCTAGCGGTCTTCTCTCGGGTGAATGCGTGGGTTCAGTGGCGATGCTGGCGGGTCACTCCGGCATCGAATTGCGCGACCACCTGCTGCCAGCCGGCACTGGCCAGGGCGGCGTCGCTGAGGTCGTCGGGGGCGGCGAGGGACGGGCCGCGGTTGAGCCAGATGTCCGGGGCGGCGGCCGGATCGGCGGCGATGCGCATCAGGAAGGAGCCGGCCACTTGATTGTTCTGGCTGAGGCCGACATAGGCCTGTTGCCGCAGTTGCCAGGCATGCCCGCCACGGCTCACCGAACTGGCGTCCTGGGCAAAGGGCGCGAAACCTTCCTCGGCCAGTTGTTCGGGCGTCGGCAGGGCCTGGGCTTCTTCGCGCAGCAGGCGGATTTCGTCGAGGGTCACCCGCAGGTCGGCGTACAGGCCCTGTTCGCCGGCGGTGAGGTCGCGGCGGGCGTCCAGCTGATGACTGTCGATGCTCGCCACTTCGCTGCTTTCGCCGTGCCAGAGCACCACGGCACTGGCCACGCTGAGGATCAACAGGCACAGCAGCAGGACGTAGAGGGTTTCATGGCCGGCGCCGGCCGGGCGCACAACTTGGTGGGTGGAGGTGCTCATGGGGCCTCGATGTCGGCTTGGTCGATCTCGACCACGTGGCCGGGGCCGGCGTCGAACAGCACGTAGAACTCGGCGTCGGGTTTCTTGAAGGTCAGGGTGGAGTCGGCGCCCAGCTTGCCGGGCACCAGGATGGTTTCGTCGTAGCCGATCACGTCCAGGGTCACTCCCGGGGCGCCGCTGCCGTCGGAGAAGCCGCCGGTGCAGCGGATCTGCTCGCCGTCGATCTGCTTGCACTCGCACATCGGGTTATGGGCCAGGGCGCCGCCGCTGAACAGGGCGCTGGCCAGCAGGAGTGCGCCGGCACCGAGCAGGCGCAGGCGGGCGGTGGGTACAGCAATCATGGTTTGCCTCCTTGTTGGTTCAGCCAGGCGAGGGTGGCCGGGGATGCCTGGCCCAGGGGGATGGCTGCCTGGTGCAGGCTGCCGTCCCAGCCTTCCATGGTTATCCACAGCTCGGCGTCGGCCTTGGTCTTTTCCGGAACGGGCAGGCTGGCCCCCATGCGGTACGGGGTGCCGAAGAAGATCACCCCGGCGGCGCGCAGGCTGCGGGGTTTGCCGATGCGCAGGTAGGTGGCCTTGACCTGGTCGATGCAGGCGTCGCACAGGGCGGCATTGAAGCCCTTCATATAGCCGGCTGGCCCCTGAAGTTGCGGTGCTTGGTTGCGCAGTTCGGCCAGACGCAGGCTCCAGGGCCCGACCTGCACCTCGCCCACCTCGCGTTCGCCCAGGCCGCTGTCGCCACGGGCCAGCGCCGCGTCGGCGAAGTACTTGGGCATGAAGCCGAGGGGGACCAGCAACAGCAGGATGTTCAGGTGGAAACGCCATTTCAGCCAGAATTGGCGCAGGGGCGAAACCGGCATTGGGTTGTCTGTCTTGCTCACAGGTTGCCCTCCGGCGTGTCGCTGTGCAGGGCCGCAACCGGGCGCTGGGCGAGGGTGGGGCGCGGTGTCTTGTGGCTGCGCTTGATGGCCGCGGCGGTGGCCAGGGCGGTGCGCTTGGTCCAGATCAGCAGGCCGCTGAGCACCATCATGCTCAGCAGCAGGCCGAAGAAGCACCAGATCAGCTTGATCCAGATGCCGCCGAAATCACCGGTGTGCAGCGGACGCATGGACTCGGTGACGAACTCCAGGGCCGAGCGATGGGACAACAGGTGCATGGTATCGACCGAGCCGCTGTAAGGGTTGAGGTTGGCGGTCTGGTACATCAGCGGGTACCAGCCGCGGCCGCCAATGAACAGGTGGCTGTAGGCATTGCTCGGCAGCATGACGAAGCTGACCTCGAACCCCGGGATCTGCTGGGTGGCGATGCGGATGGCTTCATCGACGCCGATCATCGGCGCCGGGCTGCCGTCGGCGGAGGTCGGCACGCTTTCGCGAGCGATCACCGGAACTATGGGTTCGCTGGAAAGGGTGATCTGGTTGTCGCCAAGAATCGCCTGGATCAGGAACCAGGTGCCGGTGATGGAGATCACCGCGATGAACCAGATCGACCAGATGCCGCTCAGGCGATGCAAGTCGCCCCAGAAAATCCGCGCGCCATGGCGCAGGCGCAGGGTCGGCTTGAGGAAACCCTTCCAGAACTTCTTGTAGACCACCAGGCCGGTGACCAGCGAGGCCAGCATCGGCAGGCCGAGCAGCGATACCAGGTACCAGCCCCAGCTGTAGCCGTTGGTGAAAGGCACCAGCCACCAGCCGTGCAGGGCGCGGGTGAAGGCTTGGAAGTTGAATTGCGGGCTGACGCCCTGGATGACGCCGGTGTACGGGTTGACATAGACCTCGACGGAACGGCCATCGGGGTAGCTGACGCCCACAGTCAGGGCAAAATGCGCTTCGTCGGGGGTGCTGATGCTTTCGACCAGGGTCTGCGGTTCGGCCTGCTTGATGGCTTTGACGATCTGGTCGTAGCTCAGCGGTTGGGCGTCGCCTGTGGGTTTGCTGGCGCGGATGTCGGGGTTGGCCAGCCAGACGATTTCCTGGCTGACCACGGCCAGGGTGCCGGTGACGCAAACGATCAGCACAAAGAACCAGATGGGCAGGGCCAGCCAGCTGTGAACGAGAAACCAGATTTTCGAGCGGGACTTCTTCGACATTGAGCACGCGTCTTGATTCGAGGAGTGGAGCCGCGGGCGGCTGGTAAGCCCGGAGAGAAACCCGCGGCGTAACCTTCGCCAACGCGACCTGCTGCATCTAATTAAGACGAATGAGAATCGTAAATCCCGAAAGACGATATGAAAGTAAATGTTTCCGCGCGACCAATGGCAGGGGGACGGTCCGGGGGAGGCTATCGCGGGCAAGTCGGATCGCCGCCCGCTCGCTCCTACAGAAGCACGCGCGTCTGTAGGCGCGAGGCTTGCCCGCGATCAACGGTTTTCAGGCACAGGGCTTATCCCTGCTGTTTAAACATCTCCATGGCCCGCTGCTTGATCTGCTCTTCGCTCAGGTCTTCCTTGCGGGTGGCGAGAAACCACAGGTGGCCGAACGGGTCTTTGAGGGTGCCGCTGCGGTCGCCGTAGAACTGGTCCTTGACCTCGGACACCACCTGGCCACCAGCGGCGATGGCCTGGGCGAACTGTTTGTCGACATCGTTGACGTACAGGTGCAGGCCGACGGCGGGTGATTGGTCGGGATTGCTCAGTGGCCCCTGATCGCAGGGCGTTCCCAGCATGATCGGGCAGTCGCCGATGCGCAGCTCGGCATGGCCGACGCTGCCGTCGGGCATGTCCAGGCGCATGACCTGGATGGCGCCGAAGGCATTCTTGTAGAACTCGATAGCCTCGGCAGCCTGCGTAATCCCCAGGTAGGGCGTGATGCTGGGGTAACCCTCGGGGATGGGTTTGACGCTCATCTCGGTTCTCCTTTCTTGTCATGGGTTTGTCGAAGTGAACCTGGCCGGTTTTCCGGTCGGTTCACTATAGGCCCGGGCAGTCCACTGCCTGGCTTGAGCTGACGAGGTGTTCGCCTGGCAACAGTGAGCCAGCGATCAGGAGAAGAGGTGCAGCCGCTGCCACAGGCTGCGGTCTGGCTGGGGAAACCGATGGGCCGCCCGCTCAATCGGTTTCCAGCAATCGCGCGCCCGGGCCGCGTTCGCCCAACTGATCGCCCTGGTTGCGCAGCGGGCAGTCTTGCATCGACAGGCAGCCGCAGCCGATGCAGCCGTTGAGGCGGTCGCGCAGCAGGGTCAGTTGCTTGATCCGCTCATCCAGCTCCTGGCTCCACTGCTCGGACAGCCGCCTCCAGTCGGCGGCCGTCGGTGCGCGGTGGTCCGGCAGGCTGCGCAGGGCCTGGCCGATCTCGGCCAGGGGAATGCCCAGGCGCTGCGCCACCTTGATCAGCGCCACCCGGCGCAGCACTTCCCGCGGATAACGGCGCTGGTTGCCGGCGTTGCGGTTGCTCTTGATCAGCCCCTTGGTTTCATAGAAATGCAGGGCGGTGACCGCTACGCCACTGCGGGCGGCCACTTGGCCGACGGTGAGTTCCTTGTGCACGGTTTCGGGGCTGGGCATGCAGCGCTCCTGCGGGTGGGGAATGAGCAAAAGTCGCTTGACCTTTACTTAACTGGAGGTTTTACCCTGCGGAACTTCGAATCACAAGATTCCGTTTATCCGTCAGTGGGGACTTGCCATGCACGCGTTTGCGCAAAACCGCAGCTTTACGCAATTGATCGAATTCGAAATCGAGCCCCATCAACAATCCGGCCTGGTGTCGGCGCTGTCCGAGCAGACCGAGCGCCTGGCCCAGGGCTACCCGGGCTTCCTGAGTGGCAGCGTGCAGGCCAGCGAGGACGGCCGGCGAGTGCTCAACTACCTGCAATGGCAAACCCGGGAAGCCGGCGAGGCGGCCTTCCAGAGTTTCGAGAAGGGCGAACAGGACTTCTGGCAACTGCTGCGTGCCTACCAGGCCAAGACCGTGACCTTCGGCTCGTTCCAGGTGGTGCGCAGCATCGAGCGCAGCCCGGACAACGCGTTGCATTGCCGTTTGGCCAGCTAGATCGACAGTTGCAGGGTGCGCTCGTGCTGGCCGGGTTTTTCCGGCGGGCGGCGCTTGTTCACCGCCAGTTCGCCGATCTTGATCAGCCGGGTGCGGGTGACGTTGCGGCTCAGGCCCAGCAGGTTGGCGGTGTGCACCTGATTGTAGTGGCTGAAGCGGTAGGCCGCGCGCAGCAGCGCGTCCTCGACCTTTTCATGCAGGGCGCCGGCCTGCTCTTCGAAGAGTTTGTGAAAGGCTCGCTCCAGCAGGGCTTCGGCTGAGTCGTCGTGGCTGTGGTGGCTGTCGTCCTGGCGTTCGATGCGCATGTTCGACAGGCGCAGGTCGTCGCGCTCGATCACGCCGTCGCGGCAGATCAGCAGGGTGTGGTGGATGACGTTTTCCAGTTCGCGGATATTGCCCGGCCAGCCGTAGCTGCGCAGCTTGTGCTCGGCCTCGCTGCTGATGGTCACGGCGCCGTAGCCCAGGCGCTGGCTGTAGGCCTCGATAAAGTGCCGGGTCAGCGGCAGGATGTCGCCGGGGCGCTCGCGCAGCGGGCTTAGTTCCAGGCTGACGACGTCGAGGCGGTAGTACAGGTCCTCGCGAAAATGCCCGGCGTTGATGGCTTTCTCCAGTTGCACGTTGGTTGCCGCCAGCACCCGCACATCGATGGGAATGCTTTTGCGCGAACCCAGGCGCACCACTTCGCGCTCCTGCAGCACCCGCAGCAGCTTCACCTGGATTGCCATCGGCAGGTCACCGATCTCGTCGAGGAACAGGGTCCCGCCATTGGCCTCTTCGAACCAGCCGGCCTTGGCGCTCAGGGCCCCGGTGAAGGCGCCTTTTTCATGGCCGAACAGCTCGGCCTCCACCAGTGACTCGGAGAACGCGCCACAGTTCACCGCCACGAAGGGCCGGTTGCGCCGGGCGCTGAGGTTGTGGATATGGCGCGCCACCAGCTCCTTGCCGGTACCGGTTTCGCCGATGATCAACACGCTGGCCTCGCTCGGCGCGACCTGCTGCAGATGCGCCAGCAAGGCCTGGGATTTCGGGTCTTCGAACACCTGGGCGGTGGCCCGGATCGAGGTGGCCAGGGCCGGCGAGGGCGGTAGGGTCAAAAGCTGCATGGACAAGCTCCGGGAACAGAAGGCTAGGAATAGAAAGTCGGGGTCGGCAGGGACTGGTTCAGGGCCCAGTCACCCAACTCATGGAGTTTGTAATCCACCGGGTCGTGCAGGGTTTGCGTGCGCAGGTTGCGCCAATGCCGGTCCAGGCGCAGGGAGGCGTGGGTGGAGCGGGCGCCGGTGACCTCGAACAGGCGGCTGCACAGCTCCAGGCCCTGGCGCGTGGTGGCGACCTTGGCGGTGGCGATGGCCGTGGCCAGGTGGCCGCGTTCTTCGGCGCTCAGGTTCGGCCCCTTGGCCCAGGCCTTGTCCAGCAGCTCCGCGGCGCGCTCCACCAACAGGCGCATGCCTTCCAGGGCCACCCAGAAATCACCGTAATGACCCAGCACATAAGGGTCCTGATAGGCCTCCTGCGCGCTGGACTTATGCCAGGGCCGGGTTTCGGTGAGGGTGTATTGGCGAGCTTCTTCAAAAGCCCCTTCGGCGATGCCGAGGAACATGTGGGTGAAGGTCAGTTGGGCGATCAGTGGGCGCAGGCAGGCGAAGGGCGTGCTCAAGGGCCCCGGGTCCAGCAGCAGTTCCGATTCCTCGACCCGCACCCGCTCGAAGCTGGCGCTGCCGCTATCGGTCTGGCGCTGGCCCATGTTGTTCCAGTCGTTGTGCAGGGTGATGCCGCTGCGGCCGCTGGGAATGGCGGCAATCAGCAGCTTGCCGCCGTTGCTTTCGTCGACCGCCGAGGCGATGAGCATTTCCGAATCGCTGGCGCCGGAGCAGAAGCTCTTCTTGCCGGAGAACTCGCGCCAGCCGCCGAGGTTCTTCACCACGGTACGGGTGTCCAGCGGGTTGAGGGCGTTGCCCCAGAACCAGTTCTTGCGCGCGGTCTGTTCGAACCAGGGTTGCCATTGTTCCGGGCGGGCGAACAGGCGCACGGTGGCCAGCATCAGGTGGTGGAAGCCGAAGACGTGGGCGATGGAGCTGTCGACCTTGGCGAACTCGCGGACGATGTTCAGGGTCTCGCTCCAGCTGGCGCCGAGGCCGCCGTACTGGGTGGGAATGCTCAGGGCCAGCAGGCTGCTCTGGCGCAGGGCGTCGCGCTGGGCTTTCGGGGTACCGCCGCGTTCGTCGCGTTCGACGGCGGTCAGGGCAAACTCGGCCGCCAGCTGGCGGGCGGTCTGCAAGGGGGACAACAAGGCGCTTTGCGGCTTGGCAGTCACGCGGTGTTCCTCGTTCGGGGCCGGTTATTGGGCCGTGAAATCGGTGGGGCTGTGAGGCGAGCGCGGGGCGCTCGATCGCGAGCAAGCTCGCTCCTACAGGGTGCAGGTGGTTTCTGTAGGCGCGAGGCTGGCCCGCGATAGCGTTCTGTCAGGCGATAAACACCCTCAAGCTCCAGCCGCTTTTTTGCTCGGCAGCACGTCATTGGCGATCATTTCGCCGAACGGCCCGGTGAGGTTGGTCACGCCACGCCCGGCCAGGCTGGCGTAGGGCTCCGGCAGCAGCGGGAACACCAGCTCGGCAAAGCGGTAGGCTTCTTCCAGGTGCGGGTAGCCGGAGAAAATGAAGCTTTCGATCCCCAGGTCCGCGTATTCCTTGATCCGCGCCGCCACCTGCTCAGGGTTGCCCACCAGCGCGGTGCCGGCGCCGCCACGCACCAGGCCGACGCCGGCCCAGAGGTTGGGGGCAATTTCCAGGTTGTCGCGCCGCCCGTCGTGCAAGGCGGCCATGCGCCGCTGGCCCTCGGAGTCGAAGCGCGAGAAGGATTGCTGCGCGGCGGCGATGGTGTCGTCGCTGATGTGTTCGATCAGCTTGTCCGCGGCCTTCCAGGCCTCTTCCGCGGTTTCGCGCACGATCACATGCAGGCGGATACCGAACTTCACCGTGCGGCCGTGGCGGGCGGCCCGTTCGCGCACGTCGGCGAGTTTCTCGGCGACCGCGGCCGGTGGTTCGCCCCAGGTCAGGTAGACGTCCACCTGTTCGGCGGCGAGGTCATGGGCGGCGTCCGAGGACCCGCCGAAATACAGCGGCGGGTAAGGTTTCTGCACCGGCGGGTACAGGGCCTTGGCGTTCTGCACATGCAGATGCTTGCCTTCGAAGTCCACGGCTTCGCCTTGCAGCACCCGGCGCCAGATCCTCAGGAATTCGTCGGTGACTTCATAGCGTTCGCTGTGGCTGAGGAAGCTGCCGTCGCCACGGTTCTCGTCAGGGTCGCCGCCGGTCACCACGTTGATCAGCAGGCGCCCGTTGGACAGCCGGTCGAGGGTGGCGGCCATGCGCGCCGAGACGGTCGGCGAGATGATCCCCGGGCGGATCGCCACCAGGTAGCGCAGGCGTTCGGTCAGGGGCACCAGCGCCGAGGCGATCACCCAGGAGTCTTCGCACGAACGCCCGGTGGGGATCAGTACGCCGTGATAGCCCAGGCTGTCCGCGGCCTGGGCCACTTGCTTGAGGTAGTTGAGGGTGACCGGACGCGCGCCCTGGGTGGTGCCCAGGTAATGGCCGTCGCCGTGAGTCGGAAGAAACCAGAAAACATCCATGACAGGTCCTTAAGCGATTTTCAGCAGATTTTTCGGATGCACGCCGAACAGCGGCGCGGCGCGTTCTGCCGCAAGGCGAATGCGGGCCTTCAAGGGCTCGCTGGTGATCTGGTAGTTGGCGAAGTCGGCCTCGGTGGCATAGACCCCGATGGGCAGGGTCAGGGCCTGGAAGAAACTGAACAGCGGCCGCAGCTGGTGATCCAGCACCAGGGCATGACGCTCGCTGCCACCGGTGGCGGCCAGCAGCACCGGGGTGTCGATCAGCGCGTTGAGGTCGATCAGGTCGAACAGGTGCTTGAGCAGGCCCGGGTAGGAACCGCGGTACACGGGCGCTGCGACGATCAGCAGGTCGGCGCTTTCGATGGCTTGCAACTGCGCTTCGACTTCCGCCGCCAGCTCCTGGCGGGACAGGGCCGCGCCCAGGGGGCGGGCGATGTCGCCCAGTTCGATGAGCGTGCTCTCGATCGGCAATTGCCCCGCCAGTTCGGCGAGCAGCGCCTGGGTCAGCACCAGGGTGCGCGAGGGGCGCCAGGTTCCACCGGACAGGGCAACGACTTTTAATGGACGCGACATGATCAGTTCCTTTGTTGAACAGGGCTCAACGAGCAGTGAGTAGTCCCAGGGCTTGAGCAAGAGCTGTACCAGCGACGCAAAGCCTTGAGTGGCGGGGCTTGTGGCGCTGTTGCAGGAGCGGGCTGTTGTTGGGAAGACACTGTTTTGTTGATTGGCTGTTGCCTGGTGAACAGTTGCTCAGGCAACAGCAGGCGGCGCGATGGACCTGTTATAAAGGCTTACTTATATTCCTAAAAAATACTTTATTTCCATATTTATAGGTCTTTTAGGAATATGTGCGCCTGCGATGGGCTGCGATAGGGGGAATCGATAGCCACTATCGAGCGTGATGATTTCTGCCCCGGGAAGGGCGACGGTAGCCTGTGTCCATTGCCTCGCAGCCCAGATCCAGGAGCTTTTGCCATGAACCGTTCGCTTGTCTTTTCCTTGCTTGTCGCCACTGCGGTGCTGGCCGGTTGTGCCAGCCAGCCTGGCCCGGAGTCGCGTCCCTATACCGCCGAGGAAACCCGCGAACTGGCGCTGGAAGCCCTGAACCGGCGCGGGCTGTCCTTTGACGAATACCAACAGAAGAAGGTCGAGCTGCTTGCCCCGCAACGGACCTTCGGTTTCGACCGGCAGGGCGAAATGAACGCCGAGCACAGCGTGACCCTGCATGGCCGGGCCAGCTGATTTGTCGATCTGCCACGGCCTTGCCTGCGCAGGCTGACGGACTGCCGGTGAGCATCGGCAAAACCCTGTGATGATTTTCCCCGCCTTGCGCCTTGTTCTTCGGCCCCCTGGCCGAACCTCGCTTAACCCGGCTCCCGGAGCCTGTTAAGCTGCCCCTCGGGAGCGTTCCTACGCACTTTTAAATGAAGTTGTCCTTCTTTAACTGCATCCGATCGGGTATTGCTGACGGTCTGCCATTTTTGCGTTGCCGAAAGGGCGCGTATCAGCGTTCGGCACCGAGCGAACCTTGATCCTGGAACAGGCTCTGCGGGTATTTTTGCGATGAATAAACGTCCTCTCTATTTCGACTACGCCGCCACCACGCCGGTGGACGAGCGAGTCATTCAGGTGATGGTGGAATGTCTGGGGTTCAACGGTAACTTCGGCAATCCGGCGTCCAGTTCCCACGCCTTCGGCCAACAGGCCCGGCGCAGCGTCGAGCTGGCGCGCCAGCAGGTCGCCCAACTGGTGGGCGCGGCGCCCGAGCAGATCGTCTGGACCTCCGGCGCCACCGAATCCAACAACCTGGCGCTCAAGGGCGTGGCCCAGGCCCGGGGCATCTCCGGCGGGCACATCATCACCAGCCAGATCGAGCACAAGGCCATTCTCGACACCGCCAGCCAGTTGCAGGCTGCCGGCGTGGCGGTGACTTACCTGGTGCCGGACAGCGACGGGCTGATCACGCCCGAGGCGGTCAGCGAGGCCCTGCGCGACGACACCTTCCTAGTGTCGCTGATGCTGGTCAATAACGAACTGGGCACGCTCAACGACATCCCGGGCATTGGCCGTGTGGTCCGTGAGCGCGGGGCGCTGCTGCATGTCGACGCGGCCCAGGGCGCGGGCAAGGTGGCGATCGACCTGGCGCAGTGGCCGGTGGACCTGATGTCCTTTTCCGCCCACAAGATTTACGGCCCCAAGGGCATCGGCGCGCTCTACGTCGGCCCGCGCGCGCAGCAGCGCTTGCAGGCGCAGATCCACGGCGGCGGCCATGAAGGCGGCTTGCGCTCCGGGACGCTCGCGACCCATCAGATTGCCGCCATGGGCGCCGCCTTTGCCCTGGCCGCCGAACATTTCGACGAAGAAGCGGCGGCCATCGCCCGTCTGCGCGAGCGTCTGCTCGAACAATTGGCCGACGTGCCGGGGCTGCGCCTGAACGGCAGCCCGGCCCAGCGCATTCCCCACACCTTGAGCCTCACCTTCGGTGAAGGGGCGTTCAACCCGGCGGCCCTGAGTGCCTCCATCGCGTTTTCCGCGACCTCGGCCTGCAACTCGGCGAGCAATGCGCCGTCCCATGTGTTGCTGGCGTTGGGGCTCGACGCCCGGGCGGCGGGGCGGACCATCCGCCTGAGCCTGGGGCGTTTCACCACCGAGCAGGACATCGATCAGGCCGTCCAGCTGATCAAGGCTTCATCCGCCAGTGCACCGGCGTTCTGGGCGGTTGCCCAACCCTGAGGGTCGATGCCCTCGGTATCCAATAACAATGATTGACCTGGTAGCAGGAGACACAATGAGTACGCAGCCCTTGACCAATGGAGTGGTCCCCCAGCGCCTGGCGCGCACCCGCGAGCTGATGAACCGCGAGGGCATTCATGCCCTGCTGGTGCCGTCGGCCGACCCGCACCTGTCGGAGTACCTGCCCGGTTACTGGCAAGGCCGGCAGTGGCTGTCGGGTTTTCACGGTTCGGTCGGCACCCTGATCGTGACGGCGGATTTCGCCGGGGTCTGGGCCGATAGCCGTTATTGGGAGCAGGCGACCAAGGAACTCAAGGGCAGCGGCATCGAGTTGGTCAAACTGTTGCCGGGCCAGCCCGGCCCGTTGGACTGGCTGGCCGAGCAGACCCCGGAAGGGGGCGTGGTCGCGGTCGACGGCGCGGTGATGGCGCTGGCTTCGGCGCGTACCCTGGGCAACAAGCTGCAGGAGCGCGGTGCTCGCCTGCGCACCGATATCGATCTGCTGAACGAAGTCTGGAGCGACCGCCCGAGCCTGCCGGACCAGCCGATCTACCAGCATTTGCCGCCCCAGGCCACGGTCGACCGGGTCGAGAAGCTCGGCAAGCTGCGCGAAACCCTGAAAGAGCGAGGCGCGGACTGGCATTTCATCGCCACCCTCGACGACATCGCCTGGCTGTTCAACCTGCGCGGCGGTGACGTCTCGTTCAACCCGGTGTTCGTCTCTTTCGCCCTGATCAGCCAACAGCAGGCGACGCTGTTCGTGGCGCTGAGCAAAGTCGATGATGCCTTGCGTGCCGTGCTGGAACAGGACGGCATCGCCCTGCGTGACTACAGCGAAGTGGCCGCGGCCCTGAGTGCGATTTCCGACGGCGCCAGCCTGCTGGTGGATCCGGCGCGGGTTACCGCCGGTTTGCTGGATAACCTTGGGGATGGTGTGACGCTGCTGGAAGGCCTGAATCCGACGACCTTGGCCAAGTCCCGTAAAAGCCTGGCTGATGCCGAGCATATCCGCCAGGCCATGGAGCAGGACGGTGCGGCGCTCTGCGAATTCTTCGCCTGGCTGGAATCGGCCTGGGGCCGTGAACGCATTACCGAGCTGACCATCGACGAGCACCTGACCGCGGCGCGCACCCGTCGCCCCGGTTATGTGTCCCTGAGCTTCAACACCATCGCCGCGTTCAACGCCAATGGCGCGATGCCGCATTACCACGCCACCGAAGAAGAGTATGCGGTGATCGAAGGTGATGGCCTGCTGCTGATCGATTCCGGCGGCCAATACCTGGGCGGTACCACGGACATCACCCGCATGGTCCCGGTCGGTACCCCGAGCGCCGAGCAGAAGCGCGATTGCACGCGGGTGCTCAAGGGCGTGATCGCCTTGTCCCGGGCGCAATTCCCGCGGGGCATCCTGTCGCCGTTGCTGGACGCCATCGCCCGCGCGCCGATCTGGGCCGAAGGCGTGGATTACGGGCACGGCACCGGTCATGGCGTGGGGTATTTCCTCAATGTCCACGAAGGCCCGCAAGTGATCGCCTATCAGGCGGCGCCAGCACCGCAAACCGCGATGCAGCCAGGGATGATCACCTCGATCGAGCCGGGTACTTATCGTCCGGGCCGTTGGGGCGTGCGCATCGAAAACCTGGCGATGAACCTTGAGGCAGGCACTAGCGAATTCGGCGAGTTCCTCAAGTTCGAAACCCTGACCTTGTGCCCGATCGACAGCCGCTGCCTGGAACCTTCGCTGCTGACCCAGGACGAGCGTGAGTGGCTCAACGCCTACCACGCTGAAGTGCGTCGGCGCCTGAGTCCGCTGCTGCAGGGCGCGGCGCTGGAATGGCTGAATACCCGTACCGCAACCCTCTGAACATGAATCGCGCTGCCGGCTTTGGGCCGGCAGCGCGAATTGCGTTGTTTGTCTTACCGAAGCTTTGACTTAGCTCAGGGCTTCGAGGACAAAGTCCAGGCGATCCTGGCCGAAGAACAACTGGTTATCGACGAACATGCTCGGCGCGCCAAAAACGCCGCGCTGCAAGGCTTGTTCGGTCTTGTCCTTGAGGGCGTTCTTGACCTCTTCATCGTTGGTCAGGGCCAGCACCTCTTGCGGATCGAATCCCCCCTCACTGAGTACCGCGGCAACGATGGCCTGATCGTTCAGGTTGCGCTTCTCGACCCAGAGTGCGTGGAACAGACAGTCGATAAAGGCAACAAAACGCTGTGGATGTCGCAGTTGCATGCCGGTCACCGCGCGCATCAGCAGCAGGGTGTTGATCGGGAAGTGCGGGTTGAATGCCAGTGGTACCTCATAACGTTTGGCATAACGCGCCAGGTCCTGAAGCATGTAGCGTCCTTTGGCGGGGATGCTGATCGGCGAGGCATTGCCCGTGACCTTGAACACGCCACCGAGCAACATGGGTTGATAAATTAGCTGGCTGCCTGTCTGGGCACAGATCTTTGGCAATTGGGTGTAGGCCAGGTAAGAGGTCGGACTGCCCAGGTCGAAAAAGAACTCGACGGTTTTGCTCATCGGTGATGCTCCCTTTTTGTTGTTGTGGCGCAGGGTTTACCAGCGTTCGTTCCAGGGCCGCAGATCCAGTTCGAAGGTCCAGGCATCCCGGGGCTGGCTGTGCAGATACCAGTAGTTGTCGGCGATGTGTTCGGGGTTGAGGATGCCGTCCTCATCCTTGAGCGCATACTTTTCCGGGAAACTGTTGCGGATGAAGTCCGTGTCGATGGCGCCATCGACCACCACATGAGCAACGTGGATATTCAACGGCCCCAGCTCCCGGGCCATGCTTTGCGCCAGTGCGCGAATGCCATGCTTGGCTCCGGCAAAGGCGGCAAACCCCGCAGCGCCGCGCAAGCCCGCGGTGGCGCCAGTGAACAGGATGGTCCCGCGTTTGCGAGTGACCATGCGCTTGGCCACTTCTCGCGCATTGAGGAAACCTGAGAAGCAGGCCATCTCCCAGATCTTGAAGTACTTGCGCGCTGTTTCTTCAAGGATGCTGCAGGGCACGTTGGCGCCGATATTGAACACCAGGGCTTCGATCGGACCGATCTCGCGCTCGATCTGTTCGATCAAGGCAATCACTTCTTCCTCTTTTCGAGCGTCGCAGGCGAACCCATGGGCTTCGCCTCCCGATTGCTGGATGGCCTCCACCAGGGGCTGCAACTTGTCCGCGCTGCGTCGGGTGACACAGGCGACAAAACCTTCCCGGGCAAAACGCTTGGCAATTGTACCGCCTGTGGCATCGCCGGCTCCGACGACCAAAACGACTTTCTTGTTCTCTGTGGCTGTAGTCATGGTGGGATCGCTCTATTGGTAAACGGTCGTTAACTAAACGAACGTTATGCTACGATCCGCCGAGCGTCAAGACGAAGAGAGGAGAGGGGCGTCATGCGTTATTCAGCCAGTCACAAGCAGGAAACCCGGGAACGGCTGCTGCAGAGCAGCGCAGTGTCAGCGAAAAAAGAAGGATTTTCGACTGTGGGGGTCGATGGCCTGATGAAAGCGATCGGGCTGAGTGGTGGGGCGTTCTACAGCCACTTTTCATCCAAGGATGAGCTGTTCGGTTCTATTGTCGAACGGGAGCTGAGCCAGAGCCTTGAGCGTCTGGGGGGCGATGGTGAGCAAAACCGGATGCGGCTTGAGCGCTGTCTCAAGCGCTACTTGAGCATGGCGCATGTCGAGAGCCCTGAAACGGGCTGCGCCTTGCCAACCTTGGGCGCGGAAATCTCACGGGCGGACGAGGTGGTTCGACAGCAGGCGCAAGATTGGATTTGCCGTTTGCAGCAGAGTTGGGCGCGCACCCTGGGCAGCGACAGCCTGGCCTGGTCGATTCTGTCGCAATGTGTGGGGGCGTTGGTGGTGGCGCGAATGCTGGTCAGTCCGGATATTCAGCGCCAGGTCCTGAAGTCGAGCCATGACGAAATTGTTCGTCAATTGCCAATGCAGGATGTGCAGTAGGCAGGTGCTGCCTACTTGCAGATGACGATCATGCTGCGGCTGGTATAGCCGGCGGGATTCAGGCCGAAGGGATAGTCGCCCGGGTCCTCCACTGCATCTCCGGATTTGGCGATCACCTTGTAGCCTTTGGGGCCGCAGGAGGTAGCAGCGCTGGCGTAGCATTTGTCCCAGGAGGAGGACAGGCCGGAGCAGTTGATATGCAGGCCCTTCTTTCCGCGCTTGACCTCGGTTTTCGAAGTTGCGGCGCAACCTGCGATGGCCAGTACGGCTAACAGAATCAAAAAACGTTTCATTCCTGTCCCTATTGCTGATCCCGGATCTGTTGTCCGGGTTCGACTGCGTTAGCTGTCACTTTGGCGTCTGTGCGGTCCTTGCCTGAAAAATCCATGACTGGCGCTGAGTTACAGCGCCTAAACATGGCCTAATTGAGCGGCAAATACCAGAGCTATGTACAACCAGGAATCAATCCGCCGCGACCAAAGGTTTCGATTCGCTGCGCATGGTCAGGGTCGCACCCACTGACGCCAGGATGATGCAGGCAATAGCCAGCCACTGCGCGAGCGACAGGAATTCGTGGAGGAACAGCAGCCCGGACAAGGCACCAAAAGCAGGCTCGATACTCATCAGCGTGCCGAAGGTTCTCGCCGGCATTCGGGTCAGGGCGACCATCTCCAGGCTGTAGGGAAGGGCGGTGGAGAGAATGGCCACGCCGATGGCGATGGGGATCAGGCTGGGCGTCAGCAAGGCAGCCCCGGCATGCACGATGCCGATAGGCGCAACGAACAAGGCAGCAATCATCACGCCCAGCGCTGCAGTCTGGATGCCATTGTCGGCCCCGGCCTTTTGCCCGAACAGAATATAGAGCGCCCAGCACACCCCGGCTCCCAAGGCATAACCCGCGCCGATCAGGTCGATACCAGCGCTCGTATCGCTGGTTGGAATCAACAGCAGCAGACCGATAATCGCCAAGGCGATCCAGAGAAAGTCGATGGCTTTTCGCGAAGCATAAATGGCCACGGCCAGTGGGCCGGTGAATTCCAGGGCCACGGCGATTCCCAGAGGAACGCTGCGTAGCGACATATAGAAGAGAAAGTTCATTCCACCCAGCGCCATGCCATAGACGATGACGGTGCGCAGGGACTTGGCGGTGAGCTTCGCGCGCCATGGGCGCAATAGCAGCAGCATGATGATGCTGGCGAAAATCAGGCGCAGTGTGGTGGTGCCCTGTGCGCCCACGATCGGGAACATGCTTTTGGCCAGGGAGGCGCCGGACTGGATGGAGGCCATGGC
The DNA here is from genome assembly GCF_059416085.1 of Pseudomonas sp. GW821-FHT09E12. Classification (NCBI taxonomy): domain Bacteria; kingdom Pseudomonadati; phylum Pseudomonadota; class Gammaproteobacteria; order Pseudomonadales; family Pseudomonadaceae; genus Pseudomonas; species Pseudomonas sp. GW821-FHT09E12. The sequence continues at coordinate 445 of NZ_JBWKOM010000010.1, read as the reverse complement.
AATAAGCAGCAGTCCCACCGGGAACAGGGTCGAGGCTAGGCTGCGGGGCTGGTCATTCATGGCAAGGCATCATCCGGGTCAAGGGGGGAGGTTTGGTGCGCCGACATGATGCTCAACTAAAAACGCTTGAGCAATATATTGCTCATGATGTTTCTGCTCTTCTTATATAGAGAAGGATTCATCTGTTTTTGCAGGTTATTGATAGAAAAGACAAATTAGGGGTTGACGGCAGATTCTGGAAGTCTATAATTCGCCCCACTTCCGGCGCAGTCGAAACAGAAAACTCCTTGAGATTCAACGAGTTACGAGGTTTTCGACAGTGGTTACGCTTCAGTTCATCGAAGCCCGAAGGAGTTGATTCGGCAGTCAGTTTTCGCCGAGTTAACGATTCGATCTTCTCGGTCGAAAGCGGAGAAAAAGAGGTGTTGACAGCAGCGTGTAACGC